>NZ_JBIRGU010000001.1:0-1347188 GCF_044328175.1 Streptomyces sp. NPDC017979 | reverse complement strand
GTTGATAGGCCAGATCTGGAAGCCGGGTAACCGGTGGAGGTGACTGGTACTAATAGGCCGAGGGCTTGTCCATATTTGCTCGCGTCCACTGTGTTGGTTCTGAAACCACGAACAATCAAACCCGTGTCAATGTCCGGGGTTGTTGGTTTCGTAGTGTTTCGGTGGTTATAGCGTGAGGGAAACGCCCGGTTACATTCCGAACCCGGAAGCTAAGCCTCACAGCGCCGATGGTACTGCAGGGGGGACCCTGTGGGAGAGTAGGACGCCGCCGAACAATTTTTAGCCGTGGTCCCCTGGAGTTTATCTCCAGGGGACCACGGCCTTTTTGCGTTTCCGGGCGTGCTTAGGCTGACCGCATGACCTATGACCTCGTGATCTTCGACAACGACGGTGTGCTCGTCGACAGCGAGCCCCTCGCGAACGCCGTCCTCGCGGCCTATCTGACCGAGCTGGGGCACCCGACCTCGTACGAGGACTCGTTGCGTGACTACATGGGCGCCGCGGTGCACCGGGTGCACGACCTAGTCGGGGAGCGGACCGGGCAGCAGCTGCCCGCGGACTTCGACGAGACGCTGCACGCCCGCACCTCCGCCGCGTTCGAGGACCGGCTCCAGCCCGTGGAAGGGGTCACGGAGGTACTGGAGAAGCTGGTGGCGAGCGAAGTGCCGTACTGCCTCGCGTCGTCCGGGAGCCACCAGCGCATCAGGTTCGGGCACCGTACGACCGGGCTGGACGCCTGGTTCCCCGAGCCGATCGTCTTCAGCGCGCAGGACGTCGGCCGTGGAAAGCCCGCACCGGACCTGTTCCTGCACGCCGCCGAGCGGATGGGGGTCGCCCCCGAGCGGTGCGTCGTCGTCGAGGACAGCGTCCTCGGCGTGCGGGCGGCGCTGGCGGCCGGGATGGACGTGTACGGGTTCACGGCGATGACGCCGGCCGCCAAGCTCGAAGGCGCCAAGGGGCACTTCGCCGCGATGGCCGAGTTGCCGGCGCTCCTGCTCGGGAACTGAGCGGATACGGTGGCGGGCATGAGCGGCCGCGGAATGCTGATGTGGGACGAGGCGGTAACGAAGTACGACTTCGGGGACGGCCATCCGATGGACCCCGTACGGCTCGCGCTGACCATGGGGTTGGTGCGGGCCTACGGACTGGACCGGGTGGTGGACGTCGTCGCCGCGAAGCCCGCCGGCGACTCCACGCTCGGGCTCGTGCACCGCGAGGACTACGTCGCGGCCGTGCGCGCGGCCTCCGCGGACCCCCGCAGCGCCGACCAGTCCTACGGCCTGGGGACGGTCGACGACCCCGCCTTCGAGGGGATGCACGAGGCGTCCGCGCTGATCGCCGGGCAGTCCGTGGGCGCCGCCGAGGCCGTCTGGCGGGGGGACACGGCGCACGCCGTGAACTTCGCGGGCGGGCTGCACCACGCGATGGCGGGTTCGGCCGCCGGCTTCTGCATCTACAACGACGCGTCGCTGGCGATCGCGCGGCTGCTGGAGCTGGGTGCGGAGCGGGTCGCGTACGTCGACGTCGACGTGCATCACGGGGACGGTGTCCAGGCGGCGTTCTGGGGCGATCCGCGGGTGCTGACCATCTCGCTGCACGAGCACCCCCGGTTCCTGTTCCCCGGCACCGGGTGGCCCGAGGAGACGGGCGCCGCGGGCGTCGCGGAGGGGAGCGCGGTCAACGTCGCGCTGCCCGGCGGAACGGGCGACGAGGGGTGGCTGCGGGCCTTCCACGCCGTGGTGCCCGAGCTGCTGGCCGACTTCCGGCCGCAGGTGCTGGTGACCCAGCACGGCGCCGACACGCACTTCGAGGACCCGCTGGCGCACCTGGCGGTCTCGCTCGACGCCCAGCGGCTGGTGCAGGAAGCGTGCCACGACCTGGCGCACGAGCACGTCGACGGCGGGCGGTGGATCGCGCTCGGCGGCGGCGGTTACGCGGTCGTGGACGTGGTGCCGCGGTCGTGGACGCACCTCGTGGGCATCGCGGCCCACGCTCCGGTGGACCCGACGTCGATGGTGCCGCAGGAGTGGCGGGACCAGGTGTACGCGCTGACGCGGCAGCCGGGGCCGCTGCGGATGACGGACGGGCGGACGCCCGGCTGGCGGGAGTGGAGCGCGGGGTACGACCCGGCGGACCGGCTGGACCAGGCGGTGCTGGCGACCCGGCGGGCGGTGTACCCGCTGCGGGGGCTGCTGCCGTAGCGCCCCTCCGGGTCGCGTCGGCGCGTTGTCCCGTCGGGCGCCTTCGACCGATCGTGGGGAGGACGGGCGAAACGGGGACCCGGCGGCCCGGGGTGCGGGAGCATCGCCGGATGGGTGGGTCCCCGGTGGTGAGCCGCACGGAGCTGCGGGCGCAGTTGGTGGCGGGCGGTCTGGCGGGCGTCGTGGGCACGGCGCGGGAGCAGAGCCTGCGGCGGTACCGGCAGTTCGCCGCGCGCGACCCGCGGGTGACCCTCGGTCTGCTGCCGCAACGGCCCTGGAACGAGCGGGACGTGGTCGCGCTGATGGCGGACAAGTGCGGAGTTCCGGCCGATTTTTGCCGGGTCCGAGGGCCGGACCTCATCGACCCGGAACGGACCCTGGACGCGCTGGACGCCTTCGCCGGCCGCCTTGCCCGGGCGGCCGCGGGGCGCGGCGCCGTACTGCTGGGAACGGGACATCCGGGCCGGTTGCTGGGGTTCTACGCCGGCCTCGCAGACGCCTTGTCGGCGGCGGGCTGTCTCGTCCTCACCCCCGCGCAGGGCAGATGTGTCGACATAACGACCCGGTTCGGCGTACGCACGTACAACCTGGCCTACGTAAGGGGAGTCGCGCTGGTGCGGGAAGGAGGCGCACGGGGGTTCGCGGGTGCGACCGGCGCACACACCCATTCCCCACTGCCCCTACGGGCAGCCCTGGAGGGTCTGGCGGAGGGCGACGGGCCCCTGCCCGATCTGGTCGTGGGGGACCACGGATGGGTCTGCGGAGCAGGTCAGCTGGGTCTTGACGTCATCGGGCTGGGCGACGTGGACGACCCCGCGCTGTTCGTCGGGGAGGCCGAGGGCCGGGTGTCGGTGGTGGTCCCGCTGGACGACGGGGCTCCGGAGGAGGCGTACCGGCCGCTCATGCGCTATGTACTCAAACGCGCCTGTCTGTCACAGTAGGCGGCCGTTGGCTGCTCCTCTTCCCCACTCGTATCACGCGCCCCTAGTCTGGGGAGTGAGCGCACAGCGACGAAGAGTCACCGGAGGGGAAGCCGGTGGGCGTCATGTGCGGAAGGTACAGGTGGGTCATGGCTGCTGGCAGCGAGAGGCCTCTCAACGAGGTCAAGTTCCTTACCGTGGCGGAAGTCGCCTCGGTGATGCGGGTGTCGAAGATGACTGTGTACCGCTTGGTGCACAGCGGGCACCTGCCGGCTATCCGGGTGGGGAGGTCCTTCCGGGTGCCGGAGCAAGCGGTGCACGACTACCTCCGCGAGTCCTTCGTGGGGGTGGAATCCGCTTGACGTTCGGCTGCGGGTGCGCGGTGCGGATCGTGCGGCCGCCCTCGGATTACAAGCTCAGTGCTCGGGCGGGTAGGCTAGGCCGACGTAGGTCGTGTGGGCCCAGACGCCCCGCACCGAGTGAAGAGAAGTGAGCGAGGGTAGTCGTGGGCTCTGTTATCAAGAAGCGGCGCAAGCGGATGGCCAAGAAGAAGCACCGCAAGCTGCTCAAGCGCACCCGCGTTCAGCGTCGTAACAAGAAGTAAGTCTTCTTACGAACGCTGCACGTGTCGCACGTGTGTCGTGGCCCTCTCACCGTCCGGTGGGAGGGCCACGGTGCGTTCGGGGAGAGACGGCCGCCGACGGAAGCAGTCGGCGGCAAGGGCGCGGGGAGGCACCGGCACGGTAAAAGTGCGCCGCGCGGGCGTCACAGTGCAACAGTGAGCCGCTACGGTGACGTTTGAGGCCGGGACCAGGCCCGTACACAGCAGTTTTGAGGGAAGGCGCGGACTCTTGGGGAAGGTCGTGCTCGTCACCGGGGTCGCCCGACAGCTCGGGGGCCGTCTCGTGCGGCGCGTCCTGCGCGACCCCGAGGTGGAACGGGTCGTCGGCGTCGACGCTGTCGTGCCGGAGCACCACCTCGGCGGCGCCCAGTTCGTCCGGGCCGACATCCGGCAGCCCGCGATAGGGCGCGTACTGGCCGAGCACGGCGTCGACACGGTCGTCCACCTGGACGTCACCGGGACCCCGCTGGGCGCCGGCGGGCGCACCTCCGTCAAGGAGACCAACGTCATCGGCACGATGCAGCTCCTCGGCGCCTGCCAGAAGTCGCCGACGGTGAAGCGGCTGGTGGTGAAGTCCAGTACGAGCGTGTACGGCTCGGCGCCCCGCGATCCGGCCGTCTTCGGGGAGACCACCCCGCCCAAGTCGCTGCCGAGCGGCGGCTTCGCCAAGGACGCCGTCGAGGTCGAGGGGTACGTCCGCGGCTTCGCGCGGCGCCGGCCGGACGTGGCGGTGTGCGTGCTGCGGTTCGCGAACGTCCTCGGGCCGTGCGCGGACTCCCCGCTCGCCGAGTTCTTCTCGCTGCCGGTGATGCCGACCGTCTTCGGCTACGACCCGAGGCTCCAGTTCGTCCACGAGGACGACGTCGTCGACGTGCTGCGGATCGCGCTGCACGAGCCGCGCCGTGGCACCCTCAACAGCGGCACGTTCAACATCGCCGGCGACGGCGTGCTGCTGCTGTCGCAGTGCTCGCGACGGCTGGGCCGGCCGACGCTGCCGGTGCCGCTGCCCGCGGTCACCTGGGTCGGCTCGGCGCTGCGCACGGTGGGCGTCACCGACTTCTCGCCGGAGCAGATCCGGCTGCTGACGCACGGACGGGTGGTCAGCACCGTCCAGATGCGGGAGACCCTGGGCTTCACGCCCGCGTACACGACCGCGGAGACCTTCGCCGACTTCGCCCGCAGCCGGGGCGAGGGCCTGGTGCCGCCGCAGGCGCTCGCGCGGGCCGTGGACCGGGTCGGGGAGGCGCTGGGGTCCCCGACGGCCTCCGGGGGCCGCGCCCCCGCCGTACCGACACAGAGCGACGCCGGATGATGGACACCGGATCCGGATGAGGAGCGCACCGACGATGGCGGACGCCAAGGTCATTCCCTTCGACGACGACCGTGCGCGCGGCAACGTGCAGCGGTCGGCCGGTCAGCGGTCGGGGCGACGACGCTCCGCGGCCGGGGGCGGTCGGCGCGACCGGGCCGAGCCCGCCGCGGTGCGCGCGGCCGGTGCCGCGGACGGGCGGGAGGCGGTCGTGCCCGGGCAGGCGTCGGGCGTCGAGCCGCCGGCCGCACGGGCGTCGGGACCGAGTCCTGCGGAGGGGCCCGGCGCGGGCGGCGGCTGGGAGCAGCGGCTCGCGAGCGGGCTGGCGTTCTTGCGCCGCCGGGTCACCGGGGAGTACGAGGTCGACGAGTTCGGCTACGACCGGGAGCTGACCGACCAGGTCCTGATGACGCTGCTGCGGCCGCTGTACGAGAAGTACTTCCGGGTCGAGGTGAAGGGCGTCGAGAACATCCCCGCACAGGGGGGTGCGCTGGTGGTGGCGAACCACTCGGGCACGCTGCCGCTCGACGGGCTGATGATGCAGGTCGCCGTGCACGACAACCACCCGGCGCAGCGGCACCTGCGGCTGCTCGCGGCGGACCTGGTGTTCGTGCTGCCGGTGGTGAACGAGTTGGCGCGCAAGGCGGGGCACACGCTGGCGTGCGCGGAGGACGCGGAACGGCTGCTGCGGCGCGGTGAGGTCGTCGGGGTGATGCCGGAGGGGTTCAAGGGCATCGGGAAGCCCTTCGGCGACCGGTACAAGCTCCAGCGCTTCGGGCGGGGCGGCTTCGTGTCGACGGCGCTGCGGGCCGGGGTGCCGATCGTGCCGTGCTCGATCGTGGGCGCGGAGGAGATCTACCCGATGATCGGCAATGCGAAGACGCTGGCGCGGGTGTTGGGGCTGCCGTACTTCCCGGTGACGCCGACGTTCCCGTGGCTGGGGCCGCTGGGTGCGGTGCCGCTGCCGACGAAGTGGACGATCCAGTTCGGGGAGCCGATCGCGACGGACGGGTATCCGGCGGAGGCCGCGGAGGACCCGATGTTGATGTTCAACCTGACGGACCAGGTGCGGGAGCAGATCCAGCACACGCTGTACAAGCTGTTGGTGCAGCGGAGGTCGGTCTTCTTCTGAGGCCGTCGGCGGGGCCGGGGCGTTCGCGGACGTGGGAGAGGGGTGTGGCACTGACCGGAGTCAGCGCCACACCCCTCTTCCGTACGGCCGGGGCTCCGTCCGCTAGCGGTCTTCCTCGGCGCTCAGGCCCAGGCCCGGGAGCAGCCCGGGGAGCAGGGGCGGGAGGGTGACGTCCGGGCGGGGCGCGTCCGCGTCCCTGCCGGGGGAGGGCGTGGTCGCCCCCGAGGGCGGGGAGAGCAGGTCGCCGGCGCCGCCGAGCAGGCCCTGTTCCTCCGGTGTGCGGGAACCGGGCTCCGACGGGCGCGGCTTGCTGTCGCCGCCACTGCCCGGTGTGGCGCCCGGTGCGGACGGGGTGGTGCGGCCGTCGGCCGGGGGGGTGTCCGCGGTGTCCTGCGAGGAGGTGCCTTGCCGGTCGGAGCCGCGGCCCTGCTCCGGGGGAGTGGGCAGCAGGGACTGGAGCGGCTCGACTTCCTGCTCTATGGCGTCGAAGACGTCTGTCACGTCGTTGCTGACGTCGGCGAGTTGGAGGGGGAGGCGGTCCCGGAGGCCGATCCACACCTCGCGGTGGGCGCTGGAGAACGAATTCAGCTTCTGGAGGGGGCCCAGGGTGCCGTCCCGCTCGTACGCCGCGGACAGCAGCCGGTGGGCCTCGGTGGCGTCGTGCCGCATGCCGTTGAGCGCGCGGCGGATCTCGCCGAGGGATTCGTGGTCCAGGTCGCCGCCCCGGCCCCGCTCCATCAGGCGGCGGGCCTCGCTGAGCCGGGTGGACGCCTGGTCGAGGTAGAGCTCGCCGCGGTCGGAGTCGCCGTCGGCCATGCCGCGGCGGATGTCCTCCATGCCGCGCTTCAGGCCGTACAGCGAATCACCGGGGAGGGCGTCGGAACTGGCAGCGGCCACTCCGCCGAAGGCGCCCGCGGCGACACCGACGGTCAAGCCGCCCGCCGCGAGGCCCTTCGACCAGCGGGAGCGGGGCCGCAGCCTCCGGAACGGGGAGGCCCGATGGGCGCCGCGGCCGGACTTCCGCTGCTCGGGCACCGTAGGGCCCGCGGACCCTTCGCCCGCGGATGCGCCTGCCGCGCCCTCCTTGAACATGGCTTCCATGGCGGCCACGAGCTGTGCCCGCTGCACCACCTTGACCTCTGGGTCCAGGTCCGGCTTCGGCAGTTCGCCGAGGCCGGTCGCCAGGGCCAACAGCCGCCCGGGCTCGGCCGATCCGGCCGGACCGGCCGACTCGGCAGAGCCGTCGTCCGGCTGCGTGGCCGCCTGATCTTCCAGGGCCTGGGCGAAGGCGTTCGCCCGCCGGTGCGCCGATACGTTCGCGATCACTGGCGGCACCTCCTCTCGTCATGACGGTCGACTCCCCAAGGGGTCTGGAGGGTTGCACGATCTACGCGCATCCACTCGATGGAGTGAGCGGCTGCGGGCAGGGCGTGACCACAGGGAGCCTGCATCCCGCACAACGAGCGGCGCGGCACTTGGGTTACGCGCGAAGGATGATCGGACCAGTGCGTCATCGAGGCGTCACCGAAGGTGAGTTGGGGTCGGGGGACGAGTGGGGGGTCGTGGTGCGGTGGCGGCGGTGCCGCCGGGGGCGGCGGTACGGCGGACGGCGCGGCTCAGCGGGCGTCCTCGGGCAGCAGCCGGGCGAGGGTGCGCACGGCACGGTACTGGAGGGTCTTGATCGCGCCTTCGTTCTTGCCCATCACCCGGGCCGTTTCGGCCACGGAGAGTCCTTGCAGGAAGCGCAGGGTGACGCACTCCTGCTGTTGGGGGTTGAGCTTGCGGACGGCTTCGAGCAGCGCGGCGTTGGACAGGGACTCCAGGACGGAGTCCTCCGGGCTGCGCTCGACCTCGTTCGCGTCGAGCATCTCGCCGGTGGTGACCTCCAGCCGGAAGCGGCTGGACTTGAAGTGGTCGGCGACCAGGTTGCGGGCGATCGTCACCAGCCAGGCGCCGAAGTCGCGGCCCTGCCAGGTGAAGGTGGAGATCCGGCGCAGGGCGCGCAGGAACGTCTCGCTGGTGAGGTCCTCGGCGGTCGCCTTGCCGCCGACGCGGTAGTAGATGTAGCGGTAGACGGTGTCGCTGTACTGGTCGTAGAGGCGTCCGAACGCCTCGGCCTCGCCCGCCTGGGCGCGTTCGACCAGTTCCATCATGCGGGCGCTGTCGCTGTCCGCGCTGGGGCGGCGGACTCCCGACGGTGCGGTCGAAGCGCCGCCGGCGCTACGGCTGTTCCGTCTGGCGACCGCACGGCCCCCACCGGGCCGCTTCCCCTCGACGACGGCGCTGCGCGCCGGCCCCTCCTTGTAGGCGTCGGCCAGGGCGTAGCAGGGGGCGGCGGGGCCGCCGGTGGCGAGGCGGGGGATGCTGAGGGCGGGGACGGCGTACGCGGTGGGGACGAAGCCGCGCAAGTGGTCGAAGACCGTTGCGCGGAGCGTAGCCAGGCCCGAGGCGTCAACCCCGACGTGTGGGTACACGGGACTCCAAAGGCAGAGCTTCCATCACGTGCAGTGCGGGACCGTTCACCCAACGTGGTGGTGGGCGGGTCTCGTATGCGTCTGAGGAGAATAACGCTTCGTACAGGCAGTGCTACACCCAGTTGCTCAAATCATCGTTTCCGTCGCTTCTGTTACCCCTGTACGACGGATCGGGTAGCCGAATATGAGCGGTTGGTGATCGGAAACGTTCGGATTGGGGCGTCTGGCGAGCCGTGGGGTGTGTCGGGTTCGCAGTTGTGTTCGTTTGCACGACGGGCGTGACGGGCGCAGTCGGGGCGTGATCGGGTGCGCCCCGTGGTGCGGGAGCGGCGGTCGGGGGAGGGCGTGCGCCGTCAGCGGCGGCGGCGGTGCAGGGCCACGGCGGCCGCCGTGCCGCCCGCGAGGGCGCCCACGCCGGCGGCGGCCGGGATGCCGACCTTGGCCGCCTTCCGGCCGGTGCGGTAGTCGCGCAGCCGCCAGTCGCGTTCGCGCGCGTGCTTGCGCAGCTTGGTGTCCGGGTTGATCGCGTACGGATGTCCTACGAGCGACAGCATCGGGATGTCGTTGTGCGAGTCGCTGTACGCCGCGCAGCGCGCGAGGTGCAGGCCCTCGGCGGCGGCGAGGGCGCGGACCGCCTCCGCCTTCGCGGGGCCGTGCAGGGGTTCGCCGACGAGCTTGCCCGTGTAGACGCCGTCGACGGACTCGGCGACCGTGCCGAGGGCGCCGGTCAGGCCGAGGCGGCGGGCGATGATCGTCGCGGTCTCGACGGGGGCGGCGGTGACCAGCCAGACCTTCTGGCCGGCGTCCAGGTGGGCCTGGGCGAGGGCGCGGGTGCCGGGCCAGATGCGGTCGGCCATGTACTCGTCGTAGATCTCCTCGCCGATGCTCATCAGCTCGGAGACGCGGTGGCCCTTGACGATGGAGAGGGCGGACTCGCGCACGTCCTGCATGTGGTCCGGGTCCTCGACGCCGGCGAGCCGGAACCAGGTCTGCTGCCAGGCGAACCGGAACAACTCGCTGCGCTGGAAGAACTTCCGCTTGTAGAGGCCGCGGCCGAAGTGGAAGAGGGCGGCGCCCTGCATGACGGTGTTGTCGAGGTCGAAGAAGGCGGCTGCGTGGGGGTCGCCGGGGACGGGGAACTCGGGCGGTGCGGGTGTCTCCGCGGGGGCCTCGGGCTGCGCCGCCGCCTCTCGTGCCGGTGCCGGTGCGGGTGCCGGCGCCGCGTCGGCCGTGTCGGGCTCCGCGTCCCGGGTCGCCTTGCGCGCCGCTTCGGCCGCGGCCTCGCCGGCGAGCACGCTGCGCGCGGTCGCGGAGCGCCTTCGGGGGGTGAGCCATCCCAGTGCGGCCATACCGCGAGCATAGCCAGTCTGTTCGGGCGTTCCCGACCTGCGGGGATGCGGCTGGGTGAACACCGGGGTGCGCTTGCGTGACGGGGGTCGGCGGACAATGGGCGCATGAGTCCTTTGCTGCGGCGCAGGAAGAAGAAGGCCGATGAGCGGGTGGTGACGCTGATCGGGAAGCCCGGGTGCCATCTGTGCGACGACGCGCGTGCGGTGGTGCAGGAGGTGTGCGGGGCGACCGGCGCGGCCTGGGAGGAGAAGGACATCACGCAGGACGAGGCGCTGCACCGGGAGTACTGGGAGCAGATTCCGGTGGTGCTGGTGGACGGGGAGCAGCACACGTTCTGGCGCGTGGACGCGGAGCGCCTGCGGCGAGCGCTGGTGGGGTGACGGCGCGGTCGCTCGCGGCGCGGTTTCCGTGCGGGTGCGGTGGTCTGTGCGGCCTGGTGGTGGGCTGGTCGCGCAGTTCCGCCCCCTACGCCCAGAGGGCGTGGGGGGACCCCAGCGCCCCTGACATTCCCGCCGTTTCCGTGCGGGTGCGGTGGTCTCCGCGGGCCGGTGGTGGGCTTGTCGCGCAGTTCCTCGCGCCCCTAGACACCACGCCGATTCCCCCCGGGGCAGGTTGGTCTCTGCGGACCGTGGATGGTTCTCGCGCAGTTCCCCGCGCCCCTAAAGCCCCTGCCCCAGCCCGCAGGCAAGCGACTGGGGGAGCGAAACAGGGGCGCTGGGGGTGCCACCAAGCCTTCCGGGCGTAGGGGGCGGAACTGTGCGACAAGCACACCACCGGCCCGCAGGGGCCAGCGCACCGGTGGGGAAACGGCGAGACGGCCGAGCCGCGGGCGGTGCACGGCACTATCCCTCGGGGGCTGGGCGAGGCACAGTGGAGGCGTCTCGGGGGGCTCGGGAGGAGTGTGGGCGGTTTTGCGGCCTTCCGGTCTGCAACGGGGCTACGCGGCGACTGGTTCCAGGTTTGCGCGATCTATGCGCGTGACCCCGATCACTTTGCTCGGACAAATCGGACACTATCTTTGTGCACGCGTTCACAAAGACATAGCCTGCTGTCGACGGGGCGGTCTTGGGACACACGGCCGCCTAGAGCTTCGCTCATCCCGCAGGAGCACCGTGGCAACTGGCCGAAATCACCGACCGGCGACCCGTAGCCGAGGAATCCCCGAGGCCACCGTCGCCCGGCTTCCGCTGTACCTGCGGGCGCTGACCGCTCTGTCCGAGCGGTCCGTGCCCACGGTGTCCTCCGAGGAACTGGCCTCGGCGGCGGGGGTCAACTCTGCCAAGCTGCGCAAGGACTTCTCGTACCTGGGCTCCTACGGCACCCGCGGCGTCGGGTACGACGTGGAGTACCTCGTGTACCAGATCTCCCGCGAGCTGGGGCTGACCCAGGACTGGCCCGTGGTCATCGTCGGCATCGGCAACCTCGGCGCGGCGCTCGCCAACTACGGCGGGTTCGCCTCCCGCGGCTTCCGGGTCGCGGCGCTCATCGACGCGGACCCGGCGATGGCCGGGAAGCCCGTCGCGGGGATTCCGGTCCAGCACACCGACGAGCTGGAAGCGATCATCAGCGACAACGGTGTGTCGATCGGTGTCATCGCGACGCCCGCGGGGGCCGCGCAGCAGGTGTGCGACCGCCTCGTGGCCGCCGGCGTCACCTCCATCTTGAACTTCGCCCCCACCGTCCTGTCCGTGCCGGACGGCGTCGACGTGCGCAAGGTCGACCTGTCGATCGAGTTGCAGATCCTCGCCTTCCACGAGCAGCGGAAGTCCGGGGAGGGCGCCGAAGCGCCGGCGCTCGACGCGGCTGCCGAGCGGAAGGGACCTGACGGGGACATGCCCGCCGTGATGCCGGCATGAGCCTCCTCGTCGTCGGACTGAGCCACCGCAGCGCGCCGGTCAGCGTGCTGGAGCGGGCGTCGCTCTCCGCGGACGCCCAGGTCAAGCTCCTCCAGGACACCGTGGCGACCGAGCCGGCCGCCGAGGCGGCGGTGCTCGCCACCTGCAACCGGATCGAGCTGTACGCGGACGTGGAGAAGTTCCACGCCGGCGTCGCCGAGCTGTCGCAACTGCTGGCGCACCACAGCGAGGTGGGCCTCGACGAGCTCACCCCGTACCTCTACGTGCACTACGAGGACCGGGCCGTCCACCACCTCTTCTCGGTGGCGTGCGGGCTGGACTCGATGGTCGTCGGCGAGGGGCAGGTCCTCGGCCAGATCAAGGACGCACTCGCCCGCGGCCAGGAGCAGCACACCGCGGGCCGGCTGATCAACGACCTGTTCCAGCAGGCCCTGCGGGTCGGCAAGCGCGCCCACAGCGAGACCGGGATCGACCGGGCCGGGCAGTCGCTCGTCACCTTCGGCCTGGAGCAGCTCGCGGACGGGACGCCCGTCACCGACTGGGCCGCGGACAAGCGAGTCCTCGTCATCGGCGCCGGCTCCATGTCCTCGCTCGCCGCGACGACCCTCGCCCGGCTCGGCGTACGCGAACTGGCCATCGCCAACCGCACGCTGGACCGGGCCGAGCGGTTGGCCGCCTCGCTCGTGGAGGCCGGCGCGGAGAGAGTCCGAGCGGTGCCCATGACGGACGTCGCCACCGAACTGACACGTGTGAGCGCGGTGGTGTCCTGCACCGGCGCGACCGGTCTCGTACTGACCGCCGACGCGGTCACCGAGGCGCTCGCCGTGCCCGAGGCGCCGGCTCCGGCCGCCGTCGGCACCCTGCGCGCCCCCGACGGCAGCCTGGTCGCCCGGCTCGCCGAGACCGCCACCCGCGACGGCCGCGTACGGGACCGGGGCACCCGGCTCGCCGAGACGCCCACCGCCGTCGACGGCGGCTGCCCGGTCGGGCTCGACGAGGCGCACAGCGCCGCCGACCTCACCCAGCACGGCGTCTGGGTCGACAACGCGGCCGGCGCCGCGGCTGCCGGAACGTCCCAGCGGCCCGCCGGGCGCCCCGTGAACGGCGCGGGCGGCCCCGTCCGCCTCGCCCTGCTCGACCTGGCGATGCCGCGCGACATCGACCACGCCGTCCACCGGATCCCCGGCGTACGGCTGGTGGACATCGAATCCCTCGCCGAGGCGTCCGCCGACGCGCCCATGGCCGCCGACGTCGACCAGGTGCGCGGCATCGTCTCCGACGAGGTCGCCGCCTTCGGCGCCGCCCAGCGCGCCGCGCACATCACGCCCACCGTCGTCGCCCTGCGCACGATGGCCGCGGACGTGGTCGCCGGCGAGATGGCCCGGCTGGAGGGCCGGCTCAGCGGGCTCGACGACAAGCAGCGCGGCGAGATCAAGCAGACCGTGCGGCGGGTGGTCGACAAGCTCCTGCACGCCCCCACGGTGCGGGTGAAGCAGTTGGCGAGCGAGCCCGGCGGCGCCGGGTACGCCGACGCCCTGCGCACCCTTTTCGACCTCGACCCGGAGACGGTGGCGTCAGTCAGCCGGGCCGACACGAATGGCGCGGACGCCGAAACGGGCGAGAGCGCCGAGACAGTCAAGAAGCAGGGACGACGATGACCGAGAGGGCACTGAGGCTCGGGACCAGGAAGAGCAAGCTCGCCATGGCCCAGTCCGGGCTGGTGGCGCAGGAGGTGCGCCGGATCACCGGCCGACCCGTCGAGCTGGTGGAGATCACCACGTACGGCGACACCTCCCGTGAGCACCTGGCGCAGATCGGCGGCACGGGAGTCTTCGTGGCCGCGCTGCGCGAGGCGCTGGCCGCGGGTGACGTGGACTTCGCCGTTCACTCGCTGAAGGACCTCCCCACGACCCAGCCGGACGAGCTGGTCATCGCCGCGGTGCCGCCGCGCGAGGACCCGCGCGACGTGCTGGTCGCCCGCGACGGGCTCACCTTCGAGCAGCTACCCGCGGGCGCGCGGGTGGGCACCGGCTCGCCGCGCCGGATGGCGCAGCTGAACGCGTACGCGCGGGAGCGCAACACCCGCGTGGAGACCGTGCCGATCCGGGGCAACGTCGACACCCGGATCGGATACGTGCACAGCGGGGAACTGGACGCGGTGGTACTCGCCGCGGCCGGATTGAACCGCATCGGCAGGAGCTCCGAGGTGACCGACTTCCTCTCGGTCGACTCCGTCCTGCCCGCCCCCGGCCAGGGGGCCCTGGCGATCGAGTGCACCGCGCAGAACGTGGAACTCGCCGCCCGACTCGCCGAGCTCGACGACCCGGAGACCCGGGCCGCCGTGACCGCCGAGCGTTCCCTGCTCGCCGCCCTGGAGGCCGGCTGCAGCGCACCCGTTGGTGCGCTCGCCGACCTGTTGGGCGACGGCCAGGCTGTCACCGAAATGCGCCTGCGGGGCGTCGTCGGCACCACCGACGGCGCCGAGCTGGTGCAGCTGTCCACCACCGGTCCCGTACCCATGTCGCACGGCGACGCCATCGCGCTCGGTCGCGAACTCGCGTCCGAGATGCTCGCCAAGGGTGCGGCCGGTCTTATGGGGGAGCGAGCGTCTTGAGCCCCACCACCAACCCGACCCCGGCGTACGACTCGGCCAACTCGGCTAACGGGCACGTCACTTTCCTCGGAGCCGGACCCGGTGATCCCGGGCTGCTGACCCTGCGCGCCGTCGATGCGCTCGCGGGGGCCGATGTGGTGATCGCCGAGCCGGATGTGCTCGACGTCGTTCGCGGCCATGCGCGGGCGGGCGTCAGCACGCCTGAGCTGACGGTCGTTGACGATGCGTCAACAGCCGCCGGAATCCCCGTACTCAGGGACGCGGTCAATCTTGTCATGGAGGCCGCGCGCAGCGGAAAGCGGGTCGTCCGTGCGGTCAGCGGCGATCCGGGGCTGGACGCGGACGCGGGGCGGGAGATGCTGGCCTGCGCCGCGGAGGGCGTTCCCTTCGAGGTGGTGCCGGGCATCGCCGCCGCGGTGGGGGTGCCGGCGTACGCGGGCGTTCCGCTGCGGGACGGGCAGGGCGCGGACGTCCGCTTCGTCGACGCCCGCACCGCGAGCGAGCGCTGTTGGACCGAGGTCGGGGCGAGCGACTGCACCGTCGTCGTCTCCGCGACGCTGGACGCGGTCGCCGCGGCGGCCGGGGAGCTGGTGGCCGCGGGCCGCAAGCCGGACACCCCGCTGACCGTGACGGTCGCCGGGACCACGACCCGGCAGCGCACCTGGAGCGCGACGCTCGGCACCATCGCGCAGACCTTCAAGCAGGGCAAGGTGCTGCCGTCGCCCGAGGGCCACCGGCCGGTGATAGCCGTGGTCGGCGAGCGCAGCGCGGCGGCGCAGCGGGATCAGCTCGCATGGTTCGAGTCCAAGCCGCTCTTCGGGTGGAAGGTGCTGGTGCCGCGCACCAAGGAGCAGGCGGCGTCGCTCTCCGACCAGCTCCGCTCCTACGGTGCGGTGCCGCACGAGGTGCCGACGATCGCGGTCGAGCCGCCGCGGACCCCGCAGCAGATGGAGCGGGCGGTCAAGGGGCTCGTCACCGGGCGGTACGAGTGGATCGCCTTCACCTCGGTGAACGCGGTCAAGGCGGTGCGCGAGAAGTTCGAGGAGTACGGGCTGGACGCGCGCGCCTTCGCCGGGATCAAGGTCGCGGCGGTGGGCGAGCAGACCGCGAAGGCGCTGGTGGACTTCGGCGTCAAGCCGGACCTGGTGCCGAGCGGCGAGCAGTCGGCGGCGGGGCTGCTGGAGGACTGGCCCCCGTACGACCCCGTCTTCGACCCGATCGACCGGGTCTTCCTGCCGCGGGCCGACATCGCCACGGAGACCCTGGTCGCCGGGCTCATCGAGTTGGGCTGGGAGGTGGACGACGTCACGGCCTACCGGACCGTGCGGGCGTCGCCGCCGCCGGCGGAGACGCGCGAGGCGATCAAGGGCGGCGGGTTCGACGCGGTGCTCTTCACCTCGTCGTCCACGGTGCGCAACCTGGTCGGGATCGCGGGCAAGCCGCACAACGTGACGGTGATCGCGTGCATCGGGCCGGCGACGGCGAAGACGGCGGAGGAGCACGGGCTGCGGGTGGACGTGCTGTCGCCCGAGCCGTCGGTGCACCGGCTGGCGGAGGCGCTGGCGGAGTTCGGCGCGGGGCGGCGGGACGCCGCGGTGGAGGCGGGGGAGCACGTGACCCGGCCGAGTGAGCGCCGCCCGGGCGGCCGGCGCCGCCGTTCCACCTGACGGTGGGTGTGGGGGCTCGCGGGGTGGTTGCCCCGCGGGCCTCCTTTGACGTTGGCGCCGTTTCCCTGCGGGGGCGTTGGTCTCCGCGGGCCGGTGGTGGGCTTGTCGCGCAGTTCCGCTGCCTACACCCAGGGGGCGTGGGGGGACCCCCAGCGCCGCTAAAACCCCGTTCCTCAGCCCGTAGACAAGTGACGGGGGAAGCGAAACAGGGGCGCCGGGGGTACCCCCGTGCCCGCAGGGCACGGGTGGGGGTCCCCCCACGCCCCTGGGCGTAGGGGGAGGAACTGCGCGACAAGCACCACCACCGGCCCGCGGAACCAACACACCCGCAGGGCAATACAGCTAGGGCGAAGGTGTCGAGGACGCGCCCCGGGGCTTACGGGTTCAGCTGGGCCGTGGCCTGGGGGCCGGAGAAGACGGGCTTGGTGTAGCCCTTTGCCTGGGCGATGGCGCTGATCGCGTTGGCGATCTCCAGCTCGGTGATCCGCGGGGTCGCGGGGTCCATCGGGGTGTGGGTGACCGAGAAGGTGAAGACCACGAAGCCCGGGGTGTTGGGGTGCGTGTGGTCGGAGTTGGCGCGGAAGTGCGTACCGTCGTCGAATACGGCCATGGTCGCCTCCAGGACGTGAAGTGGAGCGGAAGACAAGTAGCCGCTCCCGACGCGGAGCTGACCTGGTGTCAGTGGGGTCGGGGCCTGGCTCCGATGGAAGCACGAGGGGGCGCGTCCCTCAACTAAAACGCGTTTGCCGGCAGGGCCGTGCGGTGCGAGGGTCGGGCGATGGAATCTGCCATCGTTCCGCGCGGCGCGCTGCTCGTGTCGCAGCTCGACCTCATCTGGTCCCTCTTCGAGTACCACCTCCAGGAAATCGACGACGACGCGCTCCGCTGGGAGCCGGCGCCCGGTGCGTGGAGCGTCCGGCAGGACGAGCAGGGGGCGTGGGTCGCCGACTGGCAGGTGCCGGAGCCCGACCCCGTACCCACCACGTCCATCGCCTGGATCTCGTGGCACATCGGCTACTGGTGGACGACCACCCTGCGGCACTGCTTCGGGCCCGGTGCGCCCGGGCGGGAGGAGATCGTCTGGCCCGGGAGCGCCGAGGCGGGCGCCGCGTGGCTGCGCGGGCTCAAGGACGAGTGGCGGGCTGAGCTGGTGCGGCTCGACGACGGCGACCTCGACTCGACCGAGCGGGTCGCCGGGCTGCCGTGGGGCGGGGAGCTGACGCTCGTCGACATCGCCTCGTGGGTGAACTTCGAGCTGGCCAAGAACGTGTCCGAGATCGGGGTCACCGCACGCCTGCGGCGGGCGCTCGGATAGCGGTGCGGCGCGGGGCGTAGCGTGGGGGACATGAGTACCTACGGTTCCTTCCCCGGGTCCCGGCCGAGGCGGCTGCGGACCACCCCCGCGCTGCGCCGCATGGTCGCCGAGACCCGGCTGCACCCGTCCGACCTGATCCTCCCGGCGTTCGTGCGCGAGGGGATCGAAGAGCCGATGCCGATCAAGGCGATGCCCGGCGTCGTGCAGCACACCCGGGACACCCTGCGGAAGGCGGCCGTGGAGGCGCGGCAGGCCGGGGTCGGCGGGATCATGCTCTTCGGGGTGCCCGAGGACGCGAAGAAGGACGCGGTGGGGACCGCGGGGACCGACCCGGACGGCATCCTCCAGGTGGCGATCCGGGACGTGCGGGCCGAGGTCGGGGACGACCTGGTGATCATGTCGGACCTGTGCCTGGACGAGTACACGGACCACGGGCACTGCGGCGTGCTGGACGCCGAGGGGCGGGTCGACAACGACGCGACGCTGGAGCGGTACGCCGAGATGGCGCAGGTCCAGGCGGACGCCGGCGCCCACGTCCTGGGCGCCAGCGGGATGATGGACGGCCAGGTCGGGGTGGCCAGGGACGCGCTGGACACCATCGGCAAGGAGGACGTGTCGATCCTCGCGTACGCCGTGAAGTACTCCTCCGCCTTCTACGGGCCCTTCCGGGAGGCCGTCGGCTCCTCGCTGCGCGGCGACCGCAAGACGTACCAGCAGGATCCGGCGAACGTCCGGGAGTCGATGCGGGAGCTGGCGCTCGACCTGGCGGAGGGTGCGGACATGGTGATGGTGAAGCCGGCCGGGCCGTACCTGGACGTGCTGGCGAGGGTCGCCGACGTGTCGCACGTGCCGGTGGCCGCGTACCAGATCAGCGGTGAGTACTCGATGGTCGAAGCGGCGGCGGAGAAGGGCTGGATCGACCGCGACGCGGCGATCATGGAGACGCTGACCGGCATTCGGCGCGCCGGCGCGAAGATGATCCTCACGTACTGGGCGACGGAGGTCGCGCAGAAGCTCTGAACCCGCTCCCCGAGGCCCGCTGCGGCTCCCCCCACCCTTGTGCGTACGGTGTACTCTCAATGGCGTACGGTGTACGACGGCGGCATGGAGGGGCGACGCATGAAGATCCTGGTGACCGGGGCGACCGGCAGCGTGGGGCGGCACGTCACGCGTGCGCTGGTGGAACGCGGCGCGGAGGTGCGGGTGTTGACGCGGAACCCGGCCGCGGCCGGCTTCCCCGACGCCGTCGAGGTGGTCGCGGGCGACCTGGCGCGGCCCGAGACGCTGCGGCCGGCGCTGGCGGGGGTGGAGCGGATGTACCTCTTCCCGCACCCGGACACGGCCGGTGAGGTCGTGGCGCTGGCGAAGGCGGCCGGGGTGCGGCGCGTCGTCGTGCTGTCCTCCGCCGCCGCGGCGGACGGCTCCGACACCACGCACCACACTCCGGTGGAACGGGCGGTGGCGGCCTCGGGGCTGGAGTGGACGTACGTGCGCCCGGGCGAGTTCATGGGCAACAAGGTCTCGCTGTGGGCGGCGTCGATCCGGGCGGAGCGGCTGGTGCGGGAGCCCTTCCCGGACTCCGCGTGGGCGCCGGTGCACGAGCGCGACATCGCGGACGTGGCCGTCGCCGCGCTGCTGGAGGACGGTCACGCGGGCGCGGCGTACACGCTGCACGGCCCCGAGACGAGCAGTCGGCGCGAGCAGGTGGCGGCCATCGCGGCGGCGCTCGGCGAGGAGGTCGCACTGGTGGAGGTGAGTCGGGAGGAGGCGCGGGAGCGCTACGTCACGGAAGGCGGCTTCCCGCCCGAGGTGGCGGACTTCATGCTCGGCTTCACCGACTACGACGGCCGGCCGATGGACGCCGACGCGACGGAGTTCGACGTCTCCGGCTACGGGGAGCTCACCAGCCTGAAGGACGCCATCGGCGAGCCGGGGCGCACCTTCGCCGAGTGGGCGCGGGAGCACGTGGCCGACTTCCGCTGACCGGCGCCCGCGGCGTCGGGCACGACCGCGGGCCGGGGAGATCGTCCCCGGCCCGCGGCGTTCGTGGTCGTCAACGGCGGCTGGCCGCAGCTGACTTCAGCCCTTCAGCCCTTCAGGCTTCCAGTGGATCAGCAGTACAGGTTGCTGCCGGTCGGCACCCCGAGGATGCCGGTGAACTGGGTGTACTTGTTCACCCGGCTCTGGACCTGTGCCGGGTTGCCGCCGTTGCACTCCAGCGTGCCGTTGATGGAGCGGATCGTCTCGCCGAAGCCGCGCTGGTTCACCATCGCGGAGTGGCCCGTCATCGTGCCCGGCCCGCTCTGGGTGTTCCAGTACCACAGGGCCGTCTTCCAGGCCACGGCCGCATTGTTCTGGACCTGCCAGGGGTTGTTCAGCAGGTCGATGCCGAGCGCGTCGCCGGCGGCCTTGTAGTTGAAGTTCCAGCTGAGCTGGATCGGGCCGCGGCCGTAGTACGCGGCCTGGCCGGCCGGGCAGCCGTAGGGCTGCGTCCGGTCGCAGTAGTGCGGGTAGTTGGCCTGGTTCTGCTCCACGATGTGGACCAGACCGCCGGTCTCGTGGCTGACGTTCGCGAGGAACGCCGCGGCCTCCTGCTTCTTCACCGTGGTGCTGCCGGTGTTCGCGAAGCCCGGGTAGGCGCTGAGCGCGGCCTTCAGGCCGGAGTACGTGTAGAACGAGTTCCGGTTCGGGAACATCTGGTTGAACTGGGCCTCGCTCACGACGAAGTCACCCGGGTTCGGGTTGCCGCCGCCGTTGCAGTTGTACGGGTCCCAGTACCAGGTGCTCACGGTCGGGTCGTAGCCCGGGTTGTCGTGCTCGGCGATGTAGTACTTCCCGTCCCGGTACTTGACAACGTTGCCGGCGGAATACGACACGCCCTGCTGCCAGTTGGGGGCGTTGGTGCACTTCTCGTCCGCCGCTGCTGCGGGGGACGCGGTCGGCACCAGGCTCGCCGCCGCGAGTCCGGTGGCTGCGGCGACGGCGACGATGAGTGCCTTGGCGCGCTCGCGCGTGCGCAGTGTGAGCACGAGTCCTCCTTCGTGCGTCAACGGCTGGGCCCGGAGCGGAGCGTGGGGGCTCGTGGGGGGTGTCCTGGGCTGCCGTGGTGGGGGGTGGTGCTCACACTGAACCGCGTCGGGCCCGCTCGCGTCAAGGTATAGACCATTCGATTGCGGTGATTGTCCGAGGGGATCTCGGTTGTGCGGATGGTCCGTCAACTCACCTGTGGGAAAGGTGTGTTGACGGACCGAAAAGCGCGCGGCGGGGGCCGCTCCGCGCGGTCCCCGCCGCCGTCCGAGCGGGGCGGCAGTGCAGGTCGGCGGCGGTCGGGACGCCCGGGATCCGGTTGGACCGGGCCTCGCCGGGGACCCCGGAGGGAGCGCGGAGGACGTACGGGCGGGGGCGCGGGAGCAGTCGGCGGAGCCGTCAATTCCGGCCCGTTGGCATCAGCCGTTCGAGGAGAGCATGACGGCCAGTCGGGACTGGCTGTCCGCGCTGTGGCCCGCGGCCATCGCCTCGTCCAGCAGCGCCGTCAGCGGCTGGAAGAACTCCGTGGAGACGCCCTGCCCGGCCAGGGTGTTCAACAGGTTCGGCAGGGCCGCCTGGTTGACCGCGATGCTGGAGACGTTCGTGACGTGCTCGCCCGAGTCCAGCTCGTCCGCCCAGGTGGGCAGCGCGCCCGCCATCGCGGTGACCCACTCCTGCACCGGGCCCGCGATGTCCTTGGCCGGGATGCCGGCCGAGCGGGCGAGCGCCAGCGAGTGCAGGACGCCGATGTTCATCCCGTACATGCCGATCAGCAGCGCGAAGTCGTACAGCGAGGCGAAGCCGGCGTCCTCGCCCACGTACCGGGCGCCGCCCAGCACCCGGAAGGTCTCCTCGTGCTCGGCGAACGCCTCCTTGTCGCCGCTGTAGAAGACGTACGCGTGCGGACCGGCGATCATCTGGGGCACGGCCATGATGCCGCCGTCGAGGTAGCGCACGCCGTGCACCGCCGCCCAGGCGGCCAGCTCGCGGGACTGCGCCGGGGTGCCGTTGGTGAGGTTGGCGACGGTGCGGCCCTTGAGCAGCTCCGGCGCCGTGTCCAGGACCTCGCGGACGTTGTCGTTGATCATCAGGCAGAGGACGACGAGCTCGCTGGCGGCGATCGCGTCGGCGGGGGTCGCGGCCGGGGTGGCGCCCTGGGCGACCAGCGGGCCCGTCTTGGCCGCCGTCCGGTTCCACACGGTGACCGGGTGGCCGGCCTCCAGGAACGCGGCGGCCAGCGCCGTGCCCATCATGCCGAGGCCCAGGACGGACACGGCAGGCTTGGCGGACACGTCGGAGGCAGACGGTGCGGACATGGTGGTGCTCCTTGGAAAGGGAGGGGTCATCGAGTTCCTGCCGGCGATGTTCATCCTCTGGGGTTGCCCAAACCTTCACAAGTACGGACTTTTAAGTGCGGTACTTACCGGGAGGTGTGTAACGGGGTGCGCAACCGGCGCCCGCGGCGCACCCTGGAGGTGGGACCGCTGGAGGTGATCCGCCATGCAGACACTCGTCGGATGGCACGTCGAGATGGAGTTCCGGGAAGACGGCGACCGCACCAGGGCCGCCGCGATGGTGCGGCTCAGCGACGGTACGGAGGTCCGGGGGCACGGCCATGCGCAGCGCCACCCCACGGACTCGCCGCAACTGCGGGTCGGCGAGGAGATCGCCGGCGCCCGTGCGCTGATGGACATCGCGTCGCAGATGCTGCAGAAGGCGCACCACGAGATCGACGACGCGTCCGGGCGCACCTCGTACCCGCTGGGCTGAGCCCGGGGCGATGTCCCGACGCCCTGCCGGGCGCGCGTTGATCGGTCGTTGATCCGTCGCAGACAACTCTGACGCACCGTTCGGGGCGGGTGCGCCCCGAACCGGGGCGCACCGGCCACGAACCGGTGAAGGAGACGTCACGACGTGACGCGCCAACAGAGACGCAACGGGTACGACAGACGTACGGGACGCCCGCGCACCCGGCACCGATGGCGCGGGCTGCTGCTCGCCGCAGCCCTCCTCGCGGAGACGGGTGCGGTGGGAGCGGGCACGGTGGGAGCGGGCACGGCCGCCGCCGCCCCCGCGCCGCCCGAGCCGAGCGCCGCCGCCGTCCCCGTGGGCAAGGCCGTCCGCATCCAGAACGTCCACAACGGCGGCCAGTTGGGCGTCACCAAGGCGTCGTTGAGCACCTGGCCGGTGGAGAGCGCCGCGCCCCAGGGCGACGACCGGCACCAGTCGTGGCAGTTGGAGGAGGTCTCCGGCGGGCACCGGCTGCGCAACGCGGAACTGCCGTCGGAGTGCCTGGTCCGCGGGCCCGAACTGGTCGCGGACGACTGCACCGGCGCAGGCGCGGTCTGGGACGTGCGGTCCGTGGGAGGCGGCGGCCACTGGATCGGGGAGCCGGGCACCGACCGCCGGCTGACCAGCACCAAGCCGATCAGCAAGAGCGAGAAGGTGGCCGACCTCAAGCTGGACGCGATCGGCACGGACCCCGCCACCTGGCTCTTCACCCCCGTCGACTGGCCGCGCCAGCCGCAGCCGCCGCAGGACCGGCGGACGCTGGAGCACATGACGTACCTGACCGCGCACAACGCGATGATCAACACCGAGGACGGGTACGACACCCTCGCGCCCAACCAGCCGCACTCGATGAAGCGCCAACTCGCCGACGGCGTGCGGGCCCTGATGCCGGACGTCAACAAGTCGGTCGTGGGCGGGCGGATCCCGCTCTGCCACGGCGGCGGCTGCGGCGGCGTGGTCACCCCCAGCAACACCCTCGACGCCATGTTGAAGACGGTGAAGGAGTTCCTGGACGCCAACCCGTCCGAGATCGTCTCGATCTTCATCGAGGACCAGGGCTCCCTGAAGAACGACGACTACGCCAAGTACGGCCTGGACGTGGTGCCCGGCATCCGCGACCTGATGTTCGTCCCGGACGACGCCGTCGTCGCCGACCCCGCCCTCAAGCAGGGCTGGAACGTCCACGTCAACGGCTGGCCGCTGCTGAAGGACATGGTCGCGAAGAACAAGCGGCTGCTGATCTTCTCCGGGCAGGTCGCCGGCGACAACAACCGCGAGGCGATCGGCTTCCTCGCCGACAAGCGCTGGCGGGTGGAGAACCACTGGAGCATGGGGCTCGGGCTCGGCAACTCCGACTGGGCCTGCTACTCGCGCTGGAGCGAACGACCGCTGGGCACCCGCCCGTCGGGGAACTTCCGGCCGCTGTTCTTCATGAACCACTTCCGCGACGTGCCGATGGCGCCGACGTACACCACCGACAACCAGAAGATGAAGCAGCGCGCCGAGGGCGTGTGCACCACCGCGGCCCGCCGCAAGCCGAACTTCGTCGCCGTCGACCAGTACAAGGACGGCGACCTGTTCCCGCAGATCCAGAAGATGAACGAGTACTGGTACCAGGCGCAGCCCGGGCCCGGCGGAGACGGGCAGCAGCCCGACCCGGCGACCCCCGTCGGCGACCCCTTCGACACCGCGCCCGACCGCCGCGGCCCCAAGCCGGCCACCGGCGTCCCGCACGCCCAGTGCCGACCCGAAGGCATGGCCGTGACCGCCGGCACCAACGCCCGCTACTGCGACGTCTACGGCGACGACGGCCGCGAGTGGCTGGGCGGCAACGGCACCGACCGGCGCGTCGTCGGCTACTTCAACGCCACCCGCAACGGCACCGACGGCAAACCCCGCTACCTGGTCAAGAACATCCCCTGGACGAAGGTCACCCACATCAACTACGCCTTTGCACGCGTCGAGGGCGACCGGATCTCCGTCGGCAACGAGCAGGACGCGAACAACCCCGCGACCGGCCTGACCTGGCCGGGCGTCGACGGCGCCGAGATGGACCCCGGGCTGCCCTACCGGGGCCACTTCAACCAGCTCGCCAAGTACAAGAAGCGGCACCCGCAGGTCAAACCCCTGATCGCGGTCGGCGGCTGGTCCGACACCAAGGGCTTCTACGCCATGACGACCAACGCCGACGGCAGCGTGAACCGGGCCGGCATCAACACCTTCGCCGATTCCGTCGTCTCCTTCCTCGACCGCTACGGGGCCGCCTTCGACGGCGTCGACATCGACTACGAGTACCCCACCGCGATGCCCGACAGCGGCAACCCGGACGACTGGGCGCTCGCCAACCCGCGCCGCAAGGGCCTCCAGGCCGGCTACAACGCGCTGATGCAGACCCTGCGCGAGAAGCTGGACCGCGCCGGCGACGCCCGCGGCCGGTACTACCTGCTGACCTCCGCCGCGTCCGCCTCCGGCCACCTGGTCCGCGGCTACGACGCCGGCGCGGCCCTCGCCTACCAGGACTTCGTCAACGTCATGACGTACGACCTGCACGGCTCCTGGAACCAGTACGTCGGGCCGCAGGCGCCGCTGTACGACGACGGCAAGGACGCCGAACTCGCCGCGGCCGGCGTCTACGACGACGCGAAGAACCCCGAGTACGGCAAGACGGGCTACTTCAACGTCGACTGGGCGTACCACTACTACCGGGGCGCGCTCCAGCCCGGCCGGATCAACCTCGGCGTCCCGTACTACACCCGCGGCTGGCGCGACGTGCAGGGCGGCACCGACGGGCTGTGGGGCACCGCGCCCCTGCCCGACCAGGGGCAGTGCCAGCCCGGCACCGGCATCGGCACGGGCAACGGCACGCCCTGCGGCAACGGCGCCGTCGGCATCGACAACCTCTGGCACGACACCAGCCGGGGCCGCGAGGTGGCGGCCGGCTCCAACCCGCTGTGGCACGCCCGCAACCTCCAGAACGGCACCGCGCCCCGCTACCTGGGCGCGTACGGCCTCGACCCCGACCAGCCGCCGAACAAGCTGACCGGGACCTACCAGCGCAAGCACAGCGCCGCGCTCGGCGCGAGCTGGCTGTGGAACGCGGAGAAGAAGGTGTTCCTCACCGCCGAGGACGAGCAGACCGTCGACGCCAAGGTGCGCTACGTACGGGACAAGGGCATCGGCGGCGTGATGATGTGGGAGCTCGGCGGCGACCTGACCCGCGGGCCCGACGGCACGTACGGCATGGGCCACGACCTCACCACCCGGATCTCCAGCGGCCTCAGCGGCGCCGGCGGCTACGGCAACGAGCGTGCCGGTGCCGTCAAGCCGCCCGAGCAGGTCGTGGACGTGTCGGTGGAGTTCGCCGACTTCCCGACGAAGGAGCTGTGGCCGCAGCAGCCCAAGCTGCGGATCACCAACAAGAGCGGGAAGCCGCTGCCGGCCGGCACCGAGCTGTCGTTCGACATCCCCACCAGCGCGCCGCCGCTGCTGAAGGACGACAACTGGCAGGAGCTGAAGGACGCCGTCAAGCCCGGCCACACCGGGCCCAACGCGGGCGGTCTGAAGGGCGACTTCCACCGGGTCACCGTCAAGCTCGGCTACTGCGAGGGCGTGCCGGCGGGCGGTGCCCGGGACATCGGGCTCAAGTACTTCCTGCCGGTCACCGGGCCGGCGAACTTCACGATGAAGATCGGGGACGCCACGTACGGCCTCACCCAGGACCGCCGCAAGGGCACCCAGGTCGTGGAGCCCCCGGCGGCCGGCGGCGGACCCGCCTGCCAGGCGGAGGCGTGGGACGCGGCGCGCACCTACAACCCGGCGTGGGCGCCCTTCCAACTGTGGAAGGTCGACGGCGGCTGGAAGGTCCAGGACGTCAACAGCGCCCTGGTGCTCGACCGCCCCGGCACCTGGACCACCTCCCACCTGGTCGGATCGCAGGACGGCAACAAGAACCAGGTGTGGAACATCGCCCCGGACGGCGCCACCGGCCGCTTCACCATCACCTCGGCCAGCGGTGGACGCGCCCAGTGCCTGGGCGCCGACAGCAGGCTCGCCGAGCTGTCCGTGAAGGACTGCAACGGCAGTACGGGCCAGTCGTGGCGGTTCACCGACGACAAGGGCGCGCCGGTCGCCGGCATCCCCGCCGACGGCAAGCCCCACGGGCTGCTCGCCGCGAACGGGCACGTCCTGGAACCGAGGAACAGCGCCGCCACGGCCGGCAGCAAGCTCGTCGCCGGCGACCCGAGCGGAGCCACCCGTACCGTCGTCTCGTACGGCGGCTCCTACTGGCGGGCGAAGTTCTGGACGAAGGGCAACCGGCCGGACGCGGCCGACCCGAAGAACCCGTGGACGAAGCTCGGCCCGGTGGGCTGAGCCCGGACACGCGTCGGGCCCGGGTCTCCCCGTGCGGGAGGCCCGGGCCCTTGTCGTACGGGATCCAGGTCCGGGCCTCGTCGTACGGGGAGCCCGGCCCGGGCCTCGTCGTAGGGGATCCAGGACCAGACGCTGCCGTACGGGGATCCCGGTCCGGACCTTCCCTCCGGCACGCTCGCCGGTTACCTTGGCCGCATGTCCCTTCATCGGAGCGAGGTAGTGGTGCCGGTCTTCGGCGACCACTCCTACCGGTGTGACTTCTACGGCTGACAGCAGCCGGGCCCGCTGAGCGGGCCCCCTCCCTCTCGTCCTTCACGCCGTGGCCGGCCGCTTCCGCCTGCGCCCGCACCGGGCCGGGCATCCGTCGGCCAGGCGCCCGCTGTCACCCGAGAACGAGGACCTTCGTCATGCCCGGAATCCCTCCCGGGGCGGATCTCCGTCTGCCCCACCCCGACATCAACTGGGCCATCAAGCACATGCCGTTGACGGCTCGGGCCGTCGAAGAACTGGCGCCGGTGCTCACCGGCAAGCGGTTGGCGATGTGCCTGCACATCGAGCCCAAGACGGCTGCCCTGGTGACCCTGCTCGCCCGCGCCGGCACCCGGATCTCGCTCACCGGCTCGCCCGGAACGACCCACGACGACGTGGCCGACGCCCTGCGCGCGGACGGCGTGGCCGTCTTCGGCCGGCGCGGCGACGACGAAGCCGACCACGCCCGGAACATCGCCGACGTCCTGGCGTGCGAACCCGACCTGACGCTCGACAACGGCGGCGACCTGACCCTGGCCCTCGCGGCGACCGGCGCCCCCACCGGATACGCCGGCGGCACCGAGGAGACCACGACGGGCGGACTGCGGCTGCGCCAGAGTCCGGACCAGACCGGCAGACCCACCGTGGTGATCAACGACTCCGCGCTGAAACTCCTGGTGGAGAACGAGTTCGGGGTCGGCCAGACCGTGGTGCAGGGGCTGATGAACGCGGCCAACTTGATGATCCCGGGCGTGCGCGCCGCCGTGTTCGGCTACGGGCCGTGCGGCAAGGGCGTCGCCGACACCCTCGCCCACCTGGGCGCCCGGGTCGCGGTCTGCGAGATCGACCCCATCAGGGCCCTGCACGCGGTCATGAGCGGCCATCGCGTGGGCCCGTCCGTCGACGTCGTCTCCGACGCCCAGGTCGTGTTCATGGCGACCGGTCACCCCGGGGTGGTCGGCGCCGCCGAACTCGACGCCCTGCCCGACGGCGCCGTCCTGGCGGGAGTCGGCCACTTCCCGTGGGAACTGGACCGCGACGCCCTGACGGCCGGCACGCTGCGCACGGTCGAGTACGGGGACACGTCCCGGCGGCGCGGACACGTGCTGGCCGACGGCCGCGAGGTCGTCCTCCTGGACGACGGCCGGATGCTCAACCTCACCGCGGCGAACGGCAACCCCATCCAAGCCATGGACCTGGGGCTCACCCTCCAGGCGCGCAGCCTCGCCGCCGTGGTCACCGGCGACCTGGACCCCGGTGTCCAGTCCGTCCCGACGCACATCGAGCAGCGCATCGCCGCCGACCTGGTGGACCAGTTGAGCGGCCCGGTCCGGAGCGGACGGCGCTGACGTCCCTCGCGGGTCCCGTAGTGCGGACCCCGCGGCCTCGCGCGCTTCGAGCTCCATGCGCTTCGACACCAGCCTGCTTCGACACCGACCTGCTTCGAGCCCCACCTTCTTGGAAGGCAAGAGGACACATGCCCCTGATCGACCTGCACCGTCACCTGGAGGGCTCCATCCGCCCCTCCACCGCACTGGACCTCGCCCGCCGGCACGACCACTGGCTCGCCGGCGAACGGCACCCGCTGGGCAAGGTCGTCGTCACCGACCCCGCGGCAACGGCCGGTCTCCTGGACTACCTCCGGCACATCGACGTCGCCTGCTCCACCGCACGCGCCCTGGAGGACTGGGCGCTGATCACCCGGCAGGCCGTCGAGGACTGCTTCAACGACGGTCTCGACTACGTCGAACTCCGCTTCAGCCCGTGGTTCGTCCACTCCCAGACCGGGCTCGACCCCGTCGACGTCATCGACGTGGTGGCGGAGACGGCGAGCAGGGCCGCCGCCGACTTCGGTCTGCCCGTGGGGCTCATCGGAATCCTCATGCGCGACCTGGGCCCGGACTCCGCGGGGCGCCAGATGGACAGCATCCTCGGCCGGGCACACCACTTCTGCGGCGTGGACCTCGCCGGTGACGAAGCGGGCTACCCGCCCGACCTGTTCGCCCCCGCGTTCGCCCGCGCCCGCGACGCGGGGCTGCACGTCACCATCCACGCGGGCGAGGCCGCCGGCCCGGAAAGCGTCTGGGCCGCGCTGAACACGCTCCGCCCCGACCGCATCGGCCACGGAGTCCGTTCCGCCGAGGACCCCGCGCTGATGCGGAAGCTCGCGGCGGACGGCGTCACCCTCGAACTCGCCCTCACCAGCAACGTCCACACCCGGGCCGCGCGCAGCCTGCGCGAGCACCCCGTCCGGCTGCTCCTGAGGTCCGGGGTGCGGGTCACCGTCAACACCGACAACCCGACCGTGAGCGCGACGCGCACGTCCGCGGAGTACCACCGGGCGGCGGTCGAGGCGGGCCTCAGCGACGACGACGTCCGCACCGTCGCCCACCACGCCGCGACAGCGGCGTTCACCCCTCACGGCAGGTCGCTGGCTGCGTAGCCCCACGCAAGCCCGGCGAGCCCTCCGCCTTTGTCTGCGGGCCGAGGCGGAGGTATTGAGGGGCGCGGGGAACTGCGCGACAGCCACCCACCGGGCCGCGGTGGTCATGACTCCCGCAGGGAAACGGCGAGGGGGTTTTGGGGCGCTGGGGTCCCCCCACGCCCTCTCGGCGTAGGGGGCGGAACTGCGCGACGAGCCCACCACCGGGCCGCAGAGACCAACGCACCCCGCAGGGGAAACCGCGGCTACGGCCGGACACGCAGGGGCACGGTCCCTAGAGGCGCTCGGGGGTGCGGATGCCCAGCAGGGCCATGCCCTGGTGGAGGGTGCGGCCGGTCAGGTCGACCAGGAAGAGGCGGTTCTCGACCAGCTCCGCGGGGTTCTCCGCGCTCAGCACCTGGCACTTGTCGTAGAACGTCGTCAGGTGCGAGGCGAGCTGGTACAAGTACGCCGCCAGCTTGTGCGGCTCGTACTCCGCAGCCACCTCCGCGATCACCTCGCCGAACTGGTCAAGGTGCAGCCCGAGCGCCCGCTCGGCCGGGTGCAGCTCCAGCTCCGGGTGCGCGACCGGCCGGACGTCGCCCGCCTTGCGCAGGATGGAGCGGATCCGGGCGTACGCGTACTGGAGGTACACGGACGTGTCGCCGTTCAGCGAGACCATCTGGTCCAGGTCGAACTTGTAGTCCCGCACCGCGGACGTCGACAGGTCGGCGTACTTGATCGCGCCGATGCCGACGTACCGGCCGTTCTCGACGATCTCCTGCTCGCTCAGCCCGACCTTCTCCGCCTTCTCCCGCACCACGGCCGTGGCGCGCTCGACGGCCTCGTCCAGCAGGTCCACCAGGCGGACGGTCTCGCCCTCCCGGGTCTTGAACGGCTTGCCGTCGGCGCCCAGCACCGTGCCGAAGGCGAGCTGGACCGCGGTGACCTCGTCGTTCAGCCAGCCGGCCCGGCGGGCCGTCTCGAAGACCATCTTGAAGTGCAGCGCCTGGCGGGCGTCGACCACGTACAGCAGGGTGGACGCGCCCAGCTTCTGCACCCGGTCGCGGATCGCGGACAGGTCGGTCGCCGCGTAGCCGAAGCCGCCGTTCGCCTTCTGCACGATCAGCGGGGTCGGGTTGCCGTCCGGGCCCTTCACGTCGTCGAAGAAGACGCACAGCGCGCCCTCCGAGCGGACCGCGACCCCGGTCTCCTCCAGGATCCGGCAGGTCTCCGTCAGCATGTCGTTGTAGCCGGACTCGCCGACGATGTCGGGGTCCTCGATCTCCATGTCCAGCTTGTCGAAGACGGAGTAGAAGTAGATCTTCGACTCGTCGACGAACCGCTGCCACAGCGCCAGGGTCTCGGGGTCACCGGACTGGAGGGCGACGACCCGGTCCCGGGAGCGCGCCTTGAACTCCTCGTCGGCGTCGAAGAGCTTCCGGGACGCCTTGTACAGCCGGTTCAGCGAGGACATCGCCTCTTCGCCGGCCTGCTCGCCCTCGGCGTGCTCGTGGTCCAGCTCGTGCGGGTGCTCCAGCAGGTACTGGATGAGCATGCCGAACTGGGTGCCCCAGTCGCCGATGTGGTGGCGCCGGACGACCTGCTCGCCGGTGAACTCCAGGATCTCGACCATCGCCGCGCCGATCACGGCCGAGCGCAGGTGGCCGACGTGCATCTCCTTGGCGACGTTCGGCTGCGCGTAGTCGACCACCGTGGTGCCCGCGGCGGACGCGTACGGGACGCCGAGCCGGTCGTCGGCGGCGCGCGCGGCCAGGGTCCGTACGATCGCGGCGTCCGAGACGGTGACGTTCAGGAAGCCGGGGCCGGAGACCTCGACCTCCCGCAGCAGGTCGCTGCCGTCCGTCGGCAGCGCGGCCACGACCTGCATCGCCAGGTCCCGCGGGTTGCCCTTGAGCTGCTTGGCGAGCGCGAGGATCCCGTTGGCCTGGAAGTCGGCCCGGTCGCTACGTCGCAGCAGCGGGTCTGCGGAACCGGCCCCCGGCAGGGCTGCCGTGAGGGCGTCCGCGAGGCGCTGCTGCACATTCGACGCGAGGGAGGGGACCGAGGCCATGGAATTGCCGTTTCTGGGATTCGGGCGGAGTGGAATCGGGCGGATGGTGTTCCGGTCGTCAAGTGTCCCACGGGCAGGGGCGCCCTTTCCGCCGGTTAACCGGTGCTCCGTGACGGGGTGCGTTAACGGCTTGCGACAGGCAACCCCGGAGCGGGACCTTCCGTCTGGGACAATGGTGTGATCCGAACGAGGAAGAAGGACGTGCCGACCGTGGCTCAGAGCAGCACCGAGACCGACTGGGTCTCCCGTTTCGCAGACGAGGTCATCGCGGAGTCGGAGCGGCGTGCGCCGGGCAAACGAATCGTCGTCGCGTCCGGCATCTCCCCATCCGGCCCCGTCCACCTGGGCAATCTCCGCGAGGTCATGACCCCGCACCTGGTCGCGGACGAGATCCGGCGCCGCGGGTACGAGGTGCGGCACCTGATCTCCTGGGACGACTACGACCGCTACCGCAAGGTGCCCGCCGGCGTGCCCGGCGTCGACCCGGAGGCGTGGGCCGAGCACATCGGCCGCCCGCTGACGTCGGTGCCGGCGCCCGAGGGCTCCCCGTACCCGAACTGGGCCGAGCACTTCAAGGCGGCGCTCGTCGAGTCCCTGGCGGAGCTGGGCGTCGAGTTCGAGGGCATCAGCCAGACCGAGATGTACACCTCCGGCGCCTACCGCCAGCAGGTGCTGCACGCGATGAAGCACCGCGCCGACATCGACGAGATCCTCGGCCGCTACCGCACGAAGAAGGCGCCCGCGAAGCAGAAGCAGTCGCAGAAGCCGGTCGACGAGGCGGAGCTGGAGGCGGCGGAGGGCTCCGGCGCCGCCGCCGAGGACGACGGAACGGGCTCGGCCGGCTACTTCCCGTACAAGCCGTACTGCGGCGGCTGCGGGCGCGACCTGACCGTGGTCACCGGGTACGACGACGAGACCACCGAACTGACGTACCGGTGCGGCGCGTGCGGCTTCGCCGAAACGGTGCGGCTGAGCGAGTTCGACCGCGGCAAGCTGGTGTGGAAGGTCGACTGGCCGATGCGCTGGGCGTACGAGGGCGTCGTCTTCGAGCCCTCCGGCGTCGACCACTCCTCACCCGGGTCCTCCTTCCAGGTGGGCGAGTTCATCTGCCCGATCTTCGGCGGCGAGCGGCCCATCGGCCCGATGTACGCCTTCGTGGGCATCAGCGGCATGGCGAAGATGTCGTCCTCCAAGGGCGGCGTGCCGACCCCGGGCGACGCACTGAAGATCATGGAGGCGCCGCTGCTGCGCTGGCTGTACGCGCGGCGCCGGCCGAACCAGGCGTTCAAGATCGCCTTCGACCAGGAGATCCAGCGGCTGTACGACGAGTGGGACAAGCTCGGCGCGAAGGTGGCCGACGGGTCCGTGCTGCCGGCGGACGCGGCGGCGTACGGGCGCGCGGTGCGCACCGCGGCCGGTGAGCTGCCGTCCACGCCGCGGCCGATGCCGTACCGGACGCTGGCGTCCGTCGTCGACATCACCGGCGGTCACGACGAGCAGACCATCCGCATCCTCAGCGAGCTGGACCCGGCGAACCCGGTCGACTCGCTGGACGAGGTCCGGCCGCGGCTGGACCGCGCGGAGAACTGGATCACCACGCAGGTCCCGGCGGACGCGCGCACCGTCGTCCGCGACGAGCCGGACGCGGAGCTGCTGTCGTCCCTGGACGACGAGGCCCGCGAGTCCCTGCGCCTCCTCCTGGAGGGCCTGGACACGCATTGGTCCCTGGAGGGCCTGACGACGCTGGTGTACGGCGTCCCGAAGGTGATGGCGGGCCTGGAGCCGGAGGCGAAGCCGACGCCGGAGCTGAAGGTGGCCCAGCGCCAGTTCTTCGCGCTGCTGTACCGGCTGCTGGTGACGCGCGAGACGGGCCCGCGCCTGCCGACGCTGCTGTTGGCCGTGGGCGCGGAGCGGGTGCGCAAGCTGGTGACCGGGTAGCGGTCGGGCTTTTGAAGGGGGCCGGTGACTTCGCGTCGACCGGCCCCCTTCGCGTGTCCGGTGTCCTCTTCGCTGCTGAGCAGCGTGCGTCCTCCGCCCGTCGGAGTTGGGCGTCGTGCCTGGTGGTGACGGGTTCGGGCACTGCATAGCGTCGCTGACCGGTCGGGTCGCCCTTGAGCGGTCCGGCCGTACCATCAGCTCGTTCCGTGCGCTTCGGCGCGCGGGATCCCGAAGGAACACGGGGACTCACGTGAAGAAGACGGTTACCGCTCTGTCCAGGGGCATGCTCGTCACGGCGCTGGCCGCCGGTGGAATCCTGGTCGCGGGCAACCCGGCGACGGCGGCGCAGCCTGCGGGGACTGCGGGGACGCCGATCAACGCGTGCTCCCCGACGCAGAAGAAGGAGTTCGCCACCTCCGGGTACAACACGGACGTGCGCATCAAGCTGTGCGTGGTGCCCCGCACCGGCGGTTGGCTCGTGAGCGCGGACGGGGGCTGGACCGACGGCGGCGGGGTGCGGAAGTTCGACAACTTCGACATCCAGGTCCGGCTGGAGCGCAACGACAAGGACGTCCTGGTCTCCCTGTGCGACATGACTGCGGAGATCAACCGGCTCAGCTACGGGCGGATCCAGTGCCAGACGAAGATCCACAAGACCGAGAACCAGAAGGGCCTCAGCGCCGACGGGAAGGTCCTCTACGACCTGGACGCGGACGGCGCGGGCGGGTACACGTGGGCGCTCACGGGTTCGCCGCGGCTCTGACGACCGGGTGACGGGGCGTTCGTCGGGCGCCCGACGAGTGCCGATGCTCCGCCAGCGTTGCTGCTGGCGGAGCTGCTGGTCTTGCCGGAGGGCGGCTGACCGGGGGCCATCGGGGAGGCCGACCTCCACGACGACGTGCGGCCCGTGCTCGTTGCCTTGCGCGAGCTGGGTGTCCGAGCGCCGGAGCAGCACCCTTCTCCCCGGACGCTGGAACGGCTTCCGGCCGCCGTTGGCGCCAGCGGCGTTACCCTGACGCTGCCGGCGGGCGGCAGCGAGCGTTCTTCAGGGAGTTGGGCATGGTGCTTGAGATGATCCCGGATCGCGATGGACGGGAAGCCGCCTTCGAACCGCTCCTCGACGACTTGCTGGAGCTCTTCAGCCCGTCCTGGGTCCTTCCGGAGCGGATGGTGGATGAGCATCCGCATCATCGCTGCGAGGTCAAGCGCTGGGAGATCGGACGGGCAGCCGAGGAAGCCCCCGACCTCACGCGCCAACACGCCGACCGGTTGATCGATGCTGCCGTACATGATCAATGTCGAAGCGGGATCAAGCAGTTGATCCGCCCCCTGGTCGAGTTCCTCGGGCATCGCTGGACGCAGGAACGGATCATCCACCACGTTCGCGCCGGCTCGAACGCCCAGAAGGTCGGGGCGACCATGGCCTGGTACTTCTCCGGCCCAGGGCTGCAGTACGCGTCCAGGGACGACTTGGCGAACGGGATACCCACTCCGGAGAGCAAGGCCACCCTTGACGCGCTGTCCGACCTGCGAGCCGCGTATCGGAACGCGGTCCTGGCTGCGTTCCTGGGCTGCGAGGATCCCGAGACCCGCCAGGATCTCTCCCTCTGGATCTCGCTGGAGTCCGCTGACTATCCGGACGCCCTTCAGGACGATCACCAGCGCGCCAAGGAGATCATCTTCGCCGACCCCGAGCACTACCGGCTGATGCTCCAGCGCTCTGGCCGGAGCTGATGCCGCCAACCCGAAGGTCCACGGCTTCGACCCGAGCAACTGGCGAAGACGTCCCTTTCGGGTCCCGGATACCGGCCGTCCACCAGCCCGTTCGACGGACGTGCTCAGCTTTCCTGATCACGTGGGCGCTCCTCTCAGACCGTGCGCTGCGCTCCGTCGATCCACGTCGCTCCTCGTAAGAGCCAGCGTCGAGATCACCGTATCGATCCGCGAGCTGGCGGGCCTCCTACGCCGTGGCCGTCGCCGCTTCGACGGCGGTCAGGGCGGTGTCCCAGGGGTACGGGCGGCGTTCGCCCGGTGCGTTGGGGGTGAAGCCGCCGTCGCCGTAGAGCACGGTCACGCCCATGTCGCGGAGTTCGGTGATGCTCTGGTCCACTCTGGGGTGTGCGGCGTACGCGCTGTTCACGCATGGCATTGCGACGATGGGGATGCCTTTCCCGATGCCTTCGGCGACCACTCCGATGACGAAGGTGCCGGTGAGGCACAGCGCCCAACTGTTGAGCGAGTTCGCGGTGACGGGTGCGAAGAGGATCGCGTCGGCCTTCGGCCAGACGTCGGGCTCTCCGGGCCGCTTGTAGCGGGACCGCACCGGGTGCCCGGTCCGTTCCTCCAGCGCCGGTAGCTCGTCGCGGAGCCAGTCCGCGGCTGTCGGCGTCAATCCGAGGCAGACGTCCCACCCGCGTGCCTGCGCGGACCGGATGACCTCAGCGGCCTGGAAGACGGGCGGCGCGGCGGACCCGAACAGGTACAACGTCTTCGTCATACGTCCATCCGACCACGCACGGGCAGCCTCATGCCGTGTCGGGCAGTCGCTCGGTGTCGCTGCACTCACACGAGTGCCGCCCCGCGCCCTACCCTGGCGATGACTAGCCGATTGAGAGGGGCAAGGCCATGTCGAACGCTACCCCTGACCCGTATTCGGACCCGCTTGCTTTCGGGCAGCGGCTTCAGATCCTGCGCACCCGTCGGGGTGTGACTCGGGACCAGCTCGGTGGCTTGGTGGGGCGGTCCGGGTCCTGGGTGAAGGGGCTGGAGACCGGTCGGTTGCAGACGCCGAAGCTGGCCACGATGCTGAGGATCGCCGAGGTGCTTCGGGTCCGCGATCTTTCTGACCTGACAGGGGACCAGTCCATGCCGGTTGCCCTCTTCGCCGGCCCCGGTCATCCGCGGCTGGGTGCGGTGCGGGCGGCCGTCGATGCGCTCACGCTCACCAGCGAGCGGGAGGCCCCGTCGACGGAGCACTTGTCGGCTCGGTTGTCGCGGGCTTGGACGGCCCGGCATTCCTCGCCGAAGCACCGGGAGGTGGTGGGGGAGCTGTTGCCGGAGCTGATTCGGGACGCGCAACTCGCGGTGCTGCAAGCGGAGACGGGCACGCGACGCCGCGCAGCGCAGGCGGTCCTCGCCGAGGTCTACTCGCTCTCGCAGTTCTTCATCGCCTACCAGCCGGATGCTTCCTTGCTGTGGCGGGTCGCCGAGCGCGGCATGGTCGCGGCCCAGGAGTCGGAGGACCCCCACACCATCGGCGTCACGGCGTGGCTGTCGGCCCAGGCCCACCGGGACGCCGGGCCCGGGCACTTCGATGCCGCCGACGCGGTCACTTCGGCGGCGTTGGCCTATCTGAAGCCGATGTTGCCGGACGCGTCTGACGACGTGGTGGCGATCACCGGTGCCTTGACGTTCGAGGCGGGGTACACGGCGGCGCGGCGGGCGGACACCGGGACCGCGTGGCGGTACTGGGACGAGGCGGGCAGGCTCGCTGACCGCCTCCCGTCCGAGTACTTCCACCCGGTCACGAGCTTCGGCCGCGCGATCATGGGCGCGCACGCGGTGACGGTCGCGGTCGAACTGCGGCACGGCGGTGAGTCGGTACGACAGTCGGCGGCGTCGGACGCGACGACCATCCGCTCCCGCCCGCGCCGCGCCCGCCACCGCATCGAGGAGGCCCGCGCGTACCACCTGGACGGCCAGCCGGACGTAGCTTTGGCGACCCTGTCCCAAGCCCACGAAGCTGCGTCCGAGACGATCCGGTACAACGGCTACGCCAAGATGATCGTTCTGGAAGAGTCCGAGAGCAAGGTCCCACAGCGACGTCAACGGGCCGCCGAACTCGCGGTGAAACTAGGTCTCTTGGCTGCCTGAGCGAGGGGGCACAAACTGTGCCCCTGGTCGTCCTCCACCTACCTCACGCTTGCTGTCGGCCCAGTCGACGACGAGCGTGGGGTAGAGCATGGCCGATCACGAGCAGTACCCGCAGGAAGGCGCCCTGCGTCAGCAGCCGCAAGTGACGTCTGCGCCCGCGATGACGATGCGGGTGTACCGCGTCGGTGCGGATGGGACGCGGTGGCCGGTGGAGCGGGAGGTCAGTGTCGTCGCGGCGAAGGACGTGCCGGCTGAGCCGATGAAGTTCCCTCCGTGTTCCTGCCCGCGCTGTGCGCGGGGGACTCGGTGAGCCCGCGTGTGAGCTTGGTGGACGTGACCCGGGACGTGCGTCTCGCGGGCGCGGTGTGCCTGACTCAGCCGCCGAACGCTGCTGTTGATGCGCTCCGGGATCGGTTGCGGGCCCACATCACGATGCTGGCCGAGCCTGCCGAGGAGTACGGGCGCAGCCTGAGCGGGGAGTGGTACGGGCAGCACGTGCTGACCTGTGTTGCGAGTGCGCGGAAGGCCGCGGGCGGGGTCGAGCCTGGCATTCGGATCGATGAGGAACTGCTGCTCTTGGCGGAGTACGTCAGGACGCTGCTCATGTACACCTCGCGCAAGCCGCGGCACAGCGCTTGATCTCCGTGTGCCGGCGCCCCGGGCAAGGGGCCATCGCGCTGGCACACGGGTCCCACCGGCCCCGGCCCTGACTTCCGATCCCCCGCGACAGGGCCGGGGCCTCCCACTCGGAGGAGAACGGCATGTGGACCCTGATCCCCGTCAGCGCCGCCAAGCTGACCGCGTCCGACGTCACGACGTGCGAGGCGTGCTGGCGGCAACCCGTCACCGTGATCCGCAGCGCGGCTGGCGTTCGCGACCTGTTGTGCGACACCTGCGCCACCGAGGGCAATCCAGTACGCGTTGAACTGTTCCCGCCGCTTGGGGTCTACGGCCTCACCGAACGTCGGCTGGAAGCGGGCAAGCACGGGAAGCCGACCCCACAGATGCCACCGGACCCGGGACCACACCCACCACGACCGGCACCGGCACCCACCCCCGGCGTACCCCCGGTGTAGACCCGGCCGCGCTCACCGCATCCGACCCGTGGCCCGCCACTCGCGGTCGAGCATGGCGTGGACGACGGAGTCCCGCCAGCTACCGGCCTTGTGGACGTGCTCGCGGATCCGACCCTCCTCCACCATCCCGGCGGCGGCCATGGTCGCGGCGGACGCTTCGTTCAGTGGTGAACGGGCACCCCAGACCCGGTGCAGCCCCAATTCGTCGAACCCGATGCCGAGGAGAAGCCGTACGGTCTCGACCCCGTATCCCCTGCCCCAGACGTCCGGACGAAGCGCGAAGCCGAAGGTGGCGGCGCGCTGCTGGTGCGGGTCGGTGGCGAGCCGTCCGAAGCCGACGAGCCCGCCGCCCTCCCGTTCGACGACGGCCAGTGCGTACTCGGAGCGCGGGTCCGCGAGGGCCGACGTGATGGACCGCGCCACGATCGCCGCGACCTGGTCGTGGGTACGGGGCTCGAAACTGAGGTGGTGGGTGGCCTCGGGGCTGCCGTAGATCGCGAACACCCCGTCCACATCGCCGGGTTCGAGCTCACGAAGGGCGAGGCGCGGTCCGGTGCGGTGAACGGGATGCATGCTCGGGACCCTACCCACGGAGCGTCGCACAGCCAGCCGAGCGGGGGCCTGTGACAGCAACTCGACGATGTAAGTGGGCGCCAGCTGGCCTGACCCCGCGCGGCGGCTGCGCGCCGCTCCGCGTCGCACGCGCGCCGTGGCGTGGGGCGCATGCGGGGAAATGCGATTGCGTGACTACTTCACCCACCCGAGGTAATCGCGTGCCGCACCACTTCTGGGGGTGGCCGGGGCGGGAGGACTCTGCGGACAAGGCGCCCGCGCCACGTCGCGGGGCTCCCGCGAAGGAAAGGGGTCTTCCCATGCCCGTACTCGCCCGCCTGCGCAAGGTCGGACTCGCCGTCGGCATGGCCGCCGTGTTGGTCACCGGACTGTCCGGCAGCGCTGAGGCCGCCACCGGAGCGATTCGCTACTTCAACCTCGCCGGTGACGAGTTCCGGATCGACAACCCGCCCGACAACGTCTGCCTCACCCTCCAGATCCGGGCCAGCCTGGTGTCCAACGAGACGAACAAGACGGTGCGCGTGTACCTCGGTACGAACTGCAACACCCGGGTCACTGACCTGGCGCCGGGCCGTGCGTTGGCCTACGGCGGAGGGCCGCAGTCGGTGCGGGTCCTTCCCTGAGGTGAGGGCGGAGCCGCCCGGCCGACGGGCGGGCGGCTCCGAAAACGCGTTGCCCTGACCGCCGCGGGCGGGGGAGGGTCGCCGGATGGACGAGACACCACGACGACGCGACGTGCAGGACCTGTTCTCCGGCGGGCGGCTGGTCACCATGCCGCGGAAGGCGGCCCGGCGGGAGCAGTTGCTGACGCACCTCGCAGAGACGCTGTTCGAGGCGGACGCCGAGTACGGCGAACCGGAGGTCAACGAGCGGCTGTCGGCCGTGTACGACGACTACGCGCTGCTGCGGCGGGACCTGGTGGAGGCCGGGAAGCTGCGGCGGCACCGGGACGGGTGCACGTACTGGCGCGCCGCGTGACGCCACGGCGGGTCCGTGAGCGATGCGGCACGTGACGGGAGACGGCTGCGGCTGCCTATGAACCTGCTTCTGGAGAGTTGCCGTGCTCCAGGTAGACGGTCACGCCACTCGCACGGGCCTGGATGCCGGCGGTGATGCGGCGCGCGAGACGGGGGATGGTGAGCTCTGGCAGCCGTTCGGCCGGGTGGAAGTCGTAGCTGCGGAGTTCGTCGGCTTGCAGCGTGATCTGCTGGCGGCGGTCTGTGCTGAGGAGGCCGCCGTCGAAGAGGTAGAGGACCTTGTCTCCCTCGCCCGGATTCGGTGCCCAGTCCACGACGAGCAGGCGGCCGATGTGGGGCTCGATGCCCAGTTCCTCTTGGACCTCGCGCACGCAGGCTTGCAGGGGCGATTCGCCTTTTTCGACATATCCACCTGGAATGTCGCGGTAGTCCTTGTAGGAAGGTTCGACGAGTAGGACACGATCGACGTCGTCGAAGAAGAGGACGCCGGCTGCCATCCGAGGGTGGGCCATCTTCGCCTGGTGCTCGTTCACGGCATGGAACCTAGCCGCCTGAGGCGATGTGGAGCCTCATCGGGCCGGCCGGGGTGCTTCGGCCCTGGTGGCGGGCGCAGACTCGCACGCGCCCTCACAGCGCGCGGCCCGCGGCCAGGGCATCCGGGTTTAGGCCGAGGGCGACCGCTGCCGTTGCGCCCACGTCCGCCAGCGACGGTGCGTCCGGGAGGAGTTCGACCTCGCGGGACTCGGGGGCGTGGACGAGGACGGGAACGTACTCGCGCGTGTGGTACGCGTGGCCGATCGTGGGGTCGTTGCCGTGGTCGCCGGTGACGATCAGCCGGTCGCCGGGGGACAGCATCGGGATCAGTTCGGCGAGGCCCGCGTCGATCTGTTCGAGGAGGCGGGCGTAGCGGGCGGTGTCCTGTTGGTGGCCGGCGAGGTCGGTCTCCTGGACGTTGGTGACGATGAGGCCGCCTTCACGGGCGGCCTTCGCCGTGTGGGCGAGGACGTCGGCGGTCGCCACCGCGGGGCGCCGTACGGCCGCGTCGCAGGCGAGGATGTCCGCGGCCTTGCCGATCAGGGTGACGGGGACGCCCGCGCGGGCGGCCACGTCGGGTAGTTGGCGGGTGTGGTCGAGGGGGGCGCCGAGGTGGCGCACGGCGAGGTCGTCGCCGCGGTAGAGGCCGGACGCGGGGGTGTCCAGGCCGACGGTGCCGCCGTCACCGGGACGTACGTACGCGGTGAGCGGCGAGGCGGAGTGGCCGGCGACGGCGATGACCCGGGCGACGGGGGCGATCGCGCGCACCGTACGGGCCACGGACAGCACGCCGTCGAAGGAGACGTCCGCGAGCCGGCCGGACGCGTTCCAGTTCACGCCCGGGTCCGCTTCCAGGTTGTCGTGGACCAGGACGCGGCCGTCGACGAGGAGGACGCCGGGGCGGGGCTCGGTGACCTCGTGGCCGGCGGCCGTGAGCGCCGCGGTGACCTGCGGCACGTGGTCCGCGAGCCGGGCGAGCACGACGCGGCCGAAGTCCGCGCCCATCATGGTCTGGTGACCGGCGTACGTGTCGGCGCCGGCGTAGCCCAGGGCCACGCGGCCCGCGCGGACGCCGAGCGGGGCGGCCGACGTCAGCGAGGGGTGCGGGCACAGCAGCCCGAGGCCGAGCGCGCCGAACGCCGGCAGCCGCAGCGGGCGGGAGTCCAGGACGTGGCCGCAGGTGTCGGCGTGGACGTCGCCGGGGCGCAGGGCGCCGGCGTCCGGCATCGCGCCGATGCCGAAGCCGTCGACGACCAGCACGATGACCGTACGGCCGGCACGGGCGCTCATGCCGGCTCCAGGGCGCGGCCCTGCGCGTCGTACAGGCCGGTCAGGCGCGGTGTGCCGGACGACAGGCCGGCGACGACGGCGACCGTGGAGCGGGTGACGAAGATCTGGGTGCGGAAGGAGAGCACCGCGGTGTCGCCGATCCGCGGCGCGGGCGCGCCGGGCGGCGGAGCGTCCAGCAGCCGGTAGTAGTCGATGTTCTCGGCGGGTGCGTCGGCGACCGGCAGCCGTTGGCCGGTGCGCGGCAGCAGCGCGCTGTCGATGCGGGCCCGCGGGTAGAAGCCGCCGCCGAAGACCGCGGGGCGGCCGTCGGCGAGGGTGTGGGCGACCTCGGTGACGTACACGTACGCCGGCTTCTCCGGCTGGTGCGGATCGACGGCGTGCAGCGGGGTGGTGCCGGTCAGGGCATGGCCCGGTTCGGCGTGCGTGACGCCGTGTTCGGCGAGCAGCGGCAGGGCGGCGACGGACGTGGCGCTGGGGGCGCTGAGCTTCAGCCCGTGGTGGCCGCGGGCGGCCAGCGCCTGCCGGGCCCGGACGGCGAGGGTCAGATTGGGGGTGGGGCGCGGGGCGCCGGTCGTCGGGTCGCACAGCAGGCAGGGGAAGGCGGTGACGCCCGCGATGCGCACGCCGGGCAGGGCCTCCACCGCGTGCGCGAAGGCGGCCAAGCCGTCGAGCGGCACGCCGCCGTCCTGTCCGGGGTAGCCGGCGCCGGGCGCGCTCTCGATGCGGACGAGGACGTCCTGGACGAGCCCGAGGTCCGCGGCCGCTTCCGACACGGCGCGGGCGTTGGCCGCGTCGTACACGGTGACCGCCTCCGGGCGCCAGGCCAGGAGTTCGGGCAGGGCGCGGCGCGGGATCTGCACCAGGTGACCGAGGTTGCCGGGGCGGGCGGCGCCGGTGGCGTGCAGGGTGCGGGCCTCGCCGGTGTCGATGGCGGCGTACGCGGGGATGTGGTCGGCGACGGCGCGGATCAGCTCCGGGTTGCGGCCGAGCTGCTTGACGACGAACCAGAGGGTCAGGTCGAGCCGCTCCGCCTCGGCGGCCAGCAGCGCGGCGTTCGCTTCGACGGCGTCGCGGTCGACGACGTAGGTGTCGGGCGGGATCGCGCCCCGTTCGTGGAGGGCGGCCGCTACGTCGACCAGCTCGGGGTTGCGGGCGATGACGGTGTCGAGGAACACGGGTCAGTCCTTGGAGTGCGGGGGGTCGGACAGTCGGCCGACGGCGCGGCGCAGCAGGTCGATCACCTGGTCCGCGCCCGCGCGCATGGGGTTCACGCGCACGGTCCAGTCGGCGAGCTCGGGCGCGTCGTCCAGGGTGGAGCTGGACATCCGGTACACCAGCGGGGCGATCTCGTAGCGGGAGTTGGAGCCGACGGGATGGGGCGCGGCGCCCAACGGCGCTGCGGCATCGGGTAGTTCGCGCGCCACCGGCCGGTCCAGGCGCACCAGCAGGCAGCGGTCCTGCACGTTCGCGATCCGGACCTCGGCGACGCCGGGGACCTCGCCGGCCGCGAGGCGTTCGGCGACCTCGGTGCCGACCTGCGACTGGATGGCCCACATGACGGGCACGTGGGTCAGCGCCCGCAGGGCGTCCAGCGCCTGGTGGCCCTGGACCTGGCCGCCGCCGGAGTAGTTGTCGTCACGGACGCGCTTCACCAGGTCGCGGGCGCCGACGACGATCCCGACGCCTTCCGGGCCGTGCAGCTTGAAGAGGGAGAACGCGGAGGCGTCGGCGCCGAGTTCGACGCCGCAGGCCGGCACGCGCAGCACGGCGTAGTTGTCGTCCACGACCGTGCGGACCCCGGCCGCGGCACAGGCGGCGATGACTTCGGCGGGGTCGTACGAGTCGGTCAGCCGCTGCCGGGTGTGCTGGACGTACGCCCAGCGGAACCGGCCGGTGGCGAGCGCGGCGCCGAGCGCGGCCGGATCGTTGAAGTCCACCTCGACGGTCTCGACGCGCAGGGCGCGCAGCGTGACGGCGGTGGTGCGGTAGACGGGCGCGCGGTGGATCAGCAGCGGCCCGGCGCCCGCGTCGGCGGCCTGGAGCACGGCGCGGATGGCGCCGGTGCCGGCGCCCTGCACCAGGGCGGCGTCCTCGGCGCCGAAGAAGTCCGCGAGGACGGCCTCGACGCGGGCGGTGGTCCGCGGCCGGCCGAGGCCGGGCACGACGCCGGCGTCCGTGCGGAACAGCTCCGTGCCCCGGAAGTGGGCGGCGGTGCACTCCAGCAGTCGGAACTGGCGCTGGACGGCGTCGGGCAGCGCGACGGTCGGCAGCGGGTGGGTACGGGGGAGGGTGGGGGTGGTGGTCATGGGGTGGTCTCCGTGGGGAGTGGGGCGTCGCCGTACCGTCCGGGCGGGGACTCGACGTCGTACGGCCTCGGCGGGGGCTCGGCGCCGCCCGTGAGGAAGCGCACGGGGTTGCGGCGCAGCAGCAGGTCCAGCAGGTCGTCGTCGGCGCCGGCGGCCCGCAGCGCCGGCAGGAAGCCGGCGAAGAGGTGGCCGTAACCCCGGCCGCCCGCGGTGCGCAGATAGCCGTGGCGGGAGACGTCGCAGCTCAGCAGCGCCCGGTCGGCGTGGCCGGCCTCCAGCAGGGCGAGCAGCAGGCGCAGCCGGGTCGCGTCCGGCTGGTAGCCCTCCTTGCCGACGGTGTCGAAGGCGACGTACGCACCGCCGGCCGCCAACTCCCGGTGCGTGCGCGGGTCGTCCAGCAGGTCCTGGTGCCCGATGCTGATCCGCTCCGGCGGCAGGCCCTCGCGGGTGAGGACGTCGAGCTGCGCCGGGCCGCCGCGCCCGAGGTGGGCGTGGGTGGCCACCGACAGGCCGGTGGTGACGGCGGCGCGGGCCGCGGCGCGCAGCACTCGGGCCTCCGGCTCGCTGGGGCGCTCGCCGTGGCTGCCGACCTCGCCGATCACGCCGGGGCGCACGCCGGTGCCGGCGATCCCTTCGGAGATCTCCCGCACGAGGACGCCGGTCAGGTGCTCCACGCTGCTGGCGACGACGTCGGGGGTGTGGAAGGGCTCGTAGTACCAGCCGGTGGCCGCGACGACGGGGACGCCGGCGGCGCGCGAGATGCGGGCCAGGGCGGCGGCGTCCCGGCCCATGCCGCGGCAGGTCAGCTCGACGACCAGGCCGAGGCCGTACTCGTCGCGCAGGTGGGCGAGTTCGGTGACGACGGCCGGGCCGTGGTGCTCGGCGTCGAGGACGGCGGCGCGGTCGCCGGCCAGGTCGAGGTCGAGGACGAGGTGTTCGTGGGGGAGCACGGGGCCGGTGACCGCGTGGTGGGGGAGCGGGCCGGTGACGGTCTGGAGGTGGGGGAGGAGCGCGGGCCGCTCGGTTCGTGGTGGGGGCCGCATGGGCGGGGGTCCTTCCTGTTCCGCTTCCGCTGGGACGGGGGCGGCGCGCGCCGGCGGGGGCGCGCGCCGGCCGTCCGTCAGCTCTTGATCGGGGTGAACAGGTCCAGCCAGTACAGGACGTTCAGCACCACCCCGCCGACCAGTACCGCGGCGGGCGCCGCGGCCATCCGCACCACCGGCCGCCCCATCGCCTCGTTCAGCAGGTACAGCCCGCCGACGACGAGGATCCCGAGGCCGCCGCCCATGGCGTTCGCGGCCATCAACGAGCCGAAGAGGATCGCGAGTTGGAGCGTGTCGGTGATCGCGCTCCGCAGGTGCTCGGAGGAGTCCCGCACCGTCGGCAGCCGGCCGAGCAGCCGGCCGATGTACGACAGCGCCAGCACCTCGACCGCGAAGACCGCGGCGCCGGCGAGCGCTGCGACGTACGGGTTCGGCATCAGGTAGCCGATGGGGTACACGAAGGTGAACCCGGCGATGCCGTACGCCCCGGACGCCAGCGCCGTCGTCGCGATCAGCGGGATGAAGCCGAACACCCGGTAGAAGTCGACCTGTGCCGCCTCCGCGTAGTCGCCCTTGGCGATCAGGAAGCTGGTGGCCTCGCCGCCGCCGAATATGTGGCTCTGCGCGAGGACGGCGACGCCCGCGCCCAACAGCATGAACAGCGGCAGATGGCGGCGGAGCCGGGCCGCGCTGGCGCTGAAGAGGGACGCCATCGGGTCGTCGGCGGCGACCGCCGGGTCGACGGGCGGGGTGTGGGCGGACGCTTCCTTGTCGAGCTTGCGCTGCTTGAGGTCCTTGGAGACGGCGAGCGCGATCAGCATCAGCACGCCGACCGCCATCGCCAGCGCCCCGGCGAACATGTTCGGCCAGACCTTCATCGTCAGCACGACGAGGGCGAGTTCGACGACGCCGGCGACCGCGCCCCACCCGCGCCCGAACTGCTTGGTGATCGCCAGCACCGGGAAGAGCGTGAAGAGGAACAGGATCGGCGTCGACATCTGCTGCATCGCCGTGAGGAAGTCCACCGGCAGGTCGCCCGCGACGTCGTTCGCGCCGTTCAGCCCGAAGACGACGACCGCGCCCCACGCGCCGCCCAGGATCGGCGCGAGCCACTTCTTCGGCGACAGCAGACCGAGGATGTCCGTGGGCAGGAAGAGCAGCCAGGGGTTGAGCACCCCGGTGGACAGGGCCATCGGGGCGCCCAGGCCGAAGATGAAGCCGGCGGAGAGCCCGAAGGAGACGGCGGTGGTGGCGCTGCGGGTGGTGCGCCCCTGGATGAAGTCGAGGAGGAAGGGACGCACGCCGTCGTTGAAGACGGCGAGGGCCAGATGGGAGATGAAGGCGGTCAGCGCACACAGCGCGATGACGGTCAACTGCTGCGCCAGCGAGAAGTCCAGGCTGCCGGCGTTCGCCGGGGCGGCGGCGAGGATGGTGCTCACGGGTCACTCCTTCGTGCGGGTGCTGCGCGTGCGGTTGCGGTGTCCCGCGGGTGCGGGTGCGGCGCGGTGTCCCGCCGTTGCGGGTGCGGCGCGTGTGACGTATCCGCCGTTGCTCCGCGGCAGCGTTGGTCTCTGCGGGCCGTCTGTGGCTTGTCGCGCAGTTCCCCGCGCCCCTGTTTCGCTCCCCTTGTGGTCACCTGCGGGGCAGGTGTTTTAGGGGCGCTGGGGTCCCCCCCCACGTCCCTTGGGCGTAGGTGGGGGTGCCCCCGTGCCCGCAGGGCACAGGGGGAGGAACTGCGCGAACAGCCACAGTGCTCCTGCAGGGACCAACGCTCCTCCGGGTTACGGCGGGTATGTCAGGGGCGCGAGGAACTGCGCGAGTAACCACAGTGCGTCTGTAGGGACCAACGCTCCTCCAGGGGTACGGCGGATACGTCAGGGGCGCTGGGTTCCCCCAGGTCCTCTCCGGGCGTAGGGGGCGGACCTGTTCGAGCAGCACAGGCGGCCCGCAGGTGAGACAACACAACGCGCCGCACGGCGAGACCGCGTCGTCGGCGGGCTACGCCGCGCGCGCGGCGATCGCGCGGGTGAGCACGGGGGTGACGGCGTCGATCTGGTCGAGCGCGAAGCCGAAGACCTTCTTGCCGTCGTCGAGCAGCGCGACCACCTGGTCGACGCCCGGGACGGAGCGGCCGAAGGTGTGACAGGCGTCCTTGCCCAGCAGCCCGACGAGGACGCCGAGGGACGCGCCGGCGCCGGTGTGGCAGGTGCCGAGGTAGTAGTCGGCCTGGCCGGCGCGGAGCTTCATCGCCGCGTCCATGTCGCTGGAGACGGTGACCTCGACGCCGTCCAGCGCGAGCTGCTTGACCGTGTCGGCGACTTCGACCTTGCCGACGCCGCCGGTGAGGATTCTGCTCATGACTGCTGCTCCTTGTCGGTTGCTGCCGTGTCGTGCACTGCTGCGGGCCGGCCGGCGAGGACGGCCAGGTGCATGCCGAGGAAGTTCACCTCGGAGTCGGGGAGGGTCGCGCCCAGTTCGCGGTGGGCGCGGGCGGCGACGGCCCGGGCGCGGCCCACGGCCTCCGGGTGGTCGACGAGTTCGGCGGCGACCGCCGCGTCCGTCGGGGACGCGGCGATGGCCTCGCCGTCCAGGAGCCGGGTGAGCGCCATGATCAGATGGCTGGTCAGCATGCCGGCGGTGGCCTCGGTGACGGTCCGGCCCTCGGCGGCGAGCGTGTCCAGCTCGACGGTGACGAAGTCGGCCACCTCGGGCCGTACGGCACCGCCTTCCCGGAAGAGGGCGATGCGGCGGGCGAGTTGGTCGTCCATGCGGCCTCTCATTCGACAGTAAACAGGATTCTGTATTTTTGACCCGTCAGTTGGTCTGTTCCATACGGCCTTTGACGGTTGGTCGGGGCGGCGTCAGTAGGACGGCAGGCGTTCGCCCCGTACCACCTCGGCCTGTCGGGAGGTCACCAGCGACAGGTCCAGCCGGTCGCGCACCGCGTCCAGCGCCGTCGCGCCGCCGGCACGGCCGATGAGCGCGGCGCTGGAGTTGCGCAGGGCCAGGTCGCGGGTGACCTCGTCCCCCAGCGGCAGCACCTCGACGCCCGGCCCGATCAGGCCCGCCACCTCGTCGAGGTTCCACACGGTCGCGTCCGCCCGGTCCTGCGCGAGCAGGTCGCGCAGTTGCATGTACGAGGACTCCACCCACCGGACGTCGTCGCGACCGGCGAACGCCCGCTCGGTGAGTATCCGTTGGTCGTCCGACGACGGGTCGACCGCCACCCGCAGCCCGGGCGCCGACAGCGACGCGCCCTCGCGCAGCAGGACGCCGTGGGCGCCGACGTACGTCGCGGGGCCGAAGTCGGCCACCAGCTCGACGGAGCCGGCGGCGTGGTCCTCCAGCAGTCGGTCGGCGGCGAACCGGGAGAGCACCACCAGGTCCACCTTGCCTTCGAGCAGCGCCGCGGTCCGGGCGCCGGCGCCCCGCATGAAGGTGATGGCGAAGGGCGCGCCGGCCGCCTCGAAGGCCCCGCGCAACCCGGTGGCCAGGCCCTCGTACCGCCGCGAGTACGGCAGCGGCATCGCGGCCAGCAGGGTGCCGAGGCCGGACAGGCGCCAGAGCGCGGCGCGGTCCGAGCGCACCAGGAAGGTGCCGAGGTGGCCGCGGGCGGTCGTCTCGATCGCACCGGCCTCCTCCAGGAGTTGGAGGGCCGCTTGTACGGTGCCGTTCCCGCACCCCAGCTTCTCGGCGAAGTCGCGCACGCGCGGCAGTCGGGCGTCCGCCTCCTGGTGGAGCAACAGGACGGCGAGCTGTCGGGCGGCGAGGCCGTTCCGGGTGAGGAAGCGCTCGTCAAAACGGTTCACGCCTGGACAGTAACCAGGATTCTGGATACTGACAAGGGTCGACGTCGGGAGAGCGGAACTGCATCTTTCGACGGACCCGCCGTTCCGTCGTGAGCACGACGCGTGCGACCCCGGCGCGCGGGACCGTTGAGGCATGAAGAACGAAGTGCTGTTGATCGTCGGATGGGTCACCGCCGTCCAGGGCGGCGTGGGTGCGGGCGGCCTGATCTGGGGCGAGGAACCCTGGGGGCTGCTCCACCGGTGGTGGGACCTGTCGGTGCCCGCGTACCTCGCGATCATGGTCGTCGGCCTGGCGATCGCGCTCCCCGTCGAGGCGCTCAAGCGCCGCAAGTCCTGACCTCCCGGCGGCACCGGACGTCCACTTTTCGGTCATGACGTGAAGGGATCGCCGGAGGTGGGGAGGGGTCGCCGGGGGTGCGGAGGGGCTGAAATTATCGATTCAGTGATAAGGGTGCCCTGAGCGAGAGTTTGGCAGGTTCATGCCTTACGCCTCGGGGAGCATCCTTTGAACAGATCCGCTTTCATACGCGCCGGTCGCCGCTGCGCCCTGGCCGTCAGCGCCGCCGCCGTCGTCTGCGCCGGGACCCTCGTCCCCGCCGCGTCCGCTCAGGAGCCGGCCGAATCCACGGCGCGCGAGCTGGGCGTCTCGGTCTCCCGGGAGACCTCCACGCCGGAGGAGATCCGCGCGTTCTGGACCCCGGAGCGGGTCCAGAAGGCGCTCGACAACCCGATGACGCCGCCCACCGCTGCCGCCGCGGCGCCCGCGAAGGCGTCCGGCGACGCGTCCCGCAAGGGCGCGAACGAGATCGTGGCGTCCGCGCCGGCGGTCGGGCCCGCGGCCGGCGGGCCGGGGGCGACCCGGGCCGCGTTCGGCGACGCCGCGACGGCGGTGGCGAACAAGGCCGCCGCGGACATCGCGGTTTCCCAGCCCGTCCCGATGACCAGCGTCTATCCGATGAACCTGGTCGGCAAGCTGTTCATCTACGACGAGCAGGGCAAGGAACTCTCCACCTGCTCCGCCGCCGTCATCAACACCCGGACCAAGAGCACCATCTGGACGGCCGCGCACTGCGTCCACAAGGGCGACAACAGCGGCCAGGCCGGGTTCCACAAGAAGCTGATGTTCCGGCCGGCGTACAACAAGGGCCAGACGCCCTGGGGCGACTGGACGGTGACGGCCAAGTACGCGCCCGTCGGCTACACCGAGCAGGGCGACAGCCTGGAGTCCGACTTCGCCGCCGCCGAGCTGGCGCCGCTGGCCCCCTACGGCAAGATCGTGGACGCCATGGGCGGCTTCGGCTACTCCTTCGGCTCGGCCGACCACCCCGAAGCGGTCACCGCCGGCTACCCCGGCGAGGGCTACAAGCGGACCGACCTCGACGCCGAGCGCATGATGGCGTGCTACGGCAACGCCGAGGACAACGCCAACTTCAACCCCTTCGACAACCGCATCAAGATGGACTGCGACATGGGCAAGGGCTCGTCCGGGGGCCCGATGGCCGTCCAGTCCAGCACCAGCGGCATCCAGATCATCGGGGCGAACTCGCACTACCTGGCGGACGCCACCACCAACCAGCGCATCAACGACGACCTGCTGTCGTCCGAGCACGGGGTGCGCGCGGCGAACGTGATCGACGCGGTGAACGCCGGCGCCTGACGCCTGCTCATCAGCGATGACGTACGGGCCCCGGGCGACTGCCGCCCGGGGCCCGTACGGGTGCGCGGGCGTACGCGTCACGCGATGTGCTCGGCCTCGATCTCCGCCTCCATGCGCTGGCGGAAGGTGGGCATGATCTGGCGCAGGAGGCTGGCGCTGCGTGGGTGGGTGATGCCGTGGACGTCACCGAGGTGTATGTCGAGGACGTCGGCCTTCGGGTAGTCGCCGTGCTCGTGTGCGTACGCGACGTACACGGGATACGCCCGGTCGTAGAAGGCGTCCACGTCCGACGACTCGCCCACGGGCGGCTCGACCAGCCGCTCCAACGGCCGTTCCACCGGCTCCTCTTCCACGTGGCCCTCCGGGCGCTCGTGGTCCGGGTCGCCGAGGATGCGGGTGCGGCCGCCGGCGCCGGCGGGGATGAGGATCGGCTCCGCCTCCGGCTCCTGGACGGGCGTCTGCACGGGCACTTGCTGCGGTGCCTGTTGCGGCGCCTGCTGCGGGTCGTACCCGCCCTCGTACGCAGCGCGCTGTGCGCCCTGGCGGAACCAGGGGTTGGTCTCGGGGCCCTCTTGGGCGTTCCGCTGGTACTCCAGGAAGCGCTGGTACTCCTCGTAGCGCTGCCGCTCGTCGGCCTCGTACTCCGGCTCGTACTCCGGTTCGTCCGGCTGGGGTTCGGCGGACTCCGCGGACGCGGCACGCGCCTGCGGCTCCTGCTCCTGCTCCGCCGCCTTCGGTTCCGGCCGGGGCTGCGGCTGCGGTCCCTGCGTCAACTGGCGCTTCTCCAGCACCACCGGCACCGCGGCCGGCGCGGGCGCCGGTGCCTCGACGGCGACGTCGACCTGCGGCGCCGGCGGCAGCAGCACCGGATCGACGCCGGCCGCCGCCAACCCCGCCGGCGCGGTCTCCGCCAGCGGTACGCCGTACTTCGCCAGCCGCAGCGGCATCAACGACTCCACCGGCGCCTTGCGCCGCCAGGCCCGCCCGTACCGGGCCTGGAGCCGCGCCTGATAGATCAAACGTTCCTGCTCAAGCTTGATGACCTGCTCGTAACTCCGCAGCTCCCACAGCTTCATCCGCCGCCACAGCTTGAACGTCGGCACCGGCGACAACAGCCAACGCGTCAGCCGCACGCCCTCCATGTGCTTGTCGGCCGTGATGTCGGCGATCCGCCCGATCGCGTGCCGCGCCGCCTCCACCGTCACCACGAACAGCACCGGGATCACCGCATGCATCCCGACACCGAGCGGATCCGGCCAGGACGCCGCGCCGTTGAAGGCGATCGTGGCGACGGTCAGCAGCCACGCCGTCTGGCGCAGCATCGGGAACGGGATCCGCATCCACGTCAACAGCAGGTCGAGCGCGAGCAACACGCAGATGCCGGCGTCGATGCCGATCGGGAAGACCAGCGCGAAGTCGCCGAAGCCCTTGCGCTCCGCCAGGTCGCGCACCGCGGCGTACGAGCCGGCGAAACCGATGCCGGCGATGACCACCGCACCGGCCACGACCAGGCCGATGAGTATGCGGTGCGTCCGTGTCAGCTGCATCGCGGCCACCCACGGTCTCCTTCCCTTGGACCCAAGGCATTGGCCTGAACACGACTACCGGTTGGGCCAGGGGCACAGCGTGGCACATGACTGCGGAGCCCGTGTCCCTCGGGGGACCACGGGCTCCGCATGGGGGGTCGGACGCGCCTCAGCGTCGGGCGCGCCGGTCGATCAACTCGCCTTGGTGCCGGCGGACGTTGACGGCTTGGGGCTCTCGCCCTTGCCGGGCACGGTGCCCGCGTCCTTGTTGACCGCGGCCACCGACGCCACGGCGTTCTTCGTCGCTTCGACCGCGCCCTTGGTGATCTCCTCGACCGTCGGGTTCTTCGCGCCCGCGTAGCCGGTGCCGTTGTACGTCAGCGTGATCACGACGTTCCCGGTGCGCGCGACGACCGTGGCGTACGAGAAGTCCGCGTCCGTCTTGCGCAGCTTGTAGACCACCGCCTGCGCCTCGTCGCCGACGCCGCTCGCCGCCGAGGTCTTCACGTCAGTGGCGCCCTCGGTCGCCTGCGCCTTGGCGAGTTCCTTGCCGAAGCTGTCCTTGGCCCGCTGCTCACCGCTGAGGTTCAGCGCCTGCTCGGAGTCGAACCGCAGGTAGGAGACGTCCATCCAGCGGTACTGCGAGCCCTTCACGCCGTTGTCGTCCAGGCTGTTCCACGAGCAGTTGGCCCGGGCCAGCAGGTCGGAGGACTTGCCGGCGGTGCCGTTCTTCGGCTTGGCGGCCGGCAGCAGGTTGCCCACCGTCCGCTTCGACACGGACCCGCAGGCGTCCGGCAGCTTCGCGAACCTGGCCGCCTCCACGTTCTGCGGCTGCTCCACGCCCGAGCCTGAGCCCGCCGAGTCGCCGCCCGGCGAAGCCGACGACGACGCGCTCTTGTCCTTGTCGTCCTTGGCCTTCTTGTCGCCGTCGCCGTCGCCGGAGTCCGACGAGCAGCCGGCGAGGACGAGGGCGAGCGGAAGGGCGGCGCAGGCGAGTATGCGGGTGAGTCGCGGGCCAGGTCCTTCCTTTCGGATCAGGCTGGGTGAGGGAGCGGGGTCTGGTGCCGTGGATCGCAAGGCGGAGGAGGAAGTCAACGCGGAGCGTTGGCGACCGACGACAACGCGGCGAGGTGCGGTGCCAGGGCGCGCGAGCCCAGCAAGATCCGAAAGGAAGGGCCTAGTTCGGTGCATGGTTCCTTCAGTGGTCGGGCAACGTTCGTATCGCACATTCGTACGGTCGCGCTCTAGTGGCCGACGAGGCCACCGTACGCGCAACGGGCGTTGCCGGGGGCCGCTCCCGGCCTGCCGGCGGCCCCGCGCGGCCGGTCGCCCGGCGTCCTCAGCGGCCGAACTCGTCGACCAGGTCGCGCGCCACGCTCTGGGCCTTTTCCTGGAGTTCCTTGCCGTCCGGCGGCTCCGCGGCGGCGCCCGGCTGGGCCACGTAGACGACCGTGACGACGACGTTCGATGTGCGGAACACCACGCTGACGGTGCGGCGCTGGGCGTTCGAGCCGGCGCCCGCGGTGGCGACGGCGTCGTCGAGGAACGCGGCGTCGCCGAGGCCGCCGAGCACGCGCGGCTCCAGCGCCGTTGCGTCCGTCGCGCCCGAAGCGCTCGCCGGGGGCCCCGACGACGTCGTGGTCGGCTTCGACGCCTGGCCGCCGGCCGCGGACTCCAGCGGCACCCCGGCCGCCGTCTGCTTCTTCTCGAAGACCTGCTGCGCGCGGTCGTCGTCGCTGACGGCCCGGTCGTACGAGACGACGCGCTCGAAGTCCAGGCTCAGCGAGTGCACGGCGTCCGGCGACTTCGCCTCCCAGCCGCAGCCCACCCGACGGTCCGTGTCGTACGTGCTCACGGGCTGCCCGCGCAGCAGTTGCTTCTGCTGCTCCTCGGCCAGCTCCGTCACGCCCGGCAGCAGGTCCTTGAGCGTGGAGCCCGCGACGGAGCCGCACGGCTCGGGGAGGGTGCGGTACTTCCCCGGCTGGGCCGCTGCGGTCGTGCCGGCGCCCGCCTTGGTGTCCACGGCGCCGGTCGCCCCGGCGCCGTCGCTCGTGCAGCCGGCGGCGAAGAGCGCCGTCACCGCGGTGGTCGCCGCCGTGAGGCGGGCGGCGTACGTCCTGCGTCGCACGGTTCCGGGCTCCTTCCGGACGGGGTCCAGGGGAAAAGCAATTGCCGCACCACGACGGCCGACGGAAACAATGTGTATCGCACGCGCAGCAGGGAACGCCGGCCCGCTGGGGCTTTCGCGGGCATTTGTTCCAGTTTTGCGCTTCACTGATCTTGAGGGCCTTTCGGGGGAATGGGGAACCATGTCGTATGTAGAGGTACCGGGCGCGAAGGTGCCCATCCGCATGTGGGCGGAGCCCGCGGGCGTCGAGGACGTCGCGATGCGCCAGCTCCAGAACGTCGCCACCCTCCCGTGGATCAAGGGGCTCGCGGTGATGCCCGACGTTCACTACGGCAAGGGCGCCACGGTCGGTTCCGTGATCGCGATGAAGGACGCCGTCTGCCCGGCCGCGGTCGGCGTCGACATCGGCTGCGGGATGTCCGCGGTCCGCACCTCGCTCACCGCGAACGACCTGCCGGGCGACCTGTCCCGGCTGCGCAGCCGGATCGAGCAGGCCATCCCGGTGGGCCGCGGAATGCACGCGGAGCCGGTGGACGCCGACGGGGTGTACGGCTTCGGCGACTCCGCGTCGCCGGCGCGGCTGCGCGACTTCTGGGACCGCTTCGAGCTGGTGGCGGACGCGGTGAAGTTCCGCCGCGAGCGGGCGCTCCAGCAGATGGGCACCCTCGGCTCGGGCAACCACTTCGTCGAGGTCTGCCTCGACGACGAGGGCGCGGTCTGGCTGATGCTGCACTCCGGCTCGCGCAACATCGGCAAGGAGCTGGCCGACCACCACATCGGCGCGGCGCAGCAGCTCGCGCACAACCAGGGCCTGGTCGACCGGGACCTCGCGGTCTTCCTCGCCGGGACGCCGGAGATGGCGGCGTACCGCAACGACCTGTTCTGGGCGCAGGAGTACGCGCGCTACAACCGCGCCGTGATGATGGGCCTGCTCCAGGAGGTGCTGCGCGGGGAGTTCCGCCGGGCCACGGTCGGCTTCGACCCGGTGATCTCCTGCCACCACAACTACGTGGCGGAGGAGACGTACGACGGGGTCGAGCTGCTGGTCACCCGCAAGGGCGCGATCCGGGCCGGCGCGGGGGACCTGGGGATCATCCCGGGGTCCATGGGCACCGGCTCGTACATCGTGCGCGGGCTCGGCAACGAGAAGTCCTTCAACTCGGCGTCCCACGGCGCCGGGCGCCGGATGAGCCGGAACCAGGCGAAGAAGCGGTTCTCCGAGCGGGACCTGGCGGAGCAGACGCGGGGCGTGGAGTGCCGCAAGGACAGCGGAGTGGTGGACGAGATCCCCGCCGCGTACAAGCCGATCGAGCAGGTCATCGAGCGGCAGACGGACCTGGTGCAGGTGGTCGCCAAGCTCAAGCAGGTCGTCTGCGTGAAGGGCTGACGCACTTGCCGGCACGGGTCACCGCTCCCGGTGGACCTTGGTGTTGGACGCCTGGGCGCGGGGGCGGACCACCAGCAGGTCGACGTTGACGTGCGGCGGGCGGGTGACCGCCCAGGCGACGGTGTCGGCGACGTCGTCCGCGGTCAGCGGCGCGCCCACGCCGTCGTACACGCTCGCGGCCTTCGCCGCGTCGCCGCGGAAGCGGGTGGTGGCGAACTCGTCGGTGCGCACCATGCCGGGGGCGACCTCGATCACCCGCACCGGGGTGCCGACGATCTCCAGGCGCAGGGTCTCGGCGAGCACGTGTTCGGCGTGCTTGGCGGCGACGTAGCCGGCGCCGCCCTCGTAGGTGGCGTGGCCCGCGGTGGAGGTCAGGACGACGACGGTGCCGTTGCCGCTGGCGGTCAGGGCGGGCAGCAGGGCCTGGGTGGTGTTGAGGGTGCCGAGCACGTTCACCTCGTACATCCAGCGCCACTCGGCGGGGTCGCCGGTGGACACCGGGTCCGCGCCGAGTGCGCCGCCGGCGTTGTTGACGAGCACGTCGCAGCGGTCGAGCGCGGCGGCCAGCGCGTCGACGGCGGCCCGGTCGGTGACGTCCAGGGGGTGGGCGGCGGCGCTGAGGCCGGCGGCTGTCAGCTCCGCGGCGAGGGCGTCGATGCGCTCGCCGCGGCGCGCGGCCAGCACGACGTGGTAGCCCTCGGCGGCGAGCCGGCGGGCGGTGGCCGCGCCGATGCCGCTGCTGGCCCCGGTGACGACGGCGACGGGGGCGGTGCGGTCGGCGGGGGTGGGCATGCGGGCTCTCCTCGTACGTCAGCGGGCGTGGGGCGCCAAGCGTCGGGTTGCAGGTGGCGGGCGTCGGGCGCGGCCAGGATAGGCGGGTGCGCGAAGGCGGCGGCAGGCGGGCCCGGCCTGCGGTTTTTCCGGCGGGGTCAGCGCGCCCGGGGCGCGTACATGATCACGGCCATGCCCACCAGGCAGATCAGCGCGCCGATCACGTCCCAGCGGTCGGGGCGGTAGCCGTCCGCGACCATGCCCCACGCGATGGAGCCGGCGACGAAGACGCCGCCGTACGCGGCGAGGATGCGGCCGAACTCGCCGTCGGGCTGGAGCGTGGCGAAGAAACCGTACGCGCCCAGCGCGATCACGCCCGCGCCGATCCAGATCCAGCCGCGGTGTTCCCGCACGCCCTGCCAGACCAGCCAGGCGCCGCCGATCTCGAAGAGCGCGGCGACGGCGAACAGGGCGACGGAACGGGCGATCAGCATGGGCACAGCGTGTCACGGGAGCCCTGACCGGCTGGCGCTGCGGGCGACCGGGCCGGTGTGGGCCGGTGCCGAGGCGCACGTCACCGACCTGGAGCCACGGACCCACGGCGCCCCCGGACGAGGTCGTCGTGACGGTCGGCACGCACGGGAACGGCGGCGCCCGCGCGCAACGACCGGCACGAGGCGCCGGCGCCGGCGCCGGGCGACCCGTACGCCTTCCGCCGCCGGCCGGGCCTTGCGCGCGCTCACTGCGGGGCGGGTGCGCCGCCGAACTCCCGTACCGCGTCGTCCACGATCTTCACCAGCCGCGCGTGGTGCGCCCCGCGCCAGTACACCCGCTCGCACTGCGAGCACTGCGCGAACACGTCGTACGTCCGCTCGGTGCCGTGCTCCAGCCGGCCGCGCACCGAGTCCTTGTCGGCGTCCCGCAGCGGCCCGTTGCACGCGGTGCAGCGCGTCCACGGCGCGAGGTGCGGGGCGAAGCGGCCGAGCACGTCGCGGAGCTGGTCGTCGGGGCGGTCGCTGTAGACGTACGCCCCCGCCCAGAGCTCCCGCCGCCGCAGCAACCCGCGGTCCCGGGAGAGCAGCACCCGCCGCTCCCGCGCGGAGAGCGCGGCCAGCGCCGGATCGCCGATGTCCTCGCTCTCGTACGCCGCGTCCACGCCGAGCAGCCGCAGCCGCCGCGCCAACGTCCCGAGGTGCACGTCCAGCAGGAACCGCAGCGGCGCCCCCGGCACGCGTTGCGGGCGCTCCACCCCGTACACCTCGACGCTCTCGCCCGCGCTCGGCACGTGCGAGACCGGGACCTGGCGCCCGTCGACCACCAGCCGGCCGGCCTCGGTGAGCGGCACGCCCAGGGACTCGATGACGTGCCCGAGCGAGGACGAGCCGTCGGTCACCAGCGTCGTACGGCCCTGGCGGCGCTCCGACGGGACGAAAAGGCGCAGCTCGGGGGCGACGCTGAGGTGGATCTGCGGTCCGTTCACGCCGTCAGCATGGCACCGCCGGGGCGCGCGCGGCATCCGGATTGTCCGCCGCGGGGCCCCTTCGGGGATGCGCTACGCCCGAAGGTCCAGCCGCCATTCGTTCGACGTGATCGGGTGCCCCGGCGGGTACTCCATGGCGACCTCCCCGAGCAGTTCGAAGCCCACCTTGCGGCAGACGGCGTTGGACGCGGCGTTCTCCACCTTCGGGTAGGCGAAGAGGTAGCGGTGCCGACCGGCGGCGCGGGCGGCCTCCACCACCAGGGCCGTGGCCCGGGACGCCATGCCGCGGCCCTGGAACTCGGCCAGGACCCCCCACCCCGTCTCGTACACCGGCAGGCCCTCGGACGTCGAGGTCTGCTCCCAGAAGCCGATCGTGCCCGCGGCTTCGCCGGTGGCCGCCACCACGATCCGGTACATCCGTCCCGCGCCGGAGTCGGCCGCGCTCAGCGCGACGTACCGCCGGTGCCGGTCCAGCAGCTTCTCCTCCGTCTCCGGCCCGCCCAAGTGCTCCATCATCCCGGGTGCGTTGGTCGCCCGCAGCAGATCGAAGTCCCCCTCGGACCAGGGCTCGATCAGCACCGCCGTCGCTCTGCTCTCCATGCTCCGCAGGCTACGACCGGGGTCTGACAACGTCCGGCCGCGCCGGGCGCGCCCGCCGCCGAGTCGCGATCACGACCGCGGCGGGGAGACGATGAACGAGGGGGTCCTGTTCACCGCCGTGCGCCGCGCCCGGCGCTTGCCGGGCCGAGGCGCGAACGGCTCGACGAAGGTCGGGTGAGGGCATGTCCCCAGGTATCGATCACCGCTGGTCCGACGTCTTCCAGTCCCCGGGAACGGATCACTGGACCTGGACGATCGGCGAACGCGAGCACTTCTGGGCCTTCTCCTGGCGCCCGTTCCAGGCGAACGAGGCGGGCACGGAGATCGTCCGGCACTTCACTGCGTCCGACAACAACCTTCAGCAGACGGACCACTTCGACATCAGCGTCTCGTCGGGCAACATCTACCGGTTCAGCGCGATTTGGGTGAGTGGCACATGAGACTGACCGCACTGTACGACGCCGACGGCAAGATCCTCGCGGCCGTGGAGGACACGGGTCGGTACGACCACCCCGTCCCCGTGGCGACCGAGGCCGGCACGGCGGTGGGAACGTTCGACGTCCCGGAGGCCGCGAGCGAGTCGAGCCTCTACGAGATCTGCACGATGCTACGCGTGGACGCGGGCGCTGCACGGCTGGTGACGTCGGGTTAGCCCGCCACCCGTGCCCCTCTCGACGCGAGGCCGGCATCCTCGCGGTTCCCCTGGGCCGTGTCCGGAAGGCCCTGCGCGCTTCCCTGCGCCTCTGGGCGTAGCCGCCGTTGCCCCGCGCGAACTGCCCCCACCGGCCCGCGGGGACCATTGCTCCCGCGGGGGTATCGTCGGGGGCGCGGGGAACTGGGCGGCGGTGACGAACCGGGCCCCGGGGCGCGGGGGACGCGCGGGTCACCTCGTGCGTAGGGCCTCGATCACGCTGCCGTAGCTGTCCGAGCCGTGCCCCGCCGCAGCCGCCCGCTCCATCAGCGACTTCAGCAGCAGCGGGAGCGCGTTGTCGACGCCCCGCGCCTCCGCCGCGTGCAGCAGGTGGTCGATCGTCGCGATCTGGACGTCGAGGGTCGCGTCGTCGCCCGGGTAGCCGCCGGCGTCGACCTGACCGGCGTAGCGGGTGATGAAGTTGTTCACCGTGCCCAGCCAACGCGTCGCCACCGCCGTGAAGTCCGTCGCCTTCGTCCCCTCCGCCGTGACCACCGCCGTGCCGTGCAGCCAGCCCGTCATCGTCGCCCACATCAGCCCGAGCAGGGCCGTGTCGTAGAGGGCGGCGAGCCCCGGATCGGTGCCGAGGTACAGGGGATCGCCCAGAGACCCGAGCGCCGGGCGGTGCGCGTCGAAGACCGTACGGTCCCCGCTGAACAGGAACATGACGTCGGAGCTGCCGACGCCCGGCGGCGTCGTCATGATCGCGCCGTCCAGGTAGTCCACGTCGTACCGGCGCGCCCACTCCACCGCCGCCGACGCCTGCTCCGGCGAACCGGAGGAGAGGTTGACCAGCGACCTGCCCTTCAGCGCGTCGAGCGCGGGGGCGAGGGCCGAGTACAGCGCCGGGTAGTCCAGCACCACTGAGATCACCAGCGGGCTCGCCTCGATCGCCTCCCGCACGCTCCCGGCGAGCACCGCGCCCCGGGCGACCAGCGGCGCGGCCTTCTCGGGGGTGCGGTTCCACACGGTCGTCGGGTGGCCCGCCGCCAGCAGCGCCCCGGCCAGCGCCGTACCCATCGAGCCCAGGCCCAGCACGGTCACCGCCTGACGCGCGGGCGCGGGCGCGGTCGCAGCAGCGGCCGCAGTCGCGGTCGTCATCTCGGAACTCGTCGTTTCGGCACTCATGGCTCTGCTCCTCCGTCGGGCGGCTGATCTGGGGGCGGTTGACCACCTGCGCACCAAGATCGCAGCGCGGGAAGCGCGCCGACAGTGACACCGGTGCCGCCGACCACCAAATTCCTGCCACGCCTCCCGGGAGCGCTTAGCCTTCGACCATGAGCGCTGGAACGGTCGCCGTCGTCGCCACCGAGGAGATCGGGCTCCCCTCCTGGGACCTGTACGAACTGAGCATCCCCTGCACGGTCTTCGGCAAGCCCCAGCCCGACCTGGTCGACCCCTGGTACGAGATGCGGCTGTGCGGCACCCGGGACGGCGTGGGCCAACCCGGCGTCGCGGACGTCAGCGGCGTCGGCCTGACCTTGCGCACCCCCTACGGGCTCGACGGCCTGGAAGGCGCGGACACCGTCATCGTCCCCTCGGTGCCCGACCCCTGCGTCGAGGAGGGCCGCCCGCTGCCGCCCGAACTGATCACCGCCCTGCGCCGCGCGTCCGACTCCGGCGCCCGCATGGTCTCCCTGTGCACCGGTGCCTTCGCGCTCGCCGAGGCCGGCCTGCTCGACGGCCGCCGGGCCACCGCCCACTGGATGCACACCGCCCAACTCGCCCGGCGCTACCCGAAGGTGGAGGTCGACGACTCGGTCCTCTACGTCGACGACGGTTCCGTCCTGACCAGCGCCGGCCTCACCGCCGGACTCGACCTCTGCCTCCACCTGGTCCGCCGCGACCTCGGCGCCCGGGTGGCCAACCAACTCGCCCGCCGGATGGTGGTCCCCGCCCACCGGCCCGGCGGCCAGGCGCAGTTCATCGACCTGTCCGTGCCCGAGGAGGACGACGAGGGACTCACCCCCGTGCTCGACTGGGCCCGCGCCCGCCTCGACCGCCCCCTGACGGTCCACGACCTGGCCCGCCGCGCCGCCATGAGCCCCCGCACCTTCTACCGCCGCCTCCAGGCCGCCACCGGCACCACACCCCTCCAATGGCTGCTCAACCAACGCCTGGGCCGGGCGAGGGTGCTGCTGGAGACCACGGACCTGTCGGTCGAGAAGATCGGCGAACTCAGTGGCCTCGGCACCGCGAACAACCTGCGCCACCACTTCCTGCGCCACGTCGGAGTCACCCCCGGCGACTACCGCCGGGCCTTCCCCCGCACCTGCCCGACCTCCCCGGCCGGGCCCCTCTGACGCGCCGTGGCCGGATCCGGTGCCCCGGCGCGCCCGGTCCGGGGCGCTCCCGACGGCCGCTGCGGACGGGGCGCCGCCGCGGCCCGCGGGCGGCAACCGGGCGCGTGGCCGATCAGCCGTCGGCCGCCGCCGCGCGCCACGTCATCGTCACCGTGAGGTGCGCCTCCCCCTGCGTCTTGGCGATCACCGCGCCCAACTCCGCGTTGAACCGCACGCCGAACTCCAAGCTGATCTCATCAGGACTGCTGGGCATGGACCGCAGCCTTCCCAGGGCGCTTGCCGCCGCGTTCCGGATGCGATCGACGCCCTCCTCGAACGACGTCGCGGCATCCGCGACGGCCGTCCCGAGCCGGGACACCTCGACCACCCCGGGCTCGTCATCCGCCACCTCCACGACCACGGAACCGTCGTCCTCACCCGTCTGGAACCGCAACAGCCGCGTCATCCCCACCCCTCCGTAGAGCCGTTCGCCGTGCGTGTTTCGACACCTCGCTGTATGACCTGCGGCCGTCTTCCGCTACCGGGCCGATGCAGCCACCATGGAAGCGCACCCCGAGCCGTCAGACCACCACTTCAGGGGGAACCACGGTATGGCAGAGTCTGCGAAGGACTTCTGTTCCGACCTCGTCGATCTGTCCGGAATCTCTTTGACGGAGCTGCACTCCAGCGACGATCCCGTGCTGCGGCGCGCCTTGAAAACCGCCGACCACCTGGCCATCCTGGCGTTCGGGACCCAGGGCGAGTCCAACGTGGTGGAGATGACGTTCCTGCGCGGACGGGGATCAGGTCGGCGGTGACCGCAGGAGCCCGGCCGCTGGACGTGCACCGGATCTCGCGTCGGTCGCTGGGCGCGATAGCCACCGGACGGGCGGACGCCGACGACCTCCGGCTCCTGTGTTCCGGGCAGCGCAGCCAACTCCTTCTGGTCATCAGGACGCTGCTCGACCGCCTCGACGACGTCGAGCGCGTCGACGGGGCGCACCACGGCCTCCGGAGCGCGGGCGGCGCATCCGCGGGGCAGCGGGCGTGGCGCCTGCTGTGCCGGGTGGAGCGCGAGGCGCCCGACGCGGTCGAGGCGGTACTGAGCGATCCGGCCGTCATGGCCTGGTCCTTGCGCCTGCTGCGCAGAATGGCCGGATCTGCCCCACCGGCGAAGGCCCCCGCGCCGCTCTGGGCCGACCTCGGGCAGTTCCAGGCACTGGCCGCCGCGGCTGCGCTGCGCGCCGGGGTGCCCGTGGTGGTGCGGGTGCCCGCGCACCGCGGCATGGTCTGGGTGCCCGGAGCCGGCGTCGCGGGCCCGGTCGCCCGGCGCCGCTGGAGCGAGGCGGAGGTGCGGGTGGGGCGGCGGGGCGCCGTCGTCCGGGGGGAGACCGCTGACGTACGACTCCCGCGCACCGCCACGGCGACGGCCCCGGGGTGGCGCCCGCTGCTCGGGGTGCGACCGCTGCCGGGACCCGCCGCGGCCCCGACCGACGGCGCGGCGGCGGTGGTGCGGTTGGACACCGTGACGCCGTACCGCGACTTCACCCGGTACCCGAAGTCCCCCGGTCGGATGGGGGAGCGTGGACTGCGGCTGTGGCAGGACCGGGTGGCCCGGGCGTACGACGTGCTGGCGCGGGAGTCCCCCGACGAGGCCCGCGCGGTCACCACGGTGGTCAAGGTGCTCGTGCCCCGGCCGTTCCGGACCGCGCGGGGCGGGCTGGTCGCCAGCGCCTCCTCGGCGGATGCCTTCGGCGCGGTCACCCTCTCCCTGCCGTACGACGCGACGCAGACGGCGGCCGTCCTGGTCCACGAGGCCCGGCACCAACAACTGAACGCGCTGCTCGGCCTGGTGCCGCTGGTGCGGGCGGCGGGCGACCGGCCGGGCGAGGCCGCGGCCCGTCTGCACTACGCGCCGTGGCGCAGCGATCCGCGACCGGTGCTCGGCCTGCTCCACGGGGTGTTCGCCTTCGCCGGCGTCGCGCGGTTCTGGCGGCGCCACCGCACCCGGGTGACCGGGACCGAGGCGCTGCGCGCGGACTTCGAGTTCGCGCTGCTCAGGGAACAGGTGCTGGAGGGCGTCGGGGCGCTCGCGTCGGACGACGACCTGACCGAGGCGGGTCGGCTGTTCGTGGCGGCGGTCGTCGCGGACGTACGGGGCTGGCTCGGCGACGACGTGCACGCGGAGGCGGGTCGGCTGGCCCGGCACTACTGCGCGCTGCGACGTTCGGTGTGGCGGGTGCGCCATCTGGAGGTCGAACGGTCGGTCGCGGACGGGTTCGCCGCGGCCTGGACGGCGGGGCGCACGGCGCCGCCCCTGCCGCCCGTGACGCTGCGCCCGCGGCCCGACCGCATCCGGCTCGACTCCTTCGGCCCTTCGGCCCGGTACCTGCTGTCTTCACCGAAACGTTTCTTCAGTGGGTACCGGCAGGCGGAGGCGGCCGGGGACCCGGTGCGCCTGGCCGAGTACGCGACGATCGCCGGGGACGCCGAGCGCGCCGCGCTGCACCACGCGGCGTGGGCGGCGCGGGCCCCGGAGGACGCGGAGGCGTGGATCGGCGCGGCGCTGGCCCTGCCGGTGCGCGGGGCGGCGGCGGAGGCGCTCCTGTCCCGCCCGGACCTGATCGCCGCGGTCCGCCGAGCCCTGACGGCCCGCGGCGCCCCCACGCCGACCCCCCTTGAGCTCGCGACCTGGCTCACGAACTAGTGCCCCTCCCGGCAAGCTTTGCCCTGTCGTCCCGTCCGGCACGCGCCCTCGCCGCGTTGGCCGAAACCCCTGGTAGGCCCCCTGTGCCCTGCGGGCACGGGAGGTACCCCCACCGCTACCAGAGCTTCCGGCCGCCTTGCGATCGCACGCACCGGACGACACTCCTCACGGGCAAACATTGCCGGTCACGGCACTAGCCCCCACGCCCGCGGTGCCTGCCGGCGCTGTGCGACCTGGCCCGAACGCGACGTTCTTCCGCTCCAGGCCCTGCCCTCCCGCCGTAACCCTGCGGGCACGTTGCTCCCTGCGGCCCGGTGGTGGGCTGGTCGCGCAGTTCCGCCCCCTCTGCCCACAGGGCACGGCCCAGCGCCCCCGACCTACCCGCCGTAACCCTGCGGGCACATTGGCCCCTGCGGCCCGGTGGTGGGCTGGTCGCGCAGTTCCGCCCCCTATGCCCAGAAGGCATGGGGGGACCCCCAGCGCCCCTGATTCGCTCCCCCAATCGCATGCCTGCGGCCCGGTGGCGGGTCGGCCGCGCAACTCCGCCCCTATGCCCAGAGGGCATGGGGACTCCAGCGCTCCTGAAACCCCCACGCCCTTCGGGCGTAGCGGGGTGCCGCACTACCGGTGGTTGAACGACGGCGGCAACCACATCAGGGGCGCTGGGGGTCCCCCCATGCCTTCTGGGCATAGGGGGCGGAACTGCGCGAACAAGCCCCACCAGGCTGCAGGTAGACGGGGGTTTAGGGGCGCGGGGAACTGCGCGAACAAGCCCCACCGGGCCGCAGGGAGCAACGTGCCCGCAGGGTTACGGCGGGTAGGCCGGGGGCGCTGGACCCGTGCCCTGTGGGCATAGGGGCGGAACTGCGCGGCCAACCCACCACCGGGTCGCAGGGGTCAGCCGCACCGGGGTGCGGGGCGCGGGCGCCCCGGGGCGCCCGCGCGGGGGCTACAGGAGGATCAGGTCGATGTCCGCGTTGGCGCGGAGGCCGTTCTCCGCGTCCGTCGTCGCCGGGTGCGACGGCCCCAACGCACTGCGGTAGCGCTTCACCGCCGCCGCGTACACGTGCTCGCTCTCCTCCGTCCGGCGCAGCGCCTTCAGATCGTGGCTCAGGTTGAGTTGGACCGCCAGGTTCGCCGGGTGGGTCTCGCGCAGCCGGGCCGACTCCTCGGCCACGACCTTGTCGATGGCGTGGGCCTCCTCCGGGCGGCCGAGGGCGAAGTGGTCGCTGGCGAGGTTCATCCGGGCGAGCAGCGTCCGCGGGTGCGTGGCGCCGAGCGACCGGCTGAGGCCCTCGACCGACTCCTCGTCGAGTGCCAGCGCGGCCTCGGGCTGCTGGAGCAGCCTGAGGGTCACCGCCAGGTTCATCGCGCAGGCGAAGCTGTGCGGGTGCTCCCTGCCGTACCGCAGGCGGTGCGTCTCCAACGTCTGCTCGCACAGCCAGCGCGACTCCTGGAGCTTGCCGATCTGGCGCAGGTCGTTGGCGTGGCTGACCGACAGCAGCAGGTAGTTGCGGCTGTCGGTGCCGAAGAGTTCGCTGGTCAGCTCGACGTACCGGCGGGAGAGCGCGTAGGCGCCCTCGTGGTCGCCCCGCTTGCGCCGCGACACGCACCGGTTGCGGTTCACCAGGGTGGTGAAGGGGTGCGTCTCGCCCAGCTTCTCGGAGACCTCCTCGGCCAGCACCTCGTAGCCTTCGAGCGCGTCCTCGTAGCGGCCGAGTTCCTGGAGGTCGAGCAGGTACGCGTCCCGGGTCGTCAGCGTGTAGAGGTGGTCCTCGCCCAGCGTCTCGATGCGGCGCTGCCACGTGTCGTAGTCCAGGTCCAGCGCCTTGTCGGCGTCGCCGGCCAGCCGCAGGCTCACCGCGTAGTTGTGTGCGGCGAGGAGGGTCGCGGGGTCGTCCGCGCCGAACTCCCGCTGGCTGGACTCGTAGACCTGCCGGTCCATCTCCCGGGCCTCGTTGAAGGCGCCCCGGTTGCGGTGGTGGGCGGCCATGAAGCTCTGGGCCCGGAGGGTGTCCTCGTGCGCATCGCCGTAGACCCGGCGGAACCGTTCGACGAGCACGGACTGCATGTCGTAGGCGCGCCGGAGGTCGGAGCCCTGGTCGCGCAGCGCCTGGGCGATCTGCTGGTCGACCGCCATGACCTCCTCGTCGTCGTCGCCCAGGCGCTCGCGCCAGATCCCCGCGGCGCGCTCGCCCAACTCCAGCGCGCCCCCGTGGTCGCCGCGGGCGCGCAGGAACCACACCTCGTTCAGGACGAGCCGACGGGTCCAGGGCTCCTCGCACTCGACCGCGTTGGACGCCTGGACGTGGGAGAGGAGGGAGGAGTAGCGCGGCCAGTAGGTGACGCGCTGGGGGTTCCTCGGGTCGGCGTGGGCGAGCAGTTGGTGCGCGGCGTGCCGCATCGTGGCGCGTTCCTGCGCGTTCATCTGCTCGATCAGCACGCGCTGCACCAGCCGGTGCATCTGGACCGTGTTCTGCCGGTGGTCGATGCGGGCCAGGGCGTAACGGCCGATCTCCCGGATCGCCCGGCCCAGCTTGACCGGGTCGTCCAGCGCGGACTGGAGCTCGGGCGGCACGGAGATCCCGCGCACCGCGGAGAACAGGTCCCACTCGATGGGCTCGGGCGCGAAGAAGGCGCAGACCTGGAGGAGGTGCAGGGCGTCCGGCCGGGTCTCGCGCAGCCGGCCCAGCGACACGTTCCACGCCGCGGCCACCGACAGCGGGTAGTCCCCGGGCGGTTCGGACTGCATGAGTTCGGTGAAGTTGCGCTCGTACACCTCCAGGTACTGCTGGACCGGCATGCCGGTCTCGGCCAGCCAGACGGCGGCCTGTTCGACCGCCAGGGGGAGGTCGCCGAGCGCGGCGGCGAGGTGGTCGACCGATTCGTCGGGGAGTTGGGGGCTGCGCCTGCGCAGCAGGGCGACGCTCTCCTCGCGGGTGAAGACGTCGACCTCCAGCGAGCTGGCGTCGGTGGACCACTGGAAGTTGCGGGACGTGACGATGATCCGTCCGGGTCCGTCGCTGGGGAAGTATTTTCTGACCACTTTGGGGTTCTCGGCGTTGTCGAAGACCAGGAGCCAGTCCCGGTACGGCTCGCCGCGGCGCAGGGCGTCCAGCACCGCGGGGACCGCGCTCCGCTCGGAGCCCACCTGGAGGCCCATCTCCTCGCCCAGTTCGATCAACGACTGGACGATCTGGTTCTCCTGCTCGGCGGGGATCCACCAGACGAGTCGGTAGCCGCGGCTGTTGCGGTACACGTACTCGATGGCGATCTGGGACTTGCCGACGCCGCCCATGCCGTGCAGCGCTTCCGGCAGGACCGCGGCCACGCCTCCGGCCAACCGTTCTCGCAGGCTGTCCAGCAGCACTTCTCGACCCGTGAAGTTCCGGTTCCGCTGCGGTACGTTCCCCCAGATGCGGGGCGGATCGTGCGGGCTTCGCGGCCCCTGGGCAACGGGCTGACCGGCAGACACGGCGATGCCTCCTTGTCGTGGACGTGCGGGCGTGGTGCTGGGCGGGGCGGACGCGGAAGGTGTCGGCGGCGTCGGTGGTGTCGGCGGTGTCGACTGGGGGGAGCCGGCGGACCGGGAGGACTGGTCGGGCGGGGTGGGCTGGGGGGACGCCGGCTCCGGCTGCGCGGGCGGGGGCGTCGGTTCGGTGACAGACAGGTGCGTCGGCGGGGCGGGGGGCAGGGCCGCGGTCGACGGCGTCAGGGGTGAAGTCGCCGCGGAGCGCGGGGTGTTCGCCTGATGTGGATCAAGAGGCGTCCAGGGCCCGTAATCTAGCGCGTCCGAGGGAGGTTTCTTCGGCTTTGACGACATTTCACCGGATGAATACCCCGATGGCCGGTTGCCTTCGGCCGCGGGGGCAGCTCCGGTGGCTCCCGGTCGCGGAGGCGGCCCGGGAGCGGTGCTCTGGAGCATACGTCCCAGTTGGTTGGCGCGGGCGAGATACGGGCCGGACACCGCGCACAGGGCGGTGTACAGGTGGGCCACGAACGGGCGGGTGTGCTCTGCCATCGGAGGGTCGGGGTGGTCGCCCTCCGGCGCCACCAGCGCACTGCCGCCCGCCCCCCACACCGCGTCGAGCCACGGCCCGAGGTGCTGCTCGATCTGGCGCAGGGCGCGCACCGTCTCCACCCGGCTGCCGCGGGAGAGCAGTTCCTCCCGTACGCCCGCCCGGAAGTCGAAGGAGACCCGGTGGGCGTCCTCGGCGTCGGCCGACTCGTCGCTGCGGTGCACCAGGCCGAGCAGCACGATTTCCGCGAGGTTCCAGAACTGGGCTCCGGGCAGGGCCTGTTGGAGCAGGCGCATCACGGGGAGATTGAGCGGTGCCGCGGCGAGCCGCTGCGCCAGGGCGTACGCGGTCGGGGACGCCACGGCGCGGAAGCGGCGCACCGTGGCCGCGGCCCGTCTGGCCCGCTGGACCGCCGACGGCTCCGCCCGTCCGCCGGCGCCCACTTCGCCCTGCGGGGCGGTCACGACGTCCGGGAGCGCGGCGGGCACCGGGCCGACGACGGCCGAGCGCAGGTCCTCGTCCGGGGCCGTCCACAGCGCCGCCAGCGCGTGCCACTCGCCGCCGTCCGCCGCCACCAGCCCGGCCCACCGGCCCAGCGACGCCGGCCGCAGTTCGACGACGGGCACGGGCACGGGGGCCGCGCCGTCACCGGGGACCGCGGCCGCGGCCGACGGGTCCGATCCCAGCGCGTCCGCGTGCGGGTGCTTCCAGTCCGCTTCGTACGCACGGTTGGGCGCGGCGGACGAGGGGGCGCGCAGCCGGGTGCGGGTGGCCGTGGGCAGGGTCAGGTCCCACAGGTGCTGGGGCAGCAGGCTGAGCACGGCGACGGGGGAGGAGCGGCCGAGCCGGTGCAGCAGCGAGGCGGCCCGGCCGGTGCGCCAGGCGCGGTGTCCGCCGTCCGTGACGGCGAGCAGCAACTGCCCCGCGCGTCCGTGGACCTCGGTTGCGGCCGCGGTGCCCGCCGCGTCGTCGTCGAGGTCCCAGCGCACCGTCCGTACGGTGCGGAACGCCGCCAACTGCTCCATCAGTTCGGCGATCTGGTGCGCCGTGCGCGACCACAGGGCCATCGACGCGCTGCCGTCCACCAGCAGGAGCAGGTCGAGCCGGCGCTCGGGTGAGGTCCGGCACACCGGGGACCACACGCCGGTCAGCGCGGCTTGCTCCGCGGTCGCCTCCTCGTCCAGTTCCTGGGCGTGCGGCGAGGTGCGCGTCAGCCGCAGCGGGCGCAGCGCCCTGCCGAGCGCCAGGGCGTCCGCGAGCCGGGGTTGGAGGGGGCGGCGGGCGTCGTCGGCGGGGCGGCGGGGGAGGGGTGGCCGTCTCAGGGCCGCGCGCGCCCAGGTGAGTTCGGAGGGCGGGGCGGGGCGGGCGGGGGCCTTCTGCGGTGCGGCGAACGCTTCCGGGGGGCGTTCGTCGTCGGGCGGTGGGCCGCCGGCGGGCCCGGGCCGTTCGACCTGCTCGGTCTGCTCGGCCTCGTCGGCTTCATCAAGGGGAGGGGGAGCCGTGGCGTCCGGCCGGGGCGCGGCGGGCCGGTGCTCGGGGCGTGCCTCGACGGGCGCGCGGGCGACGTTCGGACGGCCGTCCTGCCGGGGCCGTTCGCCGCGCGTGAGCGCCGCCCGCCCCGGCACGTCGAACAGCGGTACGGCCGCGTCCTGCCAGGCCGCCAGGTACAGCGCGTCCGCCAGCTCCGTCCAGGTCGGCAACTCCCGGTCGGGGGCCGACCCGTGCCCCGCCTCCGGCCCCGCGCCGTGGACGGGGGGCGGGGGCTCCGCGGGCGACGCCGGCGCCGTCATCCTGGCCTCGTTTCCGCCCCCGCTCCGTCGAGCCGGTGCCATAGCGCGTCCACCAGGTCCTCCAGGGTTTCCTTGCCGTCCTCGTCGTCGCCGGGGAAGCGTCCCGAGGTCGCCAGGAAGACGGCGTTGAGCAGTTGGTCGACGGCCAGGCCGCCGCGCTCCCTGCTGTTGCGCAGGAACCGGTCCACCAACTCGTCGGCGCGGGTCGGGTCCGGCGCCCCCTGCACCGCCTCCCGCAGATGGGCCATGACCATGTCGACGAGCTGGGGGCGGCTCGGGTCCGGCATCTGCAACCGCAGGCAGCGGCGGAGGAAGGCCGGGGGGAACTCCCGCTCACCGTTGGAGGTGATCACCACGACGGGGAACGCCCGGCAGGCGACCTGCCCGTCGACGATCTCGGCGGTGCGCTGCGGATCGTCCGTCAGCACCGTCACCCGCGGGTGCCGACGTCGGGCGCGCACCAGCTCCGGCACCGGGAACTGCCCCTCCTCGAAGACGCTGAGCAGGTCGTTCGCCAAGTCCTGGTCGCACTTGTCCAGTTCGTCGATGAGGAGGACGCGCGGCAGTTCGTACGGCAGCAACGCCGTTCCCAGCGGCCCGAGTTGCAGGTAGTCGCCGATGCCGGGGAGTTCGTCCTCGTGCGGAGCGGCGCCGGTCGCGTCGACGGCGGCGCCCGGGGCGGGCTGCGCATTTGATGGGGTGAGGGTGCGCAGCGCCGCCGCGTCCTGGACCCGGCCGATGGCGTCGTAGTCGTACAGCCCCGAGCGCAAGGTGGTGCGGCTGGTGATGTGCCAGCGCAGCACCCGTCCCAGCCGCAGCTCCCTGCTGATCCGGTACGCCAGGGAGGACTTGCCGGTGCCCGGCCGGCCGGTGACGAGCAGCGGACGGCGCAGCAGCAGCGCCGCGTTCACCATGTCGGCCTCGCGCCGCAGGTGTTCGGAGCCGGCGGAAGCGGTCGGGACCCGCCCGAGCCGGCGCTCGACCTCCTCGTCGTCGGGCGGCGGCGGTGGCACCACCGGCCCGCCGGTGAAGCGGCGCCACGGGGGCGGCGGCGGGAGGAGTTCGCGCAGGCTGGTGTCGTACAGCGGCGCTCCCGTGCCCCGGTAGATCCACCAGCGCTGGTCACCGGTGCCGCGGTCGGCCGGGGCCGCCCCGAATCCGCCGCCGCCGCCGTCGTCGCCCGCCCGCGGGTGCGGCGGCGGGCCCGCCGCGTGTAAGTCGCCCATCGGACGCGTCTCCCTGGGTGCGCCGCCGTCTGGAGGCATCTGGTCCTACCCTCCCCCCTGGGCGGACGTGTCCGCCGCGTCTCCCCGCTCGCCCGGTAGGCGGTACGGGTCGTCCCAGAGCAGTGCTGCGTGCCGGCCGAGCATAGAGGAGCCGCCCTCAGGATCCTCGCCCCCGGCCTCAATGCGCAACGACCTGACTGCGTCGGGTAATTGTCGAATCCCTTGCCGAGCGGTGAGTTTCAGCAACTCGTCGCGGAACGCGGGATCGATGCCGCCGCGCCGGTCCCAGATCACGATCGGGACCCCGGCCCGCAGCGACTCCCCCAGCTCATCGACGCCGGAGCGGTGGCCCTTCGGGCGGCCGGGCGGATCGCTGAGGACCACCACCACCGGCGGTGGATCCGTCAGCAGCCGGGCCCGGCCGTCGGCCGGAAACCAGTGGACCGGCCCCCCGCGGTCGGCCACCAGTGCGTCCCAGCGCTTGGCCCAGCGCCCGTGCGTGTCGGCGCGCTCCATCCTTTCGAGGCTGCGCAGCACCACCGGGTGGTCCTCCCCGAGGGTGCCGCTGGCGTCCAGGAAGCCCCGCTTCTCCCACTGCTCGACCGGGAGGTCCAGCAGGTCGCGGGGGAAGAGGAACTCCAGCGTCAGGTCTTCCTTCCAGAAGTACGCCCAGCCCGTCTCCGCCTGCTCCACCAGGGTCTTCACGTGCTCGGGCAGCTCCGCCACGTCCACCCGCAGATCACCGCCGCGCACCGGGTACGGGGCCGGGCCGCCCGTCTGCCGCCAGTACGACAGCAGCAGTTCCCCCTCGTGGTCGGGGTCCGGCAGCGGGCGGAGCCGGATCAGCAGACAGGCGCCGGGGGCCCACACGGCGGGCGCCACGACCTGGGGCGGGGCGACGGCCGTACGGGTGCTGCCGTGGTGGTCGCCGTGGCGGGCACCGCCGTCCGGCGTCCCGCCGACCCCGGCCCCGTTGCCGCCGTCGGCGGGCACCGGGACCAGTGCGTCGGCCGGGCCGTCGCCGCCGACCGCCAGCACGGTCCGCCCCGTGCCGTCGGGCTGCAAGCGGTGCTCCGTCGCCCAGTTGAGCAGGTCCTTCTGCTGTTGGCCCGTGGCGAGCCGGGCGAACAGCTCCACCAGCAGCACGCACGGCAGGGGCTCACCGGGCCGGGCGTTGAGCGTGGCCGCGTACAGCACCGCCGACCAGGGCTCCGTGCAGTGCTGCGGCAGGTCTTCGGGCAGCAGGCCCAGCGCCGCCCGGAACGCCCCGACGATGTCGAGCACCTCCAGCCCGCCGAGCAGCTCCATCAGCCGCTCCCAACTGTCGGGCGGGAAGACCGGCACCTCGGCGAGCGCGATGGCGGTGCGCACCCGCGCCATGTGGCGCGTTTCGCCCTCCAGGGCCGACACCACGCTCCCCAGCACCTGGAACCCGTCGGGATACGGCATCACTTCCCTGAGCAGGAACAGCAGCGCGACCCGACGGCGGCTGCTGTCGGGCACCGCGATCGTGACGCCCAGCGCCCGGCCGACCTGACGCGCGCACTCGTGGAGCAGCGCGGGCTCCTCCAGACACGGCAGGGCCTCCAGCGCGTCGATGAGGATCTTCGGCGGCCCCCAGGATCTCCGGGCGGACGTCACGGGACCTCGGGCGGACGTCACGGGGCCCCGCCTTCCGCAGCCGCCGGCCACAACTCGTCGAAGAGCTCCAGGGCGCACTGCGCCGGCGCCGAAGCGTCGTCCAGCAGCCGCAGGGCGTCCACCAGGGCCCGTCTGCCGTCCCGGTGGTCGACGCAGCCCTGGACCAGGTAGAAGACCTGGAGCCGCGGGCGGGAACTGGTGCGGATGGCGCCGCGGATGCGCGGCGGCAGCAAGCGGCGCAGCGCGGCCGCGCCGTCCTCTTCGACCTGGTCCACCCGCAACAGGGCGTCGGCCAGCGCGAACTGGTCCCGGTCGGACGGCAACCGCGCCCGGTGCGCCGTGCGTTGCGCCGGGTGCGGCGCGCCGGCTATCCCGTCGGGCGGTGCCAAGAGCGGCGCCAGGTCCGGCCACAGCCGCGCCGCGGCCTCGATCGGCAGCATCCACGCCACCTTCGCCTGCCGGTCCGTGTACGCCGCGGTGACCATCCCGATCACCCGCCGCGCCACCGGGTCCCACACCCCGGCGCCGCTGAACCCGTGCTCGATCCGGGCGCCGTGGGCCTGACTGCCCTCCAACTGGACCCACTCCCGGTGCGGTCCGCCGCGCCCCGCCAGCCGCACCTGCGCCCACAGCCCGTCGACCGCGCCGGCCGGATGCCCGTACACCTGGACCTCGCGCCGGTCCGGCTCGCCGCACGGCCCCAGGCGCGCCGGCGCCAGCCCGTCGGGCGGCACCCAGTCGGTGCGCAACACGGCCAGGTCCCCGCCCGCGCCACCGGCCAACGGCCCGGGGAACCACCCGCCCGGCACCACGTGCGCCGCCCCGCTCGGGACCCGCGGACCGCCCGGGGCGTCGACCCGTAAGGACCGGTCCGCCTCCGCCCCGCGGCTCCCGTCGGCGGACACCACGTGCGCACAGGTCAGCACCGTCCCCGACCCCACCAGGATGCCGGCGCCCAACACGCCACCACCCGCCGACAGCACGCGCAACCTTCCGGCCCGCTCCCCCTCGTCCACTGCCACCACGTCCCTTCCCCCGCCGTGGGCAGCCCCGGACGCATCCACCCGCGTAGCCAGCGTACGAACGGGGCGCATCCGAAGCACGTAAAGCTCCGTGCACCCCGGAGCTTTACCGGTTGCGCCCCGGGCGAACCATCGACCCCCGCCCGACGAGGGCGCCGCTGCTCAGGGTTCGGCGCCGTTGCTCAGGGCCCGGGCGCCGTCGGGGTGTTCACGCCGCGCCCGCTCGGCTCACGGCCACACCAGGCAGTACGGCTGGTGGCCCGCCTCATGCAGGCGATGGCTGAAATCCTGCCACTCGTGCAGCAATTGGTAGACGTTGAACGCATCGCGCGGGCCCCCGCGGTCCGGGACCGTCGACCAGATGAAGGCCGCGGCGCCGACGGACTCCACGCCCACGCCGCGCAGCGGGTCGACCACGGTCGTCGGCAGCTTCACGACGGCGTAGTCGGGGTGGAGGACGACCAGCTCCAGCGGGGGGACCTTGTGCAGCGGCATGCCTTCTATGCCGGTGAGGACCATCGCGGCTATCGTCTCGGGCTTGATCTTGGTGAAGAGCCCGCCCATGCCGAGCTCGTCGCCGCCCAGCTCCTCCGGGCGCATCGAGATCGGCACTCTCGCCGCGGTGGCGCCGTCCGGTGCGCCGAAGTACTTGTACGTCACCCCCACGCGGGCGCTCCTGCCTCCCGAGGCGCTCGCGTTCGCTTCCGCGTCCGCATGCGCGTGTGCACGTGCGTTCGCATCCGCGTCGCCCCGCCGGTGCCTGCCCCGCCCGGTGGGCTCAGGTCCCAGGTCGTCGGTCCCTTCGCCCAGTCCGCCACCGCGATACATATCTCCACCCGACCACTCGCAGCCCCCGCCGCGCAACCCGATCATCGTGACAGTGACCTCCCCCACGGGCGACGGGTGAAACACCTGTCCGTGAGGAACGCTCGGGGCCTCTGACACCATGGATTACATGAGTCTTCCCTGTATGGCCCCAGTTTCGCAGATGCGAGGAGGCTGACGCCGTTTCGTAATACGGAGCAGTCCACGCTCCGCACTCACCAGTGGCCGAGATCCACCGTCCGTCGGGCCCCGGCCGCCCCACCCTCGAATCGCAGATCAGGACAGAGTGGCCAAAGTGTCGTATCCATACGAAGCCCCAGTTTCGCAGGCGCTGTTCGACCGCGCCTCCGTCGTGACGCCCGGCGGCGTCAACTCTCCCGTGCGCGCCTTCCGAGCCGTGGGCGGCACGCCCCGGTTCATGGTCTCCGGCAGCGGCCCCTACCTCACCGACGCCGACGGACGCGAGTACGTCGACCTCGTCTGCTCGTGGGGCCCGATGATCCTCGGCCACTCCCACCCGGAGGTCCAGGCGGCCGTGCAGGCCGCGGTGGCCCGCGGGACGTCCTTCGGCACGCCCGGCGAGGGCGAGGTCGCTCTCGCCGAGGAGATCGTGGCCCGGGTCGCCCCCGTCGAGCAGGTGCGGCTGGTCTCCAGCGGCACCGAGGCCACGATGTCGGCCATCCGGCTGGCCCGCGGCTTCACCGGCCGGGCGAAGGTGATCAAGTTCGCGGGCTGCTACCACGGGCACGTGGACGCGCTGCTGGCCGCGGCCGGCTCGGGCGTCGCCACGTTCGGGCTGCCCGACACCCCGGGCGTCACCGGGGCGCAGGCGGGGGAGACCGTCGTGCTGCCCTACAACGACCTGGACGCGGTGCGCGCCGCCTTCGCCGCGCACCCCGGTGAGATCGCCTGTGTGATCACGGAGGCGTCCCCGGGCAACATGGGCGTCGTCCCGCCGCTGCCGGGCTTCAACCAGGGGCTGAAGGACCTGTGCCGCGAGCACGGGGCGCTCTTCGTCTCCGACGAGGTCATGACCGGCTTCCGCACCAGCAAGGCCGGCTGGTACGGCGTCGAGGGCGTCGAGCCCGACCTGATCACCTTCGGCAAGGTGATGGGCGGCGGCTTCCCCGCGGCGGCCTTCGGCGGCCGGGCGGACGTGATGGGCCACCTCGCCCCCGCCGGCCCCGTCTACCAGGCCGGCACCCTCTCCGGGAACCCGATCGCCACCGCCGCGGGCCTCGCGCAGCTACGGCTGCTGGACGACGCCGCGTACGAGCGGGTGGACGCGGTCTCCGCGCAGATCCAGGCCCTGGTGACGGACGCGCTCACCAAGGAGGGCGTGGCCCACCGGCTCCAGAGCGCGAGCAACATGTTCTCCGTCTTCTTCACGGACGCCGAGGTGCGCTCGTACGAGGACGCGAAGCGGCAGGAAGCTTTCCGCTTCAACGCCTTCTTCCACTCCCTGCTGGCCGACGGGGTCTACCTGCCGCCGTCCGCCTTCGAGTCCTGGTTCGTCTCCACGGCCCACGACGAGCGCGCGATCGAGAAGGTCGCCGCCGCGCTGCCCGCCGCCGCCCGCGCCGCAGCGGAGGCCACCGCATGAGCGGGCAGCAGAGCCCGGGCGCGGGCGGGGGCGCCGAGCGGACCGTCGTCCATCTGGTGCGCCACGGCGAGGTGCACAACCCCGACGGCGTGCTCTACGGCCGCCGCGCCGGGTACCACCTCTCGGAGCTGGGCCGGCAGATGGCCGACAAGGTCGCCGATGCGCTGGCGGGCCGGGACGTCACGCACGTCGTGGCCTCCCCGCTGGAGCGCGCCCAGGAGACCGCCGACCCGGTCGCCAAGAACCACGGCCTGGTCGTGGCCACCGACGAGCGCCTGATCGAGGCGGCGAACGTCTTCGAGGGCAAGACCTTCGGCGTCGGCGACGGCGCCCTGCGCAAGCCGGGGAACTGGCGGCACCTGACCAACCCGTTCCGCCCGTCCTGGGGCGAGCCGTACATCGACCAGGTCGTACGGATGATGGGCGCGCTGGACGCGGCCAGGGACGCGGCCCGCGGCCACGAGGCGGTCTGCGTCAGCCACCAACTGCCGATCTGGATCGTCCGCAGCTACGTCGAGCGGCGCCGGCTGTGGCACGACCCGCGCCGCCGGCAGTGCACCCTCGCCTCGCTGACCTCGTTCACCTACGAAGGCGACAAGATCGTCTCCGTGGGCTACACGGAGCCGGCGATCGACCTCGTACCGGCGCACCTGCGCGCGGGCGCGAAGCCGGTGAAGGGCAAGGCCAAAGCCTTCGGCGCGTAGCCCGCGCCCGGCGGCCCCGCACGCGCCGTCGCGGCGTGCCGTTGCCCCGGCGGGCGCGGTGCCGCCGCGACGGTGTGCGGTGATGGCGACTGCGGCCCGGTGGGTGGCTCGTCGCGCAAGTTCCTCCCGCTGTGCCCTGCGGGCACGGGGCACCCCCTAAAGACTCCCTGCCCGCAGGTGACTGACAGGGGGAGCAAAAACAGGGGCGCGGGGAACTGCGCGACAAGCCCACCACCGGGCCGCAGGCGCTGCAATACGGCGCGCCGCACGGCGGGAGCGCGAGGGAGCGTGACCCGCCGCGGTGCCCGGATCGGGCTTTCGTCACCATTGGGTAAAACACATCGCATTTGCGGAACCCGTGGCTCTGCCGTGACCTCTCACCCCGTACACGGAGAAATCCACGGGGACGGGATCAGCAATGTGCAACGACACCGGGCGAATCACCCGACGCAAAGCGATCGGAGCGGGGTTGGCGGCCGCCGCGGCCGCCGGACTCGTCGGCTGCGGAGCCCTCGGCGGCAGCGGTAGCGGTCGAGGGGACGCCGGCACGAAGGGCGGCGGCGTCAGCCGCACCCCGGCGCCCACCGACCCGGAGAAGCCCATCGGCGACGGCTCCACCGCCGACACCGGAAAGCAGCCGAGGCAGCCCCCGGCGCCCACCCCGCTCGCCCCCGGCCAGGCCCCGCCGCAATTCGTGGTGTTCTCCTGGGACGGCGCGGGGGAGACCGGCAGCGGGCTCTTCGCCCGCTTCCTCAAGGTCGCCGACGAGTGCAATGCGGGAATGACCTTCTTCCTCTCCGGCCTCTATCTCCTCCCGGAGTCCAAGAAGGACCTCTACCGCCCGCCGAACAACCCCGTCGGCGCTTCCGACATCGGCTACCTCACCGACGCGAACATAAGGAAGACACTCGGCGAAGTGCGCCGCGCCTGGCTTTCCGGCCATGAGATCGGGACCCATTTCAACGGCCATTTCTGCGGCGAGGGCGCGCGTTCCGTGGCCCGCTGGACCCCGGCCGACTGGGAGAACGAGATAGACCAGGCCGTGTCCTTCGTCACGAAGTGGCGCACGCACACCGGCTTCTCCGACGTCGACCCGCTGCCCTTCGACTACGCCAGGGAACTCGTCGGCAGCCGCACCCCCTGCCTGCTCGGCCAGGACCGGCTGCTGCCCACCGCGAAGAAGCTGGGCTGGCGCTACGACGCCAGCTCGCCCGGCGGCCGCCAGGTCTGGCCCGGCCGGCGCAACGGCCTGTGGGACTTCCCGCTCCAGCAGGTGCCCTTCCCCGGCCGCTCCTTCGAAGTGCTCTCGATGGACTACAACTTCATGGTCAACCAGTCCGGGAACGCCACCCAGGGCGCGGTCGCCAAGCGCGCCGGCTGGCGCGAGCAGGCCGCCGGGGCGTACCTGGCGGGCTTCCGTCGGGCGTACGAGTCCAATCGCGCCCCGCTGTTCATAGGCAACCACTTCGAACAGTGGAACGGCGGCATATACATGGACGCGGTGGAGGAGGCGATCCGCGGCATGGCGGGGAAGGAGGACGTACGACTCGTCTCCTTCCGGCAGCTCTGCGACTGGCTCGACGTCCAGGACCCGGCCGTGCTCGCCAAGCTCCGCACCCTCGATGTGGGCCGCGCGCCGGAAGGTGGTTGGAACACTTTTCTTAAGGCTTCTTGATAAGGGGCGCCGCCCGCCCAATGGGGTCCTTGCGGGCATCGAGGGGGGTCCCAAAGATCGCCGAATCAGCCATGCGAAACTTTTCACATGAGCCTCAGCCGTGCGCATCGCGCTGCCCTCACGGCCGCCCTCGTGGTGACCGGGGCGCTCACCCTGTCCGCCTGCACCGACGGAGGAACGTCCGGTGGCGGCGGTCAGACGAACTTCGTCACCGACACCGGCGGCATCTCGACCGTCGCCAAGGAAGACCGCAAGGCCATCGGGAAGGTTGCCGGCGAGACCCTCGAAGGCGAATCCCTGGACGTCGCGGACCTCAAGGGCAAGGTCGTCGTGCTGAACGTCTGGGGCTCGTGGTGCGAGCCCTGCCGCGCCGAGGCCCCCGCCTTCGCCAAGGTCGCCAAGGACACCAAGGCGCAGGGCGTGGAGTTCGTCGGGCTCAACACCCGTGACTCCACCAAGGGCGACGCGATCAAGTTCGAGGAGGAGTACGGCGTTCCGTACCAGAGCCTCTACGACCCCGCGGGCAAGCTGATCATCAGCGGTTTCCCGAAGGGGACGCTGCACCCGCAGGCCATCCCCTCCACGGTCGTCCTCGACCGGGACGGCAAGGTCGCGGCGCGCTCGCTGAAGGCGATCTCCGAGAAGGACCTGCGCAAGATGGTCGACCCCGTGATCGCGGAGAAGTGATCCCGTGACGTACGCGGAGTCAGCCGGTTCAGCAGTCGTGCTCGCCTCGACAGACATCAACTCCACCGTGCTCGGCGGCGCCCTCGTCGTCGCCATACCGATCGCGGTCCTCGGCGGACTGGTCTCCTTCTTCTCCCCGTGCGTCCTGCCGCTCGTCCCCGGTTACCTCTCGTACGTCACCGGCATCGGCGGCACCGACCTGGCGGAGGCCAAGCGCGGCCGGATGGCCCTCGGCGCCTCCCTCTTCGTCCTCGGCTTCACGGTCGTCTTCGTCTCGGGCGGGGCGCTCTTCGGCTTCTTCGGCGCCACCCTCCAGGAGGAGAAGGGGATCCTCACGAAGATCCTCGGGGTGCTGATGGTGCTCATGGGGGCCTTCTTCATGGGCGCGATGCCCTGGATGACCCGCCGCGAGTTCCGCTTCCACACCCGGCCGACCACCGGCCTGCTGGGGGCGCCCGTGCTCGGCGCGCTCTTCGGCGTCGGCTGGACCCCGTGCATCGGCCCCACGCTCGCCGCGGTGCTGACGCTCGCGGCCGACCAGGGCAGCGCGGGCCGCGGGGCCACGCTCACGGTCGCGTACTGCATCGGCATGGGCCTGCCGTTCGTGCTGACCGCGATCGCCTTCCGCAAGGCGCTCGGCGCGTTCGCCTGGGTGAAGAAGCACTACGTGTGGGTGATGCGCGCCGGCGGCATCATGATGATCGCGACCGGACTCCTCATGCTGACCGGCGTCTGGGACGCCATGATGCAGCAGATGCAGGTCTGGTCCACGGGCTTCACGGTAGGGATCTGACCCGATGAGCAAGATGACGACGCCGGCGCAGTCCGAGACGGCGAAGAACGACGAAGCAACCGACGCCGACGCGCAGCGGGCGGACGCGCGGCAGGAGGAGGCGGCCGGCGCACAGCTGTCCACCGCCCCCCGCGAGGAGCTCACCGGCGGCCCCACCCTCGGCGTCATCGGCTGGTTCCGCTGGTTCTGGCGGCAGCTCACCTCCATGCGGGTCGCCCTGATCCTGCTCTTCCTGCTCTCCCTCGCCTCCATCCCGGGCTCGCTGATCCCCCAGCGCATGGTCGACGACCTCAAGGTCGAGACCTGGAAGGAGAAGAACGAGTTCTGGGCGCCGATCTTCGAGAAGCTCCAGCTCTTCGACGTCTACAGCTCGGTGTGGTTCTCCGCGATCTACATCCTGCTCTTCGTCTCCCTCATCGGCTGCATCGTGCCGCGCACCTGGCAGTTCGTCGGCCAGCTCCGCAGCCGCCCGCCGGGCGCCCCCGGCCGGCTGACCCGGATGCCCGCGTACACGACCTGGCGCACCGACGCCGACCCCGAGCAGGTCCGCGAGGCCGCGCTCGACGTCCTCAAGAAGCGCCGCTTCCGCGCGCACGTCGTCGGCAACGCGGTCGCCGCGGAGAAGGGCTACCTCCGCGAAGCCGGGAACCTGATCTTCCACGTCTCGCTGATCGTGATGCTGCTGGCGTTCGCCGCCGGCCAGCTCTTCAAGTCCGAGGGCGGCAAGCTGGTCATAGAGGGCGACGGCTTCGCCAACACGCTCACCCAGTACGACGACTTCCGCTCCGGGGCCCTGTACGACAAGGACAACCTGGACCCGTTCTGGTTCGACCTCAAGAGCTTCGACGCCACCTACGAGCGTTCCGGCCCGCAGAAGGGCACCGCCCGCACCTTCGAGGCGTCCGTGCGCTGGGGCAAGCCCGGCGGCAAGGAGCAGGACGCCGTCATCAAGGTCAACGACCCGCTGGACGTCGACGGCACCAAGGTCCACCTGCTCGCCCACGGCTACGCGCCGGTCGTCACCGTCCGGGACGGCCGGGGCAAGGTCGTCGTCGACAAGCGCCCGATCCCGCTGCTGCCGGTCGACGGCATGATCACCTCGTCCGGCGCGATCAAGGTGCTCGACGGCTACCGCGACAAGGACGGCAAGAAGGACCAGCTCGGCTTCAAGGCGTGGTTCGTCCCGACCTTCGGCGGGCACGAGGTCAGCTCGATGTTCTCGCAGTTCCCCGGGCTGGACTTCCCCGTCCTGGCGCTGAACGCCTACCGCGGCACCATCAGCAGCGGCTCCGGCATCCCGCAGAACGTCTACCAGCTCGACACCGCCAAGCTGGAGCAGTTCAAGGACGACAAGGGCGAGATCTTCAAGCAGCTCCTGCTGCCCGGCGAGACGATGACGCTGCCGAACGGCGCCGGCTCCATCACCTTCGAGAAGGACATCAAGGAGTGGGCCAGCTTCCAGATCTCCGAGCAGCCGGGCAACGGCTGGGCGCTGACGGGCGCGGTCGCCGCGATCTTCGGCCTCGCGGCCTCCCTCTTCGTCCAGCGGCGCCGGGTGTGGGTGCGGGTCACCACCGGCAAGGACGGCGTCACGGTCGTCGAGATGGCCGGCCTGGGCCGCAGCGAGTCCCCGAAGCTGCCGGAGGAGCTGGGCGGACTGGCCCTGCGGCTGTACGAGCAGGCGCCGCCGGCCGCGGACCCCGAGCCGGAGCCCGAGCAGGGCGCCGAGCCCGACGCCGAGCCCAAGGGCGGGTCGAAGTCGGCGGGCGGTGCGGACGTAGAGTCGGACTCCGCGCCGGACGCGTCATCGGCACCGTCCGAGTCCTCCGACGCCGACGCACCACCGCAACCACCAGCAGACACCGCACCATCCGCCGAACCCGCGGAATCCGCCGGCAAGGCCGACCCTCACCACACCGAAGTTTCCGCCGAAGGGGCTGAGAAGTGACTCTCGCCGCCGCTACCAACGAGACCTTCGCCGAGATCAGCAACGTCCTGATCTACTCGGCGATGGCCGTCTACACCCTCGCCTTCCTCGCGCACATCGCCGAGTGGATCTTCGGCAGTCGCAGCAAGGTCGGCCGCACCGCCGCGGCGCTGACGGCGGAAGCCGCCGCGACCGGGCCGTCCGCCGTCACCGTCCAGGTGCGCGGCCAGCAGGGCTCCACCGCCGTCCTCGAAAAGCCGAAGGTGGTCACCCGCTCCGCGGCCGGCACCCGCGACGTCCCCGACGGCCCCGGCGCCGCCGGCGGCACGTTCAAGGGCGACCTGTACGGCCGCATCGCCATCTCCCTCACCGCCCTCGGCTGGATCCTCCAGGCGGGCGGCGTCATCACCCGCGCGATCTCCGTGCAGCGGGTGCCGTGGGGGAACATGTACGAGTTCTCCATCACCTTCGGCGCGGTGGCGGTCGGCGCGTACCTCACCCTCCTCGTCGCGAAGAAGAACGTCCGCTGGCTCGGCCTGCCGCTGATCCTGACGATCCTCGCCGACCTGGGCCTGGCCGTCGCCGTCTTCTACACCGAGAGCGACCAGCTCGTCCCGGCGCTCGACTCGTACTGGCTGGTCATCCACGTCTCCACGGCCATCATCTGCGGCGCGGTCTTCTACATCGGCGCGGTCGGCTCGATGCTCTACCTCTTCCGCGACTTCCACGAGGCCAAGCTCGCCCGCGGCGAGAAGCCGAGCAACTTCTCCGCCTCCGTGCTGGGGCGCCTGCCGTCCGCCGCGACCCTCGACAAGTTCGCGTACCGGGTGAACGCGGCCGTCTTCCCGCTGTGGACGTTCGCGATCATCGCCGGTGCGATCTGGGCGGAGTCCGCCTGGGGCCGCTACTGGGGCTGGGACCCCAAGGAGGTCTGGTCCTTCATCACCTGGGTCGTGTACGCCGCCTACCTCCACGCCCGCGCCACGGCCGGCTGGAAGGGCCGCAAGGCGGCGGTGCTGGGCCTGGTCGCCTTCGTGTGCTGGCTGTGGAACTACTACGGCGTGAACATGTTCGTGCAGGGCCTGCACTCGTACGCATGACGCCCCGCCCGTCGTACGACGGCGAACGCCCCGCTCGGTCGTGCTGACCGGCGGGGCGTTCGTCTTCGTGGCGCGCTCTCGTCAGCGCCGTGCGTGGCGGACCTTCAGCCGGCCGAAGCCCATCGCGCCGGTGATCCGGATCGTGGGGCCGTCGCGACCGTCGCGACCACTGCGGGGCACGTAGTGCGAGTCCTTCCACCCGGTCTGGAGCCCGTCCAGGTCGACGGTCGCGTCCCGGGGCACCGTGATCTTCGCCCGGCCGGTGCCGAGGGCCAACTCGATGTCGACCACCGGGTGCTCGAAGACCGCCTTCGACAGGTCCAGGTGCACCCTTCCGTACGCCGACTCGACCTTCAGCGTCCGCGGCACCCGCCAGGCCCCGCGCCGCTTGATCCGCCCGCCGGCGGCGGCGATGGTCGACGTGGACTTCGGCGCCGGCTCCTGCGCGGGCAGCGAGCGCAGGGCCGACGCGAGGTCGCCGTGGGTCTCGGCGGTCAGGGCCCGGTGCAGCCGGACGTCCATCTCCTCGTGCGGGATGAACCCTTCGGCGTACGCCTGCTGCAGGCGCTCCACGGCGCTGTCCCGATCGGCTTCGCCGATCCGCCGCGACGGGTCTTCTTGCGACGGGTCTTCCGGTAAGGGCGTCACCGCCTCACCCTAAGCGGCGGGACGCCCGTCGGTCATGGCCCGGTACTCGCTCGGCGGCCGCCCGTAGCGGGCGCGGAACACCCGGGAGAAGTCCGACGGGCGCGGGAACCCCCACGCCGACGCGATGGCGTGGATCGGCGTGCACCGCAACTGCGGGTCGGTGAGGTCGCGTCGCGCCTGTTCGAGGCGGCGTTCGCGGATGTAGGCGGCGGGGGTGGTCCCGCACGGCTCGAAGCAGCGGTGCACGGTCCGTACGGAGACGTGGTGCGCCGCGGCGATCAGCGCCGGCGTGAGGTCGGGCTCGCGCAGGTGCTCGTCGACGAATGCGCGCATCTCCAGGGCGAGCGCCTGCGGATGGGCCTCCGGCGGCGTCTGCGGATCGCTGGCGTGGGTGAGGAAGGCGGTGGTCAGCGCGAGCGTCGCCTGCGCCAGCAGGGGCGCGGTCGTTGCGGTGACGGGCACCGTCTCGTCGGCGAGCCGCTCCATGACGTCCACCAGCAGCGCGCCCAGGCCGTCCGCGGTGGACAGCGGGGTGGCGAGGAGCCGATCGAGCTGCGGGGCGGCGAGCGGGACGAGGGCCCGGGGGACGGTCAGCTCCACGATGTCCGTCCGGCCGTCGGGTGCGAGTTGCGCGTCGTGCGTCTGCGAGTAGCTGTAGAGCAGCAGGTGCCCCGGCTCCAGGACGCCCTGGCACCGGTTCTGGTCGATCGCGACTCCCCCCGCCCTGGCGTGGGCGAGGAGGAAGAGTTCGGGCGCGGACTGGCGCACGTGGCGCTGGGTGCGCCGCAGCCGCACGGGCGGGCTGCCGAGCGCGGAGATCCGCAGCGCCCCCAGGTCGAGCAACCTGTGCGTGGCCGGGAACTCGTCCGGGCTCTCGGTCCAGGTCTCGGCGGGCGCGAAGCTCTCGGACATCCTCGTACACCAACTGTCGAACTGCTCCCGGGGTTCGAGTTCCTCCGTGCTGAAGACCGTCCTCATGACCGTTCCCCCTCGGTCTCTGGCAGATGACGTCTGTGGCACCGCTGGTCCGACGCGTCCTCGCGCCACGGAGCCACGAATTCACCGTACGAACGGGATTCCCGCCCGCACCACGCCCGTCCGCGACGACACGCGGTTCATGGCACGGATCGCATGGCCATCCGGCACTGAGCGCTCTGGAGGGGGCGGTGGGCTGCTTGGGAGAGTGATGCGTGTCCGGGGCAGCCGAACTCCGCTCCGTGACTGCGGGGTTCGGATTGTCCAGCCAGAACCCAAACACTCAATGGGGGAACTGTGATGAAGCTGAGGACTGCGGCCGTTTCGGTCGCGGCGCTCGCGGCCGTCGGCGCGACGGCCCTGCCGGCGCAGGCGGACAGCGGGAACGCCCGTCCGGCCGCCGAGGAGACGGTGGTCCAGCCGCTCGCGGGCCAGGACATACGCATGATCTACAAGGTCGGTGGCCACGAAGTCGGCCGTGGCGCCTTCTACAGCCAGGGCGACAGGATCTGGGTCAAGGACTCCAGGGCCGACGGCCGCGGCGTCCGCGTCCAGTACGACCTCAACTACAACCCCGGGGCCCCCGACGGACAGTGCTCGGCCCCCGGCGGCTCAGGGACGTCCAAGTTCTGCGACTACAACTTCCGTGAGAACGGCAAGATCAGGATCCGCATCGTTGCGGGCTCGCACACGAGCGCCTGGTCCCCCTGGGCCAACATCGGCTGACCCGAGCCACACTGCACCAACCCTCTGCCGCGGGCCCGTCGGTGCGACCGACGGGCCCGTCGGCCAGAACGCCGGGCGAAAGCGGGCCCGGCCGCGACTGCTACTTCTCGTCGCCCTTCGCCTCGTCCGGCTCGCCCTCGTCCTTCTTCTCGCGGCCCCGGTTCTTGCCCTCGTCGCCCAGCGACTTCAGGAAGTCCGGGTTGTCGTCGGGGGCGACCCAGCCGCCGCCCCGGCCACCCCGGGCCGCGCCGCCGAACGCCGCGGCGAGGCCGCCGCCCGCGGGCGACTTGCGCGGGCGGCCGGCGATGAACCAGGCGATCGGGCCCAGCGGCATGAAGAGGAGGACGATGATCACCCAGACCACCTTGGGGAGGTTGCGGACCTCCTTCTCCGGCGTGTTCAGCACGTCGATGAAGGCGTAGATCCACATCCCCAGGACCAGGAGGGGCAGAAGAGTCCTGAGCATGGCGGTACGGTCCCCCAGCTATGAGGCGGCGGAGCCGGCGAGGGCCCCGGTGACTCCCCCAGGGTATCCGGTACCGGATACTGGGCCCATGGCTTACGACGATCTTCGCTCCCTGCTCAGGGCTCTGGAGCGCGAGGGCGACCTCAAGCGCATCAAGGTGGAAGTCGATCCGCACCTGGAGGTCGGGGAGATCGTCGACCGGGTGAACAAGTCGGGCGGCCCGGCGCTCCTCTTCGAGAACGTGCGCGGGGCGTCGATGCCGCTCGCGATGAACGTGTTCGGCACCGACCGCCGGCTGCTGAAGGCGCTCGGACTGAAGTCCTACGCGGACATCAGCGACAAGATCGGCGGGCTGCTGAAGCCGGAGTTGCCGCACGGCTTCGTCGGCGTGCGCGAGGCGTTCGGCAAGCTCGGCTCGATGGTGCACGTACCGCCGAAGAAGGTGAAGGAGGCGCCCGTTCAGGAGGTGGTCCTCCAGGGCGACGACGTCGACCTCGACCAGCTCCCGGCGCTCTTCACCTGGCCCGAGGACGGCGGCTCCTTCTTCAACCTGGGGCTGACCCACACCAAGCACCCGGAGACCGGGATCCGCAACCTCGGTCTCTACCGGCTCCAGCGCCACGACAAGCGCACCATCGGCATGCACTGGCAGATCCACAAGGACAGCGCCAACCACTACCAGGTCGCGGCCCGGCGCGGCGAGCGGCTGCCGGTCGCGATCGCCTTCGGGTGCCCGCCGGCCGTGACGTACTCCTCCACCGCCCCGCTGCCGGGCGACATCGACGAGTACCTGTTCGCCGGGTTCGTCCAGGGCAAGCGGATCGAGATGGTCGACTGCAAGACGGTGCCGCTCCAGGTGCCGGCGCAGGCGGAGGTCGTGATCGAGGGCTGGCTGGAGCCGGGGGAGATGCTGCCGGAGGGGCCGTTCGGCGACCACACCGGCTTCTACACCCCGCAGGAGCCGTTCCCCGCGCTGAAGATCGACTGCGTGACGATGCGCAAGCGCCCGCTGCTCCAGTCGATCGTGGTCGGTCGGCCGCCGACGGAGGACGGGCCGCTGGGGCGGGCCACGGAGCGCTTCTTCCTGCCGCTGCTGAAGATCATCGTGCCGGACATCGTGGACTACCACCTGCCCGAGGCGGGCGGCTTCCACAACTGCGCGATCGTCTCGATCGACAAGAAGTACCCGAAGCACGCGCAGAAGGTGATGTCCGCGATCTGGGGCGCGCACATGATGTCCCTGACGAAACTGATCATCGTCGTGGACTCGGACTGCGACGTGCACGACCTGCACGAGGTCGCTTGGCGGGCGCTCGGGAACACCGACTACGCCCGGGACCTCTCCGTCGTCGAGGGCCCGGTCGACCACCTCGACCACGCCTCGTACCAGCAGTTCTGGGGCGGCAAGGCCGGCATCGACGCCACCACGAAGTGGCCCGAGGAGGGCTACACCCGCGGCTGGCCGAACATGGTCGAGTCCGACCCGGCGACGGCGGCGCTGGTGGACCGGCGCTGGAAGGAATACGGGCTGTGATGGCGGCGGCGGCCGACGCGGCGGACGCCGGGCCGGCCCGCCCGGCCGACGACGACGGCAGCGGCAGCAACAAGGCCGGCAGCAGCAAGGTCAAGGCGTTCCTGCGGCTGGTGATGATCGAGCACTCGGTTTTCGCGCTGCCGTTCGCGTACATCGCCGCCCTGACCGCGATGTTCCAGGCCGACGAACGCGTCCACTGGGCGGAGCTGGGGCTCGTCACGGTCGCGATGGTCGGGATGCGCACCTTCGCGATGGCGTGCAACCGGATCATCGACCGGGAGATCGACGCCCGCAATCCGCGCACCGCGGGCCGGGAGTTGGTCACCGGCGCGGTGAGCGTGCGCTCCGCCTGGACCGGCGCGCTGATCGCCCTCGCGGTCTTCCTGGCCGCGGCCGCCGCGCTCAACCCGCTCTGTCTGGCGCTGGCGCCGCTCGCCGTCGTCCCGATGGTGGTCTATCCGTACGGCAAGCGGTTCACCAACTACCCGCACGCGATCCTCGGCCTGGCGCAGGCGATCGGGCCGATCGGGGCGTGGCTCGCGGTCACCGGCGCGTGGTCGTGGGACGCGGTGATCCTCGGGCTCGCGGTCGGCGTCTGGATCGGCGGCTTCGACCTGATCTTCGCCTCGCAGGACGTGGAGGCGGACCGGGTGGAGGGAGTGAAGTCGGTCCCCGCCCGCTTCGGCGTCCCCGCGGCGCTGCACGGCGCCCGCGCCTGCCACGTCGTGACCACGGCCCTGCTGGTCTGGTTCGGTCTTGCGACGGACGCGGGGGTCTTCTTCTGGGTGGGCCTGGTGATCGTGGCCGGCGCCTTCGGCTACGAACACACCATCGTGCGCCCGCACGACCTGTCCCGGCTGAACCGGGCGTTCTTCACGGTCAATGGGTTTATCGGAATTACCCTTTTCGTGTGTGCGCTGCTGGATCTGGTGGTGCGTGGTCTGACCGTGTAGTTAGCCTCCGGCCTACCATCGAGGGCAGGACACGGGAGGTTGTCATGGTGACGTCGCAGACCGATCGCCTGCACTCGCAGCTCAGCCGGTTCGAGGACATGTTCCCCGGCTATCGGACAGAGATTGTCGAGGGCAACATCGTGATGAGTCCGCTGCGGCCGTTTCACAACGAGACGATCATGCGCCTGTGGATGCTGTTGGAGTCCCAGCTGGATGCGGAGTGGGGCCTGGTCAGCGATGTGGCGATGGTCTTCAGCGAGACGAACGAGTTCTGCCCCGACCTCGCCGTCATGCCGGCCGTCGAGAAGAACCGCAATCTCTCCGCGTACCCCGCCGACCTGATCGAACTGGCCATCGAGGTCGTCTCCCCGAGCAGCGTCCGCAACGACTACGTCGTCAAGGACCGCGAGTACGCGGCCCGGGGCATCGCCAACTACCTGATCTTCGACCCGGTCAAGGGCGAGGTCGGGGTCCGCTGGCACCCCGGCCCCGAGGGGTACCGGGGCCGCGACGCCTTCCCCTACGGGGGCGACGTCACGGTGGAGACGTCGCTGGGCAAGCTGGCCTTCGACACCTCCAAGCTGCCGGTCGACCCCGGCGAGTGACGGCCGAGCGGGGGACTTACCGGGACCGACCGGGACGGTGGGGCCGCTCTCATCGGGCCCGGATAGGCTCGCGGTGTGGAGTCAGCACGGAGTGAAGCGCACGGGGCCGCGCCCGGGGAAGCGCCCGAGGAAGTGCGCGGGGCGGCGCGTGAGCGCGTTCGGCGACCCTGGGTCGTGGGGGTGTCGGGGGCGTCGGGGACGCCGTACGCCGCCGCCGTGCTGCGGGGGCTGATCGAGGCCGGCGAGGACGTCGACCTCGTCGTCTCGCGGGCGTCGCGGCTGACCCTGCTCGACGAGACGGGGATCTCCTTCCGGGACGCGCACTGGCGCGACGACCTGCGGCAGTGGCTGTCCCGCGGCGCCGACGGCAAGCCGCGGACCTTCGACGTGGACGTGTCGGGGGTGCGGCACTGGAGCGCGGGGGACCTCGCGGCCGGCCCGTCCTCCGGGTCGTATCCCGCGAAGGGGATGCTGATCGTGCCCGCTTCGACCGCGGCCGTCGCCGGCGTGGCGCTCGGGCTGTCGAAGGACCTGCTCCAGCGGGTGGCGAGCGTGACGCTCAAGGAGCGGCGCCCCCTGGTCGTCGCGGTGCGCGAGACCCCGCTGCACGGGCAGACGCTGCGCCACCTGGTCGCCCTGGACGACGCCGGGGCCGTCGTGCTGCCCGCGTCGCCCGCCTTCTACGCCGGGGCCACCCACATCCAGGACCTGGTCGACTTCGTCGCCGGGCGGGCGCTGGACGCGGTGGGGGTGGCGCACACCCTCTACCGCCGCTGGGAGGGGGAGTTGGGGGCGGCGTACCGCGCCGACCGGGGCACGACGTAGTGCCACCGACCCCGCCCCCGTGCCGGCGTGCGGCCGTGCGGCTCCAGATCACCAGAACTTTTCGGAGAATCGTAGGGGTTTCGCCCTGCGTGCCTTAGTTTCTTTTTGATACTTCGCTGGATTGCTGAACAATGGAAGGCTCCAGGCTTATGGACGCGGTGGACAGGCAGCTCATCCAGGCCCTTCGGGAGAACGGCAGGGCCTCCTACGCCGAGCTGGGACGGCTGGTGGGCCTCTCCGGCCCCAGCGTCACCGACCGGATCAACCGACTGGAGGCCGCGGGCGTCATCACCGGCTACCGCGCCACCGTCGACGCGGCCTCCCTCGGCCTCGGCGTCACCGCCCTGATCGGCATCTCCCTCTCCGACGCCGCCGACCACGAGGACGTGGCCCGCCGGCTGCGCGACCTCGCGGAGATCGAGGACTGCTGGTTCATCGCGGGCGACGACTCCTTCATGCTCAAGGTGCGCGTCGGCGACGTCGACGGCCTGGAGAAGACCATCCGCCGGCTCAGCGGCACCCGCGGGGTCTCCCGCACCCGCACCACCATCGTGCTCTCCACCAAGTGGGAGAACCGGGTCGGCGAACTGCCCGGGCAGGACTGACCGGACGCCCCGCCCGGTGCGGCGGGCGGGGGCACCCCCGGTCGTCGCGGCCGGGCAAAGTACCGTGGGTGAGGGCGCTTCCGGTGGTTCAGGCTGGATCAGTGAGCGGGGTCCGGTGCCGTGGACCTCAAGGCGGAGGAGGGCGTCAATGCGGAGCATTGGCGACTGACGACACCGCGGAGAGGCATGGTGCCAGGGCGCGCGAGCCCAGCACGATCCACCGGAAGCGCCTAAGCCCGATGGACGGAGAAAAATGGGAGGCGGGCACATGGACGCTGGGCTCAAGCGCGAGCTGGAGGAGAAGGTCAGGGCCGGCGAACGGCTGACCCGCGAGGACGGCATCGCCCTCTACGACTCGGACGACCTGGCCTGGCTCGGCGGCCTCGCGCACGAGGTCCGCACCCGCAAGAACGGCGACGTCGTCCACTTCAACGTCAACCGTCACCTGAACATGACGAACGTGTGCACCGCGTCGTGCGCCTACTGCTCCTTCCAGCGCAAGCCGGGCGAGAAGGACGCGTACACGATGCGCATCGAGGAGGCCGTCCGCCTCGCCAAGGCGATGGAGAACGAGAACCTCACCGAGCTGCACATCGTCAACGGCCTCCACCCCAACCTCCCCTGGCGCTACTACCCGCGCTCCCTCTCCGCCCTCAAGGAAGCCCTGCCGAACGTCTCCCTGAAGGCGTTCACCGCCACCGAGATCCACCACTTCGAGACGATCTCCGGCATGTCGGCGTCCGACATCCTCGACGAGCTGATCGAAGCCGGCCTCGAATCGCTGACCGGCGGCGGCGCGGAGATCTTCGACTGGGAGGTCCGCCAGCACATCGTGGACCACAAGACCCACTGGGAGGACTGGTCGCGCATCCACCGGCTGGCGCACAGCAAGGGCCTGAAGACCCCCTGCACGATGCTGTACGGGCACATCGAGGAGCCCCGGCACCGCGTCGACCACGTGCTGCGGCTGCGCGAGCTCCAGGACGAGACGGGCGGCTTCCAGGTCTTCATCCCGCTGCGCTACCAGCACGACTTCGTCGACATGCAGGACGGCAAGGTCCGCAACCGCCTCCAGGCCCGCACCACCATGGCCACCGGAGCCGAGGCGCTGAAGACCTTCGCGGTCTCCCGGCTGCTCTTCGACAACGTCCCGCACGTCAAGGTCTTCTGGGTGATGCACGGCGTCCAGACCGCGCAGCTCGCGCTCCAGCACGGCGCGGACGACATGGACGGCTCGGTCGTCGAGTACAAGATCACCCACGACGCGGACAACTACGGCACCCCGAACAAGCTCACCCGGGACGACCTGCTGGAGCTGATCCGGGACGCCGGCTTCCGACCCGTCGAGCGCAACACCCGCTACGAGGTCATCCGGGAGTACCCGGGCCCGGACGGGGACCGGCGCGAGTCGCCGCAGCCGATGCGGGTCTGAGGGCGGAGCCGATGAGCCTGACGTACACCCTCGACCCGTCCGTCGACCCCGCGCTGCGCGACGGCGTCCTCCAGTTGTGGACGGACGTCAGCAACGCGGGCGGCGCGGTCGGCTTCGTACCGCCCGTCACCCCCGAGCAGATCCGCCCGGAGCTGCGGCGGCACTTCGCCGCGATGGTGGACGGCCGCACCCGACTGGTCGTCGGCCACGACGCGGAAGGGGAGGTCGCGGCCACCGCGTTCTTCACCTTCAACCAGCACCGGCTGATGACGCACTGGGTCTGGCTCTACACCGTGATGGTCCACCCCCGGCTCCAGGGCGGCGGCCACGGCCGGGAGCTCATGGCGGCGGCGGCCGACGCGGCCCGCGGCTTCGACGGCATCGAGGCGATCCGGCTGACCTGCCGGGGCGGACTGGGCCTGGAGGACTTCTACGCTTCCTGCGGCTACAAAGAAGTGGGACGCGTGCCGGGGGCGATCCGGGTCGCGCCCGGCGACGACCGGGACGACGTGTTCATGCTGCTGCCGCTGCACTGAGCGCCACCGCTGCACCGATCGAAAACGGTGCGTGCTTCACTGGAGTGACGTCTTCGGACGACGAAAGACGAAAGACGAGAGAAGGGGCACCCGTGTCAGCCAAGTCGAACGCCGCGCTCAAGTACACCGGCATGCGGCTCGCGGTCTTCGCGGGCTCCTTCGCCGTCGTGGCGGTACTCGTCCACTTCGGCGTCCTGCCCAAGGGCCTCGGCGAGTCCAACTCCATCTGGGTCGTGCTGCTGGCGCTGCTCATCTCCGCGCCGCTCAGCTTCGTCCTGCTGCGCAAGCAGCGCGAGGCGATGTCCGACCAGATCGCCGGCAAGGTCGACGAGGCGAAGGAGCGGCTGGCGGCGAACCGGTCGCAGGAGGACGAGGCCGTGGACGCGGCCGCCGCTGCCGCGGCCCGGTCCGCCGGGGGATCCACCGCGGCGCCGCAGGCTTCGGCGTAACGCCACCGCCCGGCGTACGAGCCGGGCGGTACGAGAAGAGCAGCCAGTACGAGAAGGGCCGCACCCGTCACGGGTGCGGCCCTTCTCGCATGCCTTCCCTCTGCGGCTTCTCCGGCGCTTTGCGCGGGTCCGATGCGCGCTATCGCGCCGTCGGCCGTTGTCGATCAGCCGAATTATGTAAACACCACTGACCCGCCCGGCCCCACTCGTTTCAATGGCGACCACGCGTCGATCGAGAGGAGAAGTCCGAATGACGAGGCGAAGCAGGACGCGGGCGTGGCTCGGCGCCGTGGTGGCGACCGCGATGTCCCTGGTGCTGGCGCCGGGAGTGGCGCAGGCCGACTCCGCCGGCGACCGATGTCCCGGCGGGTACGTGGCGCTCACCTTCGACGACGGCCCGACGGAGGCGACGCCGCAGGTGCTGAAGGCGCTGCGGGACGCCGGCTCGGTCCGGGCGACGTTCTTCCTGGCGGGAGGGATGGTCCACGCGCACCCCGAGCACACCCGGAGCATCGCCGCCGACCGGCACGAGATCGCCAACCACTCCTACAGCCACCCCGACCTCAACACCCTCACACCGGATGCGGCCTTCAAGGAGCTGCGGGACGCCAGCCGGGCCATCAAGGCCGAGACGGGGCAGGCGCCGACGCTGTTCCGGCCGCCGTACGGGAGCACGAACCCGCGGATCCGGCTGGACGTGGCCCGGCTCGGGATGCTCGAAGTGCTCTGGACGGTGGACTCGCTCGACTGGCGGGGCATCCCCACGGACGAGATCGTGGCGAACGCGCTGCGGGTGCGCGCGGGCGGCATCGTCCTGCTCCACGAGGGCCCGCCGGCGACGATCGCCGCGATACCGAAGATCGTCGAGGGGCTCGCGGAGCGCGGGATGTGCGCGGGCAAGGTCGTCTTCTCGGCCAAGCCGGTCCAGGCGTGGCCGGGCATGACGTACCACGCGAAGGCCGCCCCCTGGTGAGCCGACGTCCCGGGCGGAGCCTGCACGTAAATATCGGATAAGTCACACACCCCGGGTGGGGGCCTTGGCGCCCCACCCGGGTTTTCTGCGTTTCATGGGGTTTTGTGCACTTTTTGCCGAGGATTCCTCGGTGAAGGCGGCCCGAGACCCCAAGGTGACCTTTGAGGACATCAAAGGTGCAGTGTTAACGTATTCGGCATGCAGACAGCAGTGCGCCTCCACGATGCCGCGAGCCCCCCGCTCGTGGCGCGCCTGCACGTCGACCTCTGTCGCTGCATGTCCGCGGTCTGTCCCCGCTCGATCTGACCCCGGCACCACAGCGGCCCCCCGATCCCTGAACCTCCTCGCGCACGGGCGCCGCCTTCCGCTTCCTCCCCGCCCTCAGCCACCACTGGAGTGTGTCCGTGTCCGCGAACACGACGTCCCCCGTAGACCAGAAGCCGTCCGGCTCCGGTCTCCGTCTGCCGAAGATCCCGTTCTGGGTCCAGATCGTCGCCGGTCTGGTGCTGGGCGTGCTCCTCGGCTGGCTCGCCAGAGGCCAGGACATCGGGTGGTTGAAGGACACCCTCGAACAGATCGGCACCATCTTCGTCCGGCTGCTGAAGCTGGCCGTCGCACCGCTGGTCTTCTTCGCGATCCTGGTCTCGATCACCAATCTGCGGAAGGTCAACAACGCCGCCCGGCTGGCCTCCCGCACCCTGCTCTGGTTCATGATCACCTCGCTGATCGCGGTCGCCATCGGCATCGCGATCGGCCTGCTCACCGACCCGGGCTCGGGCACCGGCCTGACCCCGAAGGACGGCAAGGCCCCGGAGAACACCGGTTCCTGGATCGACTTCCTCACCGGCATCATCCCGACGAACGTCATCACGCCGTTCGCCGAGCTGAAGGTCCTCCAGATCGTCTTCCTGGCCGCGGTCGCCGGCATCGCCGCGCTGGCGCTCGGCGAGAAGGCCAAGCCGATCCTCAGCCTCAGCGAGTCCGTGCTCGAACTGCTCCAGAAGGCCCTGTGGTGGGTCATCCGCCTCGCGCCGCTGGGCACCGTCGGCCTCATCGGCTACGCGATCGCCGACTACGGCTGGGACCTGATCAGCAAGTACGCGACCTTCACCGCGGACGTCTACATCGGCTGCGCCATCGTGCTGTTCGGCGTCTACCCGCTTCTGCTGGCCACCGTCGCCAAGGTCAACCCGGTCCAGTTCTTCAAGGGCGCGTGGCCCGCGATCCAGCTCGCCTTCGTCTCCCGTTCCTCCGTCGGCACGATGCCGGTCACCCAGAAGGTCACGGAGCGACTGGGCGTGCCGAAGGAGTACGCGTCCTTCGCGGTGCCGTTCGGGGCGACGACGAAGATGGACGGCTGCGCCGCGATCTACCCGGCGCTGGCCGCGATCTTCATCGCGCAGATCTTCGACGTGCAGCTCGGCGTGCAGGAGTACCTGCTGATCGCCTTCGTGTCGGTGGTCGGCTCCGCGGCGACGGCGGGCCTGACCGGCGCGACGGTGATGCTCACGCTGACCCTGTCCACGCTGGGCCTCCCGCTGGAGGGCGTGGGCCTGCTGCTGGCGATCGACCCGATCCTCGACATGATCCGCACCGCGACGAACGTGGCGGGCCAGGCGCTGGTCCCGGTGATCGTCGCGGCGCGCGAGAACATCCTCGACCACGACCAGTACAACTCGGCGAGCGGTTCCCCGATCGACGAGCAGCCCTCGTCGGCGGAGACCCCGGCGAAGATCCCGTCCCCCGCGACGGCGTAACCCCCCACCCGACGCCTCACCGCGGCGCGCCACTCCCTACCGGAGCGGCGCGCCGCGGCTGCGTTTTCGGCGGGTGCCGTTCCCCCTGCGGGTGCGGTGGTCTCCGCGGCCCGGCGGTGGGCTGCTCGCGCAGTTCCTACCCCCCCCACCTACGCCCAGGGCCCCAGGGCCCCAAGCCCCGCCCTTCGGGTGGGCGTCTTCGGCGCGTCATGACGGTCGCGCCGTTTCCCTGCGCGAGCAACCCACCACCAGCCCGCGGTGACCAACGCTCCCGCAGGGAAACGGCGGGTAGGTCAGGGGCGCTGGGGGCCCCAGGCACTCTGGGCGTAGGGGCGTGGGGAACTGCGCGACCAGCCCACCACCCGGCCGCACCCGGCAGCGCACTCGCAGGGCTGCGGCGGGTGGACGGTGGTGCGGTGAGTCGTAGGCTTACCCGGCAGTAGGGGGCTGCACGCGGAGTGGTGGGTTTCGGCGCAGTGGAGGGACGGCCGGCATGAGCGCGGTGGACACGGACACGGACGCAGGCAAGGGCGCAGGCACGGGCACGGCAACGGCGAGCGCAAGCGTCGCGGCCGCGCCCCCGCCGAGGGCCAAGCGGCTCCCCAGGGCCGAGCGGGAGCGGGACATGATGGATGCTGCCGTGCGGACGTTCGGGCAGCGCGGGTACCGGGCCGCGTCCATGGACGAGATCGCCGAACTCGCGGGCGTGTCGAAGCCGTTGGTGTACCTCTACCTGCACTCCAAGGAAGACCTCTTCACCGCCTGCATCCGACGCGAGGCGGACGCCCTGCTGGCCGCCGTCGCCGGTGCCGTCGCCCCCGGCCTGCCCGCCGACCGCCAACTGTGGGCGGGGCTGGCCGCGTTCTTCACGCACGCCGCGGAGCACCCGGACGGTTGGGCCGTACTGCACCGGCAGGCCCGCACGCACGGTGAGCCCTTCGCCCTCGAAGTCGCCGCCATGCGGGACAAGATCGTCGACTACGTGGCCGTACTGCTCGCCGCCGCGGCCCGCGACACCGGCACGGACGCCGGCCCGGACACCGGTGCGGACGCCGGTGCGGACGCCGCGCGGCCCGGGCCCGGCGCGCCGGCCGAGCGGGACGTGGTCGCGCTGGCGCAAGCGCTGGTGGGTGCGGCGGAGTCGTTGGCGGGGTGGATGAACGACGCCGGGCCCGGGGCCGTGTCGGCGAAGGAGGCCGCCGCCACCCTGATGAACTTCGCCTGGGTCGGCCTCGGTGACCTCATGGCGGGCGAGCGCTGGTCCCCGCGCTGAAGCACGGGACCGCCGCGTCCGCCTACTCCGTCGCCCCCACGAGGTGTATCCGCGCCCCGCGGCGCAGTTGGAACGCCGTGCCGTGCGCATCGGACGGCGCCGCCGCGTACGTCACCGCCCCCGGCAGCGGAACCGGTGCGCGGAACTCGGCGCGGGCGTACGTCAGCGCGTACGGATCGGGCGCCGCCTCCGCCAGGCAGCGCGCGAAGCTCCACATCCCGTGCGCGATGGCGGTGCGGAAGCCGAAGGCGCGCGCGGCCAGCGAGTGGAGGTGGATCGGGTTCCGGTCGCCGGACACCGCGCCGTACCGCCGGCCGAGCCCGCCCGGCAGTTGCCACTCGGCGCGCTCCGGCAGGTAGTCGGGGGCGCCGACGGCGTGGTCCGCGGGCGCCCTGCTCCGTTCCGGGGCGGTCCGGTGCCGGCACAGGTACCTGCTGCGGGAGACCCAGGCGAGCGCGCTGTCCAACCGCGCCTCCGTCACCATCGTGACCTCCGTGCCACGCCGATGGGGGGTCAAGGCGGTGGCGTACACCGTCAGTTCGGGTGAATCCGTGCGGTGCAGGGCGCGCCGGGCGCGTACGTCGATCCAGGTGTGGACCAGCCCCAGCAGCGGCAGCGGGAAGTCGCGCGCGGCGAGGATCCGCAGCGCCAGCGGAAAGCCCAGGACGTGCGGATAGGGCAGCGGCAGCGCGCCGGCCGGTGAGGTCGGGAAGCCGCAGAGCCGGGCGTACGCGGCCAGTCGTGCGGCGTCGACGCGCACCGCGCCCGCCGTTGCTCGGTGTTCGGGGAGCGCGACGGCCGGCCGCCCGGGGCGGCCCGGCCGTTTGAAGGGAGAGCTCAGTGCGCCGCGTACCAAGGTGCGTGCGAGGGCCATGGGCCGGACTCCCGGAGGCTGGGGGCTCGCTGACTGGCGCGTAAGGTTACGCGGATGTCAGCGCGGGGTCGAGCGGCCCCGGCCGCGCGCGAAGCGGCGCCTCAGCAGATGTCCGGCCTCGCCCACCGCCAGCAGCAGCGCGGCGGACGCGGCACAGGCCGCGAGGCTGGACGGCGGGCCGTCGAGGAGCGCCCCCAGCAGCCACAGCGCCGCCGTGCACCCGGCCCACCACACGAGCAGGGAGAGCGCCGTGCGACGGGCCGACGCGAGGGTGGGCGCCGTTCGCTGCCGACTCATCGCGCCCCGCCCCCCCCCGTCATGGTGATCGCGCTCATCGTACGTACGGCCCCGGCCCTGACCGACAGCGGCCATAGCTGATGGACATAACAGGCGATGAGTAATTAACCCTAATAAACTCCTCGTTTGCCGTGTGCGCGGCATCCGATGACACCGAGGGACGGGGAGCGAGACATGGACGACGACCGCCTGCGGGCCCACGACGAGGGGTGCGCACCGTGACCCTCGCCCCGCAGCCGGCCCTGCTCGTCGCGGGGCCGACGCCGTCCGCCGCCCCCGCGCACTACGCGGCCGGCCCCGCCGCCCCCGCCCGCACCCTCGTCGACGTCCTCACCCGTACGGCCGAGCGCCATCCGGACGCCCTCGCGGTCGACGACGGCGCACGCCCGCTCACGTACGGCGCACTCCTCGCGGAGGTCGAAGCGCTGCGCGCGGTCCTCGCGGCACACGGCGTCGCCCGCGGCAGCCGGGTCGGCGTCCGCGTCCCGTCCGGCACGGCCGACCTGTACGTCTGTGTCCTCGCGGTCCTCGCGGCGGGCGCCGCGTACGTCCCCGTCGACGCGGACGACCCCGACGCCCGGGCCGCCGAGGTGTTCGACGAGGCCGAGGTGGCGGGCGTGCTCGGCGCGGGCCGGGCGTACGGGCTCCGGGGCACGCCCCCGGCAGCCGACCAGGGCCCGCCCACCCCCGACGACGACGCCTGGGTGATCTTCACTTCCGGCTCCACCGGGCGGCCCAAGGGCGTGGCCGTCACCCACCGCAGCGCCGCGGCGTTCGTCGACGCGGAGGCACGGCTCTTCCTCCAGGACGCGCCGCTCGGGCCGGGCGACCGGGTGCTGGCCGGCCTCTCCGTGGCCTTCGACGCCTCCTGCGAGGAGATGTGGCTGGCCTGGCGGCACGGCGCCTGCCTGGTGCCGGCCCCGCGGGCACTGGTGCGCTCGGGGCCGGAGCTGGGGCCGTGGCTGGCGCAGCGGCGCGTGACGGTGGTGTCGACCGTGCCCACGCTCGCCGCGCTGTGGCCCGCGCGGGCGCTGGACGACGTGCGCCTGCTGGTCTTCGGCGGCGAGGCGTGCCCGGCGGAACTCGCCGCGCGGGTGGCCGTCCCGGGGCGGGAGGTGTGGAACACCTACGGCCCCACCGAGGCCACGGTGGTCGCCTGCGCAGCCCCGCTGACCGCCGACGGGCCCGTACGCATCGGGCTGCCGCTGGACGGCTGGGAACTGGCGGTCGTGGACGGCCGGGACGAGCTGGTGCCGACCGGGTCCACCGGCGAGCTGGTGATCGGGGGCGTGGGCCTGGCGCGCTACCTGGAGCGGGCCAAGGACGCGGAGCGGTACGCCCCGCTGCCCGCGACCGGCTGGCCCCGCGCGTACCGCACGGGCGACCTGGTGCGCGCGGACGAGGCGGGCCTGGTGTTCATCGGCCGCGCCGACGACCAGGTCAAGCTGGGCGGACGCCGGGTGGAGCTGGGCGAGGTGGACGCGGCGCTGGGGGCGCTCCCGGGCGTCGCGGCGGGCGCGTCGGCGATCCGTACGACCCCGGCGGGCACCCGGGTGCTGGTCGGCTACGTGCTCCCCGAGGCGTCCGCGCCGAACGGCGGTGCCGAAGCGGCCGGCTCCCGTGCACCCCAGCCGCCAGGGGCGGAGTTCCGGGCCGCGACCGCCGGGACCGCCGCGACCGCCGCGACCGCCGCGGACAGCGCGACCGTCCCGAGCGAATTTGCGCCCCCTGGCCCCGCGGCAAACGAGGGGGCCGAGAACCCGGCCGGCTCGGCATCGCCCGCGCCCCGTGCCGGGGCGCAGGTTCCCGCTGACGCTTCGGCCGCGGACGGGCCGGCCCAGGGGCAGACCCGCGCGGGGCCGGTCGTCGGAGACCCGGTGGCCGCCCGCCCGGCCGGCGCGCCGCCGGCCGGCGACGTGGCGCCGTTCGACCGGGAACGGGCCCTCGCCGTCCTCCGCGAGCGGCTGCCCGCCGCGCTGGTGCCGCTGCTCGTCGTGGTTGACGCGCTGCCCACCCGTACCTCCGGAAAGGTCGACCGGGACGCCCTGCCCTGGCCGCCGCCGCAGCAGGACGCCCCCGGCCTCGCCCTCACCCCCACCGAGGCGTGGCTCGCCCGCCAGTGGCACGACCTCCTCGGAGTCGCCGTCACCGAACCCGAAGCGGACTTCTTCGCCCACGGCGGCGGCAGCCTCGCCGCCGCGCAACTCGTCTCGCGCATCCGCGAGCACCGCGGCACCGGATCCGTCGGCGACGTCTACCAACACCCGACCCTGCGCGCGCTCGCCGCCGCCCTGGACGCCCGCGACGCCGGCCCCGCCCGGCCCCGGGCCGCGGTCCGACCGGTGCCCCGCACCGCGCAGGCCGTACAACTCGCGCTGCTGTTGCCGCTGTTCACCGTCGCCGGGCTGCGCTGGAGCGTGCCGGCCGCCGCCGCGGCCAACGTCATCGGCGTCGGCCCCGGCTTCTCCTGGTGGGGCATCGCCGTCGGCTGGCTGCTGGTGGCCAGCCCGCCGGGCCGGATCGTGCTCGCCGCCGGCGGCGCCCGGCTGCTGCTGCGCGGGGTGCGCCCGGGCACGTACCCCCGCGGCGGCGCCGTCCACCTGCGGCTGTGGACCGCGGAACGGCTCGCCGACGCCAGCGGCGCGACCAACCTCGCCGGCGCCTGGCTGACGTACTACGCCCGCGCACTCGGCGTCCGCATCGGCGCCGGCGTCGACCTGCACGCGCTGCCGCCCGTCACCGGCCTGCTGCGGCTCGGCCGGGGCGCGGCCGTGGAGCCCGAGGTGGACCTCGCCGGGCACTGGTTGGAAGGCGACCGGCTGCACATCGGGTCGCTGCGGATCGGCGCGGACGCCGTCGTCGGCGCCCGCAGCACCCTCTTCCCCGGCGCGCGGATCGGCAAGCGGGCCGAGGTCGCGCCCGGGTCCGGGGTGCGCGGCACGGTGCCGGCGGGGGAGCGCTGGGCGGGCGTCCCGGCCACCCGCATCGGCCGGGCGGGCAAGGCCGTCCGGCGCGCCGACCGCCCGCCGCGCCGGGCCCGCTGGACCTTCGCGTACGCCGTGACGTCCCTGCTGCTGGGCCTGCTGCCGGCGCTCGCCGCGCTCCCGGCGCTGCTGGTGCTGCGGCTGGGCCCGGGCCCGCTGACGGCCGTGCCGCTGGCCACCGTCACCGGGCTGGTGACGTACGCCCTGCTGGTGCTGGCTGGCGTACGCGCCCTGGGCGCCGGGCTGCGCGCGGGCAGCCACCCGGTGCACGGCGCGGTCGCCTGGCGCGCGTGGGGCGTGGAGCGGCTGATGGACATGGCCCGGGTGCACCTCTTCCCGCTCTACGCGAGCCTCGCCACGCCCGGCTGGCTGCGGGCGCTCGGGATGAAGGTGGGGCGGGGCGTGGAGGCGTCGACCGTACTGGCGCTGCCGGCGATGACCACGGTCGGCGACGGTGCGTTCCTGGCCGACGACACCATGGTCGCGCCGTACGAACTGGGCGGCGGGCGGCTGCGGCTCGCCGCCGCCCGGGTCGGCAAGCGCGCCTTCCTCGGCAACTCGGGCATGGCGGCGGCCGGCCGCCGGGTGCCCAAGCGCGGGCTCGTCGGCGTGCTCTCCGCCGCCCCGAAGCGGGCGAAGGCCGGCAGCTCGTGGCTCGGCATGCCGCCGATCAGGCTGCCGCGGGCGGCGGAGGAGGGCGACGCCAGCCGCACGTACGCACCCCCGCGCAGGCTCGCCTGGGCGCGCGCCGCCGTCGAGCTGTGCCGGCTCGTCCCGGTCGTCGTCGCCGTCGGCCTCGCGGTGCTCTGGGTCCTGGCCTTCGCCGCGCTCGCCGAGCGGTACGGGACGGTGGTTGCGGCCGGGCTCGGCGGGGCGCTGCTGCTCGCCGCCGGCCTGGTCGCGTGCCTCGTCGCAGCCGCCGCGAAGTGGCTCGTCGCCGGGCGGATCGGCGGGGCGCAGCATCCGCTGTGGTCGGCCTTCGTGTGGCGCGGCGAACTCGCCGACACCTTCGTGGAGGTGCTGGCCGTGCCCTGGCTGGTCGGCCCGACCGCCGGCACTCCGCTGACGGGCCTGTGGCTGCGCGCCGTCGGCGCCCGCGTCGGCCGCGGCGCGTGGTGCGAGACGCACTGGCTGCCGGAGGCCGACCTGGTGAGCGTCGGGGCGGGCGCGAGCGTCAACCGCGGCTGCGTCCTCCAGACGCACCTCTTCCACGACCGGATCATGCGGCTGGACCGCGTCGTCGTCGGGGCCGGTGCGACGCTCGGCCCGCACGGCATCGCGCTGCCCGGCACGGTCCTCGGCGACCGGGTGGTGGTGGGCCCCGCGTCGTTGGTGATGCGCGGGGAGCGGGTGCCGGCGGACACCCGCTGGCTGGGCAACCCGATCGCCGCCTGGCCCTGAGCCGCCCGTCCCCGAGCGGCCCGGTCCTGAGCAGTCCGGCCCTGCTCGGGGCCCGGCCCACGAGCAGACGACCGGCCGACGGAAGGGACCCCGGTGAGCGACTCGTACTTCCCGCTCCACGGCGACGACGGATACGCCGTCACCGCCTACGACCTGGAGCTGGCCTACGTCCCGCACACCGGCCGCCTCGCCGGCCGCGCTACCGTCCACGCCGTCGCCCGCCGCGACCTGATCGCGCTGCGGCTCGACCTCGGCCGGTTCAAGCTGCACAAGGTGCTCGTCGACGGCCGGCGCCCGGCCGCCTGGCGGCACCGCGCCGACAAGCTCCACATCACGCCCTCCGCCGTGCTGCCCGCCGGCACCGTCTTCGCCGTGGAGGTGCGCTACGCGGGCGTGCCGCACCCCGTACGCACCCGCGAGTGGGGCGAGTTGGGCTGGGAGCAGCTCGCGGAAGGCGCGCTGGTGGCCTCCCAGCCGCACGGCGCCCCCTCCTGGTTCCCCTGCAACGACCGGCCGGACGACAAGGCGGTCTACCGGATCGCGGTGACCGCGCCCACCCCGTACGCCGTCGTCGCGAACGGCACCCTCACCTCCCGCACCGCGGGCGCGTCCACCACGACCTGGGTGTACGAGGAGCCCGCGCCGATGGCCACGTACCTGGCGACGGTGCAGATCGGCCCGTACGAGCGGGTGGAGCTGGCGCACGCGGGACCGGTGCCGCAGTCCGCCGCGGTGCCGCCCGCGCTGCTCGGCCGCTTCGCCCACGACTTCGCGCGCCAGCCGCTGATGATGGACCTGTTCACGGACCTCTTCGGCCCGTACCCCTTCGACCGGTACGCGGTCGTGGTGGTGGACGAGGAGCTCGACGTCCCGGTGGAGGCGCAGGGGCTGTCCGTCTTCGGCGCCAACCACGTCGACGGGCGGCGCGGCAGCGAGCGCCTGGTGGCGCACGAACTGGCCCACCAGTGGTTCGGCAACAGCCTGACCGTGGCCGACTGGCGGCACATCTGGCTGAACGAGGGCTTCGCCAAGTACGCCGAGTGGCTCTGGTCCCAGGAGCGCGGCGGCCCTTCGGCCGCGGCGCTGGCCGCCCGCTCCCGGTCCCGGCTCGCGCTGCTGCCCCAGGACCTGCGGATCGCCGACCCCGGAGCTGCGCGGATGTTCGACGACCGGGTCTACGAGCGGGGCGCGCTGACGCTGCACGCGCTCCGGTGCGAGTTGGGGACGATCGCCTTCACGGCGCTGCTGCGGGAGTGGGCGCAGCGCCACCGCCACGGGGTGGTCACCACGGAGGGCTTCACGGCCCTCGCCGCGCACCACGCGTCCCGGTCCCTGGACGGACTTTTCGGGGCGTGGTTGTACGAGCCGGCCCTTCCGGAACTCCCGGGCCTTCCGGAACGCCCGCCTCCATTTATTTGAACAGGCAAGGAATTCGCCAGGAATTCATCGGAGGGGATTAATTCTTCCTGGGGAGGGGAAGGGGGTCCGTTCGCTCGGAGTTCCCGGTGATCGCCATGAACGCGACATGCGGCGAGGGGTGCGCGCTGCGTCCCTTGGTGCGCGTCAGGGCGTGACTCCCGGCGTGACTCCCGATGCGACGGGGACGGGCCGGGAAAGGCAGGAGCCCCGTTCCTCGCGGACGGGGCTCCTTGGGTACTGCTCAGCCGACGCGATCGTCGACCCTGACCGCTTAGGCCGGGGTGACGTTCTCCGCCTGCGGGCCCTTCGGGCCCTGCGTGACGTCGAAGTTCACCATCTGGTTCTCCTCCAGGGAGCGGAAGCCAGACGCGTTGATCGCGGAGTAGTGGACGAAGACATCCGGGCCGCCGCCGTCCTGGGCGATGAAGCCGAAGCCCTTTTCAGCGTTGAACCACTTGACGGTTCCGGTAGCCATAAGCCCTCCTTGGGCCAAAGGGTTGCCCTGCTCCAGAACCTGCAAACAAGTCTGAAAACTACAAAAGCCTGCGGGTCACATGCTCCGCAGGCTCTGTACTGCAAGGGAAACCAAACTGCAACTTGCGTCGAGCGTAGCACGCAGGGTCTTCCCAGCGGTAGAGGGAAAGATCACTTCACTCGGACGCCTGAGGCAATCGCCCTTTTGCTGACGATTCCCTGGTCAGGTAGGGCGCGAACCGGACCGGCGCGCTCCTGGGCGGACGACCCGTACGCGCCCCGACGCCCTGCACCGCAGGTCCCGGGGCTAGCCTCACGATGTGGACAGTCCTCGTGAAGACCGAGAAGGCCGAGAAGACCGAGAAGGCCGAGAAGACCGAGAAGGCGCCGCCGACACCGCACCCGGGCTCCCGGCGCCGGCCTCGGCTCCGCCCGCGGCACCGGCAGCCGACCGCGACCGCCGCCCCGCCCGGCCCCGCGTCGGCCACATCCAGTTCCTGAACTGCGTGCCCCTGTACTGGGGCCTGGCCCGCACCGGCACCCTCATCGACTTCGAGCTGACGAAGGACACCCCCGAGAAGCTCAGCGAACGGCTGGTGCGCGGCGAACTCGACATCGCGCCCATCACCCTCGTGGAGTTCCTGCGCCACTCCGACCAGCTCGTCGCCTTCCCCGACATCGCGGTCGGCTGCGACGGCCCGGTGATGTCCTGCGTGATCGTCTCCCAGGTGGACCTGGAGCAGTTGGACGGCGCGCGCGTGGCGCTGGGCTCCACCTCGCGCACCTCCGTGCGCCTGGCCCAGCTCCTGCTGGCCGAGCAGTACGGCGTCGCCCCCGACTACTACACGTGCCCGCCCGACCTCGGGCTGATGATGCAGGAGGCGGACGCGGCCGTCCTGATCGGCGACGCCGCGCTGCGGGCCGCCCTGCACGAGGCGCCCCGGCTCGGCCTCCAGGTCCACGACCTGGGGCAGATGTGGAAGCAGTGGACCGGGCTCCCCTTCGTCTTCGCGGTCTGGGCGGCGCGCAAGGACTACCTGGCGCGCGAGCCCGAGGTCGTCCACGACGTGCACCGGGCGTTCCTCGCCTCCCGCGACCTCTCGCTGCAAGAGGTCACCAAGGTCTCCGAACAGGTCGCGCGCTGGGAGGCGTTCGACGCGGAGCTGCTGGAGCGGTACTTCCGGACCCTGGACTTCCGCTTCGGTGCCGACCAGCTCGCGGGCGTACGGGAGTTCGCCCGCCGCACCGGCCCGACGACCGGGTTCCCCGCCGAGGTGACCGTCGACCTGCTGTCGCCCCGCTGACGCCGTCGCCTCCGCCGGCCCGGGCCCTCAACCTGGGCCCTCGGGCGGCTGCCGTAGGCTGGAGCGGCCCGCAGGAGGGCCCGTGCGCGATCCGTACGAGCCCCACGAAACGCAGGAACCCCAGGAAAACCGCTGAAAGGTGACAGCCGGTGACCGAGAAGGCCGACCTCCAGTCCGTGCTGGACCGTGCCGCCGAGGGCGGGCGCATCACCCCCGAGGAAGCGCTCGACCTCTACCGCCACGCCCCGTTGCACGCCCTGGGGCGCGCCGCCGACGCCGTGCGCCGTCGCCGCTACGCCGGTACGGAGCACATCGCGACGTACATCATCGAGCGGAACATCAACTACACCAACGTCTGCGTCACTGCCTGCAAGTTCTGCGCCTTCTACGCGGCCCCCAAGGACACCGCCAAGGGCTGGACCCGGGACCTCGACGACATCCTGCGCCGCTGCGCCGAGACCGTCGAACTCGGCGGCACCCAGATCATGTTCCAGGGCGGCCACCACCCGGACTTCGGCGTCGAGTACTACGAAGAGCACTTCTCCGCCATCAAGGCCGCCCACCCCGAGCTGGTGATCCACTCCCTGGGCGCGTCCGAGGTCGAGCACATGGCCCGGATCTCCGGCGTCTCCGTGGAGGACGCCATCCGCCGCATCCACGCGGCCGGCCTCGACTCCTTCGCCGGCGCCGGAGCCGAACTGCTCCCCGAGCGCCCCCGCCAGGCGATCGCCCCGCTCAAGGAGTCCGGCGAACGCTGGCTGGAGATCATGGAGACCGCGCACCGGCTGGGCGTGGAGTCCACCTCGACCATGCTCATGGGCACCGGCGAGACGAACGCCGAGCGCATCGAGCACCTGCGGATGATCCGCGACGTGCAGGACCGGACGGGCGGCTTCCGGGCCTTCATCCCGTACACGTACCAGCCGGAGAACAACCGCCTCAAGGGCCGCACGCAGGCGACGCTCTTCGAGTACCTGCGGATGATCGCGATCGCCCGGCTCTTCATGGACAACATCGCGCACATCCAGGGCTCCTGGCTGACCACCGGCAAGGAGGTCGGCCAGCTCTCCCTGCACTACGGCGCGGACGACCTCGGCTCGATCATGCTGGAGGAGAACGTCGTCTCCTCGGCCGGCGCCAAGCACCGCTCCAACCGGCAGGAGATCATCGACCTGATCCGCAAGGCGGGGCGGGTGCCGGCGCAGCGGGCGACGACGTACGAGCACCTCGTCGTGCACGACGACCCGGCGAACGACCCCGCCGACGACCGCGTGGTCTCGCACATTTCGTCGACCGCGATCGAGGGCGGCACGGCGCACCCGGAGCTGAAGCTCCTCAACGCCAACTGACGACCCCGGCGTGCTGACCATCCACGCGGCGGACCTGCTGCTGCCCGGGGCCGGGCCCGCCGTCCCCGGCGGCGCGCTCGCGGTCTCGGGCCGCGAGGTCGCGGCGGTCGGCCCGTACGAAGAGGTCGCGGCGGCCCACCCGCGGGCCCGGGTACGCCGCTGGTCGGGCACCCTCACGCCCGGCCTCGTCCACCCGCACGGCGCGTGGCTGCTGGAGCACGCGTACCACCCGGACCCGCGCGAGGCCGACGAACTCGGCACCGAACCGCTGACCGGCGCGGCACTGGCGGCGCTGGACACGGACGACGCCCGCTGGGGCGCGAGCGCGCGGCGCGGGGTGCAGCGGCTGCTGGCGCACGGCGTGACGGCGCTGCTCGGTCCGCTGTCCCGACCCCACTCCGCGGCCGCGGTCACCCGCGCGGGTCTCACGGTGCTCCCGGGCCCGCGCCCGTCGCCCCCCGAAGCCCCGTCCTTGCGCCCCCCTCCCACCGCCTACGCCGCCCCCCTCACCCCCGGCGCCCAAGCGACCTTCACGATCTCCACCCCCACGACCCGCCAGGCAACGACTCTGTCGGGCCGCCTCGTCTTCCGCCGCGCCTAAGCGTGCGCTGTTGGGGGCGCGGGGAACTGCGCGACCAGCCACAGACGGCCTGTAGTCGCCGACACTACGTAAACGACAACGGCGCTGGTGCGCCCCTGACGTGCCCGCCGCTTTCCCGCAGGAGCGTTGGTCTCCACCGGCCGGTGGTGGGCTTGTCGCGCAGTTCCCCGCGCCCCTGAACCCGCTGTCCCGCAGGTGGACGATCGGCGGAGCGAAACAGGGGCGGGGAACTGCGCGACCAGCCCGCCACGGTCCGCGGACGAACAAGGGCCTAAGGGCCCCGCGCCCCGGGGCGCCTCCCGCCGAGGTCGCCTGGCAGGTGAGGGTGCCACCCCCGCGTCCCTGGGCCGGTCCGCCGCGGGCGGCCCGTGGGCGGGGCCCCGCGCGGGGCGTCGGGGGCGCGCGGCAGAATGGGGGCGTGAACCGTGCCTCGCTGGACAAGCAGCCCCGAGAAGTCGCGTCCATGTTCGACAGGGTCGCGAAGAACTACGACCTCACCAACGACGTGATCTCGCTCGGACAGGACCGCAGATGGCGCCAGCAGGTCGCCCGCGCCCTCGACGCCCGCCCCGGCGAGAAGGTGCTCGACCTCGCCGCCGGCACCGGCACGTCCTCCCTGCCGTTCGCGCAGGCCGGCGCCTTCGTGGTGCCGTGCGACTTCTCGCTCGGCATGCTCCAGGAGGGCAAGAAGCGCCACCCGTGGCTGCCGCTGACCGCCGGCGACGCCACGAAGCTGCCGTTCCGCGACGGCGTCTTCGACGCGGTGACGATCTCCTTCGGACTGCGCAACGTCCAGGACACCGACCGCGCCCTGCGCGAGCTGAACCGGGTCACCAAGCCCGGCGGCCGGGTGCTCATCTGCGAGTTCTCGCACCCGACCTGGGGCCCGTTCCGCACGGTGTACGAGGAGTACCTGATGCGCGCGCTGCCGCCGCTGGCGCGCCAGGTGTGCTCGAACCCGGAGGCGTACGAGTACCTCGCGGAGTCCATCGAGTCCTGGCCGGAGCAGGACGAACTGGCGGCCATGCTCCAGAAGGCCGGCTGGTCCAAGGTGGCCTGGCGCAACCTCAGCGGCGGCATCGTCGCCCTGCACCGCGGCACCAAGCCGTAACGCACCAAGCCGTACGGAGCCGAAGCGCAGCGCGCCCGGGGGCCGATCACCCCGTGAACACCCCCGGGCTCACGCCGCCGCCCCCGCCTCCCGCGCCAGCTCCAGCCGGAAGCAGTACCCCCGCCGCACCGGGTCGCTCCCCGGCACCTCGTACTCCTCCGCCTGCCGCATCCCGAGCCGCCGCGTCACCGCGATCGACCGCTCGTTGCGCGCGTCGACCATCGCCACCACGCGCTCCACGCCCGCGGCCCGCACCCGCTCCAGCGTCGTCAGCGCCGCCGCGGTCGCCAGCCCCCGCCCCCACGCGCTCCTGGTCAGCCGCCACCCGATCTCTATCTCGCCGTACGGGCCGAAGTCCTCGCGGGGCCAGGGCTGCGCGCCCGTGAACCCGATCGGTGCGCCCGTCTCGTCGAGGATCGTCCACAGGCAGAAGCCCAACTCGGCGTCGTGCCGCCGCTGCCGCGCCGTCAGCTCCTCGTACTCGTAGAGCGCCGCGCTCCGGCCGCCGTGGAACCTCATGACCTCGGGGTCGTCGAAGATCCGGTGCCACACCACGGCGTCCTCGTCGGCGGGGACGCGCAGTCGTACGGCGGGGAGGGGCCTGCTCATGAGGGGAGCCCTTCAGTCGGTCGATCGTCAGGTCCACATAGACTGCCCATGTCCCGTGCCGTTCAGCACGCCCAATTCCGAGTTTTCGGGAGATTCAGCCGTGACCGAGCCCCCAACGGAACACACCGCGGATGTGATCGTCGTCGGCGCGGGCCCGGCCGGCTCCACGACCGCTTACCACCTCGCGAAGGCCGGACTCGACGTCCTGCTGCTGGAGAAGACCGCGTTCCCGCGCGAGAAGGTCTGCGGTGACGGCCTCACGCCGCGCGCCACCAAGCAGCTCGTCGCCATGGGCATCGACATCTCCGAAGAGGCCGGCTGGCTGCGCAACAAGGGCCTGCGGATCATCGGCGGCGGGATGCGCCTCCAGCTCGACTGGCCGGAACTCGCCTCGTACCCGAACTACGGACTGGTGCGCAAGCGCGACGACTTCGACGAGCAGCTCGCCCGGCAGGCGCAGAAGGCCGGCGCCCGGCTGTACGAGCGGTGCAACGTCACCGCCCCGATCGTCGACGACCGCACCCGCCGCATCACCGGCGTCAGCGCCAAGCTCGGCGAGGAGAAGACGCCGGTCACCTTCCACGCCCCGCTCGTCGTCGCCGCCGACGGCAACTCCACCCGGCTCTCGCTGGCGATGGGGCTGCACCGGCGCGAGGACCGCCCGATGGGCGTCGCGGTCCGCACGTACTTCACCTCCCCGCGCCACGACGACGACTACCTGGAGTCGTGGTTGGAGCTGTGGGACCGGCGCGGCCCCGGCCCGGACCGGCTGCTGCCCGGCTACGGCTGGGTGTTCGGCATGGGCGACGGCACCTCCAACGTCGGCCTCGGCGTCCTCAACACCTCCGCCTCCTTCAAGGAGCTGGACTGGCGCGAGGTGCTGAAGACGTGGTGCGCCTCGATGCCCGAGGAGTGGGGCTACGTCGAGGAGAACATGCAGGGCCAGATCCGCGGCGCCGCCCTGCCGATGGCCTTCAACCGCCAGCCGCACTACACCCGCGGGCTCTTGCTCGTCGGCGACGCCGGCGGCCTGGTCAACCCCTTCAACGGCGAGGGCATCGCGTACGCCATGGAGTCCGGCCAGCTCGCGGCCGACGTCATCGTGCAGGCCAACGCCCGCGCCACCGCGGCGCAGCGCGAACTCGCCCTCCAGCGCTACCCGAAGGTCCTCAAGGACACCTACGGCGGGTACTACTCGCTGGGCCGCGCCTTCGTGAAGCTGATCGGCAACCCGAAGGTGATGCAGATCGCGGCGCAGCGCGGGCTCACCCACCCGATGCTGATGCGCTTCACCCTGAAGATGCTGGCCAACCTCACCGACCCGACGGGCGGCGACGCGATGGACCGGATCATCAACGGGCTGTCGAAGGTGGCGCCCAAGGCGTGACCGGAGCGCGGTCCGCGGCTTGACCTTGTCACCGTGTGAAGGCGTGCAGTGGGGCCCGAGCCCGTGCCGCTCGTGGGCACGGGGAAGCACAAGGAGGCCCCTCGCATGATCAGGTCGTACGCCGGCTCCGGACCGTACTGCTACACCCACTCGCTCACGATGGCCGTGGGGGCGGAGCGGATGCCCTCGCCCACCGTCGTGGAGACCCTGACCGGATCCCCCTTCGGGGTCCAGCTGATCGGCGGCACGCTGCCGATGTTCGACCCGTACGGCTGGGACCCCGAGCTGGGTCTGAACCAGGCGGTCGAACTCCTCGGGCTGTCCTGCCGGCACACCTGCGGCGGCACGCCGGCCGAGGCGCTGGCTCGGCTCCGGGAGGCCGCTGCCCGCGGGCCGGTGCTGGTGGGGCCGGTGGACATGGGGCTGCTGCTGTACCGCCCGGGCACCCCGGACCCCGGCTTCGGCGACCACTACGTGGTGGTGCTCGCGGTCGAAGGACCCGAGGACGAGTCGGCGACGGTGCTGCTGCACGACCCGCAGGGGCACCCGTACGCGACGACGTCCGCCGCCGCGTTCGTCGAAGCCTGGTGCGCCGAGAAGGTCGCCTACGTCGACGAGCCGTTCGTCCTGCGGACGGACTTCGTGCGGGAGCGGGACGTCACGGACGAGGAGGCGCTGCGCGCTTCGCTGCCGGGCGCGGTGGCGTGGCTGGCCGGGCGGGACGACCTGCCCATGCCGGCCGGCACGCTCGGCGGCGCCGCCGCGGTCGAGGGCCTGGCCGAACTGGTCGCGCAGGGGCTCGACCCGGAACTGCGCGGCCTGCTGTCGGAGTTCGTGATCCGGGTCGGCACCCGTCGCCTCTCCGACGCGGCGGACTGCCTGGCGCACCTGGACCTCACGGCCGCGGCCCGGGTGGCGGCGGGCCAGGCCCGGATCCTGGGATCGCTCCAGGAGCCGCTGGTCACCGGGGACGACGACGGCCTGAGGGCCGGCCTGGCGCGACTGGCACCGGGGTACGAGACGCTGCGGCGGACGCTGGCGGCGGCCCTCGACTGACCGTCGGCACGGCGGTGCGGGATGGTGGCGCGCGCGGACGCTTCAACCAGCGCGGGCCGCCGTGCCCGTGGCACCGGGCGCGCCCCTGACCGTACGGTCCGGTCATCGGCGCGCTCGCCGCACCGTTCGCCGCACCACCCACGGCACCGCTCACGGCTCGATGCGGTCGCGGAAGTTGATGCAGCCCTCCAACTCGGCGGTGTGCCGGCCGCCCGCGACGTCCACGGACACCGCGGCGAACGCCATCCGGTGGCTGTCCCACTTGTCCGTGACCCGGTCGATCGTCAGCCGCACCGGCACCCGCGTTTCGGCGACCTGGCGGTGCAGCGACAGCTTCAGCGAGGTGACGAGGATGCGCTTGCGCGCCTCGGGCAGGTCCACCCTGGGGAGGGTGGCGAAGGCCGAGATGTGGTCGTTGGTGTACGCGTAGAGCATCGACGCCAGGGTGTGGTACGACACGATCTGCGCCAGGATCGAGCCGTGCAGCACCGGTCTGTACGGGGCGCTCTCGCTGACGTCCGCCGTGAGGTCCACGTCGAACACCCCGTGGTAGGCGACGCCGTCGTAACTCATGTCGGTGGCCGACCACGGGGTGTGGCACCAGGCGGCGGCCAGATCCTCGTTGATCTTCAGAAAGCTGGGTTGGTCGGACACTGCGGTCACCTCTCGGCTGTCGGCTTCCCTCACGGTTCCTCGTCCCGACCGCCGGCGGCGACCGGTGCTCGGACCGCTGGTCTACCCGCGCCTTCGCCGACACACCGGACGTACCCCCCGAACCACCCGAAGTGGGGAGCGCGCGGAATGCCCGCGGGGCGCCGAGGGGGCGAAGAAGTCACACCGTGCGTACCGGCTCACGGAATTGCCGTGATGCGCTCCATGTGCTCCTCGCCCCAAGCGCCGAGGGGGGCGAGCGCGGCGTTGAGGGAACGCCCGAACTCGGTGAGCGAGTACTCCACCTTCGGCGGCACCTGGGGGAATTCCTCGCGGTGGATCAGCCCGCTGTGCTCCATCTCCTTCAGTTGCAGGATCAGCATCCGCTCGCTGATCCCCTCGACCGCGCGCCGTAGTTGACCGAAGCGCAGCGGCCCGTCGGCCAGGTAGAAGAGGATCAGCCCTTTCCACTTGCCGCCCATGACGGTGATGGCGGCGTCCAGTCCGCAGGTGTATTTCCGCTGTTTCATCGCGCTGGCTCAGCTCCGCCCTGACAAAAGTGTGAGTACCCAACAGAATTGTAGGTACTTGATCATTTTTTGATGGCGTTCCAGCATGGTGGAAGGCGTCATTCGCGCCCCTTCTTCCCACCCTTTGCCCAGTTCCGCCATGCCCTTGTGCCATTCGGCGCGCCCACGAACCGGAGAGATCCCCAGATGTCCACGCCTGCCGCCCGTCTCGTCCCTTCCACCACACCCAACACACCCGTCACTGTTCTGGGGCTCGGCTCGATGGGCAGTGCCCTCGCCGCCGCCTTCCTCGCCGCCGGCCACCCCACCACGGTCTGGAACCGCACCGAGGCCAAGGGGGCGGCGCTGGCCGCCCGCGGGGCGACCCACGCGCCGTCAGTCGAAGCCGCCGTTGCCGCCAGCCCGTTGGTGATCACCTGCTTCTCCACGTACGACGCCACCCTCGGCGCGCTCGCCCCGGCCGCCGCCGCCCTGCGCGACCGCACCCTGGTCACCCTGAACAGCGGCTCGTCGCAGGGCGCGCTGGAGACGGCCGAATGGGCGGCGGCGAACGGCGCGCGCTTCCTCGGCGGCGTGGTCAAGAACGTCCCCCAGGCGGTCGGCCTGCCCGACACCCAACTCCTCTTCGCCGGCGACCGGGCCGTCTACGACGCGCACGAGCCGGTGTTGAAGGTCCTCGGCGGCGACACCGTCCACCTCGGCACCGAACCCGACCTCGCCGTCTTCTACGAGTCGGCCGTCGGCGCCACGCTGCTGCCCGCGCTCGTCGGCTTCTTCCACGGCGCCGCGCTCGTCACCGCCCGCGGACTGCCCGCCAGCTCGATGGTGCCGATGAGCATCAAGTGGGTGCAGATGATCGCCTCGATCCTCCCGGCGCTCGCCGAGGAGATCGACGCCGGCGACTACTCGCGCCCCTTCTCGTCCGTCAACGTCTTCCACGACGGAATGGCCAGCGAGACCCGCGCGGCCGAACTGGCCGGCCTGGACACGACCTGGCTGGAGCCGCTGCACGACCTGATCCGGCGCGCGGTCGCGGAGGGCCGCGCGGAGCAGAGCATCGCCGCCCTGACCGAAGTCCTGCGCGGCAAGTGAGGCGGCGGGCGTCGATAGGGTCACCTGATGAACTCGACGCCATCGACGCCCCCGACGAACGCCGCGCCGCCGACGTACCTCGCCGAACTGTTCTCCCTCCAGGGGCGAACGGCCCTGGTCACGGGGGGCAGCTCGGGCATCGGCCGGGCCATCGCCGGCGCGCTCGCCCGCGCGGGCGCCTCCGTCGTGGTCCTCGCCCGTCGCGAGGCCGAACTCGTCGCCACCGTCGACGAACTGACCGCGGCCGGCTGTCGTGCCGCCTGGGTCAGCGCCGACCTCGCCGACCGCGCCGCGGTGCGCACCGCCGCCGAGGAGGCGGTGGCCGCCTTCGGCGAGCCGGACGTCCTGGTGAACGCCGCCGGAGTCAACATCCGCCCGCCGCTGGGCGAACTCACCGAGGCGGAGTGGGACACCACGATGGCGGTGAACCTGACCGCCCCGCACCTCCTCGGTCAGCGCTTCGGGCCGGCCATGGCGGCCCGCGGCCACGGCCGCATCGTCCACGTCACGTCCCAGCAGGCGCACCGCGCCTTCGTCGACAGCGGTGCGTACGGCGTCTCCAAGGGCGGGCTGGAGTCGCTCGCCCGCTCGCAGGCGGAGGCGTGGTCCCGCCACGGCGTCACCGTCAACACGCTGGTGCCCGGCTTCGTGATGACGCCGCTCAACGCCCGGCTCTCCAGCGACCCGGCGAAGGTCGCCGCCCTCGCGGCCCGCACGATGACCGGGCGCAACGGGCTGGTGGAGGACTTCGCGGGCGCGGCGGTCTTCCTGGCGTCGGCGGCGTCCGCGTACGTCACCGGGCAGGCGATCTTCGTGGACGGCGGGTTGTCCGTGCACTGAACGTCGACTGCTCCCCTGCCTCCGGGCGGGGGAGCAGCTTTGCGCACGCAGTCACAAGACCCGTCAGACAGGCCCTACTCGAAGACGACGCCCGGCTGTTCGCCCTCGGCCAGGACGACGTTCTTGGACTCGTTGTACGCCGTCCACTGCACGGTGGCCTGGTCACCGGCGTGGAAGGGGGTAGTCCCCGGGAGGAAGCCGGTGACCACCTCGTTGGCGATCTGCCAGGTGCCGTCGCACAGCGGAACGCCGGGCGTCGGGCTGCCGGCGGGGGCGTCCCACTTGTCGATGGTGGTGCGCACGTAGTGCTCGTGGCCCGGGCCGGACTGCGCGGCGTGCAGCTCGATCGCGGCCACGCCGGAGTTCGGGGCGCAACGGTAGGCGACGTGGAAGGTGTTCGGGTCGGCGGTGGCCGACAGCACCTTCACCTGGGGCGCCGGGACACCCACGGTGGCGGGCTGGGCGGCGGCGGGCAACACCGTGCCGGCGAGTACGGTGCCGGTCGCGGCAATGGTCATCACGGCTCTTCGTATGGTGATCACGAGCCGGACACTAACCCAGCTTCCGCGGAACCGCTCGTTCCTTTAGTGATCATCGGCCCGGGCGGAGACGCGACAGGGCCGCGGCTCCGCCCCCGAGCGGGGGAGCCGCGGCCCTGTGCGTGCGTTGAGCGGGCGGTACGGGTCAGAGCACCCGGACCGCGCCGGTCGCCGGGTAGCCCGACAGGTCCTGGATGACCACGCCCTTGCGGGAGTTGGCGGCGTCGAGGTACTTGCCGTCACCGATGTACACGCCGGTGTGGTACGCGCTGCCCGCGGCACCCCAGTAGAGGATGTCGCCGACCTTGAGGTTGCTGGTGCCGACCTGGCGGCCGGCGGTGGACTGGTCCTGGGAGACGCGCGGCAGGTCGATGTTGGCCTGGCGGAACGCGGCCTGCACCAGGCTGGAGCAGTCCCAGGAGTTGGGGCCGGTGGCACCCAGCACGTAGGCGTCGCCGACCTGGGCCTTGAGGAAGGCGATGACCTTCCCCACGGAGCCGGAGGCGGCGGTGGAGCTGCTGTTGCTGCTGCTGGAGGAGGCGGAGGAGCCCGCGGTGGTGGTGGCGCCGGAGAGCGAGGTGCGCTCGGCGGCGCGGGAGGCCCGCTCCTGCTCCGCGGCGCGCTTCTTCGCCTCGGCCTTCTCGGCCTCCGCCTTGCGGACTGCCTCGGCCTTGGTCTTCTTCGCCGTCTCGGACGCCTTGGTCGCAGCGGTGTCCTCGGCGAGCCGCAATTCCTGCTCAAGTGCGGTCTGCTGCGAGTTGGCCGCGGACTGCTGGACGACGTGGGAGATGGAGGACGCCACGTCGAACGCGGGCATCTCGACGGTCTCGGTCACGGGGTCGGCGCTCGCCGGCGCCGCCGCACCGGCCACGGCGATGGTGCTGAGGACGCCACCGGCAACTCCGGCGCGCAGCGCGAGTGCAGAGGCGCTGCGCTGGCGGGGCTTCCGGTGGCTGGGTATGTGAGCGGTGTGGGACATGAGTACACCGTTATCAGCCGTACATAGATGCCATCAAGAAACGTGGGGTGCGCCACAGTTGCGACCGGAATTAGCCAATCCGCTTCCGGTCGAGCCTTATTGACGCCGTAACGGGCAATACGGACATTCATGATCACGCCCGTGAGCATGTGGTTTCAATAAAAGGTCCGAATTGCCCTTCGCCTAGCACCTCGACGCCCCGTTGGCCAAGCCCGCTTTCCCGCCACCCGTTCGCGTGTGGCGCAGGTCACAGGGTCACGGGGAAGTCACGAAGTCCTGTGCCTCCTGTGTGCCTTGCCGACAGGAGTTCGTGAACTCGTGCACGCATCGACCTCACGGGCACCACGAGTGATCCCGTCGTCGCGGTGCGGTGTGGAGGTGCGCGCCGGGGTCCCGTCCGGCGCCCCTTTCCGGGCCGCCCCGGTTCGCCCCGCGTCCACCCCTGTCCGCCCGTACCTCCGCGTGGGTGAGGCGATGTCGGGGAGGCGCCTTTTATCACCCGAAGCGGTCGATCGCCAATTTGCCCGAATGGGTTGCCCCCTGATAGTGGATCATGCCTCCGACCAGCGGCAACTCCCTTGGATGTCACGCGATGTGACGCCATGAACGCTTCACGTACGAAGATCACTCCTCTTTTGAGCGCATGATCGTCTTGCGGGTGGTGGAGATCACAAAGGCGATGCACGACCCCGTGTCGCAGATCACAGACCGACGGGCATAGGATGCGGGGCAATCGGGCTTGTGAACTGCCTCACATGTAAGCGATCTTCGAGGCGGCGAGCCGAACGGCCCGGTGCGGTCCACGGTCAGCGACGACTGGAAGGAGCGAGGAGGGTGAATGCCTACGCGCCCATCCTTGTACTCGGCGCCCTCGGGGCAGGGTTTGCGATCTTCTCCGTGGTCATGGCCACGCTGATCGGCCCAAAGCGCTACAACAGGGCGAAGCTCGAAGCGTATGAGTGCGGCATCGAACCGACGCCGACTCCGGCCGGTGGTGGTCGATTCCCCATCAAGTACTACCTGACGGCGATGCTCTTCATCATCTTCGACATCGAGATCGTCTTCCTCTACCCCTGGGCGGTCAGCTTCGACGCCCTGGGTCTATTCGGGCTCGTGGAGATGCTGCTCTTCGTGCTCACCGTCTTCGTCGCCTACGCGTACGTGTGGCGGCGCGGCGGCCTGGAATGGGACTAGGCCGTGTCTGACAAATCCCGTCTGGGCTGAGGAGCACCCATGGGACTCGAAGAGAAGCTTCCGAGCGGTTTCCTGCTGACCACGGTCGAGCAGGCTGCGGGCTGGGTGCGCAAGTCATCCGTCTTCCCTGCGACGTTCGGACTGGCCTGCTGCGCCATCGAGATGATGACCACCGGCGCCGGCCGCTACGACCTCGCCCGCTTCGGCATGGAGGTCTTCCGCGGCTCGCCGCGGCAGGCCGACCTGATGATCGTCGCGGGCCGGGTCAGCCAGAAGATGGCGCCCGTGCTGCGGCAGGTCTACGACCAGATGCCCAACCCCAAGTGGGTCATCTCCATGGGCGTGTGCGCCTCGTCGGGCGGCATGTTCAACAACTACGCCATCGTGCAGGGCGTCGACCACGTCGTCCCGGTCGACATCTACCTGCCCGGCTGCCCGCCGCGCCCCGAGATGCTGATGGACGCGATCCTCAAGCTGCACCAGAAGATCCAGGGCTCCAAGCTCGGCGTGAACGCGGAGGAAGCGGCCCGCGAGGCGGAGGAAGCGGCGCTGAAGGCGCTTCCGACGATCGAGATGAAGGGCCTGCTGCGATGACCGACCCATCCCGCGGCCCGGTCGGGGGCGTGCACGGCCACCCCCGGCCCGCCGCGGCAAGGACAGGTGCACACGCTCACAAAGGGGCAGCACGGTGACAGACGAACCCAACCCGGAGAAGGAGCTCAGCGAGCAGAACCTTCCCGGCCAGCGCGGTGAGCACGGCGAAGAGGTCCGCGTCCAGCGCGGCATGTTCGGCGCCAACAACGGCGGCGACACCTCCGGCTACGGCGGACTCGTACGGTCCGTCAGACTCCCCGGCGCCGCCAGCCGCCCCTACGGCGGCTACTTCGACGAGGTCGCCGACGAACTCGAAGGCGCCCTCGAAGAGGAGGGCCTCCTCCCGGAGAACGCGATCGAGAAGACCGTCGTCGACCGCGGCGAGCTGACCTTCCACATCGCGCGCGAGCACCTCCTGCTGGTCGCCCGCACCCTGCGGGACGACCCGGCCCTCCGCTTCGAACTGTGCACCGGCGTCAGCGGGGTGCACTACCCCGAGGACAAGGGCCGCGAGCTGCACGCCGTCTACCACCTGCGCTCGCTCACCCACGGCCGGCTGATCCGGCTGGAGGTCACCGCCCCCGACGCCGATCCGCACGTCCCGTCCCTGGTCGCCGTCTACCCGACGAACGACTGGCACGAGCGCGAGACCTACGACTTCTTCGGACTGGTCTTCGACGACCACCCGGCGCTCGCCCGGATCATGATGCCGGACGACTGGCAGGGCTTCCCGCAGCGCAAGGACTACCCCCTCGGCGGCATCGCCGTCGAGTACAAGGGCGCGCAGATCCCGGCTCCCGACCAGCGGAGGTCGTACTCGTGAGCACCCCCTCAGCATCGGCACGCGAGACCACCGAAGGTCCCGTCTACACCGTCACCGGCGGCGACTGGGACGAAGTCGTCCAGACCGCGGCCAAGGCGGACGACGAGCGCATCGTGGTCAACATGGGGCCGCAGCACCCCTCCACCCACGGAGTGCTCCGGCTGATCCTGGAGATCGACGGCGAGACCGTCACCGAAGCCCGCTGCGGCATCGGCTACCTCCACACGGGCATCGAGAAGAACCTGGAATTCCGCACCTGGACCCAGGGCACCACCTTCGTCACGCGCATGGACTACCTGACGCCGTTCTTCAACGAGACGGCGTACTGCCTGGGCGTGGAGAAGCTGCTCGGCATCGAGGACCAGATCCCGGACCGGGCCAACGTCATCCGGGTGCTCCTGATGGAGCTGAACCGGATCTCCTCCCACCTGGTGTGCATCGCCACCGGCGGCATGGAGCTCGGCGCCACCACGATCATGATCTACGGCTTCCGGGACCGCGAACTCGTCCTCGACCTCTTCGAGCTGATCACCGGTCTGCGGATGAACCACGCCTACGTCCGTCCGGGCGGCCTCGCCCAGGACCTGCCCCCGGGCACCGTGGACCGGCTGCGCGAGTTCGTGAAGACCATGAAGAAGAACCTGCCGCAGTACGACGCGCTCGCCACCGGCAACCCCATCTTCAAGGCCCGCATGCAGGACGTCGGCTACCTCGACCTCGCCGGCTGCATGGCCCTCGGCGCCACCGGCCCCATCCTGCGCTCCGCCGGCCTCCCGCACGACCTGCGCAAGACCGACCCGTACTGCGGTTACGAACAGTACGAGTTCGACGTGCCGACCGCGGAGACCTGCGACTCCTACGGGCGCTTCCTCGTCCGGCTGGAGGAGATGCGCCAGTCGCTGCGGATCATCGAGCAGTGCATCGACCGCCTCGCGCCGGGCCCGGTCATGGTCGCCGACAAGAAGATCGCCTGGCCCGCCCAACTCGCGCTGGGCCCGGACGGCCTCGGCAACTCCCTCGACCACATCAAGAAGATCATGGGCACCTCCATGGAGGCCCTGATCCACCACTTCAAGCTGGTGACCGAGGGGTTCCGCGTACCGCCGGGACAGACCTACGCGGCCGTGGAGTCCCCCAAGGGCGAACTCGGCGCGCACGTCGTCTCCGACGGCGGCACCCGCCCCTACCGGGTCCACTTCAGGGACCCGTCCTTCACCAACCTTCAGGCCATGGCGGCGATGTGCGAGGGCGGCCAGGTCGCCGACGTCATCGTCGCCGTCGCGTCCATCGACCCCGTGATGGGAGGCGTCGACCGATGACGGCCCAGTCGTCGAACCCGGGAGTCCAGCTCGGGATGCCCCAGCTCCCCGCACCCGCCTACCCGGCCGAGGTCCGCGCCCGGCTGGAGGCGGACGCCAAGGAGGTCATCGCCCGCTACCCCGAGTCCCGCTCCGCGCTGCTGCCCCTGCTCCACCTGGTGCAGTCCGAAGAGGGCCACGTCACCCGCACCGGCATGCAGTTCTGCGCGGACGTGCTCGGCCTCACCACCGCCGAGGTCACCGCGGTCGCCACCTTCTACACCATGTACCGGCGCAAGCCCTCCGGCGACTACCAGGTCGGGGTCTGCACCAACACGCTCTGCGCGGTCATGGGCGGCGACGCCATCTTCGAGACGCTGAAGGAACACCTCGACGTCGGCAACGACGAGACCACCGACGACGGCGTCGTCACGCTGGAGCACATCGAGTGCAACGCGGCCTGCGACTTCGCCCCCGTCGTGATGGTGAACTGGGAGTTCTTCGACAACCAGACGCCCGAGTCCGCCAAGCGGCTCGTGGACGACCTGCGCGCCGGACGCGAGGTCGCCCCCACCCGCGGCGCGCCCCTGTGCACCTTCAAGGAGACCGCGCGGATCCTCGCCGGCTTCCCCGACGAGCGCCCCGGCGCGGTCGAGGCCACCGGCGGCGCCGGCCCCGCGTCCCTGGTCGGACTGCGGCTCGCCAAGGGCGAGGCACTGCCCCCGAAGGTGGTCTCCCCGCGCCCGTCCCGACCGACTGACGCGGAGGGGGAGTGATGACCTTGTCCACCCAGCACGGAAGCACCGCAGGGTCGGGAGCCGGCGGCCCCGGGGCGGAAGTGAACCCCGAGAAGCTCCTCGCCCCCGTCCTCTCCACCTTCTGGGACGCCCCCGACTCCTGGACCCTGGAGACCTACCGCCGCCACGACGGCTACGAAGGACTCCGCAAGGCGCTGGCGATGTCGCCCGACGACCTCATCGCCTACGTCAAGGACTCGGGCCTGCGCGGCCGCGGCGGCGCAGGCTTCCCCACCGGAATGAAGTGGCAGTTCATCCCGCAGGGAGACGGAAAGCCCCACTATCTCGTTGTCAACGCCGACGAGTCGGAGCCGGGGACCTGCAAGGACATCCCGCTCCTCTTCGCGAACCCGCATTCCCTCATCGAGGGGATGATCATCGCTTGCTACGCGATCCGTTCGAACCACGCCTTCATCTACCTCCGGGGCGAGGTCGTCCCCGTGCTGCGCCGTCTCCACGAGGCGGTACGGGAGGCGTACGCGGCGGGATACCTCGGCAAGGACGTCCTGGGCAGCGGACTCGACCTCGACATCACGGTGCACGCCGGCGCCGGCGCGTACATCTGCGGTGAAGAGACCGCGCTGCTGGACTCCTTGGAAGGACGCCGCGGCCAGCCCCGGCTGCGACCCCCCTTCCCCGCGGTCGCCGGTCTGTACGCGTGCCCCACTGTGGTGAACAACGTCGAATCCATCGCATCGGTTCCCGCGATCCTGAACCGGGGCAAGGACTGGTTCCGCTCGATGGGCAGCGAGAAGTCCGCGGGCTTCACGCTCTACTCGCTCTCCGGCCACGTCGCCAACCCCGGCCAGTACGAGGCCCCCCTCGGGATCACGCTCCGCCAACTGCTCGACATGAGCGGCGGCATGCGCCCCGGCCACCGGCTGAAGTTCTGGACCCCCGGCGGCTCGTCCACCCCGATGCTCACCGACGCCCACCTCGACGTCCCCCTGGACTACGAGGGCGTCGGCGCCGCCGGCTCCATGCTCGGCACCAAGGCGCTCCAGTGCTTCGACGAGACGACCTGCGTCGTACGGGCCGTCACCCGCTGGACCGAGTTCTACGCGCACGAGTCCTGCGGCAAGTGCACCCCCTGTCGCGAAGGGACCTACTGGCTCGTCCAGTTGCTCCGCGACATCGAAGAGGGCCGGGGCGTCCCCTCCGACCTCGACAAGCTCAACGACATCGCGGACAACATCAACGGCAAGTCGTTCTGCGCCCTCGGCGACGGCGCGGCGGCCCCCATCTTCTCCTCGCTCCAGTACTTCCGGGAGGAGTACGAGCAGCACCTGACCGGTCAGGGCTGCCCGTTCGACCCCCGCAAGTCCACCCTCTGGGCCGACCGGAACACCACCACGGAGGTGACCGCATGACAGTGACCACCAGCGCTCCCTCCGGGGGCGGTCAGGCCCCGGTCCCGCCCGAGGACCTGGTGTCGCTGACGATCGACGGAGCGGAGATCAGCGTCCCCAAGGGCACGCTCGTCATCCGCGCCGCCGAACTGCTCGGCATCGAGATCCCCCGGTTCTGCGACCACCCCCTCCTCGATCCGGCCGGCGCCTGTCGCCAGTGCATCGTCGAGGTCGAGGGCCAGCGCAAGCCCATGGCGTCCTGCACCATCACCTGCACCGACGGCATGGTCGTCAAGACGCAGCTCACCTCGCCCGTCGCCGAGAAGGCGCAGAAGGGCGTGATGGAGCTGCTGCTGATCAACCACCCGCTGGACTGCCCGGTCTGCGACAAGGGCGGCGAGTGCCCGCTGCAGAACCAGGCGGTGTCCCACGGCGACCCCGACTCCCGCTTCGACGGCAAGAAGCGGACGTACGAGAAGCCGGTGGCGATCTCCTCGCAGGTGCTGCTGGACCGCGAGCGGTGCGTCCTGTGCGCCCGCTGCACCCGCTTCTCCAACCAGGTCGCCGGCGACCCGATGATCGAGCTGATCGAGCGGGGCGCCCTCCAGCAGGTCGGCACCGGCGAGGGCGACCCCTTCGAGTCGTACTTCTCCGGCAACACCATCCAGATCTGCCCGGTCGGCGCGCTCACCTCGGCCGCGTACCGCTTCCGCTCCCGCCCGTTCGACCTGGTGTCGTCGCCCAGCGTGTGCGAGCACTGCGCCGGCGGCTGCGCCACCCGCACCGACCACCGCCGCGGCAAGGTGATGCGCCGGCTCGCCGCCGACGACCCCGAGGTCAACGAGGAGTGGGTGTGCGACAAGGGGCGCTTCGCGTTCCGCTACGCACAGCGCCCCGACCGGCTGACCACCCCGCTGGTGCGGGACGCGGACGGCGTGCTCCAGCCGGCGAGCTGGCCCGAGGCGCTGGCCGCCGCCGCGGCCGGGCTCTTCGCCGCCCGCGGCCGCGCCGCGGTGCTCGCCGGCGGCCGGCTCACGGTCGAGGACGCCTACGCGTACGCCAAGTTCGCCCGGGTCGCCCTCGACACCAACGACGTCGACTTCCGGGCCCGGGCGCACTCCGCCGAGGAGGCCGACTTCCTCGCCGCGCGCGTCGCGGGCCGCGGTCGCGACCTGGACCGCAGCGGGCTGACGTACAGCCGGTTGGAACAGGCGCCGGCCGTACTGCTCGTCGGGTTCGAGTCCGAGGAGGAGGCGCCCGGCGTCTTCCTGCGGCTGCGCAAGGCGAACCGCAAGCACGGCCAGCGCACGTACGCACTGGCCACCCACGCCACCCGCGGCCTGACGAAGGCCGGCGGCACCCTGCTGCCGGCCGCTCCCGGCACCGAGACCGAGTGGCTGGACGCGCTCAGCGGCAGCGTCGGCCTGGCTGACGACCCCGCCGGCGCGCGGGCCGCCGAGGACCTGCGCAAGGACGGCGCGGTCATCGTCGTCGGCGAACGGCTCGCGGGCGTGCCGGGCGGGCTGACCGCGGCCGTGCGCACCGCCACCGCGACCGGCGCGCAGCTCGTGTGGATCCCGCGGCGCGCCGGCGAGCGGGGCGCGGTGGAGGCGGGCGCCGTCCCCTCCCTGCTGCCCGGCGGCCGGCCGGCGACCGATCCGCGGGCCCGCGAGGAGACCGCCGAGGTGTGGCGCGTACGCGAACTGCCGCACCGGTACGGCCGGGACACCGCCCAGATCGTGGAGTCCGCCGCGACCGGCGAACTCGGGGCGCTGCTGATCGCCGGCGTGGAGCTGGCGGACCTGCCGGACCCGGCCAGGGCCCGCGCGGCGCTGGACGCGGTCGGCTTCGTGGTCAGCCTGGAGCTACGGCCCGGCGAGGTCACCGAGCGGGCGGACGTGGTCCTTCCGGTCGCCGCCGTCGCCGAGAAGTCCGGCACCTTCCTCAACTGGGAGGGCCGCGCCCGGATGTTCGAGGCGGCGCTGAAGCCGGACCAGATGACCCGCCCGTTGCCGCCGACCGACGGGCGCGTGCTGCACATGCTGGCCGACGAGATGGACGTCGCCCTCGGCCTGCCGGACGTACGGGCCGCCCGCGCCGAGTTGGACCGGCTCGGCGTGTGGAGCGGGCCGCGGGCGACCGAGCCGATGGAGTCCGGGCAGCCGCTGCCCCGCGCGGGCGAGGGCGAGGCCGTACTCGCAGGTCACCGGCTGCTGCTCGACCAGGGCCGACTCCAGGAGGGCGACGCCGCGCTGGCGGGCACCCGCCACGCCGCCGTCGCCCGGCTCTCCGCCGCCACCGCCGCCGAGATCGGCGTCAAGGACGGCGACGACCTGACCGTCACGGGCCCGACCGGTTCGGTGACCCTGCCGCTGGCGGTGACCGAGATGCCCGATCGGGTGGTGTGGCTGCCGCTGAACTCCACCGGCGGCGGCGTCGCTTCGGACACGGGGGCGCTGCCCGGACGACTGGTTCGCATCGCTCCCGCGCGGTCCGGGGCGGCGACGGAAGCGCCGGAGGTGCGCTCATGATCGGCCAGACGGTGGCCACCGGGGCCGCGCAGGCCCCGCTGAACGTCCTCGCCGCCGAGGACCTGTCGATGTTCGGACGCGACCCCTGGTGGCTCGTCCTCATCAAGGCCGTGTTCTGCTTCGCGTTCCTGATGGTGACGGTGTTGTTCTCCATCGTGTGGGAGCGCAAGGTCGTCGCCTGGATGCAGCTGCGCATCGGGCCCAACCGACACGGTCCCTGGGGCCTGCTCCAGTCGCTCGCCGACGGCATCAAGCTGATGCTGAAGGAGGACTTGATCGTCAAGCGCGCGGACAAGGTGGTCTACGTCCTCGCGCCGATCGTCGCGGCGATCCCGGCGTTCATGGCGATCGCGGTGATCCCCTTCGGGCCCGCGGACAACCAGGTCTCCATCTTCGGCCAGCGCACCACGATGCAACTGACCGACCTGCCGATCGCGATGCTGTACATCCTCGCGATCGCCTCGGTCGGGATCTACGGCATCGTGCTGGCGGGCTGGTCGTCCGGCTCGACGTACCCGCTGCTCGGCGGGCTCCGCTCCTGCGCGCAGATGATCTCGTACGAGATCGCGATGGGCGCGGCCTTCGCCTCCGTCTTCCTCTACTCGGGGTCGATGTCGACGTCCGCGATCGTGGAGGCGCAGGCGGACCGGTGGTTCGTGATCCTGCTACCGGTGTCGTTCATCATCTACGTCGTCACGATGGTCGGCGAGGTGAACCGCGCCCCCTTCGACATGCCGGAGTCGGAAGGCGACCTGGTCGGCGGCTTCAACACCGAGTACAGCTCGATCAAGTTCGCGATGTTCATGCTGGCGGAGTACGTCAACATGGTCACCGTCTCCGCGGTCTCGGTCACCCTCTTCCTCGGCGGCTGGCGCGCCCCGTACCCCATCTCCACCTTCTGGGAGGGCGCGAACCAGGGCTGGTGGCCGATGCTCTGGTTCGTCCTCAAGGTCCAACTGCTGCTGTTCTTCTTCATCTGGCTGCGCGGCACGCTGCCGCGCGTCCGCTACGACCAGTTGATGAAGCTCGGTTGGAAGGTCCTCATCCCGGTGTCGGTGGTCTGGCTGATGCTGGTCGCCACCGTCCGGGCGCTGCGGAACGAGGGCTACGACTTCCAACAGATCCTGCTCTACGTGGCCGGCGCGATCATCGCCGTCCTGTTGCTCACCTTCGTCGCCGACCTGTTCCGCGGCAGTCGGGACAAGCGGGCGGAGGCCGCGGCCGGGCAGGAACCCCCGCCGGCGTTCGACCCGATGGCGGGCGGGTACCCGGTGCCGCCGCTGCCCGGGCAGACCCTGCCGCCGGTGCCGCGCAGGCGTCCGCGCCACGAGCGGGAGCTCATTGTCAGTGGCGGAGTCAATACTGTGAGTGACGGTCCCGGAGACGGACGTTCTCGTGACGGAAAGGAGGCTGACGGTGTCTGAGCGAGCAGAGGGGCCGCAGGGGTCCCAAGATCCCCGGGCCGAGCAGGGTTCCCCGACGTCGGGGGAGAAGTTCCTGAATCCGGTCGCCGGCTTCGGCGTGACCTTCAAGGCCATGTTCAAGAAGCGGCTGACCGAGCAGTATCCGGAGCAGCAGAAGGTCACGGCGCCCCGCTTCCACGGCCGCCACCAGCTGAACCGCCATCCGGACGGCCTGGAGAAGTGCGTCGGCTGCGAGCTGTGCGCCTGGGCCTGTCCGGCCGACGCGATCTACGTCGAGGGCGCCGACAACACCGAAGAGGAGCGGTACTCCCCGGGCGAGCGCTACGGCCGGGTGTACCAGATCAATTACGCCCGCTGCATCTTCTGCGGCCTGTGCATCGAGGCGTGCCCCACCCGCGCGCTGACGATGACGAACGAGTTCGAGTTGGCCGACACCTCCCGGGCGAACCTGATCTTCACCAAGGAGCAACTGCTCGCCGGGCTCGACGAGGGCATGGTCGACAGCCCGCACGCGATCTACCCCGGCATGGACGAACAGGACTACTACCGGGGGCTGGTCACCGAAGCCGCGCCCGGCACGGTCCAGCAGGTCGCCACGTCCAAGGGGGAGAAGGGCGAGGAGGTGGACGCATGAGCGGCACCGCCGCCACCTGGCAGACCCTGGCCGCCAGCACCACGTCCACCGGCGAGGCGTTCCAGTTCTGGGTGCTCGGCACGGTCGCGGTGATCGGCGCGCTGTGCACGATCCTGATGAAGCGCGCGGTGCACAGCGCGCTCTGCCTCGCCGGGACCATGATCATCCTGGCGGTCTTCTACCTCGCCAACGGCGCGTACTTCCTCGGCATCGTCCAGATCGTCGTCTACACCGGCGCGATCATGATGCTGTTCCTCTTCGTCGTCATGCTGGTCGGCGTCACCGCCGCCGACTCCCTCAAGGAGACGCTGAAGGGGCAGCGCTGGTGGGCCGCGGCCTGCGGGCTCGGCTTCGGCGTCCTGCTGATCGCCGGCATCGGGAACGCCTCCTTGGATACGTTCAACGGCCTCGGCGCGGCCAACAGCGCCCACGGGGGCAACGTCGAGGGCCTGGCCGCCCTGATCTTCACCAAGTACGTCTTCGCCTTCGAGATCACCGGCGCCCTGCTGATCACGGCGGCCGTCGGCGCGATGGTGCTGACCCACCGCGAGCGCACCGAGCGTGCCAAGACCCAGCGCGAGCTGGCGGAACAGCGGGTGCGCGAGGGCAAGCAGCTCCCGCCGCTGCCCGCCCCCGGCGTCTACGCCCGGCACAACGCCGTGGACATTCCCGCCCTGTTGCCCGACGGCACTCCGGCGGAGCTGTCCGTCAGCCGCACCCTGCGCGAGCGCGGCCAGATCCGCGACGTGTCCGGCGAAGCGCTGGAGGACCTCAAGGCCCTGGAGCAGCGCTCCGAGGAGCGCTTGGGGCGGGGCGAGAGCGCGGGCGCGGCCGGACGCGACGGCGACCGGGACGAAGAGGAGGCCACACGGTGAATCCGGTCAACTACCTCTACCTCGCCGCCCTGTTGTTCACCATCGGCGCGGCAGGGGTCCTGATCCGGCGGAACGCCATCGTGGTGTTCATGTGCATCGAGCTGATGCTCAACGCCTGCAACCTCGCCCTGGTCGCCTTCTCCCGGATGCACGGCAACCTCGACGGCCAGATCATCGCCTTCTTCACGATGGTCGTCGCCGCCGCCGAAGTCGTCGTCGGCCTGGCGATCATCGTGTCGCTGTTCCGTTCGCGCCATTCGGCCTCGGTCGACGACGCCAGCCTGATGAAGCTGTGAGGGGCTGACCCGTGGAAAACTTGATTGCGCTGCTCATCGCGGCGCCCCTGCTCGGAGCGGCGGTGCTGCTGTGCGGCGGGCGGCGCCTCGACCGCACGGGCCACTGGCTCGGCACCGCGCTCGCCGCCGCCTCGTTCGTCATCGGCGCGGTCCTCTTCGTGGACATGCTCGGCAAGTCCGCCGACGACCGCACCCTGCACCAGAAGCTGTTCAGCTGGATCCCCGTGGAGGGCTTCCAGGCGGACATCGCCTTCCAGCTCGACCAGCTCTCGATGACGTTCGTGCTGCTGATCACCGGCGTCGGCACCCTGATCCACGTGTACTCCATCGGTTACATGGAGCACGACGAGCGCCGCCGCCGCTTCTTCGGCTATCTGAACCTCTTCCTCGCGGCGATGCTGCTGCTCGTCATCGCCGACAACTACCTGCTGCTGTACTTCGGCTGGGAGGGCGTCGGCCTCGCGTCGTACCTCCTCATCGGCTTCTGGCAGCACAAGCCCAGCGCGGCCACGGCCGCGAAGAAGGCGTTCCTGGTCAACCGGGTCGGCGACATCGGCCTGTCGATCGCGATCATGCTGATGTTCACCACCTTCGGGACGTTCGCCTTCGGCCCGGTCCTCTCCTCCACCGGGGAGACCAGCGAGGGCAAGCTGACCGCCATCGGCCTGATGCTGCTCCTCGCGGCGTGCGGCAAGTCGGCGCAGGTGCCGCTGCAGTCCTGGCTCGGGGACGCGATGGAGGGCCCGACCCCGGTCTCGGCCCTGATCCACGCGGCCACGATGGTGACCGCCGGCGTCTATCTGATCGTCCGCTCCGGCGCGATCTTCAACGCGGCGCCGGACGCCCAGTTGGTCGTCGTCATCGTCGGCGCGGTCACGCTGCTCTTCGGTGCGATCGTCGGTTGCGCCAAGGACGACATCAAGAAGGCGCTCGCCGGATCCACGATGTCCCAGATCGGGTACATGATCCTGGCGGCCGGCCTCGGCCCGATCGGCTACGTCTTCGCCATCATGCACCTGGTGACGCACGGCTTCTTCAAGGCCGGGCTGTTCCTCGGCGCGGGTTCCGTGATGCACGGGATGAACGACGAGGTCGACATGCGCAAGTACGGCGGCCTGCGGAAGTACATGCCGGTCACCTTCGTCACCTTCGGCCTCGGCTACCTCGCCATCATCGGCTTCCCCGGCCTGTCCGGCTTCTTCTCCAAGGACCTGATCATCGAGGCCGCCTTCGCCAAGGGCGGCACCGAGGGCTGGATCCTCGGCGGGGTGACCCTGCTGGGCGCCGCGATCACCGCGTTCTACATGACGCGCGTGATGCTGCTGACCTTCTTCGGCGAGCAGCGCTGGCAGCCGGACGACAAGGGCGAGTTGCCGCATCCGCACGAGTCCCCGAAGTCCATGACGATCCCCATGATCATCCTGGCCTTCGGCTCGGTCTTCGCGGGCGGCTTCTTCGCCATCGGCGACCGCTTCGTGCACTGGCTGGCGCCGGTGACCGGGGAGTCCCACGGCAATCCCCCGATCAGCGCCGGCGCGGTGACCACCTCCACGGTCGTGGTGCTGCTGATCGGCGTCGGCATCGCGTACGGGATGTACGGCCGCCGGCCGGTGCCGGTCACCGCGCCGCGCGGATCGGCGCTCACCCGGGCCGCCCGCCGCGACCTGCTCCAGGACGACTTCAACCACGTGGTCCTGGTCCGCGGCGGCGAGCACCTGACCCGATCCCTGGTCTACGTCGACCACAAGTTGGTGGACGGCGTCGTCAACGGCACGGCAGCGTCCGTCGGCGGACTCTCCGGCCGGATGCGCAAGCTGCAGAACGGCTACGTCCGCTCGTACGCCGTCTCGATGTTCGGAGGTACGGCGGTGCTGATCGCCGCGACCCTGCTGATGAGGGCGGTGTAACTGAGATGTCCTTCCCGCTCCTTACCGCGACGGCGGTGGTCCCGGCCGTCGGCGCGATCGTCACCGCTGCGGTGCCCGCCGCGCGCAGGACGGCGGCCAAATGGCTGGCCCTGCTGTTCTCGCTGGTCACCCTGGTGCTGGCGGTGGTCGTGCTGGTCCGGTTCGACCCGGGCGGCGCGCGCTACCAACTCACCGAGTCCCACTCCTGGATCGCCGAGTTCGGCGTGCGCTACGAACTGGGCGTGGACGGCATCGGGGCCGTGATGGTCGCGCTCACCGCGCTGCTGGTCCCGTTCGTCATCCTGGCCGGCTGGAACGACGCCGACGCCCAGGAGACCGGCAGCTCCCGCTGGCGGCCCACCCAGGGTTTCTTCGCCCTGATCCTGATGGTCGAGGCGATGGTGGTGCTCTCCTTCGAGGCCACCGACGTCTTCCTCTTCTACATCCTCTTCGAAGCCATGCTCATCCCGATGTACTTCCTCATCGGCGGCTTCGGGGACCGGGCCCACCAGGGCACGGACGCCAACGCGGCGGCGCAGCGCTCCTACGCGGCCGTGAAGTTCCTCCTCTACAACCTGGTCGGCGGGCTGATCATGCTCGCCGCGGTGATCGGGCTGTACGTGGTCGCGGGCAGCTTCTCGCTCTCCGAGATCGCCGAAGCCCGGGCCAGCGGCTCGCTGGACATGGCGACCAACACCGAACGGCTGCTCTTCCTCGGCTTCTTCTTCGCCTTCGCGATCAAGGCGCCGCTGTGGCCGCTGCACACCTGGCTGCCGAACGCGATGGGGGAGTCCACCGCTCCGGTCGCCGTCCTGATCACCGCGGTCGTCGACAAGGTCGGCACCTTCGCGATGCTCCGGTTCTGCCTCCAGCTCTTCCCGAACGCATCGGAGTGGGCGACCCCGGTCATCGTGGTGCTGGCGCTGGTCAGCATCGTGTACGGGGCGCTGGTGGCGGTCGGCCAGCGGGACATCAAGCGCCTGATCGCGTACGCCTCCATCTCGCACTTCGGCTTCATCGTCCTCGGCATCTTCGCGATGACGTCGCAGGGCCAGTCGGGCGCGACGCTCTACATGGTCAACCACGGGATCTCGACCGCGGCGCTGATGCTGGTGGCCGGGTTCCTGATCTCCCGGCGCGGTTCGCGGCTCATCGCGGACTACGGCGGGGTGCAGAAGGTGGCGCCCGTCCTCGCGGGCACCTTCCTCGTCGGCGGTCTGGCGACGCTGTCACTGCCCGGGCTCGCCCCGTTCGTCAGCGAGTTCCTGGTCCTGGTGGGCACCTTCTCGCGCTATCCGGTCGCCGGCATCATCGCGACGTCCGGCATCGTGCTGGCCGCGCTCTACACCCTCGTCCTCTACCAGCGGACGATGACGGGGCCGGTCAAGGAGGAAGTGCGGAGCATGCCGGACCTCAGGCCGCGTGAGCTCGCCGTGGTGGCGCCGCTGATCGCGCTGCTGCTCTTCCTCGGCGTGTACCCGAAGCCGGTGACGGAGATCGTCAACCCGGCGGTGGAGCACACGCTGTCCGACGTACAGAAGCAGGACCCCCGGCCGGAGGTGGAGGCCAAGTGAGCCCGACAGCGGTCCACAACCTGTGGACGACGGCGGCCGATCCGGTCGACAAGATCAATGCGCCCGACATCGAGTACGGCCAGTTGGCGCCGGTGCTGATCGTGGTGGGCGCGGCGGTCGTCGGCCTGCTCCTGGAGGCGTTCCTGCCGCGCAGGATGCGCTACCACGCGCAGATCGTGCTCACCTCGTTCGCGCTGATCGCCGCGTTCGCCGCGATCATCGGCCTCGCCGAGGCGGGGTACGGCACGTCCAAGGTGAACATCGCCGCGATGGGCGCGATCGCCATCGACGGGCCGACGCTCTTCCTCCAGGGCACCATCCTGCTGGTGTCGCTGGTCGCGGTCTTCACCTTCGCCGAGCGCAAGTTGGATCCGGAGGCCCACGGCCAGAGCGTGGACTCCTTCGTGGCGCAGGCCGCGGCGGTGCCCGGCAGCGACAGCGAGAAGGCCGCCGTCAAGGCCGGCTTCACCACCACCGAGGTGTATCCGCTGGCGCTGTTCGCCATCGCCGGCATGCTGGTCTTCCCCGCGGCGAACGACCTGTTGACGCTCTTCATCGCGTTGGAGGTGTTCTCCCTCCCGCTGTACCTGCTCTGCGCGTTGGCCCGCCGCAAGCGGCTGATGTCGCAGGAGGCCGCGGTGAAGTACTTCCTGCTGGGCGCCTTCTCGTCGGCGTTCCTGCTCTTCGGCATCGCCCTGCTGTACGGGTACGCGGGCTCCGTCTCGTACGCCCGGATCGCCGACGTCGTCGACGGCACCGTCCGCACCGTGGACCCGGCCCTCGCCGACACCATGGGCAATGACGCGCTGCTGCTCGTCGGCTCGGCGATGGTCCTGATGGGGCTGCTCTTCAAGGTCGGCGCGGTCCCGTTCCACATGTGGACCCCGGACGTGTACCAGGGCGCGCCCACCCCCGTCACCGGCTTCATGGCGGCGGCGACCAAGGTGGCGGCCTTCGGGGCGCTGCTGCGGCTGCTGTACGTGGTGCTGCCCGGGCTGCGGTGGGACTGGCGGCCGGTGATGTGGGGCGTCGCGATCGTCACGATGCTGGCGGGCGCGATCATCGCGATCACCCAGACGGACATCAAGCGCCTGCTGGCGTACTCCTCGATCGCGCACGCCGGCTTCATCCTGGCCGGTGTGATCGCGGTGACGCCGGAGGGGATCTCCTCCGTCCTCTTCTACCTGGGCGCGTACTCGTTCGTGACGATCGGCGCGTTCGCGGTCGTCACCCTGGTCCGCGACGCGGGCGGCGAGGCGACGCACCTGTCCAAGTGGGCGGGGCTCGGCCGGCGTTCCCCGCTGGTGGCCGCGGTCTTCGCGGTCTTCCTGCTGGCCTTCGCCGGCATCCCGCTGACCTCCGGCTTCTCCGGCAAGTTCGCCGTCTTCAAGGCGGCGGCGGAGGGCGGCGCGGGTGCGCTGGTGGTGGTCGGCGTGATCTCCTCCGCGATCGCCGCGTTCTTCTACATCCGGGTCATCGTGCTGATGTTCTTCAGCGAGCCGAAGGCGGACGGCCCGACGGTCGCGGTTCCGTCGGCGATGACGATGACGGCGATCGGCCTGGGCGTCGTGGTCACCCTGGTGCTGGGCGTCGCCCCGCAGTACTTCCTGGACCTGGCGAGCCAGGCGGGCGTGTTCGTGCGCTGACGGTCGGGTTCACGCGCGAGGGCCCGGCCCCCTCCCGGATCTCGGGAGGGGGCCGGGCCCTCGCGCGTACGACGTCAGGAGTTGCGCGACCGCCTGGGGGTGATCTCGGCGAGGTCCAGGTCCACCGGGAAGGGGACCGAGACCTTCATCCGGTCGTGGAAGATGCCGGTGGCCACGTACTGGCCCGTGGCGGGCTCCCGTTCGAAGACGTACACGACGGCCCGTCCCTCGTCGTTCTCCACCCGCCAGTAGTGGGTGATCCCGGCCCGCGCGTACTTGAGGGGTTTGGTCTCGCGGTCCCGTCCCAAGGATTCCGCCGAGACGACCTCGACGGCGAGGAGGACGGCGGAGGCGGGAAACCGCGTCTGGTCCGCGTCCTCGACCACGTCCGCCCGCACCACCACGACATCGGGCTCCGGCCGGTTCTGCCGGTCGATGTCGATGGTGAACTCCCTGACGACCTCGTAGTCCCCGGGGGCGAGCGAGTGCAATTGCCACTCGAAGAAGCTGACTGCTCGCGCGTGGAAGAGAGTCTGCGGACTCACGAAGACGAGGCTCCCGTCGATCAGCTCCGTGTGCGGAGGCAGGTTCGGAAGCGTGTCCAGGTCGTCAGCGGTCCAGCCGCCCGCGGGCGGCGTCGGCCAGGCCGGCTCGGGCGGAGCGGGTTCGGGCCGAGGGGGCTCGGGTTCGACGCTCATCAGTGCTCCCATGCGACGGAGTCTCGCCGGTGCGGTCAGGTTATCGGGCGGGAACGGAGAGGGGCCGTTGGAACGGGTGAACGGGCGCGTGGTGTTGACGCGCCCGCTCCCGTCAGGGCGTCGGGACGATGCGGCCGGTGACCTCGCCGAGGCCGACGCGTACGCCGTCCGGGCCCGGGGACCAGGCCGTCATCGTCACCTCGTCGCCGTCCTCCAGGAAGGTCCGCTTGCCCTCGGGGAGTTCGAGGGGGTCCCGGCCGTTCCAGGTCAGCTCCAGCAGGGAGCCGCGCTGGCGGACCTCGGGGCCGCTGACGGTGCCGGAGCCGTAGACGTCGCCCGTGCGCAGGGATGCGCCGTTCACCGTCATGTGGGCGAGTTGCTGGGCGGCCGTCCAGTACATGGTGGCGAACGGGGGTTCGGAGACGACGTGGCCGTTGATCGCGACGGTGATCCGCACGTCGAAGCCGCCCTTCTCCTCGTCCGTCGAGTCGTCCAGGTACGGCAGGACGGGGACGTCCCGCGGGGGCGGGTCGGTGCGGGCCGCGTCCAGGGCCTCCAGCGGGGTCACCCAGGCCGAGACGGACGTGGCGAACGACTTGGCGAGGAAGGGGCCGAGCGGCACGTACTCCCACGCCTGGATGTCGCGCGCGGACCAGTCGTTGAGGAGGAAGAGGCCGAAGACGTGGTCGCGGAAGTCCGCGAGGGGGACCGGCCGGCCGGCGGTCGAGGGCGCGCCGACGAGGAAGCCGACCTCCGCCTCGATGTCGAGCTTGACGGAGGGGCCGAAAACGGGCGCCGCGTCGGCGGGGGCCTTGCGCTGCCCCTGCGGCCGCACCACGTCCGTGCCCGAGACGACGACGGTGCCGGCGCGGCCGTGGTAACCGATCGGGACGTGCTTCCAGTTCGGCGTCAGCGGGTCGCCGTCGGGGCGGAACATCCGGCCGACGTTGGTGGCGTGGTGCTCACTGGCGTAGAAGTCGACGTAGTCGGCGACCTCGTACGGCAGGTGCATGGTGACGGCGTCGAGCGGGTGCAGCAGGGGCTCGATGTCGGCGCGGTGCGCGGGGACGGTGACCCAGGCGGTGAGCGCGCGGCGCACGTCGTGCCAGGAGGTGCGGCCGGCGGCGAGCAGGGGGTTGAGCGACGGCTGGTCGAGGAGCGCCGTGTAGGGGGAGCCGAGGGCGTGCGCCGCCGCCCCCGCGTCGAGGACGTGCCGGCCGATGCGGACGCCGAGCCTGCGCCGGTCGGGTTCGGCGGCGGTGGTGAAGACGCCGTACGGGAGGTTGTGCGGCCCGAAGGGGTCGCCCTCGGCCAGGTCGAGCGGGCTCTGCTCGGACATCGGTGTCTGCCTCGCTTTCCGCGGTGGATCCACGCTGTGGGGTCCACGTTACGTGGGAGGCGCATGGGTTCGGCAGGGCGCGATCACCCGTCGACGCCCCGACGTTGCCCCCTCGATCGTCCGCTGATCGTCAGGCGTTCGTCCGACGGTCAGCCGGCGATTCGCGGGAATCGTTTCTTCCAGGTGTGGTGGAACACCGCCTCCTGACCGTCCCGGCAGATCACCTCGTCCTCGGCGATGAAGTCCGCCGCGTCACAGGTCAGGGAGGAGCGGACTTCCACCGTGGCGGTCCAGGGCCTGGTCCGGGGGTCGCGGGGGTCCTCCGGGCGGTGGAAGCGGGTCTTCCACTCGGTCTCGGCGCGGGCGCTGAGCGGGTCGTCCGCACGGATCGTCCGGATCTCGACGGCTTCGTCGAACAGTTCGAGCCCGTCCGGGTGGCGGCGTACGCGCTGGGCGTCCCGGGGGCGCGGATCGGTCTCCACCTGCCACTCCCCGGTGTCGACGTCCCTGATCACCCGGCGCTCCGTCGGCTCTTCGCCGGGCTCGGCCAGGGGGACGGGGGAGCTGATCCCGAGCGGCTGCGAACGCTCCGGTTCCGCGTGCGGCAGCCGGGCGGTGGCGTCGTCCGTGTCGTTCGTGCCGTCCGTGCCGTCCGTGCCGTCCGTGCCGTTCTCGTCGGGCAGGACCGGCAGGTCGAGCCGGGAGCCCTCCGGGACGAGGACGAATCCGGTCGAGCCCGTCTGCGGCCACACCCACGGCCAGTACGCCGACGAAACCGCCAGTCGGATGCGGTGCCCGGGCGCGAAGACGTACCCGATGGAGTGGAGTTCGAGTGCCACGTCCTCCGTGTCGCCGGGCGTCCAGGCGTGCGCGCGCTCCCGGCCGTGCCGCGCCGCCAGGTTCAGCACGCCCCGGGTGACCAGCGTCGACGCGCCGTCGGGTGCGACGTCGCACAGCCGTACGGCGACCTGGCCGTGCGGCACGTCCATCCGCAGCCGCAGCGTCACCCGCGGGTTGCCGAGGACGGTGACGCCACCGGCCGCTGCGTCTCGTCCCCTTTCTTCTACGTCACTCGTGTCTTCCCCCTCACTCACCCCTTCCGGGTCACTTGCGTCTTCCGGGTCACCCGCGACGGGGAATTCGAAGCACGCGGAGCGCGCGTCCTCGCCCCGCTGATCGGGGGCGAGGTCACACGCCCGGCCGGTCGTCGAAAGCCAGCGCCCCGCGTCCACGCCGGTGTGCTGCGGTGCGGCGACCGGGCGGGGAGCGCCCGTGAGGGGGTGCGGAACGGTCCGTACCCGCGGCGACGGCCAGGCGTCCTCGGCGATCCAGCGCCCGGGCCCGTCGGGATCGCCGGGCGTGGCCAGCCAGACCTTCAGCAGCGGATCCTCGTCGGCCGGCGCGCCGGCGCCGCGGCCGCCCGCATCGCGCAGGTGCCGCTGCCACCACCGCAGCGTCTCGTGCAGGAAGCCGATCGCCGGGCCGGGGTGTCCGCGGTCCGGGTACTGGTGGGCCCAGGGCCCGACCAGCCCGCGCACCCGGTCCGCCGGCAGCGCGGCCAACAGCCGGAAGACCGTGTCGCGGTACGGCTCGTGCCACCCGCCCGCGGTGAGGACGGGCACCCGTACGGAGGCGAGGCCGGCGCCGCCTCCCACGGCTCGGCCGTCCCAGAAGTCGTCGCGGAGCTGGTGCGCCAGAAGGGTGTGCAGGGGTGGCGTCACGGTCTCCAGGCGGGCCGTCCACAGCTCGCGCCAGGCGTCGCCCGCGTGGGCGGGGTCGGGCGGTCGACACAGCTCCGACAGCAGGGCGGTCGCGCCGGAGTGCAGGGAGTCGGCCGCGACCGAGCCGCCCAGGTAGGCGCCGCCGTTGTCGAACGGGGCGTCGGTGGCGCCCACTGCGACCACGGCCGCCAGGGGGTCGGGCGCGAGTGCGGCGAGGCGGAGGGCGACGTCGGCGCCAGCCCCCAGGCCGAAGGCGCCGATCCGGCCGGTGCTCCAGGGCTGGGCGGCCAGCCACTCGACGACCTCGGCGGCGTCGGCCGCGGCTGCGGTCGGGTCGTCGGCGGGGGCGGCGGAGCCGGCGCTGTTGCCGTGGCCGCGGGCGTCGACGCGCACCGAGGCGTATCCGTGCGCCGCGTACCAGGGGTGGCGCTGGGCGTCCCGGGCCGCGGTGGCGTCCGTGAGCCGTTCGGGGGCGTATTCCAGCAGGACGGGGGCAGGGTCGTCGGCGGACGGGTGCCAGATGCGGGCGTGGAGGAGGGTGCCGTCGTGCAGGGGGATGCGTACGTCGTCGTGGCGGACCGAAGATCCCGGCGGGGGTAGCGGTGGAGGCGGTGCAGACGGTACGGATGGTGCGTCGGGTGGACGGGGGTGGTTCATGGCGTGCCTCGGTGCACGGGGTGCGGGGTGACCCCTTCGTGCGGCTCGCGCTCCGACTCCGGACCCGACCTGGTTCCCGGCCCGGCCCGGTGCGGGTCGCGGCCCGGTTCGCGGGCCGTCGACGGCCCTGGCCGCGGCCCTGGATCGGGGAGGTTTCCGGATACCGGTGAAAAGGCTCACCCCTGGGCGTATGTGCTGATCACGAACATACCGGCGGAGGCGGGAAGGCGCTCACGGTGATCGAAAGACGACCGGATACGCTGACTTGAGTGAATGCAGCGACAGATCGACAATCCGTGTGATTATCAGCAGACAGGAGACTCCCTCGTGACCGTCGTCGGGCCGTTCGGGCTGAGCGTGCGGGACCAGGCTCTTGAGGCCGATGTCCAGAACGGACTGTCCGCCGTCGAGGCGGGGCTGCTCGAAGCCACCAAGAGCGAGGTGCCCTTCATCACGGAGGCTGCCCAGCACCTCGTGCGCGCCGGCGGCAAGCGTTTCCGGCCGCTGCTGGTGATGCTGGCGGCGCAGTTCGGCGACCCGTACGCACCGGGCGTGGTGCCCTCCGCCGTCGTCGTCGAACTCACCCACCTCGCGACCCTGTACCACGACGACGTGATGGACGAGGCGGACGTGCGCCGCGGGGTGGCCAGCGCCAACGCCCGCTGGGGCAACTCCGTCGCGGTCCTGACCGGCGACTTCCTCTTCGCCCGCGCCTCGCACATACTGGCCGACCTGGGCCCGGAGGCGGTCCGCATCCAGGCCGAGGCGTTCGAGCGGCTGGTCACCGGGCAGATCCTGGAGACCGCGGGGCCGCGGGACGGACGCGACCCGGTGGCGCACTACCTGGACGTGATCGGCGGCAAGACCGGGTCGCTGATCGCGGTCTCCGGCCGCTTCGGCGCGATGATGTCCGGCGCCGACGAGGGCGTCACGGACATCCTGACCCAGTACGGGGAACGGCTCGGGGTCGCCTTCCAGCTCGCCGACGACGTCCTCGACATCGCCAGCGACTCCCACGAGTCCGGCAAGACGCCGGGCACGGACTTGCGCGAGGGCATCCCGACGCTGCCGGTGCTGCACCTGCGCGCCCGAGCCGAGGCGCAGGGACTGCCGGAAGACCTGGAGCTGGTCGAACTGCTCGCGGGCGACCTCACCGACGACGGCCGGCACGCGGAGGTGCTCCGGCGGCTGCGCGCCCACTCCGCGCTGGAGCAGGCCCGCCGGGACACCGTGCGGTACGCGGAGGAGGCGCGGGCGATGCTGGCCCCGCTGCCGGAGTGCTACGCGCGGGCGGCGCTGGAGGAGTTGTGCGACGCGGTGGTGCACCGCGCGGGCTGAGCGCGTTGCGGTGCTGGGTGCTGGGTGCTGGGTGCTGGGTGCTGGGTGCTGGGTGCTGGGTGGTCAGGTGCTGGTGCCGTGGGTGCGTACGCAGCCGTAGCGCAGCGTCCCCGAGCACGTCCCCGGCCACGTCAGGGCCGGTGGTCCCGGCTGGATGGGCCGATGCGGTCTGCCGCGAACGGGAACTGGTGGTCAGACTGTCACCATGGTTCTCGCGACGACGGATGATGCCGCCACCAACGAGTTGCTCGAACGTTTCATCGACGGGGTCCGGCCACTGGTGCCGCTGGTCTCGGTCTGGGTCCACGGCTCCATCGCCGCCGGGGCGGACTACCAGCCGGGCCGCAGCGACCTCGACCTGATCGCGGTCGTGGAGCGGCCCTGCACGGACGCCGAGGAGAAGGAACTCGCCGCGCTCCACGAGGGACTGGAGCGGGCCCGGCCGCTCGCGGAGAAGCTGCACTGCAGCTACGTCCCGCGGCAAGAGCTGGCCGGGCCGGAGCGGGACCACCTCACGTGGGCCATGCGGGAGCTCTTCCGGCGCCCGGTGGACCCGGTGACCCGCGCCGAGCTGCACCGCTTCGGGCGGGTGCTGTACGGGCGGCCGGTCGCCGGGCTACTCCCCGAGGTGACCGACGGTCAACTAAAGGAGTACATCGTGCGGAACGCGCGCGAGTACCTGTTGCCCTGTCTGGAGCGGGAGGAGTTGTTCCAGGAGGACCCGTGGGTGGACTACGGGATGTTGTCGTCGGCGCGGGCCCTGGTGACGCTGCGCGACGGCACCCTGATCACGAAGGCCGAGGCTTTCGGCGTCCTGGCCAGGCTCGGGGCGCCCGCCGAGGTCGTCGCGGACATCAGACGGCGGCGGTACGGGACCGAGGCGGGCGTCGGGCCTGCTTCGCCGGAGTGGTTGGACCGTAGGGCGCAGCTCACGTTGGCGTTCCTACGCCCACAGTTGCGGTGGATCGTGGATACGTACGACGAAGGTTGATGCCCCCTAGGGCTGTTCCCTATCGGTCGGGGGAGGCGACGGATGGATCCCTCATCCCTGAGCAGTACGCCAACTTGCTCCCGGGGGTTGACGCCCGAGCGGCATCGATTTGGTCAGATTGAACCACTGCTCGAACCATTCGAATCAGTCGAACCACTGCTCCAGTCCGCACTACTGCTCGTGACCGTTCACGGAGGATAGGGCACACCATGGCACCGAACGACAGCGCACAGACCACCGAAGAGGCGGGAGTCGCCGGCCCGGTGCGCCGGCGAAAGGCGGCTCGTTACGCCCTCCCGGTCGCGGTGGCGGGGGTGGCCGCGGCGACCATCGGTCTGGTCCCCGCGCTCGCGGCCTCCGGCGACCCGGAGCTGCCGAAGGTCAGCGCTCAGGAGCTGATCGAGAAGATCGCCGCGTCCGACACCCAGCAGCTCTCCGGCACGATCAAGGTCAACACGGACCTGGGCCTGCCGGACTTCGGCGGGCTGGCGGACTCCTTCCTCTCCGGCATGGGCGAGGCCGGCGCGGGTGGCGAGGGCAAGGGCGGCTCGTCCGCGTCCCCGGACGCCAAGTTGATGGAGCTGGCGTCCGGATCGCACACGCTCCGCGTCGCCGTCGACGGCCCGGAGCGGCAGAAGCTCTCCATCCTGGAGGACACCGCCGAGTACAGCCTGATCCGCAACGGCGCCGAGGTGTGGGCGTACGACAGCAAGGCGAACGAGGTCGTGCACCACAAGGGCGAGGGCCCGGGCAAGGGCGGCGCCAAGGGCGACGGGAAGGGCTTCGCCGGGCCCGAGGACCTGCCGACCACGCCGAAGGAGCTCGCCGCCAAGGCGCTGGAGGCCGCCGACAAGACCACGTCGGTGACGGTCGACGGCACCGCGAAGGTGGCCGGCCGCTCCGCCTACCAACTGGTCATCAAGCCCAAGCAGAGCGGCTCGACGATCGGCTCGATCAAGGTCGCGGTGGACTCCAAGACGGGTACGCCGCTGAAGTTCACGCTGCTGCCGTCCAGCGGCGGCAAGGCGGCCGTCGACGTCGGCTTCACCAAGGTCGACTTCTCCCGGCCCGCCGCGTCCACCTTCGACTTCGCCCCGCCCAAGGGCGCGAAGGTGACGGAGTCGGACGAGTTGGCGAAGCAGTCGCCCGAGGACTTCGGGGTGCCGGAGCTGGAAGGCGAGCTGCCGGAGCTGCCGAAGGAACTGGAGAAGGAGCTGAAGGACGGCCTGAAGGGCGGCGAGGGCCTGAAGGATCTGGAGGGCCTCAAGGACCCGGAGGGCTTGAAGGACCTGGAGGGTCTTGAGGGGCTTGAGGGCTTCGGCGGTCCGCAGGTGATCGGCGAGGGCTGGACGACGATCGGGAAGATCGAGTCCCCCGCGGGCGAAGGCTTCGCTCCGCCGAAGAAGGGCGAGCTGCCGCCGGCGGCCGAGGGCTTCCTGAACTCCTTCGGTGACCCCGTCAGCGGGAAGTTCGGCTCGGGCACGGTCTTCAAGACCCGCCTGGTGAACGCCCTGATGACGGACGACGGCACGGTCTACGTCGGCGCCGTCACCAAGGACGAGCTGGTGAAGGCGGCGAACGCGGACAAGTAGCCGATGCGGAGAAGTCGCTGAGGCTGACGAGTGGCCGATGCTGACGAGTGGCTGACGCCGACGAGTGGCCGATGCCCGGCGCCTGCGCTCACCGCCGCGGGCTCCGACAGGCAGACGCAGCGGTTGCCGTTCGTCCCGCCGTGCAGGTCGTACGGTGGGCGGACGGCGCCGCGGTCGGGCGACCTGGGCGCCCGAGAGGACGGGGAGCGTAATGACAGCGGTGATCGAGACGCGCGGGCTCACCAAGCGTTACCGAGGCGGCCAGCTGGCCGTCGACCGGCTCGACCTCAGCGTGCCGGCGGGCAGCGTCTTCGGCTTCCTCGGCCCGAACGGCTCCGGGAAGACGACGACCATCCGGATGCTGATGGGCCTCATCGAGCCGACGGCCGGCAGCGCCACGGTGCTCGGCGCTGCGATGCCGAAGGCCGCCCGCACCGTACTGCCGCAGGTCGGTGCCTTGATCGAGGGGCCGGCGCTCTACGGGTTCTTGAACGGGCGGGACAACCTCCTGCGGTACGACTCCGCGGACCCCACCGCCGACCCGCGCACCCGTAGCGTCCGCGTCGCCACCGCCCTGGACCGGGTGGGGCTGACTTCGGCCGCGGGGAAGAAGGCCCGGGCGTACTCCCTGGGGATGAAGCAGCGGTTGGGGCTGGCGTCGGCGCTGTTGCGCCCGCGTCGGCTCCTCGTCCTCGACGAGCCGACGAACGGTCTGGACCCCCAGGGCATGCGGGAGATCCGTTCCCTGGTCCGGGAGCTCGCCGCAGACGGCACCACCGTCTTCCTCTCCTCCCATCTGCTGGACGAGATCGAGCAGGTCTGCACCCATGCGGCCGTGATGGCGCAGGGGCGGCTGCTGGTGCAGGGGCCGGTGGGCGAGTTGGCGGCCAGGGCCCGCGGCCGGCTGACGGTCCTCACCCCGGACCCGCACGACGCCGCCCGGGTCCTCAAGGAGCGGGGAGTGACGGGTGTGGCGGTCGAAGCCGAGGAGGGACGCGTCAGCGGCGATCCGCCCGACCCCGAGACGGAGTTGGCGGAGCTGAGCGCGGCGCTGGTGGCAGCCGGCGTGCGGGTGCGCGGCTTCGGGGTGGAGCGGGCGTCCTTGGAGGACGCGTTCGTGGCGCTGACGGGGGAGGGCTTCGATGTCGCGGGCTGATGTGCAGGGCGGGGCCCCGGCGCCGGTGGAGCCGGTGGCGACGGAGCGGGGGCGCCCGTTGCGCACCCTCGGGATCTTCCGCTCCGAACTGGTCACCACCCTGCGCCGCTGGCGGACGCTGGCGCTGCTCGGGGTGCTCGCGGCGGTGCCCGTCCTGATCGGCATCGCCGTGAAGATCGAGACCGGTGGCGAGGGCGGCGGCCCACCCGGCGGCGACGGAGAAGGCCCCGCCTTCATCGCCCAAGTCACGAACAACGGCCTGTTCCTGGTCTTCGCCGCACTCGCCGCGACGCTGCCGGTCTTCTTGCCGATGTCGGTCGGGGTCGTCGCGGGCGATGCGATCGCGGGTGAGGCGTCCGCCGGCACCCTGCGGTACCTACTGGTGGCGCCCGCGGGACGGACCCGGCTGCTGCTCGCGAAGTACGCCACGGCCCTGGTGTTCTGTCTGGTGGCGACCTTGGTCGTGGCGGCGTCGGCACTCGCCGTCGGGGCGCTGCTGTTCCCCCTCGGGGACGTCACCACCATCTCCGGGACGACGATCCCCTTCACCGAGGGGCTGGTGCGGGCCGGGCTGGTCGCCGGGGTGGTGGCGGCCTCGCTCGCGGGGTTCGCGGCGCTCGGGCTGTTCGTCTCGACGCTCACGGGCAGCGGCATCGCGGCGATGGCCGCCACCGTCGGGCTGTTGATCACGGTGCAGATCCTGGACACCATCCCGCAGTTGGACGAGATCCACCCCTATCTCTTCCCGCACTACTGGCTGTCCTTCTCGGACCTGCTGCGGGAGCCGGTCTTCTGGGACGAGGTGCAGAAGAACCTCGGACTCCAGGCGGTGTACGTGGCGGTGTTCGGCTCGGCGGCGTGGGCGCGGTTCACCACGAAGGACATCACCGCGTAGCCGTATTGATCACGCCCGGTCGTATCGCCCGGTGGGACCGGACACGGCTGCATGCGTGTGCAGTGGGTGCACACGCATGCAGCCTGTGGGGGGCGGCGGCTCCGGGGAGAGCCCGGCGAGGGTCGGGGACGTGTGTGGGGGGTGGGGAGCTAGAAGGTGAGCTTCCAACTGTTGATGTAGCCGGTGTCCTGCGGGCCGACGTCCTGGACGCGTAGTTTCCAGTCGCCGTTGGCGGGTTCGCTGGACGCGTTGACGGTGTAGGTGGCGATGACGTTGTCGGCGGAGTCGTTGCTGCTGGAGTTCTTCAGTCGGTACGCGGTGCCGTCGGGCGCCAGCAGGTCGACCACGAGGTCACCGCGCCAGGTGTGCCGGATGTCCACGCCGACGGAGAGCGCGGGCGGGGCGTTTCCGGTGCGTCCGGAGACGGTGACGGTGGAGGTCACGGCTGCGCCGTTGTCCGGCACGGCGACGTCCGCGGCGTTCTCGTAGCTGTCGCCGGGCGGGACGGACGTCCCGGTGCCCAGCGTCCACACGGCGTGGGCGATCGCGTCGCTGTTGCGGTCCAGCGCGGTGTCGTTGATGTTCGCCGTGGTGTCGCACGACGAGTGGTAGCAGCGGTCGAACGCCTGGCCCGCCGTGCCGCCCCACTTCTGCGCCTGCGCCGCCGTCTTCGTCCGGCCCGCCCCGGTGAACAGGCCGCCGACGCGTATGCCGACGTTCTTGAAGGAGGCGTGGTCCGAGCGGCCGTCACCCTCGGTCTCGATCTCGGTCGCGACGCCGAGCCCGGCGAAGTGGTCCTTGAAGACCTTCTCCAACTCCACGTCGTCGTCGTAGACGAAGTAGCCGGGGTTCGGTGAGCCGATCATGTCGAAGTTGAGGTACGCGGAGACCTTCGAGCGCTCGGCCGCCGGGAGGTTGTTGACGTAGTACCGGGAGCCGACCAGGCCCAGTTCCTCCGCGCCCCACCAGCCGAAGCGCAGGTGCTTGGTGGGGTTGAGCTGGGCGCGGGAGACGGCGAGGGCGGTCTCCAGGACGGCGGCAGAGCCGGAGCCGTTGTCGTTGATGCCGGCGCCGGAGCTGACCGAGTCCAGGTGGGCGCCCGCCATCAGGACCTGGTTCGGGTCGCCGCCCGGCCAGTCGGCTATCAGGTTGTAGCCGGTGGTGCCGCCCGAGGTGAACTGCTGGATGGAGGTGGTGTAACCGGCAGCGTCGAGCTTGGCCTTGACGTAGTCGAGCGAGGCGCGGTAACCGGGCCGGCCGTGGGCGCGGTTGCCGCCGTTCGCCTGGGCTATGGACTGGAACTGGCTCAGGTGCGCCTTGACGTTGGCGAGCGGTATGTCCGGTGCGGCGGCGGTGGTGGTGGCCGCGGAGGTCGCCGACGCAGGGGCGGTCGGCGTCGCTGCCGCAGTGGCCGCGGGGGACGCCGCGGCGAGCAGCCCGGCCAGGGCCGTCGCCGCGGTCGCCAGCACGAGTCTGGGGCGCTGGGGACGCCGCGGACCGCGCGGCAGGGGAACGGAGAGCTTCATGTGGGGGCTCCGTGAATTCCGTACGGGGACAGGACGGAACGTGCGAGACGCCCTGGAGCGGCGGGTTCCAGGGCGCTGGAGCTGGTGGTGCGCAAAGCGTGCAGCAGTGCACCCGGTGACAGACCGGGGTGGGGCGGGTGGCACGGAGTGGCGCGTGGTGCGTGCTCAGAGTTCAGCGAGAGTTGGCGGGACCGTCAAGGGCGGAAACCGGTCAGTCGTGTTCGCCCAGCGGACACATCGCGTATTCGGAACGGACAACTCCGAACGGATTGCGTGGGGTTGCGGACCGTACGGAGTCGTCGTTGCGGTGCGAGGGTCACTCCACGCAGAACTCGTTCCCCTCCGGGTCCGCCATGGTCGTCCACGATCCGCCGTGCTGCTCCCGCCGGTACAGCACCGAAGCCCCGAGCCCCTGGAGTCGGGAGACCTCGTCCTCGACCCGTTCCGCACCGACGTGGACGTCGAGGTGGAGGCGATTCTTGCCGGACTTGGCCTCGGGGACGCGCTGGAACAGCAGTCGACGGCCGAGCCCGACGCCCTTCTGCTCGTCGTACGGGTCGTCCGGATGCCGGACGGCGGCGAAATCCCGCCAGGCGTCGCGGTCGGCCCGGCGGAGCGTCGAGTCCGCCGGCAGGTGGCCGGCCCCGCGCAGCCAGTCGATCAAGGTGCTGTGGTCCTCGACCTCGTACCCGAGTGCGGCGGCCCAGAAGTCGGCTTGGGCGTGCGGGTCCGTGGAGTCGATGGTGACTTTCCAGTGCAGTGCCATGAAACCGTTTATAGTGGTTACATGAGCGAACTCGCAAGGGGATTCGTCCTCCGTCCGCCGACGGGTCGCCCGTTCCACTTCGACCCCGGCGCCCTCAGCCTCGATCTCCTCATCACCGGCGGCCCGGGGCGGTTGGCCCGCTGGGAGATGCTGTACGAGCCTGCCGACCTGGTGCGTTGGGCCGAGTGGAGCCGCTTGCCGGACGGGCTGGCGCCGGTGGTCGCCCCGGGCGAGGTACAGGCGGCGCGAGCGCTCAGGGACGCGCTGCACCGCGTGACGGCTGCGCGGGCGCACGGACGGGAACTGCCCTCGGACGACCTCGCGGTGGTCAACCGGGCCGCGGCCGAGCCGCCGCCGGTGCCGCGCTTCGGCGCGGACGGCGCGCGGGGCTGGGTGCCGGGCGCGACCGGGACGCAACTGCTGTCGGCGGTGGCCCGGGACGCGGTGGAACTGTTCACCGGGCCGTACGCCCACCGGATCCGCGAATGCGCCACCGACAACTGCTACCTGCTCTTCGTCGACACCTCCCGGCCGGGGCGCCGGCGCTGGTGCTCCATGGAGCGCTGCGGAAACCGCCACAAGGTGCGGGCCCACCGCGCCCGCAACGCGACCGCGGGCGGCGCGGACGAATCGGACGCGAGCTAGGCGGCGCCTGCGGGGGCTGTTCGCGCAGTTCCGCCCCCTGTGTTCGCGTGGGGGACCCCAGCGCCCCTGGACGTACGCACCGTTACCTGCGGGAGCGTTGGTCCCTGCGGCCCGGTGGTGGGTTGTTCGCGCAGTTCCCCGCGCCCCTAAACCCCCGTTCGTCTGCGGCCCGGTGGTGGGCTTGTCGCGCAGTTCCGTCCCCTGTGCCCTGCGGGCACGGGGGACCCCCAGCGCCCCTGTTGTGCCTCCCCCGCTGCTTTGCCTGAAGGCTGAGTGCAGGGTGTTTAGGAGCGCGGGGGAACTGCGCGAACAACCCACCACCGGCCGGTGGAGACCAACACTCCCGCAGGACTGCGGCGGGTACGTCCACACGCACAAGGACGTGCGCGGGACCTTGCGGACACGACCTAAGCCCACGCCCTCTGGGCGTAGGCGGGTGCTACGCGAACAGCCCCCGCCGGGCCGCAGGGGGCAACGTTCCCGCAGGGAAGCCGCGGCTGTGCTCAGCCCCGCACCGGGGAGCGATCGGTGGTTCTGCGATGAATGTCACGACCGTGGCCACTTGTCCGGGATCGGCTCGCGGACGACGGTGGGACGATGCACGAACCCTCCGAACACGGCGACGGCCGAGCCGTCGACTGCCCGCTGGTGGGCGTCGTCGCCACGTACCTGCCCCGGCTGTCGGAGTTCGCCTTCGAGCCGGGGCTCGTCGCCGCGGTCGACCAGCACGCCGCGAGCGTCCGCGACGCGCTGGTGCGGCCGCGCCGGGGCGCGGGCCGGGGCCCCGGCTGGTCGGATTCCGGTTCCGTACGCCGGGAGGACCTGGCGGACTACGTCCTCGGCTTCACGGACCGGCTCGCGGAGGCGGAGTGGACCGAGCCCGTGGGGTACGACTTCGCCACGCTGCGGCTCACCGCGGTCTGCTGGCTGGTGCGCGAGCACGACCTGTTGTCGCGGTGAGCTGCGCCGCGGCCGTACGGGCTACATGGGGTCGAAGGGACCCTCGTCGTTCGGGCGACCGGTGCGGCCGTCGCCCGTACGCCCGGCACCACCCGTACCACCCGTACCGCCCTGACCGCCGGCCGTCGTGCGCGTGCCGGGCGCGGGCTGGCCGGCCGCCGCGTCCTCCCGGCCGCGCTGGTACGCGCTGATCCTGTCCCGAGCCCCCGACGACTCCTCCTCCGCCCTCGACAGCCAGCGCTCCCACCGCGAGCGCATCGGCCCGATGAGCCCGCCGCCGACGCCGACGATCAGGACGCCCGCGACCGTGCCGAGCACGGCGAGGAGCAGCGGCCCGGTGATGGCGGTCGCGATGCCCGCCTGCCCCAGCGCCGCGATCGCGCCGAGCGCCACGATGAACGCCCAGGCCACGGTGGCCAGGACCTTCCCGTACGACGTCCCGCTCAGGGAGTCCTGGACGATGTCGCGGACGGCGCGCGCGATGGCCATCGCCACCACGACGATCACCAGGGCGACGATCGCCTTCGGCAGCCAGGCCACCACGGCCTGGATCATCACGCTGATGGGGTTGGGGCCGAAGACCCCGAAGGCCAGTTGCAGCACGATCAGCAGCAGGCCGTAGTAGATGACCTTGGTGATGATGCCGGTGGCGTCGTACGTGGAGTTCCGCAGTGCGTGAGCGGCCCCGCTGCGCTCGGCCAGCTTCTCCGAGCCCACCTTGCGCAGCAGCTTGTCGACCACCCTGGCTATCACCTTGGCGACGAACCAACCTATGAGCAGGATGACGAGGAAGCCGATCAGCTTCGGTATGAACGCGGCCACCGAGTTCCACGCCTGCGAGAAGCCCGCGCCGAAGTCGACGGAGAGGGCGAGGGGGTCGGACCGGGGCTGGCCCAGGGATGCCAGGTGCTGGGGCAGGGACATGGCGCACTCACTCCGTCCGCTGACGGCCCCGGCGGTCCCGGGACCCGGACTTCGGTCGTAACACCGGCGGGGGCGCGGGGCCTGCGCCCGGATGCGCGCGAGGGCCGATCGGGTGGCGGATTGCGCCGCTCCGGTGGGCTGCGGGCCCGTTGTCGCACGTCGCCGGGCCGCGGGGCCGTCGCCGGGCGCCGCCCGGACGACGCTGTCGCGGTCTGCGCCGGGGGGCTGCTCAGGCCGTGGGCTCGGCCGGCGCGGGGGTCGGCGCCCCGGCCCGTGCTTGCTTCACGGGCTCCACCTCCACCAGCACCGGAGCTGCCGCCGCCGCCCGCAAGGCTTCCGCCCGCAGCGCCTCCGCCGCCCTGCTCGTACGCCGCGCCGCGCGGAACGCGTCCCACGTCAGCACCATCAGCGCCAGCCACACCAACCCGAACCCGGCCCACCGCTCGGCCGGCATCTCCTCGCGGAAGTACAGGACGCCCAGGAGGAACTGGAGGATCGGCCCCAAGTACTGCAACAGCCCCAGCGTCGACAGCGGTACGCGTATCGCCGCCGCGCCGAAGCAGACCAGCGGGACCGCGGTGACCAGGCCGCTCGCCGCGAGCAGCGCCATGTGCCCGACGCCCTCGGTCCCGAAGGCGGCGTCCCCCTGCGCGGTCAGCCACACCAGGTAGCCCAACGCGGGCAGGAAGAGGATGGCGGTCTCCGCGGCCAGGGACTCCAGGCCGTCGATGTTCGCCTTCTTCTTCGCCAGCCCGTATGTGGCGAACGAGAACGCCAGCACCAGCGAGATCCACGGCGGCTGCCCGTAGCCGATCGCCAGCACCAGCACCGCGGCGACGCCGACGCCGACCGCCGCCCACTGCGCGGGGCGCAGCCGCTCCTTCAGCAGCAGGACGCCGATGGCGATGGTGACCAGCGGGTTGATGAAGTAGCCGAGGGACGCCTCGATCACCCGGCCGGTGTTCACGGACCAGATGTACACGCCCCAGTTGACGGAGATCACCACGGCCGCGAGCGCGACGAGCCCCAGCTTGCGCGGATCGCGCAGCAGCCCGCGCAGCCAGGCCCAGCGCTTCAGCACCAGCAGTGCGAGGGCCACGACCACCAGGGACCAGGTCATCCGGTGCGCCAGGATCTCGGTCGCCCCGGCCGGCTTCAGCAGCGGCCAGAAGAGGGGGACCAGGCCCCACATCCCGTAGGCCCCGATCGCGTACAGGAGTCCGGCCCGCTGGTTGCCGTTCGATGTCACTGGACCTCCCGTGCCGTGTGCCTCACCCCGACGAAGGTACGCGCCTCGAAGCCGCGCTGTCATGCCCGTTCCGGAATACGGTCATGACGGTTCCGGTGGGTGCGAGCAGGCGGGGCTGGCGTACTGCCCGCGGAACCGGACGGACGGGTTGGGGCGTCCAACTCCGAAGCAGGCAAGGCGTGTTGTCGGTGTCGGGTCGTACCATCGGCGACGCGGGGAAGCGAGGGACGACGCCGACGGCGCGGGACCGTCGGGTCGAGGACCGTGCCGACGCAGGGGGCGGGGCCGCATGGCGTACGGAAGGGCGGTGGCGCGGGCCGGCTGCGGCGCCGCGGTCGGGGCACTGCTGCTGGTGGGGTGCACCGGTGCGGGAGCGGACGGGGAGCGTACGGGCCGGTCCTCCGCAGGCCCCTCGGCCAGTGCGTCGGCCAGTGCGTCGGCCCGCCCGTCGGGGCAGCCGTCGAAGCGCCCGGGCGACCGGGCCATCACCCCGGACCCGGCCCGGGTGCCGCGTACGGAAGCGCAGGCCCGCGCGCTGGCGGAGAGGGTCGTCGCCGGGCCGGACGCCTGGGGCCCCGGCTATGTGCGGCGCACCCCGCACCTCACCCCGCCCGGGCACTGGCTGGTGCTGGACGAGCAGTGCGTCTGGCAGCGCGCGCCGCGCCCCGCCGGCGTCCTCTACAGCCTCACCGCCCACAGCGAACTGCCCGCGGGCCCGGGCAAGGGGCCCGTCCGCGTCGCCGCCACGGTGAACGTCCACCGCGACGCGAACGGCGCCGACTGGGACATGGCCGAGACCCTGGAGGAGACCTTGCGCTGCCCGGACCAGACCCTGCGCGAGGGCGAGCGGGTCAAGAAACTGTGGTCGCAGGGCAGGTGGTACGGCCGGGGTAACGACCTCGCGGACGACTCCGTCTTCGAGACCGGCGACTACGAGAACGCGGAGTTCGACCGCGCCTACACCTACAACTGGTACCAGGCCCGCTACGGCCCGGTCACCGTCACCGTCACGTCCAAGGGGGCCGAGGGGCACCGGGACGACGACATCGACAAGGCGCGCTTGGAGGCGTTCGTCGCGATGCTGGGGCGGGTCGAGACGGAGTTGGGCGCGGAGGTCGACCGATGAGCCCGGGGGACGGGGAACCGACGGACGACGGGGTCGACGAGGTTCGGGGCGGTGACGGCCTTCCGGCCTGGGCCGTCGCCAGGTTGCTGCCGTCGGATCCGTCGACCGTCGGCGGCTACCGCCTGCTGGGCCGCCTCGGCACGGGCGGCATGGGCGTCGTCTACCTGGGCCGTACGGACGCGGGCGGGCTGGCCGCCGTCAAGGTGACGCTCGCGGACCTCGCCGACCGGCCCGACTTCCGGGCCCGGTTCCGGCGCGAGGTGGCCGCGGCGCGCCGGGTCGCCAGCCCCTGGGCCGCCGCCGTCACCCGGGCCGATCCGGACGCGCCGCGGCCCTGGCTGGCCACCGCCTTCGTGCCGGGGCCCTCGCTCGCCGAAGCGGTGGCGCGGCACGGGCCGCTGCCGGAGCGGAGCGTACGGATCCTGGGCGCGGCGGTCGCGCGGGCGCTGGCTGCGGTCCACGCGGCCGGCCTGGTGCACCGGGACGTCAAGCCGGCGAACGTGCTGCTGGCGGTGGACGGGCCGCGCCTGATCGACTTCGGGATCGCGCGGGCCGCGGACGGGACGGAGGGCGGGAGGGAGGGCGGGACGGAGGGTGGCGCGGCGATCACCGGCACGTCCGTGGTGGTCGGCACGCCGGGGTTCCTCGCGCCCGAGCAGGCGGAGGCGCGCGGCCCGGAGATCGGTCCGGCGAGCGACGTCTTCGCGCTGGGCTGCCTGTTGGCGTACGCGCTCACCGGCCGGCCGCCGTTCGGATACGGCGAGGTCGACGCCCTGCTGTACCGGACCGTGCACGACGAACCCGACGTCGACGGCGTCCCGGAAGGGCTGTCGGGGCTGCTCACGGCGTGCCTGGAGAAGGAACCGGCGCGGCGGCCGGACGCGACGGAGGTGGCCCAGCGGCTGACGCCCGGCCACGGCGACCAGCCGGGAGCCGGGTCCGCAGCAGGGTCCGTAGACGTGCCGGTGGTTGCGCCCGCAGCCGGGGCCACGACGCCGTCCGTCGACGCGGACTGGCTGCCGCCGGACGTCGTACGCACCATCGCGGAGCGTTCGGCCGCACTGCTCGCGCTGCCGGGCATCGACCCGACGCAGGCGGACGGTCCCCGGGACGGCCCGGCTGTTCCGGCTGCTTCCGCGGGGCGCCGGCGGACCTTCCTGTACGCGGGCGTGGGCGGGGCGCTCGCCGTGGCGGCCGGGGGCGGCGGGCTGTGGGCGGCGCTGCGGGACGACGGCGCGCGGCGGCGGGCCGGTTCGGGCGCCGGGTCCGGCGGGCCGAGTTGGACGATCGGAGTGCAGGCGGACCTCTCGGGCCCGCAGCAGGAGATCGGCGTCGAGCAGGAGCGCGGGGCCCGGCTGGCGGTGGAGCAGTTCGACGCCCGCGCGGACAAGCCCTTCGCCCTCGCCGTCCGGACCGTCGACGACGCCGGGGACCCGACCGGGGCCGCGGCGGCGGCCCGCCGGCTGGCCGACGAGCCGTCCGTGCTCGCCGTCCTCGGCTCCACCGGCGACTACACCACGGTGGCGGCCCTGCCCGTGTACGACGAGGCGTCGCTCGCCCTGATGGCCAACTCCGTCGGCATCGTCTCCCCGATCGACGAGAAGAACCGCGTCTTCCTGCGGGCCGCCCCCGATCACGGATTCATGGGCGCCCAACTGGCCTTCTACGCCGGGCAGAAGGCGGGCGCCAAGGTCCTGGGCGCGGTGCAGGACCGATTCGACGACCAGTACTCCTGGGAGTACGTCACGGCCATGCGCACGTGGATGGCCCGGATGGGCGGGCGCGTCGTGCCGCGGGTGGTGCCGATGTCCGCCGAGGACTACCGCCCGGTCGTCGGGCAACTGACGGCGGCCGGGGTCGACACCTACGTCCACTGCGGCTCGGCCGTCGGAGCGGCGCGGGCGGCCCGCGCGCTCCGGGCCGCGGGCTTCAAGGGAGCGAAGATCGCCACGTCGACGGCGCTGAGCTCGGAGTTCCTCCGGCTGGCCGGGGCCGACGCCGAGGGGTGGGTGATCGGCGCCTCCGTGTCGGACCCGACGGCCCGGCCGAAGGCGGCACCCTTCAGCACGGCGTACGCGAAGCGGTACGGCAGGCCGCCCGGCCCCTACGCGGGGGAGTCCTTCGACTGCGTCAACCTGATGATCAAGACGTTGGAGGGCGTGGTGCGCGCGGGCGGCGGTCGTGCTCCGCGCCGGGCCGACCTGGCCGTGGCGCTGCGCGAGGCGCGGCACGAGGGCGTCATGGGCAACTACGCGTTCGAGGCGAAGACGGGGGACTTCGCCTTGCTCGGCACACAGCTCTTCCAGGTCAGGAACGGCCGACGCCACTTTCTGGGGCCCGCACCCGACCGCGTCCCGAAGGCGACGAAGCCGTGACGGACGCCCGCGCCGCGGCGTGCGACGTGCGCTGCGCAGAGGCTGCGGTGTGCGACGTGCGCCGCGCAGCGGCCGCGAGTCGGGCCAGTGGACCGGTGCCCGGCGCCGCGGCCGGCGGGCTCGCGGTCGTGCGTCGAGTTCGCGCGCCCGGGCCCGCGGTTCCTGTGGCCCCGCGCGGGGCGGTTCGCGGGCCCGGGGCCGTTGCGCACGGGGCGCGGAGGCGGTGGCCGTGGACCCGTTGAAGCCGGCCGACCCGTCGTCCGTCGCCGGCTACCGTCTGCTCGGCCGCCTCGGGGCCGGCGGCATGGGCGTCGTGTACCTCGCCCGCTCCGGCGCCGGGGAACTCGTCGCGCTGAAGGCGATCCGGGCCGAGCACGCCGCCGATCCCGGCTTCCGGGCCCGCTTCCGGCGCGAGGTCGCGGTGGCCCGGCGGGTCACCGGCCGCTGGGTCGTACGGGTCGTGGACGCCGATCCGGCGGCCGACGAGCCCTGGCTCGCCACCGAGTTCGTGCCCGGGCCCTCGCTGGGCGAGGCCGTGGCCGAGTGCGGCCCGCTGCCCGAGCGCACGGTGCGGGTCCTCGGCGCCCGGCTCGCCGCGGTGCTCGCCGCCGCCCACCGAGGCGGCCTGGTGCACCGGGACGTCAAACCGGGCAACGTGCTGCTGGCCCTCGACGGCCCCCGCCTCATCGACTTCGGCATCGCCCGCACCGTCGGCGCCACCGAACTGACCGCGAGCGGCGTCATGGTCGGCTCGCCCGGCTACCTCGCCCCCGAGCAGGCGCGGTTGGCGGGGGCGGGCGAGGTCGGCCCGGCGAGCGACGTCTTCGCGCTCGGCTGCGTCCTGGCGTACGCGGCCACCGGGCGGCGCCCGTTCGGTACGGGCGCCGTCGCCGCGATCGTCTATCGCACCGTGCACGAGGAGGCGGACCTCGACGGCGTACCGGACGGGCTGCTGGAACTGGTGCGCTGCTGCCTCGCGAAGACCCCGTCCGCCCGGCCGACCGCCCGCGAGGTGGCCACGGCACTGGCACCGCCCGCCGGACACGGGCCCGACGCGCGGGGGTTGGACGCGCGGGAGCCCGACGCGCGGGGGTTGGACGAGCCAGCCGATCTGCTTCTCGGCCCGCCTTCCGACCACTCTCCCGACTGGCTCCCCGACGGGCTTCCGGCGCTGATCGCGAAGCGCTCCGCCCGGGTGCTCGACCTGCCCGTCCCGACGCCGACGGCGGTCGACCCCCGAGTGCCCGACGCCGCCGCGCTCGACACCCGGATCGGGCCGGACGACGCACCCCGGCCGCCGCGCGGCCCGGCCCGGCGCCGGCTGCTGGCCCTGGGGTCCGTCGCGGTGGCCACCGCCGCCACCGGAACCGTCGCCTGGCTGGCGATCCGCCCGGACGCCCGCGCCGACGACGGCCCCGGCGGTCCCCTCCCGCGGCACCGCATCGGCGTCGCCACCGACCTCAGCGGGCCGGGAAGGGCCCACGGCCGCGCTCAGGAACGCGGCGCCCGGCTCGCCGTCGAAACGTTCAACTCCCGCCGTGACCGCCCCTTCGACCTGGAGTTGACCGTCCTCGACGACCGGGGGCAGCCCGCCGCGGCGCGCGCCGCCGCGACCCGCCTCGTCGGGGACCGGGCCGTGGTCGCCGTACTCGGCCCCGGGACCGTCGAGATCGCCCGGGCCGTCGGCAAGACGTACGCCGCGGCCGCGCTGCCCGTGTTGACCGTCACCCTCGGCTCCAACCTGTACGACGTGGACGTCGGCCCGACCTACTTCGAACTGCGGCCCGACAACGGCCAACTGATCTTCCCGGTCAAGCGGTACCTGGAGGTCCACGGAGTGCGGCAGGTCGCCGTCGTCGAAGACCGCGCGGCGGGCGCCTTCGCCTGGAGCATCGTCAAGAAGCTCACCGACGCCCCGCCGAACAAGGCCCGGGTCACCGCCGTCCCGGTCGCCGCCGGCAGCGACGACTTCACCACCGCCGTGCGCGCCGCCGTGGCCTCCCGGCCCGACGGATTCGTGTACGCGGGCAACTCGCCCGCCCGCGCCGCCCGCTGCGCCGTCGCGCTGCGCGACGCCGGCCACACCGGGCTGCGGGGCGCCACCGAACCGATCGCCGGCCCCGCCTTCCGCACCGCGGCGGGCACCGCAGCCGACGGATGGATCATCGGCACCGGCTACGTCGACACGGCCCAGATGCCGGGTCCCCGCGCGCAGGAGTTCCGCACGGCCTTCCGGGAGCGCTGGCGCGTGCAGGACGCCGGGCCGCACGCCGTCGAGGCGTACGACGCGGTCCACTTCGTCGCCGAGGGCCTGCGCCGACTGGGCGCCCGCGCGGCGGACCGGGGCGAGCTGGCGCGACGGCTCGGCAGCGTGCGCTACGAGGGGGTGGCCAAGACGATCGCCTTCCCCGCGGGCGGAAACAAGGTCGAACCGGCCGACGGCTTCTTCACCTACCGCACCGAACGCGGCCGGCTCCGCTTCCTCGGCCCGTACAAGAAGGTGACGAAGGACATGTGAGACCGCCCCCCGCTCCGGGCGGAGCGAGGGGCGGTTTCGCGACCGGGTCGATCGGGCCGATCGGCCTCTGGTCAGCCGACGACGGTCCAGGTGTCGTTGCCCGCGAGCAGCGCGCCGAGGTCGCCCTTCCCGTTGCGCTCGACGGCCTGGTCGAGCTGGTCGGCCATCAAGGTGTCGTACACGGGGCGCTCGACGGAGCGCAGGACGCCGATCGGGGTGTGGTGCAGGGTGTCCGGGTCGGCGAGCCGGGAGAGCGCGAACGCAGTGGTCGGGGAGGCGCTGTGCGCGTCGTGGACCAGGATCCGGGACTCGTTCTCCGGGGTGACCGTGACGACTTCGAGGTCTCCGGTCGCCGGGTCGCGGACGACGCCCTTGGCGCCGTCGGTGCCGAAGCGGATCGGCTCTCCGTGCTCCAGCCGGATCACGGCCTCCTGCGCCTGCTCCTTGTCCTTGAGGGCCTCGAAGGCGCCGTCGTTGAAGATGTTGCAGTTCTGGTAGATCTCCACCAGCGCGGTGCCCTCGTGGTCGGCGGCGGCGCGCAGCACGGAGGTGAGGTGCTTGCGGTCCGAGTCGACCGTACGGGCCACGAACGTCGCCTCGGCGCCGAGCGCCAGCGACACCGGGTTGAACGGGGCGTCCAGGGAGCCCATCGGCGTCGACTTGGTGATCTTGCCGACCTCGGAGGTGGGGCTGTACTGGCCCTTCGTCAGACCGTAGATCCGGTTGTTGAACAGCAGGATCTTCAAGTTCACATTGCGCCGCAGGGCGTGGATGAGGTGATTGCCGCCGATGGAGAGCGCGTCGCCGTCACCGGTGACGACCCAGACGCTCAGATCGCGCCGGGAGGACGCCAGCCCGGTGGCGATGGCCGGGGCGCGGCCGTGGATGGAGTGCATCCCGTAGGTGTTCATGTAGTACGGGAAGCGGGACGAGCAACCGATGCCCGAGACGAAGGTGATGTTCTCCTTCGCCAGGCCCAGCTCCGGCATGAAGCCCTGGACGGCGGCGAGGATCGCGTAGTCACCGCAGCCGGGGCACCAGCGCACTTCCTGGTCGGACTTGAAGTCCTTCATGGACTGCTTGGCCTCGGCCTTGGGCACCAGGGAGAGCAGGCTGGGCGCACTGTGCACGGTCTCAGTCATCGATGGCCTCCTTGAGGGCCGTGGCCAGCTGCTCGGCCTTGAACGGCATGCCGTTGACCTGGTTGTAACTGACGGCGTCGACCAGGTACTTCGCCCGGATCAGGGTGGCGAGCTGGCCGAGGTTCATCTCCGGGACCACGACCTTGGCGTACCGGCCGAGGACGTCCCCGAGGTTCGCCGGGAAGGGGTTGAGGTGGCGCAGGTGCGCCTGGGCGATCGGCACGCCCTCGGCGCGCAGCCGGCGCACCGCGGCCGTGATCGGCCCGTAGGTGGAGCCCCAACCCAGCACCAGGGTCGTGGCGCCGTCCGGGTCGTCGACCGCGAGGTCCGGGACCGCGATGCCGTCCACCTTGGCCTGGCGGGTGCGGACCATGAAGTCGTGGTTCGCCGGGTCGTAGGAGATGTTCCCCGTGCCGTCCTGCTTCTCGATGCCGCCGATGCGGTGTTCGAGGCCGGGGGTGCCGGGCACGGCCCAGGGGCGCGCCAGCGTCTGCGGGTCGCGCTTGTAGGGCCAGAACACCTCGGTGCCGTCGGCCAGCTGGTGGTTCGGCCCGGTCGCGAACTGGACGCGCAGGTCGGGCAGTTCGTCCACCTCCGGCACCCGCCAGGGCTCGGAGCCGTTGGCGAGGTAGCCGTCGGAGAGCAGGAACACCGGGGTGCGGTACTCCAGGGCGATCCGGGCGGCGTCCAGGGCGGCGTCGAAGCAGTCCGCCGGGGTGCGCGGGGCGACGACCGGCACCGGCGCCTCGCCGTTGCGCCCGTACATCGCCTGGAGGAGGTCGGCCTGCTCCGTCTTGGTCGGCAGCCCCGTGGACGGGCCGCCGCGCTGGATGTCCACGATCAGCAGCGGCAGCTCCAACGAGACGGCGAGCCCGATGGTCTCCGACTTCAGGGCCACGCCCGGGCCGGAGGTCGTCGTCACCGCGAGCGCCCCGCCGAAGGCGGCACCGAGCGCCGCGCCGATGCCGGCGATCTCGTCCTCGGCCTGGAAGGTCCGCACTCGGAAGTTCTTGTGCTTGGACAGCTCGTGCAGGATGTCGGAGGCCGGGGTGATCGGGTACGAGCCCAGGTACAGCGGCAGGTCCGCCTGCTGGCCGGCGGCGATCAGGCCGTAGGACAGGGCGAGGTTCCCGGAGATGTTGCGGTAGGTGCCGGTGGGGAAGGCGGCGCTCGCCGGCGCGACCTCGTAGGAGACGGCGAAGTCCTCCGTCGTCTCGCCGAAGTTCCACCCGGCGCGGAAGGCGGCGATGTTCGCCTCGGCGATCTGCGGCTTCTTGGCGAACTTGGTGCGCAAGAACGCCTCGGTGCCCTCGGTGGGCCGGTGGTACATCCAGCTCAGCAGGCCCAGCGCGAACATGTTCTTCGAACGCTCGGCCTCCTTGCGGGACAGGCCGAACTCCTTCAGCGCCTCGATCGTCAACGTCGTCAGCGGCACGGGGTGGACCTGGTAGCCGTCCAGCGAGCCGTCTTCCAGCGGAGAGGCGTCGTAGCCGACCTTGGCCATGGCCCGCTTGGCGAACTCGTCGGTGTTGACGATGATCTCGCCGCCGCGCGGCACGTCGCCGATGTTCGCCTTGAGGGCGGCCGGGTTCATCGCCACCAGCACGTTCGGCGCGTCGCCCGGGGTGAGGATGTCGTGGTCCGCGAAGTGCAGCTGGAAGCTGGACACGCCGGGCAGGGTCCCGGCAGGGGCGCGGATCTCGGCGGGGAAGTTCGGCAGCGTGGACAGATCGTTTCCGAACGACGCCGTCTCCGACGTGAACCGGTCGCCGGTGAGCTGCATGCCGTCGCCGGAGTCGCCGGCGAACCGGATGATGACCCGGTCGACCTTGCGGACTTCCTTGGCCGCGGCAGCCGCTGCGGTGCCGGGCGCGTCGGTACCTGAGTGGCGCTGTCCACCGACGAGCGCCTCTTGGGCGTCGCCGGCCGCACTGACGCCGTCGGCCTCGTCGGCGTGCTCGGCTGGGCTACTGACCTGGCTGGTCACTGAACTGGACCTCCCTTGAGGCGGCTGCTCGGACCGGCCGTCCCACCGACCGTTCCACGTGCCACCCTACGTTGGTTAGGGTGGCCTTCCCTGGATCGCTCATATGCTGGACCGGAAAATGAGACACTGCGGCGTCCCCTTTTGTGGTAATTCGCCCCACTCTTTGCAGAGTGTGCCTCGACCTCTTTCCGCTCATCCTTTAGACGTAGGACCAGTCCTGCTTTATCGGCTCGGCGGGCCTGCAAGATTTCTGACAGGCAGTCGACCGGTCAGGAATTGAGATACGTGAGCACGGCCAGGACGCGACGGTGATCCCCGTCACTCGGGGACAGCCCGAGCTTCTGGAAGATGTTGCTCACGTGCTTCTCGACCGCGCCGTCACTCACCACCAGCTGCTTCGCGATCGCGGAATTCGTCCGCCCCTCCGCCATCAGCACCAGCACCTCGCGCTCGCGCGGCGTCAGCTTCGCCAGGACGTCCTGCTTGCGGCTGCGCCCCAGCAACTGCGCCACCACCTCGGGGTCCAGCGCCGTGCCCCCCTTGGCGACCCGCACCACCGCGTCCACGAACTCCCGCACCTCGGCCACGCGGTCCTTCAGCAGATACCCCACGCCCCGGCTGCTGCCCGCCAACAGCTCCGTCGCGTACTGCTCCTCCACGTACTGGGAGAGGACCAGGACCCCTATCCCCGGGTGCTCCCGGCGCAGCTCCACCGCGGCGCGCACGCCTTCGTCCGTGTGCGTCGGGGGCATCCGCACGTCGGCCACGACCACATCGGGCAGCGCCTGCGCGGCGGCCAACTCGGCGACCGTCTTGACCAGCGCCTGCCCGTCGCCGACCCCGGCGACCACCTCATGTCCACGGTCGGTCAACAGCCGCGTCAGGCCCTCCCGCAAGAGCACTGAATCCTCGGCGATGACCACCCGCACCCGCTCGTCCACCACAGCCCCGTTCCCCCTGTCGATCCGTACTGGCCTGCTGGCCTCGTGACCAACAGCATCCCAGGATTCGGATCGAGCCGGGCGAGCCTGTGGATAACTTGCCCGCGGCGGTCAGCGGGGCCGGGCCCCAGCGGGGGTCTCAGCCCCGCCAGGGCAACTCGGCCGTCACCGTCGTGGGGCCGCCGACCGGCGAGTCCAGGGCGAGGATGCCGTCGACCGCGTCCAGCCGCTCCGCCAGCCCCGCGAGGCCACTGCCCGCGGTCACGTCCGCGCCGCCCTTCCCGTCGTCCGTGACCTGGATCATCAGGCGGTTCTCGCTGCGCCACACCTCGACGGACGCTTGCCGGGCCCGGGCGTGCTTGCTGATGTTCTGGAGCAGTTCGGAGACGGTGAAGTACGCGATGCCCTCGATCGCCGCGGCCGGCCGGTACGGAAGGTCCACCTCCACCCGCACCGGCACGCTGCACCGGGTGGCGACGGCGGAGAGGGCGGCGTCGAGTCCGCGGTCGGTGAGGATGGCGGGGTGGATGCCGCGGGCCAGGTCGCGCAGCTCTTGCAGGGCGAGCTTCACCTCGCCGTGGGCCTCGTCGACCATGGCCGCCGCCGCGTCCGGGTCCTCCAGCAGCTTCTCCTTCGCCAGCCCCAGATCCATGGCGAGCGCCACCAGCCGGGCCTGTGCCCCGTCGTGCAGGTCGCGTTCTATCCGCCGCAGGTCGGCCGCCGCGGTGTCCACCACGACGCCCCGGTCCGACTCCAGCTCCACCACGCGGGCCGCCAGCCGCGACGGCCCCAGCAGCCCGGCGACCAGCACCCGGTCCACGTACGCGAACCCACGGATCGTCCAGGCCGTCACCAGCACCAGGACGAGCCCGCCGGCGGACGTGGTGGCGATCTCGAAGGGGGTGTCCAGGTAGAAGTTGTTCCCCTTGCCGTCCCCGTAGAGCTGGATGCCCGGCACGTCCGCGTACCTCGGGAAGATCCACTGCCACAGCGGGTACAGGAACAGGCCCCAGCCCGCCGTCCACGCGGCGAGCACGGACGCGAACGCCGTCACCGCCCAGGGGAAGTGGAGCACCGCGTACAACACGTGCCGCCAGGACGTCCCGCTCTTCAAGATCGCGCCCAGCCAGGCCATCAGCCCCCGCGCCTTCGGCCTCAGCGGCTCCGGCTCCTCCACCTCCAGCCCCAACAGGAACCGCGCTCGGCTGCGCTCCAGCGAACCGAAGGCCCGGCACCCCGCGAGCGTCGCCGCGAGGACCGGGACGCCTATGAAGGTGATCAACAGCCCCGCGCCCGTCGCCAGGCCCACGACCGCGAAGACGAAGAGACTGATGCTGATCGGCAGGTTCAGCATCAAGTACCAGAACTCGCGCCACGTCCGCCCCTCGAAGGGAGCCCGCAGCACGGCGGGCACCGCGTGACGGCGCTCGGCGCGCTGGTCGTACCGCTCCGCCCGGTGGTTCGTGGCCATCTGTCTCGTCCGTTCTCCAGGGTGGGCTGCTGTCATGACAATCAGGATGCGCGGTCGGGACCCGGCCGCACCATGAGGGCCAGTGCCGTCTTCACAGGGGGGTTTTCCCTACCTCGGGGGCTCCGGGCCCGCGCCGAACCCTCCGCCCGCCCCCGCAGCCGTCCATCCGTCGCCGCGCGGTCGCGCCCCCTCAGCAGGTCCCCCGTCGCCGCGCGGTCGCGCCGCCGACCGATGACCCGTCCCCGACCGATGACCCGTCCCCGACGGATGACCCGTCCCCGACCGGTCACCCGCCCCGGGCTGGTCACGCCGACGTCGACCGGTCACGCCACGGCACCTCCACCGTCACCGTCGTGCCCCCGTCCGCCGGCGACTCCAGCACGAACAGCCCGTCGACCGCCCCCAGCCGCTCGGCGAGCCCCGCCATGCCCGTCCCGCCGTCCAGCCGCGCGCCGCCCTTCCCGTCGTCCGTGACCTGGATCATCAGACGGTTCTCGCTGCGCCACACCTCGACCGACGCCTGCCGGGCCCGGGCGTGCTTGCTGACGTTCTGGAGCAGCTCGGAGACGGTGAAGTACGCGATCCCCTCGATCGCCTCCGCCGGCCGCTCCGTCAGATCGACCGAGACCGTCACCGGAGCCGTACACCGGGTGGCGACGGCGGAGAGGGCGGCGTCGAGTCCGCGGTCGGTGAGGATGGCGGGGTGGATGCCGCGGGCCAGGTCGCGCAGCTCTTGCAGGGCGAGCTTCACCTCGCCGTGGGCCTCGTCGACCATGGCCGCCGCCGCGTCCGGGTCCTCCAGCAGCTTCTCCTTCGCCAGCCCCAGCCCCATCGCGAGCGCCACCAGCCGGGCCTGCGCCCCGTCGTGCAGGTCCCGTTCGATGCGCCGCAGGTCGGCCGCCGCGGTGTCCACCACGACGCCCCGGTCCGACTCCAACTCGGCGATCCGGCGCTCCAACTCGTCGGACGGCGACAGCAGCCCCCGCACCATCACGCGGTCCGCGTTCGCCAGCCCGCGCGCCAGGAACCCCAGCACCGGCCACAGCGCCACCAGCGAGAGCAGCATCACGGCGAACGTCACCACGCCCCACGGCAGCCGTATCGCGAAGTACAACACCGCACGCCAGCCCACGGGGTCCTTCAAGCTCGTCCACAGCCAGACGAAGAACCCCGCCTCCGGCTGGGCGTCCCGCAACGGACTCGGCTCCTCCACCCGTACGCCCAGGAGCGCCCGGGCCCGCGTGCGCTCCGCCCCCGCCAGCGCCCGGGCCCCGGCCAGCCCCAAGGCCAGCATCGGCAGCCCGACGACGGTCAGCGTGAGTGCCGCCCCCACGACGATCATGAACACCACGTAAAGAAAACCGAACAGCGCCAACGGGAAGTTCGCCAGCAGGTGCGCGATCTCGCGCCAGGTGCGGCCGTCGTAGGCGAAGCCCACCGGCGGCGGCGCTCCGGCGTCGGCCCCGCCCCGGGGTGCAGAGGGAACGGCGCCCGGCGCCGGGCCCGGCGCGGGATCGGAAGCGAAGTCACTGGCGGTCATACCGGCCAGCGTGCCTGCCCGGACCGCGCGGCGCCATGGGGAAGGGCGGTGCCCTGAGGTGGGGTTAACCCCACCCCGCACCGATGCGACTGCTTACGCGCCCTTTAGCAGGGCCTAGACTCCCGTGCGTACGAAACCAGGGATCGCGTACCCGCGGGACCAGGGATTCTGAGAACCTCCCCAGATTCCCGGACCCGCGCGGCCACGGATCCACGCGTTCTTTCCAAGGTCCACGAAGTTGGCCAGACTGCCGGTGCCGACGTTGCTGACGGGGTTGACGAGCTTGACGAGGCTGACGAGTCAGGGAGCGAGGGGCTGAGGTGCCGGAACCGACCGTGGCCGTGACCGCCACCACCACCGCGACCACGACCGTGCTCGCGGCGGAGCAGCAGTCCGACTACTTCGCCAGCTACTCCGTCGTCGGACTCCTCGCGCTCATCGGAGTGATCTTCGTCGCGGTCGCCTTCGGCGCGGGACGTCTGCTGCGGCCCGTCGTGCCGACCCCGGAGAAGCTGCTCACCTACGAGTGCGGCGTCGACCCGGTCGGCGAGGGCTGGGCCCACACCCAGGTCCGCTACTACGTGTACGCCTTCCTGTACGTGATCTTCGCCGTCGACTCGATCTTCCTCTTCCCCTGGGCCACGGTCTTCGCGGCGGCGGGATACGGAGCGACGACCCTCGTCGAGATGTTCATCTTCCTCGGCTTCCTGGCCGTGGGACTGCTGTACGCATGGAAGAAGGGCGTCCTCACATGGACGTGACCCCGCCCCCGCCCGACGCGCCGGAGCTGCTGCCCGAGCCGAAGCGACTGGGGGTCCTCTCCCGGCTGGCGCCCGAGCCGATGAAGGTGGTCCTCAACTGGGGCCGTCGCTACAGCCTCTGGGTCTTCAACTTCGGGCTCGCCTGCTGCGCCATCGAGTTCATCGCCGCCTCGATGTCCCGCCACGACTTCATCCGGCTCGGGGTGATCCCGTTCGCGCCCGGCCCGCGCCAGGCGGACCTGATGGTCGTCTCCGGCACGGTGACGGACAAGATGGCCCCCGCGGTGAAGCGGCTGTACGAGCAGATGCCCGAGCCCAAGTACGTGATCTCCTTCGGCGCCTGCTCCAACTGCGGCGGGCCGTACTGGGACTCGTACTCCGTGACCAAGGGCGTCGACCAGATCATCCCCGTGGACGTGTACGTGCCCGGCTGCCCGCCGCGGCCCGAGGCGCTGCTCCAAGGCATCCTCAAGCTCCAGGAGAAGATCGCCCGCGAATCGCTCGGCGAGCGGTACGGAACGGGCGGAGCGCGTTCCTCCGTCGCCGAACTCCGCAGCGGCCTGGTCACCCCGCCGGCCGCGCCGGGTGCGGGAGGCGGCGCATGACCGCGTACGACCGGCTGCCCGACGCCGTCACCGAGGTCTTCGGGCCGGACGCCACGGCCGAGTCCGCGTACGACCTGCTCACGGTCGACGTGCCCGCCGGGTCCTGGATCGCCGCCCTCGAAACCGCGCGCGACGAACTGGGCTGCACCTACTTCGACTGGCTGAGCGCGGTCGACGAGCCGGGCACCGGCTTCCGCGTCTGCGCGCACGTCGTCTCCGTCGGGGCCGAGGCGGGCGGCGGCGCGGGCGGCGCCGTCCGGGTACGCCGGCTGCTGCTGCGGACGACCGTCCCGCACGACGCCCCCGCCCTGCCCACCGCCGTGCACGTGTACGCGGGCGCGGAGTGGCACGAACGCGAGACGCACGAGATGTTCGGCGTCACCTTCACCGGACACCCGCACCCGGCGCCGCTGCTCCTGCCGGAGGGTTTCGAGGGGCATCCGCTGCGCAAGGACTTCGTCCTGGCCGCGCGGGTCGCGAAGGCGTGGCCGGGGGCGAAGGAGCCGGGCGAGTCCGCGGCGGGGGCGCACGGCCCCAAGCGCCGTCAGATGCTGCCGCCGGGCGTGCCCGACCCGAACGAATGGGGCCCGCTCAAGGGCCAGCTCCCGCCCGCGCCGGCGCGCCCGGCGAGGGCGGCCCGCGCGGCGGGCGCGGGCGCCGCCGAGCGTCCCGTACGCCGTACCCGTACCGCGGGGGAGGGCTCGGCGAGCCAGTCCGCGCCCGCCCCGACGGAATCGACGGCAGCACCGGAACCGACGGCTCCGGTGGAATCTGCCGGTACGGGCGGTACGCCGGGCGGTACGGGCGAGGCACCCAAGGCCCCGCGCCGTACGCGCAGCGCTGCGGACGGCTCCGCCAGCCAGACCTCCGGCGCCGCCGGCCCACGCCGCAACCGCAGTGCCGCGGACGGCTCGGCGAGCCAGACCTCCGGCGCCGCCGGCCCACGCCGCAACCGCAGTGCCGCGGACGGCTCGGCGAGCCAGCCGGCCGGTGGCGCAGGTCCGCGGCGCAGCCGTAGCGTCGGCGAGGGGTCCGCGAGCCAGCGCGCCGCCGCACCGCGTACGCCGGAGCCCGCACCCGAATCCGGGTCCGGACCCGAATCCGGGGCAGCGGAGTCGCGCACCCGCAGCTCGGACGCGCCCTGGCACCACGCGCGCCCCGCCTTCGACGACACCGAGGCGGGCCCGAAGGGCCCGGACCACGCGGACGACGCCACCAGCAGCGACACCGGCAACGACGACGAAGCCGCCTCCGCCGCCGACAGGGCCGAGAGCGAGGGCCAAGACCAAGGCTCCGACAGCACGGGCAAGGCTCCGGACAGCGGCACGGACGACACCGCCGGAGGCGACCCCACGTGAACGACGCTCTCGACGTCCTCGTCCGCCTCCTCGTCGTCTTCGCCGTGTTCTTGGTCTTCCCCCTGCTCGTCGGCCAGACCGAGCACAAGGTCATGGCCCACATGCAGGGGCGGCTCGGTCCGATGTACGCCGGCGGCTTCCACGGCTGGGCACAGCTCGTCGCGGACGGCGTGAAGTTCGCGCAGAAGGAGGACGTCGTCCCGGCCGGTGCCGACCGGCGCGTCTTCCAGCTCGCGCCCGCCGTCGCCCTGCTGCCGTACCTCCTCGTGCTCCTGGTGATCCCGATCGGCCCCGGCGAGGGCGCGGTCGGCCAGGTCGTCGACGCCGGCATCTTCTTCGTCCTCGCGGTCATGGGCGTGAGCGTGCTCGGCTCCCTGATGGCGGGTTGGGCGTCGGCCAACAAGTTCTCCCTGCTCGGCGGGTTGCGCACGGCCGCCCAGCTACTGGCGTACGAACTGCCGATGCTGCTCGCCGCGGCCTCGGTCGCGATGGCCGCGGGCACGGTCTCGCTGCCGGGGATCCTCGACGCCTTCGAGTGGTGGTGGCTGCCCTGGCAGATCGTGGGCGCCCTCGTCTTCTTCGTCGCCGGCCTCGCCGAGCTCCAGCGCCCGCCCTTCGACATGCCGGTCGCCGACTCGGAGATCATCTTCGGTGCGTACACCGAGTACACCGGGCTGCGGTTCGCGCTGTTCCTGCTCGCCGAGTACGCCGGCATCGTCGTCCTGTGCGGGCTGACCACCGTCCTCTTCCTCGGCGGCTGGCACGGCCCGTTCGGCGCCGACGGGCTCGGCTGGGTCTGGACGCTGCTCAAGACCGCCGTGCTCGCGTTCGTCGTGATCTGGCTCCGGGTGTCGTACCCGCGGATGCGCGAGGACCAGCTCCAGCGCCTCGCCTGGACCACCCTCGTCCCGCTCGCCCTCGCCCAGATCGCCCTCACGGGCATCGTGAAGGTGGTGATCTGACCATGTCCCCGATCCCCGGCTCCGGCCTGGCCAAGGGGCTCGCCGTCACCCTGCGCACGATGACGAGGAAGTCCGTCACCGCGCAGTACCCGGACGTGCAGCCCGAACTGCCGCCCCGCACCCGCGGGGTGATCGGGCTGTTCGAGGAGAACTGCACGGTCTGCATGCTGTGCGCCCGCGAGTGCCCCGACTGGTGCATCTACATCGACTCCCACAAGGAGACGGTCCCCGCCGCGGCCCCCGGCGGGCGCGAGCGCAGCCGCAACGTGCTCGACCGCTTCGCCATCGACTTCTCGCTCTGCATGTACTGCGGCATCTGCATCGAGGTCTGCCCCTTCGACGCGCTGTTCTGGTCGCCGGAGTTCGAGTACGCGGAGACGGACATCCGCGACCTCACCCACGAGCGCGACAAGCTCCGCGAGTGGATGTGGACGGTGCCCGCGCCGCCCGCGCTCGACGCCGCGGCGGAGGAGCCGAAGGAAGTCGCCGCCGCGCGCAAGGCCGCCGACAAGCTCGCCGCCGCCCGCGCCAAGGAGACGGAAGCCCCGGGCGACGGCGCCCCGAACACCGGAGGTCCGAACACCGACGCTCCGGGCGACGGAACTCGGGGCGAGGGCACGCCGGACGGGCCCGCGTCCCCCGGGGGAGGCGCCGCGTGAACCTCCTCGCCGCCACCGCACCCCAGGGCTTCCTGTCGCCCACGGGCGTGGAGATCGCCTTCCTCCTCGTCGGCCTCGTCACCCTCGGCGCGGCCGTCATGACCGTCACCACCCGCCAACTCGTGCACGCCGCCCTGTGGCTGGTGGTCGCCCTCGGCGGCCTCGCCGTCGAGTACCTGCTGCTCACGGCGGAGTTCATCGCTTGGGTGCAGGTCCTGATCTACGTCGGTTCCGTGGTCGTCCTCCTCCTCTTCGGGCTGATGCTCACCAGGGCGCCCATCGGCCGCTCCCCGGACGCCGACTCCGGCAACCGCCCGGCCGCCCTCGCGGTCGCTGCCACCTCCGCCGTCGCCCTGGTCTGGGTGGTCGTGGACGCCTTCCGCACCACCTGGATCGACCTCGACGGGCCGGCCCAGGGGTCCACGAAGGTGGCCGGCGAGATCCTCTTCCGGCACTGGGTGCTGCCGTTCGAGGCGCTGTCCGTACTGCTGCTCGCGGCCCTCGTGGGCGCCATCGTGCTGTCCCGCAGGCGCGCCGCGGCGACCGACGCCGCAGGCCCCGCCCACGGCCCGGTCCCCGCCGCCTCCGACACCGAGGGGGACGACTGATGCACCTCGCCTACCCCGCCGTGCTCTCCGTCCTCCTCTTCTGCATCGGCGTCTACGGCGTGCTCGCCCGCCGCAACGCGATCCTCGTCCTGATGTCCGTCGAGCTGATGCTCAACGCCGTCAACCTCAACCTCGTCGCCTTCGACGTCTGGCTCCGGGACGCCCTGCACTCCGGCCAGGCCCTCACCCTCTTCACCATCGCCATCGCCGCCGCCGAGATCGGCATCGGACTGGCGATCGTGCTGATGGTGTACCGCAACCGCGGCACCTCGGACGTCGACCGGCTCCGCGACACCGCCGAAGGCCCCGGCGACGACGACCCCGGCGCCCTCGACGCCCTGACCACCACCCCGGACTCCGCCGCCCCGGCGACGCAGAAGGCCGAGGCCACCGCGTGACCACCACCACCCTCGCCGTCCTCGTCCCCCTCCTCCCCTTCATCGGCGCCGTCGCCGGACTGCTGCTCGGCCGCACCGCCCCCGGCTTCGTCCGCCCCCTCGCCGTCCTGCCGATCCTGGCCTCCGCGGTCCTCGCGGCCGTCGTCGCCGTCCGGCAGGGCGGCGAAGGGCCGATCTCGGCCGCGACCCAGCTCACCCCGACCGGGTCCGTCCCCATCGACCTCGCCCTCTACCTCGACGGCTTCGCCGTCCTCGTCGCGGTCCTCGTCGGCGTCGTCGCCTCGTGCGTGCAGATCTACTCGACCGCCTACCTGCGCGACGACCCCCGCTACCCCTCCTACGCGGCCCTCGTCTCCCTCTTCACCTCCGCGATGCTGCTCGTCGTCTACTCCGGCGACCTGATGGTGCTCCTGGTCGGCTGGGAGATCATGGGCATCTGCTCGTACTTCCTCGTGGGGCACTACTGGGAGACGCCCGAGGCGCGTGCGGCCTCACTGAAGGCGTTCCTCGTCACCAAGCTCGGCGACGTCCCCTTCCTGATCGGGCTGTTCGCCCTCGCGACCGACGCCGGCACCTTCCGGATCACCGGGATCCTCGACACCGTCGCCGACGGCGGGCTCGACCACCCCACCCTCGTGGCGCTGCTGCTGCTCGCCGGCGTGGCGGGCAAGTCGGCGCAGTTCCCGCTGCACACCTGGCTGCCCGACGCGATGGCCGGCCCCACGCCCGTCTCCGCGCTGATCCACGCCGCGACGATGGTCGCCGCCGGCATCTACTTCGTCGCCCGGCTGCTGCCCGTCTTCGCCGCCTCCGCCGCCGCACTCACCGTCCTCGCCGTGATGGCCGCCGTCACCATGGTCGGCTCGGGCCTCGCCGCCCTCGCCCAGGACGACATCAAACGGGTCCTCGCCTACTCGACCATCGGCCAACTCGGCTACATGGCGGGTGCGCTCGCCGTCGGCGACCGCGGTGCCGCCGTCTTCCACCTCCTGTCCCACGGCGCCTTCAAGGCGCTGTTGTTCCTCGCCGCCGGCGCGGTCATCCACGCCGCCGGCACCAACTCCCTGGCCGTCATGTCCAGGACCAGCGGACTGGCCCGCCGTACTCCCGACGCCTTCTGGACGATGACGATCGCCCTGCTCGCGCTCGCCGCCGTACCCCCCTTCGCCGGCTTCTTCACCAAGGAAGCCGTCCTCGTCGCCGCCGAACACACCGCGCTCGGCGAGTCCAACACCGCGCCCGGCGCCGCGGGCTGGACCGTACTGATCGCCGGTCTGGTCGCCGCCCTGCTCACCGCCGCGTACGCGACCCGGCTGTGGCTGCTGGCCTTCCGCGGCCAGGGCGCCGAAGCCCCCGACCACGGCCGCGAACCCCTCGCCATCACCTCCGTCCTGTGGCTCCTCGCGATCCCCTCCCTCGGATTCGGCGCGACCTTCGGCTACTTCGACGGCTGGTTCGACGGGCAGGGCCTCGCCCCCACCGTGACCACCGCCGTCCTCGGCACCGGCACCGCCGTCATCGGCGCCGCGGTGACCTACGCGGCCTGGCACTCCCTGCGCCCCCGCGCCGCCGCGCTCCAGACCCGTACCCCCGAAGGGGCCGTCGTCGCCCACCCGGACGCCGCGCCGTACGCCGTCGAAGCGGAGGCCATCGCGGCCCACACCCCGGCCTACGGATCGCCCGCCTCGGCCCCCGACCCCGCGGACCCGGGCCGGATGCTGCTCGGCCCGCTCCACCGCCACGCGGCCAGCGGCTTCCACCTCGACGCCGTCTACCACGCGCTCTTCGTCCGACCCGTCCTCGCCGGCGCACGCCTGGTCCGCTTCCTCGACCGCGAGGTGATCGACACCTACGTGCGCGCAGCGGCCACCGGCACCAACGCGCTCGGCTGGCTCGTCCGCCGCGCACAGACCGGCAACGTGCAGACCTACGTCAGCGCACTGCTCGCGGGCACCGTCGTGCTGGTGATCGCCGTGGTCGTCCTGTCCAACGTCAACGCGGGGTCGTGAGCCGTGATCGATATCAGCGAGTCCGTGATGCAGTTCCTCCTCGCGTTCGTCGTCGTGGGGCCGCTCATCGGGGCCGCGGCCGCCCTGCTGCCCGCGCCGCCCGGGCTGCGGGGCAAGAACCCGGACCAGGCGGTGCTGCGCCACGGCGTGACCGTCACGGGCGCGGTGCTGGCCGCCGCGATCCTGCTCGTCATCGGCTTCGACCACGACCAACCGTCGAAGATGCAGGCCAGCACGGACATCAGCTGGATCCCCGCACTCGACGTGCGCATCCACCTCGGCATCGACGGCATTTCCCTCCCCCTCCTGGTCCTGACCGCGCTGCTGACCTTCCTGTGCGCGCTGTACAGCTACTTCAAGATGCCGACGGGGCCGTCCCCGAAGGCGTTCGTCGCGCTGCTGCTCGTCCTCGAATCGGGGACCCTCGCGACCTTCGCGGTCCTCGACCTGCTGCTGTTCTTCCTGGCCTTCGAGATGGTGCTCATCCCGATGTACTTCCTCATCGCCCGCTGGGGCGGCGAGGGCCGGCAGGCCGCCGCCTGGAAGTTCATCCTCTACACGCTGCTCGGCTCGGTCGTCATGCTGCTCGGCTTCCTGCTGATCGGCCTGAAGTCGGGCACGTTCGACATGGTGGCACTCGCCACTGACAACGGCCGTGGGCTGACCACGTCCACGCAGGTCATCGCCGTTTTGGCGATCGGGCTCGGCCTCGCGGTCAAGACCCCGATGTGGCCGCTGCACAGCTGGCTGCCCGACGCCCACACCGCAGCGCCGACCGTCGGCTCCGTCCTGCTCGCCGGCGTCCTGCTGAAGATGGGAACGTACGGATTCGTCCGGATCGTCCTGCCGGTCGCGCCCGACGGCATGCTGACCTTCGCGCCCTACCTCGCAGCCTTCGCCGTCGTCGGCATCATCTACGGGTCCCTCGCCTGCCTCGCCCTCGTCAAGAACGGCGCCGCCGGCGACCTGAAGCGCCTGATCGCGTACTCGTCCGTCGGCCACATGGGCTTCGTGCTCCTCGGCATCGCCACCATGACCCCCACCGGCGTCAACGGCGCGCTCTTCGCCAACATCGCCCACGGACTCATCACCGGCCTGCTGTTCTTCCTCGTCGGCGCGGTCAAGGACCGCTACGGCACCGCCGACCTCGACACCCTCGCCGGCGCCACCGGCGCCGCCCTCTACGGCCGCGCGCCCCGCCTCGGCGCCCTCCTCGCCTTCGCCGCCGTCGCCTCCCTCGGACTGCCCGGCCTCGCCGGCTTCTGGGGCGAGATGCTGGCGCTCTTCGGCGCCTTCGACCCAGCCCCCGGCCTCAACCGCCCCGCCTTCCTCACCTTCATGGCGATCGGCGGATTCGGCACCCTGCTCACCGCCGCGTACCTCCTGATCGTCGTCCGCCGCGTGTGCATGGGCGTGCCCGCGCCGGCCGAAGGGGACGCCGAGGTCAAGCCCATCGCCGACGTGCAGACGTACGAGTTCGCCGCGTGGACCCCGCTCGTCGCCCTCACCGTCATCGCCGGGCTGTGGCCCGCGGTCCTCCTCGGCCTCACCGACCCGGCCGTGCAGAAGCTCCTCTCGGGAGGCACCTCGTGACCATCGCTACCGGCACGGCCCCCGCGGCGGCCCACCTGGCGGCGTCCGACGGCGGCACCGGCGGGGTCGCCAGCCTCGTCCAGAACGTCGACTGGGTCACGATCGCACCACCGACGATCACGGCCGCCGTCGCGCTGCTCCTCCTCGTCGCCGACCTCTTCGTCCCCGAGCGGGGCAAGGGCCTCCTCGGCATCGGCGCCGTCGCCGGCCTGGGCCTCGCCCTCGTCTCCCTCGTACCGCTGCGCGCCGGCGACCGCAGCACGTTCTGCCTCACCACCTCCACCACCACCTGCAGCTACACCGCGGACCGCTTCACCCTCGCGATCCAACTGCTGGTCCTCGGCGGCGCACTGCTGACCGCACTGCTGTCGCTCCAGGAGACCCGGCGGAAACTTCCCGCGGGCGAGTTCTGGTTCCTGCTGCTCGCGTCCGCCGCGGGCGCCGCCCTGCTCCCCGCCTCCCGCGACCTCGCCACCCTGGTCGTCGCCCTCGAAGTCGCCTCCCTGCCCGCCTTCGCCCTCGTCGGCCTGCGCCGCGGCGACCGCCTCTCCAGCGAGGCGGCCCTGAAGTTCTTCCTGTCCTCGGTCACCGCGACGGCCGTGACGCTGCTCGGCGTGAGCTTCGTGTACGCGTCCACCGGCAGCCTCCACCTCACCCAGATCGCCGTCGCCGACGTACCCGGGCAACTGGACACCCTCGCCAAGGCCGGAGTCGCCCTCACCCTCATCGGCTTCGCCTTCAAGACGGCGGCCGTCCCCTTCCACTTCTGGGTGCCCGAGACCTACGTGGGGGCGCCGCTGCCCGTCGCCGGCTACCTCTCCGTCGTCGGCAAGGCGGTGGGCTTCTCCGGCCTCGTGGTGATCACCGTCATCGGCTTCCCGGGGTACGCGAACGTGTGGGGCCCGGCCCTCGCCGTCCTCGCCGCCGTCACCATGACCGCCGGCAACGTCGCCGCCCTGCGCCAGTCCGCCACGCGTGCGTGGAGCGCCGTCCGCCTCCTGGCCTGGTCGTCCGTCGCACAGGCGGGCTACATCCTGGTGCCGATCGCGGCCGCCGCGTACTCCAGCGACCACCAGATCGGCTCCACGGTCGCGTACGCGCTGATGTACGCCGTGGTGAACCTCGGCGCCTTCGCCGTGGCCGCGCTGGTCGCCCGCACGCACCGGCTGAACCGGATCTCCGACTACCGCGGCCTGTACGCGACCCGCCCGGTGACCGCCCTGACCATGGGCTTCTTCCTGCTGTGCCTCGCCGGGCTGCCGCCGGGCATCATCGGCCTCTTCGCCAAGGTGACCGTCTTCTCCTCGGCCGTCGACGCGGGCCTGGGCTGGCTGGCCGTGGTCATGGCCGTCAACGTCGTCATCGCGCTCTACTACTACCTGCGCTGGACCGCGATCCTCTTCCGAGCCCCGGAGGGAGCCGGCGCAGGCGCCGCTTCCGAGGGCTCGGCCACGGTGGCGGGCGGCGCGCCGGCCGTGCCCCGGTCCCTCGCCGCCGCACTGGCGCTGACCGCCGTGGCGGGCGTCGTCCTGTCCGGCTACCCGCAGCTCGTCCTGCGCTTCGCGGCCGTCGACCTGTTCTGAGGACGCGAGCCGCGGTGACGGCCCCGACCGGCGACGACGGTCCCGGCCGTCACCCGGATGGCCGGGACGCCCGCCGGAGCACCAGGGAACTCGCCCCCCTCGCCTGGCGTTGACCAGTACAGAAGGGTCCACTGGAGAGTGGAGCACCACGACGCAAGAGGGTTCCCCTGCCGCACCACCTGGAGGGCGTACCGTGCACCGCCGGCACAATGGGCTGAAGACCGCCGTACTCCTCGGGGGACTGTCCGCACTCATCCTCGTCATCGGCAGTTTCTTCGGCCGTACGGGCCTGATCGTCGCCCTCCTCGTGGCGATCGGCACCAACGCGTACGCGTACTGGAACAGCGACAAGCTCGCCCTGCGGGCCATGCGCGCCCGCCCGGTCAGCGAGTTCGAAGCCCCCGGTCTCTACCGAATGGTCCGCGAGCTCTCCACCGCCGCCCGCCAGCCGATGCCGCGCCTCTACATCTCCCCGACCCAGGCGCCGAACGCCTTCGCCACCGGCCGCAATCCCCGGAACGCCGCCGTGTGCTGCACGGAGGGCATCCTCCAGATCCTCGACGAACGGGAGCTGCGCGGCGTCATCGGCCACGAGCTGAGTCACGTGTACAACCGCGACATCCTGATCTCGTCCGTCGCCGGCGCCCTCGCCTCCGTGGTGATGTTCCTGGTGCACTTCGCCTGGCTGATCCCCGTCGGACGCTCGGACGACGACGGCCCGGGCCTCCTCGGCATGCTGCTGATCATGATCCTGGGGCCGGTGGCCGCGGCCATCATCCAGCTCGCGGTCAGCCGTTCCAGGGAGTACGAGGCGGACGCGTCCGGAGCCCAGCTCACCGGCGATCCGCTCGCCCTCGCCAGCGCGCTGCGCAAGCTCGACGCCGGCACGAAGCAGCTGCCGCTGCCGCCCGAGCCCCGACTGGAGACCGCGAGCCACATGATGATCGCGAACCCCTTCCGCCCGGGCAAGGGAGCCAAGCTCTTCTCCACCCACCCACCCATGGCCGAGCGCATCGCCCGACTCGAAGAGATGGCAGGTCGACGTCCATGAAGACGATTCTGAACATCATCTGGCTCATACTCTGCGGCTTCTGGATGTTCCTGGGGTACGTGCTCGCCGGGTTGCTGCTGTGCATCACGATCATCGGCATCCCCTTCGGGCTCGCCGCCTTCCGCATCGGGATCTACGCCCTCTGGCCCTTCGGCTACACGGTGGTGGACCGGCGCGACGCGGGCGCACCGTCCTGCGTCGGGAACGTGTTGTGGCTGATCCTGGCGGGCTGGTGGCTGGCGCTGGGGCACATCGTCACCGGGGTCGCCCTCTGCATCACCATCATCGGCATCCCGCTGGGCATCGCGAACTTCAAGCTGATTCCGGTCTCCCTGATGCCGCTGGGCAAGGAGATCGTCCCCACGGACCAGCCGTTCGCCACCCGCTGACCTGAGCCTGCTGACCCGCCCGCTGACCTGAGCCCTTGACCCGGGCCCGCCGATCCGGCCCGCCGGCCTCTCGTGGACCGGAGCTGCCGCCATGTGCCCGCGCCCGTTCTACGTCTGCTTCCGCGTTCCCTATTGCTTCTGCGTCTTCTTGCGTACGACGTAGAGCAGTGCCCCCAGCGCCACCACGGCGGTCCCGGCGGCCACGGACGGCCCGGGCAGGGCGAAGGCCAGCGCCACACAGCCGACGGCCCCGCAGACCGCGGTGGCCCGCACGACCCACGCCCGCCCTGCCGGCCCGCCGTCGGCCGTCACTCGCTCAACCCTCGTACGCGCCTTCGTCACACGAACGGGTGTACCTGCCGGGGGTCCGGAACAGAGCGTCCACGCCGACGCGTTGGCCAGGGTGTAGTACAGCAGCACTCCGAATGACGAGAAGCCGATCGCTCCCCGCACGTCCGCCGTCGCCGCCACCACCGCGACGACCAGACCGACCGCCACCTCCGCCCGGTGCGGCACCTGGAAGCGCGGATGGACGGCGGAGAGCGCGCCCGGCAGATGCCCGTCCCGTGACATCGCCAGTGTCGTGCGGGACACCCCGAGGATCAGCGCGAGGAGCGAGCCGAGCGCCGCGACGACGGCGCCGACCCGCACCACCGGCACCAACCAGTCAGCGCCCGCGGCGCGCACCGCGTCAGCGAGCGGAGCACCCGACCGACCCAGCGCCACCGGCCCCAGCACAGAGAGGACGGCCACAGCGACGGCCGCATAGACGACCAGAGCGATGCCCAGCGCCAGGGGGACGGCCCGCGGGATCGTCCGGGCCGGGTCCCGCACCTCCTCGCCCAGCGTGGCGATCCGCGCGTAGCCAGCGAAGGCGAAGAACAGCAGCCCGGCGGCTTGGAACACCCCACCCGCCGAAACGTCACCGTCCCAGCCCAGTCGCCCCAGGTCGGCCCGGGGCGAGCCGAGAGAGGAGACCACCACCGCCGCGAGGACGGCGAGTACGACCGCCACGACGACCCGCGTCAGCCACGCCGACTTCTGGACACCGCGATAGTTCACGGCGGTCAGCGCCACGACCGAGGCAACGGCCACCGCGTGCGCCTGCTCCGGCCAGACGTACGCCCCGACCGTCAGCGCCATCGCCGCGCAGGACGCCGTCTTCCCGACGACGAACGCCCACCCGGCGAGGTAGCCCCAGAAGGGGCCGAGTCGTTCCCGTGCGTAGACGTACGTGCCGCCCGAGGTGGGGTAGACGGCGGCGAGCCGGGCAGATGACATGGCATTGCAGTAAGCGACCACGGCAGCGAGCCCCAGACCCAACAACAACCCCGACCCGGCGGCCCCGGCCGCCGGCCCCAGCGCCACGAAGATCCCGGCGCCCACCATCGACCCGAGCCCGATCACGACCGCGTCAAAGACCCCGAGCGTCCGCCTGAGCTGCTGTGTCATGCGCCGCACCCTAGTCACCCCTGGCAACCACCGACCGACCACTCGACGTCATCCCGGATGACACCGCACGAAAGGCAGGTTCACTGCATGAGCATCCTCGCCTGGATCTTCCTCGGGCTGTTCGCCGGAGCCATAGCCAAGATCCTGCTGCCCGGCCGCGACCCGGGCGGCCTGATCGGCACCATCCTGATCGGAGTGCTCGGTGCCTTCGTCGGCGGATGGATCTCGGCAGAGTTCTTCGACCGTGAGATCACCAAGCAGTTCTTCGACGGCACGACCTGGATATCGGCGATCGGCGGCTCCCTGGTGCTGCTCATCGGCTACCGCCTCCTCTTCGGCCACTCGCGGTCCCGCTGAGCCCGGCGCCCGGCCAGCTCCACGGATGCGGGTCAGCCGGGCAGGCCCGTCTCCCGCAGGGTGATGTTCAGCCGCCCGCTGCTCATCCCCGTCGCGGGGTCGGCCGTCCCCGGGTACACCTTCGGCACACCGTGGTACGCGAACCGCGCGGGCCCGCCGAAGACGAATAGGTCCCCGGAGACCAACTCCACGTCCGTGTAGGGCCGTCCGCGGGTCTCCGCGTTGCCGAAGCGGAAGAGGCAGGTGTCACCGATGCTCAGCGACACCACCGGTGCCCCGGAGCGCTCCTCCTTGTCCTGGTGCATGCCCATGCGCGCGGCATCGTCGTAGAAGTTGATCAGCGCAGTGTCGGGCGTGTACGTCGCGGGCCCGCCGTCGCCGCCGCTGCTGCTTTCGCCGCCCCCGGTCGCCCCTGCGGCGCCGGCAGCGTCTTCGGCGCCGTACGCCGAGGTCAGCGCCGCGCGACCCAACTCGACCAGCCAGTCGGGGAAGTCAGCGACCCGGGCGCCGTTCACGTCGTCGGCGGTGCGGCTGTAGCGGTACGGCTGCCAGTGCCAGCCCACGCACACCGTCCGCACGGACATCACCCCGCCGCCCGGCAGGACCGTGTGCCGCATCGGCACCGGCCCGCGGGCCCGGGCGCGGCAGAACTCGACGAGTTCCCGCTGCCGCGCCGTGGACAGCCACCCCGGCACGTGCACCGCGCCCGGGGAGACGACCCTCGGCTCCCTGGGGAAGAGCGTCCCCTCGCCGCCCGCGCCCGCCTCCGTACCACCGGGGCTCATGACGCCAGCGCGCCCTCAAGCCCCAGCAGCCGTTCCTTGCGCTCCAGGCCCGCCGCGTACCCCCGCAGCGCGCCGTCCGCTCCGATCACCCGATGGCAGGGCCGCACCACCAACAGCGGGTTCCGTCCGATCGCGGTGCCCACCGCTCGAACCCCGGCCTGCGGGGCGCCGACCTGCCGCGCGATGTCCCCGTAGGTGCAGGTCGTCCCGTAGGGGATCGTCTCCAGCGCGCGCCACACGCGCCGTTGGAAGTCGGTGCCCTCGTCCGCGTAGGCGATGGTGAAGCTGGTCAGCCGCCCCTCGAAGTACGCGGTCAGTTGGTCGCGGATCGCCGCGAAGGCGGCGTCGTCGCGGAGCCAGCCGTCCTGCACGGTGGCCGCGCCCTTCTGCTCCGGGAGCGACAGGGAGACGAGCGCGGTGCCGCCGGGAGCGCCGGCGGACGGGACGCCGACGAGCAGCAGTTCGCCCACCGGGCTGTCGAACGTCGTGTAGACCGTGGCCGCGCGGACCGCTTCGCCCGAATCTGCCTCGGTGACCGACGTCGGTGTGACGGTCGTGATCTTTGTCATGGCTCTCGCTCCTCTCCGTGCCGCCCGCGGGGAGTCCGCTGCGGCGTCCCCGCTTTCCGTACGCCTACGAGTCTGCGCCGTGCGCCCCGCCGTAGCTGGCGGAAATCGGACGGCACGCCCGGGGCGGCAGCAGCGCCGGAAGGGGACAGGAGGAGCGCGGGCGGCCCGGCCGCGTTCCGTGCGGGCCGGGCCGGTGCGTCAGCGGTAGTTCACGAACTGCACGGCGAAGTCCAGGTCCTGCTCGCGCAGCAGCGTCTGCACGGCCTGGAGGTCGTCCCGGCTCTTCGAGCTGACTCGCAGCTCGTCGCCCTGGACCTGGGCCTTCACGCCCTTGGGGCCCTCGTCGCGAATGATCTTCGCGACCTTCTTCGCGTTCTCCTGGGTGATGCCCTCCTGGATCGACGCGAAGATCTTGTACTCCTTGCCGGAGAGCTGCGGCTCACCGGCGTCCAGCGCCTTCAGCGAGATGCCCCGCTTGATCAGCTTGGACTGGAACACGTCGAGGATCGCGCTGACCCGCTCCTCGGAGTTCGCCTGCATCAGGATCTTCTCGCCCGACCAGGCGATCGACGCCCCGACGTTCTTGAAGTCGTAGCGCTGGGAGATCTCCTTCGCGGCCTGGTTGAGGGCGTTGTCGACCTCCTGCCGCTCGACCTTCGAGACGATGTCGAAACTGGAGTCGGCCATGTCCTGTGCTCCTTGTATCTGGATGCGGAAACACGCGGCCCGATGCTCCGAACCGCTCCGCCAAGCCTAGTCACCCCGGCGTGGCTCCACGGCTGATCAATCCGGTGGCGGAGCACCCCTGCGCATCGGGTATCGTTTACGTCGTCGCCACGGAGTACCGCGGGGAGCGCCGCAGGACAGCGGCCTTCTTCAAGGCTCGGGGTGACGTCCCATGGCGGTGTGCCCGAGTGGCCAATGGGAGCGGACTGTAAATCCGTCGGCTTAGCCTACCCAGGTTCGAATCCTGGCGCCGCCACGCTTGACAAGACCCCTCTTCCACTGTGGAAACGCAGCGGAAGAGGGGTCTTCGTGTTGCACAAGGCGCGCGCCGGCGCGCAGCGCCGTGGTGAAGGGCTCCTGGGCCGGTGGCGGCCGGCGGGGACGTCCGCGGGAGCGATGCCGAATTCGTACCCGCCCCGGGCGAGGTCCTGCCGGCCCCGACAGGGCAACGGAGGGGCGGGCGGGGCACCCCCGGGGGATGACGTGCGTGCGCAACCGGGCGCGTTCCGCGCTCGGCGCGAATTCAGTCGGCGTCCGCGAGGCGGAAGGAGAGTTCGATCTCCCACTTGTCCATGTCGGGTTCGACGCTCGGGTCGGTCAGATAGGACTCCAACCGGCAGCCCCACCGTTCCGCGCCGCCCTCCAACGGCGTCATGTCCCAGGTCAGCCCTTCCTCGTCCGCCCAGGCGCGGAAAGCGGTGATGACGTCGAAGAGCTGGTCCGGATGGCCGGTGTGGCGGACCGTGGCATAGCGCCCTGCGGGGAGGGAACCGGTCTGGAAGTCGCCCTCCGGAGCGGGCGGGGCGAGGACGGGCACGCCCGCCTCCACGTCCGACGCGCCGCCCATGTCGACGGTGTTGAAGCGGAAGAACGGCGCCCCCGCGAACTCCGCGCCCCGTGCGGAGACCCAGCCGATCAGCTCGCCGAGCCGGTCGGCGATCACGCCGAATTCGTCCATCCGGACCGAGCCCCGGACGAAGGCGTACGGCTGCTCCGGCTGGAAGCCGAGCGTCGGCCGAAGGGCCTTTCCCGCGGCGGTTCCTGACGTGCCGTTCGCTGCGGTGTTGGTCGGGTCCTCGCTGCTTGGGTTCATACCGCTTCGACCTCCGTACGCTCGTGAACTCATCGCCCCCGGGAGCACCGAGTGCTCCAGTCGCTCAGTTCCCCGCGACGTCCCGCACCGCGACCACCACCGGCACCGAGCCGCCGACCAGTTCGAGGGTCAGGCCCGCCGTCGCCGGGGTGTCGAGGAGTTCGGCGATGACCGCCGCCACGTCGTCCCGCGCCACCATCCCGCGGCCCGTCGACGCCTGGAGATCCACCAGGCCCGTACCGGCGTCGTTCGTCAGCGAGCCGGGGCGCAGGATCGTCCAGTCGAGGCCGGACCTGGCCCGCACGTCGTCGTCCGCGGCGCCCTTCGCCCGCAGGTACACGTCGAACTGCTCGTCGCCCTCGTGCCCGGAGTCCGCCCCCATGGACGAGACGACGACGAAGCGCCGCACGCCCGCGCGTTCGGCCGCGTCGGCGAAGAGCACCGCGGCGCCGCGGTCGACGGTGTCCTTGCGGGGGATGCCGCTGCCCGGCCCGGCGCCCGCGGCGAACACCGCGGCGCCGGCGCCCCGCAGCACGTCGGCGACCTCGTCGACCGCCGCCGACTCCAGGTCCAGCACGACCGGCTCAGCGCCGGCGTCCCGCAGGTCGTCCGACTGCCCGTCCGAGCGGATGATCCCCGTCACCTCGTGCCCGCCCGCCGAGAGCAACCGCTCCAGCCGCAGGGCGATCTGACCGTGTCCTCCAGCGATCACAATGCGCATGGCACCGACCGTACGCCCCGCCGCCCCCGCGCGCGATCGTCGGCCGCCGGCGCCGGTCCCGATCCGGCCGCGCTCAGGGGCGGATCTGACGCGGCAGCTCCAGCGCCACCGCCACCGCAGAGTCGCAGTACTCCCGCACCGCGCTGGTGCGCGCCACCACCCGGCCGCGGTGGATGACGATCCTGCTGTACGCGAGTGACAGCACGCCCGCGATCCGCTCCCCGCGCACCGCCAGCAGCTCCGCGGGGAACCCCGCCTCGACCCGTACCTCCGGCAGCCCCATCGCCGCCCGGGCCGACGCCGCCACCGCCGCGTACGCGTCCTCCGCGGCCAGCCCGTCGCGCGACGCCAGCAGGTACGCCGCCTCCAGCGGGTCGCCGCGGCCGACCGGGTTCGACACGTCCCGCAGCGCCCCGCTGCCGGCGGCCACCCGCACCCCCGCGGCGCGCAGCAGGCGAACCGGCGCCGACCCGCGCTGTTCCAGCGCGCCGCAGCCGCCCTGCGGCAGGCTGACGACGGTGACGCCGGCCGCCGCGAGCTGGTCGGCGGCGCGCGCGGCGATCTCGTGCGGCAGCCGTGCGAGCCCCGCGCACGGCCCGATCACCACGCCCGGCCGCACCGCGCCGGCCATGGCGGCGAGCCGGGCCAGCCGGGCCGGGTCGTCACCGTGCGTGTGCAGGTCGACGGGGCAGCCGTGCTCGGCCGCGACCTCCAACAGGGCCTCCACGTACCCGGTCGGGTCGGGGTCGGCGTCCGGGCAGCCGCCGACCACCGCGGCGCCCATCTTCAGCGCGTCCCGCAGCATGGCGAGCCCGTCCGCGCCGGCGACGCCGGTCAGCAGCCGCGGCACCGCCACGGCCGTCAGATCGGTCAGCCCGCGGAGCGAGCGGCGCGCCTGGAGCACCGCCTCCAGCGGTCCGAGGCCCTGGACGTCCCCGATGCGCACGTGCGAGCGCAGCGCCGTCGCGCCGTGGCCCAGTTGCAGCAGCGCCGCCTCCGTGGCGCGCCGCTGCACGTCGTCCGGCTGGTACGAGACGGGGCCCGGCCCGTCCGCGGTGAGGGCGGTGTCGCCGTGGCCGTGCGGCTCGGCGGGCGCGGGCAGCAGCAGGTAGCCCGTCAGATCGACCCGGGAGGAGTGCGGGGTGAGGCTGCCTGCGGTGCCGACGGCCTCGATGCGCCCGCAGCTCAGCCGTACGTCGACGGTGCGGCCGTCCGCCAGCCGGGCACCGCAGAGCAGCAGCGCGGTGGAGTCGGAGGTGGGGCCGTCGGAGGGGTGCGGCTGGCTGTCGGGCATCGCGCTCCTGTGGATCGAGCCCTGGCGATCGCGCCGGATCGGGATCGGGATCGGGACCTGGGTCGAGACCTGGTCGGATCGGGATCGGGATCGTGTCGGATCGCACCGGGTCGGACCGGACCGGGCTGGCCGCGTGGGGGCGTGGGACGGAGAGGGGCGGGCGGGGCGGGGAAGGTCACGCAGCGTGAGACGAGCCTAGGGGTGGCCGGGGCCGGCTTCGTGGAAGAGCGGAATAGTCGTACCGGCGCGCCCACCTGGGGTTTGCCGTGCAGGGCGCCGGAGTACGAGCCGGAGCACGGCACCGGCGGCGACGGTCGGGGCCGGGTGGGGCGCGCTCCTGCCGCCGCGCGGGGCCCGCGCGATCGCCCGCGTCGGGGCCTGCGCGGGCGCCCGGGGGAGGAGCGGGCGTGGACCGGGACGAGGACCGCGAAACGGATTTGGGCGAACGGCCGGAGACCGTGTAATGTCTTCATCGCTCGCCCCAATAGCTCAGTCGGTAGAGCGTCTCCATGGTAAGGAGAAGGTCTACGGTTCGATTCCGTATTGGGGCTCTGATGTCGAAGACCCCCGCTTTCGGGCGGGGGGATCCGATATCGCAGCGGTGTAGCTCAGTCGGTAGAGCAAGCGGCTCATAATCGCTGTGTCACCGGTTCAAGTCCGGTCACCGCTACAGACAGTAGCCGATTGCGGGGTCGGTCCTCCGATCGGCTACTCTTTTATGCGTTTGTAATCCGTCCATCCGTCCGTCCAAGGAGCACTCACGTGGCTGCCACCGACGTCCGCCCGAAGATCACGCTGGCCTGCGTGGAGTGCAAGGAGCGGAACTACATCACCAAGAAGAACCGGCGCAACAACCCGGACCGTCTTGAGATGAAGAAGCACTGCCCCCGCTGCAAGGCGCACACCGCGCACCGCGAGACCCGCTGACGCAGGCTCGCACGCACAGGCACGACAGAGGCCGTTCCCGCATGGGGACGGCCTTTGGTCGTTTGATCACCCGATCGTGAGTGAATGGCCGCGATCTTGCGCGTCCTCGCGATCACCCAGTCAGATCATTGTGAGGAGTGAGCCACCGCATGGCCCTCGATCAGTCCTTCGTGGGGCGGAGTTATCCGCCCACCTCGCCCTATGAGGTCGGCCGGGAAAAGATCCGCGAATTCGCCGAGGCCATCGGGGACGCCCATCCGGCGTACACCGACCCGGAGGCCGCGAAGGCGCTGGGGCACCAGGACGTGATCGCCCCGCCGACCTTCGTCTTCTCGATCACCTATCGGGCGGCCGGCGTCGTGGTGCAGGACCCGCAGCTCGGACTGGACTACAGCCGGGTGGTGCACGGCGCGCAGCGCTTCGCGTACACCAGGCCGGTGCGGGCCGGGGACCGGCTCACGGTCGTCTCCACGATCGAAGGCGTCAAGTCCATGGCGGGCAACGACTTCCTGGACATCCGGGGCGAGGTGCACGACGAGTCCGGTGAACACGTGGTGACCGCGTGGACCAAGCTGGTGGCGCGCGCCGCCGAGGAGGCGTGATGGCGGCGAAGGTGTCCTACGCGGACGTCGAGGTCGGCACCGAGCTGCTGGCGCAGAGCTTCCCCGTGCTGCGGGAGACGCTGGTCCGGTACGCGGGGGCGTCCGGCGACTTCAACCCGATCCACTGGAACGAGAAGTTCGCCGTCGAGGTCGGGCTGCCCAACGTGATCGCGCACGGCATGTTCACCATGGCCGAGGCGGCCCGGGTGGTCACGGACTGGGTCGGGGACCCGGGAGCGGTCGTCGAGTACTCGGTGCGCTTCACCAAGCCCGTGGTGGTGCCCAACGACGACGAGGGTGCGCTGATCGAGGTCAGCGGGAAGGTCGCGGCGCTGCTGGACGACAACGCGGTGCGGGTCGACCTGACCGCCGTCAGCGACGGCCAGAAGGTGCTGGGGATGGCCCGCGCGGTCGTCCGGCTGGCCTGAGCGACGACCGGGCTGCAAGACGCAGGAAGACAGTGAGAGGGGGCCCTCCCGAGGAGGGTCCCCTCTTCGCGTGGCAGCGGCGGAAGGTGCGACGGCGGCCTTGACAGGCTAGTGATTGGTCACTAACTTTCTCTCCATGGTCAGGATGAGTGCGGAAGAGCGGCGCGAGAGCGTCATCCGGGCGGCGATCGCCGAGTTCGCCGTCGGGGGGTACAACGGGACGTCGACGGAGGTGATCGCGCGTCGCGTCGGCGTCTCCCAGCCGTATCTCTTCCGGCTCTTCAAGAGCAAGCGGGAGTTGTTCCTCGCGGCTGCCAGGCGCTGCATGGAGGACATGGTCCGGGTGTTCGCGGACGCCTTGGAGAAGTCGCCCGACGGTGACCCCGAGCGCGTGATGGCCGCCGCGTACTTCCGGCTGATCGGCGACCGGGAGAAACTCCTGATGCAGATGCAGGTCTACGTGGCCGTTGCGACGGCCGAGGCGGCAGGGGACACCGAGTTCGGCGACGCGGTGCGGCGCGCCTGGCTGGAGATCTGGGACCTGGCGAGTGATGCCCTCGGGGGTGACCCCGAGCACCTGGGCCGGTTCATGAGCTACGGGATGCTGATCAACGTGTTGGTGTCCCTGGGCTTCCCCGACGACCACCGGGTCTGGCGCGACTACTTCCCGCTCAGGCCCGGCAGCGGCGCCGCCGAGTAGGGCGTCCGCGGGTACGGCCCCACCCCGCTCGGGGTGGGTGTCGCATGGCCCGCAAAGTTAGTGACTAATTACTAATCACCAGGGCTCCGGGAACGCACCGGAACCGGGAACACCACAGAGAACATTGGGGGAGGACACCGTGAAGAACACGGCACGGCGAACCGAGCACGGCACGGACGACGGGATCGACAGCACCGGTCGCGGCGGTCGGGGCGGCGTCGGGTGGACGCTGCTCATCACCTGCACCGCCGGATTCATGGCATCGCTCGACAACCTCGTCGTCACCACCGCACTGCCCGCCATCCGCGACGACCTCGGCGGCGGCCTCGCCGACCTCGAATGGACCGTCAGCGCCTACACCCTCACCTTCGCGGTCCTGCTGCTCTTCGGCGCCGCGCTCGGCGACCGCTTCGGACGGCGCCGGCTCTTCTCCGTCGGCCTCGGCGTCTTCACCGTCGCGTCGGCCGCGGCGGCGCTGGCCCCCGGGATCGACGCCCTCATCGCCGCCCGCGCGCTCCAGGGCGTCGGCGGTGCGATCATGCTGCCGCTCACCATGACCCTGCTCACCACGTCCGTCCCCGCCGCCCGCAGGGGCGCCGTGCTCGGCGTCTTCGGCGCCGCCAACGGGCTCGCCGTCGCCAGCGGCCCGCTCGTCGGCGGCGTGCTCACCGAACACCTGTCCTGGCAGTGGATCTTCTGGCTGAACGTGCCCGTCGGACTCCTGCTGCTGCCCCTCGCCGCGTGGCGCCTGAACGAGTCGTACGCCCCCGACGCCCGGCTCGACCTCCCCGGCACCCTCCTCGCCAGCGGCGGCCTCTTCGGCATCGTCTACGCGCTGATCAACGGCCACGTCGAAGGCTGGACGAGCCCGCCGGTGCTCGGCGGGCTGATCGTCGGCGCGCTCCTGCTGGCCGCCTTCGTCCGCCACGGCACCGTCAGCACCCACCCCATGCTCCCCATGCGGCTCTTCCGCAACCGCGCATTCACCGGGATCAACATCGCCGGCGTGCTGATGTTCCTCGGCATGTTCGGATCGATCTTCCTGCTCAGCCAGTTCTTCCAGAACGTGGTCGGCTACTCGCCCACCGAGGCGGGGCTGCGGATGCTGCCGTGGACCGCGATGCCGCTGCTCGTCGCGCCCGTCGCCGGCGTGCTCTCCGACCGGATCGGCGGCCGGCCCGTCGTCGTCGCCGGGCTCGCCCTCCAAGCCGCCGGCCTCGCGCTCTTCGCCCTCGTGCTCTCGCCGGACGTGTCGTACCCGGCGCTGCTCCCGGGGCTCCTCGTCGGCGGCGTGGGCATGGCGCTCTTCTTCGCCCCCGCGATGAACGTGGTGATGTCCAGCGTCCGACCGGGGGAGGAGGGCATGGCGTCCGGCGCGAACAACGCGCTGCGCGAAGTCGGCGGGGCGCTCGGAGTTGCCGTCCTCGGCGCCGTCTTCGCCGCGCAGGGCGGATACGCCTCGCCGCAGGTGTTCGTCGACGGCATCGTCCCCGCGCTGTGGATCGGCGCGGCGGCGGTCGGGCTCGCGGCCCTCGCCGGGCTGCTGATCCCCGGGACGCGACGACCGGACCGCACGGAGCCCGCGGCCGACTGGGAGCCGCAAGGGCAGGACGACGAGCGGCAGCCGGTCACGGCCTGAACCGTCGACGCACCCCGGCCCACCGAGCCCCCACCGGCCCGGTGGGCCGAGGCGTGCGGGCCGGGCGGCCTTCGTTTCGTACCCTTGTGCCCGTGCACGAACTTCACGATGCCCCCCTCGCGCCCCTGACCACCTTCCGGCTCGGCGGCCCCGCCCGCCGGCTGCTCACGGCGACCACCGACGACGAGGTCGTCGCCGCGGTGCGCCAGGCGGACGACACCGGCACCCCGCTGCTGATCGTCGGCGGCGGAAGCAACCTGGTCATCGGGGACAAGGGGTTCGACGGCACCGCGCTGCGCATCGCCACCACCGGCTTCGAGCTGACCGGCACCCGCCTCGAACTCGCCGCCGGCGAAGTGTGGACGGACGCGGTCACCCGGACCATTGCCGCGGGCCTCGCCGGCATCGAGTGCCTCGTCGGCATCCCCGGCTCCGCCGGCGCCACCCCCATCCAGAACGTGGGGGCGTACGGCCAGGAGGTCTCCGCCACCGTCACCGAGGTCGTCGCGTACGACCGACGCCTGCGCGAGACCGTGACGCTCACCAACGCCGACTGCGCCTTCACCTACCGGCACAGCGTCTTCAAGGAGCACCCGGACCGCTACGTCGTGCTGCGCGTCCGCTTCGACCTGGAGGACGCCGGAGGGCTGTCCGGGCCGATCAAGTACGCGGAGACGGCCCGGACCCTCGGCGTCGAGCCCGGCGGGCGCGCGGAGTTGGACGCGGTCCGCCGCACCGTCCTCGCGCTGCGCGCCGGCAAGGGCATGGTCCTGGACCCCGACGACCACGACACCTGGTCGGCCGGGTCGTTCTTCACCAACCCGATCCTCGACGCCGACGCGTACGGGGCGTTCCTCGACCGGGTGCGCGAGCGACTGGGCGCCGACGTCGCCCCGCCCGCCTACCCCGCCGGCGACGGCCGCACCAAGACCTCCGCGGCCTGGCTGATCGACAAGGCCGGCTTCACCAAGGGGTACGGCAGCGGGCCGGCCCGCATCTCCACCAAACACACCCTCGCGCTGACGAACCGCGGCGAGGCCACCACCGAGGACCTGCTCGCCCTCGCCCGCGAGGTCGTGGCCGGAGTGCGGAGCGCCTTCGGAGTGACCCTGGTCAACGAACCGGTCACCGTCGGCGTCTCGCTCTGAGGACTGCCTGAGGACCGCCTGAAGGCTGCCTGAGGCCGGTGGCTCAGGCGCCCGCGGGCTCGGCGGCGAGCCATTCGTCCACGCCCGCCAGCAGCTTCTTGCGCACGTCCTCCGGCGCCGCCGACCCGCGGATCGACTGCCGCGCCAGCTCCGCCAACTCCCCGTCCGTGAAGCCGTGGTACCGCCGCGCCAGCGTGTACTGCGCGGCCAGCCGCGAGCCGAAGAGCAACGGGTCGTCCGCGCCCAGCGCCATCGGCACGCCCGCCTCGTACAGCGTCCGCAGCGGCACGTCCCCCGGCGTCTCGTACACGCCCAGCGCCACGTTCGACGACGGACACACCTCGCACGTCACCCCGCGCTCCGCGAGCCGCCGCAGCAGCCGCGGGTCCTCGGCCGCCCGCACGCCGTGGCCCACGCGGGAGGCGTGCAGGTCGTCCAGGCAGTCGCGCACGGAGGACGGGCCGGTCAGCTCGCCGCCGTGCGGGGCCGCGAGCAGCCCGCCGTCGCGCGCGATGGCGAACGCCCGGTCGAAGTCCCGGGCCATGCCGCGCCGCTCGTCGTTGGAGAGCCCGAAGCCGACGATCCCGCGGTCCCGGTAGCGCACCGCGAGCCGCGCCAGGGTGCGCGCCTCAAGCGGGTGCTTCATCCGGTTCGCCGCCACCAGGACGCGCATCCCGAGCCCGGTGTCCCGGCTCGCCCGCTCCACCGAGTCCAGGATGATCTCCAACGCCGGGATCAAGCCACCCAGCATCGGGGCGTACGAGGTGGGGTCGACCTGTATCTCCAGCCAGCCCGAGCCGTCCCGGACGTCCTCCTCGGCGGCCTCGCGCACCAGCCGCTGGATGTCCTCGGGGGCCCGCAGACAGGACCGGGCGATGTCGTACAGCCGTTGGAAGCGGAACCAACCGCGCTCGTCGGTGGCCCGCAGCTTGGGCGGCTCTCCGCTGGTCAGCGCGTCGGGGAGGTGGACGCCGTACTTGTCGGCCAGTTCCAGCAGGGTGCCGGGCCGCATGGAGCCCGTGAAGTGCAGGTGCAGGTGGGCCTTGGGCAGCCGGCTGACGTCACGTACGCGTTCCATCCTCGGATCTTGCCGCACCGCACCGGTGCCGTGAAGCCGTTTTCCCTGATCGGGCGCTTGCCCGAACGAAGAAACGGCCCCCGGCGCCATGGGGCGCCGAGGGCCGTTCCGGTCGGCCGAAGCCGCACTTCCAGCCACCGGGGAGCTCAGTCCCGGGCCTCGGCCAGCAGCTTCTGGATCCGCGACACGCCCTCCACCAGGTCGTCGTCGCCCAGCGCGTACGACAGCCGCAGATAGCCCGGTGTGCCGAACGCCTCACCCGGGACGACCGCGACCTCGACCTCGTCCAGGATCAGCGCGGCCAGCTCCACGGAGGTCTGCGGACGCTTCCCGCGGATCTCCTTGCCGAGCAGCGCCTTCACCGAGGGGTACGCGTAGAACGCGCCCTCCGGCTCCGGGCACAGGACGCCGTCGATCTCGTTCAGCATCCGCACGATCGTGCGCCGGCGGCGGTCGAAGGCGGCCCGCATCTCGGCCACCGCGTCCAGGTCGCCCGAGACCGCGGTGAGCGCGGCGACCTGGGAGACGTTGGAGACGTTGGACGTGGCGTGCGACTGGAGGTTCGTCGCGGCCTTCACGACGTCCTTCGGCCCGACGATCCACCCCACGCGCCAGCCCGTCATGGCGTACGTCTTGGCCACGCCGTTGACGACGATGCACTTGTCCCGCAGCTCCGGGACGACGGCCGGCAGGGACGTGAAGACCGCGTCGCCGTAGACCAGGTGCTCGTAGATCTCGTCCGTCAGCACCCACAGGCCGTGCTCGACGGCCCAGCGGCCGATCGCCTCGGTGTCCTCGCGGCTGTAGACCGCGCCGGTCGGGTTGGACGGCGAGACGAAGAGCACGACCTTGGTGCGCTCGGTGCGGGCCGCCTCCAACTGCTCGACGGAGACCCGGTAGCCGGTCGTCTCGTCGGCCACCACCTCGACCGGAACGCCGCCGGCGAGCCGGATCGACTCCGGGTAGGTCGTCCAGTACGGCGCGGGGACGATGACCTCGTCACCCGGGTCGAGGATCGCGGCGAACGCCTCGTAGATCGCCTGCTTGCCGCCGTTGGTCACCAGGACCTGCGCCGGGTCGACCGCGTACCCGGAGTCGCGCTGCGTCTTCTCGGCGATCGCCTTCTTCAGCTCGGGCAGGCCCCCGGCGGGCGTGTAGCGGTGGTACTTCGGCGTACGGCACGCCTCGACCGCGGCTTCGACGATGTAGTCCGGCGTCGGGAAGTCGGGCTCGCCCGCGCCGAAGCCGATCACCGGACGCCCGGCGGCCTTGAGGGCCTTCGCCTTGGCGTCGACGGCGAGGGTCGCGGACTCGGAGATCGCGCCGACGCGGGCGGAGACCCGGCGCTCGGCGGATGGGTTGACAGCGCTCATACGATCCATCGTCCCAGACGGCAAACCGGGGCGGCACACGTGTTTCACCGCTTGGGCACGGGTGCTTCCGCCGCCCCCCCGGACGGCCCCGCGGCGCACGTCCAAGACCCGCTCGGGAGCTTTCCGTTCGACGTCAGCGCCGCGACCACGTACACTCACTGGTCGTTGGCCCTCACCGACCGCATCTTCGGACCCGTTCCGGATGCTGTAGGTTGGGGACGCCACAAAGGGTCGTAGCTCAATTGGTAGAGCACTGGTCTCCAAAACCAGCGGTTGGGGGTTCAAGTCCCTCCGGCCCTGCTACACACACCACCGCCAGGATGTGTGCGCATGTACGTACGTTCAATGAATCGCCGTGCGGCTCCACCGGGCGCGGCACGGCCACGACCCGGGAATCAGGTGAACGAAAGTGACGGATGCCGTGGGCTCCATCGACACGCCTGATGCCGAGGACAAGTCGTCCCGGGACAAGACCCGCAAGGGCGGCAAGCGCGGGAAGAAGGGCCCCTTCGGGCGCCTCGCGCTCTTCTACCGGCAGATCGTGGCCGAGCTCCGCAAGGTCGTCTGGCCCACGCGCAGCCAGCTGACGACGTACACCACCGTCGTGATCATCTTCGTCGTCATCATGATCGGTCTGGTGACCGTGATTGACTATGGGCTCAAGGAAGCCGTCGGGTACGTCTTCGGCTGATCCCTCCCGCGAGGAGTGGCGTCGGCCGGGAGTATCGGCGCGGCGCCCTTTTTGCATGTTCCACCCATCTGTATCGAGGAAGAAGCAGCCACCGTGTCTGACCCGAACCTGAACGAGGCCGTTGAGCCGGACGGCGAGAACGTGCAGTCCGTGGAGTCCGCAGAGGACGAGCTCGACGTCGTTGAGGCTGCGGACGCCGTCGACCCGGACGAGGCGGAAGCTGCGGACGCCGCCGCCGGCGAGCCGGCCGAGGAGGCCGCGCTGCACATCGAGGTGGACTCCGCCGGCGAGGCCGAGGTCATCGACGAGGACGCCGAGGCCGCCGACGCCTCCGAGGACGAGGAAGACGCCGAGGTCGAGGCCGAGGAGCCGGTCGACCCGATCGCCGCGCTCCGCGACGAGCTGCGCACGCTGCCCGGTGAGTGGTACGTCATCCACACGTACGCCGGGTACGAGAAGCGCGTGAAGGCGAACCTGGAGCAGCGCGCCGTTTCGCTGAACGTCGAGGAGTTCATCTACCAGGCCGAAGTGCCCGAGGAAGAGATCGTCCAGATCAAGAACGGCGAGCGCAAGAACGTCCGCCAGAACAAGCTTCCCGGCTACGTCCTGGTCCGCATGGACCTGACCAACGAGTCGTGGGGCGTCGTGCGCAACACGCCCGGCGTCACCGGCTTCGTGGGCAACGCCTACGACCCGTACCCGCTGACCCTGGACGAGATCGTCAAGATGCTCGCCCCGGAGGCGGAGGAGAAGGCGGCGCGCGAGGCCGCCGAGGCCAAGGGCGAGCCGGCGCCGGCCCGCAAGGTCGAGGTCCAGGTGCTGGACTTCGAGGTCGGCGACTCGGTCACCGTCACCGACGGCCCCTTCGCCACCCTCCAGGCCACGATCAACGAGATCAACGCCGACTCGAAGAAGGTCAAGGGCCTCGTCGAGATCTTCGGCCGCGAGACCCCGGTCGAGCTGAGCTTCGACCAGATCCAGAAGAACTGACACTCGCTTCCGACCAGGTCAGAACCGCCCGTGTGGCTGTTCTGACCTGTCGGTTTTTAACCGTGCAGCCATACCCGTTATCGTTGTGCGGTATGCCTCCATCCGGATGATCGGGTGGGGTGCTGGAAACTCTCACTAGGACCCGGAGAGAGCAATGCCTCCCAAGAAGAAGAAGGTCACGGGGCTTATCAAGCTCCAGATCCAGGCCGGCGCGGCCAACCCGGCTCCGCCGGTGGGCCCGGCCCTGGGTCAGCACGGCGTCAACATCATGGAGTTCTGCAAGGCCTACAACGCTGCGACCGAGTCGCAGCGCGGCATGGTCGTGCCGGTGGAGATCACGGTCTACGAGGACCGTTCCTTCACCTTCATCACCAAGACTCCGCCGGCCGCCAAGCTGATCCTCAAGGCCGCGGGCGTGGACAAGGGCTCCGGCGAGCCGCACAAGACCAAGGTCGCGAAGCTGACGCGCGAGCAGGTCCGCGAGATCGCCACGACGAAGATGCCCGACCTCAACGCGAACGACCTGGACGCCGCGGAGAAGATCATCGCGGGTACGGCGCGTTCGATGGGCGTCACCGTCGAGGGCTGACGATCGAGCTCGCGTAGTGGCCGACCGAGGTACGAGGTCGTCCGCGGAGCGAGTGAGTGAGGAAGCCCGAGCAGAAGATGCAGTGGGTTGACGTTCTGGCTCGCGTAGTGGCCGACCGAGGTACGAGGTCGTCCGCGGAGCGAGTGAGTGAGGAAGCCCGAGCAGAAGATGCAGTGGGCTGATTCAACCCCTCTTGACCTTGAGTGGTAGGGCCAGGCGCTGGCCCGGACCACGACTCCACACCTGAAACACACCAGGAGTAGAAGTGAAGCGCAGCAAGAATCTCCGCGCTGCGGACGCCAAGATCGACCGGGAGCGTCAGTACGCCCCGCTCGAGGCCGTCCGTCTCGCCAAGGACACCGCGTCCGCCAAGTTCGACGGCACCGTCGAGGTCGCCCTGCGTCTGGGCGTCGACCCGCGCAAGGCGGACCAGATGGTCCGTGGCACCGTGAACCTTCCGCACGGCACCGGCAAGACCGCCCGGGTCCTGGTCTTCGCGACCGGTGACCGTGCCGAGGCCGCGCGTGCCGCGGGCGCCGACATCGTCGGCGCCGACGAGCTGATCGACGAGGTGACGAAGGGCCGTCTGGACTTCGACGCCGTCGTCGCCACCCCGGACCTCATGGGCAAGGTCGGCCGCCTCGGCCGGGTGCTCGGTCCGCGTGGTCTGATGCCGAACCCGAAGACCGGCACCGTCACCCCCGACGTCGCCAAGGCCGTCACCGACATCAAGGGCGGCAAGATCGAGTTCCGTGTCGACAAGCACGCGAACCTGCACTTCATCATCGGCAAGGTCTCCTTCGACGAGACCAAGCTGGTGGAGAACTACGCCGCGGCGCTGGAGGAGATCCTCCGTCTGAAGCCGTCCGCCGCGAAGGGCCGCTACATCAAGAAGGCGACCCTGGCCACCACCATGGGCCCCGGCATCCCGCTGGACTCCAACCGCACCCGCAACCTCCTCGTCGAGGAGGACCCGGCGGCCGTCTGATCCGACGGCAGCCGCGGTCCACGCAGGCTGGAACCGGCCCTCACGCCCCTCGCGGGGTGTGGGGGCCGGTTCGTTTGCATGCGCCCTCCGACGCCGAGGGAGACGGCGCCGGTATCCGGTGGGGCGCTGTCAGAGCCGTGAGATACCGTTCAAGAGTTCGTAAAGCAAGCAAATGGGGTGGGTCATGAGCAAGTCCTCGTGGAAGCGGGCCGGGCTGGCGGCGACGGCTGCGGCCGTCGTGCTGGGCGCGACCGCCTGCCAGAGCGGCGGCGACGGCGACGGCAAGAAGGGCGCCGCGGGCTCCGAGGGCGCGACGCACTCCGGCGGTCAGGTGACGAAGGCCCTCACGGCCGCCTTCAAGAAGACGGCCGAGGCGAAGTCCGCCAAGGTCAGCATGACGATCACCGCGCCGGAGGCGGTGGAGGGCGGCGGGTCGACGACGATGTCCGGCGTCATGGGCTGGGACCCCACGGTGATGGACGTGAAGGTGACGTCCAGCGGTGCCGCGGCGCTCGGCGGCCCCGCGGAGGTCCGCACGGTCTGGGTGGACGGCGTCCTGTACACGGACGTGGGCGCCGCGGGTGCCGAGGCCGCCGAGGTGTTCGGCGGCAAGCGCTGGATGAAGATGGACCTCAAGGCCATCGCCGAGGGGTCCGGCGACAAGGCGCTGGAGAAGCAGCTCGCCGGCAACATGGACAACATGAACCAGAGCCCGGCCGAGTCCCTGGCCGTGCTCCTGGAGTCCAAGGACATCAAGCACGTCGGCTCCGCGAAGGTCGACGGCGTCGACACCGAGCACTACAAGGGCTCGATCAGCGTCGAAGAGATGGTGAACAAGAACGACTCGCTGGTCCTCAGCAAGGCCGACCGCGCCGAGATGATCAAGGCGGTCAAGGAGGCCGGCATCACCTCGTACGACACCCAGGTCTGGGTGAACGGGGACGGCTACCCGGTGAAGATGGACATCGCCATGGCCTCCAAGGAGGGCCCGGTCACCATCTCCGCGAAGTACTCGGAGTACGGCGCTGCCGCCCAGGTCGAGGCCCCGCCGGCGAAGGACGTCATCGACTTCGAGCAGGCGATGAAGGACATCGACAAGCAGCTCAAGTCGGTCGACGAGGACCTCGCCGACGTCGACAAGACGCTGGAGGGCCTCAACGGCTGAGCCGGCCCTGATGCGGTCGGCGCCCCTTCGACTCCGGGAGGCACCCTTCCCGGGCCCTGAGGGCGCCCTCCGCGCGGTTCGGAGGGCCTACGGGCGCCGGGGGAGGCGTTCCGCCCCGCGGGCGCCGGGGGCGGCCCCGGAGGCGATTTGCTTCGTTCGCCGCCCCTCACGTACGCTGCCACAGAAGCCAAAGACCGCTGGTCGTTGCCGCGTGCTCGCAAGAGGGTGCGGCGGCCGAAGGATCCGCTAGCAGCGGACGACCTGCGCAGGTGACAGTGGACATGTTCCCGGACTTCGTCCGGTCGAGCTACGCCCCGTGCGCCTGCGCCGGGGCGTTTCGTTTTGCCCAGTCTCCCTCCTTCGGGTCCGCGCGGTCCTCATCACCCGGAAGGAGGCCGACGCTCATGGCTAGGCCCGACAAGGCTGCCGCGGTAGCCGAGCTGGCGGACCAGTTCCGCGGCTCGAACGCCGCCGTGCTGACCGAGTACCGGGGTCTCACCGTGGCTCAGCTCAAGCAGCTGCGCCGTTCGCTCGGTGAGAACGCCCAGTACGCCGTGGTGAAGAACACGCTGACCAAGATTGCGGCCAACGAGGCCGGGATCTCCTCGCTCGACGACCTGTTCAACGGTCCGACGGCGGTTGCCTTCATCACCGGTGACCCGGTGGAGTCGGCTAAGGGTCTTCGTGACTTCGCCAAGGACAACCCGAACCTGATCATCAAGGGCGGTGTCCTTGACGGCAAGGCGCTGTCCGCCGATGAGATCAAGAAGCTCGCGGACCTCGAGTCCCGCGAGGTTCTGCTCGCCAAGCTGGCGGGCGCCATGAAGGGCAAGCAGTCCCAGGCTGCCTCGCTCTTCCAGGCGCTTCCCTCGAAGCTCGTCCGCACCGTGGACGCGCTCCGTGCCCAGCGCGACGAGCAGGGCGGTGCCGAGTAACTCGGCTCGCGCATTGACCGCCGCAGCCTGACGCGACGGTCACAGCGGGCCGCACGTACGCCCGCCTACATGTACATCCGGCACCAGCCGAATTAGTGGAAGGACGCCTACCATGGCGAAGCTCAGCCAGGACGACCTGCTTGCGCAGTTCGAGGACATGACCCTCATCGAGCTCTCCGCGTTCGTGAAGGCCTTCGAGGAGAAGTTCGACGTCACCGCCGCCGCTGCCGCGCCGGTCGTCGTCGCGGGTGGCGCTGCCGGCGGCGAGGCCGCCGCGGTCGAGGAGCAGGACGAGTTCGACGTCATCCTCACCGGCGCTGGCGACAAGAAGATCCAGGTCATCAAGGTCGTGCGCGAGCTGACCTCCCTCGGCCTGAAGGAGGCCAAGGACCTGGTCGACGGCACCCCGAAGCCGGTCCTGGAGAAGGTCGCGAAGGACGCCGCCGAGAAGGCCGCCGAGGCCCTCAAGGGCGCCGGCGCCTCCGTCGAGGTCAAGTAATCTCGTTGAGTCACAGCGCCGCAACGGGCGCCCGGTCGAGCCGGGGCCTGTGAGGCTCGTCTCGTGATCGAAGCTGCTTAGCGACGTAACGGGACAGTGCCGAAGGGCGATCACCCATCCGGGTGGTCGCCCTTCTGTCGTGTCGACGCCGGGCCGTGCTGCCTTGCGCCGGGCGGCGCGGGGAGTATGGTGATCATCTCCGTGCGCCCCGCCTTCCGGGGAACCGCACTGAGTCCCTGGGGGTACCCGGTCAGTGACGGCGACGGTGGGCGGGTCCCGGACAGGGGGCCTTGACGAACCGCACGCAGCGCGCAATTCTCAGGACGCGTGGTCACGCCGATCCGGATCCGAGGCATGGATCGGCGGCCGAGCGGGCAGTATCGATGTGCGCCTCCCGGGCGCGAGGGTGTCGCGGAGTTGAGAACAACGAGGGCAGCGAGGGTTTCGAAAGCCCGCACTGGACATCAGTGGGCCAAGTGGCTACACTGACCCTTTGCGCTGCCTGTTAACTGCCTCCTGCCCGTCACCAGGGGCATTCCCCGTCTGAGCACAGTGGGCCAGAGCCATCCCTGACCTGGGATTTCTCCCCCGTGCCGGTACGGGACCGGTACGCGCGTAGTGAGTCCGAGCCCTCGGAAGGACCCCCTCTTGGCCGCCTCGCGCAACGCCTCGACCGCGAATACGAACAACGGCGCCAGCACCGCCCCGCTGCGCATCTCCTTTGCAAAGATCAAAGAGCCCCTTGAGGTTCCGAACCTCCTCGCGCTCCAGACCGAGAGCTTCGACTGGCTGCTCGGCAATGCCGCGTGGAAGGCTCGCGTCGAGGCGGCTTTGGACAGCGGACAGGACGTCCCGACCAAGTCCGGTCTGGAGGAGATCTTCGAGGAGATCTCCCCGATCGAGGACTTCAGCGGGTCCATGTCGCTGACCTTCCGCGACCACCGCTTCGAGCCTCCCAAGAACTCGATCGACGAGTGCAAGGAGCGCGACTTCACCTTCGCCGCTCCGCTCTTCGTCACGGCGGAGTTCACCAACAACGAGACCGGCGAGATCAAGTCGCAGACGGTCTTCATGGGTGACTTCCCGCTGATGACCAACAAGGGCACCTTCGTCATCAACGGCACCGAGCGTGTCGTGGTGTCCCAGCTCGTCCGTTCCCCGGGCGTCTACTTCGACTCCTCCATCGACAAGACGTCCGACAAGGACATCTTCACCGCCAAGATCATCCCGTCCCGGGGTGCCTGGCTGGAGATGGAGATCGACAAGCGCGACATGGTCGGCGTCCGCATCGACCGCAAGCGCAAGCAGTCCGTGACCGTCCTGCTCAAGGCGCTCGGTTGGACGACCGAGCAGATCCTGCAGGAGTTCGGCGAGTACGAGTCCATGCGCGCCACCCTGGAGAAGGACCACACCCAGGGCCAGGACGACGCGCTGCTCGACATCTACCGCAAGCTGCGTCCGGGCGAGCCGCCCACGCGCGAGGCGGCGCAGACGCTGCTGGAGAACCTCTACTTCAACCCCAAGCGCTACGACCTGGCGAAGGTCGGCCGCTACAAGGTCAACAAGAAGCTCGGCGCGGACGAGCCGCTGAACGCCGGCGTGCTCACCACCGACGACGTCATCGCCACCATCAAGTACTTGGTGAGGCTGCACGCCGGTGAGACCGAGACCGTCGGTGCGTCCGGCCGCTCGATCATGGTCGAGACCGACGACATCGACCACTTCGGCAACCGCCGCATCCGCAACGTCGGCGAGCTGATCCAGAACCAGGTCCGTACGGGTCTCGCCCGCATGGAGCGCGTCGTGCGCGAGCGCATGACCACCCAGGACGTCGAGGCGATCACGCCGCAGACCCTGATCAACATCCGGCCGGTCGTCGCCTCCATCAAGGAGTTCTTCGGCACCAGCCAGCTCTCGCAGTTCATGGACCACCACAACCCGCTGTCGGGCCTGACGCACAAGCGTCGTCTCAACGCCCTCGGCCCCGGTGGTCTCTCCCGCGAGCGGGCCGGCTTCGAGGTCCGTGACGTGCACCCCTCGCACTACGGCCGGATGTGCCCGATCGAGACGCCGGAAGGCCCGAACATCGGTCTGATCGGCTCGCTGGCCTCCTACGGCCGGATCAACGCCTTCGGCTTCATCGAGACGCCGTACCGCAAGGTCGTCGACGGCCAGGTCACCGACGAGGTGGACTACCTGACCGCCGACGAGGAGGACCGCTTCGTCATCGCGCAGGCGAACGCCACGCTCAACGACGACCTCCGCTTCACCGAGGTCCGGGTGCTGGTCCGCCGCCGTGGCGGCGAGGTCGACTACGTCGCCCCGACCGAGGTCGACTACATGGACGTCTCGCCGCGCCAGATGGTGTCGGTCGCGACCGCCATGATCCCCTTCCTGGAGCACGACGACGCCAACCGTGCCCTCATGGGCGCGAACATGATGCGTCAGGCCGTTCCGCTGATCACGGCCGAGGCGCCGCTGGTCGGCACCGGCATGGAGTACCGCTGCGCGGTCGACGCCGGTGACATCATCAAGGCCGAGAAGGACGGTGTGGTCCAGGAGGTCTCCGCGGACTACATCACCGTCGGCAACGACGACGGCACCTACACCACCTACCGGGTGGCCAAGTTCTCCCGCTCCAACCAGGGCACCTCGGTCAACCAGAAGGTCATCGTCGTCGAGGGCGACCGCGTCGTCGAGGGCCAGGTCCTCGCCGACGGTCCCGCCACCGAGAACGGCGAGATGGCGCTCGGCAAGAACCTCCTCGTGGCGTTCATGCCGTGGGAGGGCCACAACTACGAGGACGCGATCATCCTGTCGCAGCGCCTCGTCCAGGACGACGTCCTCTCCTCGATCCACATCGAGGAGCACGAGGTCGACGCCCGTGACACCAAGCTCGGCCCCGAGGAGATCACCCGGGACATCCCGAACGTCTCCGAGGAGGTCCTGGCCGACCTCGACGAGCGCGGCATCATCCGCATCGGCGCCGAGGTCATCGCCGGCGACATCCTGGTCGGCAAGGTCACCCCGAAGGGCGAGACCGAGCTGACCCCGGAGGAGCGCCTGCTCCGCGCGATCTTCGGCGAGAAGGCCCGCGAGGTCCGCGACACCTCCCTGAAGGTGCCGCACGGCGAGACCGGCAAGGTCATCGGCGTCCGCGTGTTCGACCGCGAGGAGGGCGACGAGCTCCCGCCCGGCGTCAACCAGCTCGTCCGGGTGTACGTGGCGCAGAAGCGCAAGATCACCGACGGTGACAAGCTCGCCGGCCGCCACGGCAACAAGGGCGTCATCTCCAAGATCCTGCCGATCGAGGACATGCCGTTCATGGAGGACGGCACCCCGGTCGACATCATCCTCAACCCGCTCGGCGTCCCGTCCCGAATGAACCCGGGACAGGTCCTGGAGATCCACCTCGGCTGGCTCGCCAGCCAGGGCTGGAAGGTCGAGGGCAACGAGGAGTGGATGGAGCGGCTGAAGTCGATCGGCGCGGACGAGGTCCAGCCCGGCACCAACGTCGCCACCCCGGTCTTCGACGGCGCCCGCGAGGACGAGATCGCCGGTCTCTTCGAGGCCACCGTGCCCAACCGCGACGGCGACCGCATGGTCCTGCCTTCCGGCAAGGCCCGGATGTTCGACGGCCGCTCCGGCGAGCCGTTCCCGGACCCGATCTCGGTCGGGTACATGTACATCCTGAAGCTCCACCACCTGGTCGACGACAAGCTGCACGCGCGCTCGACCGGTCCGTACTCGATGATCACCCAGCAGCCGCTGGGTGGTAAGGCCCAGTTCGGTGGCCAGCGCTTCGGTGAGATGGAGGTGTGGGCGCTGGAGGCTTACGGCGCCGCGTACGCCCTCCAGGAACTGCTGACCATCAAGTCCGACGACGTCACCGGCCGCGTGAAGGTGTACGAGGCCATCGTCAAGGGCGAGAACATCCCCGAGCCCGGCATCCCCGAGTCCTTCAAGGTGCTCATCAAGGAGATGCAGTCCCTGTGCCTCAACGTGGAGGTGCTGTCCTCGGACGGCATGTCCATCGAGATGCGCGACACCGACGAGGACGTCTTCCGCGCTGCGGAAGAGCTCGGCATCGACCTGTCCCGGCGCGAGCCGAGCAGCGTCGAAGAGGTCTGACGGGTCCGGCCGGGGCCCCCGCCAGGGCCCCGGCCGCAAGCCCCAGGACTCCGTACAGACCACTGAGAGACACAACCCTGAGAGGGATTGACGCATAGTGCTCGACGTCAACTTCTTCGACGAGCTTCGGATCGGCCTGGCCACCGCTGACGACATTCGCCAGTGGTCGCACGGCGAGGTCAAGAAGCCCGAGACGATCAACTACCGCACGCTCAAGCCCGAAAAGGACGGACTCTTCTGCGAGAAGATCTTCGGTCCGACCCGGGACTGGGAGTGCTACTGCGGCAAGTACAAGCGCGTCCGCTTCAAGGGCATCATCTGTGAGCGCTGTGGCGTCGAGGTCACCCGCGCCAAGGTGCGCCGCGAGCGGATGGGCCACATCGAGCTGGCCGCCCCCGTCACCCACATCTGGTACTTCAAGGGCGTTCCCTCGCGCCTGGGCTACCTGCTGGACCTCGCGCCGAAGGACCTGGAGAAGGTCATCTACTTCGCCGCGTACATGATCACGTTCGTGGACGAGGAGCGCCGCACCCGCGACCTGCCGTCGCTGGAGGCCCACGTCTCCGTCGAGCGCCAGCAGATCGAGAACCGTCGGGACGCCGACGTCGAGGCCCGCGCCAAGAAGCTGGAAGGCGACCTGGCCGAGCTGGAGGCCGAGGGCGCCAAGGCCGACGTGCGCCGCAAGGTGCGCGAAGGCGCCGAGCGCGAGATGAAGCAGCTCCGCGACCGCGCGCAGCGCGAGGTCGACCGCCTCGACGAGGTGTGGAACCGCTTCAAGAACCTCAAGGTCCAGGACCTGGAGGGCGACGAGCTGCTCTACCGCGAGCTGCGCGACCGCTTCGGCACGTACTTCGACGGCTCGATGGGCGCCGCCGCGCTGCAGAAGCGCCTGGAGTCCTTCGACCTCAACGAGGAGGCCGAGCGCCTCCGCGAGATCATCCGCACCGGCAAGGGCCAGAAGAAGACCCGTGCGCTCAAGCGCCTCAAGGTCGTCTCCGCCTTCCTCCAGACCAGCAACAGCCCCAAGGGCATGGTGCTGGACTGCGTGCCGGTCATCCCGCCGGACCTGCGTCCGATGGTGCAGCTCGACGGTGGCCGCTTCGCCACCTCCGACCTGAACGACCTGTACCGCCGGGTCATCAACCGCAACAACCGCCTGAAGCGCCTGCTGGACCTCGGGGCCCCCGAGATCATCGTGAACAACGAGAAGCGGATGCTCCAGGAGGCCGTCGACGCGCTGTTCGACAACGGCCGTCGCGGTCGCCCGGTCACCGGCCCCGGCAACCGCCCGCTGAAGTCCCTGAGCGACATGCTCAAGGGCAAGCAGGGTCGTTTCCGTCAGAACCTGCTCGGCAAGCGAGTCGACTACTCGGCGCGTTCCGTCATCGTCGTCGGCCCGCAGCTCAAGCTGCACCAGTGCGGTCTGCCGAAGGCCATGGCGCTGGAGCTCTTCAAGCCGTTCGTGATGAAGCGCCTGGTCGACCTGAACCACGCGCAGAACATCAAGTCGGCCAAGCGCATGGTCGAGCGCGGTCGCACCGTGGTGTACGACGTCCTCGAAGAGGTCATCGCCGAGCACCCGGTGCTGCTGAACCGTGCCCCCACGCTGCACCGCCTCGGCATCCAGGCGTTCGAGCCGCAGCTCGTCGAGGGCAAGGCCATCCAGATCCACCCGCTCGTCTGCACCGCGTTCAACGCGGACTTCGACGGTGACCAGATGGCCGTCCACCTGCCGCTCTCCGCGGAGGCGCAGGCCGAGGCCCGCATCCTGATGCTGTCCTCGAACAACATCCTCAAGCCGGCCGACGGCCGTCCCGTCACCATGCCCACCCAGGACATGGTGCTCGGACTCTTCTTCCTCACCACCGACGAGGAAGAGCGCGAGGTGCGCGGCGAGGGCCGGTCCTTCGGCTCCACCGCCGAGGCGATCATGGCGTTCGACGCCCGTGAGCTGTCCCTCCAGGCCAAGGTGGACATCCGCTTCCCGGTGGGCACCATCCCGCCGCGCGGCTGGACCCCGCCGGTCGACGAGGAGGCCGGGGCCGACGGCATCGGCGGCACCTGGCAGCAGGGCGACAGCTTCCGGCTGAACACCACCCTGGGCCGGGCGCTCTTCAACGAGCTGCTGCCCGAGGACTACCCCTTCGTCGACTACACCGTCGGCAAGAAGCAGCTCTCCGAGATCGTCAACGACCTCGCCGAGCGCTACCCGAAGGTCATCGTGGCGGCGACGCTCGACAACCTGAAGGCTGCCGGCTTCTTCTGGGCCACCCGGTCCGGCGTCACCGTCGCCATCTCGGACGTCGTCGTCCCGGAGGCGAAGAAGGAGATCGTCGCGTCCTACGAGGCCAAGGACGAGAAGATCCAGAAGCAGTACGAGCGCGGTCTGATCACCAAGCAGGAGCGCACGAACGAGCTGATCGACAACTGGACCCGCGCGACCAACGAGGTCGCCGAGGCGATGAACGCGAACTTCCCGAAGACCAACCCCATCTACATGATGGTGCACTCGGGTGCTCGTGGAAACATGATGCAGATGCGTCAGATCGCCGGTATGCGTGGTCTGGTGTCCAACGCCAAGAACGAGACGATCCCGCGGCCGATCAAGGCGTCCTTCCGCGAGGGCCTGTCCGTGCTGGAGTACTTCATCGCCACGCACGGTGCCCGTAAGGGTCTGGCGGACACCGCCCTGCGGACCGCCGACTCGGGTTACCTGACCCGTCGTCTGGTGGACGTCTCGCAGGACGTCATCATCCGCGAAGAGGACTGCGGCACCGACCGCGGCCTCAAGCTGGGGATCGGCGAGCGCGGCGCCGACGGCGTCCTGCGCAAGGCGGAGAACGTCGAGACGTCCGTGTACGCGCGGATGCTCGCCGAGGACGTCGTCGTCGACGGCAAGGTCATCGCGCCCGCCAACGTCGACCTCGGTGACGTGCTCATCGACGCGCTGATCGGTGCGGGCGTGGAGGAGGTCAAGACCCGCTCGGTCCTGACCTGCGAGTCCGCGGTCGGCACCTGTGCCTTCTGCTACGGTCGCTCGCTCGCCACCGGCAAGCTGGTCGACATCGGCGAGGCGGTCGGCATCATCGCCGCCCAGTCCATCGGTGAGCCCGGCACCCAGCTGACGATGCGTACCTTCCACACCGGTGGTGTGGCCGGTGACGACATCACCCAGGGTCTGCCGCGTGTCGTCGAGCTCTTCGAGGCCCGTACGCCCAAGGGCGTCGCCCCGATCTCCGAGGCGTCCGGCCGGGTCCGGATCGAGGAGACCGAGAAGACGAAGAAGCTCGTCGTCACCCCGGACGACGGCAGCGACGAGACGGCGTTCCCGATCTCGAAGCGCGCCAAGGTCCTGGTCCGCGAGGGCGACCACGTCGAGGTCGGCCAGCCGCTGACCTTCGGTGCGGTCAACCCGCACGACGTGCTGCGCATCCTCGGCCAGCGCGCCGTCCAGGTCCACCTGGTCGGCGAGGTCCAGAAGGTGTACAACTCGCAGGGCGTGTCGATCCACGACAAGCACATCGAGATCATCATCCGGCAGATGCTGCGCCGGGTGACGATCATCGAGTCCGGCGACGCGGAGCTGCTGCCGGGCGAGCTGGTCGAGCGGTCGAAGTTCGAGACCGAGAACCGTCGCGTGGTCACCGAGGGCGGTCACCCCGCCTCCGGCCGTCCGCAGCTGATGGGCATCACCAAGGCGTCGCTGGCCACCGAGTCGTGGCTGTCGGCGGCGTCCTTCCAGGAGACGACCAGGGTCCTGACCGACGCGGCGATCAACGCCAAGTCGGACTCCCTGATCGGCCTCAAGGAGAACGTCATCATCGGTAAGCTCATCCCGGCCGGTACGGGTCTGTCCCGCTACCGCAACATCCGGGTGGAGCCCACCGAGGAGGCCAAGGCCGCGATGTACTCGGCCGTCGGCTACGACGACATCGACTACTCGCCGTTCGGCACCGGCTCCGGCCAGGCCGTTCCGCTGGAGGACTACGACTACGGTCCGTACAACCAGTGAGTGACGCGGCGTAGCGTCTGACGAAGGGCGGTCACCCCGAACGCGGGGTGACCGCCCTTCGGCGTGTCCGGGTACGGGTCAGCGCCCGGACATCTCCCAGACGGCGAGGAACACGCCGGCGCTCGCGGTCAGGGCGGCGATGCTCGCCAGCGGCCAGCGGGCGCGTTCCAGGGAGTCGAGCCGGGACTCCATGTCGGCGAGTTGCTTGTCGGTCTGGTCGCTGCGCTGGACCAGGAGGGCGAGGGCGCCGTCGACCCGGGCGAAGCCGGCTTCGAGGGTGCCGCGCATGCGTTCCAGCTCGACGGCGACGGCGATCGGGTCGTGCTGGTGTTCAGAGTCGGTCATCGGCGACTCCCGGGACTTCCGGAGAGACGGCTGCGGGCAGGTCCTCGCCGGTGGGCCGGGTGCGGAGCCAGGGCGGCAGCAGGCGCTGGACGCCGTCGAGCGCCATGACCCTGGTCAGGGCGGCGGCGACGGCGAGTGCGCCGGCCACCCAGGGGAGGGTGGCGGGCACTCCGGAGGCGTCGACGATCGCGGGGAGGACGACGGCGATGCCGACGGCGCTCTGGAGGACCGTACGGGCGGTCCTCCTGGCGGCTTCGGACACGGGAGCTCCTTTCCGGGGCGGTGAAGGGCGGGGAGGGGCGGGGTTCAGGGGGTGCGGGGGACCTTGAGGGCGTCCCAGCTCTTCTTGCCGGGCCAGCCGTCGGCGTCGGCGCCGCGGTAGCCGAGCTTGTGCTGCCACTTGGCGTACGAGCGGCGGTCGGCCTCCGACCACTGGGGGCCGGGGCCGACGGCGTACGCGGAGCAGCCCTCGGCGACGAGGCGCCGGCCCATCGCGGTGATCAGGGCGGAGCGGGGGGCCTTGGTGAAGAAGTCGGCGCCCGGGAAGGGCGCGCGCTTCGGGGCCCCCGGCGTCGGCTCGACCGGCTGGGGCGGCTTGGCGGCGGGCGGCTGGGGTGCCGAGGGCTTCCCCGCGAGTCGGCGGGCGATGCGTTCGCGCAGGTCGGGCATGGCGAAGCCGCGCGGGTCGACCTTGCGGTTGGACCACTCCAGATGGCCGATGACGCTCTTGGCGCTCCAGCCGTGGGCCCGGCACAGGGCGGTGGAGGCGCGTTCGATGGCGTCGAGTTGGGCGGCGGGCCAGGGGTCTTCGCCGTCGCCGCGGTTGACGCACTCGAAGCCGTAGAAGCGGGCGTTGCCGTCGACGGCGCCGGGGCTGCCCTGGTGCTGGTCGGTGGCGGGCGGACGGGCGCCGTAGCGCTCTTCGGCGACGGCCCGCAGGACGTCCGGGTCGCCGCCGCCGGCGTGGTTGGCGCGGCCGTTGCCGACGAGGTGGACCGTGCCGTCCTTGGCGATGACGGCGTGGCACAGGGGGCCCGGGAGCTCGGAGTGGCCGCGGAAGCAGAGGTCGACGGACGCCGTGGTGCCGGAGGTGACGGTGTGGTGGATCATGACGCCGTTCACCGGTCCCCAGGCGCCGGTGTGGTTGCGGTTGTGGGTGCGCCAGCCGGTGCGTTCGACGACGGTGACGCCCTCGGCGCGCAGTGCGGCGACGAGGCGGTCGGCGGTCAACGGGGTGGCCATGACGGGGCCTCCAGGAAGGGGAGCGGCCCCGGCCTGAGGCGCGGGGCACGGGTCGTGCGGGGGTGCGGTCGTCGCGTCAGTTCTGCGTTCCGTAGACGGCGAGGGTCTGGGCGTACACGGTGCCCGTGGCGCTGGTGACCTGGCCCTGGACCTCCACCTTCATCGTGGTGCCGAAGGCGGCGGGCAGGCTGGTGGCGACCGTGCCCGTGTGGTCGAAGGGCTGGCCGGCGGCGACCGGGAGTCCCCACTGCGCGCCGTCGATCAGCACCCGTATCTGTCCGGTGGCGCCGGATGAGGCGCGGGTGGTGAGTTGGAGGCGCATCTTCGGCTGCCAGATCGGGTTCACGCTCTGGCTGATCGTGGTCCACACGGCGGAGGTCGTCTGGGGCCAGGCCGTGGTGCGGACGTCCTGCGGGGCGAGCAGGGCGAGCCAGGGGCGGGCCAGTCCGGCGTCGCTCACCTGGAACACGGGCTGGCCGTCGGAGGCCCGCACGGCGAGGGAGCCGCCGTTCACGATCTCCACCGCGCCGCCGCTGATCCGGTTGAGCGCCGGGCGGTTGTGGACCGCCCGGGACAGCACGTGCAGCCGCCGCTTCATCGCGTTGATCTGGTCGATGATGTCCTCGGGGAGCTGGGGCATCAGGACTCCTCCAGATAGAGCTCGGCGGTGTCGGCGCGACCGCGCTCCGGGGGCCGTACCTTCACGCCGATGATCCGGTAACGGGCGTCGAGCCCCTGCGGATGCCACTCGTCGGTGATCCGGATGCGCGCGGAGCGGCCCAGCAGCGCCGGCGGGACGACCCCGCCGAGCCGGATCGTGATCTCCGGGACGATCACGGCGCCGCGGGCCTGCGCCAGGGTGGACACGGCCAGCGACGCGAGCGCCGCCGGGTCGCTGACCTCGTTGTGGTCCGAGGAGAGGTCCACCCGGGGCCAGCCGCCGTCGAGCAGGTCGCGGGCCGTCTCCTCCTGGGAGATCAGCGGGCGGGACTCCTCGGCCTGGTTGCTGTTCACCGTGGCGCCGCGGGCCCGGGACGTGGTGCCGCCGCGGGTCGCGTCGCGCGGGAAGGAGTACGACAGGATCGTCCCCGGCCGGTCCAGCACGATGTCGGTGCTGCCGGTGCGCAGCCGCGGGGCGCCGAGCCGGAGCTGTCGCACCCGCTCACCGGTGGCCGGGTCGCGGTAGACGGCGACGTGGTACTCCAACCCGCCGGACAGTGCGGCGAGTTGGTCCAGCGCTTCGGAGTACAGGGTCTCGTCGCCGTCCCGCCAGGCGGTGGTGACGAGCTGCGGCGGGTTCGCCACCTCGTCGCCGTAGCGGACCAGGATGTCGCCGCCGGGGCTGGACTGGAGCTCCCGCCACAGGGTGCGGGCCACCTGGAGCTGGTCGGCGTCGGTGAACGGCATGTCCTTGCGGATCCGGCGCCGACCCGGGTACGAGTCGAAGGTGGCCGCCTGGATGCCGAGCGTCAGCACGCCCCGCTCGCTGCTCTGGAGCGTGCTGGTCCAGATGATGCCGCCCCACCACAGGTCGCCGCCGCGCTCCAGGTAGACCGCGGTGCGGCCCTCCTCGACGCGGTGCACCCGCTCGGCGATGGCGGCGTCGGGGATCGGCACGGTGCCGGACAGGGAGCCGGGCTTGCCGATGTAGTCGTCGATCTGGACGTCCCGCAGCGGCAGGATGTCGATGGTCTGGTCGGTGAGCAGATCGGTGAAGATCGCCCGATAGGGGGTGTTCAGTGACATGGGGGCCTCACGCCATGGCGTCGACGCGGATGAAGACGTGGTCGAACCAGCCGGGCTGGGTGGCGTCCTTGACGCGGTGCACCGCGGTGACGGTGTACGCGGTCCCCGGCTGGAGGTTCGCCAGCAGGAGCTGGGTGGAGACCGACGTGTGGTAGCCGCCGGCCGCCTTGGCTGCGAACTCGTCGGTCGCGTCCTGGACGAGGGTGGCGCCCTGGGTGACGCGCACGCTGGTGAACTGCTGACCGGTGCCGTTCCGCTCGATCATCGCGGAGTTCCCGTAGGCGAGCAGCACCTTGCCGGAGGGGGGCGCGGTGAAGGTGATCGCGAGCGGGGCCGGGGGCCGGCCCGCGAGGGTGGGGGTGTACGTGAGGGACGTGGTGGTTCCGCCGTCCCGGTTCTCGACGTACGCCGGGTACGGCGCCGCCGGCTGCCACACCGTGCCGTTCCAGCGCTGGAGCACCCCGCCCGCGGTGTCCCGGTACTGGCCGACGTAGCTGCCGATCGTGATCGCGCCGGCGGGCGCGATGCCGCCGATCGCCCGCGGGTAGGAGACCCACTCCTTCTTGTCGTTCCAGCGCTGGAGGGTTCCGTCCGCCGAGTCCTGGTACTGACCGGGGTACGCGCCCTGACGCTCCTCGCCCGTGGCCGGCCGGATGCCGCCGACCGCCACCACCGTGGTGCGCCGGTCCTTGATCCCGGTGGCCCAAGCGACGCCGTCGTTGCCCGCGCTGGCGCCGGCGGGCACGAGCACCTCGAACAGCGGAAGGCTGGCGGCGGGTGCGGCCGGCGGCGCCGGGGCCTGGCCGGGGACGCCCTGGATGATCTCGGCGACGGCGTCGTAGCGGTTGGAGGCGTCGTACAGGCCGTCGTAGATCCGGATGACGACCAGGTCGATCCGGCCGAACTGGGCGTCACCGGCGGCGAAGGGCAGGTCGATGGGGGAGTTCAGGGCCACCGGGTAGACGCCCTGGGCGCCCGGGCCCTGGATCACGGCGCGCCCGCCGTGCAGCGTGCCCGTCATGGCGTCCTTGCGCGACAGCCAGAGCCCGGACAGCCGGTGTATGCCTTCGTACGAACCGGGCAGGACGCCCGAGAGCACTTCCACCGTGTTGGCGGGGGTGGTGGCGCCGATCTGGGTGAGTCGGGTGTCCTCGCGGGTCTGGCCGGTCTCCTTGAGCCAACTGCTGCGCATGTTCATGGAGTTCTCCTGTCGTACGTCGGACGGGAAGGGGTGGTTCGGGCGTCGGCGGGGTCAGGACTTGACCCACTCCGCGCCGAGGGTGGTGGCGTAGCCGGAGCCGCCGAGGGTCCGCACCGGGTCCTTGTTCGTCTGGTAGCCGGCGAGTTGGACGGTGTTGCCGGCGGTCAGCCGGACCAGGCACTCGCCGCCGACAGTGATTGCGGCGGTGGAGTTGGGCTGGCTCAGCCAGGTGGCGCGGGCCAGGCCCACGCCGTTGATCACGACGCGGGCCCCGCGGACCCCCGTTGCCGCGTCACCGAGCCAGGCGACGTGGGCGAAGACCCGCCACCAGCCCGTCCGCGGCACGGTGTAGGTGTCCCGGCCGTTCCACATCCGGGCGTCGTCGACGTCGGAGGTCTGGAGCGTGAGGATGGTCCAGACGTTGGTCGGGATGGACTGCATGGTCGTCTGGGCCGCGCTGAGCAGCACCGACGAACGACCTTCGACGTACGTCCAACTGTTGCCGTCCCAGCGCTGGAGGTGGCCGTCGGCGTCCCGGTACTGACCGGCGTACGCACCGGCCGTCACCTCGCTGGACGCGATGCCGCCGACGGCCCGCGGATAGGCGATCCAGTCGGTGCCGTCCCAGCGCTGGAGCTGGCTGTTGGTGTCCCGGTACTGGCCGACGTACGCGCCCTTGAAGCCGGCGCCGCCCGCCGGGGTGATGCCGCCGAGGGCGGCGGTCGCGTAGTGCTGAGGGGTGGCGGCGGAGGCCCAGAGGATGCCGCCGGTGCCGGCGGAAGCACTGGTCTGGACGCGGACGGAGTAGAGCGGGATCGCGCTGCCCGGCCCGCTGGCGGGGAGCGTGGGGGTGGCCGACGGTGTGCCCTGGACGACGCGGACGACCGCCTCGTACGTCCCCGTCCCGCCGAGGTCGAAGTCCTTGTCCAGCACGGCGAGTTCGACCAGGTCGATCCGGCCGTGGAGGGGGTCGCCGTCGGCGAAGGTCAGGGTCTCCGGGGAGGTGACGGCCACCGTGTAGGCGCCCTGGGCGTTGTCGTGGCCCTGGATGACGGCCCGGCCGGTGCCGATGGTGCACGACATCGGTCCGGCCTGGGACAGGACGAACCCACCGGGCACGATGCCGGAGCGGGAGCGCAGCGTGGGGTCGGTGGAGCTTGTGCCGACGGGGGTCAGCAGCGTGGACTGGGCGAGGCGGGTGTCCTCGCGGGTCTGTCCGGTGGGCGTGAGCCAGGTGGCGCGTACGGTCATGATTCACCTCTGGGGCTGGTGGCGGGCGGCGGGGCGGGCTTGCGGGGTGCGCGTCACCACTCGGCGCTGCGCCAGCGGACGGTCATCTGGGCCTGGGGGCCGGCCGAGTCGGGGCGGAAGGAGAGTTCGGAGCGGCCCGGTTCGAGCGTGAACAGCTCTTCGGGGCTGGAGTCGCCCATGGCGGTGTGGCGACGCGATGCGGTGCCGTTGAGCGTGACGGTGCCCTCACCGGTGTCGACGACCAGTTCCTCGCCCAGGGCCAGGTCGATCGCGTAGCGCAGCCGGCGCCGGCTGATCCGCTCGGTGATGGTCGGCATGGCGCAGGGACCGCGGAAGGCGATCACGGGGTGGGCGGGTGCGGAGCCGGTGTTCTCGGCGACGACGTCGCCGGTGCTCTTGGCCTGTCCCCAGTTCAGCGGCCAGGCCAACGGCCAGGTCAGCCCCGACTCGGGCTCCGGGCGCCCGGTGATCGCCCGCTGTTCGGTGACCTGGTAGCGCCGCGGGTCGGTGGCGGTCCACTGCACGGACGCCTTGGCCGCGCCCTGAGTGGCGAAGACCCGGTCGGCGGGGACCACGCGCTGGCTGACCCGGGCGCGCACGGCCAGCACTTCGCCGTGCAGCCGGACGGCGAGCCAGCGCTCGGCGTCGACGAGGGCGAACGCCTGGCGCAGCGCGTACAGGGCGGCCGGTCCGCCGCCGGTCTCCGGCGCCATCCACACGGTGCCGCCGACCTTGCGGGGCTTGGCGTAGCGGGCGCCGGGCCAGGCGCCGTGCGAGGTGGGGCGCTCGGCGTCGGAGGAGTCGTACTCCGGCAGGTCCTCCCAGCCGGTGAGGCCGGACCGGTCGATGGCGAAGGGGGTGCCGGCGCCGATGAGGAGCCCGGCCCACTGCATCTGCCCGTCCTGGGTGATGAGCGAGCCGGGCGCGAGGTCGGCGGTGTAGGGGTTGGTGGTCTCGGCCATGGGGCCGTCACCTCACTCTCGTAGGGCTTCGAATCGCTCGCGCGGCGCTTCGCGGGGCGCGGGCGGGCGCTCAGGCGCAGGCGCTGGTGGCGAGGAAGAGCAGGTCCTCGGCGGTCGCGCGGGGGCCGGCGCCGGGCTCCTCGCGGAAGTGCGCGATGCGGCGCGGACCGTGCGGGATCTCGGGGCCGGTGGACACCGGCCGGTGGTGCAGGTCCTCGACGGGGGAGATGCGGGGGGTGCCGCCGTTGTCGAGGGGGAAGACGACGCCGCCCTCGGCGAGCATCGGGATCTTGTCGAGGTCGACGCCGAACTTCTTGCCGAGGATGTTGACGCTGAGCTTCCCCAGCCCGTCGATGACCCAGTTGGCGAAGGCGATCAGCCCGTTGATCGGCCCCTTGATCACGCCGAGCACGGTCTGGGCGCCGCCCTCCAGGAAGTCGCCGATGCCCCGCATGGACTTGGACATCGCTTCCTTGGCCCGGGTGAAGAACTTCGGCACGTTGTCCCTGACCCACTTCAGGGGACGTTCGACCGCGCTCTTGAGCCCGCGGAACGCCCGGGAGGCGATGGACCGCAGCGCGGTGACCGCGGACCTGATGGCGGCGCCGGCCCGGGAGATCCCGCCGACGGCGGCGCCGATGCCGCGCAGGGCGCCGCCGATCAGGCTGCGGACGGTGCGGAAGGCCGACCGGACGCCGTTGCCGGCGGCCTTCATCACCGGCCCGATGACCGCGATCGCGGACCGGATGCCGCGCAGGACGGCGTCGAACGCCTGGCGGGCGATCCGCTGACCGGTCTTGGTGCTCATCGCGTACTCGATGAGGTACGCCGCCAGCGGGATCACGATCCCCAGCACGAAGCCGAGGGGGTTGGCGCGCATGGCGGTGTTGACCGCCGTCATGGCGACGGAGGCGATGGTCAGCACGGTGCCGAAGCCGCCCATCAACCCGCTGAGCAGGGCCGCGACGTCGACCATGGAGACGACCAGGCCGAGGACCGCGGCGAGCGGCCCGCCGCCGAGCTTGGCGACGGACGCGCGGGCGCGGGACGCGGCGGTGCCGAAGCGGCGGACGCCGGAGGACGCGGTGGAGCGGGCGATCTTGTTGGCGGAGGCGGCGGCGGTGGAGGCGCCGGTTCGTAGCGTACGGATCGCCTTCTCGACCGCGGGCACGCCGGCTGCCACCCGGCCCGCGCCGGACGCCGCACCGCGCAGTCCGGAAGCGAGCCGACGGACCGGTGCAGACATCTGCCGCAGGTCGGTCCCCAGGCTCCGGACGGAGGGGAGCGGCGCCCGCCAAGGGGCCGCCGACAGGACGACGGCACTCATCCGCGCGCCTTCGCCAGGAACATCAAGGCGTTGGCGGTGGACTGCGGGTCACTGCCGGCGGCGGCGTGGTAGTGCTCGATGTGGAGCCCGGCCCGCCCGCCGCCGGCGCGCGCCTTGGCCTGGGCGAGCTTGGCCCGCTTGGCGGTGAGCGCCAGCAGCCGGTCCAGCTTGGACAGCGGCAGCACGGCCTCGGCCTCGCCGGCCTCGGCGAGGATGGCGTGCACACCGCCGCGGCGCGGCTGGACGACGCCGCCGGCGGCGAGTTGGGGGATGGTGGGCAGGTTGACGCCGAAGGTCTTGCCACCGACCATCGGCACCCAGCCGGGGATGCTGACCTTGATGCCGTTCAACTTGCCGATCATGGAGTTGATCAGTCGGATGACGGCGTTGATGGGGGTGCGGACGCCGTCCTTGATGCCGTTGAACGCCTTGGACGCGATGTCCTTGAGGCCGTTCCAGATGCTCGACATCCGGTCCTTGACGGCCCGGAAGGCGGACGGGATCGCGCTGCGGATCCAGTTGACGACGGGGGTGATCACGGCCCGGATGCCGTTCCACACGGCCCGGACGGTCGACCGGATGGCGTTCATGACCGTGGTGATGATGCGGCGCCAGGTGTTGACGTAGGTCCGGATCACCGTCGCCACGGCCTTGACGACGGTGGAGATCGCCCGCCGGATCCCGTTCCAGACCGACTTGATCAGGGAGCCGGCCTTGCGCATGATCGGCCCGACGACCTTCATGACGGTGCTGATGACGGTGCGGATCGCGTTGAACGCGGTCCGGATGACCCGCTGCATGGTCCGCGAGCGGGCCGCCATCTGGACGACGGTCTCGATGAGCGGCATGAACAGTTCCAGCAGCCGTACGAGGAAGTTGCCGCGCATGGCCCGGTTGAGCCGGTTCTGCCCCTGGGCCGCGCGGTCGGCGCCGGTCTTGAACCGGCCGAGCTTGGCCCCGGACGTCTGCCCGGTGTTGCCGGCCTTCTTCATCGCGCGGTCGGCCTGGTCGCAGGCGGTCTTGAGCCGCCGGAGCTGGCTGCTGGAGGACTGGGCGGCAGAGCGGATGGACCGGAGCTTGCCCGCCGCACCATTGCCGGCGTTCCCGACGCTGCGCAACGGGGAGGCGGCGCCCGAGGCAGCCGTCTTGAGTGAATTGAGGGAGGTGGACGCCCTCTTCATGGAGCTGACGAGACTCATGTCTGCGCCTCCTGTCGTTTCGAGGGGTCAGGAACCTGCGCCGCCGACGGCGCGGGCAGCATCGAGAGCGGCGGACTTCAATTCGACGAACCTCTCCCTGAGGTTTCCGGTCGCTGTGCCGAGATTTCCTACGGCCGTAGTCACGGGAGTCAGGGTCGCGGGCTTGGGGAGTTTGCTCGCGTCGTATTCGCGCATCTCCTTGTTGAGCTTGTCCATGGCCGTCGCGAGACCCTCGATCTTGGTGGGGTCCATCTTCGGATCGCTGATCGCCTTGGCGAAATCCTTGATCTTCTTCGCCTTCGGCATTTCCTTGGCTTCGAGGTTGAACTTCGCCAGCGGCTCCCTGATGTCCGTGAGGGCCCGCTTGAGGTCGTCGAGCTGTTGGGGGGTGAGGTTCGGCGTGACCGCCTGGATCGCGGGCAGCGTTTCGGCTTCTGTGCGCGGCATCCGCCTGAGTCGGCCGGTGTTCTGGTCGGTCGCGTAGATCTGGTTGGTCCGCGCCTCAACCTTGGCGTTGAACCAGACCTTGAGGTCGATGAGCTTCAGCCCGATCGCGGCGAATCCGGCGAGAAGCCCACCCATGATGATGCCGACCGCGGCAACTTTGTTTCCTTCGATGACTTCCTTGATGCCGGGCACGACATCTTTGAAGCCGACGGCTTCGAGCGCGCCCTCCCACCATGACTTCGGTTGGGGTTTGGGGCCCTTCTCCACCGCGTCGAGGATTTTTTGGGTCCGATCTTTGAACTCGCCGTCGTCGACGTAGTCCTTGGGGTTCTTAAGACCGGAGATCTGTGTCTTGAGGTCGGCGATCCTTTCCAGGATCTCCGCGTGTCCTGTCTGAGCCATGTCTACCTCGCATTGCTGCGTCGGAGTCCCATGTGCGCCCCGGCAACACGAGAGCCACCCGCCCGGGAATCACGCGGGCGGGTGGCTCGGGGGGCGTTCGGGCGGTGCCGGAGGGTCAGGCGCGCCCTGCGCGCCTCGCGCGGAGTTCCGCGAGCGCGTCGTTCCAGCCGGCCTTGTACGCGTGGGTCTCGCGAGCCGCGACTTCCGCGTCGAGGGTGGCGAGCAGGGCATTCACATCGAGGGGTCCAGGGGTACGCAAGAGCGTGGCGAGCCGGTCGTGGAACGTGCTGCCCGCGTGGCTTCCTCCGGTGTGAGGCGTCATGGTCCCCTGCCTTCCGATCACGTGCCGGTGCGTCGGGGGCACGGTGTCGCCGGCCCCCGGCGTTGGACTCTATCGAGCTGTTCGAACTGATGTACGAATCATTGTCGAGCGTGAAGGTTCGGCTTGTCGAGCGTCAACGCCCCGTGTCCACCGTGTGAAGGCCGGACAGGCACCATTGAACGAGCGCCAGAAGGCGCGCGTCAGGGGGGCGTTGGCCCCTTTGCCGTACGGGTGGGGAGGCACTGCGTATACATGGACGGGAACTTGGGGGCGGATTGGGACGATTCTGCGATCGATTGGCTGGATTTCTCCCCTGACCTGCCGCATCTCTTCGCCCGGATCTCCGAACTCGTCTTCCGGCACGGGCTGCACCCCTCCGACCTCGTCGTGCTGCCGCGCGCCGAGGTCGACCGGCGGGAGACGGCCGCCTTCACCGCCGGCTGGGCGGAAGCGGTGTCGGAGGAGCTGCCCGGCATCAGGCACTCGTACGAGAAGCTGATCGCCGACGCCTACGCCCAGGGGCAGTTGGTCGCCCGCGGCGTCCGGGCGCCCCGGCGCACCGACGTGGTGCGCAGCGACGGCGCCCAGGTCATCGCGCTGCCCATCACGCGGATCATGGAGCCGCCGGAGGTGGTCGTGCGCGCGGAGGAGCGCGTCCACCAGGAGCGGGCGCACGTCAACGGGCTGGCGCAGGCGCGCGAACCGGTCGAAGAGGAGCCTCACCGAGGCGACGGGTGGGCCGCGCGTGCCGTACCTCCCGTGTCTCACGTACCTCCGGAGCCGGCTCCGGAGCCCGCGCCGGACGTCGTGGCCGAGGACGCCCCCGTACTGCTCACCGCACAGGAGGTACGGGAGAGGCAAGCCGCGCGCATCATCCGCAAGGTCGTCCGCGGCAAGCGCGGGCGGCCGATCGTGCCGCCGCTGGCCCCGTTGCCGCCGCAGGCCGGTGGCCAGGGCCGCGGAGGGGGACGGCGGCCCGAGGGCACGGCAGCGGGCGAGCGCGTTGAACGGGCGGAACGGGCGGAACGGGTCGAGCAGGTCGAGCAGGTCGAACGAGCTCAACGCGTCAAACGGACGGCACGCGTTGAGCAGGTCGAACGCGTCGAACGCGTCACGCCGGATCCGCCCCCGGAGGCCGCGCCCTGAAACGGGGCGGACTCCGGGGGCCGTGGCGTCAACCGAAGAACCGGGCGATCTCCTCGGGGGCCGGCGCCGCCGCATCGCCGCCGGCTTCCGCGTCCTTGGCCGCGTCGTTCGACGCGTCGCCCGGCCGCGGCACCGGCTTGGGCGGGTCCTGCTGGTCGCCCTCCTCGGAGTTGGCGCTCGCGAACATCCAGTTGGAGACCGCGAGGTGGTCGACGACCGCCGCCAACAGGTGGTCGCTGACGGACCAGTCGGCGGCCTCCCCGTGCACGGACCGGCTGACGGCGCTCTCCGCCGGCAGGTGCTTCAGCAGCACCGCGACGCGGCGGCTGGAGAGTTCGCCGCGGTGCCAGTCCAGCAGGTCGACGCCGTAGTAGCGGAGCAGGTCCGCCTCAAGGGCCTCGGCGTGTTCGTCGACGAACGCGGCGAGGCTCAGCCTTCCCCCAGGCCGAGCCCGGTCTCCTTGCCGTACGCCTCCAGGACGGCGGCGACGTCCTGCATCGAGAGGTCGTACTCCTCGAAGCGGGCGAACTGTTCCTCGCCCATCAGCAGCGCGAGCAGCCCGTCCACGTCGTTGTCGTCGAGCTTGCGCAGTGCCTTCGCGGTGGCGCGGCTCAGCTCGGTGGGGAGGGTGAAGGTCTCGCCGTCCAGATCGAAGGACCAGGTGCGGCCGCGGGCCTCCAGGCGCTGGGCGCGGGCTGCGTTGACGTCGAAACGGGCCATGACGCGTACTCCTCGGTTCGTGTGCTGGAGAAGAAGAGGGGGCGGGGGCGGTACGACGCGCGGTCACGCGGCCGACCGCCCCCGGAGGGAGCAGGGATCAGAGCGCGGGTCGGACCGGAGGTCAGACCGTGGCGGAGTAGGAGTTGTCCTTCATCACGAAGCTCGCCAGCGCCTTGCCCTCGCCGCGCGACATCGCCGTGAAGGTGATGCCGAGGGTGGCCGCGGACTTGCGCGCCAGCTTGATGTCGTCGGACGCGGTGACCTGGCCGCGCGGGATCGCGAAGCGGTACTTCACGGCGGTGTTGGTGCCGGCCTTGACGTCGGTGAACTCCAGGCCGAGGGCGCGCACGTCGGCGTACGCGCGCTCGGCGATGTCGTAGCGGTAGATGTCGGTGCTGGCCGGGGGCGTGCCCTCGGTCTTGATCTCGCCGCCGCCCATGAAGAACGGCAGCGTGTCCTCGTTGAACTGGAGCAGCGAGAACTTCAGCGTCAGGTCCCGGTCCGAGTAGACGAAGTGGATCGGGCTGACCGCCTGCCACGAGTCGACCGGCTCCAGCTTGTCCTTCTTGGCGAAGGTGACGCCGTCGGCGGTGGTGAAGCCGAGGTCCTTCCAGCCGCCCGCGGTCCAGTCGGCGGTGGAGTTGTCGGTGAAGGCGACCGGCGCTTCGGTTCCGGCGGCGGCGACGTAGAGTCGGCCGCTGCCGGCGACGCGGATCTCGGACGAGTTGGCTCCTGCCATGGTGATCTCCTTGGTGAGACGGGCCGGGAGCGGCCCGGATACGGCAAAGGCCCCACCGGGTGGCGGGGCCTCGAACGGGGCCGGCGCGGGGGCGCGCCGGAGGGGCGTGTGGTGTCCGGCGTCCGATCGGACGCTTTCGCCGGCGTCTCCTGACGCCTGCCGGCGCGTTCTGACGCCTGCTGATGCCTGCTGGCGTTTCTGTGCCTGCTGGCCTCAGAAGACGTTCAGCGAGAGCCGGATCACGCACACGTAGCGGTTGGCGGCGCGGTACACGTAGTCGGGCAGCCAGCGGGGGCCGTCCTCCTCCTCGACGTCCGTGATCGCGTTGACGCCGTACGTCCGGCCGATCGCCGCGAGCAGTACGCGCCGCGCGGCGTTGCACAGGACGTGCGCATCGGCCTTGGTCGGCCCGTAGACCTCGAACTCGATCAACGGCATGTCGACGTGCAGGTCGCCGGTCCAGGCGCCGCCGCGCCGGTTGACGAGCACCGCGCGGGTGGTGCCGTTGAAGTTGGGCGGCGGGTCGACCGCGATGTGCGCCTGCGTCGCGACGAGCGCGGCGTCGGCCTTGAGGATGTCGACGACCAGCGCCTCGACATCGGGGAAGGCACCCGGGGGTGTGGTCATGTCGGATCACCTCGGTGAAGTGGTGGAGGGCGGGCGTTGCGGGTGCGCTGCCGCGCCCCAATGCGGACGGCGGAGCCGTGTGGGGTTGCCCCGGGCACAGCTCCGCCGCTGCACCAACTGTGACAGAGAGCGTGCGCGCACGCAACTACTCCCGCTGTGCGGGGAGCGCCGCGCTTCGCGGGGGCGGGGGCGGTGCGCCCGGGGGCGCCCTCGCGCTTGCGACCCGCCGGTCGTCCCGAGCGCCGCGGCCCCCCTGCGGGAGCCTCGGTTTCTGCGGCTGAACCCCTGTGCCCTGCGGGCGGGGTCCAGCGCCCCTGACCCCTCGTTCGCCTGCGGGCCGTACTGGCTTGTTCGCGCAGTTCCTCCCCCTGTGCCCTGCGGGCACGGGGCACGGGGGGACCCCCGCCTACGCCCAGAGGGCGCGGGGGACCCCAGCGCCCCTAACTGCCCACGTCCTGCGGGCGTAGGGGAACCCGTGCCCGCCCTGCGAGTGATCGACAACGGGTATCCACGGAGCCATGGCGGCAGGTTCAGACAACGCCGGGGAATATCCGCACCCCACCCGCAGATAACCAACGGCAGGAGCGAATCAGGGGCGCGGGGAACTGCGTGAACAAGCCCCACCGGGCCGCGGAGACCAACGCTCCCGCAGAGCAACGGCGACAGGGTCAGGGGCCCGGGCCCGCAAGGCGCGGAGGGAGGGGCGGAGGGAGGGGCGGAGCGAGCAACTCGCCAGGGGGCGCGGGGTGGACCGTCCGTAGGGCTGGGGGAGGGTCCGGCAAACGCGAAGCGCGCCCCGCATCCCCTCTCGGGGACACGAGGCGCGCACCTCGCCCTCGTACCGTCAGCCCGCCGCAGGCGCACCCGCACTCGCCCCGCCGCCCCGCCTGCCCCGCCGCGCCGCGCGCTCCGCGGCGAAGACGTCCTCCAGGCGGAACAACTGCGCCCGGCCCGCCTTGCCCGCCGCCGTCAGCAGGCCCAGTTGGACCCACTTGCGGATGGTCGCCGGTGCGACCCCCGCCTCCGCCGCGGCCAGCGGGCCGGGCACCAGTGTCGGCATCAGCACGGGACCTCCTCCATCGCCGCCGCGAACTCCTCCGCACCGCACCCTGCCGCCGCCGCCAGTTCCGGCCACCCTTCCTCCAACCAGACGTGCCGGTAAGCCGGGTCGTCGTGGCACCCGCACCCCTCCTCCGTGCACACGCACGCCGGATTGACGCACAGCACCGCCCGTCGGTCCGGGAAGGCCCGCAGCGACACCGAGTCGCACCACGGGCAGCGGCCCGAGACCCGTACGACCGACTCCGCGTCGCCCAGCGCCCGGGCGCAGCGGCGGGCCATGCGGCGGAGTTCGTCGCGCATGTGGCGGGCGAGGACCGGGTCCTGGGCCACGTCGCCCAGGAGCGCGGCGACCCGCCGCAGCCGCTCGACGACCGCCGCCCGTCCGGGGCGCGGCAGGCCGAGCCGGGCCCGTACCGCCTCCTCCAACTCCACCACCCCGTCGGTCACGTCCCGGATGGCGTCCGAGACGTGCAGCCGGATCGGCGCCGCGCCGCGCCCGGCGCCGGTGAGGCCGTGCAGCTTGTGGAGCAGCAGCGCCTCCTGGCGCTCCGCGCGCACCAACTCGTCCAGGTCGGGGCGGGGCGCGGTCGGTCCGTGGCCGGCGGGGCCCGGGCGGCCGGGGGCGAGTTCTTCCGTCAGCTCGGGGAACTGGCGTACGAGCGCCGCCGTCCACAGGGCGATGTCGCGCAGTACGGGATCGATCACAGGTGACTCCCAAGGGCAGTGCGAGCGGTACTGGCGGCACCCACGGCGCCGGCGACACCCGCCGCACCCGCGCCAGCCACGTCCGCATCCACGTTCACGACCCGCGCGACCCGCGCCGCCGACATCGGGCGCCCGTTGCGCCACAGCCGCCCGGCGCAGACGCCGTCGAACCAACTCTCGGCCGGTGCGACGGTCGCCTCGCACTCGCGCTGCACCGGGCAGCGGGCACAGGCCCGCAGCGCGGGCGCCGCCTGCCCCGCCCCGCGGGCGAAGACGACGGACGGGGGCAGCCCGGCGCACGCGGCGGACCGCTGCCAGGGGGAGGTGTCGGGCAGGGACAAGGCGTCTCTCCAGGGTCCGAAGGGCCGGATGGCGAAAGGGCCGAGTGGCCGAGTGGTGGACGAGGGTCGAGCGGTGCATCCAGGACGAGGGGGCGGTCGGTGCGCGACGAGCGGGGCGACGAAGAGTCGGGGTCACCGGTCGCGTCCGCGGGGCGGATGGGGCCCCAGGGGCTCAGGTGACCGCTGAGCGGGATGGGCAGTCACCTTGACATGTTGCGCGCACGCACGCAACTAAAATGTGAAGGGATCTTTGCTGTTTCGCCGCTCAGGGGAGCCTCAATCACGTAATTCCGTGCGCGCAAGCACGCTAGAGTGTGCATCTGAAGCTAGTGAGGAGCAGTGCATGACGACTCATGGGCTGGACGAATTCGCGGGCTGGGTCGAGGGCCTGATGCGAGAGCGCGGTTACGACATCGACAGTCCGCGCGGCGGAGGAAAGTCCAGGATCGCCGACGAAGCAGGGGTGCACCGGGCCGCGGTCACCCGTCTGCTGCAGCGCCAGAGCATGCCCGACCTGGAGACCATGCGCCGGATCGCCCCGCTGCTCGGGGTGTCCGTACGCGACATGCTCATCAGGTCCGGACGGGTCACCCCCGAGGAACTTCCGCTGGGTGCGGACCTCGCGCCGCCCGCCGAGCCCAGGCCCACCCTGGAGGACTTCGCGCGCTGGCTCGGCGTCCCCGACGACCGGATGGGCGTCTTCGTCAAGGTGGTGAACCAGTTCCTGGAGCCCGACACCGAAGGCGTCACGGAGAGTGATTCCCGCAGGGAGGGCCGCCGCCGGACCGCGGACTGACCCCATCCGGGGCGCTCTGAACCCGCCTCCCCATCACCCGCCAGGCCCCCTCCGGCCGCCCGCGGGCCCAGCGTGGACCCCGCCACCGACCCGCCGCGGACGCATCGCGCCCGACCGGCCGCGGCACGTGGCGCGCCCTGCGCACGCCCGCCCGAACGGGGCGTTCTCCGAGGTCGCCCGGGCTGTCGCGTGCGTGGGCATTTGTTTTGACCCAAGTCCGTGCGGTAGGTACGCTCAGACCTTGTGCCTGGGGTGTGCCTGGGCTCCTGTGCGTGTCCTCAACCGCACGCGAGCCCTCTGACCGGCCACCGCAATCTGCGCCCTCTCCGCTCTGCGGAGGAGCCCCGCAGCTTCGACACACCCGACCGCGTGGGTCGGCGTCGTTCCAGGTTAGTTTTACTAACGGCACACAGAAACCGGAGAAGTAGTGCCTACGATCCAGCAGCTGGTCCGTAAGGGCCGGCAGGACAAGGTCGAGAAGAACAAGACGCCCGCGCTTGAGGGCTCTCCCCAGCGCCGCGGCGTCTGCACGCGTGTGTTCACGACCACCCCGAAGAAGCCGAACTCGGCCCTCCGCAAGGTCGCGCGTGTGCGTTTGACCTCTGGCATCGAGGTCACGGCCTACATCCCGGGTGAGGGACACAACCTGCAGGAGCACTCCATCGTGCTCGTGCGTGGTGGCCGTGTGAAGGACCTGCCGGGTGTTCGTTACAAGATCATCCGCGGTTCCCTGGACACCCAGGGCGTCAAGAACCGCAAGCAGGCCCGCAGCCGCTACGGCGCCAAGAAGGAGAAGTAAGAATGCCTCGTAAGGGCCCCGCCCCGAAGCGCCCGGTCATCATCGACCCGGTCTACGGCTCTCCTCTGGTGACCTCGCTCATCAACAAGATCCTGCTGCACGGCAAGCGTTCCACCGCCGAGCGCATCGTGTACGGCGCCATGGAGGGTCTTCGTGAGAAGACCGGCGCCGACCCGGTGATCACGCTGAAGCGCGCGCTGGAGAACGTCAAGCCGTCCATCGAGGTCAAGTCCCGCCGTGTCGGTGGCGCCACCTACCAGGTGCCGATCGAGGTCAAGCCCGGTCGCGCGTCCACCCTGGCGCTGCGCTGGGTCGTCGGCTACTCCCGCGCCCGTCGCGAGAAGACCATGACCGAGCGCCTGATGAACGAGCTGCTCGACGCCTCCAACGGCCTCGGCGCTTCGGTCAAGAAGCGCGAGGACACGCACAAGATGGCCGAGTCCAACAAGGCCTTCGCGCACTACCGCTGGTAGTCGCTACCCCCATCGAGAACCGAGAGAAGACTGAGCCACATGGCCACCACTTCGCTTGACCTGGCCAGGGTCCGCAACATCGGGATCATGGCCCACATCGACGCGGGCAAGACGACGACCACCGAGCGCATCCTCTTCTACACCGGTGTGAGCTACAAGATCGGTGAGGTCCACGACGGCGCTGCCACGATGGACTGGATGGAGCAGGAGCAGGAGCGTGGCATCACGATCACGTCTGCCGCGACCACCTGCCACTGGCCGCTCGAAGACGTCGATCACACGATCAACATCATCGACACCCCGGGTCACGTCGACTTCACCGTCGAGGTGGAGCGTTCGCTCCGCGTCCTCGACGGCGCCGTGACCGTCTTCGACGGTGTCGCCGGTGTCGAGCCGCAGTCCGAGACCGTCTGGCGTCAGGCGGACCGCTACGGCGTGCCGCGCATCTGCTTCGTCAACAAGCTCGACCGCACCGGTGCCGAGTTCCACCGCTGTGTCGACATGATCAGCAGCCGCCTGGGCGCGACGCCGATCGTGATGCAGCTCCCGATCGGTGCCGAGGCCGACTTCAAGGGCGTCGTCGACCTGGTCCGCATGAAGGCCCTGGTCTGGTCCGCCGAGGCGGCCAAGGGCGAGATGTACGACGTCGTCGACATCCCGGCCACGCACGCCGAGGCCGCCGAGGAGTGGCGCGGCAAGCTGGTCGAGACCGTCGCCGAGAACGACGAAGAGATCATGGAGCTCTACCTGGAGGGCCAGGAGCCCACCGAGGAGCAGCTCTACACCGCGATCCGGCGCATCACCATCGCGTCCGGCAAGTCCTCGGACACCACGGTCACCCCGGTGTTCTGCGGCACCGCGTTCAAGAACAAGGGCGTCCAGCCCCTGCTCGACGCGGTCGTGCGCTACCTGCCGTCCCCGCTCGACGTCGAGGCCATCGAGGGCCACGACGTCAAGGACGCGGACGTCGTCGTCAAGCGCAAGCCGTCCGACGACGAGCCGCTCGCCGCGCTGGCCTTCAAGATCGCGAGCGACCCGCACCTGGGCAAGCTGACCTTCATCCGGATCTACTCCGGGCGCCTGAACTCGGGCACCGCGGTCCTGAACTCCGTGAAGGGCCGCAAGGAGCGCATCGGCAAGATCTACCGCATGCACGCGAACAAGCGTGAGGAGATCGAGTCGGTGGGCGCGGGCGACATCGTCGCCGTCATGGGCCTGAAGCAGACCACCACCGGTGAGACGCTGGCGGACGAGAAGAACCCGGTCATCCTGGAGTCCATGGACTTCCCGGCGCCGGTCATTCAGGTCGCCATCGAGCCCAAGTCCAAGGGTGACCAGGAGAAGCTGGGTGTCGCCATCCAGCGTCTCGCGGAGGAGGACCCCTCCTTCCAGGTGCACACCAACGAGGAGACCGGCCAGACCATCATCGGTGGCATGGGCGAGCTTCACCTCGAGGTGCTGGTCGACCGGATGCGGCGCGAGTTCCGCGTCGAGGCGAACGTCGGCAAGCCGCAGGTCGCCTACCGCGAGACGATCCGCAAGGCCGTCGAGCGCGTGGACTACACCCACAAGAAGCAGACCGGTGGTACCGGTCAGTTCGCGAAGGTGCAGATCGCGATCGAGCCCATCGAGGGCGGCGACACGGCCTACGAGTTCGTGAACAAGGTCACCGGTGGCCGCATCCCCAAGGAGTACATCCCCTCGGTGGACGCGGGCGCGCAGGAGGCCATGCAGTTCGGCATCCTCGCGGGCTACGAGATGACGGGCGTCCGCGTGACGCTCATCGACGGTGGCTACCACGAGGTCGACTCCTCCGAGCTCGCCTTCAAGATCGCCGGTTCGCAGGCGTTCAAGGAGGCCGCGCGGAAGGCCAGCCCCGTGCTCCTGGAGCCGATGATGGCCGTCGAGGTCACCACGCCCGAGGACTACATGGGTGACGTCATCGGTGACATCAACTCCCGCCGTGGCCAGATCCAGGCCATGGAGGAGCGGGCGGGCGCCCGGGTCGTCAAGGGCCTGGTGCCGCTCTCGGAGATGTTCGGCTACGTCGGCGACCTCCGCAGCAAGACCTCGGGTCGCGCAAGCTACTCGATGCAGTTCGACTCCTACGCCGAGGTTCCCCGGAACGTCGCCGAGGAGATCATCGCGAAGGCCAAGGGCGAGTAACTCACCCGAGTACACGCTTTAGGCTTGTTCCCGGAGCCTTCGGGGCATTTCCCAGCGAACCGGTTCGTACCGGTGGGGAATGCCCCCGGGCCCCGGCATCCCAGCAAAGATCACCTGGCGCCGATGAGTAAGGCGTACAGAACCACTCCACAGGAGGACCCCAGTGGCGAAGGCGAAGTTCGAGCGGACTAAGCCGCACGTCAACATCGGCACCATCGGTCACATCGACCACGGTAAGACGACCCTCACGGCCGCCATTACCAAGGTGCTGCACGACGCGTTCCCGGACCTGAACGAGGCCTCGGCCTTCGACCAGATCGACAAGGCTCCCGAGGAGCGCCAGCGCGGTATCACCATCTCCATCGCGCACGTCGAGTACCAGACGGAGTCGCGTCACTACGCGCACGTCGACTGCCCGGGTCACGCGGACTACATCAAGAACATGATCACGGGTGCCGCGCAGATGGACGGCGCCATCCTCGTGGTCGCCGCCACCGACGGCCCGATGCCGCAGACCAAGGAGCACGTGCTCCTGGCCCGCCAGGTCGGCGTTCCGTACATCGTCGTCGCCCTGAACAAGGCCGACATGGTGGACGACGAGGAGATCCTTGAGCTCGTCGAGCTCGAGGTCCGTGAGCTCCTGACCGAGTACGAGTTCCCGGGCGACGACGTCCCGGTCGTCAAGGTCTCCGCGCTCAAGGCTCTTGAGGGCGACAAGGAGTGGGGCGAGTCCGTCCTCAAGCTGATGGCCGCCGTTGACGAGGCGATCCCGCAGCCCGAGCGCGACGTCGACAAGCCGTTCCTGATGCCGATCGAGGACGTCTTCACGATCACCGGTCGTGGCACCGTCGTCACCGGTCGCATCGAGCGCGGCATCCTCAAGGTCAACGAGACCGTCGACATCATCGGCATCAAGACCGAGAAGACCACCACCACGGTCACCGGCATCGAGATGTTCCGCAAGCTGCTCGACGAGGGCCAGGCCGGTGAGAACGTCGGTCTGCTGCTCCGCGGCATCAAGCGCGAGGACGTCGAGCGCGGCCAGGTCATCATCAAGCCGGGCTCGGTCACCCCGCACACGGAGTTCGAGGCGCAGGCGTACATCCTGTCGAAGGACGAGGGTGGCCGTCACACCCCGTTCTTCAACAACTACCGCCCGCAGTTCTACTTCCGTACCACGGACGTGACCGGCGTCGTGACCCTCCCCGAGGGCACCGAGATGGTCATGCCGGGCGACAACACCACCATGACCGTCGAGCTGATCCAGCCCGTCGCCATGGAGGAGGGCCTGAAGTTCGCCATCCGTGAGGGTGGTCGTACGGTCGGCGCCGGCCAGGTCACCAAGATCACCAAGTGATCTAGGCGCACCAGCCAACGAAGGAGCCCCGCACCTGCGAAGGTGCGGGGCTCCTTTGCGTCTTCCGGCAGCTCCGTGGGCTGCGGGGGTCAGGTCCTGCGGTCGGTGACTCGGACGTTCTGGGTGCCGTTCTGGACCGCGTAGACGGAGCCGTTCCCCTTGGCTTTGTTGCGCATCTTGCCGGGGCCGGGGCCGGGGCCGGGGCCGGGACCGGTCTCCGGTCGGACGGGGGCGCCGGTCCCGGGGCCTTCAGCGGTGTCGGCGGTTGCGGGGGGCCGCGCGGCTCCCTCCGGAGCGGGCGCGCCGGTCCGCTGGCCGGGAACGTGGAGCCACGCGGATGCGGCGTACTCCTTCTCCGTGACCGTGACGCCGTGGAAGGCGGCCGGCTCGATCCCCGGATAGCCGTGGCAGACGGTCTCCTCGTGGAAGTGCTGCGAGACGATCAGCGCCGTGACCGCGTCGGGGGCCCGGTTGAGGGCGACCCGGGTCGGTGCGGCGTTCAGCAGCCTGGCCAGCACTTCGAGCGGCCGGCCGACGACCTGGCCGTCGGGGTGGAGGTGGACGTCGCCCGCGTGCAGGGCGATCCGAACGCGGATCCGGGTCAGCGGACCGGCCAGCCTGTTGTGGGCGTGGAGGCGGGCGTCGAGTTCGTGGATCAGCGGGTGGATCAGCTTCGTCTTCCACAGCCCTGCCGGTGCGGTCACCTGGATGCCGTCGCCGAGGTCGGTGCACAGGCACGCGTCCCAGTCGATCCCGCTCCGCCCGAACGACTCGCGGAGCGCGGACAGCAGGGCGTGGCGGATCTCCAGGAACGCCGAGTCGCCGCGTCCGGCCGAGCGTTCGATGTCCACGGCGAACAGGGCCCGGTACTCCGGCTCTACATGCATGCGCACCTCCTGGTGTCGAAACGGGGAAAGACGGTCGACGCGTCTGTCGGACGCCTACTGTGCACTGATTGAACGCCCGGAATCCCGTAGCAATACTGGGTCCGACCGGCTGCCGGGAGGCGAAGACGCATGAGCGGCACGGCGCCGTACCGCGGCGGGAACGACCGGCGCGCGGGCGGGGAGTGGACCTGGCCCCGGTCGAGCCTGCTCGGCTCCCTCGCCCCGTCGGCCCGCAGCCGGCTCCTCGCGCTCGGTACGCGGGTGGGGTACGAGGCGGGCCGCGTCCTCATGCGCGAGGGCGACGAGACCGCCTTCGTCCTGCTCCTCGTCGACGGAGTGGTCAAGGCGACCGGGCGCACCCGCGACGGCCGGGACGCGCTGCTGGCCGTCCGCATGGGCGGGGAACTGGTGGGCGAACTCGCCGCGGTGGACGGAAAGCCCCGGTCGGCGACGGTCACCACGTGCGGGATCGTGACCGCCAGAGTGCTCGACCGCAAGGGCTTCCTCTCCTTCCTGGACCGGGAGCCCGCGATCGCGCACGCGGTCAACGCGTCCATCGTCGCCAAGCTCCGTGCCGCCAACAGCTACCGCGTCGACTTCACGGGGTGCGACGCCCCCACCCGGCTGGCCCGCGTGCTGTACCAGGTCGCGCTGAGCCACGGCGAGCACTCGGGCGACGGCATCGTGATCCGTTGGCCGATCACCCAGCCTGAGCTCGGGACCCTGTCCGGGGCGGCCGAGCCCACCGTGCAGAAGGCGCTCCGTCGGCTCCGCGAAGCGGGGGTCATCTCCACGGGCTACCGCGCCATCAAGGTCGAGGACCTCGCCCGGCTGAACGCCATCGCCAACGACCAGCCGTGACGGCCGCCGCGTCCCGGACGCCGGCGTCGGGCCGTGGGCTGGTGGGCACGAGCTGTGGAAAAAGTGCCGAGAAACTGTCGTAAGACGGAATCGCCTGCAGACGTGCTCACTAGCGTGTGTCCCTCACCGACGGGGTGGTGGGGCTCCCGGGCCGCAGAACTCGCTGCTGTACCAAGGGGCTTCGGAAGATCGACGGCCGGTCAAGGTGGTCAGCCGAGGAGGCCGTCACGCTCCGCGCGACCGGGATTGAGACATAGCCATGGGCGAACCAGACATGCACCGACGGGAGCCGGCCGGAGGCGACGGGCAGAACGGGTCGGGGCCGCAGCGGGGTGCCGGGCGGACGGGCGACTCGTACAGCGCGTCCGTCGACGGAGACGCGTCGGGGCCCGTGGTCGTGGGCAACCACAACGTCGTGATCGACGGCGACGGCTCGCACGTCACCCTGATCGCGCCCCAGCAGCGCCCCGCACCGGTGCGCCGCGAGCAGGCCGTGCTGCTTCCGCGCCGGCAGCGTGAACCCGTCGGCAGGGAGCGGGACCTGGACGCCCTGGAAGCGGCCGTCGAGGAGGGCGGCGGTCTGGTGCAGGTCTGGGGGCCGCCGGGGGTGGGCAAGAGCGCGCTGCTGCGGTACGCGGCGCACTGCCTGGAGCCCGGACGGGACGGGGTGATCTTCCTGAGCGCCATCGACCACGAGGTCGACGACCTCGCCCAGAAGATCTTCGAAGCCTGTTACGAAGCTCCGGACTACGCGCCGTCGCGGACGGAGGTGCAGCGCCTGCTGGCGCAGCTGGAGTTGATGGTCTACGTGGACGACGTGGATCTGGACCTGCGGCAACTGCGCGCGCTCACCGACGCCGCCCCGGCTGCGACGTTCGTCCTGGCCAGCCGGGAGCGGACCCTGCTCGGCGAGAGCACGTCGGTGGAGCTGCGGGGACTGGGCCCCGAGGCCAGCCTGTCCCTGCTGACCAGGGAACTGCGCAGGCCGTTGCCGCCGGGCGAGCGCGCCGCCGCCGACGAGCTGTGCACGCTGGCGCTCGGGCTCCCCCTGTTGCTGTTGCGGGCCGCGGGCCTCGCCCGCGTCGACGGGGCGAGCAGCGTGACGCTGCCCCGCCCCGCGGAGATCAGCGGCCTGCTCCCGCTGCTGTTCCAGCGGCTCGGCGCGGCGCAGCTGCGTGCGCTGAACCTCTTCGCGACGTTGCAGGGCGCGGAGTTGTCCGCAGGGCACGTCGGCACCCTGTGCGACGTGTCCGACCCGGACGCCCTCTGCACGGAGCTGGCGGGGCTGGGCCTCGTCGTCGCCACGGAGCGGGGTTACCGGGGCGCCGCGGACGCGGTGCCCGAAGTGCGGCGCCGGGTGTCCGAGCCCTTCCCCGCCGACCGGCTCTGCGACCACTTCGCGCAGTGGGCGACCGCCCCGGGCGTCACGCCTGCGGACGTCGCCGATCACGCGCGGGCACTGGAGATCGCGGCGCAACTCGCCGAGCGGCACGGACAGGCGGACCGCGCGGTGCGCCTCGCTCGGGCGGTGTCGCCCCTGCTGGCGCGGTCACTGCGGGTGGGGGTGTGGGGCCGACTGCTGGATCAGGGCCAGCGCGCCGCCGACCAGGCGGGGGACAACGCGGCCAGGGCGTACTTCACCCACGAGCGGGCGGTCCGCTTCCTGCTGCTCGGCCAGAAGGTGCTGGCGGCGACGCTGCTGGCCCAGGCGGTGGTGCTCTGGCGGGAGATCGGCAGCAGCCATGGCGCTCAGGCGGCGCTCGACGCCCAGCAGTACGCGCCGCAGGTGGTGCCGGGGCCAGCCGGTCCCGGCGCAGGCACCGGTGCCGGTGGTGCCGATGCGGGTTCTGGTGCCGGTTTCGGTTCCGGTACGGCGGGTCCCACGCCGGACGTCGGTGCGCCGCCCGTACCGGACGCCGGGGCGTCGCAGGTGGCGGCGCACGGAATGCCGGCAGGTCCGACGGGCTCCGCCAGCCCCGCCACCTCGGCGGTCCCGCCCGCGCCCGACGCCCCCGTGAGCGTGCTGCACTCGACCTCGCAGAGCGTCGGCCAGTCCAGCGGGGCGGCATCCGGCGGGAGCGGCGCGGCTGCCGGAGGCGGAGCCGCCGCGGGAGGCGCTGCCGCTGCGAGCGGGGGCATGGGCCTGCTGTTGGCGGGCGCCGCCGCGCTCGTCGTGATCGGCCTCGGAGTCCAACAGATCCAGGAGTGGAACCGGGACTCGGCCGGCTCCGGCACGTCCCGGTCGGGCACCGGGTTCGGAGACGCCGCGCGGGCGGGCGGGAGCGGGGAACCCACGTGGCCGGACGAGCCCACGCCGTCCGACGAACCCACGGAGCCCGACGGCCTCGCGGGAAAGTGGCGCAACGGAGCGGGCGAAACCTTCGACGTCACCGAGTCGGGCGACGGCTCGTACGCTCTGGGGCTGACCTCGACCTGCGGGGACGACAGCATGAAGTTCACCGGCAGCAACGGCAGGTACAGCGCCAGGACGAAGCTGCACACCCAGTCCTGCACGTTCTTCGGGACGAAGGAGATGACGGTCACCCTCGCGTCCGACGGGCAGTCGGCCGACGTCGTGACGACCGACAGCGCGGAAACGGACGGCACGTGGGAGTGCACCACCTGCGGGACGGAGACCGACACCTGGACCCGCGTCGATTGATCTGCCGTGCGCCTCTCCACGCCTTGAAAGGAAGTCCCACCATGACGAATTCGTCGGGCGACAAGTTCACGATCAGCGTCGGCCGTGACGCAAGCGGCCCCCTCGTCGCGGGCCACAAGAACCGCGTAGAGGTCAACGGCCGGTCCCGCGCGGAGCTCCCGGAGCCCTCGGGGCCCGCCGGCGACGACTGCGGCTCTACCCAGGAGAACGTGGCGAAGGACAACGCCTCCCTCTACACCGTCCAGAACGGCGAACTGCACGTCCACCACGAGGGCGGTCCGCGCGAAACCACGCCGCAGGACTGACGGGCCGGGTCTCCCACGGTCCCGCGCCGGCGCGGTTTTGACCACCCCGCCGTAGCGCTGCGGGAACGTTGGTTCCCGCGGCCCGGTGGGTGGCTGATCGCGAGTTCCCCGCGCTCCTCATCGCCCACGCCCTGCGGGCGTAGGGAACCCGCGCGCGACCCGCAGGTGACCGACAAGGGGAGCGAAACAGAGGCGCTGGGAGTCCCCATGCCCTCGTGGCGCCAGGGACGGAGCCATGGAAACGGCCCACCGCCGGGCCGCAGGGACCAGTGTTCCCCTGATGCCACGGCGGGGGCCTCGGGGTGCGGGGAACCGCGCGAGAACCACCCGTGGTCCTCGGCGACCGACGCTTCCGCAGGGGAACGGCGGGTAGGTCCAGCGGTGCGAGCGCCCTGCGACCCGGGGGCTCCGGGCTAGCTCGCTGCCACGGGGAGGGGCTTGCCCGTGGGGTGGAGGAGCCAGGGTTGGGCGGCGTAGCCCATGCCGATCGCGGAAGCCGCACCGCGCTGGACGACCAGCTCGGGGAAGCCCACCGCTCCCGCCCGCTGCGGCGCGCCCTGGATCTGGATGCGCCCCTTCAAGTCGCGGCCGAGGAGAATCGGTTTGCCGGCAGCGTCCAGGCCGACGGCGACCGGCCCGTAACCGTCCGCCTTGGCCACGGTGCGGACCACGGGTTCGGCGCCGTCCGCGCGGACCGCGATCAGCCGGCCAGAGGCCGGCTGCCGGTAGTACGCCTCGACGCCACCCCCCGGCAGCGCCAGTGCCGTGACGCCGTCGCCCGGCACGGGCAGCGGCTCGCCCTCCCGCTCGTGGAAGACGACCTCGTCCTCCGGCGCGTCCTGCGTCCAGTGGTGGACGGTCTCCCGGCCCGCGGCGAAGAGGTGCACCCGGCCCTGACCGTCGACGACCGCGGACAGCCCGTCCTGGATGTCCGCGCCGCCGAGGTCGTGCCAGCGCTCCCACGTGCCGTCCGCGTTCCGCACCCGGCTGCTCACGCCCTTGTCCGCGTTCCGTACGAACAGGTGCACGCGGCCGTCGCCGCCGGTCACCGCGACGGGCACGCCGATCCGTCGGCCCCGGTCTTCCGTGTGCTCCGGGTTGCCGAGCCCCTTCCAGGGGAGGAAGTCGCCGCCGGCCTTGCCCTGTTCCAGCAGGACGACCTCGCGGTGGTTCTCCGCGCCCCGCCCGCCGATCGCGGAGATCCGCAGCCCGAAGAGGAGCTGCCGCCCGTCGCGCAGCGCGGCCCGCCCGAGCGCCGGTGCGAGCGGCCCGCCGCCGAGGTCGGCCGGGCTCTCCCACGTACCGCTGCCGGCCTTCGTCTCGCGCCAGCGCACCGCGCGTAGACCCAGCACTCCGTAAGCGGTGAGCCGGCCGTCCGCCTCCGCGACCGCGACGGGGCGCGGGCCGGGGTAGCGGTGGTGGGTGGAGCGCACCCAGCCCTTCTTGTTCCGCAGCGGACGCACCCCGCCGACGGCGTAGTCGCCGCAGCCCGAGGCGTTGCCGCACTGCCAGGAGGGGTCGCCGCCGTACGGGACGAGGTGGGACGCCTTCTCCTTCAGCACCTCGCCGGGGAGGTTCTTCGGCCAGTGGCGGTTGTAGTACCCGCGGAACGCGGTGGCGACGAAGCCCGGCACCTCACCGCCGTTCGCCGTCGCGTCCCGCACCCACCGCACCATCGCGGCCCAGCTGAAGCACGCCGTCGCGGTGTGGTCGGCGTGGTCGGAGTAGCCGCGCTGCTCGGAGTCCTTCTTGCGGGTCGCCTCGTCGCTGTGCTGCATGTCCGGGTCCGGGTCCAGGGTCTGGATCACCGTCGGCCGGTACTGCTCCATCAGTCCGACGAGGACGTCGATGAGCCCCTCGTAGTCGTAGGGGACGGCCTTGCGTAGCGGGGAGTCCTTGGCCATGACCGTCTGCACGATCATGCCGCGGTCCTTCCACAGGCTGGGCAGCGCGGAGTGGCGGCGGGCGGTGCGCATCGGCAGGTTGAGGAAGACCAGCTCGACGCGGCGGGCGCCGTTGGTGAGCGTGTTGATCTCGGCGAGCCGGTCCCCGCGCAGGGAGACCACGCCCTTGGACCAGGCGGTGAACTGGTGCAGCCCGAGCAGCGTCGCGTACGCCTGCCGCAGGCCCTGGTGGCGGGCGGAGGAGTACGCGGGGCGGTCGGCGACCGTTTCGCCCTTGTGGCCCGGTATGCGGTTGAGTCCGTTGTGCTCGCCCGCGGTCACGTAGACGCAGACCAGCGGGACGCCGGCGTCCAGCATCTGCTGGGTGTCCGGGTTCATGAAGTACAGGTCGTCGTCGGGGTGCGCGAGGACCTGCATCAGCTGCGCACGGCGCGAGGACGCTATCGGCATCCCGGGGGCGGGGTCGGCGGTCGGCACGGACTTGCGCCCGGGCGGGACGCTGCACGCACCGGTGGCCATCCCGACCCCGACGAGTGCTCCGAGCGCGGCGACCACGGTCCGCCGCCGCGGCGTCCGCGCTCGACCGCCGTCGCGGTCCCCCCTGAGCGCGGCAGGAGTGGCTGTCATACGCATGTACTTTGTGCTCCGTCCGCTTCCCCGGCAGCGGGCAGGCTGCCCCCGTTGTGCGTTCTGCGTTGCTGTGGTGTCGCTGGTGGTGATGGGTGTGCATGTGCGTCGAAAAGGCTGGTCAGACCGCTTCCGCGATCCTCTAGACGGATAATCGTGATCCGGGGTTGCCTGGGGCGGCGAGTTTTGTTGCGCCGGGGGTGGGTGTGTCGGCCGCCCGCACGCACGACAGCGCCGCACCGGTCTCTCCGCCGGTGCGGCGCTGTCAGTCGGTCAGGGGTGTTGCGGCGTCAGTCCTGGGGCTCGGACTCTTCGGTGAAGAGTTCGTCGGCGCTGGTGATGGTGATCGCGCGGTCCAGCCAGACGTCGAGCACGTCGAGGTCGGTGCAGGTGGTGACCTGCTCGCGCTGGTCGTCGGTGAGGGGGATGTCGCGCTTGTCCAGGACGCGGAGGATTGCTCGGGAGCGGCCTTCGGCGCGACCTTGGGCGCGGCCTTCGTCCCGGATTTCTTCCGAGATCGGCGAGGTGTAGAAGGAGAGGTCCGTAGCCACGAGGTTCCTCCAGTGCTCTGCGGCCGGGCGCTTGCCCAAGCCCTGTGAGATCAGTTCGATGACGGGGTCGGCGACGGCTTCCGGCGTGTCCTGGAGTGCTTTGGACAGTGCCTTCAGTATGGCACCGACGTCCGGATCGTCGGCGTGGGTGATGGCGGAGAGGGCGGCGAGTGCCAGGTCCTTCCTGGCCTCTGCCGGGTCCTTGATCGAGGGCATGTTCTGCGGGCCGGCCACCAGGGGGCGCAGGGTGAGTGCCGGCCATTTCGACGGGCCGATGTGGACCGGCCGCTCCGCCCATTCCGCGGTGGCGCGGTCCTGGCAGACCACCAGGAGCAGGGGCGGCAGTCGGTACTTGGAGTACAGGTACGACAAGTAGTACGCCCAGCTCCCGGTCTTGTCTGGGTCTTTCTTGCCCTGCGCCTCGACGGCGAGCAGGAAGGAGCCGTCGTCTTCCGTCTCGCACCGTAAGAGGGTGTCGAGTCGACGTTCGACGGGTCGGGCCTCGGTGAGGTCGGTCGGGAGGACCGAGACGGAGGCGATGGGGGAGAGGCCGAGCCCCAGGGCCTGGGAGACCCCGGAGAAGAGTCCTGGGTACTCCTGGAAGATCCGGTGCGCGGCCTCGTGCGAGGAAGTGACCATGCGATGAACGTTAGGACCGAGAGGCTGCATAAAGATACTGATTCCAGTATATTCATGCAGACGGGTGATGGGGGGTGCCGATCTTGACGTCAGGGCGCCGGTGGGTTGTGCCGTGGGGCGTGGGTGGGGAGGTCCAGTTCGGCCCAGACCGTCTTGCAGGGGGGCGGGCCGGACGAGACGCCCCAGCGGTCGGCGAGCCCGCTGATGATGAGGAGCCCGCGCCCGCCCTCCGCGGCCGGCTCGTCCTCGTTCCGGTGGCGTCGCACCGGGGCGCGGTCGCTCCGGGCGTCGATCAGCTCGACGCGGATGACTCCCGGCGTCATCAGGAGCCTCAGCCGGAAGTCGCGTCCCTGCACGCGCCCGTGCATCACCGCGTTCGCCGCCAGCTCGGCGACGACGTGGCTGACGTTCGCGTGCTCGCAGCCCCAGGACTGGAGCTGCTGGACCGCGAGCAGTCGGGCGAGCCGGGCGCCGCGGCGGGTCGCGGAGAGCTGCACGGAGAACTGGCGGGTGGCGGTGGGGGGTTGGGTGATCTCTTTGTTCACGCAGACCAGCGTGACGAAGGGCACAGCGCCGGAACAGGGATCCGCTCGGTACGTACGGATTCTGTCTCGCCGTTGTCCCGAGCTGTCCCGGCTGTCCCGCGTGACCAGGGGGTACGGCGGCCGTTGGACACGGCCAACACGTCGAAAGCGGGTGTGAAGTGGACGATGCGACGAACGTTGCGGCGGACGTTACGGGCGAGGCTGACGAGCCCGGCTGGGACGTCGATCCGGGCGACGAGATCGCGCCGATGGTCGCGATGGTCGGCAGTCAACTGAAGCTCTGGCGGGAGGAGGCGAGGCTCAGCGCGGCGGACCTCGGGCGACAGATCGGGTACGGCGAGGACATGGTCCGGAAGGTCGAGCGGGGCCACCGGATTCCCCGGCCGGAGTACCTGGACAAGGCGGACCGGGCGCTGGAGGCACACGGCAAGATCGCGTCGATGAAGAAGCAGGCGGCGGACGCGAGGTACCCGAAGAAGGTTCGGGAGCTGGCGATGCTGGAGGCACAGGCCGTCGAGATCCAGGCATACGGCAGCCACAACCTTCATGGTCTGCTCCAGACCAAGGAGTACGCCAAGGCGCTGTTCGAGATGCGACGTCCCGCTAATTCGCCCGACCAGGTCGCACGCGGAGTGGCTGCACGAATGGCACGGCGCTCGATCTATGAGCGCTCCCCGGCTCCGGAGCTGTGTTTCGTCCAGGAAGAGGTGACCCTCCGGCGTCCGATCGGGGGCAGAATGGTGCTGCGTCGACAACTCGAACACCTCTTGGAGGTGGCCCAGTTGCGCTTCATCACGTTCCAGGTGATGCCGACCAACCGCGAGGTTCATGCGGGCATGGGCGGAGAGATGCAGGTGCTGAAGTTCCCGGACGGTACGGCGGTTGGCCGTTGTGAGGGGACGTTCGCTGGTCGGGCCGTCTCTGATCCGAAACAGCTCCGGATCATCGAGCTGCAATATGGCACCATCCGAAGTCAGGCACTTACGCCTTGCGAGTCACTGACCTTCATCGAGCAAGTGCTGGGAGAGACATGACCCTGAAGCCCTCCGGGAACGCTGCCGAGCTGGAGTGGTTCAAGAGCAGCTACAGCAACAGCAGCGAGATCGACTCTTGCGTCGAGGTCGCCTGGTTCAAGAGCAGCTACAGCAGCAGCAGCGACATCAACGACTGCGTCGAGGTCGCCACCACCCCCGGCACCATCCACGTCCGCGACTCCAAGGACACCGAGCGGCCGCACCTGGACTTCACTCCGGGCGCCTGGACCGCCTTCCTCCCGTACGCCGTCACGCGCTGACTCACGGCTCCAGACGCGGCGGACACCAACGGGGGACGGACCGCTCCAGCGTGACCGTCACGCCTCGCAGGCCGCGGGCCCAATCCGACGTCGCCTCGGTGAACTGGCGCACGTCCGGGGGGTGGGGGCCCAGGCCCACGGTGAAGTGGAGCGGGGTGGTGCCGTACGGGTGGGGCCAGCCCTGGACGCCGGCGAGGCCCGCCTCCTCCAGGCGGGTGATCAGGGCGCGCATCCGGCCGCGGACGCGGCCGATCAGCTCGTCGTCGGGGGTCGGAACGGTGATCACTGCCCAGGCGGAGTGCCGGTCGGCCAGGGGTGGGGCGGTCAGGAGCCGCGGTTCTGGTGCGGTGCCGGACGACTGTGCCGCATCGACCGTCTCCCAAGCGTCGTACAGCTCCCTGGCGATCAGGTCCCGCCCGCTCGGGCCGATGCCGTCGGTGAGCGGGCGGATCGGCGCTCTGGGGGTCAGCACCTCGAAGGTGTCCCAGTCGCACGCGGCCCAGGTGGCGAAGAAGTCCCGTAGCAGCGAGTCGTCGGACAGGGCGGCATCGGCGTCGTGGACCGTACGGGCGGCGAGTACGGCCCAGCCCAGGCCGGGCAGGCCGCCGAACGGAGCCGAGTCCAGGCCGCGGACGCGGACCCACGCCTTGACGCGGCGGGTCAGGCGGGCGAAGGCGTCGTGGCGCGCGGCGCCCGCCAGGGTCAGGACGGCGTCCGCGTCGCTGACGGCGCTCAGCGCGATCGCGGCGGGCGGCGGCAGTTCGGTGCGGCGGGGCACGGCTTCGGCGGGTGGGACGTCGCCCGTGGCCACGACCGCGAGGTCCACGTCCAGGCCCTGGAGCGAGAACTTCACGCCGTCCGTACGGGCACGGGTGACCGCGCGGAGGCGTTCCGCTGCCGGGAGCGCGGCCCGCACCCCATCGCGTACGTCCTCGACGGCGACCGTGCCGGGGAGCGCGAGGACCAGGTCCAGGTCGGCGCCGGGGAGTTCGCAGCGCATGCGGCGGGAACCGACGAGGTGGAGGGTGCCTTCCGGGAAGGCGGCGGCGAGTTGGGTACGGGCTGTCTGCGCTCGGTCGCGCAGCACTTCGCGGCCCTGATGCGCAGGCTCCGTCGTCAAACTGACCGCGACGCCGAAGTGGTCCGAGACGAAGAGGTCGTTCACCGGGGTGGCGCCCAGGAGGTCCGCACGCATCGCGCGGGGGCGGCCCCGGAGGAGGACGCGGTCCAGGCGGCCCGGGCGGCCCGTGGTGGAGGAGAGGGCGGCCAGGGGGTTGGCGCGGGGGTCGAAGGTGGCGGGGCCGTCCGGGAACGCGTCCTGTAGGGACAGCGCCTTCTCCGGTGCGTCCGTCGCGTCGTTGAAGTCGCCCATGAGGATCAGGTCGCCCTCGACGGTGGCGAAGCCCTCGGCCAGGGAGGCGAGTTGAGAGGCGCGCAGGGTCGGGCCCTCGGGGGAGTGGTCGCTGGTCAGATGGGTCACGGCCACCGTCAGGGGGCCATCGCCCGTCTCCACCACGATCGCCGCGACCGCCTTGTGCGGGCCCAGCACGTGCAGGCCCGCTTCCCGTACCGGCAGTCGGCTGAGCAGCAGCAGGCCGTACTCGTCGGCCTCGCGGCGGCCGGGCACCAGGGTGTAGCCGGCGCCGGGCCAGTCCGCGTCCCGCAGCAGGTCGTACAGCGGCGACTGGACCTCCTGGAGGGCGATCACGTCCGCGTCGGCGGCGCACAGCGCGTCCAGGAGGAGCGGGCGGCGGCGGGCGGTGTCCAGGAGGTGGGGGTCGTAGCGGTCCCAGAGCGTGTTCCAGGTCAGTACGCGCAGGTCGGAGCGGGTGTGACCGGGGGAGTCGGGGACGGGGCGCGGCTCGAAGAAGGGCGGGCGCAGCCGGCGCGGCTCGCGCACCCGGCCCGCGTCCGTCGCGTCGATCCGGTCGGTGCCGCTCGCGCGGTCCCAGACCACCTCGTCGTCCGCCTCGATGAACAGCACCCGGTGCCAGGGGACGTCCCCGCCGGGGACGAAGGAGGTGAACGGCATCCGCTTCGGGTCGGCGCTCCGCTGGGCGACGCCGATCACGAACCGCGCCGGGTCGAACCGCGCGTCCCACCGCACCCGGTGGTAGATCTCCTCACTCGTACGCATGCTCGTCCCCCGTGTCCGTGGCGTCCGTGTCTTCGATGCGGCCCGTCACGCCGACGTACCAGGTGCGGTGCGCCTCGCCCGGATACGGCGGGGCGAACCGGCGCAGCTGGGCCGTCAGCACCGCCGGCGGGACCGGGTGGCGTCGCGTGCCGTTGCGCCGGAGCAACTCGTCCTCGTCGACGAGCACGACGGCGTGCGTGACCAGCGCGTCCCGGCGCGCGGCGACGGCGTGCACCAGGGACCGCTGGTGCCGGTTGAGCGAGGTGGCGTCCCAGACGACCGTCCCGCCGTGCGCCAGCGCCGCGTCCAGTTCGTCCAGCCCGGCCCGGAGGACGTCCGTGTTCCCGCGCTGGTCGGCGCGGGATCCGGCGGCCTCGCGCAGGGTGTCAAGGGAGACCAGCCGGTCGGCGTGGAGTCCGGCGGCGAAGCTGCTCTTGCCGCTGCCGGACGGTCCGACCAGGTGGATGAGGTGCGGGAAGGCCCCGTCGCGCCAGCGCCAGGTCGCCGCGACGGCCTCGTCCGGGCCGTGGACGCGGCCCTGCGCGTACGCCTCCCGGGCCTCCGCGCGGCAGCGGGCCGCGGCGTGCGGGGCGAGGTCGGGGAAGGGCCACGCGGACCACGGCGTCGGCGCGTCGAACAGGCCCCCGTCCTGTGCATGCAGGGCGGACCACTCCACCTGCTCCTGCGCCGCCGCGTCCGGCGCGAGCGCGCGGGCGACGGCGTGCAGCACCCGGGGGTCGGCCGCGTGTGCCATGCGTACGAGACCCGTGCGGCGCGCCTCGTCCGGGTACGGACGGTGCAGGTTCGGACACAGTCCGACGAGGTCTGCGGTGCGGCGGGCGGTACGCATGCCGACGGCGGGGGCGAGGCGGGCGGCGAGGCGGGCCCGTGGCTGGGTGGGGAGCAGCAGGGCGAGTGCGCCCGCGAGGCGGTCGTCCCCGAGGACGCCGAAGCCTTCGACGGCGTCCTCGGGGACCTCCCTGCCGGCGCCGTCCGGTGCCCAGCCGACGGCCCGCGCCAGCGCCGCCGCGTCCACGGCGGTGCCGGAGCGTACGTCCCAGAGCGCGGCCCGAGGGCCGAGGCGGTTCGGGACGACGGAGGCGTGCATCCAGTGCGTGTCGGTCTGCACGTGCCCGGGCCGCACCCACTTCGCGACGCGGGCCGGGAAGTCGGCGTACCCGAAGCCCTCGACCGTACGGACGACGTAGCCCTCCTGGCGTGCGGTGTCGACCTTCAGCGCGCGCAGCGCCTTTTCGGCGCGGGCGTCGTACGTGCCGCGCCAGAGCACGCGGGGGGTCGGGATGCCGAGGCCGTGGAGGAAGGCGACGGTGCGGTCCCAGTCGAGGCAGTCGCCCCGTTCGTCCCAGACGGAGAAGCCGTAGAAGTGGCCGTCGAGGTCTTCGTAGGGGAGTGAGTGGCGGGCGTACAGGTTCTCGCCGCAGATCCGCCATCCGGCGGGGATGGCGTGGGCGAGCCGGGCCTGGAGCGCTTTGACGGGGGCGCGGGAGGGGTGGTGCGCGGAGTCCAGCGAGCGGGCGTGCAGGCCGTCGGAGTAGAGGGTGGTGTTCTCGCCGTCGAGCTTCTCGGTGACGACGACGTCACGGCCGGCGAGGGCGGGCGGTGCGGCGGGGGCGCGGACGTCGTCGGCGGATGCGCCTGGTGACCAGGGGAGGTGCGGGGTGCGGGGGTAGTGCGTGCGCATGCGGCTACCCTCCGGGGCTGCGGGGTGAGTGGGGTGCGGCCACTGTAGGAGCCGGGCCGGCTCGGGCTCGATCGAATTAGCGCGCTGCGCTGCGCGGGCTGCGGGATGCGCCGATCCGCCGTCGCCCTGCCGGCCGCCTGGCGTCTGCGACCCGTGTGTGGCTGGTCTCGCGGTTCCGCCCCCTGTGCCCTGCGGGCACGGGGGGACCCCCAGAGCCCCTGGCCTCACCGCCGTTCCCCCTACCGGAATGTTGGCCTCTGCGACCCGGTGGGTGGCTTGTCGCGCAGTTCCCCGCGCCCCTGAATACCTCCGCCTCCAGCCCGCAGATAAGCGACGGGGGTAGCGAAACAGGGGCGCGGGGAACTGCGCGAACAACCGCAGACGGGTCGCAGAGACCAACGTTTCCGCAGGGCAACGGCGCCGACGTCGCTTCGTGCTGCCCGCCTCTGCGGGAGCGGTCGCCCGGGCTAGGGTCTTTCGTTTGGATCAGGCCGGGTGAATGGGGGTCCCCGCCCCACGCCCTCCGGGTGTAGGGGGAGGGGTCTGGTGTCGTGGATCGCAAGGCGGAGGGTGGGGGTGCCCCCACGGCTACGCGTGGGGGCACCCCCACCCGTGCCCGCAGGGCACAGGGGGCCATGGGCGACCGACGACAACGCTGGGGGTCCCTCCCGTGCTCGAAGGGCTACGGGGGAGAGGCAGGGTGCCAGGGCACGCGAGCCCAGCAAGATCCGAACGAGAGGCCCTAGGGGGCACCCCGCGTCGCGCGGGGGCGCGAACGGGCACAGACGGCCCGCGGGCGCCGGTAGGGCGGCAAGGGCACGGCGCTCGGCGCACCCCGCCCAGCCCAGCGCAGCGCCGCGCAGCGCGTGGCGGAGTTTGAAAGAAGGGGATCGGCGGGTAACCTCTTCCGCCCGATTGGCCAGGCCGCACGGCCATGTGGCAGACTGTCCGGGTTGCTCGGTTGAGTGCCAATGCTGCACGCCTCCCGCCGGGAGGACCGGAAGCGAGTCCCACAGTACTCGTCGCCCCAACTGCCCCACGGCCCGCAAGGGCCGCACGGCAGCGCTGGGGCGGACGTACGGGAATCTTCCGGGAAGTGTTAGTGGGGTACCGACCAGGCACCCGGTGGGTGGTCTTCACCCCGACCCGCGGGCCGAGCCCGCACCCCCTTGGTTGGGATGTCCTTTGGGACATTCACGTAGAGGGAGTGCGACACGCCCGACCGCGGGGGTCGGAGAAGGCCGCATCAGCCCGCTGGGTTCCAGAGCGTTCATCGAGAGACAGGACTACTAGTAGCCATGGCGGGACAGAAGATCCGCATCCGGCTCAAGGCCTACGACCACGAGGTCATCGACTCCTCGGCGAAGAAGATCGTCGAGACGGTGACCCGTACTGGTGCGTCGGTCGCAGGCCCGGTGCCGCTGCCCACTGAGAAGAACGTGTACTGCGTCATCAAGTCGCCGCACAAGTACAAGGACTCGCGCGAGCACTTCGAGATGCGCACGCACAAGCGCCTGATCGACATCCTCGACCCGACGCCCAAGACCGTTGACTCGCTGATGCGCCTGGACCTTCCGGCCGGCGTTGACATCGAGATCAAGCTCTGAGAGGCCGGGAGAAGATGGCTAAGCAGATCAAGGGCGTCCTGGGCGAGAAGCTCGGCATGACCCAGGTCTGGGACGAGAACAACCGTGTCGTCCCGGTGACCGTCGTCAAGGCCGGGCCCTGTGTCGTTACCCAGGTCCGCACCAATGACAGGGACGGCTACGAGTCGGTCCAGATCGCCTTCGGCGAGATCGACCCGCGCAAGGTGAACAAGCCCCTCAAGGGTCACTTCGCCCAGGCCGACGTGACTCCCCGCCGCCACCTGGTGGAGATCCGCACCTCCGACGCCAGCGAGTACACGCTCGGCCAGGAGGTCACTGCCGAGGTGTTCGAGTCCGGCGTCAAGGTCGACGTCACGGGCAAGAGCAAGGGCAAGGGCTTCGCCGGTGTCATGAAGCGTCACAACTTCAAGGGCCTCGGCGCCGGTCACGGCACCCAGCGCAAGCACCGCTCCCCCGGCTCCATCGGTGGCTGCGCCACCCCGGGCCGCGTGTTCAAGGGCCTCCGCATGGCTGGCCGCATGGGCAACGAGCGGGTCACCACCCAGAACCTGACCGTTCACGCCGTTGACGCGGAGAAGGGCCTGCTGCTCATCAAGGGCGCGGTTCCTGGTCCGAACGGCGGCCTGGTCCTGGTCCGCACTGCGGCCAAGGGGGCCTAAGGGACTATGAGCACCATTGACATTCTGTCGCCCGCGGGCGACAAGACCGGGACCGTCGAGCTCCCGGCCGAGATCTTCGACGCCAAGGTCAGCATCCCGCTGATCCACCAGGTCGTCGTCGCGCAGCTGGCCGCTGCCCGCCAGGGCACGCACAAGGTCAAGACGCGTGGCGAGGTCCGTGGTGGCGGCAAGAAGCCGTACCGCCAGAAGGGCACCGGCCGCGCCCGTCAGGGTTCGACCCGCGCCCCGCAGTTCGCCGGCGGTGGCGTCGTGCACGGCCCCGTGCCGCGTGACTACTCGCAGCGGACCCCCAAGAAGATGAAGGCCGCCGCCCTGCGTGGCGCCCTCACCGACCGGGCCCGCAACTCCCGCATCCACGTCGTCACCGGCGTGGTCGAGGGCGACATCTCCACCAAGGCCGCCAAGACGCTGTTCGGCAAGATCTCGGAGCGCAAGAACCTGCTCCTGGTCGTCGAGCGCTCCGACGAGGCCGCGTGGCTGTCCGCCCGCAACCTGCCCCAGGTGCACATCCTGGAGCCGGGCCAGCTGAACACGTACGACGTGATCCGCTCCGAGGACGTGGTCTTCACCAAGGCCGCCTTCGAGTCCTTCGTGTCTGGCCCCGACAAGGCCGTTGAGACCGAAGGGAGCGACGCCTGATGTCCGAGAACACCACGGCGGTCGTCACCAGCAAGACCTTCTCGGACCCGCGTGACATCCTCGTCAAGCCGGTCGTCTCCGAGAAGAGCTACGCGCTGCTGGACGAGAACAAGTACACGTTCGTCGTCGACCCGCGCGCCAACAAGACCCAGATCAGGCAGGCCGTCGAGGCGGTCTTCTCGGTCAAGGTCACCGGGGTCAACACGATCAACCGCCAGGGCAAGCGCAAGCGCACCCGCACCGGTTTCGGCAAGCGCGCCAACACCAAGCGCGCCATCGTGACCCTCGCTGAGGGCGACCGCATCGACATCTTCGGCGGTCCGACCTCCTGACGGAGGTCGGAGCGTCTAGATAGTCCGGATTCTTCCGAGGACTGAGAGACAATGGGTATCCGCAAGTACAAGCCGACGACCCCGGGCCGTCGTGGCTCCAGCGTCGCCGACTTCGTCGAGATCACGCGGTCCACGCCGGAGAAGTCGCTGGTCCGTCCCCTGCACAGCAAGGGCGGCCGTAACAACACCGGTCGTGTGACCGTCCGTCACCAGGGCGGTGGCCACAAGCGCGCCTACCGCGTGATCGACTTCCGTCGTCACGACAAGGACGGCGTGCCGGCCAAGGTCGCTCACATCGAGTACGACCCCAACCGCACCGCGCGCATCGCGCTCCTGCACTACGCGGACGGCGAGAAGCGCTACATCATCGCGCCCCGCGGCCTGAGCCAGGGCGACCGGGTCGAGAACGGCCCCGGCGCCGACATCAAGCCCGGCAACAACCTGGCGCTGCGCAACATCCCGGTCGGTACGACCATCCACGCCATCGAGCTGCGGCCCGGCGGCGGAGCGAAGTTCGCCCGCTCCGCCGGTGCCTCCGTGCAGCTGCTGGCGAAGGAGGGCGTCATGGCCCACCTGCGCATGCCGTCCGGTGAGATCCGCCTGGTCGACGTCCGCTGCCGCGCCACCATCGGCGAGGTCGGCAACGCCGAGCAGTCGAACATCAACTGGGGCAAGGCCGGCCGTAAGCGGTGGAAGGGCGTTCGCCCGACCGTCCGCGGTGTCGCGATGAACCCGGTTGACCACCCGCACGGTGGTGGTGAGGGCAAGACCTCCGGTGGTCGCCACCCGGTCAGCCCGTGGGGTCAGAAGGAGGGCCGTACTCGTTCTCCCAAGAAGGCGAGCAACAAGTACATCGTCCGCCGCCGCAAGACGAACAAGAAGCGCTAGGAGCGGGTTTAGATGCCGCGCAGTCTCAAGAAGGGGCCCTTCGTCGACGACCACCTGATCAAGAAGGTGGATGTCCAGAACGAAGCCGGCACCAAGAACGTCATCAAGACCTGGTCCCGTCGCTCGATGATCGTCCCGGCCATGCTCGGCCACACGATCGCGGTGCACAACGGCAAGATCCACGTCCCGGTGTTCGTCACCGAGTCGATGGTCGGCCACAAGCTCGGCGAGTTCTCGCCGACTCGCACCTTCCGCGGCCACGTCAAGGACGACCGGAAGTCGAAGCGCCGCTAATCGCGGGGTGTGAACGACTATGACGAACGTGTCAGACACTGAAGGGACAACCATGGAAGCCAGGGCCCAGGCGCGGTACATCCGCGTCACGCCCATGAAGGCCCGCCGCGTGGTGGACCTCATCCGTGGCATGGACGCCACGGAGGCTCAGGCGGTCCTGCGTTTCGCCCCGCAGGCCGCGAGCGTGCCGGTCGGCAAGGTGCTGGACAGCGCCATCGCCAACGCCGCGCACAACTACGACCACACCGACGCCTCCACGCTGGTCATCAGCGAGGCGTACGTGGATGAGGGCCCGACCCTGAAGCGGTTCCGGCCGCGCGCCCAGGGCCGCGCCTACCGGATCCGTAAGCGGACCAGCCACATCACCGTGGTCGTCAGCAGCAAGGAAGGAACCCGGTAATGGGCCAGAAGGTTAACCCGCATGGGTTCCGGCTCGGCATCACCACGGACTTCAAGTCCCGCTGGTACGCCGACAAGCTGTACAAGGACTACGTCAAGGAAGACGTCGCCATCCGTCGGATGATGACGTCCGGCATGGAGCGCGCCGGCATCTCGAAGGTTGAGATCGAGCGCACCCGTGACCGCGTGCGGGTGGACATCCACACCGCCCGCCCGGGCATCGTCATCGGCCGTCGTGGCGCCGAGGCCGACCGCATCCGCGGCGACCTCGAGAAGCTCACCGGCAAGCAGGTCCAGCTGAACATCCTCGAGGTCAAGAACCCCGAGGTGGACGCTCAGCTGGTGGCCCAGGCCGTGGCCGAGCAGCTGTCCTCCCGCGTCTCCTTCCGCCGTGCCATGCGCAAGAGCATGCAGTCGGCGATGAAGGCCGGCGCCAAGGGCATCAAGATCCAGTGCGGTGGCCGCCTCGGCGGCGCCGAGATGTCCCGCTCGGAGTTCTACCGCGAGGGCCGCGTGCCGCTGCACACGCTCCGCGCGAACGTCGAGTACGGCTTCTTCGAGGCCAAGACCACCTTCGGCCGCATCGGCGTGAAGGTCTGGATCTACAAGGGCGACGTCAAGAACATCGCCGAGGTCCGCGCCGAGAACGCCGCTGCCCGCGCCGGCAACCGCCCGGCCCGTGGTGGTTCCGACCGCCCGGCCGGCCGTGGTGGCCGCGGTGGCGAGCGTGGCGGTCGCGGTCGTAAGCCGCAGCAGCCCACCCAGGGCAGTGGAGCAGGTGCCGAGGCCCCCAAGGCCGAGGCCGCTGCCGCTGCTCCGGCTGCTGAGAGCACCGGAACGGAGGCCTGACCGCCATGCTGATCCCCCGTAGGGTCAAGCACCGCAAGCAGCACCACCCGAAGCGCAGCGGTATGTCCAAGGGTGGTACGACGGTTGCGTTCGGCGAGTACGGCATCCAGGCCCTCACGCCGGCTTACGTGACCAACCGCCAGATCGAGGCGGCTCGTATCGCGATGACCCGCCACATCAAGCGTGGCGGCAAGGTCTGGATCAACATCTACCCGGACCGCCCGCTCACCAAGAAGCCCGCCGAGACCCGCATGGGTTCCGGTAAGGGTTCCCCCGAGTGGTGGATCGCGAACGTCAAGCCCGGTCGGGTGATGTTCGAGCTGTCCTACCCGAACGAGAAGATTGCTCGTGAGGCGCTCACCCGCGCTGCTCACAAGCTTCCGATGAAGTGCCGCATCGTTCGGCGCGAGGCAGGTGAGGCGTGATGTCGGCCGGAACCAAGGCGTCCGAGCTGCGCGAGCTGGGCAGCGAGGAGCTTGTTGACAAGCTCCGCGAGGCCAAGGAAGAGCTGTTCAACCTCCGCTTCCAGGCGGCGACCGGTCAGCTTGAGAACCACGGCCGGCTCAAGGCCGTCCGCAAGGACATCGCGCGGATCTACACCCTGATGCGCGAGCGCGAGCTGGGCATCGAGACGGTGGAGAGCGCCTGATGAGCGAGAGCAACGTGACTGAGCAGAAGAACGAGCGCAACGCGCGCAAGACCCGCGAGGGCCTGGTCGTCAGCGACAAGATGGACAAGACCGTCGTCGTCGCCGTCGAGGACCGCGTCAAGCACGCTCTGTACGGCAAGGTCATCCGCCGTACGAACAAGCTCAAGGCCCACGACGAGCAGAACGCTGCCGGCGTCGGCGACCGCGTCCTCCTGATGGAGACCCGGAAGCTGTCGTCGACCAAGCACTGGCGCGTCGTCGAGATCCTCGAGAAGGCCAAGTAATCGCCCGAGGGGCACCTACCCTCGGGTCAGTTCCGCCAGGCTCCGGGGGGCCGCTTGCGAGCGGCCCCCCGGGGAACCGGCAGACACACAGGAGATAAGACGTGATCCAGCAGGAGTCGCGGCTGCGCGTCGCCGACAACACTGGTGCCAAGGAGATCCTTTGCATCCGTGTTCTCGGTGGCTCGGGCCGCCGCTACGCGGGCATCGGTGACGTCATCGTCGCCACCGTCAAGGACGCGATCCCCGGTGGCAACGTGAAGAAGGGTGACGTCGTCAAGGCGGTCATCGTTCGCACCGTCAAGGAGCGCCGCCGCCAGGACGGCTCGTACATCCGCTTCGACGAGAACGCCGCCGTCATTCTGAAGAACGACGGCGACCCTCGCGGCACCCGTATCTTCGGCCCGGTCGGCCGTGAGCTGCGCGAGAAGAAGTTCATGAAGATCATCTCGCTCGCGCCGGAGGTGCTGTAAGCATGAAGATCAAGAAGGGCGACCTGGTCCAGGTCATCACCGGTAAGGACAAGGGCAAGCAGGGCAAGGTCATCGCGGCCTTCCCCCGCGAGGACCGCGTCCTGGTCGAGGGTGTCAACCGGGTCAAGAAGCACACCAAGGCGAACCAGCCCGGCCGCGCCTCGCAGGCCGGCGGGATCGTGACCACCGAGGCCCCCGTCCACGTGAGCAACGTTCAGCTCGTCGTGGAGAAGGACGGCAACAAGGTCGTGACCCGCGTCGGTTACCGCTTCGACGAAGAGGGCAACAAGATCCGCGTTGCCAAGCGGACGGGTGAGGACATCTGATGGCTACCACCACCACTCCGCGCCTCAAGGCGAAGTACCGCGAGGAGATCAAGGGCAAGCTGCTTGAGGAGTTCTCGTACGAGAACGTCATGCAGGTCCCGGGCCTCGTCAAGATCGTGGTCAACATGGGTGTGGGCGACGCCGCCCGCGACTCCAAGTTGATCGAGGGCGCCATCAAGGACCTCGCCACGATCACCGGTCAGAAGCCGGCCGTCACCAAGGCCCGCAAGTCCATCGCGCAGTTCAAGCTGCGCGAGGGTCAGCCGATCGGTGCCCACGTCACGCTCCGTGGCGACCGCATGTGGGAGTTCCTGGACCGCACCCTGTCGCTCGCGCTGCCGCGCATCCGCGACTTCCGCGGTCTGTCCCCGAAGCAGTTCGACGGCCGTGGCAACTACACCTTCGGTCTCACGGAGCAGGTCATGTTCCACGAGATCGACCAGGACAAGATCGACCGCGTCCGGGGTATGGACATCACCGTGGTGACCACGGCGACCAACGACGACGAGGGCCGCGCCCTCCTTCGTCACCTCGGCTTCCCCTTCAAGGAGGCGTAAGCGAGATGGCGAAGAAGGCTCTCATTGCCAAGGCCGCCCGCAAGCCCAAGTTCGGTGTGCGCGCGTACACCCGCTGCCAGCGCTGTGGCCGTCCGCACTCCGTGTACCGCAAGTTCGGCCTCTGCCGCGTGTGCCTTCGTGAGATGGCTCACCGTGGCGAGCTGCCGGGCGTGACCAAGAGCTCCTGGTAGTTCCCTCCTTCAGGGAACCCCGGAGTCTCTCGGTAAGCAGAGGGGTGGCGGTCGCCCCACCCTCCATGGCTTAGGCTTGGAGGGTTGGGCGCCCGCCGCCTGATACGACTTACTACGCCGTAGGTCCCCGCGCCGCACCCGTCCCGCCCCTGTGTGGGGAGAGGGATGGCGCATACAGGAAACCCCGGCGAGAGAGGCCGAAGGCCAATTCATGACCATGACTGATCCCATCGCAGACATGCTGACGCGTCTGCGGAACGCGAACTCGGCGTACCACGACACCGTGACGATGCCGCACAGCAAGATCAAGTCGCACATCGCGGAGATCCTCCAGCAGGAGGGCTTCATCACGGGCTGGAAGGTCGAGGACGCCGAGGTCGGCAAGAACCTCGTCCTGGAGCTCAAGTTCGGCCCGAACCGTGAGCGCTCCATCGCGGGCATCAAGCGGATCTCGAAGCCGGGTCTCCGGGTTTACGCGAAGTCCACCAACCTGCCCAAGGTGCTCGGTGGCCTCGGCGTGGCGATCATCTCCACGTCCCACGGCCTCCTGACCGGCCAGCAGGCGCAGAAGAAGGGCGTGGGTGGGGAAGTCCTCGCCTACGTCTGGTAGTACGGGAACGGAGGAATAGCAATGTCGCGTATCGGCAAGCTCCCCATCCAGGTTCCCGCCGGTGTGGACGTCACCATCGAGGGTCGTACGGTCTCGGTGAAGGGCCCCAAGGGCTCCCTCACCCACACCGTCGCGGCGCCGATCGACATCGTGAAGGGCGAGGACGGCGTGCTGAACGTCTCCCGTCCCAACGACGAGCGTCAGAACAAGGCCCTCCACGGCCTGTCCCGCACGCTGGTGGCGAACATGATCACCGGTGTGACCAAGGGGTACACGAAGGCGCTCGAAATCAGCGGTGTCGGTTACCGCGTCGCCGCGAAGGGCTCCAACCTGGAGTTCCAGCTCGGCTACAGCCACTCGATCCTGGTGGAGGCCCCCGAGGGGATCTCCTTCAAGGTCGAGTCGCCGACCAAGTTCTCGGTCGAGGGCATCGACAAGCAGAAGGTCGGCGAGGTCGCCGCGAACATCCGCAAGCTGCGGAAGCCCGACCCGTACAAGGCCAAGGGCGTCAAGTACGCGGGCGAGGTCATCCGCCGCAAGGTCGGAAAGGCGGGTAAGTAAGCCATGGCATTCGGTGTGAAGATCGCCAAGGGTGACGCGTACAAGCGCGCCGCCATCAAGCGCCGCCACATCCGCGTCCGCAAGCGCATCTCCGGTACGCCGGAGCGTCCGCGCCTGGTCGTGACGCGTTCCAACCGCCACATCGTGGCGCAGGTCATCGACGACATCGCGGGCCACACGCTCGCGTCGGCGTCGACCCTGGACACCTCGATCCGCGGTGGCGAGGGCGACAAGAGCGCCCAGGCCCAGCAGGTCGGCGCCCTGGTCGCCGAGCGCGCCAAGGCGGCCGGTGTCGAGGCCGTCGTGTTCGACCGCGGTGGCAACCAGTACGCCGGGCGGATTGCCGCTCTGGCCGACGCCGCCCGCGAGGCCGGGCTGAAGTTCTGAGCCCCGGTTCCGGAGCTAGCGGACGTAACAGAGAGAGGTAATTCCAATGGCTGGACCCCAGCGCCGCGGAAGCGGTGCCGGTGGCGGCGAGCGGCGGGACCGGAAGGGCCGTGACGGCGGCGCGTCTGCCGCCGAGAAGACCGCGTACGTCGAGCGCGTGGTCGCGATCAACCGCGTCGCCAAGGTTGTGAAGGGTGGTCGTCGCTTCAGCTTCACCGCGCTGGTCGTGGTGGGCGACGGTGACGGCACCGTGGGTGTCGGTTACGGCAAGGCCAAGGAGGTGCCGGCCGCCATCGCCAAGGGTGTTGAGGAGGCCAAGAAGCACTTCTTCAAGGTCCCCCGCATCCAGGGCACCATCCCCCACCCCATCCAGGGCGAGAAGGCTGCGGGCGTCGTCCTGCTCAAGCCGGCTTCCCCCGGTACGGGTGTTATCGCCGGTGGTCCGGTGCGCGCCGTTCTGGAGTGCGCCGGCGTCCACGACATCCTGTCGAAGTCGCTCGGCTCCGACAACGCGATCAACATCGTGCACGCGACCGTTGAGGCCCTGAAGGGCCTTCAGCGTCCGGAGGAGATCGCGGCCCGCCGCGGTCTGCCGCTGGAGGACGTCGCCCCGGCGGCCCTGCTGCGTGCGCGTGCGGGAGCGGGTGCGTAATGGCCCGCCTCAAGATCACGCAGACGAAGTCGTACATCGGCAGCAAGCAGAACCACCGTGACACGCTGCGTTCGCTCGGGCTGAAGAAGCTCAACGACGTGGTCGTCAAGGAGGATCGTCCCGAGTTCCGCGGCATGGTGCACACCGTCCGCCACCTCGTGACGGTCGAGGAGGTCGACTGACATGGCGGAGCAGAACCCGCTGAGGGTCCACAACCTCCGTCCCGCCCCCGGCGCCAAGACCGCCAAGACCCGTGTCGGTCGTGGTGAGGCGTCGAAGGGTAAGACGGCCGGTCGTGGCACCAAGGGCACCAAGGCCCGCTACCAGGTTCCGGAGCGCTTCGAGGGCGGGCAGATGCCCCTCCACATGCGCCTCCCGAAGCTCAAGGGCTTCAAGAACCCGTTCCGCACCGAGTACCAGGTCGTGAACCTGGACCGGCTGGCCGCGCTGTACCCCGAGGGTGGCGAGGTCACGGTGGCCGATCTGGTCGCGAAGGGTGCGGTTCGCAAGAACCAGCTCGTCAAGGTCCTCGGCCAGGGTGAGATCTCCGTGGCGCTGCAGGTGACGGTCGACGCCGTCTCCGGCTCCGCCAAGGAGAAGATCGCCGCTGCCGGCGGTACCGTCACCGAACTCGTCTGAGACGGGCTCAGTGGCCACAGGCTGATACGACCGGGGATGCCTCCCAAAAGGGGCATCCCCGGTTGGTCGTTCCTAGGGCGGCACCGTCGCCGGTAAGGTAACGGCGTCCACTGCTGTGGAGAACTGCGTACGGTTTGGTTCCCGACGGGAACCTCACCGGGCGTTTTGCTGTTAGTTAGCTGATAAGTATCCGTCGATCCTCAAGACCGTCACCTCTGACGCAGTAGCGCGGGGGTCGCAGGAGGCACCGTGCTCACCGCGTTCGCCCGAGCGTTCAAGACGCCCGACCTGCGCAAGAAGCTGCTCTTCACGCTGGGCATCATCGTTCTGTTCCGCCTGGGTTCGCACATCCCGATCCCCGGCGTCGACTACCAGAACGTCCAGATCTGTGTCGACCAGGCGTCCAAGAGCAACAACAGTCTGTTCGGTCTGGTGAACGTGCTCAGCGGTGGTGCACTGCTGCAGATCACCATCTTCGCGCTCGGCATCATGCCGTACATCACGGCGAGCATCATTCTGCAGCTGCTGACCGTGGTCATCCCGCGCCTGGAAGCCCTCAAGAAGGAGGGGCAGTCCGGTACGGCGAAGATCACCCAGTACACCCGCTACTTGACGGTCGCGCTGGCCGTGCTCCAGGGCACGGGTCTGGTGGCAACGGCCCGTAGCGGCATGTTGTTCCAGGGCTGTTCGGTCGGTTCGCAGATCGTGCCGGACCAATCGATCTTCACGACCGTGGTCATGGTCATCACGATGACCGCGGGCACCGCCGTCACGATGTGGCTGGGCGAGCTCATCACCGACCGCGGCATCGGCAACGGCATGTCGATCCTGATGTTCATCGCGATCGCCTCGGCCTTCCCCGGCCAGTTGTGGGCCATCAAGGAGAGCGGCACGCTCGCCAAGGGTTGGATCGAGTTCGGCACCGTCATCCTGATCGGCTTCGTGATGGTGGCGCTGGTGGTCTTCGTCGAACAGGCCCAGCGCAGGATCCCCGTCCAGTACGCGAAGCGGATGATCGGACGCCGTTCGTACGGCGGCACGTCCACGTACATCCCGCTGAAGGTGAACCAGGCGGGTGTGATCCCCGTCATCTTCGCGTCGTCGCTGCTCTACATCCCGGCGCTGATCGCGCAGTTCTCCAGCGGTTCGTCCGGCTGGAAGCGTTGGATCGAAGCACACCTGGTCAAGGGCGACCACCCGTACTACATCATCACGTACTTCCTCCTGATCGTTTTCTTCGCCTTCTTCTACGTGGCCATCTCGTTCAACCCCGAGGAAGTCGCGGACAACATGAAGAAGTATGGTGGATTCATCCCGGGCATCCGGGCTGGTCGACCTACCGCCGAGTACCTGAGCTACGTGCTCAACAGGATCACTTGGCCTGGCTCGCTGTACCTGGGTCTGATTGCTCTCGTCCCGACGATGGCGTTGGTGGGCTTCGGAGGCGCTAACCAGAACTTCCCGTTCGGCGGGACGAGCATCCTCATCATCGTGGGTGTGGGTCTGGAGACCGTGAAGCAGATCGAGAGCCAGCTCCAGCAGCGCAATTACGAAGGGTTCCTCCGCTGATGCGAATCGTCCTCGTCGGACCTCCCGGGGCCGGCAAGGGAACGCAGGCTGCGTACCTTGCCGAGAACCTGTCGATCCCGCACATCTCCACGGGCGACCTCTTCCGCGCCAACATCAGCCAGGGCACCGACCTGGGCCGTCAGGCCAAGTCCTACATGGACGCCGGTGAACTGGTCCCCGACGAGGTCACCATCGGCATGGCGAAGGAGCGCATGGGGCGCCCGGACGCCGTCGGAGGCTTCCTCCTCGACGGCTTCCCGCGCAACGTCTCCCAGGCCGAAGCGCTGGACGCGATGCTGAAGTCCGAGGGCATGACCCTGGACGCGGTGCTGGACCTGGAGGTCCCCGAGGACGAGGTCGTGAAGCGGATCGCGGGTCGCCGCATCTGCCGCAACGACTCCAGCCACGTCTTCCACGTGGCGTACCAGCCGCCGAAGCAGGAGGGCGTCTGCGACGTCTGCGGCGGCGAGCTGTACCAGCGCGACGACGACTCCGAGTCGACCGTCCGCAAGCGGCTGGAGGTCTACCACACCCAGACCGAGCCGATCATCGACTACTACCGGGGCCAGGGCCTCGTGGTGACGATCTCGGCGCTCGGCCCCGTCACCGAGGTGACGCGGCGGGCGATGGACGCGCTGGACAAGGACAAGGCGAAGGGCTGACGAGCCCCGCCCGGGGCCGCTGGCCCCGCAGTACGCGATACGGCCGCGGTGTCTGATGGACGCCGCGGCCGTACTGTTGAGCGAGAGAAGAGCCGTCGGCGTCACTCGGGTGACCGGTCGCACGGGTGACTGAAGGTGAAAGGCAAGGATTCGGGCATGGTGCAGCTCAAGACCCCGGAGCAGATCGCGAAGATGCGGGCGGCGGGGCTGGTCGTCGCCGCGATCCACGCGGCGACGCGGGAGGCCGCGGTGCCCGGCGCCACCACGAAGGACCTGGACGAGGTCGCCCGCAAGGTGCTCGCCGAGCACGGCGCCAAGTCGAACTTCCTCGGGTACGGCGGCTTCCCCGCCACCATCTGCACTTCGGCCAACGAGGTCGTGGTCCACGGCATCCCGGACGACAAGACCGTCCTCAAGGACGGCGACGTCATCTCGATCGACGCGGGCGCCGTCATCGACGGCTGGCACGGCGACGCGGCCTTCACCGCCTTCGTCGGCTCCGGCCACGCTCCGGAACTGGTCGAGCTCTCCCGGGTGACCGAGGAGTCGATGTGGGCCGGGATCGCCGCGATGAAGGCCGGCAACCGGCTCGTCGACGTCTCGCGGGCGATCGAGACGTACATCCGCCGCCAGCCCAAGCCGGGCGGCGGTCGGTACGGGATCATCGAGGAGTACGGCGGGCACGGCATCGGCACCGAGATGCACATGGAGCCCCACCTGCTGAACTACGTCGCCCGCAAGCGCGGCAAGGGCCCGCGGCTGGTGCCCGGCCTCTGCCTGGCGATCGAGCCGATGGTCTCGCTCGGCACTCCGAAGACGGAGGTGCTGGCGGACGAGTGGACCGTGATCACCACGGACGGCACCTGGTCCTCGCACTGGGAGCACTCGGTCGCGCTGACCGAGGAGGGGCCGCTGGTGCTCACCGCGCCGGACGGCGGTAAGGCGAAGCTGGCGGAGCTGGGCATCACGGCCGCGCCGGACCCGCTGGCGGTCTGAGCCCGTACTGGTGCGCACCCGGGGGACCGGGGGCGTAAGGATCATGCCGAACGGGCAGGCTTGCTGGATTCGTCTTTTCGGATGGCCTGACGTAGACTGATGCGTCGGCTCTCGTGTATCCGTCTGCCCGCTCGCGGGCGGCCCGCGGTGCCACGGAAGTCGATCAAGGTAGCCGATTCGAAGGGCGAAGCGTGGCCAAGAAGCAAGGTGCCATCGAGATCGAGGGCACCGTGATCGAGTCCCTCCCGAACGCGATGTTCAAGGTGGAGCTTCAGAACGGTCACAAGGTCCTCGCGCACATCTCCGGCAAGATGCGGATGCACTACATCCGAATCCTTCCGGACGACCGGGTCGTGGTGGAGCTCTCTCCCTACGACCTGACGCGTGGCCGGATCGTCTACCGCTACAAGTAGATCTTGTCCCGTCCTCCTCTCGCGGAGGGCGGTGGCACTGACCCGGAGAACCTCACATCCCATGAAGGTCAAGCCGAGCGTCAAGAAGATCTGCGACAAGTGCAAGGTGATCCGCCGTCACGGTCGGGTCATGGTCATCTGCGACAACCTGCGCCACAAGCAGCGCCAGGGCTGACGCACGCCGACCTGTACTTCGCAGTACTTCGCGCGACGCAAGCAACGCATTCGTACATACGCAGAGCCCGCCCAGCCCGTAGGGGCCGGCGACACCTCCGGCGGGGGCCGGGGACCCGGACGTACCACTGCCCAGCAGGGTGGTCGGCGGTCGGGAGCGGTTCTGCGGAAGACCCCCGAGCACACAGGAGCCATTGAATGGCACGCGTTTCCGGTGTCGACATCCCGCGCGAAAAGCGCGTGGAGATCGCACTCACCTACGTCTTCGGTGTCGGGCGCACCCGGTCGAAGGAGATCCTCTCCGCGACCGGCGTGAACCCGGACACCCGCGTTCGTGACCTGTCCGAAGAGGACCTGGTCAAGATCCGCGAGTACGTGGACGCCAACCTCCGCACCGAGGGTGACCTCCGCCGCGAGATCCAGGCCGACATCCGCCGCAAGGTCGAGATCGGCTGTTACCAGGGTCTGCGCCACCGTCGTGGCCTGCCGGTCCACGGTCAGCGCACCAGCACGAACGCCCGTACCCGCAAGGGCCCGCGTCGCGCCATCGCCGGTAAGAAGAAGCCGGGCAAGAAGTAGTCCTCAGCGGACGCTCATCCGCGGTCTTCGCTGTAGGACCGACCACCTCCCGTAGGAGTTAAAAGATGCCCCCCAAGGGACGTCAGGGCGCTGTCAAGAAGGTGCGCCGCAAGGAAAAGAAGAACGTCGCTCACGGCCACGCGCACATCAAGAGCACGTTCAACAACACCATCGTGTCGATCACGGACCCCGCGGGCAACGTGATCTCCTGGGCCTCCGCCGGCCACGTCGGCTTCAAGGGCTCCCGGAAGTCCACGCCGTTCGCCGCGCAGATGGCGGCGGAGTCGGCCGCGCGTCGTGCGCAGGAGCACGGCATGCGCAAGGTCGACGTCTTCGTCAAGGGTCCCGGCTCCGGCCGTGAGACCGCGATCCGCTCGCTCCAGGCCACCGGCCTGGAGGTCGGCTCGATCCAGGACGTCACCCCGACGCCGCACAACGGCTGCCGTCCGCCGAAGCGCCGCCGCGTCTGACGCACGGCTCGGCTGCTTGGCCGTTTGTTCGGGCGGTACGGCTCATTCGGGTCGTACCGCCCGTACCCTTTGTTTGTGCAACACCTGTCGGGCGTCAAATAGCGGGCGCCCCCGACTGAAGGAACGATCCGCATGCTGATCGCTCAGCGTCCTTCGCTGACCGAAGAGGTCGTCGACGAGTACCGCTCCCGGTTCGTGATCGAGCCGCTGGAGCCGGGCTTCGGCTACACCCTCGGCAACTCCCTGCGCCGCACCCTCCTCTCCTCGATCCCGGGTGCGGCGGTCACGTCCATCCGCGTCGACGGCGTCCTGCACGAGTTCACCACCGTGCCCGGCGTCAAGGAGGACGTCACCGACCTGATCCTGAACATCAAGCAGCTCGTCGTCTCCAGCGAGCACGACGAGCCCGTCGTGATGTACCTGCGCAAGCAGGGCCCGGGTCTGGTCACCGCCGCCGACATCGCGCCCCCGGCCGGTGTCGAGGTGCACAACCCCGACCTCGTCCTCGCCACGCTGAACGGCAAGGGCAAGCTGGAGATGGAGCTGACCGTCGAGCGCGGTCGCGGCTACGTCTCCGCCGTGCAGAACAAGCAGGTGGGCCAGGAGATCGGCCGCATTCCGGTCGACTCCATCTACTCGCCGGTGCTCAAGGTCACGTACAAGGTCGAGGCCACCCGAGTCGAGCAGCGCACCGACTTCGACAAGCTGATCGTCGACGTCGAGACCAAGCAGGCGATGCGTCCGCGCGACGCCATGGCCTCCGCCGGCAAGACCCTGGTCGAGCTGTTCGGTCTCGCCCGCGAGCTGAACATCGACGCCGAGGGCATCGACATGGGCCCGTCGCCGACGGACGCCGCGCTCGCCGCGGACCTGGCCCTGCCGATCGAGGAGCTGGAGCTCACGGTCCGCTCCTACAACTGCCTCAAGCGCGAGGGCATCCACTCGGTGGGCGAGCTGGTGGCCCGCTCCGAGGCGGACCTGCTCGACATCCGCAACTTCGGTGCGAAGTCGATCGACGAGGTCAAGGCGAAGCTGGCCGGCATGGGCCTGGCGCTCAAGGACAGCCCGCCCGGATTCGACCCGACCGCTGCGGCTGACGCCTTCGGCGCGGACGACGACGCGGATGCGGGTTTCGTCGAGACCGAGCAGTACTAAGCGACTGCGACGGGGACTGTGCGGCTGATCGCCGTGGGGCCTGAGCTTCGCGGCCGGCCGCGGACCGTGGCTGGTTGATCGCGCAGTTCCTCCCCCTGTGCCCTGCGGGCACGGGGGCACCCCCACCTACGCCCTGAGGGCGTGGGGGGACCCCCAGCGCCCCAAAGCACCTCCGGGGGCGCGACCCCTGAATTGCCCGTGGGCGGCCGCCTGCGGGGCCCTGACACCGGTACCTGACACGGCCGGTGCAGTACACAAGGAGAAACACCATGCCGAAGCCCGCCAAGGGCGCCCGTCTGGGCGGCAGCGCAGCGCACGAGCGGCTGCTCCTCGCGAACCTCGCGAAGGCGCTGTTCGAGCACGGCCGCATCACCACGACCGAGGCCAAGGCCCGCCGCCTGCGTCCGGTCGCCGAGCGGCTGATCACCAAGGCGAAGAAGGGCGACATCCACAACCGTCGCCTCGTCCTGCAGACGATCACGGACAAGGGCATCGTGCACACGCTCTTCACCGAGATCGCCCCGCGGTACGCCGAGCGCCCGGGTGGCTACACCCGGATCACCAAGATCGGCAACCGCCGTGGTGACAACGCGCGCATGGCCGTGATCGAGCTCGTCGAGGGCGAGATCGCCAAGAAGGCGACCGTCGCCGAGGCCGAGGCCGCGACGGTGCGCGCGGTCAAGGAGGACGCCCTGAAGAAGGAGTCCGACGAGGCCGCCGAGGCTCCGGTCGAGGACGCCAAGCCGGCTGCCGAGGCCGCGGAGTCCAAGGACGCCTGATCGGTTCGCCGACAGCGTCGCAAGGCTGGTGGACGGGCCCGTTCCCCCTCGGGGGAGCGGGCCCGTTCCCGTGACAAGAGGATCTACAGGTGAGTGCTGAGGGCATCGGGCCCGGGTTCGTCCGGCTGCGGCTGGACCTGTCGTACGACGGCAGGGAGTTCTCCGGCTGGGCGAAGCAGGCCGGCGGGCGGCGCACCGTGCAGGGCGAGATCGAGGACGCCCTCCGCACGGTGACCCGCTCGGCCGTGACGTACGAGCTGACCGTGGCCGGCCGTACGGACGCCGGGGTGCACGCCCGCGGTCAGGTGGCCCACGTCGACCTCCCCGTCGAGGTGTGGGCCGAGCACCGGGAGAAGCTGCTGAAGCGGCTCGCCGGGCGGCTCTCGCGGGACGTGCGGATCTGGCGGGTCGCCGAGGCGCCGGTCGGTTTCGACGCGCGCTTCTCGGCGATCTGGCGGCGGTACGCGTACCGGGTCTGCGACCATCCCGGCGGGGTCGACCCGCTGCTGCGCGGCCATGTGCTCTGGCACGACTGGCCGTTGGACGTGGTCGCGATGAACGAGGCGTCGCGCGGGCTCGTCGGCGAGCACGACTTCGCCGCGTACTGCAAGAAGCGCGAGGGCGCGACGACGATCCGCACCCTCCAGCAGTTGTCGTGGGAGCGGGACGCGGCCGGGGTGATCACCGCGACCGTGCGGGCCGACGCCTTCTGCCACAACATGGTGCGTTCGCTGGTGGGCGCGCTGCTCTTCGTCGGCGACGGGCACCGGCCGGCGACGTGGCCGGCGAAGGTGCTGGCCGCCGGCGTGCGGGACTCCGCCGTGCACGTCGTACGGCCGCACGGGTTGACGCTGGAGGAAGTCGGCTACCCTGCCGACGAGTTGCTGGCCGCCCGCAGCAAGGAGGCCCGCAACAAGCGGTCGTTGCCGGTGTCGGGCGGCTCAGCCGCCGGTGGCTGCTGCGGCTGACGCCTGGGCCTGGCCGCGGGCCCGGACCTGCTGGAACGTCAGGTCGGTGATGTCCTTGGCGGCTTGGTACACCTTGGCGTCCTTCTCGGTGACGGACGTGCCGTTGGTGAAGCCGGTGCTGGTGTAGAAGGCGTACCGGCCGGCGTAGGAGGACCTGAAGAGGCAGACCGGGCCGCCCTTGCAGAAGGAGGGGACGCCGGCGCCCGCCAGCGGGGCGATGTTCCGCTTGGTCCCGGCGGCCCGCTGCGCCTCCGCCTGGGTGCCGAAGACGGCGACGCCGACGGTGACGGCGACGCCGTCCTTGCTGTACGTGGCGCGGAAGACCTGGTCGCAGCCGTTGGCGGTGAGGGCGCCGGCGAGGGCGCCCTGGGCCGCGGAGGCGCAGGCGCCGGTGCTGTGGGTGGCGCCCTTGGCGTACTTCCGGTCGGCCATGGTCATCGTGGTGCCGGGGAAGAAGGTGTCCAGGTTCAGCGGCGCCTTGTCCTTCTTCTCGTCGGAGATGAAGTCCGAGGGGTTCGGCGGCGGCGCGGGGGCGACGGAGGCGAACGACGGGCCGGGTTGGGCGTCCTGGGCGGCGCTGGCGCTGGGGGAGCCGCTGGCGGTGGCGTGGGAGCCCTCGGCGTCGTCGGCGTCGTTGGACAGCACGATCGCGGTGGCCACCACCGCGGCGACGGCGACGGTGGCGAGCCCGCCGCCGCCGATCATCAGCAGGCGCTTCTTGCGGGCGCGGTCCGCGGACGCGTCCGCGAGCGCGGCCCAGTCCGGGGTGTCCGACGAGCCGCCGAACGGGGTCTCGCCGGGGCGCCCGTACGGGTCCCCGCCCTGCCCCGGGCCGTATGCATCGCGGCCGTTCCACGGGTTCTGGTTCTGTCCCTCACCGGACCCCCACTGAGGCCCCCCCTGACCAAAGCTCATGCCCGGAATCCTAAACCGGTTGGGCATGCGGGGGTCCGGCCCGCATCATCGAACGATGGGACACCTCGAAGCAGCGCACCTGGAGTACTACCTACCCGACGGCCGGGTGCTGCTCGGCGACGCCTCGTTCAGGGTGGCCGACGGCGCGAAGGTCGCCCTGGTCGGTGCGAACGGAGCGGGCAAGACGACGCTGCTGAGACTGCTCTCCGGGGAGTTGCAGCCGCACGGCGGCTCGGTCTCCGCCAGTGGCGGGCTGGGCGTGATGCGGCAGTTCATCGGTTCGGTGCGGGACGACCGCACGGTGCGCGACCTGCTGGTCTCGCTGGCGTCGCCGCGGATCCGGGAGGCCGCGGCCGCGGTGGACGCGGCCGAGCACCGGATCATGACGGTGGACGACGAGTCCGCGCAGATGGCGTACGCGCAGGCGCTCAGCGACTGGGCGGAGGCGCGCGGCTACGAGGCGGAGACGCTCTGGGACATGTGCACGGTCGCCGCGCTGGGGGTGCCGTACGAGCGGGCCCAGTTCCGGGACCTGAAGACGCTCAGCGGCGGCGAGCAGAAGCGGCTGGCGCTGGAGGCGCTGCTGCGCGGCCCGGACGAGGTGCTGTTGCTGGACGAGCCGGACAACTACCTCGACGTGCCGGGCAAGCGGTGGCTCGAAGAGCGGCTCGCGGAGACCCGCAAGACCGTGCTCTTCGTCTCCCACGACCGGGAGCTGCTGGCCCGCAGCGCGCAGAAGGTCATCAGCGTCGAGCCGGGCGCCGCGGGCTCGGACGTGTGGGTGCACGGCGGCGGCTTCGACACGTACCCCGAGGCCCGCAAGGAGCGCTTCGCGCGCTTCGAGGAGCTGCGGCGGCGCTGGGACGAGCAGCGGGCGAAGCTGAAGAAGCTGGTGCTGGACCTCCAGCAGTACGCGGCGCGCAGCGACGAGATGGCCTCCCGCTACCAGGCGGCGAAGACCCGGCTGCGGAAGTTCGAGGAGGCGGGTCCGCCGCCGGAGCCGCCGCGGGAGCAGGAGATCCGGATGCGGCTGAAGGGCGGCCGGACCGGGGTGCGCGCCGTGACCTGCGAGGCGCTGGAGCTGAGCGGGCTGATGAAGCCGTTCGACCTGGAGGTCTTCTACGGCGAGCGGGTGGCGGTGCTGGGGTCGAACGGCTCCGGGAAGTCGCACTTCCTGCGGCTGCTGGCGGGCGATGGGACGGTGGCGCACACCGGGCTGTGGAAGCTGGGCGCCCGGGTGGTGCCCGGCCACTTCGCGCAGACGCACGCGCACCCGGAGCTCCTGGGCCGTCCGCTGGTGGACATCCTGTGGACGGAGCACGCGAAGGACCGCGGCGGCGCCATGTCCGTACTGCGCAGGTACGAGCTGGAGCGCCAGGGCGACCAGCCCTTCGACCGGCTCTCCGGCGGCCAGCAGGCGCGCTTCCAGATCCTGCTGCTGGAGCTGGCGGGGACGACGGCGCTGCTGCTGGACGAGCCGACGGACAACTTGGACCTGGAGTCCGCGCAGGCGCTCCAGGACGGTCTGGAGGCGTACGAGGGGACGGTGCTCGCCGTCACCCACGACCGGTGGTTCGCCCGCTCCTTCGACCGCTATCTGGTCTTCGGCTCGGACGGGGTGGTGCGGGAGACGCGGGAGCCGGTGTGGGACGAGCGGCGGGTGCAGCGCGTACGGTAGCCGGACGGTCGCTCTGCGTTGGATGTCCGGTGGGTGACGCGGGGGTAGCGCCGGGCGACTTTGACCCGTCCGGAGGGCGGCGGGTAAGCTTCTGCTTCGTTATGCGTATTGGCTTGCTCTATCTCACGTGAGAGGCCCTTACGCCGGTTCACCGGACCGATGACCAGCGGCGAGCACACGGGTTGCGTCCCCGGCGTGCTGCCAAGGCTGTCGTGATCGTTCGGGTGGCCTTGTCAGGACCTCCTCTTCCTGTCCCTCGTGGACGGGGGGAGACTCACTCACTGAAGAAGCGAAGGCTACGACCGTGCGTACGTACAGCCCCAAGCCCGGCGATGTGACGCGCCAGTGGCACATCATCGACGCGCAGGACGTCGTCCTGGGCCGTCTGGCCACTACCGCCGCCACCCTTCTCCGGGGCAAGCACAAGCCGATCTACGCGCCCCACGTCGACACTGGTGACTTCGTCATCATCATCAACGCGGACAAGGTGCACCTGTCCGGCAACAAGCGGACCCAGAAGATGGCGTACCGCCACTCCGGCTACCCGGGTGGTCTGCGCTCCGTCCGCTACGACGAGCTGCTGGAGAAGAGCCCGGAGAAGGCCGTCGAGAAGGCCGTCAAGGGCATGCTCCCGAAGAACACCCTGGGCCGTCAGATGCTCTCGAAGCTGAAGGTCTACGCGGGCGAGAACCACCCGCACGCTGCTCAGCAGCCGGTTCCGTTCGAGATCACCCAGGTCGCGCAGTAAGTCCGGCCATCCCAAAGACTGAAGAGAATCTGAGGAACACCGTGGCCGAGACCACCACTGAGATCCCCGTCGAGGGCGAAGAGACCTACGAAGAGGTCACCACCTTCGAGTCGGAGGCGCCCGTCGAGGGCGAGTACACCAGCGAGTCGCTGGCCTCCCGCTTCGGCGACCCGCAGCCGGCCGCCGGCCTGGGCCGCCGCAAGAACGCCATCGCCCGCGTCCGGATCGTTCCGGGCTCCGGCAAGTGGAAGATCAACGGTCGCACCCTTGAGGACTACTTCCCCAACAAGGTGCACCAGCAGGAAGTCAACGAGCCCTTCAAGGTGCTCGAGCTCGACGACCGCTACGACGTCGTCGCCCGCATCTCCGGCGGCGGTGTCTCCGGTCAGGCCGGCGCCCTGCGCCTCGGCGTGGCCCGCGCGCTGAACGAGGCGGACGTGGACAACAACCGCGGCCCGCTGAAGAAGGCCGGCTTCCTGAGCCGCGACGACCGTTCGGTCGAGCGCAAGAAGGCCGGTCTGAAGAAGGCCCGCAAGGCCCCGCAGTACAGCAAGCGCTAAACATCGCCTGCTCGGCTGTTCGTACGTACGCCCCGGTGGCTCCGTTCCATGCCACCGGGGCGTACGTTTTCCCCAGGCTTGGTGACGGCGGAGCGTGCGGTTCCGCCCGGCTCGTCAGGTCTTCTGTTCGGAGCATGGCTCACGAGGCACTTTCGGAGGACGGTTGTGGGACGACTCTTCGGCACGGACGGCGTGCGCGGCGTCGCCAACGCGGATCTGACGGCGGAACTGGCGCTCGGCCTCTCGGTCGCGGCGGCGCACGTGCTCGCCGAGGCGGGCACCTTTGAGGGCCACCGGCCCACCGCCGTGGTCGGGCGAGATCCGCGTGCGTCGGGAGAGTTCCTGGAGGCGGCCGTCGTGGCCGGCCTCGCCAGCGCGGGCGTGGACGTGCTGCGGGTCGGCGTGCTGCCGACGCCCGCGGTCGCGTACCTCACCGGCGCCCTCGGCGCCGACCTCGGCGTGATGCTCTCCGCCAGTCACAACGCCATGCCCGACAACGGCGTCAAGTTCTTCGCCCGCGGCGGCCACAAGCTCGCCGACGAGCTGGAGGACCGCATCGAGACCGTGTACGAGCAGCACCGCACCGGCGCGCCGTGGGACCGGCCGACCGGCGCCGGCGTCGGCCGGGTCAGCGACTACGACGAGGGCTTCGACAAGTACGTCGCCCATCTCGTCGCGGTGCTCCCGAACCGGCTCGACGGTCTGAAGGTCGTCCTCGACGAGGCGCACGGCGCGGCGTCCCGGGTCTCCCCGGAGGCGTTCGCCCGGGCCGGTGCCGAGGTCATCACGATCGGCGCGGCCCCCGACGGGCTGAACATCAACGAGGGCTGCGGCTCCACCCACCTGGAGCAGCTCCGGGCGGCCGTGGTCGAGCACGGTGCGGACTTCGGCATCGCGCACGACGGCGACGCGGACCGCTGCCTGGCCGTCGACGGCGCCGGCGACGAGGTCGACGGCGACCAGATCCTCGCGGTGCTCGCGCTGGCGATGCGCGAGGCGGGCACGCTGCGCGGCGACACCGTGGTGGCGACCGTGATGTCGAACCTGGGCTTCAAGCTCGCCATGGAGCGGGAGGGCCTGGCGCTGGTGCAGACGGCGGTGGGCGACCGCTACGTCCTGGAGTCGATGAAGGAGCACGGTTACGCGCTCGGCGGCGAGCAGTCCGGCCACGTCATCGTGCTGGACCACGCGACGACCGGCGACGGCACGCTGACCGGGCTGATGCTGGCGGCGAGGGTGGCCGCGACGGGCCGTTCGCTGGCGGAGCTGGCCGCGGTGATGGAGCGGCTGCCGCAGGTGCTGATCAACGTTCCGGACGTCGACAAGTCCCGGGTCCGCACCTCCGGTGAGCTGGCGGCCGCGGTCGCGGAGGCCGAGCGGGAGCTGGGCGCGACCGGTCGCGTACTGCTGCGGCCCTCCGGTACGGAGCCGCTGGTACGGGTCATGGTCGAGGCGGCCGACCTGGAGCAGGCGCGGGCGGTCGCGGAGCGGCTGGCGGACGCGGTGAAGTCGGCGCTCGGCTAGTTTTCGGTCGTGAAGGGGCCCGCACCGGTGACGGTGCGGGCCCCTTCGTGCGTCTGCGGGCGTCAGGGCGTCAGGGCGTCAGGGCGTCAGGGCGTCAGGGCTCTTCAGGGCCCGGCCGATTGCTTCGGCGGGGTAGGGGGTCTCGCGGCTGCCGTCGGTGAACCTGCCGTAGAAGTCGGTGACGAGGGCGGCGATCGGCGCGTGACGTTCGATCACGGCCCGGACCGCGGCGGGGCCGTCCGGTGGCCGTTCCCCTTGCGCGCAGGCGTGGACGAGCGCTTCGCGCTCCGTGCGGTCGTGCCCGTACACGGTGGTGATCAGCCAGTTCACCAGATAGCTCAGGGCGTACGCGCGGTCGTGGGTGGCGTGCGCGGCGAGGAAGTCGGCCTCGGCGGGGGAGAGGCCGAAGCGGGACGAGAGCGCGAGGCCGTAGTCGGCGAAGTACAGGCGGCGTCCGTCGGTGAGGACGTTGCGGAAGTGTGCGTCGAAGTGCAGCAGCCCGTGGTCGTTCATGGCGGCGACCCCGGTGGCGAGTTGCCGCTCCGCCCGTCGTACGGCCTCGTCGGCGCGTTGCTCGTCGCCCGAGCGCAGCTCTTCGGCGAGGTGGTCGTGGAGCGTGCGGGGGACGTGCTCCAGGAAGAGCACCAGGCTCGCGGAGGCCCGCGCCAGCTCCTCGATGCGCCGCCGTACGCCGTCGCCCCAGTAGTCGACGGCGCGGTCCACGTCGGCGAGTTCGTCGGGGAGCGCGGGCGGGGCGTCCGGCAGGATCCGCCAGTGGTGCGTGAGCGGGAAGCAGTCGGGGCCGCCGGTGAGCACCCAGGTGGTGGTCGCGGTGTGGGCGGCGAGTTCGCGCCAGGCGCCGAAGCCGGGGCTGCCGGGGGCGCCCATGCCGTACTGGCAGTACGGCGGGAGGCCGAAGAGGTTCGCGGTGGAGTGCCGGTGTTCGGGCCGGCGCTCGGTGTCCGTCAGGGGGACGCGCTTGACGAAGACGGGCACCCCGTCCACCTCCAGCAGGGCGGACGTGCCGCCGATGCCGGAGCCGAGGGGGCGGGCCCCGGACAGCAACTCGGCGAGCCGGCGGTCGCCGAGCGGGGCGAGGGCGGTGGCGACCTTGCGGTGGGCGGCCAGGCGGGCGGGGAGTGCGGTTTGCATCCGGGCGGGACCTCGCTTCGGCGTCGGGTTTCCGGCACCGTACGCGCCCCGGGGCGTAGGGCGCTTCGCTGCGTCCACCCGCGCAGGGGGCGGGACGTTCCGGAGGCGGTCTAGGCGTCGAAGTCGGTGGAGCGGGCGAGTCCTTCCCAGACGCGGAGTTCGGTGCGGGCGCGGTCGAGTTGGGCGGTGATCGCGTCCGCGGCGTCGTTGCCGAGCGGCAGCCGCAGCGGGGGCTCGTCGGAGTCCAGCGCGGTGAGGATCGCGGCGGCGGCCTTGGCCGGGTCGCCGGGCTCCCGGCCGCTGCCGCCCGCGAGGCCGGCGCGGACCGGTCCCACGGTCTCCTCGTAGGCGTCCAGCGCGGTGGACTGCTGGAGCGCGCCGGCGCCGGCGAAGGAGGTGCGGAAGGCGCCGGGCTCGACGATCAGCACCCGGATGCCGTGCGGGGCGACCTCGGCGGCCAGGGCTTCGGAGAGCCCTTCCAGAGCGAACTTGGTGGCGCAGTAGCCGCCGACGCCGGCGAACGCGAACCGGCCGCCCATGCTGGACAGTTGCACGACGGCGCCGGAGCCGCGGCGGCGCATGTGCGGCAGCGCGGCCCGGGTGAGTGCGACCGGGCCGAAGAAGTGCAGGTCCATCAGGTCCCGCAGCTCCTCGTCGGTGGTCTCCTCGACCGCGCCGACCAGGCCGCGTCCGGCGTTGTTCACCAGGACGTCGATGCGCCCGTGCCGGGACACCACGCCGTCCACCGCGGCCCGCACGGCCGTGGTGTCGGTGACGTCCAGCGGCAGCGCCTCGACCTGGTCGGGGTGGGCGGCGACGAGGTCGTCCAGGAGCGGGGTGCGGCGGGCGGCGGCGACCACGACGTCACCGGCGGCCACCGCGGCCTCGGTGACGGCCCGTCCGAAGCCGCTGCTCGCACCGGTGACCAGCCAGACCCTGTTCATGTGCTGCTCCCTCTGTCGTTCCGTCGTCCCGTCGATCGTGTGAACCACCGTGCAGCGAAAGGCAGTTGTCCGTCCAAGACGTGTCGTGATAGCCGATGGTTATGGACGTTCACGGACGGGACCTGAGGTACTTCGTTGCGGTCGCCGAGGAGCTGCACTTCACCCGCGCGGCCGAGCGCTTGTACGTCTCGCAGCCCGCGCTGAGCAAGCAGATCAGAATGCTGGAGAAACAGGTGGGCGCCGCGCTGTTCGAGCGCGACCGGCGCGAGGTGCGCCTCAGCGAGGTCGGTGCGGCGCTCCTGCCGTACGCCCGGCGGATGCTCGCCGAGTGGGACGGGGCGCGGGACGCGGTCGCCCGGGCCGTCGCCGACCGGGCCGCCGTCCTCGTCCTCGGGATGAGCACCAGCCCCGGGCGCGGCGGCGTCCTGCCGGCGATCCGCTCCCGCTTCACCGCGGCCCGCCCCGACGCCCGGGTGTCGCTGCGCCAGGTCACCTGGCAGGATCCGACCGCGGGCCTCGCCGACGGCTCCAGCGACGCCGCGTTCGTCTGGCTGCCGCTGCCCGACCCGGAGCGCTACCGATGGCTCGTGGTCGCCGAGGAACCCCGGCTGGTCGCCCTCCCCGAGGGCCACCCGCTGGCCGCCCGCCCCGAGGTCCCCTTCGCCGACCTGCTGGACGAGCCCTTCCTCGCCCTCCCCGCGAGCGCCGGCCCGCTGCGCGACTACTGGCTCGCCCTCGACGCCCGCGCCGGCCGCCCGCCACGCATCGGCGCGGAGGTGGCGAGCGCAGAGGAGACGTACGAGGCCCTGGTCGCCGGCCTCGGCGTGGTGCTCCTGGCGGCGGGCAACGCCCCCCTGATCACCCTCGGCCAGGTCACCACGCGCCCGGTCCCCGACCTCGCCCCCAGCCGCTTCGCCCTGGCCTGGCGCGCGGACGACCGCCGCGAGTTGGTGCAGGACTACGTGCGCGCGTGCGGGCGGGCGACGGGGAGGCCCCGGTGACGTGCGCCCGGGCGGTCATCGCTTGCGCGGTGCCCAGAAGATCTTTTGGGCCAGCAGGGTCAGGGTGCCGGCGAGGACGATGGCGAAGAGGTTGAGGAGGAGTTGTTCGGTGGAGCCCCACGCCTGGCGGTACTCGTCGAAACTGAAGGCGACCGCCGCGTTCGCCGCCGCCGGGATCGTCGTCACGGAGATGGCGACGCCGACCAGCGCGCCGGACTTCGCGGAGGTGAGGGAGAGGGTGCCGGCGATGCCCGCGAGGATGGCGACGACGAAGGAGAAGGCGTCCGGCTGGTAGATGAAGTTGGTGTTGGGGCGGGGGGCTTCCAGGTCGGCGGCGTGGAAGAGGTCGAGGCCGGTCATCAGGTGGCTGAAGCCGACCGTGACGACCATCGCGGTGGCGAAGCCGACGAGCAGGGCGAGCAGCGAGCGGACGGCCAGCCGGGGGGTGCGGCGGACCAGGGAGGTGGAGATGCCGGCCAGGGGGCCGAACTCCGGGCCGACCGCCATCGCGCCGACGATGAGGATCGCGTTGTCCAGGACGACGCCGCAGGCCGCGATCATCGTGGCGACCGTCATGAAGGCGAGGTACGTGGCGGAGAGCGTGGACTCCTCGTGGGTGGCGTCCTCCAGGTGCTCCCACAGCACCGCGTCCGCCGCCTCGCCGGGGGCCTCGGCCTCCGCCTTGGCGGCACGGCGGGAGAGCGAGAGGTCGATGTCGTCGACCGCGATCGAGCCCTTCTCGTCGACGCCGAGGGCGCGCAGGCCGCCGATCAACAGGTCCCCGGCCTCGCGTGCCACGTCGCACATGACCACGTCGCCCGCCGGATTGCGGGCGGCGCCCGGGAGGACCGCCACGTGGGCGGTGCCCGGGGTGGCCTCGATCAGCCGGACGACCTCGTCGGTGCGGTCGGCGGGGGTGATCAGTCGTACGTGCAGCACGCCGGACTCCTCAGAGCTTGCGCAGGGAGAGCCGCTGGACCTTGTGGTCGGGGCCCTTGCGCAGGATCAGGGTGGCACGGCCCCGGGTCGGCGCCACGTTCTCCAGCAGGTTGGGCTTGTTGATGGTGCGCCACATCGTGCGGGCGTACTCCAGCGCCTCCTCCTCGGAGACCTGCGTGTACTTGCGGAAGTACGAGGAGGGGTCCCGGAACGCGGTCTCGCGCAGCGCCCGGAAGCGGCTGAGGTACCAGCGTTCGATGTCCTCCGGGCGGGCGTCGACGTACACGGAGAAGTCGAAGTAGTCCGCGAGCCCCACCCGGGTGCGGCCGTCCTTGCCCGGCAGCGCCAGCTGGAGCACGTTCAGGCCCTCGACGATGAGGATGTCGGGGCGGCGCACCACCAGGCGTTCGCCGGGGACGATGTCGTACGTGAGGTGCGAGTAGACGGGCGCGGTCACCTCGTCCTTGCCCGCCTTGATGTCGGCGACGAAACGGGTCAGGGCGCGTCGGTCGTACGACTCGGGGAAACCTTTCCGCGACATCAGCCCGCGGGCCTTCAGCTCCTTCATCGGCAGCAGGAACCCGTCCGTGGTGACCAGTTCCACGCGCGGGTGCTCGGGCCAGCGCGCCAGCAGCGCGCGCAGGAGCCGGGCGACCGTCGACTTGCCGACGGCGACGGAGCCCGCGACCCCTATGACGAACGGCGTGCCGCGCTGCGCGCCCTGGCCGCCGCCGGCCGACCCCAGGAAGGTGTTGAGCGCACCGCGCAGCTCGCCGGTGGCCCGTACGTACAGGTTCAGCAGCCGGGACAGCGGCAGATAGACGTCCCGCACCTCGTCCAGGTCGATCACGTCGCCCAACCCGCGCAACTGCTCCACCTCGTCGGCGGTCAGCGGCAGCGGAGTCCGGTCGCGCAGGGCGCTCCACTCGGCGCGGGTCAGGTCGACGTACGGGGTGGCCGCGTGCTCGGTGGCCCGGCGGTGGGTGTTGTTCGGCGGCGACGTGATCACACGGACATTGTCGGGGAACCTGCTGGGGCGCGGGTCGTGTGCTCGGTCACGCGGGTGGCGGTGCGGCACGGGGGTGCCGCCGGGGCGCGCGGACGTCCGATCGGTCACGCGGGTGGCCGGCGGGTGCCGTCCGGGTCGCACCCGGGCCGTGCGACGCCGCGGACGTAGGCTGCGCCATATGTGCGGAATCGTGGGTTATGTCGGTGGTCAGTCGGCGCTCGACGTGGTCGTCGCCGGGCTGAGGCGGCTGGAGTACCGCGGCTACGACTCCGCGGGCGTCGCCGTGCTCGCCGACGGCGGGCTCGCCGCGGCCAAGCGCGCCGGCAAGCTCGTCAACCTGGAGAAGGCGCTGGTCGAGCGGCCGCTGCCGACCGGCTCCACGGCGATCGGACACACCCGCTGGGCCACCCACGGCGCGCCGAACGACGCGAACGCCCACCCCCACCTCGACAACTCCGGCCGGGTCGCCGTCGTCCACAACGGCATCATCGAGAACTTCGCCGCGCTCCGCGCCGAGCTGGCCGCCCGCGGCCACGACCTGGCGTCCGAGACGGACACCGAGGTCGTGGCGCACCTGCTCGCCGAATCCTTCTCGTCCTGCGGCGACCTGACGGAGTCCATGCGGCAGGTGTGCCGACGGCTCCAGGGGGCGTTCACCCTGGTCGCGGTGGTCGCGGACGAGCCCGACACGGTCGTCGGGGCGCGCCGCAACTCTCCGCTGGTGGTGGGGGTGGGGGAGGGCGAGTCCTTCCTCGCGTCCGACGTGTCCGCCTTCATCGACCACACCCGCTCCGCGATCGAACTGGGCCAGGACCAGGTGGTGGAGCTGCGCCGGGACGGGGTCCGGGTCACCGACTTCGAGGGCGCGCCCGCGGACGTACGGCCGTACCACGTCGACTGGGACGCCTCCGCGGCCGAGAAGGGCGGCTACCCGTCCTTCATGCTCAAGGAGATCGCCGAGCAGCCGAAGGCGGTGGCGGACACCCTGCTCGGCCGGATCGACGAGGACGGTGCGCTGACGCTGGACGAGGTGCGCATCCCGGCGTCGGTGCTGCGGTCCACGGAGAAGGTCGTCGTCGTGGCGTGCGGCACCGCCTTCCACGCCGGGCTGATCGCCAAGTACGCCGTCGAGCACTGGACCCGCATCCCGTGCGAGGTGGAGTTGGCGAGCGAGTTCCGCTACCGGGACCCGATCCTGGACCGGCGGTCCCTGGTGATCGCCATCTCGCAGTCCGGCGAGACCATGGACACGCTGATGGCGGTGCGGCACGCGCGGGAGCAGGGCGCGCAGGTGCTGGCGATCTGCAACGCCAACGGCTCGACGATCCCGCGCGAGTCGGACGCGGTGCTCTACACCCACGCCGGGCCGGAGGTCGCCGTCGCGTCGACGAAGGCGTTCCTCACCCAACTGGTGGCCTGCTACCTCGTCGCGCTCTACCTGGGGCAGGTGCGCGGCACGACCTGGGGCGACGAGGTCCGCACCGTCGTCCGGGACCTGGCCCGCAGCTCGGAGGCGGTGGAGCGGGTCCTGTCGACGATGGAGCCGGTACGGGAGCTCGCGCGCTCCCTCGCCGACCAGGACACCGTCCTCTTCCTGGGGCGGCACGTGGGCTATCCGGTGGCGCTGGAGGGCGCGCTGAAGCTGAAGGAACTCGCGTACATGCACGCCGAGGGCTTCGCCGCGGGCGAGTTGAAGCACGGGCCGATCGCGCTGGTCGAGCCGGGGCTGCCGGTGGTCGTGGTGGTGCCGTCGCCGAGCGGACGCTCCGTCCTCCACGACAAGGTCGTCTCCAACATCCAGGAGATCCGGGCGCGCGGGGCGCGGACGATCGTGATCGCGGAGGAGGGCGACGAGGGGGTGGTGCCGTACGCGGACCACCTGATCCGGGTGCCGGTGACGCCGACGCTGCTCCAGCCGCTGGTGGCGACCGTGCCGTTGCAGGTCTTCGCGTGCGAGTTGGCGACGGCCCGGGACAATGAGGTCGATCAGCCGCGCAATTTGGCGAAGTCCGTGACGGTGGAGTGAGCAGATGATTATCGGGGTGGGGATCGACGTCGCCGAGATCGACCGGTTCGCGGCGTCGCTGCGGCGTACGCCGGGCATGGCGACGAGGCTCTTCCTGGAGCGGGAGTTGCTGCTGCCGAGCGGCGAACGGCGCGGTTACGCCTCGCTGGCGGCGCGCTTCGCGGCGAAGGAGGCGGTGGCGAAGGCGCTGGGCGCGCCGGCGGGCCTGCTGTGGACGGACGCGGAGGTGTACGTGGAGGACTCGGGCCGCCCGCGGCTGCGGGTGCGGGGGACGGTGGCGGCGCGGGCGGAGGCGCTGGGGGTGCGGTCGTGGCACGTGTCGCTGAGCCACGACGCGGGGGTGGCCTCGGCGGTGGTGATCGCAGAGGGCTAGCCGCTTTTTTGGTGGCTCGGTTCGCCTCCGGGGTGCTTTAGCGTGCTCGACGGTCGATCATGCTCAGCCGTTCGTACCTCACGGCCTGCGCGTGTTCTCCCTTACTCCCCCGCGCACCCCTTCGGCTCACTCGCCCTCCGGCGCGCCCGGGCGGCGGGTCGAGTCGCTCTCCGCGGACCGTAGACGGTTCTCGCGCACCATCCCCCTGCGCCCTGCGGGGCTGGTTGGTTTCTACCGGCCGGTGGTGGGTTGTTCGCATAGTTCCGCCCCCTACCCCCAGCGCCCCTGAAAACCCCCTGCCCCGGCCCGCACTCAAGAGACGGGGGCAGCAAAACAGGGGCGCTGGGGGTACCACCACGCCCTCTGGGCGTAGGGGGCGGAACTACGCGAACAACCCACCACCGGGGCGCGGAGACCAAACGTCCGTATGGATTACGGCGGGTTGGTCAGGTGGCGCGGGGGTGCCGTGCCCCCGTCACGGACCGGGCGGGCGGGTCAGGAGCACCCGTAGGGGAACGGCGGGTTTGTCAGGGCCGCGGCTCTACCGACGGGCGCGGCGGTGGAGGAGGACAAGCGACGCGCCCGCCGCCGTCAGCGCCGCCGCCGTTGCCGCCAGCGGGAGCGCGGTCGAGCCCGTCGCGGCGAGCGAGCCGCCGCCGCCCTCGCCGCCCGCCGGCGCGAGGCCCCCGCCGGTGCCACCGATCGTGGTGGACGGCGGGTCCCCGACCGGCGGGTCAGACGACGGCGGGTCGGCCGACGGCGGCGGCGACGGACGCACAGGCGCCGCCGTCACCTTCAGGACCGCCGGCTGTGTCCGTGTCGAACCCACCGCGTTCGACAGCACCGCCCGGTACCGGTTGCCGTCATGCCGCTCCGTCGCCTTGAACGTCAGCGTTCGACCCGTGCCCGCCGCCCCGGCGACGCGCTGCCACGACGTGCCGTCCGCGCTCACTTCCCAGCTCACGGCCGGCGCCGGCGTGCCCGTGCCGGACGCGGTGAAGACGGCCTGCCGGCCGGCGGTGACCGTGGTCGGCTTCGGTGCCGCGGTCACCGCGGGGGAGACCTGGCGCTGCGTCTGGGTCACCTTGCCGTCCGCGACCGTGAACAGCGTGTGCGTCCGGTCGTCGAGGGCCAGCGCGGACGGCCGGTCCCCGACCTTCAGCGCCTCGCTGATCGCGCCCTTGCGCACGTCGACCGCCGCGACCGTCGGCGCCGTGGTCTGGGCCGCGTACAGCGTGCGGGTCGTCGCGTCGTACGCCAGCGCCTTCGGGTTGGCGCCGACCGCGAGCGTGCCGGTCACCTTGTTCGCCGCCAGGTCGACGGAGAAGACTGTGCCGGCCGCCAGGTTGGCGACGTAGCCGGTGCGGGTGGTGGGGTCGACGGTGACGCCCATGCTGCCGAGCGCGGTGGTGCCGAGGCTGAGCGGGGTGCCGACGGCCTTCCCGGTCCGCCCGTCGACCGCGTTCAGCATGTTGAAGAAGGTCATGGGGCTCGTCGAGGTGTTCGGGCCGACGTACGTCGTGTAGCCGCGGCCCGCCGCGGTGTCGACGGCGAGCCCGGCCACCGGCCACGGATAGGCGACCGGCGCGCCGACGGACCGCCAGGTCCCGGTGTCGTACACCGCCACCGACTTCGTGGGCTGGACGGCTACGTACAAGCGTCCGGCCTTCGGGTCGACGGCCAGCAGGTTGACGTTGCCCGGCAGTTCCGCCCGGCCGTCGGTGAGGCGTCCGCTCGCCGTGTGGTACGTGGCGATGCGGTTGCCGAGCGCCAGGTGCAGGGTGCGCGCCCCGGTGTCCAGCGCCATCGCGGTGACCGCGGCGGGCAGCGGGACGGGCGCGCCGACGACCTCGCCGGTGGCGTACGTGACGAGCCGGCGTGCGCTGCCGCTGTCGACGGCGACGTACAGCCGGCCCGCCTTCGGGTCGACGGCCACGTGCTGCGCCGCGCCGCCGGCCGGTGCGAGGGTGCGCACGGTCTGGTGGCGCACGGTGCCCGGCGGGACTTCCGGCGTCGGCGTCCCGCCGCCGGCGGCGAAGGCGACCGGGACGACGACGTCCTGGTCCCGCTCGGCCAGATGGGTGTGGTCGGCGCGGGTGACGACGGCGCAGCGGGCCCGGGTGCAGTCGGCGCTGCTGTCCTTGGCCTTGACGGTCAGCTCCAGCGTGAAGCCGCCCTTGCCGTCGGCGCCGACGGTGAACTTCTTGACGAGGTCCCGGCCGTAGTCGGGCGGGTTGTTGGAGATCCAGTACGAGGAGCCCGAGGCGCCGGAGAAGTCGGTGCCGCCGAGGCAGGGGCTCGGTTCCTTGCCGGGTTCGGGGACGTGGCAGACGGCGAGGTAGATGCCCTTGGCGACGTCGTAGCCGGTGCCGGTGACGGTGACCTTCTGCCCGGCGGGGTCGATGTCCTGCGTCGCGGAGACGGTCAGCTTCTGGCCGGTGGGTCCGGTGGCCTCGCCGGGCGATGCAGCAGGCGACGCGGCGGGGGCCGAAGCGGCGGAAGCGGCGGAAGGGGCAGCCGTGGCCGCGGCGAACAGCAGCAGGGGCGCGGCCACGGCCCCGGCCGCGCACCGCCGAATGAGGCGGCGGACGCGACCGGGGCCTGCGGCGCCCGTGGGACGGGTGTCGGGCATGGCTTACGAGAACGTCACCGGGACGTACACGTCGTACTTGCGGTCGTTGGTGTCGAAGTGGTCGGCGCGGGTGACGATCGCACAGGTCACCCCGGACTGACCGCAGGTGACGCCCGCCGAGACCTGCGCCTTGACGTGGATCTGCACCGAGAAGCTGCCGCGGTTGTTCGAGACGGTGTACGGCGAGGAGTTGTTCGGCGCCATCCACCACCAGTCGCTGTTGACCCAGTGCGAAGCGCCGGTGGTGCCCGACTGGTCCTGACCGCCCAGGCACGGCGTGGGCTTGGAGTTCCACGTGGCCGGGTTGCCGACGTCCACGCCCGCGGGGACGGCGCACAGGCCCACGTACACGCCCTGGGTCGGGTTGTAGCCGCTGCCGCTCACGGTGACGTTCTGGCCGGCCGCGGCGGCGGTGCTCGGCGCGGTCAGGGAGAGGTTGTACGTCGCGCCGTCGGTCACCGTTCTGGTGACGGTCGCCGCGGATGCGGACGAAGCCAGGCCGAGCGTGAGGGCGGTGGCACCGAGCAGGGCGACGCCGGCGCGGGCGGTGGTGCGAACGGCGGTGCGGGGCGTGGGGCGAGCGGCAGAGCGCATGGGTGAGGACACCTTTCGCAGGTGGACGGCCGGAGAAGCGGCCGGTTAGGTAAGGCAAACCTAAGTTCGACTTGAGATGCCGTCAACCCCGTGCTCGCAGCCCGGGCGACCCGCGCCGGAGCCGGGTCTCGCACGGACAACTACGTCGGGCCCGGCCCCACTTGGGCCTCACAGCGCGCCGCGGCCCCTCCTGGTGCAGACTCGGAACCATGCGTACCGCCCACACCGTGGACACCGTCCGCCGCGCCGAGGCCGAACTGATGGCCCGCCTCCCCGACGGTGCGCTCATGCAGCGCGCCGCCGCCGGACTGGCCGCCGCCTGCGCCGAACTACTGGGACGGGTGTACGGGGCACGCGTCGTGGTCCTCGTCGGCAGCGGCGACAACGGCGGCGACGCGCTGTACGCCGGCGCCCGCCTCGCCCGCCGCGGCGCCGGCGTGCACGCCGTGCTGCTGGCGCCCGACCGCACCCACCCGGGCGGCCTCGCCGCGCTCACCGCCGCCGGCGGTCGCGCCGTCGGCGCACACGACGACCCCTTCGACGTGCTCGCCGCCGCCGACCTGGTGCTCGACGGCATCACCGGCATCGGCGGCACCGGCGGGCTGCGCCCCGACGCCGTCCCCGTCGTGCGCGCCGCCCGCGGCTCGAACGCGGTCGTCGTCGCCGTCGACCTGCCGAGCGGCGTCGAGGCCGACAGCGGCGAGGTCCACGGGGAAGCCGTGCCCGCCGACCTCACCGTCACCTTCGGCACGTACAAGCCGGCGCTCCTCGTCGACCCCGCGCACACCCTCGCCGGCGCGGTGCGGCCGGTCGACATCGGGCTGGACGCCGTGCTGCCCTCCGTCCCGGCGCTGGAGGCGCTGCAACACCGGGACGTGGCCCGGCTGCTGCCCGAGCCCGACGCCACCAGCGACAAGTACCGCCGCGGCGTCGTCGGCGTCGTCGCCGGCTCGGCCCGCTACCCCGGCGCCGCGGTGCTCGCGGTCGCCGGCGCGCTGCGCGGCGGCGCGGGGGCGGTGCGGTACGTGGGCCACGCCGCCGACGCCGTCATCGCCCGCTTCCCCGAGACCCTGGTCCACGCCGGGCCGCCGGAGCGCGCCGGCCGCGTCCAGGCGTGGATCGTCGGGCCCGGCCTCGGGGACGACCTGGACGCCGTCGACGCGGTGCTCGACTCCGACGTGCCCGTGCTCGTCGACGCCGACGGGCTGCGCCGGGTCGACCCGGACCGGCTGAGCGCCCGCGCCGCGCCCACCCTGCTCACCCCGCACGCCGGCGAGGCCGCGGCGCTGCTCGGCGGCGCCCGCACGGACGTGGAGGCGCGCCGGCTCGCCTCGGTGCGCGAACTGGCGGGCCGCTACGGAGCGACCGTGCTGCTCAAGGGGTCCACGACCCTCGTCGCCGACCCCGACCCCCGCTCACCCGTACGGGTCAACGCCATGGGGACGCCCTGGCTGGCGACGGCCGGCAGCGGCGACGTCCTCGCCGGCCTCGCCGGCTCCCTGCTCGCCGCCGGGCTCACCGCCCGCGACGCCGGATCGGCCGCGGCGTACCTGCACGGACTCGCCGCCCGGCACGCCGCATCCAAAGGCGTCCCCGTGACGTCCTACGAAGTGGCGGAGGGACTGGGCCGCGCCTGGCAGGACGTACGGGACGCGTGACGAGCGCACGCGCCTGACCCGTACGGCACGCCGGTGCCGCCCGCGTCGGTCCCGGCCGCCCGGCTGCTGCGCAAGGGCGCGCACCGCCGTGCCATGAGGTGCGCCGCCGACCGGTACCCGAGCCGTACCGCTCGGTCGGCGGACCCGACCGAGCAAACACCGCCGCCGGTGGGAACCGGGAGTCGCCCGAGCAGCGGCGCGGCGGTGCCTGAGAGACTGGGCCCGATGAAAAGCACACCGACCACCACACATCCCCGACACGCCCGCGACCCCCGGGCCCGGGCGGAGATCGACCTGGCGGCCCTGCGCGCCAACGTCGAGACGATGCGCGCCCGCGCCCGCGGCGCCGCCCTGATGGCCGTGGTGAAGTCGGACGGGTACGGCCACGGCGCCGTGCCCTGCGCCCGGGCCGCCCTCCAGGCCGGCGCCACCTGGGTCGCGACCGCCACCCCCGAGGAGGCGCTGGCGCTGCGCGCCGCCGGCATCGACTCCCGGCTGATGTGCTGGCTGTGGACGCCGGGCGGCCCCTGGCGCGAGGGCATCGAAGCCGAACTCGACATGGGCGTCAGCGGCATGTGGGCGCTGAGCGAGGTCGTCGCGGCGGCCCGCGAGTCCGGCCGCACCGCCCGCGTCCAGCTCAAGGCCGACACCGGCCTCGGCCGCAACGGCTGCCAGCCCGCCGACTGGCGCGAGTTGGTCGCCGCCGCCCGCGCCGCCGAAGCCGAGGGCGCGGTCAAGGTCACCGGCGTCTGGTCCCACTTCGCCTGCGCCGACGAGCCCGGCCACCCCTCGATCCGCCACCAGCTCGACGCCTTCCGCGAGATGCTGGCGTACGCGGAGGGCGAGGGGATCGACCCCGAGGTCCGCCACCTGGCGAACTCCCCGGCCACCCTCACCCTCCCCGAGTCCCACTTCGACCTGGTCAGGACCGGCATCGCGATGTACGGCGTCTCGCCGTCCCCGGAGGTCGGCACCCACCAGGAGCTCGGGCTGCGGCCCGTGATGCGGCTGGTCGCCCACGTCGCCCTCGTCAAGCGGGTGCCCGCCGGCCACGGCGTCAGCTACGGACACACGTACGCCACCGCCGAGGAGACCACCCTCGCGCTCGTTCCGGTCGGCTACGCGGACGGCATCCCGCGGCACGCCTCCGGCCGCGGCCCCGTCCTCGTCGGGGGCGAACGGGGCACCGTCGCCGGCCGCGTCGCCATGGACCAGTTCGTGGTCGACCTCGGCGGACGCAAGGTGCAGGAGGGGGCGGAGGCGGTCCTCTTCGGCGCCGGCGACCGCGGCGAGCCGACCGCGGAGGACTGGGCGCGGGCCGCGGACACCATCGCGTACGAGATCGTCACCCGCATCGGCAAGCGGGTGCCGCGCGTCCACCTCAACGAACTGCCCGCACCGGCGGTCGGCCCGACCGTGCATGAGAACGCCTGATCGAGGAAATGGAGGCTAAGGCGCCGAGGCCCGCTGAGGCGGAGGCGCCTCGAAGGGTCAGCTTCTGAAGGACCAGGCCGGGGACGAGCGAGGAGCAGCACGGTGAGCGAGAGCAGCACGGGGGACGCCGTGGTCGCGGCAGCGGCGGCGGCCTCCGCCACCGGCACCTGGCGCCGCGCCGGGATCGCCGGGGTCGCCATAGGAGCGGTCGCCGCGGGCGCGGCCGCGGGCGTCGCGATCGAACGCCTCACCGTCGGCCGCGGCATCCGCAAGAAGGCCCGGCTCGCCCTGGACGCCACCGGCCCCTACGGCGCCCTGCGCGGCACCCCCGGCAAGGCCCTCGCCGACGACGGCACCACGCTCTACTACGAGGTGGACGAGGTCGACGAGGCCGACCCGGACCGCGGCCCGCGCCGCCGCCGGCTCTTCGGCCGCCGCGCCCCCGCGCCCGTCACGGTCGTCTTCAGCCACGGCTACTGCCTCAACCAGGACTCCTGGCACTTCCAGCGCGCCGCCCTGCGCGGCCTGGTCCGCACCGTCCACTGGGACCAGCGCAGCCACGGCCGCTCCGGGCGCGGCGCCGCCCAGCAGGGCCCGGACCGCGAACCCGTCTCCATCGAGCAGCTCGGCCGCGACCTCAAGGCCGTCATCGACGCGGCGGCGCCCGACGGCCCGTTGGTGCTCGCCGGGCACTCGATGGGCGGGATGACCGTGATGGCGTTCGGCGAGCAGTACCCCGAGCTGGTGCGGGACCGGGTGGTCGGCGCCGCCTTCGTCGGCACCTCCAGCGGACGGCTCGGCGAGGTGAGCTACGGCCTGCCGGTCGCCGGCGTCGCCGCGGTGCGCCGGGTGCTGCCCGGGGTGCTGCGCGCCCTCGGTTCGCAGACGGAGCTGGTGGAGCGGGGCCGGCGCGCCACGGCCGACCTGTTCGCCGGGCTGATCAAGCGGTACTCGTTCTCGTCGCGGGACGTCGACCCGGCCGTCGCCCGGTTCGCCGAACGGATGATCGAGTCCACCCCGATCGACGTGGTCGCGGAGTTCTACCCGGCCTTCGACGAGCACGACAAGGCCCTCGCCCTGGCCGTCTTCCGGGAGGTCCCGGTGCTGGCGCTGGCCGGGGACCGGGACCTGGTCACCCCCAGTTCGCACAGCGAGGCCATCGCCGACCTGCTGCCGGACGCGGAGTTGGTGATCGTGCCGGACGCCGGGCACCTGGTGATGCTGGAGCACCCGGAGGTGGTCACCGACCGGCTGGCCGACCTGCTCGCGCGGGTCGGCGCCGGGTCGACAGCGGCTAACGTTGGCCCGTATGGAAGCACCGCACCGCCCGGCTGACGCCTCGGCCGCGCCCCCCACTCCGTCCGGTCCCGCCGTCGACCACCGCCGCGCGGTGGACTCCGCGGGCGAGATGCAGGAGCTGGGCCGACGGCTCGCGAAACTGCTGCGCCCCGGCGACCTGGTGATGCTCACGGGCGAGTTGGGCGCCGGCAAGACGACCCTGACCCGCGGTCTCGGGGAGGGCCTGGGGGTGCGCGGTGCGGTCACCTCGCCCACGTTCGTCATCGCCCGCGTCCACCCCTCGTTGACGGGCGGCCCGGCGCTGGTGCACGTCGACGCGTACCGCCTCGGCGGCGGGCTCGACGAGATGGAGGACCTGGACCTCGACGTCTCGCTGCCCGCTTCGGTGGTGGTGGTGGAGTGGGGCGACGGGAAGGTCGAGGACCTGTCGGACGACCGGCTGCACGTGGTGATCCACCGCGTCGTGGGCGACACCGACGACGACCGGCGGACGGTGACGCTGCGGGGTTACGGCGCGCGGTGGGCGGACGCGGACCTGGCGTCCGTCTGAGCCGGTCGCGGTGCACGTCCGCGGCATGTTTGAGGCGGCCCGTGGATTTTCCGACAAGACGTCGGGAAAAAGTTGCGTCGGGCCCGTCGTGCGTGGTCCCATGGTACGGAAGCTTGGTTAGGTGTACCTAACTAATCTGGCCCCCGTACTCCAGGAGGCAGCCATGTCGGCATCCGAGCGCGAGTCCCGACCGCCGTCCATGCGCGAACTGCTGGCGGCCTGTGCCGCGGCGAGCGCGGTCTCCACGCCGCCGCGGGCGGAGCGGCGCGAAAGCTTCGACTCCGCGTCCGACCCGGCCGCGGACCCGGACGCCGCGTCGCGCCGCGAGCCCCCGTCCCCGGAATCCCGCCGCACGGCTGCGTAGCCCTTCTGCGGGGGCGCGGTCCCGCCGCGCCGGCTGAGCGATCGTGGCGACCTCCGGCCGGTGTGGTGGGTTGGTCGCGCAGTTCCCCGCGCCCCTAAAAGCCTCCGCCGCCAGCCCACAGGTGAATGAGGTGGGAAGCGAATCAGGGGCGCTGGGGGTCCCCCCACGCCCTCTGGGCGTAGGTGGGGGTGCCCCCGTGCCCGCAGGGCACAGGGGGAGGAGCTGAGCGATCGTGGCGACCTCCGGGGCGCAGAGACCAACGCTCCTGCGGGGGAACGGCGTCTACTGCCGGAGGAAAGGGCCGCGTGGGCTAGCCGGACGCGCCCTTGCGGCAGGATGACGGGTCCTCCGTACGGGCGACTTCGCGGTGGCGCGAGACGGGTCGCGCCGACGCGCGGACGGTCCGTCAGGGGAGGACGACGACCTTCGTGCCCACCGTCGCGAAGCTCCACATCGCGTTGCCGCTCTCGCGCGACATCCGCACGCCACCCGTCTTCTTCTTCGGGTCCGGCGCCTTCATGGAGCCGTCCACCGCGGCGCTGAAGCCGACCGTGACCCCGTCCGCCTTGGCGAACCGCACCACGTGCTCGATCGTCAGCCCGTCCGACCCCGGGACCTGCCCGGAGCGCGAGGTCACCGCGTACTGCCCCGGCTTCGGGTGCACCGTCGACGGCATGACCTCGAAGGTCTTCGTCACCTTGTTCTTCGCCTCGACCAGCCAGACGCGGCGCGACTCCAGCGCGTAGACGACCCGTACGCCGGTGCCAGAGTTCGCCGGCAGGAGCAGCGGGTCGACGGGCTTGGCCGGGGTCTTCGCCGGCGCCGTGCTCGCTCCCGGCTTCGCCTTGGTGTCGGAGACGCTGGCCTGCGCCTGGTAGGCGAGGAAACACACGCCGACCAGAGCGGTCGCCGTGAGCCCGGCCACGATTCCCGAGCTGCGTGCCACCGTGCGCCACCTTTCGCGTGCGAGAGCGGGGGAGTCCGGTCCGGACCGACAGTCGAAAGGAACGACTGTCCAACGGACCGATTCTCGAACTGAACGACTGTCGAACTTGATGCTTTCCGTGGCGACGGTAGCAGCAGGCTCCCCCGTTCGAGGGTGAGCCGTGCCCCGGTCGCCGGCGCCGTAGGCTGTTCGCGTGCTCTTGCTCGCTCTGGATACCGCCACGCCCGCCGTCACCGCAGCCCTGCACGACGGCTCGTCCGTCGTCGCCGAGTCCAGCAGCGTGGACGCGCGCCGCCACGGGGAACTGCTCCTACCGGCCGTCGACCGCGTCCTCGCCGAGGCCGGCGTCACCCTCGACGCGGTCACCGCAGTCGTCGTGGGCGTCGGCCCCGGCCCGTACACGGGGCTGCGCGTCGGCCTGGTGACGGCCGCCACCTTCGGCTCGGTGCTCGGCGTGCCGGTGTACGGGCTCTGCACGCTGGACGGCATCGCGTACGCCGCCGGCGCCAGCGACCGGTTCGACGGTCGTTTCGACGGCCCCTTCGTGGTGGCGACCGACGCCCGCCGCAAGGAGGTCTACTGGGCGCGTTACGCGTCGCCGCGCGAGCGCGTGGCCGGGCCCTCGGTGGACCGGCCGGCGGACATCGCGGCGGCCGTCGCCGGCCTCCCGGCGACGGGCGCGGGCGCGCTGCTGTACCCGGACGCGTTCACCGACGTCCCCCGCGACGAGGCGGGCGGGCCGCCGGAGCACGCCAGCGCCGGCGCCCTCGCGGCGCTCGCCGCGGCGAAGCTGGCGGCCGGCGAGGAGTTCCTGCCGCCGCAGCCGCTCTATCTGCGCCGGCCCGACGCGCAGGTCCCGAAGAACTACAAGGTGGTCACCCCGCAGTGAGTGACCCGCACGATCCGCAGCCCGCCGGGGGTGCCGTCGTCCTGCGCGAGATGCGCTGGTGGGACATCGAGCAGGTGCTCGTCCTGGAGGACGACCTCTTCCCGGAGGACGCGTGGACGGCCGGGATGTTCTGGGCCGACCTCGCCCAGTCGCGCGGCCCGCGCGCCACCCGCCGCTTCGTCGTCGCCGAGGAGGAAGCCGGTGAGGAAGCCGGCGATGACGCTGGTGGGGACGCCGGTGGGGACGGCGGTGGGGACGGCGCCGGGCGGATCGTCGGGTACGCGGCGCTGGCCGCGGTCGGCGGCATCGGCGACGTCCTGTCGATCGCGGTCGCCCGTCCGAGCTGGGGCACCGGCCTCGGCGCCCGCCTCCTGTCCGACCTGCTCCAACACGCCACCGCCTTCGAGTGCGACGAGGTCCTGCTCGAAGTGCGGGTGGACAACACCAGGGCCCAGAAGCTCTACGAGCGCTTCGGCTTCGAGCCCATCGGAATCCGCCGCGGCTACTACCAGCCCGGCAACGTCGACGCGCTCGTGATGCGGCACCAGGTGCAAGGCAACGCAAGGGAATGTTGATTCATGGCTGACGAACCGCTCGTACTCGGCATCGAGACCTCCTGCGACGAGACCGGCGTCGGCATCGTCCGCGGCACCACCCTGCTCGCGGACGCCGTCGCGTCCAGCGTGGACGCGCACGCCCGCTTCGGCGGGGTCGTCCCCGAGATCGCCTCGCGCGCCCATCTGGAGGCGATGGTCCCCACGATCGAGCGCGCGCTGGCGGAGGCGGGCGTCTCGGCGCGCGACCTCGACGGCATCGCGGTCACCGCGGGCCCCGGCCTCGCCGGCGCCCTGCTGGTCGGCGTGTCGGCGGCGAAGGCGTACGCGTACGCGCTCGGCAAGCCGCTGTACGGGGTGAACCACCTCGCCTCCCACATCTGCGTGGACCAGCTCGAACACGGCAAGCTGCCCGAGCCGACGATGGCGCTGCTGGTCTCCGGCGGGCACTCCTCGCTGCTGCTGGCCCCCGACATCACCAGCGACGTGCGACCGCTCGGCGCCACCATCGACGACGCGGCGGGCGAGGCGTTCGACAAGATCGCGCGCGTGCTCGACCTGGGCTTCCCCGGCGGGCCGGTGATCGACCGGCTGGCGAAGGAGGGCGACCCGACGGCGATCGCGTTCCCGCGCGGCCTCACCGGCTCCCGGGACCCCGCGTACGACTTCTCCTTCTCCGGCCTGAAGACCGCGGTGGCCCGCTGGATCGAGGCGAAGCGGGCGGCGGGGGAGGACGTGCCGGTACGGGACGTGGCGGCGTCCTTCCAGGAGGCGGTCGTCGACGTGCTGACCCGCAAGGCGGTCCGGGCGTGCCTGGACGAGGGCGTCGACCACCTGATGATCGGCGGCGGCGTGGCGGCGAACTCGCGGCTGCGGGCGCTGGCCGAGGAGCGCTGCGGGCGGGCGGGCATCCGGCTGCGGGTGCCGCGGCCGAAGCTGTGCACGGACAACGGGGCGATGGTGGCGGCGCTGGGCGCGGAGATGGTGGCGCGCAACCGGCCGGCGTCGGCGCTGGACCTCTCGGCGGACTCGTCGCTGCCGGTGACGGACCCGCACGTGCCCGCGGACCACGGGGACGGGCACGGTCACGGGCACTCGCATGCGCACTCGCACGATCATGTGCACGAGATCAGCAAGAAGAACCTCTACTCGTGAGGATCGAGTGATCACGCCGATGACGACGATCGCCTTGATGTGGGAGGCCCGGGCGGTCCGCGGCCGGGGAGCGGAGCTGCTGGAGTGGGCCCGCGCCCAGGAGCTGCCGCGCGCCGCGCTGCGGCGCGAGACCTTCCGCGCCGGTGACGACCGGGTCCTGGTCGTCACCTGGTGGGAGGCCGAGCCCGCGGCGGCCGGTGACCTGCCGGAGCTGCCGGAGCCGGCTGCGGAACTGATCACCCGCCCCGTGCACCGCTGGCGCTTCGAGTCCGTGGCCCTCGACTGAGCGGCCGGGCCGACGACGCCCCGCGAAAAGATCTTTGAGATTCTTTCGCGGGGGTGTCGATCCGGGCGTCGGTCGTTCGACGCAAGGGTGAGGCGCGGGAAACGTCCCGCGCACCGAACGACCGAGGAGCGCGACATGCCCCGCTTTCTGACGCTGGTCCGCATCGAAGAGAACGACCCCACCCACGCCGCCGGCTTCTCCCCGGAGATGGCCGCCCGCATGGACGCCCTGTTCCAGGAGATCACCAAGGCCGGGGTCATGTTGGACACCGCCGGCCTGGCCCCCACCTCCGAGGGCAAGCGCATCACCTGGTCCGGCGGGAAGCTCTCGACCACCGACGGCCCCTTCACCGAGACCAAGGAGGTCGTCGGCGGCTACTCCATCTCCCAGTGCAAGGACATGGCGGAGGCCGAGGAGTGGGCCAAGCGCTTCCTCCAGGTCCACGACGAAGCGTTCACCGTGACCTGCGAGGTCCGGCAGATCGCCGAGGGCTGATCCCGCCGACCGGTCCCGCCGGCTGATCCTTCCGGTCGGTCCTGCCGGCCGATCCCGGCGGTCGGTCCGACTTGCTGCTGTCGATCACGGCTGCTCTGATGGGTGGCCGTGACGGCAACCAACGCGGTGGAAACGGTATTCAGGATCGAGCGCGCCCGGATCATCGCCGCCGCGGCCCGCGTCGTCCGGGACGTCGGCATAGCCGAGGAGATCGCGCAGGACGCGATGGTCGCCGCGCTCGAACAGTGGCCGGAATCAGGCGTCCCGGACAACCCGGGCGCCTGGCTGGTCTCCGTCGCCAAGCGGCGCGCGATCGACCTCGTACGCCGCAAGGAGACGTACGCGCGCAAGCTCGCCGAGGTCGGCCGGGCCCTGGAGGACGTCCCGCCGCCCGAGGTGCCGTCGGACGCGGACGAGATCGACGACGACCTGCTGCGGCTGATCTTCACCGCCTGCCACCCCGTGCTGTCGACGGACGCCAGGATCGCGCTCACGCTGCGGCTGCTCGGCGGGCTCACCACGGAGGAGATCGCCCGCGCCTTCCTCGTCCCGGAGGCGACGGTCGCCCAGCGCATCGTCCGGGCGAAACGTTCCCTCGCGAAGGCGGGCGTCCCCTTCGAGGTGCCGTACGGCCCCGATCGCGCGACCCGCCTCGGCTCCGTGCTCGACGTGATCTACCTGGTCTTCAACGAGGGGTACTCCGCGACCAAGGGCGACGACTGGGTCCGGCCCGGGCTCGTCGAGGACGCGCTGCGGCTCAGCCGCCAACTCGCGGCGCTGATGCCGGCCGAGCCGGAGGTCCACGGGCTGAACGCGCTCCTGGAGGTCCAGGCGTCCCGCGTCCCGGCCCGCACCGACGCCGACGGCCGGCCCGTGCTGCTCGCCGCCCAGAACCGGTCCCGCTGGAACCGCCTCCTGATCCACCGCGGCTTCGAGGCGCTGGCCCGCGCGAGCGCCCTGACGACCGCGGCGGGGACGCCGCCGGGGCCGTACGTCCTCCAGGGCGCCATCGCCGCGTGCCATGCGCGCGCGGTGCGCTACGAGGACACCGACTGGCGCACGATCGCAGTGCTGTACGGGCAACTGGCCGCGGTCGCCCCCTCCCCGGTCGTCGAACTCAACCGCGCCGTCGCGATCTCCATGACGGACGGCCCGGAAGCGGCCCTCGCCCTGGTGGACGCGGTCGCCGACGATCCGGCGCTGAAGGACTACCACCTGCTCCCGAGCGTCCGCGGCGACCTCCTGGCCCGCCTCGACCGCCCGGCGGAGGCCGCCGCCCAATTCACCAGGGCCGCGGCCCTGACCCACAACGCGCGTGAACGCGCCCTCCTCCTGACCCGCGCGGCGACGTGCGGCCCGGCGTAGGCCGCGACGCCGGCGCGGCGGGCGGCTTGTCGCGCAGCCCCGCGAGCAGGGGGATTCCCCCCAGCGCCTCCTGGACACCTGCGCCGTTGCCCTGCGGGCGGGTTGGTCTCTGCGGCTCGGTGGTGGGTTGATCGCGCAGTTCTGCTTTCTGCGCCAGAGGGAATGGGGACCCCCAGCCCCTGTTTCGCTGCCCCATCACTGGCCTGCGGCTGAGTTGGGGGTGGTGCCCACGCCCGCAGGGCACAGGGGGCAGGACTGCGCGACAAGCCACCCACCGGGCCGAGGTGACCAACCCCGCCCTGCGGGCCTACGGCGGGTGTGTCCAGGAGGCGCCGGGGTGTCTCCCACGTCCCCCGGGAACGGAGGGGCGGAACTGCGCGGCCAGCCCACCACCGGGGCCGCGGAGACCAGCGTCCCCGCGGGCTTACGGCGGGTGGGTCTAGGCGCGCGGGGGCACCATCACGTCCTCCGGGAACAGGGGCGGGACTGCACGATCTGTCAGCGTCGGCCGGTAGTCTCCGCCCCATGGCCGCGCACCCCCCACCCTCACCACCCCCCGGCATATCCCCGCCCGCTCCGGCAAAGCCCCCGAAGCAAGCCGCGCAGGTCCCGACGCACGAGGGCGAGCCCCCGGCGCAAGGCGCAGAGCCTCCAGCGCCCGACGGAGACGCCCCGGCCCAAGGCGACACCCCCGCAGCCCCGCCCGCCGCAGGCGACCCCGCCCCGCCCGCCGCAGGCGACCCCGCACCGCCCCGCGAACTCCGCGAAGACGCGCTCCACGACCTCACCCGCCGATCCATCGGCCCCGCCAAGCTCGGCCTCCTCCTGCTGTTCGTCCTCGGACTCGAACTCGGTTGGGCGCTCGTCGGCACCGCCCTCGTCGCGCTCGACGACATCGTGGACGCCTTCACCGTCGTGTTCGCCGTCTTCCTGACCCTCCTCGGCGCGCTCGCCCTCGTTCCGTCCGCCGTGTTCCTCGTGCGCGGGGTCCGCCAGGACCGTTCCGTACGCGCCGAGTTGAAGGAACTGGCCGCCGAGGACCGCGACCCGATCGGCGACGCCCGCTTCAACCGCGCCGCGATCACCGTGTGCTGGCTGCTCGTCTCCCTCGCGCTCGTCACCGCGGGCGTGCTGATCTCCGCTTCCGCCTCCGCGACCGGTGGCGACGCCGGCTACCTGGCCAGCGACGACACGACGTACAGCCGCTTCACGTACACGCTCGGCGCCGGTGTCGCCCTCGCCGTGCCGGGGCTGTTGGGCGTGGCGAAGGCGGTCGCGCACCACTGTTGGGCGGCGCGCCTGCTCGACCCCGTACCCGCGGCCCGCGCCCGCGGCGGTGCGCACCGCTGACCCCCGGGCCGGCGTCCCGTCAGAGCTGCGCCGGCCGCCCGATCAGCACCGTCGGCGCGCCGGCGACCCGCGTCAGGAACACCGTCGCCGCGTTCGGCCCCTGCGGCTTGACCTTCCGCCGCAACTCCTCGGGCTCGACGGCGGACCCCCGCTTCTTCACCGTCAGCACCCCGACCCCGCGCTCGCGCAGCAGCGCCTTCAACTTCTTCAGGTTGAACGGCAGCACGTCGGTGATCTCGTACGCGGTGGCGTACGGCAACTCCCGCAGCCCGTCCGCGGTGACGTACGCGATCGTCTCGTCCACCAGCCCCCCGCCCGGCAGTTCGGCCGCGACCTCGGCGACCAGGTGGGCGCGGATCACGGCGCCGTCCGGCTCGTACAGATAGCGGCCCACGGGCCGTACGGCCGGGTCCGGCAGACCGCGCCCGACCAGGGTGCACGGCTCCGCACCCGCGCCCGCCCCGCTCAGCAGGGTCGCCGACACGGCCCCGCCCGCCCCCGCGCCGAACCACAGCACCGCCTCCTTCACGTCCCCCTCGTACGAGATCCACTCGGCCGAGAAGTCCGCCGGCACCAGCTCGTGCGGGATCCCCGGCGCGATCTTGAGCGCGGCGTGCGGCCGGCGCCGGGCCGCGTCGAGGGCCCAGGACAGCGGCGGGGAGTACGCCTCGGGGTCGAAGACCCGGCCGCGTCCGCCCCGGCGCGCCGGGTCGACGAAGACGGCGTCGTACCCGGCGGTGTCCACCTCGGCGACGTCCGCGCACCGCACCTCGACCAGGTCGGTCAGCCCCAGCGCGGCGGCGTTCGCGCGGACGGTCGCGGCGGTCAGCGGGTCGCGGTCCACCGCGAGCACCCGGATGCCCGCGCGGGCCAGCGCGATCGCGTCGCCGCCGATCCCGCTGCACAGGTCCGCGACGCTGCGCACGCCGAGCGCGGCGAACCGGGCCGCCCGGTACGCGGCGACCGGCGCGCGGGTGGCCTGCTCCACGCCGTTCGCCGTGAAGTACATGCGGTACGCGTCCTCCGCGCCGAACTTGGCCACCGCCCGCTGCCGCAGCCGCGCCTGCCCCAGCGCCGCCGAGACCAGCGCGGCCGGGTGGTCGCGGCGCAGCCGCGTCGCGAGCGCCAACTCCTGGGACGGGTCGTGATCGCGCAACGCGGCGAGCAGGTCGCGGCCCTCGTCGGAGAGCAGCGCGGCGAGGGGTTCGGGGAGGTCGTTCACCTGGCCCATTGTGGGCCAGGAGGGTCACGGTCCGCCCCTGCCGGCGGTGTCGTCCGGGTCCTGCGGAGCCGTGCTGCCAGGATTCAGCGCCATGCAGCTAGTACGACAAATGCAACAAGTAAGACAAATCCATCGGACGGGGCGGCCCCGGGGCCGGGGGCGGCGGATCGGTGCGCTCGCCGGCGCGGTCCTGGTGGGCCTGCTCGGCTCCGCGTGCGGCCTCCAGGCGCCGGGCGACGGCGGCGACGGCCCGGTCCCGCACTCCGGCCAGCAGGCCGAGGCGTCCCAGATCGAGAAGGCGGAGCGGGCCGCGCAACAGGCCGGCCCGGCCGGATCGCTCGCCGCGTACGTGGAACGGGTCGAGCGGAACCAGAAGGCACGGGCGGTCGCCGCGCAGAAGTGGGGCCTGGCCAAGACCCCGCTGCCGGCGCCGCAACCGCCCGCGTCCAAGCCGTTCATCACCACCCGCAAGGGCTTCGAGGTCGAAGGCGGGGCGTCCCTGCCGCCGGTCTTCACGACCGTGCCGGTGAAGGAGAGGATCGTCTTCCTGACGATCGACGACGGCGTGGAGAAGGACCCCGACTTCCTCCGGATGATGGACGAACTCCAGATCCCCTACAGCGCCTTCCTCAGCGACTACGTGATCGACGACGACTACGGCTACTTCAAGCGGATGCGCGAACAGGGCGCCGCCCTGCACAACCACACGCTGAACCACCGCTACATGCCCGGGCTCTCCTACGACGCCCAGGAGCAGGAGATCTGCGGCCAGCAGGAGAAGCTGGAGAAGCTCTACGGGAAGCGCCCGCCGCTCTTCCGCCCGCCGTACGGCAACTACAACGGCGACACCCTGCGCGCCGCGCAGTCCTGCGGCGTCAAGGCCGTGCCGCTGTGGGCGGCGGAGGCGTTCCCGGACCACATGGAGTGGCGGGAGTGGGACCGCGACCTGCACCCGGGGGACATCATCCTGACCCACTTCCGGGGTGCGGACGACTGGAAGGGCTCCATGACCGACATGGTCCGCCAGGTGATGAAGGTGGTCACGGACAAGGGGTACGCCGTTGCGCGCCTTGAGGACTACGTGTGAGCCCGCGGCGGCGCGGACGGTGACGGGCGCAACCCCGGTTCCGGCCCCGGCTCCGGCTCCGGCTCCGGGCGCAGGTTGGCGTACGGCGGCGGGGGCGGTCGCCGCCGTCGTGCTCGGCTGCGGCGGCTGCTCCTCGCCGTCCGTGGACCCGGCCGTCTCCGTCGACCCCATCGAGCGCCTGGGGCGCCGGGCGATCCAGCCCGCGCAGTCCGCGGGCGGGGGCGCTCCGGGAGCTCAGGGGGCACCGGGGGCGCCGGTGGGGGAGCGGCGCGCCCCGGCGCGTACGCCGTCCGTCGACCCGGCCCGGTCCGTGGCCCCGGCCGTCTCCGTCGACCCGGACCCGTCGGAGCGCCCCGCGCCGGACGCCCGCACCGCGCGCCCGTCCCGTACGCCCGCCCTGCGCGCCCCGGTGCTCGCCGAGTCCGCGACGCGGCTGCTCGACCGGATCCACGACCCGCAGCGGCCCCCGGTGACCCCTGGACCGCTGCCGGAGCGGCACGCCCCCCGGTGACGGGGCTGCCGCTGCGACCCGTCGCGTGCGAGCTGCTCGGACCCGCCACGTACGAGCAAATTGGCACTCCGCTTGACCGAGTGCTAATCGCGGTCATAGTCTCGGCTCTGGCACTCCCCGCAGGAGAGTGCCAACACAGCGACGGGCAGGTCCGGCACCCGCGACGACGGATCGACCTGGTCGCCACCTCAGACAGTTAACCCCGTGAGATCTCCGAAGGGGGAGGTCGGATCGTGACGACCGCCAGCTCCAAGGTTGCCATCAAGCCGCTCGAGGACCGCATCGTGGTCCAGCCGCTCGACGCCGAGCAGACCACGGCTTCTGGCCTGGTCATCCCGGACACCGCGAAGGAGAAGCCCCAGGAGGGCGTCGTCCTCGCCGTGGGCCCGGGTCGCTTCGAGAACGGCGAGCGCCTGCCGCTCGACGTGAAGACCGGCGACGTCGTGCTTTACAGCAAGTACGGTGGCACCGAGGTCAAGTACAACGGCGAGGAGTACCTCGTCCTCTCGGCCCGCGACGTTCTCGCCATCATCGAGAAGTAAGCCGAGAAGTAAGTCGAGCCTAGGCCGGGCAGTGAGGGTTCCCCGGGGCGAGTTCCGACTCGCCCCGACGGGACCCGAGCAAACCGCGCACCGCTTGTCTTGATCCGCGCCCCTGGCACCCACTGGGACTCACGTCCGGGCGCTGGGGGCGCGGTTCTTATTCAGACGCATTTCAGAAGAGGACAGTAACGCTCCCATGGCGAAGATCCTGAAGTTCGACGAGGACGCCCGTCGCGCCCTTGAGCGCGGCGTCAACAAGCTGGCCGACACCGTCAAGGTGACCATCGGCCCCCGCGGCCGCAACGTCGTCATCGACAAGAAGTTCGGCGCTCCCACCATCACCAACGACGGCGTCACCATCGCCCGCGAGGTCGAGATCGAGGACCCGTACGAGAACCTGGGCGCCCAGCTGGTGAAGGAGGTGGCCACCAAGACCAACGACATCGCTGGTGACGGCACCACCACCGCCACCGTCCTGGCGCAGGCGCTGGTCCGCGAGGGTCTGCGCAACGTCGCCGCCGGCGCCTCCCCGGCCGCCCTGAAGAAGGGCATCGACGCCGCCGTCCGCGCCGTCTCGGACGACCTGCTGGCCACCGCCCGTCCCATCGAGGACAAGAGCGACATCGCCGCCGTCGCCGCGCTCTCCGCTCAGGACCAGCAGGTCGGCGAGCTGATCGGCGAGGCCATGGACAAGGTCGGCAAGGACGGCGTCATCACCGTCGAGGAGTCCAACACCTTCGGCCTCGAACTGGACTTCACCGAGGGCATGGCCTTCGACAAGGGCTACCTGTCCCCGTACATGGTCACCGACCAGGAGCGTATGGAGGCCGTCCTCGACGACCCGTACATCCTGATCAACCAGGGCAAGATCGCCTCCATCCAGGACCTGCTGCCGCTGCTGGAGAAGGTCATCCAGTCGGGTGGCTCCAAGCCGCTGCTGATCATCGCCGAGGACGTCGAGGGCGAGGCGCTCTCCACCCTGGTCGTCAACAAGATCCGCGGCACGTTCAACGCCGTGGCCGTCAAGGCGCCCGGCTTCGGCGACCGCCGCAAGGCGATGCTCCAGGACATGGCCACCCTCACCGGTGCCACCGTCGTCGCCGAGGAGGTCGGCCTCAAGCTCGACCAGGCCGGCCTGGAGGTGCTGGGCACCGCCCGCCGCGTCACCATCACCAAGGACGACACGACCATCGTCGACGGCGGCGGCAACGCCGAGGACGTCGCGGGCCGCGTCGCCCAGATCAAGTCCGAGATCGAGGCCACGGACTCCGACTGGGACCGCGAGAAGCTCCAGGAGCGCCTGGCGAAGCTGGCCGGCGGCGTGTGCGTGATCCGCGTCGGCGCCGCCACCGAGGTGGAGCTCAAGGAGAAGAAGCACCGTCTGGAGGACGCCATCTCCGCGACCCGCGCCGCGGTCGAGGAGGGCATCGTCTCCGGTGGTGGCTCCGCGCTCGTCCACGCCGCGAAGGTGCTCGACGGCAACCTCGGCAAGGAGGGCGACGAGGCCACCGGCGTCTCCGTCGTCCGCCGCGCCGTGGTCGAGCCGCTGCGCTGGATCGCCGAGAACGCCGGCCTGGAGGGCTACGTCATCACCTCCAAGGTCGCCGAGCTCGACAAGGGCCAGGGCTTCAACGCCGCCACCGGCGAGTACGGCGACCTGGTGAAGGCCGGCGTCATCGACCCGGTCAAGGTCACCCGCTCCGCCCTGGAGAACGCCGCGTCCATCGCCTCCCTGCTGCTCACGACCGAGACCCTGGTCGTCGAGAAGAAGGAAGAGGAGCCGGCGGAGGCCGCCCACGGCGGTCACGGCCACTCCCACTGACGCTCGCCTTCGGCGACCGAGCCCGGTGCCCCCGTCGCGGGGGCACCGGGCTCCGCCGTTCCCGCCTCCCGCCTCTCGCGCGAACGGTGCGGGCCGCCCCGCCACCGAGTCAGCTCACGCCGAACGCCCGAGGTCCCCCGCAGCGACCGCCGCCACGAACGGCACCCCCCGCCCGTACCGCTCCAGCTCGTCCAACGCGAAGTCCGCCATCCGATGCAACTCCGTCCCGAGCGAACCGGCGACGTGCGGGGTCAACAGGACGTTCGGCAGGGTGTACAGGGGCGAGTCGGCAGCCGGCACCTCCGGGTCCGTCACATCCAGCACCGCATACAGCCGCCCCGTCACCAACTCCCGCACCAACGCGTCCTGGTCCACCAGCGAGCCCCGCGAGGTGTTCACCACCGTCGCCCCGTCCGGCAACAGCGCCAGCCGCCGCGCGTCCAGCATCCGCCGCGTCCCGGGCAGCTCCGGCGCGTGCACCGAAACGACGTCGCTCCGCCCGCACAACTCGTCAAGCCCCACCCGCACCACCCCCAGCTCCGCCGCCTCAGCCTCGCTCACGTACGGGTCGTACAGCAGCACGGCCAGGTCGAAGGGGCGCAGCAACTCGATCACCCGCCGGCCGACCCGGGACGCCCCGACGATGCCGACGGTGCGCCGGTAGTTGCCCGCGCCCGCCAACTCGACCCGCCAGTCGTGCCGAGCACGCAACCGCTCGTGCAGGCGCGCCGCCGGCAGGACCCGCTTGCCCGCGAAGAGGATCGCGGCGAGCGCGTACTCCGCCACCGGGAGCGCATTGGCCGCCGCCGCGGACGACACCACGAGGCCGCGTTCCCAACAGGCCGCGGTGACGTGCCCCTTCACCGACCCGGCCGCATGCACCACCGCGCGCAGCCGGGGCGCCTCGGCCAACACCTCGGCGCTCAGCACGGGCGCTCCCCAGCAGGTGAGGAGCACCTCCGCCGAGGCGAGCGCCGCCCGGACCCGGGGCGGGGGAGCCGTCAGGTCATGGGCGATCACCTGGGGATCGGTGCGCGCCAGGTCGGTCAGCCGCCGGAGGTGCCGCTCGCTGAACAGCCCTTCGGCGACCCCGACCCCCATGGCCAACAACACCTCGGGCCGCCGCGCCCCGCTCGTGCCCGCACTCGTATCGGCTCCCATACGCCTCCCACTGCTGCTCCTGCGCACACCGCGCCCCTACCCCCCTGCGCTCCTGCGCCTACTGCGGCCCGTACTTCCTTCCGGTCTTCGAGGTGACTCCGCCCAACAGCCCGCGCGGGGTCACCTTCACCACTCCCATCAGCGCCTTGTAGCGGGGGTCGGGGATCGAGACCGCCTTGCCGCGCGCCAGATCGGCGAGGGCGGTCTCCACCACCTTGTCCGCGTCGAGCCACATCCAGCTCGGGATGTTGTCCGTCCCCATCCCGGCCCGCTGGTGGAACTCGGTGCGTACGAAGCCGGGGCAGAGCGCCATCAGCCGCACCCCGGAACCCGCCATGTCCCGGGCCGCGCCCTGGGTGAACTGGACCACCCACGACTTCGACGCGCCGTACGTTCCGCGGGGTACGAAGGCCGCCACCGACGCCACATTGATCACACCGCCCCTACCGCGCTCGCGCATCGGCTCGACCGCCGCCGCCGTCAGCCGGAGCACGGCCTCGCAGTGCACCTTCAGCATCGTCAACTCATCGGCCATCGACACTTCGAGGAAGCGGCCCTTGTTGCCGAAGCCCGCATTGTTGACCAGCAGGTCCACCGCGTTCCTACGGTCACCGAGCCGACGCTCGACGGCGGCGATCCCGTCGTCCGTCGACAGATCGGCGGTCAGCACCTCCGCCTCGATGCCGTGCCGATCGTGCAGTTCGGTGGCCTGTTCCCGAAGGCGTGCGGTGTCGCGGGCCACCAGGACCAGATTGCGTCCATCGGCAGCGAGTCGCCGCGCGAACGCGGCACCGATGCCCGCAGTGGCTCCCGTAATCAGTGCGGTCGTCATAGACGGCACGTTAGTGCCCTTCGCGCGCCATCCGCGCATGCACCGTTCCCCTGTCCCACCCCCTTCCCGCGGTCTCTTCGCGGTCGCCGTCCGAGCCCCATCCGGAACGTACGACCAGCGTCGCAAACCGCCGCCACCAGGGCATCAGGGACGAGCCCCCACTCGCCCCTGAGCCCGCCGCCCCCGAATCCCCCACGGTTCCCCTACGCCCTCGGTTGACCGCCCCTACGCCGGGAGTTGTGAGGATCCGGAGCCGCACTACACCGGGAGTTGTTGACCCCCGTGCTTCGCCAGGTAATCCCGGGCCAGCTTCACCAGGTCGGGGTTGAGCGCGTCCCCGGCAACCATGAGCGACGGGAGCAGCGAGCGCTCGACGGTCTGGGCCCGGAAGGCGACGGAGACCGTCACGTCGTGGTCCGGCCGGTGCACCACCTCGATCGGGTCGCCGGCGCGTATCTCGCCCGGCACCACGACCTTCAAGTACGCCCCGGGCTCGCCCCGCTGGGTGAACTCCTTCACCCAGCCCTTCTCCGGCAGCCCCAGCTCCCCCATCCGCCCCGCGAACGTCCGGCACGGCACGCGACCGCTGGTGACCTCCAGGACGACCCGGTCGCCGATCCGCCACCGCTCGCCGATCTTCGCCCCGGACACGTCCAGCCCCACGGTGGTCAGGTTCTCGCCGAACGCGCCGTTGCCGATCCGCGCCCCCATCCGCCGCTCCCAGCGGTCCAGGTCCTCCCGGGCGTACGCGTACACGGCCTGGTGGGTGCCGCCGTGGTGCTTCGAGTCGCAGACCGCGTCGTCGCCCAGCCCGCTGCCGCCGCCGTCGGTCCGCCCGAGGTCGTTCGGGTCGGCCACCTGCACCGGCCCGTCGACCGGCTGCTTGTCGATCCCGGTGAGACCCCCGGGCGCATTGGTGTAGTCGACGGCCCTGGGCCGGCCCACGTTCACGGTCAGTAGCTTCATGTCCCCACGCTAAACCCCCGCGGAACCCATGACCTCAAACCATCTCGGCGGATAGTCGCCCGAGGTCCAAGCGTCACTTATATTTGAAGGATGATCGAGGCACGTCACCTCCGAGTGCTCCGCGCCGTGGCCAGCACCGGTTCCTTCTCCGCCGCCGCCCGGACGCTCGGCTGCACCCAGCCCGCCGTCAGTCAGCAGATGAAGGCCCTGGAAGGCTCCGCGGGCACCCCGTTGCTGATCCGCACGGGCCGTGAGATGCGGCTGACGCAGGCCGGCGAGGCGCTGGTGCGCCACGCGACCGGCATCCTCGCCGGGCTCACCGCGGCGGAGGAGGAGGTCGCGGCCATCGCGGGCCTGCGGGCCGGCCGGGTGCGCCTGGTCTCGTTCCCCAGCGGCAGCTCCACCCTCGTCCCCGCCGCCCTCGCCGCGCTCCGGGCCGCCCACCCCGGCACCCGGGTCTCCCTCGTGGACGCCGAGCCCCCGCGCTCCGTGGAGATGCTGCGCGAGGGCGACTGCGACGTGGCCCTGGCGTTCCGGTACGGCGACGCCGCCCGCACCGAGGTCGACGGCGAGCGGGAAGCCGGCGCCGAGCGCGCCGAGACGGAGTGGGACGACCTCGTCGTGCGCCCCCTGCTCACCGACCGCCTCGTGGCGCTCGTACCCGAAGGCCACCGGCTCGCCGCGGCGGGCACGGTCTCGATCGGTGACCTCGCCGACGACCCGTGGATCGCGGGCTGTCCGCGCTGCCGCCGACAGCTGGTCGACGTGTGCGAGGCCGCCGGGTTCACCCCCCGCATCGACTTCGCCACGGACGACTACCCCGCGGTGGTCGGACTCGTCGGCGCGGGCCTGGGCGTGGCGGTGCTGCCCGAGTTGGCGCTGGAATCCGTACGCCCCAAGGGCGTCGTGGCCGTCACCCTCGCCCCCGAAGTGGCCCGGGAGATCGTCGCGCTCACCCTCCCCGACCTCTCCCAGGTGCCTGCCGTGTCCGCCACCCTGGACCAGCTCACGCTGGCCGCGGCCCGCTGACCGCCACCGGGGCCCGCTGACCGTGGCGTGACGTTCGCCGGATCCGTCCGGGCATGCGTCCGCCCCGTCCCCCGGCCCATCCGTCCCCCTACGGGGGACTCTCTGCGATCCGCCCCGTCGGTCCGGCGTCACCAAAGGTGGCGGCCCGGGCCGCCAGGCCAGCAGAGAAACGTTTCTGCGATGTCTTGGGTCGGCGACGGATTCAGTCGTGCCGTGCTCCCGGTGCGCCGCTCGTCGCCGGGATCAGCCGGTGGCGGGCGCGCCCCATCAACTCCTCGCGTTCGTCTTCGGTCAGTCCGCCCCACACCCCGTACGGCTCTCGGACCGCCAGGGCGTGTGCTGCGCATTCGGCGCGCACCGGGCACCTCATGCAGACCTCTTTCGCCGAGTTCTCGCGCGCACTCCGTGCGGCACCCCGCTCGCCCTCGGGGTGGAAGAAGAGAGAGCTGTCCACCCCGCGGCAGGCCGCGAGGAGCTGCCAGTCCCACAAGTCGGCGTTGGGTCCGGGAAGGCGGGAGAAATCTGCCATAGCGCTTGCCCCTTGAAACCGTGCTGAGTGGATCCGGTCGGGTCGTGCGGGTGAGCGATACGGGCCGCATCAGGCATCCGCACCATGCCCCACGACCGTACATCTACTATCTAAGTAGATGTAAATATGATTCATTGCGAATCTAGCCCCAGACACTGCCCAAAGTGAAGAAAAAGCATCTAAATGGGGCATTGCCTCCGGGTAAACCCGGCGGACATGCGGCTCCGGGCGAGATGTGGAAGAAGGCTGCGGAACCCGTAACTCTTTCGAGTGACCGTCGTTGGTAGGGCGAGGCGGTTGAAGGAATGAGCGCTCGGGCACATGTCCGAGGGCGTTCAACCGCTCAGGTGACGATACGTACCCAGCCTGGAGGCTCAAGGTGACGCGCATCAGCTGCGAGAGCCACGGAGGTCAGTCATGACATCCGTCCTCGTTTGCGACGACTCCCCGCTTGCCCGAGAGGCGCTCCGCCGTGCGGTGGCTACCGTGCCCGGCGTCGAGCGCGTGACGACCGCGGCCAACGGCGAGGAAGTCCTCCGCCGCTGGGGCGCGGACCGCTCGGACCTCATCCTGATGGACGTGCGCATGCCCGGCCTGGGCGGCGTCGAAACCGTCCGGCGGTTGCTCTCGGCCGACCCGGGCGCCCGGATCATCATGCTCACGGTCGCCGAGGACCTCGACGGCGTCGCGCTCGCGGTCGCCGCCGGCGCCCGCGGCTATCTGCACAAGGACGCCTCGCGCGCCGAACTGCGGGCGACGGTCACGCAGGCGCTCGCCGACCCGACCTGGCGGCTCGCCCCGCGGCGGCTGCGCTCGGCGGAGATGGGCGCCGCGCCCACGCTCACCGCGCGCGAGATCCAGGTGCTCGAAGGCATGAGCCACGGCCGGTCGAACGCGGAGATCGGCCGCGAGCTGTTCCTCTCCGAGGACACCGTCAAGACCCACGCCCGCCGGCTCTTCAAGAAGCTCGGCGCATCGGACCGGGCGCACGCCGTCGCGCTCGGGTTCCGCTGGGGTCTGGTCCGCTGAGGACGTGCCGTGGCGGGGCCCGGGTCCCCCGAAGGTGTGGTGAACCCCGCTCGCCTTACTGTGGTGGGCGGGGAGACGGACCGCTTCGGGCGCCCGTTTCCCGCGCGATGCCGCATCCTTGAGATGTGGAGTTCCTCGGGGAGTCGGTCGAGCGGAAGGGGAGGGCGCAGGAGATGAGTTCCAGCGCACCTGCTCATAACGCTTCGGTGCACAACATGGGACGCGGTGCCACGGAACAACGGACACCGAGGCACCATGGACCGATGCGTGACGACAAGAGCACGGTGATCGGTGCCCTCGTTCATCGTGCCGTCGACGGAGACGAGCGAGCCACGCACGATCTCCTGGCGCACGTCCACCCCCTCGCGCTGCGTTACTGCCGCACCCGACTGAGTCGCCTGCCCGGCGACGCGCGGCACTTCGTGGAAGACCTCGCACAGGAGGTCTGCGTCGCCGTCCTGATGGCCCTGCCGAGGTACCGCGACACCGGCCGCCCCTTCGAAGCGTTCGTCTTCGCCATCGCCTCGCACAAGGTCGCCGACCTCCAGCGCGCCGCCATGCGCCACCCCGGCTCGACGGCCGTGCCCTCCGACGAGATGCCGGAGCGCCCCGACGACTCCCTCGGCCCCGAGGAGCGCGCCCTGCTCAGTAGCGACGCGGAGTGGGCCAAGAAGCTCCTCGCCAACCTTCCCGAGACGCAGCGCGAGCTGTTGGTGCTCCGGGTCGCGGTGGGGCTGACCGCGGAGGAGACCGGGCAGATGCTGGGCATGTCGCCCGGTGCCGTACGGGTCGCCCAGCACCGTGCGCTCAGTCGGCTGCGCGCGCTGGCCGGTCAGTAGCGCCCGCGCCCGGCGGTCCGGTGTCGGGGCGTGCGACCTCAGCGAGATCCGTGAGGCAGGCCCTGGCCGGGGCCGCACCCCTTGCTCCGGGCGCTGAGTCGTTCGGTGCCTTCCCCCGTACTCCTGAGTGACGGATGCCCCGTACCCGTCCGTAGCGGATGTGTGTCAACGCACAAAGCCGCCGGGTGATCTTGATCGTGGAATGAGACGGTCCCCGGGGCCGTTAGCATGGACATCCGCACCGATCAAGGCCATTTGGGGAAGGTGTCATGACCAACGTCGACGGAGTGCCCGGAAAGTTCGCGACACTCGGGCTGACCTACGACGATGTGCTGCTGCTGCCGGGCGCCTCCGACATGGCGCCCGACCAGATCGACACCTCCTCGTACATCTCGAAGAACGTACGGGTGAACATCCCGCTGCTCTCGGCGGCCATGGACAAGGTCACCGAGTCGCGGATGGCGATCGCCATGGCCCGGCAGGGCGGCGTGGGCGTGCTGCACCGCAACCTCTCCATCGCCGACCAGGCCAACCAGGTCGACCTGGTCAAGCGCTCCGAGTCCGGCATGGTCACCGACCCGATCACGGTGCACCCCGACGCCACGCTCGCCGAGGCCGACCAGCTCTGCGCCAAGTTCCGCATCAGCGGCGTCCCGGTCACCGACCCGAGCGGCAAGCTGCTGGGCATCGTCACCAACCGCGACATGGCCTTCGAGACCGACCGCGGCCGTCAGGTCCGCGAGGTCATGACCCCGATGCCGCTGGTCACCGGCAAGGTCGGCATCTCCGGCGTGGACGCCATGGAGCTGCTGCGCCGCCACAAGATCGAGAAGCTTCCGCTGGTCGACGAGGCCGGCATCCTCAAGGGCCTGATCACGGTCAAGGACTTCGTCAAGGCCGAGCAGTACCCGAACGCCGCCAAGGACAAGGACGGCCGGCTGCTCGTCGGCGCCGCCGTCGGCGTCGCCGGTGACGCCTTCGAGCGCGCCCAGGCGCTGATCGAGGCGGGCGTCGACTTCATCGTCGTGGACACCGCCCACGGCCACTCCCGCCTGGTCGGCGACATGGTCGCCAAGATCAAGTCCAATGCGTCGCACGTCGACGTCATCGGCGGCAACATCGCCACCCGCGACGGTGCCCAGGCCCTGATCGACGCCGGCGTCGACGGCATCAAGGTCGGTGTCGGCCCGGGCTCGATCTGCACCACGCGCGTCGTCGCCGGCATCGGCGTCCCGCAGGTCACCGCGATCTACGAGGCGTCGCTCGCGGCCAAGGAAGCCGGCGTTCCGGTCATCGGCGACGGCGGTCTGCAGTACTCCGGCGACATCGCGAAGGCGCTGGTCGCCGGCGCCGACACGGTGATGCTCGGCTCCCTGCTGGCCGGTTGCGAGGAGTCCCCGGGCGAGCTGCTGTTCATCAACGGCAAGCAGTTCAAGTCGTACCGCGGCATGGGTTCGCTGGGCGCCATGCAGTCCCGCGGCGAGCAGCGCTCCTTCTCCAAGGACCGGTACTTCCAGGAGGGCGTGGCCTCCGACGAGAAGCTCGTCCCCGAGGGCATCGAGGGCCAGGTGCCCTACCGGGGCCCGCTGTCGGCCGTCGTCCACCAGCTGGTGGGCGGGCTGCGCCAGTCGATGTTCTACGTCGGCGGCAGCACCGTGCCCGAACTCCAGGCGAACGGCCGGTTCGTCCGGATCACCTCGGCGGGCCTCAAGGAGAGCCACCCGCACGACATCCAGATGACGGTCGAGGCGCCGAACTACAGCAGGAAGTAGGCGCCAGCCGGCACTCCCCGCGCGTGCGCACAGGGGTGGTGCGGAGCGGTCCTCAGGGCCGCCCGGCACCGCCCCTTCGGCATGAGTCGGGGATACTGGTAGACGCTGACACAGAGGGAAAGGCCCAAACAGGTGACTGAGATCGAGATCGGGCGCGGCAAGCGCGGGCGGCGGGCGTACGCGTTCGATGACATCGCCGTCGTACCGAGCAGGCGCACGCGGGACCCGAAGGAGGTCTCGATCGCCTGGCAGATCGACGCCTACCGCTTCGACCTGCCCTTCCTCGCCGCCCCCATGGACTCGGTGGTCTCCCCGCAGACCGCGATCCGGATCGGCGAGCTGGGCGGTCTGGGCGTTTTGAACCTCGAAGGGCTCTGGACGCGGTACGAGGACCCGCAGCCGCTGCTGGACGAGATCGCCGAGCTGCCGGCCGACATCGCGACCCGGCGCCTCCAGGAGATCTACGAGGCGCCGATCCGCGAGGAGCTGATCGGGCAGCGCATCAAGGAGGTGCGCGACTCCGGCGTGGTCACCGCCGCGGCGCTCTCCCCGCAGCGCACGGCGCAGTTCTCCAAGGCCGTGGTGGACGCCGGCGTGGACCTCTTCGTGATCCGCGGGACCACCGTCTCCGCCGAGCACGTCTCCGGTGCCGCCGAGCCGCTGAACCTGAAGCAGTTCATCTACGAGCTGGACGTCCCCGTGATCGTCGGCGGCTGCGCCACGTACACGGCGGCCCTGCACCTGATGCGCACGGGCGCGGCGGGCGTGCTCGTCGGCTTCGGCGGCGGTGCGGCGCACACCACGCGCAACGTCCTGGGCATCCAGGTGCCCATGGCGACCGCGGTGGCCGACGTCGCCGCCGCCCGCCGTGACTACATGGACGAGTCCGGCGGTCGGTACGTGCACGTCATCGCCGACGGCGGCGTGGGCTGGTCCGGCGACCTGCCGAAGGCGATCGCCTGCGGTGCGGACGCCGTGATGATCGGCTCGCCGCTGGCCCGTGCGACGGACGCGCCCGGCCGGGGCCGGCACTGGGGCATGGAGGCCGCGCACGAGGACGTGCCGCGCGGCAAGCTGGTCGACCTGGGCATCGTCGGGACGACGGAGGAGGTCCTGACGGGCCCCTCGCACACCCCGGACGGTTCGATGAACTTCTTCGGCGCACTGCGCCGCGCCATGGCGACCACGGGCTACAGCGAGCTCAAGGAGTTCCAGCGCGTCGAGGTGACCGTCTCGGACTCCCAGCACTCGCGCTGACGCCAGTACTCAGCGGGTGAGGGCCCGTGTTGGACCGGCCGGTCCAACACGGGCCCTCGTGCTTCCTGCCGTGCGCGCGCGCCGGTCAGTCGCTGCGCCTCGCGGTGACGAAGGCGACGAGGGCGCCGACGGCCATGAAGCTGTACGTCCCGAAGTCCGCCTCCTCGCTCCAGGCGTCCCGGACCGCGCCGAACTGCTCGAAGAAGACCTCGCTGAAGGGCACCTTGAAGAACTCGGCGAGGACCATCGAGAGCCCTATGAGCTGGCCCAGGTAGACCGCGGCCGGCGCCAGCACGGCGGCCGCGAAGGGCAGCAGCGGGTGGCGTCCGCCGGCCTTGTTGGCGGCGAAGCCGATCAGCGCGCCGACGCCGAGCGCGGCGTAGCCGAACTCGCGCTCGATGGAGCCGGCGAGCAGCCCGTACGCGATCGCCGCCACCAGGGCCGCGGCCACGCCGGCCGCGATGCCGAGGCCCGGGTTGCGCCGCACGGGCACGGGGGCGGGGGCGAGCGGGACGCCGGGCGCGAAGGGTGCGCCCTGCGGTCCCGGTCCGTGCGGGCCCGGTGCGAACGGGTTGCCGGACGGGTCGCCGGGCGGCGGTGGAACGGACTGGCTCATCGGTGGATCCCCCCAGGACTGGTTTCCGCACGGGCGTGCGGGTCAATGTTCGGGAGGTTAACAGCGGCCGCTGACAGCGCCGCGGCATTTACCGGTCACAGTCGGTGTGCGGCGCCGACGGGGGTGGCGCCGCGGGTGTCCAGGAGGAGCTGCGCCTTCACGGCCAGCCCCTGGAGGTCGTAGGTGCGGTGGTGCTGGAGGAGGACCGTCAGGTCGGCGCCGGACGCGGCTTCGTAGAGGGAGTCGGCGCGGGGGACGGGCCGCTCGTGCACGTGCCAGCCGGGGACGTACGGGTCGTGGTAGCTGACGGAGGCGCCCAGGTCCATCAGGCGGCGGGCGATCTCGGTCGCGGGGGAGCCCTGGAGGTCGGCGATGTCGGGCCGGTAGGTGACGCCGAGCAGCAGCACGCGCGCGCCGCGCGCGGACTTCCCGTGCTCGTTCAGGAGGGTGGCGCAGCGCTGGATGACGTACTGGGGCATCCGGTTGTTGATCTCCTGGGCCAGGCCCACCATCCGCAGCGGGGGGCCGGGGGTGCGGCCGGGGTGGGGCAGGACGCCCGGGTCGATCGGGACGCCGTGGCCGCCGACGCCGGGTCCGGGGCGGAAGGCGAGGAAGCCGTAGGGCTTGGTCTCGGCGCAGCGGACCACGTCCCACAGGTCCACGCCGATGTCGTGGCAGAGGATCGCCATCTCGTTGACCAGCGCGATGTTGACGTGGCGGAAGTTGGTCTCCAGGACCTGCACGGTCTCGGCCTCGCGGGGGCCGCGGGCGCGTACGACCTTGTCGCTGAGCCGGCCGTAGAAGGCGGCGGCGGCTTCGGTGCAGGCGGGGGTGAGTCCGCCGATGACCTTGGGGGTGTTGGCGTAGCCGTGGGTGCGGCTGCCGGGATCCACCCGTCCGGGGGAGTACGCGAGGTGGAAGTCCCGGCCGGCGCGCAGCCCGGAGCCCTCTTCGAGGAGGGGGCGCAGGAAGCCCTCCGTGGTGCCGGGCTGCACGGCCGATTCGAGCAGCACGGTGGTGTGGGGGCGCATGCGGGCGGCGAGGGTGCGGGCGGCGTCGGCGAGGTCGGTCAGGTCGAGGTTGCCGTCGGCGCCGAGCGGGGTGGGGACGCAGAGGGCCGCGGTGCGCACCCGCCCCAGTTCGGCGGGGTCGGTGACGGTCCGGAACCCGTTGGAGACCATGCGCCGGATGTCGGCGGGGGTGCGGCCGGCCGCGGGTTCGGCGAGTTGGCGGGGGTCGGTGTCGTAGCCGATGGTCTGGACCCCGGAGGCCACGGCGGCCTGGGCCAGCGGCAGACCGTAGTGACCGAGTCCGATGACGGCGAGATCTGCGGGCATGGCGTTGGCCGTCCTTCCCTTAACCGATGGCGGGCTTAACCGATGACGGGCTTTGGCGCAAGCCCTGTGGGCGGAATGGGCGGGCGCAATGTCAGACTAGGCGTAAATATGACCGATATGTGGCATTGTCCGCGCGTGGCCGCCCGAGTGTTATCCACAGGCGGTGGCTGAAGTCGGCGAGTGCGGACAGAATCGATGTTGTGAGCCGGGCCACCGGGGCGGAATCCCGGAGGTGGGTGCAGCAGCGTGCCGCGTCGTCCGCCCGGTCGGTCGGGCGCGCGGCACATGGGTCGGGCCCGTGCGGGCAGGCGCACGGTGCGTACGTCGGCGCGGTAAGCGCACGGACGTGCGGATCGCGCGTGTGCGGTACGGGACTTGGACGCGCGCACGGGACGCGGGCGTTCGTGGACGTGGCCCTGGCGTAGGCCAGGGCCGGGGTCCGGGCCCGGGCACGACAGACGGGGGCGACGGGAGGCACGCAGTGAGGACAGCGACACTGGGACCCGAGGAGCGCGCGCAGGCGCTCGCCGCAATGGCCGATCGGGAGCTGGACGTGTTGGTGGTCGGCGGCGGCGTCGTCGGCGCGGGCACCGCGCTCGACGCGGTGACCAGAGGGCTCTCGACGGGCATCGTGGAGGCCAGGGACTGGGCATCGGGCACGTCGAGCCGCTCCAGCAAGCTCATTCACGGCGGCTTGCGCTATCTGGAGATGCTGGACTTCGCGCTCGTCCGCGAAGCGTTGAAGGAGCGCGGTCTGCTGCTGGAGCGGCTGGCGCCGCATCTGGTGAAGCCGGTTCCGTTCCTCTACCCCCTCCAGGGCAAGGGCTGGGAGCGCTTCTACGCCGGGTCGGGCGTCGCGCTGTACGACGCGATGTCGGTCTCCTCGGGCCACGGCCGCGGCCTGCCGGTGCACCGGCACCTCTCCCGGCGGCGCGCGCTGCGGGTGGCGCCCTGCCTGAAGAAGGACGCCCTGGTCGGCGCCTTGCAGTACTACGACGCGCAGATGGACGACGCCCGCTTCGTGGCCACCTTGGTGCGCACCGCCGCCACGTACGGCGCCCAGGTCGCCAGCCGGGCCCGGGTCATCGGCTTCCTGCGCGAGGGCGAGCGGGTCGTCGGGGCCCGCGTGCAGGACGTCGAGGGCGGCGGGGAGTACGAGATCCGCGCCCGCCAGATCGTGAACGCCACCGGAGTGTGGACGGACGACACCCAGGCGCTGATCGGCGAGCGCGGCCAGTTCCACGTGCGCGCCTCCAAGGGCATCCACCTCGTCGTGCCGAAGGACCGGATCCACTCCACCACCGGACTGATCCTGCGCACGGAGAAGTCGGTCCTCTTCGTGATCCCGTGGGGCCGCCACTGGATCGTCGGCACCACCGACACCGACTGGGACCTCGACAAGGCCCATCCGGCCGCCTCCAGCGCCGACATCGACTACCTGCTTGAGCACGTCAATTCGGTGCTGGCCACCCCCCTCACCAGGGACGACGTCGAAGGGGTGTACGCGGGACTGCGTCCGCTGCTCGCCGGCGAGTCGGACGCCACGAGCAAGCTGTCCCGCGAGCACACGGTCGCCCATCCGGTGCCCGGGCTGGTCGTCGTCGCCGGCGGGAAGTACACCACGTACCGGGTGATGGCCAAGGACGCGGTGGACGAGGCGGTGCACGGCCTCGACCAGCGGGTGGCCGCCTGCGTCACCGAGGAGACGCCCTTGGTCGGCGCGGAGGGGTACGCCGCGCTGTGGAACGCCCGCGCCAGGATCGCGGCGCGGACCGGCATCCACGTCGTGCGCGTGGAGCACCTGTTGAACAGGTTCGGGTCGCTCGCCCAGGAAGTGCTGGCCCTGATCGCCGATGACCCCGGCCTCGGCGAGCCGTTGGCCGGAGCGGAGGACTACCTGCGCGCCGAGGTCGTCTACGCCGCGTCGCACGAGGGCGCCCGCCACCTCGACGACGTCCTGACCAGGCGGACCCGCATCTCCATCGAGACCTTCGACCGGGGCACGCGCTGCGCGCGCGAGTGCGCCGAGTTGATGGCCCCGGTGCTGGGGTGGGACGCCAAGCAGATCGAGAAGGAGGTCGAGCACTACCAGAAGCGCGTGGAAGCGGAGCGGGAGTCGCAGCGCCAGCCGGACGATCTCACGGCGGACGCGGCGAGGTTGGGGGCGCCGGACATCGTCCCGCTGTGACGCGACCGGGAGGGCGAGCCCGCTGACGAGCCCGGCGGGGGCCGCCCTCCTGGACGTCCCCGGTGGTACGGGGGTGAACCGGGCGCTGCTGCGGGGAGAGTTCATCGGGGTGTGACCATCCGGACGGTGAGCTTCGCGCGGATCGGTGGCATGGTGGGCGCCCGGTGCCTTCCGTACTACCCTCGCCACCACCCCGGGCGCGTGACGGACCCGGAAGACGCGCCAGTCCCGGAGTGAGGGACAATGAAAGCTCTGCCAGGGCGTGTTACCGCATCGCGCGGGAGCGGCAGGCGCGGGCGAAGACCAGGGATCGCAGAGGGGACGCATGTCGGAGGCAGAGCAGTCGCGGAAGCCCCAGCGGGACGGCTCCGAGGAGCACGGGACTGCGGCGGCGGTGGAGCCCGGCGGGCAGCGCGACGACCGGTCGACGTCGGATGCGGTCGGCCGTACGGCCACGGACCAGGGCGACGGCAAGGACGGTGCCGGCGCCGGGGCCCAAGAGGCCGGTTCGGCACCGGCCAAGGGCGAGAACGCGCCGAAGAAGCCGGCGCGGCGGGTGCCCCGGCAGGCGACCGTCGAGCCGTCGAAGGCCGAGCGCGAGCCGGATTCGGAGCCCCCCTCCGAGCCGGCATCCCCTGCCGAGCCGGAGTCTGACTCCGGGGCGCGACCGGTCGACGCCAAGTCGGCGACGACCGACAGCGGTTCGGCGGACCGGTCCGCCGGGCCCGCCAAGGGCGCATCCGGCGACTCCGCCGGGAAGGTCGACGAGCGTGCCGGCGAAAGGGCCGACGGCAAGCCGCGCGCCGGTGGCAAGAGTTCGGGCGGGGACGGCGCGCCCGACAAGAGCACGCTTAAGGCGGGCGCGGGCGACAAGCGCGCGGGCACTTCGGAAGCCCGGGGCGAGAAGGCTCGGGCCGAAGAGGCTCAGGGCGGGAAGGCCGCTGAGGACAAGGCCCGGGGCACGAAGGCGTCGAGCGGGAAAGTTGCGGGTGCGAAGGGTTCGGGGGGCGCGGGTGCCAAGTCCGCGGGCAAGGCGGGGGCGTCCGGGCGGAGTTCCGGCACGGAGGAGACCGAAGGCCGGCTGCTCGCCGGGCGCTACCGGCTCGGCGGAGTGCTGGGCCGCGGCGGCATGGGCACCGTCTGGCGCGCCGTGGACGAAACGCTCAGCCGCACCGTCGCCGTCAAGGAACTGCGCTTCCCCAACAGCATCGACGAGGACGAGAAGCGGCGGCTGATCACCCGCACCCTGCGCGAGGCCAAGGCGATCGCCCGGATCCGCAACACCAGCGCGGTCACGGTGTACGACGTCGTCGACGAGGACGACCGGCCGTGGATCGTGATGGAGCTGGTGGAGGGCAAGTCCCTCGCCGAAGCCATCCGCGAGGACGGCACCCTGACGCCGCGCCGGGCCGCCGAGGTCGGCCTCGCCATCCTCGACGTGCTGCGCTCCGCCCACCGCGAGGGCATCCTGCACCGGGACGTGAAGCCGTCCAACGTGCTGATCTCGGACGACGGCCGCGTCGTGCTCACCGACTTCGGCATCGCGCAGGTCGAGGGCGACCCGTCGATCACCTCCACCGGCATGCTCGTCGGCGCGCCCTCGTACATCTCGCCCGAGCGGGCGCGGGGCCACCGGCCCGGGCCGGCGGCGGACCTGTGGTCGCTCGGCGGCCTGCTGTACGCCGCGGTCGAGGGCGCCCCGCCGTACGACAAGGGGTCCGCGATCGCCACGCTGACCGCCGTCATGACCGAGCCGCTCGACCGCCCGAAGCACGCCGGTCCGCTGGAGGAGGTCATCTACGGCCTGCTCGCCAAGGACCCGGAGCAGCGGCTCGACGACGCGGGCGCGCGGGCGCTGCTCACCGCCGTGGTGAACGGCCCGGACGAAGCCGTGCTGCCGGCGGACGCCACCCGCGCCATGACGTTGCCCGTGATGCCGCCGCCCGCCCCGGCGCCCGCGCCCCGCGCGGAGGCGCCGGCCGCGGACCGGGTGCGCGGGGCCCTGCGGTCCGTGCGCAACGCGTCGGCGGGCCAGTCCGCGCGCCCCGCCGCCGCGCACGGCGCGACCGGCCCCCGTACGCCCGCGCAGGCCCCCCGCCCGCCGGAGCCGCCCGTGCAGCGGGCCGCGCCCACGCGCGCGCCCCTGACGGACGTGGTGCCGCGGCGCACGCTGGTCTTCCTGGCCGTCGGCATCGTGCTGGCGGTCGTGGGCGTCATCCTCTACCTGACGCTCGACGGCGAGGAGGGCGACGACAAGAGCGCCCCCGGCGGCGACCGGACCTCGTCCGCGGGTGCCACCACCCCCGGCAGCGCCGACAAGAGCGGCGAGGGAACCAAGGAGCAGCCCAAGGGCGACAGCGGCAAGGAGACCGGTCAGGACCCCGGCAAGCAGAGCGGCCAGCCCGGCGGTTCGGGTTCGGGCAGCGGCATCACCCCGCCCAAGGGCCAGGACCCGGTGAAGGGCGGCGTGCCGGCCGGGTACCAGAGCGTGTCGAACGACCAGTTCCGCTTCACCATGGCGATGCCCCAGGGCTTCCGCATGACGGACATCGCCGGACGGAACTCGGGCGGCATCTTCAACACCGCCGAAGGCGCCTTCCCCCGCGTCCAGGTCGACTTCAACAACAGCCCCAAGGACGACGCCGCAGCCGCCTGGTCCGCCGCCGTCGCCGCGACCAAGGGCGCCAGCAGCGGCTACCGGCACATCGGCATCAAGGCCGTCGAGTACAACGGCTACCCGACCGTCGCGGACTGGGAGTTCGAGCGCAACCAGGGCGGCGAGCGAATACGCGTCCTGAACCGCGGCTTCAAGGTCGACGCCAAGCGGGGCTACTCGATCATGGTCTCCTGCAAGGCCAGCGAGTGGGACGCCGCGGAGTGCAAGACCCTGCGGGAGACCGCGTTCGCGACATTCAAGCCCAAGGACTGAGTGGGTACACGTATCGTGAGAGGCCGCGGGCTGGCCACGACCACACCGCGCCCCTGACCGACCGGACATGACCGGCCGTCGGGTTCACCGGGGCCGAGGAGCGGGGCAGGAGGGGATGCGTCATGGAGGACTACGCGGGCAGGGTGCTGGCCGACCGCTACCGCCTTCCGCTGCTCCCGTCCGATGAGTACGAGCTGGTCGAGACCCGGGCCTTCGACACGTACAGCGGCCAGGAAGTCCTGGTGCGCCAGGTGCCGTTGCCGGAGGTCGTGGACGCGGAGGTGGTCGATCCCGACGTCCCGCCCGGCGCCCCCGGATCCGGGCGGCACCTCGGCCACGCCGCCAGCCGGGCGGCCCGTCGGGCCGCGGACCCGGCCGTCGTGCGCGCCATCGAGGCGGCCCGTGCCGCGGCGCAGGTCCCCGACCACCCCCGGCTCGACCAGGTCTTCGACGTCTTCGCGGAGGACGGCTCGCTGTGGATAGTCAGCGAGCGCGTGGCCTCCCGCCCGCTCGCCGCGCTCCTCGTGGAGAAGCCGCTCACGCCCTACCGGGCCGCCGAGATCGCCTCCGACGTGCTCACCGCGCTGCGCGTGCTGCACGCCCAGGGCTGGATCCACCGCAACATCTCCGCCCGTACGGTCCTCGTCTGCGACGACGGACGGGTGGTGCTCACCGGCCTCGCGTCCGGCGCCGCCGAAGAGGCGCTGTGCGGCTACACGACGGTGCCGACCGCGCACGCACCCGACGCCGACCCCTTCGCCGAGAGATCCGTCGACGACCACGGCTGGTCCGACGAGGAATCAGGCGGGGAAGCAGGCGAGGACCGGAGCGAGGACTCCGGCGGGTACGTCGACGCGGCAGGCGATGACGACGGCGCGGACGGCGACGACGGCGAGCCGTCGGCAGGCCCGTCAGCGGACCCGTACGACGACGCGGCCCCGCCCGCCGTGCCGGACGTACGGGCCGCGAGAGCCGGCGCCATCGCCGCGTACCGCGCCGGCGCCCGGGCGGCGGCCCGCGCCGACGACGAGCAGCGCCGCGCCGACGACCCCCCGGTGCAGACCGGTTCCGACCCCGACTGGTGGGCGCGCAAGCCCGGCGAGGGCCCCCAGGACCCCGGGTCCGTCGGCCCCCGCTACCACGACCACGTCACCCCCGGCCCCGAAGACCACCCGGACCAGGACGGCGACTCCGCCCCCGGTCACGCCCGGCTCGCCGGCACCTGGCACGACGCGCCACTGCCCGGCCACGACGGTCCGCGCCCCCTCAGCGCCGGCGGCTCGACGCCAGGCCCCGCAGCCCCCGACGGCGGAGCGTCGACCCGTCGTCCGCAGCGCGACAGCGACCCCTACGGCGTGCGGGCCCTCCCGCCGGGTTCCGGGGGGCTGCCCGCCCTGCCCGTGGCCCGCGCGGGCAGACCGGGCGGCGCGCCGGCGCCCGGGGCCACCCCGCCACCGGCCGGCGAGCCGCCCGCACCCGAGCCGTACGCACCGCACCGCAGCGCGGAGTCCAGTTGGCCGGAGCGTGCGGGCGGCGGTGCGCTCGGCGCGGACGCACGGCGCCAGCCGGCCCCCGCCCCGCGCACCCCGACCCCGCCGGTGCCCGCCCCCGCCGTGCCGTCGAGCCGGCAGCACCAGTCCGCCGGCGCCTGGGACGCGCCGTCGGACGACGACGGTCCGCCCGCCTACCAGGGCCCCACGACCCCGCTCGCGGCCGAGCGGGCACGCCAGGCCCGGATCGCGATCGTCGGTGCGGTCACCGAGCGCTGGGCGCCCGAGCAGGCCGGCCCCGTCCACGAGAACTGGCAGTTGGCCGCCCCCGTCGGGCCCGCCACCGACCTCTGGGCCCTCGGCGCCCTGCTCTACCGGGCCGTCCAGGGCCATGCGCCCTACCCCGAGGAGAACGCCGCCGAACTCGTCCAGCTCGTGTGCTCCGAGCCGCCCGCCTTCGCGGAGGAGTGCGGCCCGCTGCGCCCGGTCGTCGAGTCGCTGCTGCGCCAGGACCCCACCGAGCGGCCGGACGTCGAGGAGCTGCGGGGCTGGCTGCGTTCGCTGGTGCGATCGGCGCCGGAGCCCGAAGCCGGCACGGACGTCGTCGCGCTGCCGTCCGGCGCCGGCGTCGCGGGCGGCGGCGAACGACTGCCCATCCTGCGCCGCAAGGGCGAGTTGGTGCGCCGGCGCCGGCGCAGCGCACCCGCCGAGGTCGAGCACGGCCGCCACCGGCACCGCAAGACCCGGCAGCAGAGCCGGGCCGAGAAGCCCCGGCGCGAGCGCGGCCCGAAGTCCCTCGGCCGCAGGTTGCTGTTGCTGGTGTTGCTGCTCCTCGCCGGCGCCGTGGCGTACGCCGTGCTGTTCATGCCGAAGTCGGGGGAGTCCGAGGACCGCACCGCGCCCCAGGGCGACCCCCGCTCCGCGCCCGGCGGCACCCGCGACCCGTCGACCGACGGCGGTCCAGGCGGCGCGAGCAGCAGCCCCGGCTCCGAGCAGGCGCAGACCTCCGCGCCCGCCGCCGGCTCCGCCGGCAAGCTGCCGAAGGGGTACGAGCTGCGCAGCGACCCCGAGGGCTTCAGCGTCGCCGTCGACCGCACCTGGCAGCGCCGCCCCATGAACGACGCCGGCCAGGTCCGTTACGCGGACGACGACTTCGTCCTGATCATCGTCCCCGGCCGGGACACCGTCCGCAGCCAGGACGAGGACCCGCTGGTCTACCAACGCGATCGCGAACGCGAACTCCAGCCGTTCCGCGACTCGTCGTGGTCGTCGTCGAGCGGGCTGCGCCGGATCGAGGTCGGGCGCCGCGTCATGGCCGAGGGGCAGTACACCTGGCAGGACGGCAGCGGGCGCGAGGTCTTCGTGCGCAACCGGGTCATCGTCATCGAGGGCCGGTACCACGTCCTCCAGGTGATCGGCCCGAGCGACCGCCCCGAGAAGGTCACGGAGGCGTACGAACTGGCCGTCGACGCCTACCGGAAGAACGGCTGAGGCCGCCGGCGCACCACGGACGGCACCGGCGTTTCCGACTCACGGACCCCTTCCGTAGTCTGGGCACCAAGGAATGGGGCAGGGGGACTTCGCGGACGTGGAGAACGAACAGGGCGTGCAGGTCGGCGCCGGATTGCTGCTCGCGGGCCGCTACCGGCTCGTGGAGTCCATCGGCCGCGGCGGCATGGGCCGCGTGTGGCGCGCCCGGGACGAGGTGCTGCACCGGGTCGTCGCCGTGAAGGAGTTGACGGCCGGCAAGTACGCGTCCGACGCGGACCGGATCGTGCTCCACGCCCGCACCCAGAAGGAGGCGCGGGCCGCCGCCCGGATCACCCACCCCGGCGTGGTCACCGTCCACGACGTGCTCGAACACGACCAGCGCCCCTGGATCGTGATGCAGTACGTCGACGGCCCCTCGCTCGCCGAGGCGGCCAAGGAGGCCGACGGGCTCTCCGCGCTGGAGGCCGCCCGGATCGGGCTGCGGGTACTGCGCGCGCTGGGCGCCGCGCACGCGGCCGGGGTGCTGCACCGCGACGTCAAGCCGGCGAACGTGCTGCTGGCCAGGGACGGCAACGTCCTGCTCACCGACTTCGGCATCGCGGCCATCGAGGGCGACTCGACCATCACCCGCACCGGGGAGATCATCGGCTCCATCGACTACCTGGCGCCGGAGCGGGTCCGGGGCGCCGATCCGGGGCCGGCGTCCGACCTGTGGTCGTTGGGGGCGACGCTGTACGCGGCCCTGGAGGGGCAGTCGCCGTTCCGGCGCACGTCGCCGCTGTCGAGCATGCAGGCCGTGGTCAGCGAGGAGCCGGCGCGGCCGGCGCACGCGGGGCCGCTGGAGCCGGTCATCATGGCGCTGCTGGCCAAGGAGCCGGCGGCGCGGCCGGTGGGGCCCGAGGTGGAGCGGATGCTCAAGGCGGTGGTGGCGGAGCTGGAGGGGACCGTACGGCTCGCGCCCGAGCAGACCGCCGCGATACGCACGCGGCAGGAGCCGGCTCCCGTGACCGCCGCCGCTTCCGCCGCTGCCCCGCCCGTCGCCGCAACCGGCCACGACACCTCCGCCGCCACCCGGGCCGTTCCGCACGCCGACGCCGGCGAGGCCCCCACCGCCACCCCGCCCGCTGCCGCGCCCCCCGACGCGCGGGCGTCGACCACCCAGCTCCCCGCCGGCGAGCCGGACCGGGACGCCGCACCCCCGCAAGCCCCTCACTCTCCCCAACCGGATCCCCCGGCCGGGCAGTCCAAGAAGCGCCGCGGCGGACGGCTGCGCACGGCCGCGATCGTCGTCCTGCTGTCCGTCGTCGTGGGCGGCGCCGCCGGCTACGCGGCCATGAGGTACGCGGACTCGGGCGACGGCAAGGAGCAGACCCGTACGAGCGCTTCCACCGGGGGCCCCACCGGGTCCGCCGGACCTTCGGAAGGCGCGTCCGGCGGACCCGAGGGCGGGCAGACCGTGCCGGAGGGCTGGCAGCGCCTCAAGGATCCGTTGGGCTTCTCCGTCGTCGTCCCCGAAGGCTGGGAGCGCATCTCCGCCAAGAACGGCCAGGCGGACTACTCGCCCGACGGCGGCAAGCACCTCCTGCGCATCGGCGTCAACGAGCAGCCCGAGTCCGACGACCCGTACGACCTTGCCCTCCAGTTGGAGCGCGAGCTGCGCCGGCTGCCGAACTACGAGCGGACCACTCTCAAACGGAACACCTTCCAGGGGCGCGAGAAGGCCGCGCTGTGGGAGTTCAGTTGGACCGAGCGGCAGGCGTTCCCCGGTGACCGCCACGGCGTGGACCAGCTCTACCAGACGGCGAACGGCACTGAGTACGCGCTCTATCTGTCGGGGCCGGCGGCCACGTGGGCGAAGACCCGGGGCGACTTCGACACGATGCTGAAGGGGTGGCGGGCGCCCGACGGGGCGTGAGCACGGCGCCCGGCAGCGCACGGGCGGCGCGCTCGCGGCGGTCGTGCGGTGGGCGTACGACCGTCCCCCGGTCCGCCACTGTCACGGCTCTGCATCCGCTGTCCACCGTGGGTAGCATCCGCCTGCACGACGTCACGAGGATGGTGCGCATGACGAACGACGGAGGACGGGCGACCGAGCCCACCAGCTACGTACTCAAGCCGCCGAAGGCGTCGCAGGTGCCGGCCCAGGCGACCGGGACCCCCGCCCCTCCGCAGGAACCGGCCGCGCAGCACGAACCGCCGCCTGAGGCCCGGCCCGCCCCCGCTCCGTCCCCCGCCGAGCCCGGACCGGCAGCGCCCGGACCCGTCGTGGCCGACACCGCCCTCGCGTCCCGCGCATCGGACGCCGCCGGCTCCGGTCGGCTGATCGGCGGGCGCTACCGCCTGTTGGGCCGGCTCGGCCAGGGCGGCATGGGCACGGTGTGGCAGGCCCGCGACGAGGTCGTGGACCGGCAGGTCGCCGTCAAGGAACCCCGGCTGCCGGACCACTTGAGCCGGGACGAACGGGAGACGGCCCACCTGCGGATGCAGCGCGAGGCGCGCGCCGCCGCCCGGATCGACCACCCCAGCGTCGTCACCATCCACGACGTCGTGGTCGAGGACGGACAGCCCTGGATCGTGATGGAGCTGGTCCAGGGCCAGTCGCTCGCCACCCGGCTGAGGGACGGCACGCTCGACGTCGGCGAGGCCGCCCGGATCGGCGTCGACGTGCTCGGCGCGCTGGTCGCCGCCCACGCGGCCGGGGTGCTGCACCGCGACGTCAAGCCGGACAACATCCTGCTGGGCCGCGCCGACCGGGTCGTGCTGACGGACTTCGGCATCGCGCACGTCGAGGGCGAGCAGCGGCTCACGGAGACGGGCGGGTTCGTCGGCACGGTGGAGTTCATCGCCCCGGAGCGGGCGCTCGGCCAGGCCCCCGGCCCGGAGGCGGACCTGTGGTCCCTGGGCGTGGTGCTGTACGCGGCGGTCGAGGGCGTCTCGCCGTACCTGCGCAGCAACATCCACGCGACCCTCCAGGCGGTGGTCTCCGCCGAGCCCCCGCCGCCGTCGCGCGGCGCGGGCGCGTTCGGCACGCTCGTGATGCGGCTGTTGCGCAAGGAGCCCATGATGCGGCCGGACGTGGCGGAGATCCGACAGACGCTGGAATCCCTGGCCCGTCCGCAGACGTCGATGTACGAGCTGACGCAGGTCGGCCGGGCCGCCGGGGGCGGGCCGCAGGGGCGCGGCAGCCGCTGGGTGCCCCCGGTCCTGCACGCCAGCAAGAAGGCCCGCTACGGCATCGGCGGCGGGGTGCTGGCGTTGGCCGCAGCGCTCGCCGTGGTCTTCGTCAATCCGTTCGCGAAGGAGGGGCTGCCCGAGGGCTGGGAGGTGCGCAACGACCGCGAAGTGGTCTCCGCGAGCGTCGCCGTGCCCTCCGACTACCGCCGCGAGCAGGACGACGACGGCTACTCCGTCACCTATCGCGACCCGAGCAGGGTCTTCTCCGTCTTCGTGGAGAAGGTCGACACCACCGCCTTCGACGACGAGATCGCCCCCACCAAGGAGGCGTGGCAGCGGCACTACGAGGCGGGCGGCGTCGACGGTCGGGAGATCCAGAACGTGGAGGTCACGGTCAAGGAAACCCGCCACCAGGGCGAGCCCGCCTTCGACCTGGTCGTCGAGCACCTGCCGTACAGCGCCACGACGAAGGAGTCCGAGGACCGCGACCGCTGGATGGAGCGGGTGGTCTCCACCGGTGCGGAGGGCAAGGAGGTCTACTGGCGGGTGCGGGTCGCCGGGCCCGCCGACGGGTGGGCGGCCGAGGAGGGCGAGCGGATCTTCGACATCGTGGTGGAGAACCTGAAGATCGAGGACCTCTGAGCCGAGCGAAGTCACTCGGACGGCGGAAACGAGTGAGGGGCGGCGGGAGCGGGACGACGGACGGCGGCGGGGCGGCGCGGGCCGGTGTCCTTGACGACGCCCCTGATCAGGGCTTATTCGGCCAGTGATCGCTGGCGTGGTCCAGGGTTCGGCCAAAAGCTGTTACCGACGGGTACCCAAAGGGTCGGTCGGGGCATACGCTCGGCCACATGACCGACTCGAAGGCCCCGACCACCCTCGACGGCGCCGGCGGTGAGGACGGCGGGCGCGCCGACCGCGGCACCACGGGCACTCCCGGCCCCACCGCCACCATCGGCACCAACCCCACGGCCCCCGCGCCGACCCGTGCGCGCACCGCGGCCGACGTGGTGACGCCCGAGGTGGTGGCCCAACTGACCCGCGGAGTCGTCGGTTCCGGACGGACGGCCAACCACACCCCCTTCACCGGTGCCAAGCTGGCCGACCTGCCAGAGTCCACGCCCGAAGACGTCGCCGAGGCGTTCGCCCTGGCCCGCGCCGCCCAGCCGGTCTGGGCCGCCACCCCGGTGCGCACCCGCGCCGCCGTCCTGCTGCGCTTCCACGACCTGATGCTCCAGCGGCAGGCCGAGGTCCTCGACCTCATCCAGTTGGAGACCGGCAAGGCCCGGATGCACGCCCACGAGGAGATCCAGGCCGTCGCCGTCGCCGCCCGGCACTACGGCCGCCGCGCCGCCGCGTATCTGCGTCCCAAGCGCCACGCCGGCGTCGTCCCGGTGCTGACGAAGACCACCGAACTGCGCCAGCCGCGCGGCGTCGTCGGCCAGATCGCCCCCTGGAACTACCCGCTGGAGCTCTCCGTCGGCGACGCGCTGCCCGCCTTCGTCGCCGGCAACGCGGTCGTGATGAAGCCCGACACGGAGACCGCGCTGACCGCCCTGTGGGCGCGTGACCTGCTGATCGAGGCCGGTCTCCCGCCGGCGGTCTGCCAAGTCGTGCTCGGCGACGGCCCGGTCGTGGGGCCCGAGGTCGTCAAGCACGCCGACTACGTCTCGTTCACCGGCTCCACCCGCACCGGGCGCGAGGTCGCCCAGGCCGCCGCCGCCCGACTCGTCGGCGTCTCCCTCGAACTGGGCGGCAAGAACGCCATGCTCGTGCTGCACGACGCCGACGTGGAGAAGGCCGCGGCGGGCGCGGTGCGCGCCTGCTTCTCCTCCGCGGGACAGCTCTGCATCTCGATCGAGCGGCTGTACGTCCACGAGTCGATCGCGGACGACTTCGTCGAGCGGTTCGCGGCGCGCACCAGGGCGATGCGGCTCGGGACGTCCCTCGCGTACGGGGCCGACATGGGGTCCCTCGTCGGCGAACGGCAGTTGGAGACCGTGACCCGGCACGTCGAGGAGGCCGTGGCCAAGGGCGCGACCGTCGTCGCCGGCGGCGTCGCCCGCCCCGACGTCGGCCCCCTCTTCTTCGAGCCGACGATCCTCGAAGGGGTCGAGCCGCCGATGGCGGTGTGCACCGAGGAGACCTTCGGCCCGGTCGTGTCGATCTACCGCTTCAGCGACGAGGAAGACGTCGTCGAGCGCGCCAACGCGACGTCGTACGGACTGAACGCGAGCGTCTGGACGCGGGACGGCAAGCGGGGCCACGCGATCGCGGCCCGGCTGCGCACCGGGACGGTCAACATCAACGAGGGGTACGCGCCGGCGTACGGCAGCGTCCAGTCCCCGATGGGCGGCATGAAGGACTCCGGCCTGGGCCGGCGCCACGGTTCGGAGGGCATCCTCAAGTTCACCGAGGCGCAGACGGTGTCCCAGCAGCGGCTCATGCCGTTGGGGCCGTCGTTCGGCATGGACGACGAGAAGTACGCGGCCCTGATGAACCGTTCGCTGCGGCTGATGAAGACCTTCCGGCTGCGCTGACCGTCTGACCGGCCCCTCGGCCGCCCGCCCGGTCCGCCCCTTTCGTACGGAGGAGAGCCATGTCCCAGGTGCCCCCTGCCCGAAAACACCCCGGGGAGCCGGCGGTTGAGGAGCGCGACGGCGACCGCGACGGCAAGGAAGGCCATGACTGCGAATACGAAGACGAATACGAGAACGAATACGACTACGACTACGACGTCATCGTCATCGGGTCCGGCTTCGGCGGCTCCGTCTCCGCGCTGCGGCTCACCGAGAAGGGCTACCGCGTCGGAGTCCTCGAAGCCGGCCGCCGCTTCACCCGTGCCACCCTGCCCAAGAACTCCTGGGACCTGAAGAACTTCCTGTGGGCCCCGGCGCTCGGCCTCTACGGCATCCAGCGCATCCACCTGCTCGGCAACGTGATGGTGCTGGCGGGCGCCGGCGTGGGCGGCGGCTCCCTCAACTACGCCAACACCCTCTACGTACCGCCCGCCGCGTTCTTCCAGGACCCGCAGTGGAAGGACATCGCCGACTGGCAGGGCGAACTCGCCCCGTACTACGACCAGGCCCGGCGCATGCTCGGCGTCCGGCTCAACCCGACGATGACGCCGTCCGACGTGCACCTGAAGGCGGCCGCCGACGCGATGGGCATCGGCGACACCTTCCACCCGGCGCCCGTCGGCGTCTTCTTCGGCGACGGCGCCGACGGCTGCGGCGTCACGGCGGCCCCCGGCGACGGCGCCCCCGACCCGTACTTCGGCGGCGTCGGCCCCGCGCGCCGCGCCTGCGTCCAGTGCGGCGAGTGCATGACCGGCTGCCGCCACGGCGCCAAGAACACCCTGAACGAGAACTACCTCCACCTCGCCGAGCGGGCGGGCGCCGTCGTCCACCCGATGACGACCGCGGTCACCCTCACCGAGGACTCCCGCGGCGGATACGCCGTCGGCACCCTGCCCACCGACGACCGCAGGAAGGGGAAGGGGCGGGTGCTGCGCGCCCGGCGGGTGGTCGTCGCCGCCGGCACGTACGGCACCCAGAGCCTGTTGCACCGGATGAAGGACACCGGTCTGCTGCCCCGGATCTCGCCCCGCCTCGGCGAACTGACCCGGACGAACTCCGAAGCCCTGGTGGGGGCGCAGACCGAGGACCGGCGCTACCGCAAGCGCCACGGCGCGCCCCGGGTGGACTTCACCCGCGGGGTGGCCATCACCTCCTCCGTCCACCCCGACGCCGACACCCACATCGAGCCCGTGCGGTACGGCAGGGGCTCCAACGCCATGGGGCTGTTGACGACGCTCCAGGTCCCGTACCGCACCACCGCCCGCGGCCGGGTCACCGGCTGGCTCGGCGGCATGGTCCGCCACCCGGTGCTCGCGCTGCGCACCCTCTCCCAGCGCCGCTGGTCGGAGAAGACCCTGATCCAACTCGTCATGCAGTCGCTGGACAACTCCCTCACCACGTACCGCAAACCGGCCGGCGTCGGGAAGGGCCTGCTGACCGCGCGCCAGGGCCACGGCGCGCCCAACCCGAACCAGATCCCGGCGGCGACCCGGGCGGCGACCGCGCTGGCCGAGGAGATCAACGGCTTCGCCGGGTCGAACGTCGGGGAGCTGATGGGCACCCCGCTGACGGCCCACTTCCTGGGCGGCTGCCCGATCGGCGCCGACCCGGCGTCGGGCGTCATCGACCCGTACCACCGGCTGTACGGGCACCCGGGGATCTCGGTCGTGGACGGCGCGGCCGTCACCGCGAACCTGGGCGTCAACCCGTCCCTGACGATCACCGCGCAGGCGGAGCGGGCGATGGCGCTGTGGCCGAACCGGGGCGAGGCGGACGGGCGGCCCGCGCCGGGGGAGCCGTACCGGCGGCTGGCACCGGTGGCACCGCGGTCGCCCGCGGTGCCCGACGACGCGTTCGGTGCGCTACGGCTGACGGACCTCGGGATGCCGACGGTGCCGCCCGTGCGCACTCCGGAGACCGGGACCGAAGCGGAAAGCGGGACCGGAACGGAAGGCGGGACCGAAGCGGAAAGCGAAGCCGGAACGGAAAGCGGAGCCGAGGGCGGCGGCTGCGCGCGGCCGGAAATCGACGCTTGAGTCGAGCCGGACCCTGAGCCGGCCGGACCCCGAGGCGAGCCGGACGCCGAGCCCGGCCCTGAGGTACATCCAGCGGCCTGGGAAAGGGAGGGGCCGCTGCACCCCCCTCCGAGTGCAGCGGCCCCCACGACCGCGCGTGGTGCGAGCACACAGACGTGGCTGTTGGTGCGCGGTGGATGACCTCTACGACCCTTGTCCCGCCGAAACGGTTGCAGTCGGACTGATGAAAACTTTATGTGGCCTAGGTCACTGGATGGTGACTCCGGGCGTCGTGGGCGGCCCCGGCCGACCGGGCATGACGCCGACCGCGCAAGACAAGGGCCCCGCGGGGTGCGCGCCGCGGGGCCCTTGGTGGTCAGCACCGACGTCAGGGCGTCGTCGGTGCCGAGGCGCGGCGCCGGGGGGTTGCGCCGCGACGGAACTGGTCTGGAGTGGTGGAGCCGTGGCCCCGTCGATCCTCGTGCCCCGCCCGGCCTGGACCCTGCCGGACGTGGAGGCATCGTGGGGGAGCGGCTGCGCGCCGCGCAACCGGGGGGACCGGATTGCGGCCGGTTCCGGGCGTCCCCGGAACCGGCCGCGGGGGTGACCGGGCTGCTGTCCCCTGCCGTCCGGTCACGCGCGCTGGTGCGAGGTCCCACGACGTACTGCGTACGTCACACGCTCCAGCGAGCCACGCGTGGATTTCCCTTTCGGGCCGCCCCTGGCTGGCACGGACATCGGTACCAACGAAGCCCCGTCGCCGACGGTCACGCGCCGTACGGGTGAGAGCGGACCCGAACTCAGATGCGGCCCCGACACAGCTCCAGCAGCGTCATCGCGAGCGCGGTGCCGGGCTTCCCGAGGGCGTCGCGGAAGTGGCCGAGGACCTCCATCTCGCGGGAGAGGTTCACCCGGCGGCCGCCGGAGGCGATCCGGGCGTCCTGGATCACCGCGGAGACGGCCATCCGTTCCTGGACGAGGCCGATGATCCGGTCGTCCAGGGCGTCGATGCGCTGTCGGGCGGAGCCGATCAGCTCCGCGGCCTCGGGGGTGCGGGCGCCCGTGGTCTCCGTCACTTCGGCGGTGCCGGCGGTGGTGCTCGTGGTCATGGTGTGGCTCCTCGGGGTTCGTTGCGGGGCGGTCGCGACGTCGCGGTCTCCCGTGGAGCACCCGGTCCGGTCACTGCGGTCCGGAAAACGACGGGCGCCCCGGGCCGAAGCCGGCCCGGGGCGCCTGGGAAGTCGTGTGTCAGCGGATCACACGCACGACCGTGGCAGCCGGACGGGCCGGTTGCCATAGGTAAAGACGGAGGTCGTGTGGTGACGCATGGGGGACAGTATGGCCCCGGTCGCCGGCCCGGGACAACGCGGGGGGCCGGTAGAATCGGCTACACCGACCCCCGCCCAGACCCCCGCCGGAAGGCCGCCAGTGTCATCAGCGTCCCCCGCTGCCGCGCCCACCGTCGCCGATGTAGTACTCGTCGTCGACTTCGGTGCGCAGTACGCCCAGCTCATCGCCCGCCGCGTCCGTGAGGCACGGGTCTACAGCGAGATCGTCCCGTCCACGATGCCCGTGGCCGAGATGCTGGCCAAGAAGCCCAAGGCGATCATCCTCTCCGGCGGGCCCTCGTCCGTCTACGCGGAGGAGGCGCCCACCCTCGACCGCGCGCTCTTCGAGGCCGGGGTCCCCGTCTTCGGCATGTGCTACGGCTTCCAGCTGATGGCCACCACCCTCGGCGGCACCGTCGACAACACCGGCGCGCGCGAGTACGGCCGCACCGGGCTGCACGTCGCCAAGACCGGCTCGACCCTCTTCGAGGGCACCCCGGCCGAGCAGGAAGTGTGGATGTCGCACGGCGACGCCTGCTCCGCCGCGCCCGAGGGCTTCACCGTCACCGCGTCCACGGACCTCGTGCCCGTCGCCGCCTTCGAGAACGACGAGAAGCGGCTGTACGGCGTGCAGCACCACCCCGAGGTGATGCACTCCACCTACGGCCAGCAGGTGCTGGAGCACTTCCTGTACCGGGGCGCCGGGATCCAGCCCACCTGGACCACCGGCAACGTCATCGAGGAGCAGGTCGCGGCCATCCGCGAGCAGGTCGGGACCAAGCGCGCCATCTGCGGGCTCTCCGGCGGCGTGGACTCCGCGGTGGCCGCCGCCCTGGTGCACAAGGCCATCGGCTCCCAGCTGACCTGCGTGTACGTCGACCACGGGCTGATGCGCAAGGGCGAGACCGAGCAGGTCGAGAAGGACTTCGTCGCGGCCACCGGCGTGCAGCTGAAGGTCGTCGACGCCGAGGAGCGCTTCCTGTCCGCGCTCGCCGGGGTCTCCGACCCCGAGGAGAAGCGGAAGATCATCGGCCGGGAGTTCATCCGGGTCTTCGAGAAGGCGCAGGCCGAGATCGTCGCCGAGGGCGCGGCCGACGGCGAAGAGGTCGCCTTCCTCGTCCAGGGCACGCTCTACCCGGACGTCGTCGAGTCCGGCGGCGGCACCGGCACCGCGAACATCAAGTCCCACCACAACGTGGGCGGGCTCCCGGAGGACCTGGAGTTCCAGCTCGTGGAGCCGCTGCGCCAGCTCTTCAAGGACGAGGTCCGGATGGTCGGCCAGGAGCTGGGCCTGCCGGACGAGATCGTCCAGCGGCAGCCCTTCCCCGGCCCCGGCCTCGGCATCCGCATCGTCGGCGAGGTCACCCGCGAGCGGCTCGACCTGCTGCGCGAGGCCGACGCCATCGCCCGCGAGGAGCTGACGGCGGCCGGTCTCGACCGGGACATCTGGCAGTGCCCGGTGGTGCTGCTCGCCGGCGTCCGCAGCGTCGGCGTCCAGGGCGACGGCCGGACGTACGGGCACCCGATCGTGCTCCGCCCCGTCTCCTCCGAGGACGCGATGACGGCGGACTGGACGCGGATGCCGTACGACGTGCTCGCCCGGATCTCGACGCGGATCACGAACGAGGTCGCCGACGTCAACCGGGTCGTGCTGGACGTCACCAGCAAGCCGCCGGGCACCATCGAGTGGGAGTGAGCCCTCGGGGTCACTGAGACGTACGTGCGCGGCTCCGACAGGGGCCGCGCACGTCTCTGTTCCACCTCTCTGTTCACCTGCGGGGACGCGCGCTAACTTCCGCGCATGACGCAGACGCCCGCCCGCACTCCGTCCCCGTCCCCCTTCCCCGGCCCGCTGCCCGCCCCGCCTCCCGTCCCCGTCGAACGGCTCGCCTTCGCCCTCCCGCCGAGCCACGACGACCCCGAAGCCGAGCGCGCGCACCGCAAGGAACGCCTCGCCGGAGCGCTCCGGATCTTCGCGCGGCTGGGGTACGAGGACGGGGTGTCCGGCCACGTCACGGCACGGGACCCGGTGTACCGGGACTGCTTCTGGGTCAATCCGTTCGGCCTGCCCCTCGCCCTGGTCACGGCGGACGACCTGCTGCTGGTCAACGAACGGGGGCAGGTCGTCGAGGGCGGCCACCGCGTCAACCAGGCCGCCTTCGCCGTGCACGCCCAGATCCATCTGGCCCGGCCGGACGTGGTCGCCGTCGCCCACACCCACACCGTCCACGGGCGCGCCCTCGCCGCCCTCGGCGAACTCGTCGAGCCCCTCACCCAAGAAGCGTGCGCCTTCTACGAGGACCACGCCCTGGTCGACGCGTACACCGGGGTCGCCGTGGACGTACCGGAGGGCCGCCGCATCGCCGACGCGCTGGGCCCGTACAAGGCGCTCGTCCTGCGCAACCACGGGCTGCTGACGGTCGGCGGCTCCGTGGACGCGGCGGCCTGGTGGTTCATCACCATGGAGCGCTGCGCCCGGGTGCAGCTCACGGCCCGCGCCGCCGGCAAGCCCACGCTGATCCACCGCCGGGACGCCCTGGCCACCCGCGAACAGCTCGGCACCGACCTCGTCGCCTGGATCAGCTACCAACCCCTGTGGCACCGCTGGGGCGCCCCCGCCCCCGCCCCCGAAGCCGGGACCTGACGGACCGGCCCGGAGGGACGTTCGGCCGATCGACTCGACCACCCGGTGAAAAACCTCCCACCGCCACCGATCCGTTCGGCGTCGCCATACGTATTGGTCAACAGAGCTCACCCAACGGGGATACGTATAGAACGACAGCGGGTCCGACGGCTCGGACGCGCCCATCGAAGGCAGGACCAGCAATGACACACACCTTTCCCACGGGGCCGGCCGGACACGGCGGCCTGGGCGGCGGGCCGGGCGGCGTCCGCGGAGTGAAGGACCAGGCGGCGCGGTACGCCCTGCTGCCGCTGCGGATCTTCCTCGGCGTCACCTTCATCTACGCCGGGCTCGACAAGCTCACCGACAGCAAGTTCTTCGCCGACAGCGGCACCGGATCCGTCGGCGACCTGATGCGCGGCGTACGCGACACCTCGGCCGTGCCCTGGCTGGTGGACCTCGCCCTCAAGAGCCCCGAGAGCTTCGGCTACGCCATCGCCCTCGGTGAACTCGCCGTCGGCATCGGCACCCTCCTCGGCCTGCTGGCCCGGATCGCCGCGCTCGGCGGAGCGCTGATCTCGCTGAGCCTGTGGCTGACCGTCAGCTGGCAGGTCGAGCCGTACTACTACGGCAACGACCTGATCTATCTGATGGCCTGGCTGCCGCTGCTGCTCGGCGGGGCTCCGGTGCTGTCGGTGGACGCGCTGATCGCGGACCGCCGACGGCGCATCACATAGTGCACGGTGCCCACCGTGCCGGCCAGGAGCAGCCCGCCGAAGACCACCGGGAAGACCACGAACCAGGGGGTGTGCCAGGCGTCGGCCGCGTCGCCCGCGAAGAGTACCGCCGCGGCCAGCACCGACTGACCCGCCAGCGCCTTCCCCAGCCGGAAGGGGTGCAGATACCTGCGGCGCGGCCGGTCGCCGCCCGCCGGTCCGACTCCCGGGGTTCGGGCGTCGACCGTCGGATCGAACTGCACGTCAGGACGCGGCACGGGTCACCTCCACTTGTCCGACGCCCACCTCAAGGCGGAGCTCGAAACCACCGGACTCCTTCGCCCCCTTCGGCGCGGGCAGCGTCTTCGAACGCGCCTGGCCGGGGGAGATGTCGATGTCGTTCTTCGGGTCGTCGGGGAAGGTGATGTCCCCCACGCCGGCCTCGGCGCTCAGCTTCACCGGGGCGTTCGCCGGGAGGACGACCTTCAGCTTGCCCATGCCGACCTCGCCCTTGGTCGACAAGGTCTGACCGGGCGGCACGACCAGGGTCGACAGATCGAGGGTGCCGACGCCCGAACCCAACTCGTACCGCGGCTGGAGGGCCGTCGGGGAGGCGGGCTTCCAGGACGTCTCCCGCCAGTTCGTACTGATCTCCTTGGGCAGGGCCGCGGAGCCCGCCAGCAGCAGGGCGGCGGCGACGGTCAGCACGATCGTGCCGAAGCCGGTGCGTCCCAGGAAGGAGCTGAGGGCCAGGCCGAGGCCGAGGACGGCCAGCGCGGCCGTGAAACCGATCTGCAGGCTCGTCCCCAGCGGATGGCGGTCCCAGCTGAGGACGATGCCGAGGACGCAGGCGACCACCGCGAGATTGCCGACCGCGCCGCCGATCGAATGGGGGCCGCGGGAGATCCGGGGACTCCATTTGCGCGTCCCCCCGCTCCACAGCGGCTTGCGCGACCGCTCGCCGGCCTCCTCCTCCGGGCCCCAGAGGTAGGCCGTCGGCGTACCCGGCGGGGCCACCCCGCCGCCCCTGGCGACCGGGTCCCGCCACCAGGACGGGCTCTCCGGCACGGGCGGCGCCTTCGTCTCCGGCGGGGCGTCCGACACCGCGTGCGCCGTGGCCGCGTCGAGCGGGGCGCCGTCGGGCGCGGCCGTACGACGCCGGGACCACACCGAGATCCCTATGGCGGCCACCGCGAGCTGGGCGGCGAAGACGAGCGTCCCCCGGCTGTTCAACATCGTGAGGAACAGGCCGCAGCCGATGAGGGCGAGGAACACGGCCGTCAGCGCGGCCCCGTCGACCCGGCCGCCCAGCAGCCGGCGGCCCTCGCTCTCCTCCTCGCCCTGCATCGGCATCAGCAGCCACGCGAACCCGTAGAAGATCAGACCGAAGCCGCCGGTGACCGCGAGCACGCCGATCACCACGCGGAACACCACCGGATCCACGTCGCAATACCGCCCGAGACCGCTGCAGACACCGCCGATGACCTTGTGGTCCGGGTCACGGCGCAGCTGGCGGAAGCCGCCGGGCAGCCCGGCGGCGGGCGCCGTGGCAGCCGTGTCGTCCTGCGGCCCGGGAGGGGCGGCGCTGGTCTGCTGGTTCATACGTCCATGGTGACGGTCGCGGGCCGCCGGCGGGAGCGGGGGCGACCCTGGCCCGTCCCTGATATCCGGACCCTGACTACCGGGGGGCGTCCCCCGCTCGACCTCAGGGTCGTTCTCCGGGTCGCCCCTGATACCGGTCCCGGGCCCGTCCGTGTGACGATCGATGCATGCCCGTCGCCCCGCCCCGCACGCCTCCCACGTCCTCCCGCGCCGCAGCGCCCGAGGACGTGCCGCTGCGCCGGCTCTACCGCAGCGCCGACGGGCGGCTGTTGGGCGGAGTGGCCCGCGGCCTCGCCGGACATCTGGGCGTGCCCGTGGTCTGGGTGCGGCTGGTCTTCCTCGCCCTGCTCATGGCGGACGGCCTCGGGATACTGCTGTACGCGGCGTTCTGGGTCGTCGTCCCGCTCGGCGTCGGCGGGCGCACCGTCGAGCCGCGCTCCCTCTTCGAAGTCGCGGACGACGGCCGGCGCCGGCTCCGCAAGCCGGACAAGGGCCAGGTGTTCGCGCTGATGGCCCTCGCCATCGGCTGTCTGATCTTCATCGGCGACCTGAACAACACCAGCCGCGCCAACCGATACGTCTGGCCGACGCTGCTGATCGGCGCCGGCGTGGTGCTGGTGTGGCGGCAGGCGGACAACGCCCGGCGGGCGAGCTGGACCGCCGCGGCCTCCCGCCGCCGCAGGCTGTTCCAGGTCGTCCGGGCGCTGGCCGGGGTGGCGCTCGTCGGCATGGGCCTGACCGTCTTCATGGTCGTCCGCGGCTCCGCGGCCCAGTTGGGGAACGTCCTGACGGCCGCGGTCGCCGTCGTCGCCGGGATCGCCCTGCTCGCCGGACCCTGGCTGGTGCGGATGACGCAGGACCTCTCCGACGAGCGGACGATGCGCATCCGCGCCCAGGAGCGGGCGGAGGTCGCCGCCCACGTCCACGACTCCGTACTGCACACCCTCACCCTGATCCAGCGCAGGGCCGAGGACCCCGGCGAGGTCCGCCGCCTCGCCCGCGCCCAGGAGCGCGAGCTGCGGAACTGGCTGTACAAACCGGAGGGCACCGGCAAGGAGGAGGCCGAGGAGCCCGAGACCCTGGCGGAGGCCGTCAAGCGGGCCGCGGCCGAGGTCGAGGACAAGCACGGCGTCCCGCTGGAGGTTGTTGTCGTCGGCGATTGCCCCCTCGACGACAAGCTGTCCGCCTGCATGCAGGCCGCCCGCGAAGCGATGGTCAACGCGGCCAAGTACGGTGGCGAGGGCGGCGCCGTCCAGGTCTTCGCGGAGGTCGAGGGGCGTACGGTGTTCGTCTCCGTACGGGACCGGGGGCCGGGCTTCGACCTGGACTCCGTGCCGGACGACAGAATGGGCGTCAGGGAATCGATCATCGGCCGGATGCAGCGCAACGGCGGGACGGCCCGGCTCACCTCGGCGCCCGGGGAGGGCACGGAAGTGGAGCTGAGCATGGAGAGGGCGGACGGATGACCAACCCGAACACGGACGCGGCGGGCCCCGGCGGGGCGACGGACGGCGGCCCGGAGCGCCGGGTGCGGGTGGTCCTCGTCGACGACCACCGCATGTTCCGCACCGGCGTCCAGGCGGAGATCGGACAGACCGAGCGCACCGGCGTCGAGGTCGTCGGCGAGGCCGCCGACGTGGACCAGGCCGTCACCGTGATCACCGCCACCCGCCCCGAGGTCGTCCTGCTGGACGTGCACCTGCCGGGCGGCGGCGGCGTCGAGGTGCTGCGCCGCTGCGCGCCCCTGATGGCGGCGTCCGAGCAGCCGGTGCGGTTCCTGGCGCTGTCGGTGTCCGACGCCGCCGAGGACGTCATCGGCGTGATCCGCGGCGGCGCCCGCGGCTACGTCACCAAGACGATCACCGGTACCGACCTGGTGGATTCGATCTTCCGCGTCCAGGAGGGCGACGCCGTCTTCTCGCCGCGGCTGGCCGGCTTCGTCCTCGACGCCTTCGCCTCCACCGACGCCCCGCCCGTGGACGAGGACCTCGACCGGCTCACCCAGCGCGAGCGCGAGGTGCTGCGGCTGATCGCCCGGGGGTACGCGTACAAGGAGATCGCCAAGCAGCTCTTCATCTCCGTGAAGACGGTCGAGTCGCACGTCTCCGCGGTGCTGCGCAAGCTCCAACTGTCCAATCGCCACGAGCTGACCCGCTGGGCGACCGCACGGCGCCTCGTCTGACGCGGGTTCGCTCAGGCAGGCGAGCCCAGTAGGGCCCGGAGGAGAAGATCTAGGTCACGCCGGGCGGGTGGCGCCGGTGAAGGGCATGTCGTCGATCGACGCGATCCGTACCGGTGCGCCGGGGCGGGGTGCGTGGACCATCCGGCCGCCCCCGACGTACAGCCCCACGTGGCTGATCCCGGGATAGAAGAAGACCAGGTCACCGGGGGCGAGTTCGGAGCGGGACACCCGCTTGCCCGCGTCGATCTGGGTGTACGTCGTCCGCGGCAGCGAGATGCCCGCCGCCCGCCACGCCGCCTGGGTCAGCCCGGAGCAGTCGTACGACGCGGGCCCCGTCGCGCCCCACACGTACGGCTTGCCGAGCGCCCCGTACGCGTACGCCACGGCCCGCGCCGCCCGCTGGCCCGTCGCGCCGACCGCGGCCGGCGCCGCCGTGGACGGGGCGTCCTGCGGTGCGTCGTACGCCGCCCGCTGCTCCGCCGTGAGCTGCGCCAACAGGCTCTCGGCGGCGGCCAGCTTGCGCTGCACCGAGCTCTTGTGGCCGGCCAACTCGGTCTGCCGGGCCTTCAGTTCGGCTGCCTGCCGATCCGCCGTCCGCTTGAGCTGGTCGATCCCCACGAGCTGCTGCCGCACCCGGGAGACGGCCGCCGCCTGCCGGTCGCCGACGCGCTGGGCGAGCGCGGCCCGCTCCAGGTACTCGTCCGGGTCGGACGTCAGCGCGATGCGCAGCCCGGCGTCCATGGTGCCGGCGCGGTACTGGGCGGTGGCGATCGAACCGAGGGCGTTGCGGGTCGAGTTGAGCCGGTCCGTCCTGCGGGCGGCTTCGTCGCGCAGCCGGTCCAGCTCCCGGCGCGCCCGGTCGGCCTGTTCCTTGGCGCCGTTGTACTCCTCGGTCGCCGCCTCCGCCTCCTGGTAGAGCTTGTCGACCCGGGCCTTGATCTGCGCGGGCGTGGGCGCGGTGTCCGCCGCTCCGGTGCCGTTGAACGCCGTGGCGGTCGCCGCGCCGGCCAGCGCCAGGGTGGTGGCGGTCCTGGCGGCGGGGCGCCCGGCGAACGGGTACCGCCGCTGCTGCCTGGTCTTGCGGTGCGCTGCCACGGGGGCGTCCACGTCCTTCCGGTGGTCGGGCGGTCGATCGGTTGATCGACGGATGAGGTCTTGGACGGTGGGTGCGTCCGGGGCAGGACGCTAGGCGCGAGGTAACGGATCGGAGGCGGAACGACCGGTTCTGTCCGAAGATGGCCAACCCCTGACACGTTCGGTGAACTGTCGGTCACCATGGGTGTGCGTCGCCTGTGCTGGAGTGACCGATGCGGCGAATGAGGCCCACCTGACCTGAAGGGGGTGGTATGGCGCTGGTTAGGCTCCGCCCATGGACGTACTCATCAATGTCTTCGTGGCCCTGCACGTCATCGGCATCGCCTCGCTGCTCGGCGGGTTCCTCACCCAGATGAAGGCGATAGGCGCGGGCACCGCCCGCTTCACCCCGGCGATGCTGCACGGCGCGCTGACGATGCTGGTCACCGGCGTCGCCCTGGTCGGGCTCAACCAGGCCGACGACCAGGCGGTGAACAACGTCAAGATCGCAGTGAAGATGGCCGTCCTGGTGGTGATCCTCGCGCTGGTGTACGTCAAGCGGGACGAGGAGCAGGTGGACAAGGCGCTCTTCGGTGCGGTCGGCGGCCTCACGACGGCGAACATCTTCATCGCCACCCTGTGGACCTGAGCCGGCCCGATCGGCCCCGGCGCCCGCCTCGGACGGCGGACCCGCAGGTCACCCGGTGAATCGGACGACCGCCCTCCGGTGACGCCGGACGGGCGGTGCGGCCCCTTTCGTCAGGGGGCCGCGGACTGTCAGTGCCGAGGCATAGACTCAGAGAGCGATGAGCAGCCTCTTTGACGAAGACTTCCTGGCGAACCTCCAGCCCTCCGCGGAGGAGCCCCCGCCGCCCCCCGAGGACCACGAGGACCCGGAGGGTCACGCCCGGGAGGAGGTCCCGGACGACCTCTTCCAGGGCGCCTACGACGTGCCGCCGGCCCGCGAGGCGTACTACCGCGACGGCGCCGCCCGCCCCGTCGTCGATCCGGACGCCCTGCTGGAGGGGTTGAACGAGCAGCAGCGCGCCGCCGTCGCCCACACCGGCTCGCCCCTGCTCATCGTGGCCGGCGCCGGCTCCGGCAAGACCCGGGTGCTCACCCACCGCATCGCCCACCTCCTCGCCACCCGCCGGGTCCACCCCGGCGAGATCCTCGCGATCACCTTCACCAACAAGGCCGCCGGCGAGATGAAGGAGCGCGTCGAGCAGCTCGTCGGCCCGCGGGCCAACGCGATGTGGGTCTCCACCTTCCACAGCGCCTGCGTCCGCATCCTGCGCCGCGAGTCCAAGAAGCTCGGCTTCACCTCGTCGTTCTCGATCTACGACGCCGCCGACTCCAAGCGGTTGATGGCCCTGGTCTGCCGCGACCTCGACCTGGACCCGAAGAAGTTCCCGCCGAAGTCCTTCAGCGCCCAGGTCTCGAACCTGAAGAACGAACTCGTCGACGAGGAGACGTTCGCGGACAGGCTTGGGGGCACCTCCCAGGCCGAAGGCTCTGGGGGAGGGTTCGAGAAGACGTTGGCCGAGGCGTACCGGATGTACCAGGCGCGGCTGCGCGAGGCCAACGCCCTGGACTTCGACGACATCATCATGACGACGGTCCACCTCCTCCAGGCGTTCCCCGACGTCGCCGAGCACTACCAGCGCCGCTTCCGCCACGTCCTCGTCGACGAGTACCAGGACACGAACCACGCCCAGTACACCCTGGTGCGCGAGCTGGTGGGCACCGGCCACGAGGACCTGGCCCCCGCCGAGCTGTGCGTCGTCGGCGACGCCGACCAGTCGATCTACGCCTTCCGCGGCGCCACGATCCGCAACATCCTCCAGTTCGAGGAGGACTACCCCGACGCCACCACGATCCTGCTGGAGCAGAACTACCGTTCCACGCAGACGATCCTCTCCGCCGCCAACGCCGTCATCGAGCGCAACGAGAGCCGTCGCCCCAAGAACCTGTGGACGAACGCCGGCGAGGGCGCCCGGATCACCGGCTACGTCGCCGACACCGAGCACGACGAAGCGCAGTTCGTCGCCGACGAGATCGACCGGCTCACCGACGCGGGCGACGCCAAGGCCGGCGACGTCGCCGTCTTCTACCGGACGAACGCCCAGTCCCGGGTCTTCGAGGAGATCTTCATCCGCGTCGGCCTGCCGTACAAGGTCGTCGGCGGCGTCCGCTTCTACGAGCGCAAGGAAGTCCGGGACGTCCTCGCCTACCTGCGGGTCCTCGCCAACCCCGAGGACAACGTCCCCCTGCGCCGCATCCTCAACGTCCCCAAGCGCGGCATCGGCGAGCGCGCCGAAGCGATGGTGGACGCCCTCGCCCTGCGCGAGAAGATCACCTTCCCGCAGGCGCTGCGGCGCGTGGACGAGGCGTACGGCATGGCCGCCCGCTCGGCGAACGCGGTCAAGCGGTTCAACGCGCTGATGGAGGAGTTGCGCACGATCGTGGACTCCGGCGCCGGCCCGGCCGTCGTCCTCGAAGCCGTCCTGGAGCGCACCGGCTACCTCGCCGAACTCCAGGCGTCCACCGACCCCCAGGACGAGACCCGCATCGAGAACCTCCAGGAGCTGGCCGCCGTCGCCCTGGAGTTCGAGCAGGCCCGCACGGACGAGGAGGGCGCCGGCACCCTCGCCGAGTTCCTGGAGCAGGTCGCCCTCGTCGCAGACTCCGACCAGATCCCGGACGAGGACGAGGAGGGTGCGGGCGTCATCACGCTGATGACGCTGCACACCGCGAAGGGCCTGGAGTTCCCGGTGGTGTTCCTCACCGGCATGGAGGACGGCGTCTTCCCGCACATGCGCGCCCTCGGCCAGACGAAGGAGTTGGAGGAGGAGCGCCGGCTCGCGTACGTGGGCATCACGCGCGCCCGCGAGCGGCTGTACTTGACGCGTTCGTCGATGCGGAGCGCCTGGGGCCAGCCGTCGTACAACCCTCCGTCGCGCTTCTTGGAGGAGATCCCGGTCCAGCACCTGGAGTGGAAGCGCACCGGGCCGATGGGCGCGCCCGCCGGGGCGACGTCCGGGTCGCGGTTGCCGTCCATGCCGTCCATGGCGTCGGGCGGTTCGTCGCGGCGCGCCGCCCAGTCCCGGTTCGCCACCGGGCGCGGGGCGTCCGAGAAGCCGGTCATCGCGCTGGCGATCGGCGACCGCGTCACGCACGACCAGTTCGGCCTCGGGACCGTGATCGAGGTCAAGGGAACGGGTTCGGACGCGCAGGCGACGATCGACTTCGGGGACACCAAGCCCAAGCGCCTGCTGCTGCGTTACGCACCCGTCGAGAAGCTGTAAGGGCCACTTGTGGTGGCGGCCGGGCGACGTGGGCGCCCGGCCGCCTTCCCGATTGCGGGGGCGGCGGTCAGAGGGGGTTGAGGCCCTTGCTCTGGAGCCAGGTCAGCGGGTTGATGTGCGAGCCGCCGCCGGGGCGCACCTCGAAGTGGAGGTGCGGGCCGGTGGAGTTGCCGGAGTCGCCCGCGTATCCGATGACGTCGCCGGCCTTCACCTTGCCGGAGCGGATCTTGGCGCTCGCGAGGTGGCAGTACCAGGTCTCGGTGCCGTCGGGGGCGGTGACGATGACCATGTTCCCGTACGCCGGGTTGATCTGGGTGCGCACGGTGCCGTCGGTCGCGGCCATCACCTCGGCGCCGTAGGACACGGGGAAGTCGATGCCCGTGTGCAGGGCCATCCAGTTGACGCCGGAATCGCCGTAGTACGTGCTCAGGCCCTTCTGCGCCACGGGGAGGGCGAACTTGGGCCGCAGCGCCTCCTTGCGCTTGGCCTCCTCCAGGCGCTTCTGCCGCTCCGCCTCCTGGCGGGCCTTCAGGTCGATGCGCTCCTGGGTGCGGGAGGCGCGGTCGCCGAAGTCGCGGGCGTCGGCGCTGAGCGCGGCGAGTTGGGTGTCCATCTTGCTGTTCGCCGCCACGTTCTCGACGGGCGTGGTGTCGGCGGCGGCCAGCGTGGTGGTGTCGTCCTTCTTCGGCTCGGTGCCGCCGAGGCCGCCGACGGACGCGGCGGCGATGCCGGCCACGCCCATGACGCAGGCGGACGGCACGGCGACGGTGAGCAGCGCGGAGCGCTTGGCGGGCGTACGGCGCCGGCCGCGGCTGCCGCCACCGGAGTTGCGGCGGGCCGTGCGCGTCGCGGCGGGGTCGTGCGTCCGGGCGGGCTCGGTGCCGATGCCCTCGTCGAGGGCGTACGGAGAGTCGGCGTACGAGGCGTCGAGGTGGTCCGCGGCGACGGCGACGCTCACGGTGTCAGCGGTGTGGACGGCGTCGACGGCGTCGATGACGGCCGTGGAGTCCACGGCGGCCGCGGTGTCGACGCTGCCGTGGAAGGACGGGTCCGTGCCGTACTGCGGCGCGACTTCGTCCGCCGCCTCGGTGCCGAACTCCTGCACCCCGTCGGGGAACTCCTGCTCCGGCGCGTACTGCGGCGGTACGAGCGGAAGGGGTTCGGCCTCGACGGCGCCGTTCCAGGCGGTGGCGTCGTAGCTGCCGGAGTCGAAGGTCGGGCCGGTCCAGGTGCCGGTGGTGTCGTACGTGAAGGCGGCCGCGGCGTTCTCGAACTGCCCGGTCTGGCCGGACTGGTTCCACGCGGCGGCGTCCCACTGGCCGGTGGTGTCGTACCCGTCCGCGGTGCCGTGCCGGGGCGACGCGTAGGCGTCGTAGCCGCCGTAACCCGTGGCGGTCGGCGTGGCCGAAGTGGTGTGATGGGAACCGGTGTCCCAGGCGGAGGCGTCGTACTGACCGCTGTGGCCTGCGTCGTAGTCGGCGGCCGGGGTCGGATTCGCCGTTCCGGGGAGTGCACCGAAGAGCGGGTCGGTGTCAAAGCTGCCCGTGGGGTAGGCGTCGTGGCCGTACCCGGCGTGGGCGTGCTGGTCGTTCACCAACTTCTCTCTCGCCTTGGCAACAGGACCGCTGGATTCTGGGGCCGAAGAAGCTGGCGGGACCCAGAGGGGAACCAGTGGCGGCGACTGTACCCGGCAGTATGCGACGCCGACAATCTTCCGCTGGTTTTGCGCGGTCAGGAAACGGGCATTCGAGCGCCTTTCGGTGGGACGGGGGGACAGCTTTGGCCGTACGTTCGAAATTCGTTCGACGGATCGTCACCTGAAGTGAGCCTTTGGGGTGAACCTGTGAGCGGATTCGTCGTCGGTCGCGGGCCCCTGGAGCGCCTCGCGGATGCGGGCGGCGACGGCGGGGTGGACCAGCAGGGCGAGATGGCCGATCCCGCTGACCCGGACGTTCTCCACGAGCAGGTCGGGGTGGTCCAGCCGGGCCGTCTCCACCGGGGCCATCAGGTGGTCCAACTCGCTCCAGACGGAGACGAACCGGGTGCGGCAGCCGGGGGTCGGACCGCCCAGATCGGCGATGACGGGGGAGTCCGGCCGCATCTGCCGGACGATGGGGTGCGCGCTGGCGAGGGCGGCGACGGTGGTGCCGGAGTGCGGGGTCCCGAGCGTCACCAGGGTCCGCACCCGACGGTCGCCGCCGAGGCGCTGGACGTAGTACCGCGCTATCAGGCCGCCGAGGCTGTGCCCGACGATGTCGACGTCCTCCCGGCCGGTCCGGGCGGTGATCTCCTCGACGTGCCGCCCCAGCAGCTCGGCCGCGGCGCGGATGTCGCAGGTCAGGGGGGAGTAGTTCAGGCACTCCAGATGGCCCCAGCCGTGCCGGGCGAGGAAGCGGCGGAGCAGGACGAAGACGGAGCGGTTGTCCACGAAGCCGTGCAGCATGACCACGGGCCGCGGGCCGGACGCGGCGGCCCCCGGCTCGTCGCTGCCGTTGCGGGCGGCGGGTGCCTTGGGCGGCGCGGCGTGCTCGGCGGTGAGCCCCGAGGGGTACAGCAGCAGGTGTCCGGCCAGGATCGCCAGCTCGAAGGCGGTGGCGCGGAGCGGTACGGGCAGCGACACGGAAGGTAGCCGCAGGTCGCGCGGTAGGTCGCAGATCTCGCGCAACTGGTCGACGGAGAGTCCGCGGGTGAGGAGCGGCCCGAGGTCTCCGAGGCCGGTGAGGGCCCGGGGGAAGAAAGGCAGAACCTGCATGGCCCACCTCCGTCCGGCGACGGGAGGCGACGCTGTCTCCCGTACGCCCTGGTGGAGCCGCGCAAGCCCTGGGTGGGGCGCTGGTGCGGCTCCTCGGGCGACACGGCTGCCGCCGCGCCGGGTCGGGCATGACCCGGTCGGGGCGACGACGCCCGTTTTGCGTGTCCCCACATGTGATTTCCCCCTCCCGGTCCACCGCGAAACGGTCACGTGCGGGATGCTGTAGATAACGCTCGTTCACTCGGCGGCGCGGAGTCGCGGCGGAGTCAGTGTCTGGAGGCAGCGATGGGTGTGACCGGTCCGATCCGCGTGGTGGTGGCGAAGCCGGGTCTCGACGGCCACGACCGGGGCGCGAAGGTGATCGCGCGGGCGCTGCGGGACGCGGGCATGGAGGTGATCTACACGGGCCTCCACCAGACCCCGGAGCAGATCGTCGCCACCGCGATCCAGGAGGACGCGGACGCGATCGGCCTCTCCATCCTCTCCGGCGCGCACAACACGCTGTTCGCGAAGGTCATCGAGCTGCTGAAGGAGCGGGACGCGGAGGACATCGTGGTCTTCGGGGGCGGGATCATCCCGGAGGAGGACATCGCGCCGCTGAAGGGGCTGGGGGTGGCGGAGATCTTCACGCCGGGGGCGACGACGACGACGATCGTCGAATGGGTGCGCACGAATGTCCGCGAGCCCGCAGGCACCTGACCGCCCCCGGGCCCCTCGCCTCGGCCTCCCGTGCACACGACGCCCCCGCAGACGAGCCGCCTGCGGGGGCGTCGGGCGCTCGGGTGACGTACTCGCCGTAGTGCGGCGGGCGCGCTGGTCCGTGCGGATGCGTCGTGCCTTGTCGCGTGGTTCCTCCCCCTGTGTCCTGCGGGCACGGGGCACCCTCCCGCGCCTCTAAATCGCCCTGCGGGCGACAAGGGCGTGGTGGGCAAGGAGAGCTGCAACAGCAGACGCCGTTTGTGAAGAACCTCCCTACGTGGGCGGGGTGCACATCCGTGCAGATCACCGGGAGGAACTGGGTGGGCAACCCCCACCGGGCCGCAGGGCCAGGGCTTCCGCAGGGTAACGGCGAGTGCGTCACCTGGCGCTGGGGCGACGCGGGCTCACGTGTGGTCCGGGGTGAGTTCCTGGTGCATGGACTCGCGGAGGCGGAGCGTGGAGACCAGACGTTGGAACGCCTCGGACCAGTAGGCGGAGGCGCCCGGTGACGCGTTCGCCGGGTCCTCCCCGGGCGTCGTCAGGAGCGCCAGGCGACCTGCCTCCGCTGGGTCCAGGCAGCGTTCCGCCAGGCCCATGACGCCGCTGAAGCTCCATGGGTAGCTGCCGGCTTCGCGGGCTATCTCCAGGGCGTCGACCACCGAGTGGCCCAGGGGCTCGGACCAGGGGACCGCGCAGACTCCGAGGAGTTGGAAGGCGTCGGAGAGGCCGTGGGCGGATATGAAGTCGGCGACCCAGAGGGCCCGTTCGCCCTCGGGGAGGGTCGCCAGCAGTTTCGCCCGCTCGGCCAGGGACGACGTGCCGGGGCCCACCTCGGGGGGCGCGCCGGGGGTGCCGAGGAGGGCCCGGGCCCAGTTCGCGTCGCGCTGGCGGACCGCGGCCCGGCACCACGCCGCGTGCAGTTCGCCGGCCCAGTCGTCCGCCGCGGGCAGCGCGACGACCTCCTTGGGGGTGCGGCCGCCGAGCGCGCGGGACCACACGGCGAGCGGGGCCGCCTCCACGAGTTGGCCCAGCCACCAGGAGCGCTTGCCCCGGCCGGTGGGCGGCGTGGGCGCGACGCCGTCGCGCTGCATGGCCGCGTCGCACTCCTCGGGCGCCGCCACGACGATCGCCGGCTCCCCGCTGCTGGCCCGTTCCAGACGTACGCAGGCCGCCGCCCGCTTCGCCATGCGACCCGCGAGGGCGGAGCGGGGCAGCGCGGACAGCAGCTCCGCCGCCGTCGCCCGGACGTTGCGGCTGCGGTCCGCGAGCGCACGCTCCAAGAAGGGCTCGTCCGCGTCCGAGAGGCCCGTGCGCAAGGAGTCCAGGAACATCAGCCGGTCCTCGGCGCGCTCCGTCGCCCACGTCCCGCAGAGCAGGGCGAGGGCCCGGGCCGGGTCGTCCTCGCGTACGGCACCGAGCAGGGCGACGCGCTCGGCGAACAGCCCCTCGTCCCACAGCCGGTGCACCGCCTCCTCGTCCGTCGGGTCCGGCAGCAGCACGCCGCCGCCCGCCGAGCCGCGCAGGGCGAACTTCCACTCCGGATTGAACCGGGCCAGCCACAGCCCGCGCGCCCCGGCGAACGCGAGCGCCTGCGGCCTGAGGTCGGTCCTGGCGCGGGCTGCGTCCAGCAGCGCGGGCAACTGCGCCGACGGGGCCTGATAGCCCCGTTCATTGGCGGCGGCCAGCCACTGCGGCAACAGCTCCGTCAGATCCGGCGCGGCGCCGCGCCGGCCCGACGACGACGGCGCGGTGCGGTCCGCCAGCAGCAGCGCGAGCCGGCGGCGCGCGGCGGCGGGCAGCCGGGGGCGGTCGTCATCGGGCGCGGGCTCCGGGCGGGCCGCCGCCCGCGCCGGCAGCAGCCCGGCCCGACGGCGGACCGTGTGCAGGGCCGCGGCGTCCAACAGTGCGGCGGGTGCTTCCCTGCCCGGCGCCGTGAACTCCCCGGGCGGCGTACGACGGTCGGTCCCGAGCAGGGCGGAGGTGACCAACTCCTGCCAGCGGGCGGCCTCGTCGGCTTGCCCGCCGTCGCCGTCGCCATCGTCGACGGCGATGTGGATGTGGTCTGCGTCGGTCTGGTCGGCTTCGGTGCGGGTCATCGCGTCCTCCCCTGGAGACGGACCGTCAGGCGCTGGGGTCCCCCCACGCCCTCTGGGCGTAGGAGGCGGGTCATATCAGGGGCACCGTCTCCGCTCCGGTCGCGGTCGACCACGCGGCGAGCGGCGTCACCCCCGCCTGGCCGCACTCGGCGAAGACCGTGACCGGCCCGCCGCCCGACAGGGCCACCAGCTTCCACAACCCCGGCCGGCTCAGCGCGACCTGCGTCAGGGGCAGCGCCGATTCCCCCGCCGAGTCGGCCAACTGCCAGTTGTGGCCGTCCGGGGTCGGCACCGGCACGACGTCCGTGAGCGTCACGGGCCAGGAGTCCAGCCATGGATCCTCGGCCAGGGCGTGTCCGTACGCATCGAGGGCCGCGGATACCGGGCCGCCCCGCGGCGGCCCCTCCACCGGCGCCGGCACCCACGAGCCCTCCCTCAGCTCCGCCCGCAACTGGCCCGCGCCCCCGTACGGCACCAGCTCCGCCTCGACCGCCGCGCCCACCGGCAGCGCCAACTGCGGCGCGCGCCCCGCCGCCCCGTACGACAGCAGCAGCGCGAAGCGCCCCGACCCCTGCCCGTACACCCACGCGCGGCGGGTGGTGACCTTGCCGTCGGACGAGTCGTACTGCGCGAGGACCAGCCAACGGTCCCGTACGGGAGCGCCGTCGGCGGGGGCGGTGAGGCCGACGCGGGTGCGCACCGTGGCGGCGAGCGGGGCCGGCAGCAGCTCCCGCCCCAGCCAAGCCGAGTCCAGCAGATGGAGCAGGGCGCACTCCTCCAGCAGCCGCACCGGCCACCCCGGCCCCGTACCGGGGATCGACCCCAACTCCCGCACCCGCGCGGCCAGGCCCGGCGCCTGGGCGTCGACCATGCGGGCCGCGGTCTCCTCCCACAGGCCGTACCCCGCCTGCTCGGCGGAGGCGAGGCCGCCGCGCAGCAGGTCCGCGAGGCGCTGCTCCAACTCCAGCGCCCCGGCGGTGATCCGCGCGGCCCGGCGCTCCGCCCTGCGCCGGGCCGCATCGGGCGCGGCCGCCCCGTCGGGCCGACCCCGGCCCTCCGGCGCCCGCTCCTGCTCCGCCCGCCCGCGCCGCCCCGCGAGCCACTGCTCGGCCCACTCGGGCGCGGTGCCGTCACGCACCGCGTCCGTCTCGGACGCCCAGAGCAGCAGCAGCCCCAGCGCGTGCTTGCAGGGGAACTTGCGACTGGGGCAACTGCACGCGCAAGCCGGCCCGGTCGTGTCGACCACCGTCTGATACGGCTTCGAACCGCTGCCCTTGCACAGGCCCCACACGGCGCCCCCGCCGCTGCTGCCCGCCTCCGACCACGGGCCGGCCGCGGCGAGCCGCCCGCCCGCCTGTCGTGACGCAGCGTCAGGAGCCAGCGCGAGCACCTGCTCCGCCGTCCAACGTACCCCCGGTCCAGTCATGCACCCGACCGTACGACCCACCACTGACAACGGCCCCAATGTCGGCTCTGAGCTGGGGAAACGGTCGATTGTCAGTGGGGTGGTGCAGGCTGGGAACCACGTCGGACCGCATCGGTCGCAACGACCTGGAGGGGGATGCTGCACCGTGCTCGAAACCACCACACATGACGCTCCCGTCAGCGCTGTCGACACCGTCAGTGAGGGTGTCGAAGTGCTCCGTCCACACGCGGAAGACGCCTTCGCCCACGAGCTCGCCGCGCTCCGTGCGGCGGACGACCGCCCGCGCCCGGCCGGCTGGCGCATGTCCCCGTGGGCAGTGTCCCGCTATCTCCTCGGCGGGTCCCTCGACGACGGCACCGTGATCACCCCCAAGTACGTGGGGCCGCGCCGCATCGTCGAAGTCGCCGTCACCACCCTCGCCACCGACCGCGCCCTGCTGCTGCTCGGCGTGCCCGGCACCGCGAAGACCTGGGTGTCCGAGCACCTGGCCGCCGCCGTCAGCGGCGACTCGACCCTCCTCGTCCAGGGCACCGCGGGCACCCCGGAGGAAGCCGTCCGCTACGGATGGAACTACGCCCGGCTCCTGGCCCACGGACCGAGCCGGGAAGCGCTCGTGCCGAGCCCCGTGATGCGCGCCATGTCAGAGGGGATGACGGCGCGGGTCGAGGAGCTGACCCGGATCCCCGCCGACGTCCAGGACACCCTGATCACGATCCTGTCCGAGAAGACCCTGCCGATCCCCGAGTTGGGCGAGGAGGTCCAGGCCGTCCGCGGCTTCAACCTCATCGCCACCGCCAACGACCGCGACCGCGGGGTCAACGAACTCTCCAGCGCCCTGCGCCGCCGCTTCAACACCGTCGTGCTCCCGCTGCCCGCGACCGCCGACGACGAGGTGGACATCGTTTCCCGCCGCGTCGACCAGCTCGGCCGCTCCCTCGACCTGCCCGCCGCGCCCGAAGGGCTGGAGGAGATCCGGCGCGTCGTCACCGTCTTCCGCGAACTGCGCGGCGGCGTCTCGCTCGACGGCCGCACCAAGCTCAAGTCGCCCTCCGGCACGCTCTCCACGGCCGAGGCGATCTCCGTCGTCACCGGCGGACTCGCCCTCGCCGCCCACTTCGGCGACGGGGTGCTGCGCCCGGGCGACGTAGCGGCCGGCATCCTCGGCGCGGTCGTCCGCGACCCGGCCGCCGACCGGGTCGTCTGGCAGGAGTACCTGGAGACGGTCGTCCGCGAGCGCGAGGGGTGGAAGGACTTCTACCGCGCCTGCCGCGAGGTGAGCGCATGAGCACCGCGCCGCCCGCAGGGCCCCTGTTCCTCGGCGTGCGGCACCACGGGCCGGGTTCCGCCCGTGCCGTACGGGCCGCGCTGGAGGCCGGGCGTCCGAGCGCCGTGCTCATCGAGGGGCCGCCCGAGGGGGACGCCTTGCTGCACCTGGCCGCCGACGAGGGGATGCGCCCGCCGGTCGCCCTGCTCGCCCACGCGGTGGACGACCCCGGGCGGGCCGCGTTCTGGCCCTTCGCGGAGTTCTCCCCCGAGTGGGTGGCGATCCGCTGGGCGCTCGCCGAGGCGGTGCCGGTGCGGTTCATCGACCTCCCCGCGGCCCACTCGCTCGCCCTCGCGGCCGAGGACGAGTCCACCGAAGCCACCGCAGCGAGGAAGGCGGGCCGCGGCGAGGGCGGGCCGGCGCCGGATGTGGTTCCGGGGGGATCCACATCCCGCACCGGCGCGTCCGGCCCGCACCGCGGCACGACGGTGGCGGCCGATCCGGAGTGGGACGTCACGACGGCCCAGGCCGCGGCCACGGCTCCGGGGCTCGCCCCCACGGCCGGCGGCAGGCCCGGCCCGCCGGCCGTCAGCAGCGCCGATCCCGAATGGGACGCGGTCCCGGCCGCCGCCGCCGATCCCGAGTGGGACGTCGTGCCCGGGCGGGACGCCGCTCCGGCGCGGGGGCGGGTAGGGGACCCCGAGTGGGACACCGCCCCGCGCGGCACCGCGGCTCACGCACGCGCCCCCGCGGAGGCGGCCGCCGATCCGGCGCGGATGCGGGTCGACCCGATCGCCGTGCTTGCCGAGGCCGCGGGGTACGACGACCCCGAGCGCTGGTGGGAGGACGTCGTCGAACACCGCGGCGCGGCGGACCCGTTCGCCGCCTTCGCCGCCCTCGCCGAGGCCATGACGGCGCTGCGCGAGACGTACGGGCACGGCGGCCACGAACGCGACCTGGCCCGCGAAGCCCACATGCGGCTGCAACTGCGCGCCGCCCGCAAGGAGTACGGCGACGACGTGGCCGTGGTCTGCGGGGCCTGGCACGTACCGGCGCTGACGGAGCGGACCACGCTCGCCGCCGACCGGGCGCAGTTGAAGGGGCTGCCCAAGGTCAAGGTCGAGACGACCTGGGTGCCCTGGACGCACCGGAGGCTGGCCCGCCGCAGTGGATACGGCGCCGGCATCGACTCGCCCGGCTGGTACGGACACCTCTTCGCGGCGCCGGACCGGCCGGTGGAGCGCTGGCTCACCAAGGTCGCCGGACTGCTCAGGGACGAGGACGTGCCCGTGTCACCGGCTCATGTCATCGAGGCCGTACGGCTCGCGGAAGCACTGGCCGTGCTGCGCGCGCGCCCGCTCGCCGGGCTGACGGAGACCACCGACGCCGTCAGGGCCGTGCTGTGCGAAGGCTCCGACGTCCAGCTCGCCCTGGTCAGGGACCGGCTCGTGGTCGGCGACGTGCTGGGGGAGGTGCCGGACGCGGCCCCAGCCGTCCCGCTCCAGCGGGACCTGAGCCGCCGCCAGCGCAGCCTGCGCCTGAAGCCGGAGGCCCTGGAGCGCGAGTTGGAACTCGACCTGCGCAAGGACACCGACGCCGAGAAGAGCCGGTTGCTGCACCGGCTGCGGCTGCTCGGCGTCGGCTGGGGCGAGCCCGTCGCCGGCCGCGGCAGCACCGGCACCTTCCGCGAGACCTGGCGGCTGCGCTGGGAGCCCGAGCTGTACGTGAAGGTCGCCGAAGCCGGCATGTGGGGCACCACCGTTCCCTCCGCCGCCACGGCCAAGGCCGAACACGAAGCCCTCACCGCCACCGCGCTCGTCGAGGTCACCGAGCTGGCGGAGGACTGCCTGCGCGCCGAGTTGGCCGACGCCCTGCCCGTGGTGATGCGCGCCCTCGCCGACCGTGCCGCGCTGGACACCGACGTCAGCCACCTCGCCCAGGCCCTGCCCGCCCTCGCTCGCTCCCTGCGCTACGGGGACGTGCGGTCCACCGACACGGCCGCCCTCGCGGAGGTCGCGTCCGGGCTGGCCGAGCGGATCTGCGTCGGGCTGCCGCCCGCGTGCACGGGGCTGGACGCGGACGGCGCCGCCGTCATGCGCATGCACTTGGACGCCGTGCACGGCGCGATGGGACTGCTGCCGACGGCCGAAGAGCTGGCCGACCGCTGGGGCGCCGTGCTGCACCGGCTCGCCGCCCGGGACGCCGTCGCCGGCGTCGTCCGCGGCCGGGCCGCCCGCCTGCTGCTCGACGACGGGCGCCTCGCCGAGGACGAGACCGCCGCCTTGATGAGCCTCGCCCTGTCGCCCGGCACCCCGCCCGCCGACGCCGCCGCCTGGATCGAGGGCTTCGTCGGCGGCGCGTCCGGCGGCGGCATGCTGCTGCTCCACGACGAGCGGCTGCTCGGCCTGGTGGACGCCTGGCTCACGGGGGTGCCGGCCGACGCGTTCACGGACGTACTGCCGCTGCTGCGCCGGACGTTCTCCGCGTACGAGCCGGGCGTCCGTCGCGCCCTGGGCGAGCTGGTGCGCGCCGGACCGACGGCGGGGCCGGGCGCCGCGCCGACCGGCGGCGCGGTCGCCACGGCCGCCAGACCGGGCTTCGGCCCGGGGCTGGACCGGGTCCGGGCCGACGCCGTGGTCCCGCTGGTGCGGCTGCTGCTGGCGCCGCCCACCGAAGCGGCGGCCCGGCCGGGCGGCACGGACCACACGGATCGACTCCCGGGGGTGGGGACATGACGACCGACGCGACCGCGGACGGCACGGTCAGCGGCGCCGATGCCACCGAGCGGCTGCGGCGCTGGCGGCTGGTCCTCGGGGGCGACGCCGCCGACGGCACCGGGCACGCCCTGACCAGCCGCGACGCCGCCATGGACGGCGCACTGACCGCCCTGTACGGCAACGGAGAGGGCCAGGGCGGCGGGGCCAGGGGCGCCAAGGGCAGCGGCGGCCGGGGCCGTTCGGCCGGGCTCGGCGCATCCGCGCCTTCCGTCGCCCGCTGGCTCGGCGACATCCGCACCTACTTCCCCAGCTCCGTCGTCCAGGTCATGCAGCGCGACGCGATCGAGCGCCTCGGGCTGTCCGCGCTCCTCCTGGAGCCGGAGATGCTGGCGGCGGTGGAGGCCGACGTGCACCTCGTCGGCACCCTCCTCTCCCTCAACAAGGCCATGCCCGAGACGACGAAGGAGACGGCCCGCGCGGTCGTCCGCAAGGTCGTCGAAGACCTGGAGAAGCGGCTGGCCACCCGCACCAGGTCCACGTTGACGGGCGCGCTCGACCGCTCCGCGAAGGTCTCCCGCCCCCGTCACCGCGACATCGACTGGGACCGCACGATCCGGGCCAACCTGAAGAACTACCTCCCCGAACACGACACGGTCGTCCCCGAACGCCTCGTCGGACACGGCCGGGCGGCCCGCTCGGTGAAGAAGGAGGTGGTGCTCTGCATCGACCAGTCGGGCTCCATGGCCGCGTCCATCGTCTACGCGGCCGTCTTCGGCGCCGTGCTGGCCTCGATGCGGTCCGTCGCGACCCGGCTCGTCGTCTTCGACACCGCGGTCGTCGACCTCACCGACCAGCTCGACGACCCCGTCGACGTCCTCTTCGGCACCCGGCTCGGCGGCGGCACCGACATCAACCGCGCCCTCGCCTACTGCCAGGAGCGCATCACCCGCCCGGCGGACACCGTCGTCGTCCTGATCAGCGATCTGTACGAGGGCGGGATACGGGACGGGATGCTGAAGCGGGTCGCGGCGATGAAGGCGTCCGGGGTGCAGTTCGTGGCGCTGCTCGCGCTCTCCGACGAGGGCGCGCCCGCGTACGACCGCGACCACGCGGCGGCGCTCGCCGCGCTCGGCGCACCGGCCTTCGCCTGCACGCCGGACCTGTTCCCCGAGGTCATGGCGGCGGCGATCGAGAAGCGCCCGATACCGACGCCTGCGCCGGAGCCGGCGGGGCCCTGAGCTTCTGCGGCCGCAGGCCGCACCCGGATCCGCCGCGCGGTCGCCGTGCGGCGGGCTGTGGTGTGGTGTCTGCGGGCCGCCTGTGGCTGGTCGCGCAGTTCCTCCCCCTGGGCCCGCAGGGCACGGGGCCCCAGCGCCCCTGTGCCCGGAGGCGTGGGGCCCTGCACCCCTGACTGGCTCGCCGTTTTCCCGGCGGGCGTCGGTCCCCACCGGCCGGTGGTGGGTTGCTCGCGCAGTTCCCCGCTCCCCCTGCGCCCTGCGGGCTCGGGGGGACCCCCACCTGTGCCCTGCGGGCACGGGGTCCCCCGTCACACCCAGAGGCGTGGGGGGACCCCAGCGCCCCTAAAGACCTCGCCCGCGGCGACCAACGCTCCCGCAGGGGAGACGCGGCTGGGTCCGGACGTGGCAGGGGCACCGGGGACGAGCGCGCGGCCGGGCGGTGGGCGCCTGTAGAGGGCATCTAGAGGGCGTCTGGAGCGCATCGGCGGGGCCGTTTGGCGGGTGGATCTGTGACCGTTCTCACCACTCATGTGTGAGCTGCGATTTAGGGAGCCACCGTTCACGGGGATAACCTGCGAGACGGACATGCCGCGTGCCGGACACCGTGTGCGCCTCCCTTGTGACGATCGCAGTCACGTTGCCCTCCGCGGCACGCCCACGCAGACAACGAACCGCGATCATCAGAAAAGGGACGGACGCGCGTGGACCTGTTCGAGTACCAGGCGAGGGACCTCTTCGCCAAGCACGGTGTACCGGTGCTGGCCGGTGAAGTCATCGACACGCCTGACGCAGCGCGCGCGGCGACCGAGCGTATGGGCGGCAAGTCGGTCGTCAAGGCGCAGGTCAAGGTGGGCGGCCGCGGCAAGGCCGGCGGCGTCAAGCTGGCCACCACCCCGGATGACGCGGTCGAGAAGGCCGGCCAGATCCTGGGCATGGACATCAAGGGCCACACGGTCCACAAGGTGATGATCGCGGAGACCGCGCCCGACATCGCCGAGGAGTACTACGTCTCGTACCTCCTCGACCGCACCAACCGCACCTTCCTGGCCATGGCGTCGGTCGAGGGCGGCATGGACATCGAGGAGGTCGCGGCCACCAAGCCGGAGGCCCTCGCCAAGGTCCCGGTCGACGCCAGCGTCGGCGTCTCCGCGGAGAAGGCCGCCGAGATCGTCGCCGCGGCGAAGTTCCCGGCCGAGGTCGCCGACCAGGTCGCCGAGATCCTGGTCACCCTCTGGAAGACCTTCGTCGCCGAGGACGCGCTCCTCGTCGAGGTCAACCCGCTGGCCAAGGTCGCCGACGGTCGGGTCATCGCGCTCGACGGCAAGGTGTCCCTGGACGCGAACGCCGACTTCCGCCAGCCGGAGCACGACGCGCTGGAGGACAAGGCCGCGGCCAACCCGCTGGAGGCCGCCGCCAAGGAGAAGGACCTCAACTACGTCAAGCTCGACGGCGAGGTCGGCATCATCGGCAACGGCGCCGGTCTGGTCATGTCCACCCTGGACGTGGTCGCCTACGCCGGCGAGGCGCACGGCGGCGTCAAGCCCGCCAACTTCCTCGACATCGGCGGCGGCGCGTCCGCCGAGGTGATGGCGAACGGCCTGGAGATCATCCTGGGCGACCCGGACGTCCGGTCCGTCTTCGTCAACGTCTTCGGCGGCATCACCGCCTGCGACGAGGTCGCCAACGGCATCGTCCAGGCCCTGGAGCTGCTGAAGTCCAAGGGCGAGGACGTCACCAAGCCGCTGGTCGTCCGCCTCGACGGCAACAACGCGGAGCTCGGTCGCAAGATCCTCTCCGACGCCAACCACCCGCTCGTGCAGCGCGTGGACACGATGGACGGCGCGGCCGACAAGGCCGCCGAGCTCGCCGCGGCCGCTGCGAAGTAAGGGACGAGGAACACCACCACCATGGCTATCTTCCTGACCAAGGACAGCAAGGTCATCGTCCAGGGCATGACCGGTGCCACGGGCATGAAGCACACCCGGCTGATGCTGGGCGACGGCACCAACATCGTCGGCGGCGTCAACCCGCGCAAGGCCGGCACCACCGTCGACTTCGACGGCACCTCCGTGCCGGTCTTCGGCACCGTCGCCGAGGCGATGAAGGAGACCGGGGCCGACGTCTCCGTCCTCTTCGTGCCGCCGGCCTTCGCGAAGGCCGCCGTGGTCGAGGCCATCGACGCCGAGATCCCGCTGGCCGTCGTGATCACCGAGGGCATCGCGGTGCACGACTCCGCCGCCTTCTGGGCGTACGCGGTCGCCAAGGGCAACAAGACCCGGATCATCGGCCCGAACTGCCCCGGCCTGATCACCCCCGGCCAGTCCAACGCCGGCATCATCCCGGGCGACATCACCAAGCCGGGCCGCATCGGCCTGGTGTCGAAGTCCGGCACGCTGACGTACCAGATGATGTACGAGCTGCGGGACATCGGCTTCTCCTCGGCCGTCGGCATCGGTGGCGACCCGGTCATCGGCACCACCCACATCGACGCGCTCGCGGCCTTCGAGGCCGACCCGGAGACCGAGCTCATCGTGATGATCGGCGAGATCGGCGGCGACGCCGAGGAGCGCGCGGCCGACTTCATCAAGGCGAACGTGACCAAGCCGGTCGTCGGCTACGTCGCGGGCTTCACCGCCCCCGAGGGCAAGACGATGGGCCACGCCGGTGCGATCGTGTCCGGTTCGTCCGGCACCGCGCAGGCGAAGAAGGAGGCCCTGGAGGCCGCCGGCGTCAAGGTCGGCAAGACCCCGACCGAGACGGCGAAGCTCGCGCGGGAGATCCTCTCCGCGTGACGCCCGAAGCCCGACGGCCGATGTGATGGCGCTCGGCGTCCGACGGCTGACGGGCGGTGTCCGGCGCTTGACGTCCGACGCCTGAGGGCTGACGCATGACGCGTTGTGGGCCCGCGCTCCACCACGGAGCGCGGGCCCACACGCGTTCCGGCCGCGCTCACTCGATCTGCGGCACCAGCTTGCCCGGGCCGCTGCCGGGCAGGTCGCGCAGCATGTCCCGCAGCACCGTCTGCTGCGGGCTGAGCTGCGGGGGACCGGCGTGTCCCGGGACGCCGCCGACGCGCTGCGCGGGGGCGATCTCCGGTACGTACCGCGTCGGCGCGGTCGCGAGCGTCATCCCCGTGGCGCCCATGATCAGGACGGTCACGGTCAGCGCGGCCCGAGTCCAGAACCAGGCCCGGCGCTCGCTGGTGGTGCGCACGGTCGCGGCCGGCGCCGGTCGCGGCGGAGGTCCGCCCGCCACCAGCACGCCCAACTGCTCCCGCAGCGCCTCCGGGGTGGCCGCCAGGTGCGGCAGCCGTTCGGCGAGCGCTTCGCGCGCGTGCAGCAGCCGGTTCGCCGCGGCCGGGGTGGTGGCCTCCGTCTCCGCCGCCGTCTCGGGCAGGTCCAGCCCGAGCCCGTCGTACAGCAGGACGGTGCGGCGGTACGGCGGCGGCAGCTCCAGCAGGGCGTCCAGCAACTCCCGCCCGGCCTTGTCCAGCGGCGGGCTCTCGGGGTGCCGGTTCGCGGGGCGCAGCCGGTGCCACGGCGAGAGCGCCAACTCGTACGCGACGGCGCGCACCCAGCCGACCGGGTCGCGGTCCTGGGCGGTCTTCGGCCAGTTCTGCCAGGCGATGTGGAAGGCGCGTTCGACGGCTTCGTGCGAGAGCTGCTGTCGGCCCGTGAGCAGGTAGACCTGGCGCACGAGGTCGGGTGCGGCGTGCGCGTAGAGGGCGTCGAAGGCTTCGGCGGGGGTGAGGCCGGCGGTCGCGGGGGGCGCTGCCGGAGCCGGCGGCGGGCTCGGCGCGAGGGTCGTGGAGACCGAATCGGCCACGGACACGAGCACGGGTTCGACTGCCGCAGGTGGCGTAGCCGCGGTGGTCGCTTCGGCCGGTGCCGTCGACGTCGTCGCTGCGGCCGGTTCGCTCGACGTGTCGGCCGCGCTCGCTTCGTTCGACGGGAGGGGGCGCGCGAGCACCTTCGCGTACGCCTCCCGACGTCGTCCGCGCGGGTCGCTGCGGCCGGTCTCCCACGCCCGGACGGTCGCCTTCGTCACGCCCACGGCGCTGGCCACCTGCGCCTCGCTCAGCGACAGCGCCTCGCGCAACCTGCGCCGTTCCTTCGGGGGCGGTAGGGGCGTCTCCGGCGAGGGGGCCGTGCTCCGGGTCATGGCGCGCCCCCGTGGCCGGGGCGCGGGCCCGTCGGGCACGGGCCTACGGGGTGTGGACTCACCCGTGCGGTGCACTTATCGGAAAAGTACATAAACGTATATTGAGCGACACAACGGCCATTCGCCCGTTACGCCGCGAAAGCGCGTGTCGTTGGGAGCATGGCCGGGTGACCCAGACGACGGAACACGGCCCGGCCTCCACCGACTTCCCGCAGACCGTCCTCGTGCAGGGCGGGCGCAGAGCCGCGCTGGTGCGGTGCCTCCTGCGTGGCGCCACCGCCGCGGGGCTCGGGCTCGGCGCGCTCACCGTCCTGGTGATGATGCTGTGGATCAGCTCCCCCTACCCGGACAGCGGCCCCGACGGCGCCCTGCACGTCGCCGCCTCGCTGTGGCTGCTGGGCCACGGCACCGAACTCGTCCGCGTCGAGACGCTGTACGGCGCTCCCGCCCCCGTCGGGGTCGTGCCGCTGCTGCTCGCCGCGCTGCCCGCCTGGCTCACCCACCGCGCCGTGCGCGACGCCCTGACCTCGGACGACGAGGGGCTGCGGCCGCGCCCTTCGACCCGTAACGCGGTGTGGGGGGTGGCCACCGGCTATCTGCTCGTCGGCGCGTGCGTGACGGTGTACGCGGGGGAGGGCACGCTCGTCCCCGACCCGCTGAGCGCGCTGTTCCACCTGCCGCTGCTCACGTTCGCCGCGGCGGTGACCGGGGCGTGGACGGCGAACGGCCGCCTGCTCGCTCCGCCGACCGGGTCGAAGTCGGACGGGTCGAAGCCGACCGGGTCGAACTCGGACGGGGACTCCGGGGCGGGGTCGAAGTGGCCGTCATGGGACGACGTACGGGCCTGGCTGGCCGGCGCGCGGGCCGCGGTGGCCGCCCGCGCGGCGGCCGCGGGCGCACTGGTCCTGCTCGGCGGCGGGGCGGTGCTGGTGGCGTCGTCGCTGGTCTGGCACGCGGACGCCACGCAGGACTCCTTCCTGCACCTCGCGGACGAGTGGTCCGGGCGGCTCGCGGTCCTCTTCCTCGGGATCGCGCTCGTGCCCAACGCGGCGGTGTGGGCCGCGGCGTACGGACTCGGTCCGGGCTTCGCGCTCGGCACGGGTGCGACGGCGACGCCCCTCGCGCTGTACGGGGACCCCGCGCTGCCGCACTTCCCGCTGGTCGCGATCGTGCCGGCGCAGGGCCCGGGCACGCCCCTGAACTGGTCGAGCGCGGCGGTGCCGGTGGTCGCGGGCCTGGCCGTGGGCTGGTTCGCCGCGGGCGAGCGGGGCGCGTCGGCCGGCCGAACGGCCGCGAACGCCCTGCTGGCCGCGGCGGGCTGCGGCGCCATCGCCGCGGTCCTGGCCGCGTTCGCGAGCGGCCCGCTGGGCACCCACCGCCTCGCCGAGTTCGGCCCCGCGTGGTGGCTGACGGGCGGCGCGGCGCTGGTGTGGACGGGGGTGCTGGGGGTGCCGGTGGCGCTGGGGGTACGGGCGTGGCGGGGCCGCGGCCGCGGCTTCGCGTCGGAGCCCGCGGAGCCTTTGAAGGCTCCGCCCGCGAAGGCGCCCACGACTGCGCCGCTGGTGAAGACGTCGCCCGTCACGGCCCAACCGAAGCCGCCTGCCAGGGGCTTGAGCAAGCTGAAGGGCATGAAGCGCGCTCAGTCCACGTCGAAGGCGGCGGCCGCCGCGGAGCAGCCGAGGTCGTCGAAGCCGTCGATGAGCCCGCTGGACGCGCTGGAGGGTCGGGACCCGCTGGAGGTCCTGGACGCGCAGGACGGCCCGTACGACTTCCTCCCCCTGGACTCCTGGGCGGACCGCCCGACCCCGTCCCCCCTCCCGCCGGCGGACCCGTCCCGCCCCTGGGCCGCCCCGCCGAGCCCCTGGCCGAACGACCCCGACGGGAAGCGCTAGCGGGGCGTGGCCCGCCGCGGGTGCGCCCGCCCGGGCGCCGGCGCGCTGACGAACCCGCCGTTCCTCTGCGGGAGCACTGGCCGGTGCGGGTGCTCTGTGGCTCGTCGCGCAGTTCCGCGCCCCTGTTTCGCTGCCCCTGCCCTTCGGCTGCGGGCAGGAGTTTTAGAGGGGCCCGTGCCCGTAGGGGCACAGGGGGCCGGAACTGCGCGACGAGCCCACCACCGTCCCGCAAGGAATCCGCGGGCAGGTCGGACGGCACAGCCGGCCGCAGAGGGCGAGGCGCGTCAGTCCTCCACGCCGTAGATCTCGCGCAGGGGCTCAGGGAGCTTGCTGTTGCAGGAGACCTGGCCCGCCTTCGTCAGGGCGTCGCGTTCGCAGGTGTAGAAGTCCTGGTAGACGAGTTGGACGGCGTACGTGGAGGCGACGACCAGGAGGGCCAGGGAGGCCATCACCAGGCCGGTGATCGCGGAGGTGCGCTGGGTGCGGCTGGCCGTCTGGGGGGAGGGGGACGGGGTCGCCGGCGCGGTGGTGGACGTGGGGTCCGGGCGCTTCGGCTTGGCGCGCAGGGAGCTGATCGCCCAGTACATCGCCAGGGCGCCCAGCAGGAGCGCGATCTCCGTGAAGTCGAAGAGGACGAAGAAGAACGCCCACATGCCCGCCAGCAGCGCGTACCGCGCGCGGCGCTGGGCCGGGTCCGTGGGGTCCCAGCGCGGGCCGGAACCCTGGGAGGAGCCGTTGTTGTCGGAGGATCCTCCGGGACGACCGCCGAAGCCGTCGCCCGACGAGCGGCCCGGCTGGCGGCTGCTCCACTGGCTGCCCCAGCCCGAGCGGCCGCCGCCGGACGAGCCGGAGGAGCCCGAAGCATCCGAGGAGCCGGTGGAATCCGAGGAGTCCGATCCGTCGGCGGAGCCGCCCGCCTCGTCCGGGCGGCGCGGCTGCCAGGGCTGGTCGGGCCGGCCCTCCGGCGGCGGCGCGAAGGGGTTGTTGTCGTCGGTGGACTGGCGCTCCCGCGGCAACAGGAGGTCCGTACGGCGGCGTCGGTCCCGCATCTGGTGAACGTCTTCCCCTCAGACCCGGTGCACCTGGGGTCTTGTGTCGTCGTCTCGTGTCCGTCAAGGGACGGGTGGTTGTCCCCTGACGCTACCTCCCGGCCGCGCCCCCGTCCCCCGGGGGCCTTCCTTGGTGCCGGTATCGTTGCTGACGGTCGGCCCTTTCGTAGAGTTCCCCGTATCGAGAGGCGCGATTCGTTCGTACGACCACACAAAACCGTGCGCACCCGCACGCCGCACCCGAAAGAGTCCCGCCGTGGCCCCCGCCTCCGCCCGACCCGACGACGCGCCGGCCCGCCGTCCGGCCAGGATCGTCGTCCTCGTCTCCGGATCCGGTACGAACCTGCAAGCCCTCCTCGACGCCATCGACGCCGACCCGGACGGCTTCGGCGCGCGCGTCGTCGCCGTCGGGGCGGATCGTTACGGCGCCGGCGGCCTGGAGCGCGCCGAGCGCGCCGGGCTGCCGACGTTCGTCTGCCGGGTGAAGGACCACCCCACCCGCGAGGCGTGGGACCGCGCGCTGGCCGAGGCCACCGCCGGGTACGAACCCGACCTCGTCGTGTCGGCCGGGTTCATGAAGATCGTGGGCAAGGAGTTCCTCGCCCGTTTCGGCGGGCGCTGCGTCAACACGCACCCCGCCCTGCTGCCCAGTTTCCCCGGCGCCCACGGAGTGCGGGACGCGCTCGCGTACGGCGCCCGGGTCACCGGCTGCACCGTCCACTTCGTCGACGACGGCGTCGACACCGGGCCGATCATCGCGCAGGGCGTGGTGGAGGTCCGGGAGCAGGACGACGAAGCCGCTCTGCACGAGCGGATCAAGGAAGTCGAGCGAGTGCTGCTCGTCGAGGTCGTCGGGCGGTTGGCCCGTGACGGCTACCGCATCGAGGGACGAAAGGTTGTTTTCCCGTGAGTGTTGAGGCTGCCGCGAGCGGCACGCGCCCCATCAGGCGGGCGCTGGTCAGCGTGTACGACAAGACGGGCCTCGAAGACCTCGCCCGCGGTCTGCACGGGGCGGGCGTGCAGCTCGTCTCCACCGGGTCCACCGCCGCGAAGATCGCCGCCGCTGGCGTGCCCGTGGTCAAGGTCGAGGACCTGACCGGGTTCCCCGAGTGCCTGGACGGCCGGGTCAAGACGCTGCACCCGCGCGTCCACGCCGGCATCCTCGCCGACCTGCGGCTCGACGCGCACCGCGAGCAGCTCGCCGAGCTGGGCGTGGAGCCGTTCGACCTGGTCGTCGTCAACCTGTACCCGTTCCGTGCGACCGTCGCGTCCGGCGCGAGCCAGGACGAGTGCGTCGAGCAGATCGACATCGGCGGCCCCTCCATGGTCCGCGCCGCCGCGAAGAACCACCCCTCGGTCGCGGTCGTCACCAGCCCCGAGCGGTACGCCGACGTCCTCGCGGCCGTCGAGGCCGGCGGCTTCGACCTGGCCGCGCGCCGCCGCCTCGCCGCCGCCGCGTTCGCGCACACCGCCGCGTACGACGTCGACGTGGCGTCCTGGTTCGCCGAGCAGACCGCCGCCGACGCCGCCGACGCCGCGGACGAGGGCTTCCCGGAGTTCCTGGGGGCGACGTACGAGCGCGCCGGCGTGCTGCGTTACGGCGAGAACCCGCACCAGGGCGCCGCGCTGTACGTCAACGGCAAGGGCGGGCTGCCGGCGGCCGAGCAGTTGCACGGCAAGGAGATGTCGTACAACAACTACACGGACACCGAGGCGGCCTGGCGTGCCGCGCACGACCACGCCGAGCCGTGCGTCGCGATCATCAAGCACGCCAACCCGTGCGGCATCGCGATCGGCGCGGACGTCGCCGAGGCGCACCGCAAGGCGCACGCCTGCGACCCGCTGTCCGCGTTCGGCGGCGTCATCGCGGTGAACCGCCCGGTCTCGGTCGCCATGGCCGAGCAGGTCGCGGAGATCTTCACCGAGGTCATCGTGGCGCCGGCGTACGAGGACGGCGCCGTCGAGGTGCTGGCGAAGAAGAAGAACATCCGGGTGCTGCGCTGCCCCGACGCGCCTGCCTCGCCCGTCGAACTGAAGCTCATCGAGGGCGGTGCGCTGCTCCAGGTCGCCGACCGGCTCCAGGCCGAGGGCGACGACCCGGCGAACTGGACCCTGGCGACCGGCGAGCCGCTGTCGGACGCCGAGCTGGCGGAGCTGGCGTTCGCCTGGCGCGCCTGCCGCGCGGTGAAGTCGAACGCGATCCTGCTCGCCAAGGACGGCGCCTCCGTCGGCGTCGGCATGGGCCAGGTCAACCGGGTCGACTCGGCGAAGCTCGCGGTCGAGCGGGCGGGCGAGGAGCGGGCGCAGGGCTCGTACGCGGCGTCCGACGCGTTCTTCCCCTTCCCCGACGGCGCGCAGATCCTGATCGACGCCGGGGTGCGGGCGATCGTCCAGCCGGGCGGCTCGGTCCGGGACGAGCTGGTCGTGGAGGCGGCGCGGAAGGCGGGCGCGACGATGTACTTCACGGGTACGCGCCACTTCTTCCACTGATCGACTCCCACTGATCGACCGCGGTACGCACGACGAAGGCCGCGCCACCCGGGAACGGGGGCGCGGCCTTCGCCGTGCAGTGGTCGTTCAGTTGGACTTGATGACGACCGTCGAGCAGATCTTGTCGGCGAACGTCTGCTTCTTCTGGTCCCACGCCGGCCACAGGTACCCGATGTAGCAGGGCAGTGCGTCGACGATGTGGGCGAGCCGGCGCAGGAACGCCTTGCCGAAGCCGACGATCTGGCCGTCCTGCTCCCGCAGCAGCTTGATGCCGAGCACCTGCTTGCCGGGGGACTGGCCCGTGGTGCCCTCGCGGTAGGCGATGAACACCATCGCGGCGATCAGCCACGCGTACCCGATGAGGAGCATGGTCGGGGAGCCGCCCACCGCGAGGGCCAGGTAGGGCCCGGAAGATATCAGGCCGTCGATGAGACCGGCGCCGAACCGGTAGCCCCAGTTCGCGAGTTCGGGCATCCCGCTGCCGTATCCGGGCTGCTGGTAGGCGTCGTACGGCTGGACGGGCGGGGCCTGCGGGTAGCCGTACTGGCTCTGCTGGGGCGGCCCCTGCTGGGGCTGGCCGTAGCCGGGCTGCCCTTGGGGTTGCCCGTAGCCTCCGGGCTGTTGGCCGTACCCCGGCTGCTGGGGCTGGCCGTAGCCGCCCGGTTGCTGACCCTGGGGCTGGCCGTAGGGGTTGTTCGGGTCGCCGAAGCTCATGGCGAGGTTCCTCCGTGGGAAGTGCGGGGACTCCGCGGTCCAGCGGGAGGACGGGAGAACAGACTTCGCGGTGTTCCCCCCGGTGTTCCGACGCGGCGCTGTCCTGTTCTCCCACATCCTGCTGGCGCCGCGGCGCCCTTGTCTAGACCGGGCTCGGGGTGTTGTGCAAGTGCAACCTGCGGTTTCAGGACCGGCCGACGCGCTCGACCAGGTCGGCGGGGAGCGGATACGGGCGCTCGGCGGGCAACAGTGCCTCGGCGGCGGCCCGGTCGCCGGCGACCACGGCCGCGTGCACTTCGTGGGCGAGCGGCGTCACGTCCCGGACGGCGGTGATCCAGTCGTCCACGTAGTGCTCCACCGCCTCGCCCGACAACCCGACCTGGATCGCCCGGTGCGGCAGCGGGTTCAGCCCGAGGTCGCGCTCGGGGTCCCACTGGACGCGGACCGGGCTGGACTTGAGGGCCGTGCGCCACTCCGCCTCGGAGGTGAAGCGCGTGCGGTCCCAATGGCTGAGGCAGGCGCGGGACAGCGCCCACTCGAAGCCGGCGCGGGTGACGTCCAGGGCGAGGACCCGCTCCTGGTCGGGCTTGGTCGCCCAACCGCAGCGGTACATCATCCACAGGAAGGACGGCTTGATCCAGGTCATCCGGGTGCGCTTGAACGGGTCGACGAAGGTGCCGGCCGCCAGCGCGGGGGCCGCGATCCGCGTCGCGTACGCCTGGTAGACCGTGATCGTCTCCTCGGTGAAGACCGCACGGACCTGGTGCGAGGGGACGTCCGCCACTGCGTCGTGCGAGGGGACGTCCGTCTCGGCGCGGGGGACGGCGTCGGTCATGCGGACGCCTCCCCGGCCCACACCCGGGGCTCCGCCAGCGCCGGGTCGTCGACGGCGCGCGCCCCGCAGACGTACGTGAGGAAGCGCAGCTCCTCCCAGGCGAAGAACGGCTCGCCCCAGGTGTCCGCCCACAGCCGCACCCGGTCCCCACCGTCCTGTGGCGCGGTCAGGTCCCAGAACGCCCAGCCCCGCGACTCCAGTTCGGGGTCGAAGCGCGACAGCCAGTCCTGGATCTCCCAGGGCCCGCTGCCGGTCCGCTCGACGTACCCGGCGAGGCCGTCGGCAGCGAACGGCTCGGTGCCCCCGCCGTCCCGGCACACGCCCACGAACCACGCGGGGAGGGTGTCGACCGACACCACTTCCTCGTCGAAGTCCTCCTGCACGGCGAGGTCGTACACCGCCGCCAGGACCTCGCGCAGCCGGTGCGCGTACGCCTCGGGCGAGCCCGCCACCGTCACTTCGACGTAAGAAAGCAAGGGCACATCGGGGTCGATTTCAGGCCGCTCGGAAACGCGTTCCCGCTCCTGCTCGACACCCTCGATTTCGTGCAGCATCTCCACTACTTTCAGTCATCAAAATCCTGAACGATCTTACCAGAGCCCGGAATGATGACCTTTCGCATTTTTTCGATGACCTCGTTCGGGAGGCCGTAGAGATCCGTCCCCCGCGTCGGGTCGGAAATCTCCGGATAGGACTTCTTCAGCTCCTTCCATTCCGCCTTGGTGAAGCCCAGGTCCGGCGGCTGTTCCTGAGGGACGGCGTCCCGTCGGACGTATTCCACGAAACTCTTCGGGACTTCGAAGGAGACGATCTGCCCCGGTTCGTCCTTGCGGAATTCGGTGGTGTGCCGGATGTCGTCGCTCATGTTGACGTAGAGCGAGTTCTTGCCGCTGATCCGGACGTTGCCGTTCTCGTCGATGTGGATCCGGTGGCTGAGCGGATGGCGCGTCTGCTTCCGGTACACCGTGATGGTGCATTCGTCCGGCGCCAGTCCCAGATGATCGGACCAGGTGAGCGGATTGTGGACGTACGTCGAAGGGTTGGGCGCCGGGAAGAGACCCAGCGGATCGGGGCTCAGATAGCGCGCCGTCTCCGGGTCGTAGGTGCGGAAGACGTTGTAATGGAGCCCGGTTTCCGGGTCGAAGTACTGGCCCGGGAAACGCAGCGGGGTGTACGCGGTCGCGTCCCGGTTCCACAGGGTCGTGCCCCAGAGCGTGGAGCGCTTGCGCCAGGAGATCTCGCCCTGTTCGTCGACGAGTTCGGTCGGGGTGCCGACCAGGTCCGTGACGATGGAGAAGAAGCGGCTGGCGATCTCCTCCCGGGTGGCCGAAAGGATTCGTTCCGTCTGGGCGACGGGGTGCAGCCCGCGGTGGTCCCACGTCAGCGTGACGGGGTGCTCCGCCCCCTCGTGCGCCGCGGTGGTCTGCTCGCAGAGGGTCGAACCCTCCCAGGTGAACGTGGTCTCTTCCAGGACCTCCCCGCCCGGGGAGAGCCGCTGCTTGGCGGAGCGCCGGCCGAGCGGGTCGTACCGATAGCGCCAGACCGCGCCGTCCGGCGTCACCGCGCCCACCAACCGGTCGTCCGCGTCCCAGGTGTAGCGCCAGGTCTCCGGCTTGCGGGACAGCCGGGTCTTCCACCGCAGCACCACCCGCCCCTGGGCGTCGTGCTCGTAGCGGAGCCCGCCGGCTTCGGTGAGCCGGTTGCCGTCGTACGAGCGCGCGCCGGTGGCCACGTCGGCGTCCGGGTGCGAGGTCGGCCAGGTCGCGGCGGTCTGGTTGCCCGCGGCGTCGTAGGCGTAACTCTCCGACCAGGTGTCCGCCGCGACCGCGGTGACCCGGGCGCCGGCGTCCAGGGTGTAGCTGCGCCGGCCGCCGACCGAGTCGTCCACGTCGGTCAGATGGCCGTCGGCGCGGTACCCGTAGCCGCGCCGCTGCACGGTGGTGCCGTCCGGCCCGACCAGGTGCTGCTCGGTGAGCCGGCCCGACTCGTCGAAGCCGTGCGTGAGCGTGAGGGACGAGCCGATCGTCCGGGTCAGCTCGCGGCCGAGCGCGTCGTGCTGGAAGGTGAGCGTGCGGCCCGAGGTGGTCAGCCGGGTGAGGTTGTTCGCCGCGTCGTGCGTCCACTCGCTGACGGCCCCGCTGGGCGTCGTGCGCCGCACCGGCCGGCCCCACTCGTCGTACGCGAAGCTCAGCGTGCGGCCGTCGACCGTCTCGGAGCGCAGCAGCCCGAGGGCGTCGCGGATCCGGTCGAGCGTCCCGTCCGGCCCGGTGGCCCGCGCCAACTCGTCGAAGACGTCGTACGCGAACTCCGTGACGGCGCCGGCCGCGTCCTTGCGGACGAGTTGGCCGAGCGCGTTGTACGCGTAGTGCGTCGTCTCGTCGAGCGCGTTGGTGCGGGACGTCAACTGGCCGGCCGGGTCGTAGCCGTAGCGCAGGGTCCGGCCGTCGAAGTCCGTCTCGGACGTCAGCCGGCCGACCGGGTCGTACTCGTAGGTCCAGGTCAGCCCGCGCGGGTCGGTGACCCGGGTGAGTCGCAGCTCGGTGTCGTGGGCGAACTCGTGGCGGGCGCCGTCCGGGCCCGTCCGCGCCGACAGCCGGTCGAAGGCGCCGTACTCGTACGAGGACCGGCCGCCGGCGGGGTCGGTGCGGCCGAGCACGTTGCCCTCGCCGTCGTACGTCCACGTCTGCTCGCTGCCGTCGGCCTCCACCCGGCGCAGCAGCCGGCCTTCGGTGCTCCACGTCAGCCGGGTCGTCCGGCCGAGCGGGTCGGTGATCGCGACCGGGCGGCCGAAGGCGTCGTACGCGTACCCGGTGACGGCGCCGAGCGGGTCGGTGGACTCGACGACGAGACCGGCGTCGTCGCAGCGCAGCGAGGTCGTCCGGCCCAGGGGGTCGGTGGTCGACGTCAGACGGCCCCGGCCGTCGTAGCCGAAGCGGGTGGTGAGACCGGTGGGACCGGTCACGGACGTGCGGTTGCCGCGGTCGTCGTACTCCTGGCGGACGGTCCTGCCGTCCGGCTGCGTCACGAGCACCGGCAGGCCGGCGCCGTCGTGCTCGACGGTCGTCGCGCGGCCGTCGGGGCGGGTCACCGACGTGACGGAGCCGTCGGCGTCGTACGTGACGCCGATGGTGCGGCCCAGCGGGTCGGTGCTGCTCAGCAGCCGGTCGTGGCGGTCGCGCTCGAAGAGGCTCGTCGCGCCGTTCGCGTCGGTCTCGGCGACGAGCTGGAGCAGGTCGTTGAGGTGGAAGACGGTGGTGGCGCCGGTGGAGTCGGTGTAGCGGGTGGTGCGGGCGCCGGTCGCGGGGTCGGTCTCGTACGCGAAGGAGGACGACAGGGCCCCGTCGGGGCCGACGGTCCGCACGACGCGCCCGGCCGGGTCGTACGCGTACTGGAACGTGGAGTCGTTTCGGTCGGTCCAGGACGTGATGCGGGCGTCGGCGTCGTAGCCGAACCTGAAGGGCAGGCCGGAGGAGTTGGTGACGGCGTCGAGGTTGCCGTCGTGGTCGTAGCCGTAGGTGAGGACGGTGACGGGGCCGTCGGGGGTGCGTAGGGAGAGTTCGGTGATGCGGCCGTCGTGCACGGTGGTGGCGACGTGGTAGCCGCCGTCGTGGACGACCCTGGTCGGGGCGCCGTCGGGGCGGCGCTGGAAGGTGACCCCGTTGCCGTTGCGGTCCTCGATCTCGCGCAGCCAGAAGGCGGCGGACTCGCCGTACGGGCTGCCGGTGAAGGTGCGGACGGTGCCCGTTGCGGCGTCGGTGACCAGGTACGACGTCTCCGCGTCCCGTTGGCCGCCGTGCACCAGCGGCAGCCGCGGGCCCTCCAGCGGGAGGACGCCGGCCGGGTCGTCGGGGGCCGGCAGCCGCGGGTAGACGAGTACGGATCCGTCCTCGCGCGCCCAGATCGCGCCCCGGCCGGCGGCGTCGAGTTCGATGCGCTCGTCCAGGGTGGAGGCCCAACTACGGCCGAACCAGCGGCCGTAGCGGTACCCCGAAAGGTGGGTGCGTCGCAGCGCCAGCGACAGGACGCCGGGCAGCACCAGATCGGTCTGCGGCAGCGTCATTTCGCCGGTGGCGACGTCGATCGGGTCGTTCCGGCAGGTCTTCTTGTCGAGGGGGACGGAATGGCGCCGGGGGTCGTTCTTGACGTCGTCCAGCGACGCCGGCTGGGTACGGACGTCGTCGGGGTGTTTGCGGGCGGGGTCGCTGGGGTTGGTGCGTTTGCGGGTGAGGTCGTCGTCGTCGCGTTTGCCGCTGCCGGTGATCTTCTTGAGGCGGTCGTCGATGTCTTTGTCGGTGTTGCGGTGGGTCTTGGAGCTTTGGCCGAGGGCGTCGGGGAGTTTCTTGCCGACGTGGTTGCCGAGGTGGTTGTGGCCCTTGATGAGTTTCTCGACGACGCCTTCGATGGTGCCGTCGAGGACGGCGGTGAGGGAGTCCTTGCCCTTGGCGCGGCCGTGGTGTCCCTTGGCTCTGTCGATCTTGCCTTTGGCGCGGCCGTTCATCGAGATCTGGACGTTCGCGAGCTTTCCGCCGGTGTTGCCGTGGGCGTCGTGGTCGATGCCCAGGGTGCCGCCCGCGCCCCCGCTACCGCCGCCGCCGGCGGAGTTGAGTTGGGTGCTGTCGTCGGCGCCGGTGACGTCCATCGCGGTCTGGATCGCCAGATCCGTGACGATGCTCTCCAACGCGGCGACGGCGGGCTGGGTCAGGGTGGCGGTGATCTCGGCGACCGCGGCCTCCGCCATCTCCTTCAGGATCTTCTTGAACGCGATCCGCGTCGCGACGATCTTCCCGCCGGCGAGGAGGGCGGTGAGTCCGGCGGTGAAGGGGGCGGCGGCGAGGGCGATGCCGACGGTGGCGCAGAGGTCCGCGAGTTCGCCGACGGCTGCGATCTTGCGGGCGACGATGATGTCGGCGACGCGGTCGAGTGCGCCGGCGATGATGCGGGCCGCGCCGGCGAGGTCCTTGTTCTTGCCCTGGACTTTCTTCCAGTGTTTGTCGAGGGCGGTCAGGGACTCGCTCTGCCCGGTCGACAGCAGTCGTTGGATGTGTCCGTGTGCGGTGCCGGCGTCGTCGTCCGCGTCGTCCGCGAACTCCCGCAACGCGTCCGCCATGTCGCGGTACGCGTCCTCGTCGACGTTCGGCCAGCCCACGCCCACGACGTCCAACATCGTGTCGACGCCCTCAGGAATCGTGTAACCCATCGTGTTCTCCCCCGTGCTGCTGCTGCGGGCACCCCGCTGCCGCGCTGCCGCGCCGTTGCGGGCGCTGCGGCAACTGGAACCCATGGTGCTGCGTGATCATGACATGGCGGGCCGGTTCGGAGCGGTCTGGCACCGAGCGTGCGGACCGGGCCACGGCACGTGATGAAACCGCAGGTCGCAGCCGTGCCCGCGGTTCGTCGCGCGAGCCGCGGGGGCGCAATTGGAACCAGGGCGGTGCCATCCGCGAGGATGGGGGTATGACTGCCCAGATTCTCGATGGCAAGGCCACCGCTGCCGCGATCAAGTCCGAACTGACCGCCCGCGTGGCGGCGCTCAAGGAGAAGGGCGTCGTCCCGGGGCTCGGCACGCTCCTCGTCGGCGACGACCCGGGCAGCCGTTGGTACGTCAACGGCAAGCACCGCGACTGCGCCCAGGTCGGCATCGCGTCCATCCAGCGCGAACTTCCCGACACCGCCACGCAGGAGGAGATCGAGGCGGTGGTCCGGGAGCTCAACGACAACCCCGAGTGCACCGGCTACATCGTCCAACTCCCGCTGCCGGACGGCATCGACACCAACCGCGTCCTGGAGCTGATGGACCCCGCCAAGGACGCCGACGGACTCCACCCGATGAGCCTGGGTCGGCTGGTGCTGGGCGTGCCCGGCCCGCTGCCCTGCACCCCGTACGGCATCGTGCAGTTGCTGCGCCACCACGACGTGGAGATCAAGGGCGCGAACGTGGTCGTCGTCGGCCGCGGGATCACCATCGGGCGGCCGATGCCGCTGGTCCTGACGCGCAAGTCGGAGAACGCGACCGTGACGCAGTGCCACACCGGCACCCGTGACCTCTCCGCGCACCTGCGGCAGGCCGACATCATCGTGGCCGCGGCCGGCGTGCCGCACCTGATCAAGCCGGAGGACGTCAAGCCGGGCGCCGCGGTGCTGGACGTCGGCGTCAGCCGGGACGAGAAGGGCAAGATCGTCGGCGATGTGCACCCCGGGGTCGCCGAGGTGGCCGGCTGGGTCGCCCCGAACCCCGGCGGCGTCGGCCCGATGACCCGCGCCCAGCTCCTGGTGAACGTCGTCGAGGCGGCGGAGCGCGCGGCGGAAGCGTCAGCGGAGGGCTGAGTTGGCCATGGGCGTACGGACGAATGGCGACCGGGAGACCGGTCGGGAGGCGGAGGGGCCGCTGTCGGCGGGCCGCGCCGACGAGCAGCCCGACGAGGGTGCGTCGGTTCCCGCCGAAGAGGCACGCGCGGAGGACGGCGCGGACGGTTCGGGCAGCTCGGACGCTGTGGACGGCGCGGACGGTTCGGGCGGTTCGAGTGACGTGGACGGCGTGGACGGCGTGGACGATGCGGGCGACGCCGACGCCGACGCCGACGACGACGCGGACGGTTCGGGTGCCGGGAAGGGCTTCACCCGTCGGCCGCCGCAGATGACGACCGACACGGCCCGCCCGGAGGGCGGCGGCCGGGCCGCACCGGGCGACGCCCCCGCCCCCGCCCGCCAGTGGCCGCTGCTGACCGTGCTGGGCCTGGTCGCGCTCGGCCTCGTGATCGTGGGGACGGACCCGTTCTCGGGGGCGTTCCGACTGGGCACGCTGATCATCGGCGCCGCGCTGATCACGGCCGCCGTGATGCGGCGGGTCCTGCCGTCCGTCGGCATGCTGGCCGTGCGGTCGCGGTTCACGGACATGATCACGTACGGGCTGCTGGGCACGGTCATCTGCCTGCTGGCGGCGATGGCGCAGCCGAACCCCTGGCTGGACGTGCCGTTCCTGGAGGACGTGGTCCACGTGTTGGTCGGCCGCGAGACGAGATGACGGCGGTTTCCACGGCGCCCGCTCCCCCTCGGGGACCGGGCGCCTTCCGCGTGTTCGGGCCGGGCGTTACGGGCAGGAGTACGGGCGGGCGTACCGGCAGACGTACCGGCGCGGGCTCGGGGGACGGCTGGGCCGCATGCCTCGGAAGTGGTGATTCCGGTGCCGTGCGCCGGGCGGTCCCCTGGTGGGAGACTGAACCGTCGGGGGCACACAGGGGGGTAGGACATGCCGCAGTGGAAGGCGCTGCCGGACGGGCTCGACCCGGACTTCCGGGAGCTCACCGAGCAACTGCGCCGACTCGTCGACCACAGCGGCCTGGACCTCGCGGGACTCGCCGCGGAGACGGGGTTCGACCCGACGTCCTGGGAGCGCTACCTCGACGCGCACGTCGTACCGCCGCACAGCGCGGTCACGGCGCTGGCCCGGCTGACCGGCACGGGCGAGCAGGGCCTGACCGCGGTGCGGGAGCGCGCGGCGCAGGCGTCGCGGCGGTCGGAGGCGGGGCGGGACCGCGCGACGGAGCAGTTGCGGGTCGCCAAGGTGCGGGAGGGGCTCGCGCAGCGCGGGGGCGCCCGTGCGATGGAGCCCGCGCCCCCGGGAGAGCCCGCGCGCTGGAACGCCGTCCTGCGCGACGACGGGGGCCCGGCGACCCCGCCGCCGGCCCCCGGCCGTGACCGAGGCACCAAGCGCAGGGTCGTGATGTTCCTGACCGGCGTCGCCGGTGCGCTCGCGGTGATCGTGGCGGCCGTCTTCCTCACGGACCTGGGCGGCACGACGGACGACGACAACGGTGGCCGCCCCGTGCCCGTGGCGAAGGCGCCACTGCCCTCGCCCGCCGCGAGCGGTTCCCCCGCCCCCGCTGCCGACGCCGGCACCGACGCCGCCCGGCCCGCGGGCGTGAAGTGCGCCGGCGACGACTGCACGGGCCGCAACCCGGAGGCCATGGGCTGCGGCGGCCGGTTCGCCCGGACCGTGTCGCAGGCGACCGTGGGGGAGGCCAGCATCGAGGTCCGCTACAGCGCGGTGTGCCGGGCGGCTTGGGCCCGCATCGCCGACGCGACCTCCGGCGACTCCGTACGGATCAGCGTCGACGGCCAGGGCGCCCAGAAGGGCACCGTGACCAGCGGTACCGATGCGTACACGCCCATGACGGCGACGGAGAAGGGCACGGACGCGAAGGGTTGCGCGACGCTGGCGACCGGCACCACGGCCTGCACGGTCGTCACGCCGTGAGGAAGCGATCGTCACGCCGTGCGGAACACGATCGTCCCGCCGTGAGGAACGCAACGAGGGGCCGGAGGGGCGCGGTCGTGCGGGTCGGATAGCCTGACGGCTGGATGTCTCTTCACATCAAGATTCGTGAGAACTCCGTGAGAAGCGGAAGCGTGCGGACGGATGCGGATGGATGCGGAGAGGGATCCGACCGAGGGGCTCGGACCCCCACCCGCCAGCTGTCTTACGGAGATCGCCATGACCCGCACCCCCGTGAACGTCACCGTGACCGGCGCGGCCGGCCAGATCGGTTACGCGCTGCTGTTCCGCATCGCCTCCGGCCACCTGCTCGGCCCCGACGTGCCGGTCAAGCTGCGCCTTCTTGAGATCACCCCCGCCCTCGGCGCCGCCCAGGGCACCGCCATGGAGCTGGACGACTGCGCGTTCCCGCTGCTGCGCGGCATCGACATCACCGACGACCCGAACGTCGCCTTCGACGGCACGAACGTCGCCCTGCTCGTCGGCGCCCGCCCGCGCACCAAGGGCATGGAGCGCGGTGACCTGCTGGAGGCCAACGGCGGCATCTTCAAGCCCCAGGGCAAGGCGATCAACGACCACGCCGCGGACGACATCAAGGTCCTCGTCGTCGGCAACCCGGCGAACACCAACGCGCTGATCGCCCAGGCCGCGGCGCCGGACGTACCGGCCGACCGCTTCACGGCGATGACCCGCCTCGACCACAACCGCGCGATCTCCCAGCTCGCGGCGAAGACGGGTGCGGCCGTCTCCGACATCAAGCGCCTGACGATCTGGGGCAACCACTCCGCCACGCAGTACCCCGACGTCTTCCACGCGGAGATCGCCGGCAAGAACGCGGCGGAGGTCATCGACGACCAGGCGTGGCTGGCGGACACCTTCATCCCGACCGTCGCCAAGCGCGGCGCGGCGATCATCGAGGCCCGCGGCGCCTCCTCGGCGGCGTCGGCGGCGAACGCGGCGATCGACCACGTCCACACCTGGGTGAACGGCACCGCCGACGGCGACTGGACCTCCATGGGCATCCCGTCCGACGGCTCGTACGGCGTGCCGGAGGGCCTGATCTCCTCCTTCCCCGTCACGACCAAGGACGGCAAGTACGAGATCGTCCAGGGCCTGGACATCAACGAGTTCTCGCGCGCCCGCATCGACGCGTCGGTGCAGGAGCTGGCGGAGGAGCGCGAGGCGGTCCGCGCGCTCGGCCTCATCTGATCCAGCCGTAGCGGATTTCTTTTCACGGACCCCGGGTACCGCCATCGCGAATGGCGTCGTACTCGGGGTCCGTGAATTCGTAGCTGTGCCCGCCGGGATGTCCGGCGAAGAGCACGCATGCTTCATTGGCGCCACCGGGAGCGCCGTTGTTCGCCGGGCAGTCACGGAGCAGCGCAAGGGTGGAGGGTTCCCTTCCGGTTTTCCACTGCGCCCAGACCTCGCAGCCGTCGCTGTCGTCCAATTCGCGTACGAGGTCGAAATGCGGCCCGCTTTCATGCGATTCCACAGCACACCTGAGCCGGGTCACGATCTGGATCGGGTGAGCCGGCGGATCGGGCCACAGGTCCTGGGTGAGGACGACCAGTTGGAGCGGGAGCGTCGCAGTGGCGGCGCAGATGCGGCGGGGTGGCGGGAGGGGCGCGGGGAGTGTGGGGGGTACGGGGCTCATCTCACCGCGCTCCGACGACGGGTGCCGACGCGCGAGGGACGGGCGTGAGGTCGTCTGGTGACGCGTCCCATTCCCGCCCGCCGTTCAGCGGTCTGAGTTGGACGAGCCAGCACATCTGGTCCATGACCCGACCGACCTTTTGCGTGGCGGCGTCGAAGACCACGTCGCCGGTTCTCACTCGCGCATTCAGTGCGGTCAATTCGAACGCGCAGGCGGGGGTTGTGCTGTTTTCTGGCATGCCTGATAGCCGCGCCTCTCCTCGTAAATCGTCCGGGGCGGAATGGTTCGTTCTGCCTCACAAGGCTGGACTTCCGTGCATAACCTCGCCAGGAGGTCGGTGTTGACGACCGAGGTCGTAAACACCCTGGATCCACGGAGGGCGAAGCTATGGCCAAGGACATGGACACCCCGTCGATGGCGGAGCTGTACGGCGGTCGGTTACGACGACTGCGGCAGGGGCGCGGTTGGACCCAGCGGGAGTTGGGCGCGATGATCCCGGTGGAGCATTCGCGCGTCGCGCAGATCGAGCGGGCGACGGGCGCGAAGCCGACGCTGCAGTTGTCACGGGCGTTCGACCGCATCTTCGACACGGACCGGCTCTTTGAGGAGCTGTGGCCGTATGTCCACGCGGAGGCGTATCCGAACTGGTCGCGAGCGTATATGCGCGCTCAAGCGCGAGCTGTCGGCATCAAGGTCTACACCGCCCACCACGTGCACGGACTCCTTCAGACACCCGAATACGCCCGCGAAACACTGCGCGTCCATGCGTCAGTGGAGTCGGAAGAGCAGCTTGAGGAGCGAGTGGCGGCCCGACTTGACAGGCAGGAACGTTTGTACGCCCCGGACGCTCCGGACTTCTAGGTCGTGCTGGACGAGGCGGTGTTGCACAGGCCGGTCGGTGGACCTTTGGTCATGCAAGAGCAACTATCGGCGTTGCTGTGCGCGGCTGAGCGTCCGAACATCACCATTCAGGTGATGCCGTACAGCAGCGGTGCGCACGCCGCGATGGGCGGATCGTTGGCAGTTCTGGAGATGCCGAGTGGCGCCGAACTCGCCTACCGGGAAGGGTTTGACTTCGGGTGGTTGGTCGAAGAGCCGGCGGATGTCAAGAAGTACGTCGTTTTGTACGATCGGCTCAGGGCGGAAGCCCTACCATCCCACATGTCGCTCGACATGATTCGATCTTTGATGGAGGACAGCAGTGCGCGTGTCCCAACTTCTGCTCAACGAAAGCGCTTGGCGCAAGTCCAGCTACAGCAACGCGGCGGGTGGGGACTGCGTCGAAATCGTGGACGGGCTCCCCGTCGTCCCGGTCCGGGACAGCAAGCTTGAGGACAGCCCGGTCCTGCTCCTGACGCACACGGCCTTCGCCGACTTGGTCGAGTACGCCAGGCGCACGGACGCGTAGTCGTCCACCGAACTGCGAGCCCCGCCGAACCCGTTGTGCTCGGGAGCGGCGGGGCTCTCGGCTGCGCCGGCCGCGCGTCCTACGAGTTCTGCACCGCGGCGAACAGGGGTTGCGTGACCTGCTTGGTGAACCGCGGCCCGACGAGGTACCGGTGACAGCCCGCCGCAGGCGCCTCACAGAACAGGCCGGCCTCGGTCATGTGCCAGCTGCCGCTGTTGACGCCGACGACGGCGCCCTTCCCCGTCGAGTTGTTGAAGTCGGCGATCCGGGGCCCGCCGCTGGAGCCGCCGCCCATGTCGCACCGGACACCCCACCGGTCCTCGGGCTTCGGCACATCGCCCCAACCCAGGGTCTCCCTGGCCGTGCCCCAGCAGTGCGCCAGCCGCTTGCCCGTGAACTCCGGCCGCCCCTGGTTCGCCTCCTTGTACGCGGAGGCACGCGGGTAGCCGAACTGTTGGACCGGCAGGTTCCCCGGCCGGTCGTACCCGAGCCGCTGGGTGGACCCGGCGGCGTCGGCGGCGCGCTCACCGGCCGCGTTGCGTCCGAGCGACAGGAACGCCTGGTCGTACGGGGAGTTCTCGCCGCTCTTGACCCACTCGGGGTGCACCGAAGCGAGCCGCACCGCGAAGGTGCCGTACGGGGCCTTGGCGTCGCGGTAGCCGGGGACGAAGAGCTGGTTCGTGTTCCACCGGGCGTCGTCACCGAGGAGGTTGTGCCCGAGGGTGCAGTGCCCGGCGGTCACGACGGTGCTCCGGTTGGCGGCGGTCACCAAGGTGGCCGTGCAGCTGGAGTCCTCGCCGTCGCGGTCGGTGTAGAACAGCCGCCCCACGGACTTGGAGAGCGCGGCGGATCCCTTCCAGGCGGCTCCGTCCGGCCCGCCGGCGGGCGGTCGGTTCGACGGCGGGTCGGAGAGGACGGCCGCCATCCGCGCGGGCGTCCAGTAGTCCCGTACCGCCTTCTCGTCGGCGGCGGTCGGGGCGACGGGGTGCACGACGGCCGACGCGGATTCCGCTCCGCTGCTCGTGGCCACCGGAGCTGCCACGGCGGCGGGCGCGGCGAGCAAGGCGACGGCGGCCACGGCGGCGAGGGCCCCGCCGCGTCGGGCGGGGGAGGGACGACGGTCGGCGTGTACGGACATGGATCCTCTTCCTCTGGCGCATCATCCGGCTCTTCGGCCTCTTCAGGCCCTTCCGGCTCGCAGCAGCCTGGCGCGACGATGTGAGGATCCGGTCAGGGGGATCTTTCCGTCGTGTTGTTCCGGAAGAGCGGGGGCTCAGCTCGTGTCGGCGACCGGGCAGGGGTAGGTCGGTCGGAGACGGTGGGGCGAGCAGGCGACCAGGCTCACGGACAGGAAGCGCTGTCCGGTCAGCCACCAGCCGCCGACGGTATCCGCGCCGTCCGCGACCTGCTCGGCGATCGCCGGGATCCGGTCATCGACGGGGTGAGCGTCCGGCTGCGTGGCGAACGAAGCGATGTGAGGGCGCACTTGGGCGGCGAACCACTCCGCGGCCTCGTGGGGCTCGGCGAATGTGCCGCGCACGAGCGAGGCGGGTTTCAGGAGCCAGTGGGCCACCTCCAGGGGTGGTAGGGGGTTCGTGACGAAGGCGGGGTGCACGGCTCGGCGCGGGCCGTCCTGGTGGAGGTCGAAGCCGCTGCCGAGCCAGGTGTAGCCGTGGTGGTGTCGTTGCAAGGCGCTGTCCTTGAGCCGTGCGGGTCAGCGACGACCGCAGCCGCTGCCGTCCCCGCAGCCGCCGCTTTCGTTGCCGCCCTTGCCGTCGTCGTCCTCCGGGTCGACAACCGCGGTCCGGATGTTCGCCGAGTGATCGCGCATGCGTCCTCCAACACACTTCGCGGCGCGGAGCACTTCTCCGCGCTCACTCCGAAGTTATGGAGGTGAATGAGATGAATTCCGTGCGATTGCTCGGGATTGTTTGTAGACGCCGCTTGATGCGCTCAGTTGCTCAGGAGCCTTGGAGGCAACCTCGGGCCCGAATGATCAGCCGATGCGCCTGGCTTCCGTAGACGGCGCAGTCAGCGAACCACTCCCACGCCCGCTCGTAGGTGCGGATGCTCTCTTCGTCGTCGAGCCAGAGTTCGGTGCCCGTCGTCTCGACGATCACGAGGCGACGGTCGTAGATGCAGAAGCCGTGGGTTGGCGCACGCCGCAGTTCGGCGCCGAGTGGAAGGATCCCGAGGGACATGGTGTCGAGGCCGATCAGGCTGGTCAGCCGGTCGAGTTGTGCGGCCATGACTGGCTTCGTGCAGGTGAGGACGTGCAAGGCGCCTTCCCACACGAGGAAGTGGAACCTCTTGCCAGGTTCGTACAGTGCCTGTTGCCTGCGCAGCCGGGCGCGAACGGCCTCTTCCGTGTCCTTGATCGTGCCGCGGAACTCCGCGTTGACGGTGAAGACGTTCCTGGCGTAGTCGGCCGTCTGGAGCAAGCCCGGTACGCGCGCGACCTCCAGTGATCGCGTGAAGTCAGTGCCGTTGGTGACCTGGATGCCCAGTTCCTGGCGGGCGCGATGTCCTCCCGCGAGCTGGCGCCGCCACGATCGGTAGCGGGTTTCGAGACTGGCGACCTGGTGCACCAGGTCGTCCGCCAGGTCCGACCGCCCGACGGCCGCCGCCCAAGCCCGTAAGTCGACTGGCGACGGCGTCTGCTTCCCGTTCTCCAACCGGCTGACCTTGGAGCGCTGCCAGCCCAGGCACTCGGCGATCCGTTTGCCGTCGTGCCCGGCCTCGATGCGCAGCTCGCGAAGTCGGGCACCGAGGGCGGACCTGGCTCGCTGGAAATCAGTGCTCACACGGTGGAACGTACCCGTTCGCGGTACTCGCGGGTGCGGATCGCGTAGTGCCAGGAGGCATCTCTCGCTTGACACGCTGCGAGTACGTCAGAGGCGTCTTCGATGACCTCGACACCGAGGGTTGTGCCCTCGGCGTCGAAGTGGAACTTCATCATCACGCGCGAGTCGAACAGCCAGAAGTCGAACTCCGGCAGCCCCAGCCGTATCGCCTCCGCGCGTGCGAGGTTTCGCATGTCCTCCCCGGCCGCCACATTGTTCGGCGCGGTGTCCAACAGGTATCGCTGCCCGTCCGTCGGCGGGTCGTCGACGATGCGGACGCGCTCGAAGCGCTTGCCGAGTGCGGTCTGGGCCCGGACGTTGAGGTGCCAACGATTCTCGGGTTCGCGGGCGATGTCCTCGCCGTTCAGCCACCGCTGCCACTTCTCGCTCCGGCGGTCGGATGCGTAGCCCTGTTGGGTTTCCAGCCTCCAAGCGGTGTGCTCGAACTCCTCGAAGAGGTGGGATGCCTCGGCGAAGGGCGTCAAGCCTTCCTGGAACTGGTTCGGCAGGCGCACGACTATCGCCACTACTGCGACAACCTCGTGTGGGGCATGCTCCAGACGCCCGACTACGCCCGGTCCGTGCTGCGCCTCGTGGTCGAGGTCCACCAGATTCCGGACGACGTCGAAGCGGGCGTCGCCGCACGGACGGCTCGTGCGCAGTACCTGGGGCGGGAGGGCCGTGAGTATCACGTACTGCTCAGCGAGCAGGCACTGCGCACGAACATGGGCGGCGTCGACGTCATGCGCGCGCAGCTACGGCGGATTCTGGAGGCCATGGACACTCCGGGGCTGACGCTCGGGGTCATTCCGGCGCGGGCGCCCATGGCCGCCTATCCGTCGAACTCGTTCACCATTTTCGACGGGGCGCGGGTGGAGATCGAGCCGTACTCGGCGAGCGCCAGCATCACCGAACCGTCTGAAGTCGCCCTGTATGAACGGGTGTTCATGCTGCTACAGAAGTCGACGCGCTACGGCACCGGTGCTCGAGAGTTGATCGAGGCGGAACTGGCGGCTCTGGGCTGAGGGGTGCGCCCCGCCCCCGCCTGCCGCCGCGCGCCGCACTCCGCATCCCCGCTCATGAGAGTGCTCTCACAACCCCCCAAGCGCCCGCCCTGCGCGAGTAGCGTCCCGGTTCGAGGTGTTCGCGAGGCAGGGCGGGAGGAACGGGGCCGGTGTGGAAAGCACTTGTATCGGCCACATGGGAATCGCGCCTGAAAGGTCCAGACCTATTGACTGGTTGGTCTAGTCCTTTTAATGTCTCGTTCACCTCTGCGGATCCGACCCCCGGGACCTCACTACCCAGGGGTCAACGCGCCCACCCCCCATAGAACTTGTGCGTGGCTAGAACACCCTGCGTCCCTGGCGGGCGCGGGCCCCCCACCAGGAGGATCCGAAAGTGCTGTCCCCCAGACGAACGAGGGCGACGCTGTTCGCCGCTGGCGCCGCCGCCGTCGGTGCGCTGCTGGCGACGACGCTCTCGTCAGGCGTGTCCCAGGCCGCCTCGCAGGAGCAGTGTCGCCCCGAAGGGCTCTACACGACGCCCGGCGTCGACGTGCCGTACTGCTCGGTGTACGACACCGAAGGCCGCGAGAAGATGGGCGCGGACCACCAGCGCCGCATCATCGGCTACTTCGCCAACTGGCGCACCGGCAAGGACGGCCGCCCGGCCTACCTCGCCAACAACATCCCGTGGGACAAGATCACCCACATCAACTACGCCTTCGCGGGCATCGACTCGGCCAACAAGATCACCATCGGTGCCGACGGGCCGGACAACGCGAACACCGGGATGACCTGGCCGGGAGTCGCCGGCGCCGAGATGGACCCGGCGCTGCCGTACAAGGGCCACTTCAACCTGATGACGAAGTTCAAGAAGGCCCACCCGAACGTCAAGACCCTGATCTCGGTCGGGGGTTGGACGGACAGCGGCGGCTTCTACAAGACGACGACGAACGCCGACGGCTCCGTCAACGCGGCCGGCATCAACACCTTCGCCGACTCCGCCGTCGAGTTCATCCGCAAGTACGGCTTCAACGGCGTCGACATCGACTACGAGTACCCGACGTCGATGAAGGACGCGGGCAACCCGGCCGACTGGCCGGAGGCCAACGCGCGCCGCGCCGGGCTCAACAAGAGCTACAACGTGCTGATGAAGACCCTGCGCGAGAAGCTCGACCGGGCCAGCGCCACCGACGGCAAGCACTACCTGCTGACCGTCGCCGCGCCGTCCTCCGGGTACCTGCTGCGCGGCATGGAGACGTTCCAGACCACGAAGTACCTGGACTACCTCAACATCATGTCGTACGACCTGCACGGCACCTGGAACGAGCACGTCGGCCCGAACGCCGCGCTGTTCGACGACGGCAAGGACTCCGAGCTGGCGGGTGCGGGCGTCTACACGACCGCGCAGTACGGCGGCATCGGCTACCTGAACACCGACTGGGCGTACCACTACTTCCGCGCCTCGATGCCGGCCGGCCGCATCAACATCGGCGTGCCGACGTACACCCGCGGCTGGAAGAACGTCCAGGGCGGCACCGACGGACTGTGGGGCAAGGCGTCCGCGACGACCTGCCCGCCCGGCTCCGGCCTGACCAAGTGCGGTGACGGCGCCGTCGGCATCGACAACGTCTGGCACGACAAGGACACCAACGGCAAGGAGTCCCCGGCGGGCTTCAACCCGATGTGGCACGCGAAGAACCTGGAGAAGGGCGTCGTCCCCGACTACCTGACCAAGTTCGGCCTGCCCGCGGACACCAAGCTCACCGGCAAGTACGTGCGCAAGTACGACGCCACGATGGCCGCGCCGTGGCTGTGGAACGCGGAGAAGAAGGTCTTCATCTCCACCGAGGACGAGCAGTCCATGGGCGCCAAGGTCGACTACGTGGTCAACAAGGGCCTCGGCGGCACCATGATCTGGGAGCTGGCCGGCGACTACGACTACAACGCCGCCAAGGGCCAGTACGAGCCCGGTTCCTCGATGGTTTCGCTGATGTACAACAAGTACAAGACGGCGGCCCCGTACGGGGCGAAGAAGTCCAACACCGCCCTGCCGACCGACGCGATCAACGTCGACGTCGAGTTCGGACAGTTCCCGCTGGGTGACTCGAACTACCCGATCAGCCCCAAGCTGAAGATCACCAACAACACCAAGGCGACCCTGCCGGGCGGCACGGAGTTCCAGTTCGACTACGGGACCTCCGCCCCCGCCAACGCCAAGGACCAGTCGGGCTTCGGCACCCAGATCATCAAGAGCGACCACACCGGCAACAACGTGGGCGGTCTGAAGGGCGACTTCCACCGGGTCTCGCTGAAGCTCCCGGCCTGGCAGTCGGTGGCGCCGGGCGCCTCCGTCGAGCTTGACTTCGTCTACTACCTGCCGACCTCGACGCCGTCCAACTGGACCGTCACCTTCGGCGGCAAGACGTACGCCATCGCCGCCGACCTGGCGCGCGGCACCAAGGTCGTCGAGCCGGGCGACGGCTCGACCAACGGCGGTGCCAACGGTGGGGCCAATGGCGGCGCGAACGGCGGCGCCAATGGTGGAGCCAATGGCGGTGCGAACGGCGGCGCCAACGGTGGTACGTGCACCGCGGCCCCGTGGAGCGCGACCAGCGAGTACGGCGCCGGCGCGACCGTCTCCCACAAGGGCAAGGCGTGGAAGTCGAAGTGGTGGACGAAGGGCGAGGAGCCCGGGACCACCGGCGAGTGGGGCGTCTGGCAGGACCAGGGTCCCTGCTGAGCCCGGTCGACGGACACACCGGGTGCCACCCGCGAACACCGGGTGGCACCGGATAACCGAAGAGCACGGTTTTCCCTGACAGCCCGGCGGCGCAGTCCCTGACCCTGCGCCGCCGGGTTCTTCCGTGCCGGGGAGCAAGGGCCCGGACTGCGGGTGCCACGGGGCTACGGAGCGGCCTTCAGGGACACGTCCGCGTGCACCAGGTCGTGGTCCGAGTTCGGGGTGAGCTGCACGCCCTGCCCGGTCGGCGAGCCGCCGCGCAGGAAGACGTAGTCGAACTTGAGCCGCCAGTCGGTGGTCGGCTTGCAGTTGCCGCTGGACGAAGGGCGGCACCCCGGGTCGGCGTCCGCCGCCAGCTTCCACATCGCCTTCAGCTCGGCGGACCCCGGCACGGCGTTGAAGTCGCCGAGCACGACCGCGCGTTCGTGCCGGGCGACCTCCGCGGCCAGCACGCGCACCTGGCCCGCGCGGACCGACTCCTGGCGCCGCTGGGCCAGGTGCGTGTTGAAGACCCGCACGGGCTGGCCGTCCACCGCGGTGGTGACCGCCATGTACCCGCGGTCCTCGGAGCCGCCGTCCGGGTACTCCACGCTCACCCGGTCCGTCATCGGCGCCGCGGAGAGGATCGCCTGGCCGAAGGCGCCCTGGTTCCACGGGGTGCCGCCGCAGCGGCCCCGGTTGCGCAGCACCGACCCGTACGCGACGTGGTACTCCAGCCCGTGCCGGCGCTTCAGGTACTCCCGGATCCGCTCGACGTCCCGTACGCACGCCTCCTGCATGCCGATGACCTGCGGCGCGAGCGCTGCGATGTCCGCGGCCCGGCCGATGTTGCCCTCGTCGCACGGATTGCAGATGTTCCACGTCACGACCCGGTTCGGCACCACGTCCCGAACGGCTTCGGCGGGCAGCGGTTCGGCGGAGCGGGCACCGCTCGGCTCACCGGGGCCGACGAGCACCATGCAGGCCACGATCGCGGCACCCGCGAGCAACCACGTGCCCCTTCCGAACACCCTCTCCTCCTCACCACGACGACGACTGATGCCGACGACTCAGGCCGGCGACTGATGCCGACCACTGATGTCTTCGCACACGAGGTTATGGGGTCGTGGTCACGGCGGGACGTCGTACGCCGGAAGCAGCCCCGCCCCCGCGGCCCGCTGCGCCTGCTGTCGAAAGGCGCGCGGCCCGATCCCGTACGCGGCCTTGAACGCCCGGCTGAAGACCTCCGCGTTGCCGAAGCCGCGGTGCGCCGCGATGGCGTGGATGGGCCGGTGCCGCAGCGCCGGGCGCGCCAGGTCGGCGCGGCACAACTCCAGCCGGCGGCGCCGGATCGAGGCGGCGACGCCCTCGCCGCGCGGCTCGAACAGCGCGTACAGGGAACGCAGGGAGATCCCGTGGTGCTCGGCGACCGTCCGGGGCGAGAGGTCCGCGTCCCCGAGGCTGCCGTCGATGAACGCGTCGATGCGCTCCCGCAGCACCCCCGCCCGGGAACGGGCCGGCAGCGCCTCGAAGGCGCCGATGCGCTGGGCCAGGTACGCGGTGGCCAACTCGACCGCCATCCCGCCCAGCCGCTGCAACTCGGGGCCGGTGCAGGCGTCGGCCTCCTCGGCGAGGGAAGCGACGAAACGGGTCAGGACCGCGCCCATGCCCCGGCGGGCGTCCAGCGGGGTGGCGATCAGCCTGTCCAACCCGTTCTGCGGCAGTACCAGGGTCTGCCGGGGGAGGCTCAGAATGAGCACCTCCGCGCCGCGGTGCCGTAGCCCCGTGCCGGCGACCAGCGGGTGGGACGAGTCGAAGAGGACCGCCTCACCAGCCCCGAACTCGGCTTCGTTGCGCCGCTGAGTCACCCACATCGAGCCCTTCTGCATCAGCGCGAGGCAGTAGTGGCCGGGGTCGCTGCGCCGGATCAGTGCGGGCGTGCGCCACGACCGGAGCGTGGTGTGGGAGAACCAGGAGGCCGTCAGCCCGCCCATGTGCAGGGTGTCGGCCCGGGCTCGGAAGGTCGCGGCGTCCTCGATCGCGAGGCGGGTGGGGGCGACGGTGCTGGCGATGACGTCGTGCCACCTGTCGCCCCGGTCTGCGACGGGCATGCTGTCCGTGGAGATCCGCGACCACATCCGGAACCCCCCTGCGCTTCGAACCCTTTTGCCCCCCCCCGGACCGGGTGCGTGGCCCCGGGGCCCGACCCGTGTCGAGACGTGCGTCGAGCTCGTCGATCGTAACCGGGTGGGACGGGAGTGCGAGGAATCACCGCGTGGGGCCCGTCGGGCAGGACTGCACGAAGTGACGGGCAATCGTGCGTACTACGACAAGTCGACCCGGCGGAACGCCCCTAGGTTTGGACCAATCGAACACGCGTCGGTACGAAGGGGGAACGACGGATGGACGCATTCGAAACGCAGGAGCCGGAGCCGGATCGCCCGTGGGAACCGCAGTCGGTACGGGAGCCGGCACTGGAATCGGTACGGGCGGGGTGACCGCCGGACACGTCCCGGGGCCGAACCCGACCCCGGGACCGCTGCGCTTCCCCGACCCCGGGTGGGGCCGAGGAAGTCGTACGGGGAGCTAGATGTCCAAAGGGCCTAAGCCGACAGGACCGCGCGGAGCTGGTCCAGGCCCCAGTCCAGGTCCTCCTTGCTGATCACCAGCGGCGGGGCGATGCGGATCGTCGAGCCGTGGGTGTCCTTGACCAGGACGCCCCGGGCCATCAGCTTCTCGGAGATCTCGCGGCCGGTGCCGTACGCGGGCGCGACGTCGACGCCCGCCCACAGACCGCGCCCGCGCACCGCCTCCACCGCGTCGCCGCCGGCCAAGAGGCCCAGCTCGCGGTGGAGGTGCTCGCCCAGCTCCGTGGCGCGCTGCTGGTACTCGCCGGTGCGCAGCATCGCGATCACCTCCAGGGCCACCGCGCACGCCAGCGGATTGCCGCCGAACGTGGACCCGTGCTCGCCCGGTCGGTACACCCCGAGGACCTCGTGCGACGAGACCACCGCGGACACCGGCACCACGCCGCCGCCGAGCGCCTTGCCCAGCACGTACACGTCGGGGACGACGCCCTCGTGCTCGCAGGCGAACGTCTTCCCCGTACGCCCGAGGCCCGACTGGATCTCGTCCGCGACGAAGAGCACGTTCCGCTCGCGGGTGAGCCGCCGCACGCCCGGGAGGTACCCCGGCGGCGGCACCAGCACGCCCGCCTCGCCCTGGATCGGCTCCAGCAGCACGGCGACCGTGTTCTCCGTGAGCGCCGCCTCCATCGCGGTGAGGTCGCCGTACGGCACGATCTCGAACCCGGGGGTGTACGGGCCGAAGTCCGCCCGCGCCTCCGGGTCCGTGGAGAAGCTGATCACGGTGGTGGTGCGGCCGTGGAAGTTGTTCGCCGCGACGACGATCTTCGCCATGTTGTCCGGGACGCCCTTCACCCGGTAACCCCACTTGCGCGCGGTCTTCACGGCGGTCTCCACCGCCTCCGCGCCGGTGTTCATCGGCAGCACCACCTCCATGCCGCACAGCTCGGCCAGCCGGGTGCAGAAGTCCGCGAACCGGTCGTGGTGGAAGGCGCGGGAGGTGAGCGTCACCCGCTCCAGTTGCGCCCGCGCCGCGTCCAGGAGACGGCGGTTGCCGTGGCCGAAGTTGAGCGCCGAGTAGCCGGCGAGCATGTCGAGGTAGCGGCGCCCTTCGACGTCGGTCATCCACGCGCCCTCGGCGGTGGCGACGACGACCGGCAGCGGGTGGTAGTTGTGCGCGCTGTGCGCCTCGGCGGCGGCGATGGCGCTCTCCGATGCAGTCACGGGATCTCCGTTTCGCTGGTGCCTGACGTCCGGGACGGGATCGCCGCCCCTGTTTCTATCGTCGCTCGCATGGTGGACGAAGAAACCTTCGTACCCGACGCGCGTACTAGGGTGAAGACGCGCGCGGCGACTGGCGTACGGGGAGGTCACCCCGATGGAGCCGGGCGCGCAGGAGCCACGAGGTGCCGCCCGCCTGGGTACCCCGGACCACTCGTGAGCCCGGAGGACGCCATGACTCTTCCCCTGCCCCACCCCGCACTGACCGCCGTGGACCCCGAACTCGCCGCGCTCGTCGGCGAGGAGGAACTGCTCCAGGCCGGCACGCTGCGGATGATCCCCAGCGAGAACTACGTGTCCCGGGCCGTGCTGGAGGCGTCCGGCACGGTCCTGCAGAACAAGTACAGCGAGGGCTACGCGGGCCGCCGCTACTACGAGGGCCAGCAGGTCATCGACCAGGTCGAGCGGCTGGCCGTGGCCCGCGCGAAGGCCCTCTTCGGCGTCGAGCACGCCAACGTCCAGCCCTACTCCGGCTCGCCGGCGAACCTCGCCGTGTACCTCGCCTTCGCCGAGCCCGGCGACACGGTGATGGGCATGGCGCTGCCGATGGGCGGCCACCTCACCCACGGCTGGGGCGTCTCGGCCACCGGCAAGTGGTTCCGCGGCGTCCAGTACGGCGTGCGCCACGACACCGGCCTCATCGACTTCGACGAGGTGCGCGACCTCGCGCTCAAGGAGCGGCCGAAGCTCATCTTCTGCGGCGGCACGGCCCTGCCGCGGACCATCGACTTCGCCGCGTTCGCGGAGATCGCGCGGGAGGCGGGCGCGGTGCTCGTCGCGGACGTCGCGCACATCGCGGGCCTGATCGCCGGCGGCGCGCACCCCTCGCCGGTGCCGCACGCCGACGTGATCTCCACGACCACGCACAAGACCCTGCGCGGCCCGCGCGGCGCGATGCTGATGTCCCGCGAGGAGTACGCGAAGCCGATCGACAAGGCGGTCTTCCCCGGCTTGCAGGGCGGGCCGCACAACCAGACCACCGCGGGGATCGCGGTCGCCCTCCACGAGGCGGCGCAGCCCTCCTTCCGCGACTACGCCCACGCGGTCGTCGCGAACGCCCGCGCCCTGGCGGACGCACTGCTGGAACGCGGCTTCGACCTGGTGTCGGGCGGCACCGACAACCACCTGATCCTGATCGACCTGACCAGCAAGGACGTCCCCGGCAAGGTCGCGGCGAAGGCGCTGGACCGCGCGGGCATCGTGGTGAACTACAACACGGTCCCGTACGACCCGCGCAAGCCCTTCGACCCCTCCGGCGTGCGCATCGGAACTCCGTCGCTGACCTCGCGCGGCCTGGGCGTGGAGCACATGGCGCAGGTGGCGGAGTGGATCGACCGGGGCGTCGCCGCGGGGCGCTCGGGCGACGAGGCGTCGCTGTCGCGCATCCGCGACGAGGTCGCGGCCCTGATGTCCGCCCACCCGGCACCCGGCCTCCCGGGGTAGCCCCACTCCCGCCGCCCCCGACTTCTGACGCCCGACTCCTTCGGACCCCGGTGCCCCTGGGCGCTGCTCGTCGTCGCCCGCTCTTACAGGGAGCGCGGCGCGGGCGCGGCCTTGGGCGGCGCCGGGGTCCTCCCCCTCGCCGGAGTGCGGGGCCCAGGAGGCGGGCCGGTCGCCGATCCCGACGGCGGCCCGTCCCCCTCCGTCGCGGTCACGCCTTTCACGCACCGGCGGCCGGAGATCGGTTCCGCACCTGAGAGAATGAAAGACATGGCTTCCGTCCGACCCCGCGCCCTCTCCGGGATCCAGCCCACCGCAGGCTCGTTCCACCTCGGGAACTACCTCGGAGCGATCCGCCAGTACGTGGCGCTGCAAGAGACCCACGACGCCTTCTACATGGTCGTCGACCTGCACGCGATCACGATCCCGCAGGACCCCGCGGAGCTGCGGGCCAACACCCGGCTCGCCGTCGCGCAGCTGCTCGCCGCCGGGCTCGACCCGGAGCGCTGCACGCTCTTCGTGCAGAGCCACGTCCCCGAGCACGCGCAGCTCGGGTGGGTGATGAACTGCCTCACCGGCTTCGGCGAGGCGTCGCGGATGACCCAGTTCAAGGACAAGTCCGCCAAGCAGGGCGCCGACCGGACCACCGTCGGTCTGTTCACGTACCCGATCCTCCAGGTCGCGGACATCCTCCTCTACCAGGCGGACTCCGTCCCCGTCGGCGAGGACCAGCGCCAGCACATCGAGCTGACCCGGGACCTCGCCGAGCGCTTCAACAGCAGGTACGGCGACACGTTCACCGTCCCCGCGCCCCACATCGTCAAGGAGGTCGCCAAGATCTACGACCTCCAGGACCCGACGATCAAGATGAGCAAGTCCGCGTCCACGCCGAAGGGGCTCGTGAACCTCCTCGACGAGCCGAAGGCCACCGCGAAGAAGATCAAGAGCGCGGTCACGGACACGGACACGGTCATCCGCTTCGACCCCGTCGAGAAGGCCGGCATCAGCAATCTCCTGACGATCTACGCCACCCTCACCGGCAAGTCGGTCGCCGACTTGGAGCGGGAGTACGAGGGCCGGATGTACGGCGCCCTGAAGACGGACCTCGCCGAGGTCGTGGTGGACTTCGTCACGCCGTTCCGGGACCGCACGCAGGCGTACCTGGACGACCCGGAGACGCTGGACTCGATCCTCGCCAAGGGGGCCGAGAAGGCGCGCGCGGTGGCCGCGGAGACGCTGGCCGCGGCGTACGACCGGATGGGCTTCCTGCCCGCGAAGCACTGACGGCACCGACGGCACCGACGGCACCGGCCGCACTGACGGGGTTGACGGGGCTGGCGGGTGCCGCGAAGTGCCGGGCGGCCCGAACGCCAGGCTCGAACGTCCTGCCCGAACGGAGTCAGACCGCGGCGGGCGCCGCACCACCCGAGTGCCGGTGCCCGCCCCCGGTCTGAGCAGGGGCGGGGCAAACAACAGGGGCCATCCGGCCCATGAAGGGTGTGTCCTGCGTCTCTGGTCACATCCACGGCGCAGCAGCCACACTGGCGGCTGGACAGCCACACACACCGCGATGACGGGAGAACGACGTGGGGACCGTAACGCTCGGCGTTTCGATCGCGGTCCCGGAGCCGTACGGCAGCCTGCTCCAGGAGCGGCGTGCGGGCTTCGGAGACCCCGTCGCGCACTGCATTCCCACCCATGTCACCCTGCTGCCGCCCACCGCGGTGGACCGGGCGCTGCTGCCCGCCATCGAGGCGCACCTGGCGGCGGTGGCGGCGGCCGGGCGGGCGTTCCCGATGCGCCTCGCCGGCACCGGAACGTTCCGTCCGATTTCGCCGGTCGTCTTCGTCCAGGTCGTCGAGGGCGCCGCGGCCTGCTCCTGGCTCCAGAAGCGGGTGCGGGACGAGTCGGGTCCGCTGGTGCGCGAGCTCCAGTTCTCGTACCACCCGCACGTCACGGTCGCCCACGCGATCTCCGACGAGGCGATGGACGAGGCGTACGAGGAGCTGGCGGACTTCGCCGCGTCCTGGAGTTGCGGTTCGTTCTCGCTCTACGAGCAGGGCGAGGACGGGGTCTGGCGCGAGCTGCGGGAGTACGCCTTCGGGGGCGCCGTCGGCTCCGTGCCGGCCCAGGGCTCCCCCGTTGAGGAGCGGGCCGAGCCCGTCGAGCCCGCGCCCTCAACCCCGTAGCTCCACCTGCCTACAGCGGCAGCCGGCGGAACAGCGGACGCGGCACGTGTCGCAACACCGACATCACGTGCCGCAGGGGTCCCGGCACCCACACCGTCTCCGCCCTGCGCCGCAGCCCCTGCTCGACCGCGAGGGCGACGGCCTCGGGGGTGGTGGCCAGCGGCGCTTCGGGCAGTCCGGCCGTCATCTTGGTGCGGACGAACCCCGGGCGCACGACCATCACGTGCACGCCCGTGCCGTGCAGCGCGTCGCCCAGGCCCTGGGCGAAGGCGTCGAGACCCGCCTTGCTCGACCCGTAGATGAAGTTGGTGCGGCGGGCCCGCTCGCCCGCGACGGAGGAGAGCACCACCAGGGAGCCGTGCCCCTGGTGCTGGAGGGCGCCGGCGCACACCAGGCCGGCGGAGACGGCTCCGGTGTAGTTGGTCTGCGCGACGCGCACGGCCGCGGCGGGGTCGCCCTCGTCGTTCGCCTGGTCGCCGAGGACGCCGAAGGCGAGCAGCACCAGGTCGACGTCGCCCTCCGCGAACACCTTCCCCAGCGCCTCCTCGTGTCCGGCCGGGTCCAACGCGTCGAAGGCGACGACGTGTACGTCAACACCGCCACCGCCACCACCGCTGAGCCCGCGCAGTTCCTCCGCCGCGGCGTCCAGGTCGGGGGAGGGGCGGCCGGCGAGCCAGACGGTGCGGGTGCGACGGGCGATCAGCCGGCGGGCGACGGCGAGTCCGATCTCCGACGTGCCGCCGAGGACGAGCAGGGACTGCGGGATGCCGAAGGCGTCCTTCATGAACGGCGCTCCTTGAAGGGGTGGGCGGAGATTCACAGGCCGAGGCGGCGAGAGAGGTCGGAGGTGAAGACCCCGCGCGGGTCGACGCGGGCCCGCAGCGCTCGGAAGTCGGGCAGCCGCGGATACATCTGGTCCAGCAGTTCGGGCCGCAGTCGGGAGTCCTTGGCGAGGTACACCCGGCCGCCGGCGCCCGCGACCTCCTCGTCCAACTCGTCCAGCAGGGCCCCGAGGCCGGACAGCCCGGCCGGGACGTCCAGCGCCAGCGTCCAGCCCGGCATCGGGAACGACAGCCAGCCCGCGTCACCGGGGCCGAAGCGCTTGAGCACCGCGAGGAAGGTGGGACAGCCGCGGCGCGCGATCCGCCGCACGACCCGGCGCAGCGCCTCCTCCTGGCCGTGCGCGACGACGAACTGGTACTGCACGAAGCCGTCGCGGCCGTAGATCCGGTTCCAGTGCGGGACCCCGTCCAGCGGATGGAAGAACGACGTCAGCCGCTGCACCTGACCGGTGCGCGAGCGGGGCGCCTTGCGGTACCAGAACTCGTTGAACAGGCCGACGGTCGTACGGTTCAGCAGCCCGCGCGGCGCGGCGTCGGGGGCGGCCGGCAGCCGCCCGGGGCGGAACGCGAGGGGCTCCCGGGCCAGCCGCGGGGGCAGCGCGGAGAGCGGGGCGTGGTCGCCGCGGGTGAGCACCGAACGGCCGGTGGCGCGTCCGCGCGCGAGCAGGTCGATCCAGGCGACGGAGTAGCGGTAGCGGTGGTCCGTGGCGCTGAGCCGGGCCATCGCGTCGTCGAGGTCGACGGCGCGTTCGGTGTCGACGAGCATGTACGCCGTCTCCACGCGTTGCAGCCGCAGTGCCGCGGCCAGCACCACGCCGGTGAGGCCCATGCCGCCGGCCGTCGCGTCGAACAACTCGTGGCCGGGGCCCACGGTCTGGACCGTGCCGTCGGCGGTGAGCAGGTCGAGCGCGCTGACGTGCCGGGTGAAGGCCCCGCTGACGTGGTGGTTCTTGCCGTGGATGTCGGCACCGACCGCGCCCCCGACGGTGACGTGCCGGGTGCCGGGGGTCACCGGCACGAACCAGCCGAGCGGCAGCAGGACTTCCATCAGCCGGTGCAGGCTGACGCCCGCGTCGCAGACGACCGTGCCCGACGCGGCGTCGACGGAGTGGATCCGGTCGAGCCCGGTCATGTCGAGCACGCAGCCGCCGGCGTTCTGCGCGGCGTCCCCGTACGCCCGGCCGAGCCCCCGCGCGATGCCCCCGCGCGCGCCCCACGCCCGCACTGCGGCGGCGGCCTGTTCGGGGGTGCGGGGGCGCCACAGGTACCCCGTGGTGGGGGCGGTACGGCCCCATCCGGTGACGGACACGAACGGGTCGTCGACGTCGGTGGTGGGGGTGGTACGGATGTCGGCAGCCATACTCGTGACGGTATCGCCGCTTATGCCCACATTTTTGCAGTGCCTCACGGACTCGCCGGAATGGGTGATTAACGGAGTGTCATCTGAGAGTGACGTGATTGTCCGCCAATGGCCCAGCAGAGTCCCGGTGGCTCAGGAACCGGTGGGATCCGGTGGCTCAGGAACCGGCGAGAAGGGGCGGCCGATGACAGGGACGAGACGGGGCGGGCCGGACCGCGCGCTGCTGGCCGCGCTGCGCGACTGCGGGGAGCAGCCCGCGGTGGGCGCGGCGGCCCGCGCGCTCTCCCTCGCGGGGGAGCACGCGGCGCTCTGGCTCGCGACGGGCCTGGCCGGCGCGGCGACGGACCCCGCACGGCGGACGGCCTGGCTCCGCGCGACGGCGGTCGTCGCGGGCGCACACCTGGCGAGCATGGCGGTCAAACGCGTGGTCCGCCGCCCCCGCCCGTCGGCAGCGGCGCCCCTGGTCCACACCGCGGGCGCGCACTCCTTCCCCAGCTCCCACGCCACGTCGTCGGCGGCGGCGACGATCGCCTTCGCCCCCCTGCTGCCCCGCGCCCCGCTGCCCGCCCTGGCCGCCGCGATCTGCGTCTCCCGCCTCGTCGCGGGCGTCCACTACCCCACGGACGTGGCGGCGGGCGCGCTCCTGGGCGCGGTGGCGGCCCGCCTGGCGGGAGGGACCGAGGGGGCGGGGAGCTGCGCGACGAGCCGTGCACGGCCCGCAGCCGAGCCGCGAGCGGCGGGTCAGCGGCGAGCAGTCACGACCGCCGCCCCAAGCCGCGTCCCGGCCACCCCCGGGAGGCCGCAGTGACCGACCCGCAGCGGACCACCCTCCTCAACCCGCCCAAGCCGCGCGCAGCGCAGCCCGCGCCGGGCGGGGCACGGCACCTCCCCCTCGCCCTCCTCCGTACCGCCCGACCCCGGCAATGGGTCAAGAACACGCTCGTCATCGCCGCCCCCGCCGCCGCCGGCGAGCTCGATTCCGTCTCCACCGTGCTGCGCCTGGTCGTCGTCTTCGCCCTCTTCACCACCGCCGCCAGCGCCGTCTACCTGATCAACGACGCCCGCGACGCCGACGCCGACCGGGCCCACCCGGTCAAGTGCCGCCGGCCCGTGGCCGCCGGCGACGTGCCCGTGCCCCTCGCGTACGCCGCCGGCACGGCCCTCGCCGCCACCGCCGTGATCGGGGCCGCCGCGCTCTGCAACGCGATGACGGGCGCGCTGCTCACCGCGTACCTGTCCGTGCAACTCGCGTACTGCATCTGGTTGAAGCACGTCCTCGTCGTCGACATGGCCGTGGTGACCACCGGATTCCTGATGCGCGCCATGGTCGGCGGGGTCGCCCTCGGCATTCCGCTGTCGCGCTGGTTCCTGATCACCACCGGCTTCGGCGCGCTCTTCATGGTCGCGGCCAAGCGCTACTCGGAGGCGGTGCAGATGGCCGGCGCAGAGGCCGGCCGCGGCGCCACCCGCGCGCTGCTGAACGAGTACACGACCGGCTATCTGCGCTTCGTGTGGCAACTCGCCGCCGGCGTCGCCGTCCTCGGCTACTGCCTGTGGGCCCTGGAGAGCGGCGGCGTCGCGGACTCCGCGCTGCTGCCGTGGCGCCAGCTCTCGGTGATCGCGTTCATCCTCGCCGTGCTGCGGTACGCGGTCTTCGCCGACCGGGGCGCGGCCGGAGCACCCGAGGACGTCGTCCTGCGCGATCGCGCGCTCGCCGTGATCGGGTTGGTCTGGGCCGCGATGTACGCGTTGGCGGTGGCCGATCTGTGACCCGGGAGAAGGATCACTGACTCCGCAAAGGGGGGTACGCGCACCGCATGGACTGGTTGAGCAAGCTGCCCGTAGTCGGGCCCTGGGTGGCCCGCGCGATGCGCACCCACGCCTGGCACTCGTACGAGACCCTGGAGCGGGTGCACTGGACCCGGCTCGCCGCGGCGATCACGTTCATCAGCTTCCTCGCGATGTTCCCGCTGATCACGGTGGCCGTCGCGATCGGCGCCGGGCTGCTGAGCCAGGACCAGTTGACCCGGCTGGAGGACCGGATCAGCGACCAGGTGCCCGGGATCTCCGACCAGCTCGACGTCGCCGCCCTGGTCGCCAACGCCGGCACGGTCGGCCTCGTCGCCGGCGCCCTGCTGCTGCTCACCGGCATCGGCTGGATCGGTGCCATGAGGGACTGCCTGCGGGCGGTGTGGCGGATCGACGACGTGGACCGGGGCAATCCGTTCGTACGGAAGGGGGAGGACGCCGTCGTCCTCCTGGGCCTCGGCGGCGCCGCGATCGCCTCGCTCGCCGCGTCCACGCTGGGCTCCAGCGCGGTCGGGTGGGCCGCGGACCTGTTCGGCCTCGAACGGAGCGGGGCGGGCGCCGTGCTGCTGCGGGTCGCGGCGATCGCGATCGCCGTCGTCGCCAACTTCCTGATGCTGCTCTACCTGCTGACCCTGCTGCCGGGGGTGCACCCGCCGCGCCGCCGGCTGGTGGTGGCCGGGTTGATCGGCGCGGTCGGCTTCGAACTCCTGAAGCTGCTGATCGGCGGCTACATCCGGGAGGTCGCGGGGCGCAGCGTGTACGGCGCGTTCGGCGTGCCCGTGGCCCTGCTGCTGTGGATCAACTTCACGGCGAAGCTGCTGCTGTTCTGCGCGGCCTGGACGGCGACGAAGGAGCCGGGGGAGTCCGAGGAGCCAGTGGAGTCCGAGGAGCCCGGGGGCGAGCCGTCCGGCGACGAGGACGCGTCGCCGGACGGTGGGGAAGGGACGGGAGGGACGGGACAGGGGGAAACGGAGCCGGCCGCCGCGGGGCGGCCCGGCTCCACGACGTCAGGCGCGCCGGCGCGGCCAGCGCCGGTTGACGACGAACACCGCACCCGCGAGGACCACCAGGACGCCGCCGGCGATCGCGAGCGCCGTCCCGACGCCCGATGACTCGTCGGCCGCCGCGGCCTTCGCCCGCTTCGTCTGCGAGGAGTGCTTGTCGGGGCCGGCGCCGACCGGAGTCGTCGACCGCGGCGGCACCAGCTCGCCGACCGGGGTGACCTTCCCGGCCGCCGCGAAGCCCCAGTCGAACAGCCGCGCCGTCTCCCGGTAGACGGCCTGGCTCTCGGTGGAGTCCGGGTTCATCACGGTGACGAGGAGGACCTTGCCGCCTCGCTCGGCGACCCCGGTGAAGGTGTAGCCGGCCTGCGAGGTGTAACCATTCTTCACGCCCGCGGCGCCCTGGTACGGCGTCACCCCGCTCTCGCCGGTCAGCAGCCGGTTGGTGTTCGCGATCTCGAACGAGTCCCGCTTGTCACCGGAGAACTTGCCCGGGAACTCCGCGTCCACCGTGGCCGCGTACTCCCGGAAGTCCTTCTTCTGGAGCCCGTTGCGGGCGATCAGCGTGAGGTCGTACGCCGACGAGACCTGGCCGCTGGCGTCGTAGCCGTCCGGCGAGACCACCTGGGTGTCCAGGGCCTGGAGCTCCTCGGCGTGCGCCTGCATCTCCTGGACGGTCTTGTCGATCCCGCCGTTCATCGCCGACAGCACGTGCACGGCGTCGTTGCCCGAGCGCAGGAAGACGCCGAGCCACAGGTCGTGCACCGAGTAGTTCAAGCCCTCCTTGACGCCGACGGAGCTGCTGCCGGGGCCGACGCCCTCCAGGTCCTCGTACGTGACGGTGTGGATGTCCGTCTTGGGGAGCTTGGGCAGCACCGTGTCCGCGAAGAGCATCTTCAGGGTGGACGCGGGCGGCAGCCGCCAGTGGGCGTTGTGCGAGGCCAGCACGTCCCCACTCTCCGCGTCCGCCACGATCCACGACCGCCCGCTCAGCTCCGTCGGCAGCGCGGGCGCACCCGCGCGCGGCTGGACCTGGGTGCCCGGCCGGCCCAGGAGCTTGCCGCCGACGGTCGACATCGCCGCCGGGGGGAGCGGCTGCTTGCGCACCGCCGTCGAACGGTCCTGGGGAGCGCCCGCCGGCTTGCCGCCGTGGGCGGTCGCGGACGCGGGGGCCACGGCGAGCAGGGGCAGCAGCGAGGCGGCGGCGACCGTCAGCACGGTCTTCTTCAGAGCGGGCACGGACGAGAAAGTACCCGTCCCACCGGTCCATATGGTTATCGGGTAGCTGACTCGCCCGGAAAGCCGCCGATACAGCCCACCCGAGTGGCGGACCCGGGCCCGGCCCCGGCCCTGAGCGCGGTCCCGACCGCCGTCCCGCAGGTCCCGACCGCGGTCCCGACCCCGGAGGCCGGAACCCGTCGGCCGTCGGGATACTGGAAACATGAAGCTCAGCCGCCCCGTCTCCTGGTTCCTGCTCGCCTTCGGGGTGTGGAGCTGGTTCATCTGGGTCACTTTCGTCAAAAACCTCTGGGCCGACGGGAGCGGGCTCGCGTTCGACGACGCCGGCGACCCCACCGGGTACTTCTGGGTCCACCTGCTGCTCGCCGTCACGTCCTTTCTCCTGGGGACGGCGGTAGGGGTCGTAGGGTTCCGCGGACTGCGCGCCCTGCGGCGCGAAACGCATGGTCAGACGGGCGGTTGAGGACGCCGCCAGAACTGATGGGGCCCGGCGGGCACGCGAGACGGCCGTGGTGCGTTGGACACCCCGTGGGGGTGTCCCCGGGGTACGGGGTGCGGGCGCGGCGTCGCCGCCCCGGGTCGTCAGTTGAGGATGGGGGAAGCAGTCCGTGATCGTGGTCGTCCTGCTCGCGGTGGTGGCGGTGGTCGCACTGCTGGCCGCGGCGCACTGGTACGTATGGTTCCGGCTCGTCCGGTCCACGACCGCGAACCGCACCGCGCGCCGGGTCGGAGCGGTCGTGGTGACCGTGCTGCCGCTGCTCTCCTTCGCCGCCCTCGGGTCCTCCCGGTCCGGGGCGCCGTTCTGGCTCGAAAAGATCCTTGCCTGGCCCGGCTATTTGTGGCTGGCCGTGCTGTTGTACCTGGTGCTGTTCCTGCTCGCGGGTGAGGTCGTACGGGTCGTGTGGCTGCGGGTCGCGGCGCGGCGCGGGGGCGCGGAGGCTCCTGCGGCGGTGCCCGCAGAGACCGTCGCTCCGGCACAGACACAGACGCCGGTCCCGAGCCGGGCTCCCGTTCCCGCGGCGGGCGTCGGTGCGGGGGAGTCCACGGCCGAGCCCGCACCCCTGCCCGAAGAGCCCGAGCCCGCCGCTGCTCATGCCTCTGCCTCTGCCTCTGCCTCGGCCCCTGCTCCTGCTCCTGCTCCTGCTCCTGCGACGCAGCCGGCCACGACCCCCGCCCCCACCCCTGTCGCCGTCTCCCGGCGCACCTTCGTCTCCCGCGTCGTCGGCGCGGGCGCCGCCGCCGCGGCCCTCGGCACCGTCGGATACGGCGCGTACGGCGTCCTGAACGGCCCCAGCGTGAAGCGGGTCACCGTGCCGCTCGCCAAGCTGCCGCGCTCCGCGCACGGATTCCGCATCGCCGTCGTCAGCGACATCCACCTCGGCCCCATCCTGGGCCGCGGCCACACCCAGCGGATCGTGGACGCGATCAATTCCACCAGCCCCGACCTCGTCGCCGTCGTCGGCGACATGGTCGACGGCGACGTCGCGGACCTCGGCCCGGCCGCCGAGCCCCTGACCCAGCTCCGGGCCAAGCACGGCTCCTTCTTCGTCACCGGGAACCACGAGTACTTCTCCGGCGCCCAGCAGTGGGTGGACCACGTCCGCGAGCTGGGCCTGCGGCCCCTGGAGAACGAACGCGTGGAGATCGCCGCCGGGTTCGACCTCGCCGGCGTCGACGACGTCGAGGGCGAGAAGGAGGGCAAGGGTCCCGACTTCGCCAAGGCCCTCGGCGACCGCGACCGCACCCGGGCGTCCGTGCTCCTGGCCCACCAGCCCGTGGTCATCCACGACGCGGTGGACCACGGCGTGGACCTCCAGCTCTCCGGCCACACCCACGGCGGCCAGCTCTGGCCCGGCCCGTACCTCGCGGGGCTGGCGAACCCGACGGTCGCCGGCCTGGAGCGGTACGGCGACACCCAGCTCTACGTGACGCGCGGCGCCGGCGCCTGGGGCCCGCCGGTCCGGGTGGGAGCGGAGTCGGACATCACGGTGGTCGAACTGGCGGCGCGACGAGCCTGAGCGCCGCGCAGCCCTGACGCACGGCCCCGGCTCACGGTCCTTTACGTACGGTTCAGAGCTCCGAATCGCCCCAGGACACGACGCGCACCTCGTCGCCCACGGCCAGCTCGCCCGGGCTGAGCACCGCGTACTTCGTCCCGAAGGCGACGCCGCCCGCGGCGGCCCGACGGTAGCCGGCCAGGGTCCGCAGCGGCTCGGGGCCCGCCTTGGCGCCGGCGCCCTGGTCAACCGTGGTGACGGCGCACCGGACGGCGAGCTTCGCGTAGCCGAGTTCCACGTCGGCGACGGCGATCCGATGGGCGCGGTCCTCGGTGTGCGGGGCGTCCCAGCCGTCGACGACGACGTTCGGCCGGAAGCGGTCCATGGGCAGCGGCGGCGCGCCGTTCTCACCCAGCCGTCGGTTCAGCAGGTCCAGCGAGGACCGGGACAGCACGTGAACGGCACAGCTGTCGGCGTACCCGGAAGTGCCCGGTATCCGACCGTCGGTGACCCGGTCGTGGTCGACCGGAACGCGCACCAGTCGGCTCGGGGCCCCGAGGAAGTCGGACAGCCAGCCGGCCACGCCGTCCCCCTGGTCGACGCCCCTGAACGCCTTCCCGAACAGCTCGACCTGCCGGGGCGGACCGGAGGCGTCGACGTCGATCCCGACCGGGTCCGTGCCCGGAGCGCCGAGCGTCAGCCGCTCTCCGCCGTCGCTGACCTCGGGCCGGATCACGGCCATCCGCGGATGGCGCCGCTGCGTGCGGAAGACGCCTTCTTCGCTGGTGACCATGAAGCTGCGGTCGTGGGCGAGACCCGCGGGCGTCAGCACCGCGGTGGGCGTCGACACCCCCGCGCATCCCTTGACGGGGTAGGACAACAGCTCCGCGACCGTGGCCACGCGCCCTCCTAGTGCTGTGTTCATGCCACCGGCCTACGACCGTATGGACCCGAGCAGCGGTGCCGCAAACGGGAATCCCGCCAGTGTCACGTCGGCCGCCGCCCACCCCACCGACCTCAGCCCGGCAGCCAGGGCGCGCTCGGAAACGTCACCGTCACCGTCAGGCCCGCGCCCGGGGACGTCGTCACCGCGACCGCCGCCCCGTGGGCGTCCGCCGCCGCGAGGACGATCGACATGCCCAGGCCACTGCCCGTGCCCGCGCCACCCGTGCTCCTGCCGCCCGTGCCCGCGCCGTCCGCGCGGAAGAAGCGGTCGAAGATGCGGTCCGCGTCGTCCGGTGCCATGCCCGGGCCCTCGTCCGCCACGCGCAAGAGCACCGAGCCGTCGGGCGCGGCCGACACCTCCACCGTCACGTCCGCGTCCACCGGCGTGTGCACCCGCACGTTCGCCAGCAGGTTGCCGACCAACTGCCGCAGCGTGGCCTCGTCACCGAGGACCGCCCCCGGCGCCCCGTCCCGCACCACCACCCGCCGCTCCCGCTGCTGCGCCACCAGGTCGTCCGTCGCGTCCCGGACCAGCCGGCCCAGGTCGACCGGGGCCAGCCGATGGACCTCCGGGCGGCCCTCCAGACCGTCCAGGCGGGCGAGCGTCAGCAACTCGGACACCAGCCGGCCCATCCGGTCCGCCTCCGCGGTCATCCGGACCAGGGCCCGTTCCCGCTCGGCCGGCGAGCGCAGCATGCCCCGGTCGTAGAGCTGGAGGTAGCCCTGGATCGCGGCCAGCGGCGTGCGCAGCTCGTGGGAGGCGTCCGCCACGAACCGCCGTAGCTGCGCCGCGCTGCGCTCCCGCGTCTCGAACGCCGACTCCACCTGGTGCAGCATCGAGTTGAGCGCCACCCGTAGCTGCTCGATCTCGTTCACGGGGTGCCGGCCGGCCGGTACGCGCCGGGCGAGGTCGCCCTCCGCGATCGCGGACGCCGTCTCCACCATGCCCTCCAGCGGACGGACCAGGCGCTTGGTGCTCTTCATCGTGACCAGCGCCAACAGGCACAACAGCAGCCCGCCGAAGGCCAGGTCGACCTTGAGCGCCTTGTGGATCCCGGACCGTACGGCCTCCACGTCCGCCGCGAGCAGCAGCACCGACCCGTCCCGCAGGGCGCCGGCGACGACGCGGTAGGGGTCGCCGGCCACCTCCACGTCCCGCACCCGACCGCTCGCGGCGAACCCCGCGGCGTCCCCCACCGCCGCCGCCAGCTCCAACTGCCGCCCGCTGGGCTCGTGCGTCGCGAACGGCGTCGGCCGCATCCCCGCGTCCAGCGCCACGAGGATGGTGCCCGGCCGCGGCAGCGCCGTCGAATCCGGCTCCCTGGGCGACGCGACGTGCTCCAGCAGGGTGGAGATCGCCTGGAGTTGGTTGAGGTCCTCCTGGGTGAAGTCGGTCTGCTGCACCGCCTCCCGGCTGGCCAACAGCTCCCCGTCCACCCGCTGCAACAGGTAGTGCTGCATCGCCAGCAGGCTGACGACGGTCGCCGCCGCCACTCCGAGCAGCAGCAGGAGCAGGTTCACCAGCGTGAGCTTGGCCCGCAGGGAGTGCATCCGCCGGTGCCGTACCCGCACCCAGCGCCGGAAGCCCTCCAGGGAACCGGTCCAGCCGCGCACCCGCACCGCGCGGTCGTCGACGTCCGGAGCTTTCACGTCAGCCCGTAGCCCACGCCCCGGCGCGTGGTGATCAGCGGCGGCCCCAGCGGATCCAACTTGCGCCGCAGATAGCTGACGTACGTCTCCACCACGGTCGACTCCGCGGAGTGTTCGTAGCGCCACACGTGCCTCAGGAGTTGCTCCTTGGACACCACCCGGCCCGCGTTGCGCACCAGGAAGCGCAGCAGGGCGTACTCCGTCGGCGTCAGTTGCACCGCGCGGTCGCCGCGCCGGACCTCGTACGTCGTCTCGTCCAGTTCGAGGTCCCGGTGGCGGAGCGGCGGCGGCACCGGGAGGACGTCCCCCGGGGGCGCGGGGCGGGTGCGCCGCAGCACGGCCTGGATGCGGGCCACCACCTCGTCGACGTTGAACGGCTTGGTGATGTAGTCGTCGCCGATCCGCAGCGCGCCCACCACCTCGGCGGGCGCGTCCCGGGCCGTGACGAACAGGACCGCGGTTTCGGGCAGTCGGCTGCGCAGCGCCCGGCCCAGCGCGCGGCCGTCGCCGTCCGGCAGCATCACGTCCAACAGCGCCACGTCGGGCCGCGCCCGCTCGGCGAGCAGTTGCGCCTGCCGGACGCCGGCGGCGGTCACCACTTCGAAGTCGTGGTGGCGCAGGGCGATCGCGAGCACGTCGGCGATGCTCGGCTCGTCCTCGACGACCAGCACCGTCGCCCCCGTGTGCCGTTCCCGCTGCTCCATCGTCCGCGCCCCCTCCGCTCGGCTCCCAGTATCCGTACGAATGCGGCCCCGACGGGGCTCCGTTGTCTTGGAGTTCCTTGAGAGTCCGGCTCCGCGGCCGCCACGGGCCGGGCCGTCGACCGATGCTGAGGCGGGCCCCGGGGGACGTGGCGAGCTGGTGAAGGGAATGACGTCGTGGCGGCATGGGCACGTTGGTGCTATCGACACAGGTTGGTCGTCTTGGTGCTGTGGGTGGTGGCGCTGCTCGGCCTGGGGGCGCTGGGCGGTGCGAAGGGGTCCGACTACTCGAACGACTTCAGCCTCCCCGGCACCGACTCCCAACGCGCGTACGACCTGATGGCCTCGGCGTTCCCGGAGCGCTCGGGCGATCCGACGACGCTGGTGTGGCGCACCGCCGACGGCTCCGTGCGCGACGCCGCGGTGCGGGAGCGGCTGGAGCCGGCGCTCGCGGAGATCGCGCGGATGCCGGGAGTCGGGGAGGTCGTCAGTCCGTACGGCCCCGACGGTGCGGGCGCGGTCAGCGCGGACGGCCGGACGGCGTACGCGACGGTCGTCTTCGTCGACCGTGCCGAAGAGGTGCCGAAGGCGCTGGTCGAGGACGTCGTCGAGCAGGTGGCGGAGGCCCGCGCCGACGGGCTGCGGGTCGAACTCGGCGGTCAGGCCGTCGTGTACGCGAACGAGCCCCCGGCCGGCACGGCGGAGCTGGTCGGCATCGTCGCGGCCGCGATCGTGCTCTTCCTCGCCTTCGGCTCCCTCTTCGCGATGCTGCTGCCGCTGGTCGTGGCGTTGTTCGCGGTCGGCATCGGGTTGGTGCTGACGGGGCTGGTCAGCCACGGCACGGAGCTGGCGACGATCGCGCCGCTGCTCGGCACCCTCGTCGGCCTCGGCGTCGGCATCGACTACGCGCTCTTCATCGTCACCCGGCACCGCAGGGGGCTGTTGCGCGGCGTCGCGCCGCAGGACGCGGCGGTCACCGCGGTCAACACCTCCGGCCGCGCGGTCGTCTTCGCCGGCGCCACGGTCTGCATCGCACTGGCCGGGATGCTCGTGACGGACCTGCGCTTCCTCGAAGGCATCGTCATCGCCGCGTCCTTGACGGTGGTGCTGAGCGTGCTGGCGGCGATCACGCTGCTGCCCGCGCTGCTCGGGTTCCTGGGGCTGCGGGTGCTCAGCCGCCGGCAGCGGCGCCGGCTCGCGGCCGGAGGGCCGCAAGGTGCCGGCTCCGAGGGGGCGAGCAGCGCCGGCGCCCGCTGGGCCGCGTTCGTCGAGCGGCGCCCGAAGGCCGTCGGCGCGCTGGCGCTCGTCGTGATGGCGGTGCTCGCGCTCCCGGTGCTGTCGCTGCGGCTCGGCACCATCGACCACGGCAACCACCCCGAGTCCACGACCACCAGGAAGGCTTACGACCTGCTGGCCGACGGCTTCGGGCCCGGTTTCAACGGCCCGGTCCAGATCGTCGTCGACGGCGCCGAGCCGGCCGCCGTCGGTGCGCTCGCGCAGCGGGCGAAGGCCACGGAGGGCGTCGTACGGGCCGAGGTCATGCCCACGCCGCCCGGCTCGCGCGTCGCGGTGATCCACGTCGTACCGGCGACGTCGCCGCAGGACGAGCGGACCGGCCGGCTCATCGACGCGCTCCGCGACGACGTGGTCGCGCCGTCCGGGGAACGGGCCCACGTCGGCGGTGCGACCGCCGTCTTCAAGGACTTCGCCGAGGTCACCGCGGACCGGCTGCCGTACTTCCTCGTCACGGTCGTCGGGCTCGGCGCGCTCCTGCTGCTGATCGCGTTCCGTTCGATCGGGGTGCCGCTGACGGCGGCGGTGATGAACCTGGTCGCGGCGGCGTCCTCGTTCGGGATCATGGTCGCGATCTTCCAGTGGGGCTGGGGCGGTGAGTTGATCGGCTTCGGCAAGGAGGGGCCGATCACCGCGTTCCTCCCGGCGATCATGCTGTCCCTGCTGTTCGGGCTCTCCATGGACTACCAGGTCTTCCTGGTCAGCCGGATGCACGAGGAGTGGGTGCACACCAAGGACAACCAGCGGGCGGTGCGGGTCGGCCTCGCGGAGACGAGCCGGGTCATCAACTCGGCCGCCCTCATCATGATCTGCGTCTTCACCGCCTTCGTCTTCAGCGGAGACGTGGAGGCCGCGATGATCGGCGTGGGGCTCGCCGCGGCCGTCGCGCTGGACGCGTTCGTCCTGCGCACGGCGCTGGTGCCGGCGGTGATGTACCTGCTGGGCCGGGCCAACTGGTGGCTGCCGGGCTGGCTGGACAAGTGGCTGCCGCACTTCGCGGTGGAACCGAAGGAGGAACCGGCCCCGGCGAGCCCGGCCCGCAACGGGGCCAAGGAGGACGCGCCCGTCGGCAGCTAGTGCCGTGACCGGCAATGTTTGCCCGTGAGGGGCACTAGGACTTTCAGCACGGGTGTACGGGGCGCCGGCTCCGTACACCCGCGTCCATCACTTTCCGCCGTCCGGCGCCGAGCCGGGTCCGGGAGCCGGCTCGGCGCCGGCGGTGGACCGCCGGGTGAGCGGCTTGCGCCCGCCCGCCCGGCGGGTCGTCTTGCGGGCCGCGGTGTCCGACTTGCGCGCCGCGACGGACTGCGCCATGCCCGGCAGCAGGTCCGTGAAGAGCTCGTGCACGTCGTTGACGAGCCCCCGCAGGACCTTGAAGCGGGAGAGGTGGATCCCCTTCGCGGTCAGCCGGGCCCCCTTCTCCGCCAGTCTGCGGCTGCGCTCGTGGCCCTCGGACCGGTCGAACACCCAATACAGCACCAGCCCCATGTGGGACAGCCACAGCAACTCCGGCAGGGTGTCGGCCAGGTCCTTGGGGATCTTCGCCTTCGCCCCGGTCAGCACCTCCCGGTGGACCTGTACGGCCGCCTCCCGCGCCGGCTCCGACTCCGGCGAGAAGGGGCTGAGCGGAGACTCCGGATCGGCTGCGTTCTTGAAGAACTGGGCCGCGAACTCGTGGTACGGCTCGGCGATTTCCAACCAGGTCAGGTGCACGCCCGCGAGCCGGGCCGCGAGGTCCGTCTCGGCGGCCAGCAGCGGCTGCACCGCCGCCCGGTGCTCGGCGCCGATGCGGTCGTAGAACCCCTGGACCAGGTGTTCCTTGGACGAGAAGTAGTAGTAGGCGTTCCCGACCGACACCCCCGCCTCCAGGGCGATGGCCCGCATCGTCGTCTTGTCGTAGCCCCGTTCTTGGAACAACCGGAGCGCGGTCTCCAGGATCAGCGTCCGGGTCTGCTCGCTCTTGGGGGCGCTCTTGCCGTCACTCACGCTGCCCGAGCCTAATGGGGCGGGGCGCACCGGTCGCCACAGGGCGCTGACGGTGGTGGCCCCGTCCGGCCCGGCACCTCGTCGAGCCATCGTTGCGTCGCTCCCGTCGCCGTCCGGTACTTGGCCGCGGCCATGACGGCGGCGCGGGCGAAGGACGCCCCGGAGGGGCCGGCCAGCCAGTGCGCCTTGGCCCTGTGGTCGGCCAGCGCCCACAGGCAGACCACGAACGCAGCGTCGTCCGTGAAGACCTGACCCCCGTCGCCGATGACGGTGATCTTGCGGAGGGTGGCCGCGTGGTCGAGGTCGGGGAAGAGCGTCCTCGCCTGCGCCGAGCCGACCGGCACCAGGTCCATCGGTACCAGCTTGTGCTGCCGCTCCAGCCAGCCCTTGAGATGGGCGCAGAGGCCGCACTCGGGGTCGAACAGGACGGTCAGCCGACGCACCACCGCGCCGTCGGGCCCGTGGGCGGTCACCGCGCCGCTCACCGCGGGCTCGGCGGGGTGTCGGTGGGGCCGGCCACCGGTCCGTGGCCCGCCGTCGGGGGCTGGCCCGGCATGGGGCCGTACCCCGTCGCCGCCCGGCTGTGCCCCGTCGCCACGGCCGGGGGCCGCAGCCAGCCCTGCGGGGCGACCGGCGGCGTCGACTCGTGCCGCTGTAGCCCCCGCCGACGGATCTTGTTGAGCACGAAGAAGTTGGTGAGGTGCAGCACGCCGAGGACGAACAGCACGACGCCGAGCTTCACCGACAGCTCCTCGAAGAGGTTGCGGGTGCTCTCCACGGTGTCGCCGATCTTCAAGTACGCGACGACGAAGCCCAGGTTGATCAGGTAGAAGCCGACGACCAGCAGGTGGTTCACGGCATCGGCGAGCTTCTCGTCGCCGTTCATGACGTCCGACAGGAAGACCCGTCCGTTGCGGCTGAGGGTGCGGGCCACCCAGACGGTCAGCGTGATGCTGATGGGGAGGTAGATCAGGTATCCGACGACGTTGAAGTCCATGCTCGCCGACCCTTCTGAACGTGTTCAAAAACTCCGACGACAGCAAGGTAGCCCTCTTTTTGAACACGTTCAACACGGAACCTGGGCTTCCGGAAAGTGGGTTGGCGGGCCCGCGGCCCCGGGGTAACCTCCGCGGATGACGCTCGCTCATGACCTGGCCGGCCCGACCGGCAGCGCACGCAACGTCGTGCTCCTGCACTCGACGGTGTGCGACCGCCGCATGTGGGACGCCCAGCTACCGGCCCTGGCCGCGGCCGGCAACCGGGTCGTTCGCGCGGACTTCCGCGGCTACGGCGAAACGCCCTGCGCGGGCGCGCCCGACGAACCCGCCGCCGATGACGCGGACGACGTACTGGCCCTGATGGACGCCGTGGGCATGGCGCGGGCGGTGCTGATCGGCGCCTCGTTCGGCGGGCGGACCGCCCTGGAGATCGCCCTGCGCGCCCCGGAGCGCGTCACCGGCCTCGCGCTGCTCTGCCCCGGACCGCTGCCCGGCGTGCCGGAGAGCGCGGAGCTGACCGCCTTGGAGGAGCGGGAAGTGGAACTCGTCCAGTACGGCGACCTGGACGAGGCGGCGGCGCTCTGCGCCCGCACCTTCCTCGGCCCCGAGGCGGACGGAGCGACCCTCGCCGCCGTCGCCGCCATGCAACTGCACGCGTACGAGGTCCAACTGGCCACCGCCGACGAGCCCCCGGCCGCGGCCGACTTCGACGTCGCCGCGCTGGCGGACGTGTCCGTGCCGGCGCTCGTCGTCTCCGGCGCGCACGACCTCGTCGACTTCCGCACCGCGGCGCGGCGAGCGGCGGCGGCCCTGCCCGGCGCGCACCACCGCGAACTGGAGTGGGCCGGCCACCTCCCGAGCCTGGAACGCCCGGCCGAGGTCACCGGCCTGCTCGTCGACTTCCTCGACGCCGTCTACCCCGACGCCGTCACATCGCGCTGAGCGAGCGCGCGTAGTTCACCTGACCCGCAACGTGCTGGATCGTCATCATGTGCTGCGCGGGCAGCAGCGTGACGTGGTGCTTGCCGCCGCTGGTGACCGTGACCTGGACGTAGCCCGTGGTCTGCTTCTCCTTCATCAACAGGAACAGCAGGCCGAGGAAGCAGAAGAAAAAGAAGACCACCGCGAGCACGATCGCGTGCGTGGGGATCTTCTCCTCGGTGCGGGACATGTCCGTGACGTTCCAGACCGCGCCCTTCAGCGGCAGGTGGCCGGACGGGGTGACGATGGTGTCGTGCAGGACCACGATGTCGCCGATGGTCACCAGCGGCGCCCCCAGGGGCACGGGTGCGCCCAACGGCGTCCCGAGCGGCGTCCCCAAGGGCGTGCCGAGCGGCACGGGGTACGACGGCTGGGTCTGGGCGTAGTGCGGCGGCTGGTTGGGATAGCCGTAGCCGGGGGCCGGGTAGCCGTACGCGGGAGTGCCGGGCGGAGTGTCCGGCCCCCACTGGTACTCGGGCTCGCCCTCCCGCGCGTAGGGGTTGTGGTCCGGGCTTGGATTCGTGTGCGGACCGGGCTCGGTCATCGTCAGCTCCCCGCTTCCTGCTGCGTCAACTCACCGTCCCCGTCGATCCTGCCACCCGGCGGCCCGCGGGGTGAAGCAACGATCCGGATTGTTGGCGAACGCGCAGGGCCCCGCATCCACCGGAGGGAATGCGGGGCCCGTCAGCCGAGCGTCGTGCGGGACCTCAGTAGCGACGCGTGATCAGCGCGCGCTTCACTTCCTGGATCGCCTTGGTGACCTCGATGCCGCGCGGACAGGCATCCGTGCAGTTGAACGTGGTGCGGCAACGCCACACGCCGTCCTTGTCGTTCAGGATCTCCAGCCGCTGCTCGCCGGCCTCGTCGCGCGAGTCGAAGATGAACCGGTGGGCGTTGACGATCGCGGCCGGGCCGAAGTACTGCCCGTCGTTCCAGAACACCGGGCACGACGTGGTGCACGCCGCGCACAGGATGCACTTGGTGGTGTCGTCGAAGCGCTCGCGGTCCTCGGCGGTCTGGAGGCGCTCGCGCGTCGGCTCGTTCCCCTTGGTGATCAGGAACGGCATCACGTCGCGGTACGCCTGGAAGAACGGCTCCATGTCCACGACCAGGTCCTTGAGGACCGTCAGGCCCTTGATGGCCTCGACCGTGATCGGCTTCTCCGGGTTGATGTCCTTGATCAGCGTCTTGCAGGCGAGCCTGTTCTTGCCGTTGATCCGCATCGCGTCGGAGCCGCAGATGCCGTGCGCGCAGGAGCGGCGGAACGTCAGCGTCCCGTCGATGTCCCACTTGATCTTGTGGAGGCCGTCGAGGACCCGCTCCTTGGGGTCGATCTCGATCGGGAAGTCCTCCCAGACCGCGTGCTCCGAGACCTCCGGGTTGAACCGGCGGATCCGGAACGTGACCGTGATCAGGTGGGAGGAGGCCGCGGCCTCCGCCTCCACCTTGTCCATCGTGGGAGTAGCCATCAGTACTTACGCTCCATCGGCTGGTAGCGGGTCTGGACGACCGGCTTGTAGTCGAGGCGGACGGACTCGGAGCCGTCGTCGCCGACCTCGCGGTACGCCATGGTGTGGCGCATGAAGTTGACGTCGTCGCGGTTGGGGTAGTCCTCGCGGTAGTGGCCGCCGCGGGACTCCTTGCGGGCCAGCGCGGAGACCGCCATGACCTCGGCGAGTTCGAGCAGGTTGCCCAGCTCGATGGCCTCCAGCAGGTCCGTGTTGAACCGCTTGCCCTTGTCCTGGATCGAGACGTTCTTGTACCGGGCGCGCAGCTCGGCGATCTTCTCGACGGCCGTCTTGATGGTCTGCTCCGTGCGGAACACCATCACGTTGGCGTCCATCGTCTCCTGGAGCTCGCGGCGCAGGTCTGCCACGCGCTCGCTACCCGTGGAGTCGCGCAGCTGCTCGACCATCTCCACGACCAGGGCCGCCGGGTCCTCCGGCAGCTCGACGTAGTCGGCCTGCACCGCGTACTCGGCCGCCGCGATGCCCGAACGCCGCCCGAAGACGTTGATGTCCAGCAGCGAGTTGGTGCCGAGGCGGTTGGCGCCGTGCACGGAGACGCACGCGACCTCGCCGGCCGCGTACAGACCGGGGACGACGGTGGTGTTGTCCGCCAGGACCTCGCCCTCGACGTTCGTCGGGATGCCGCCCATCGCGTAGTGCGCCGTCGGCTGGATCGGGATCGGGTCCGTGTAGGGCTCGATGCCGAGGTAGGTCCGGGCGAACTCGGTGATGTCCGGGAGCTTGGCGTCGAGCTGCTCCGGCGGCAGGTGCGTCAGGTCCAGGTACACGTGGTCGCCCTCGGGGCCGCAGCCGCGGCCCTCGCGGATCTCCGTGTAGATGGAGCGGGATACCACGTCGCGCGAGGCGAGGTCCTTCATGACGGGCGCGTACTTCTCCATGAAGCGCTCGCCGTCCTTGTTGCGCAGGATGCCGCCCTCGCCGCGGGCGCCCTCGGTGAGCAGGATGCCCATCCGCCAGATGCCCGTGGGGTGGAACTGGAAGAACTCCATGTCCTCCAGCGGCAGCCCGCGCCGGTAGCAGGCCGCCTGGCCGTCGCCGGTGAGGGTGTGCGCGTTGGAGGTCACCTTGAAGAACTTGCCGGTGCCGCCGGACGCGTAGATGACGGCCTTCGCCTGGAAGATGTGGATCTCGCCGGTGGCCAGCTCGTACGCGACCACGCCGGCCGAGCGCTTGACGCCGTCGACCTCGGTGATGAGCTGGTCCAGGACGTAGAACTCGTTGAAGAACTCCACGCCCTCCTTGACGCAGTTCTGGTACAGCGTCTGGAGGATCATGTGGCCGGTGCGGTCCGCGGCGTAGCAGGACCGGCGCACCGGGGCCTCGCCGTGGTTGCGGGAGTGCCCGCCGAAGCGGCGCTGGTCGATGGTGCCGTCCGGGGTCCGGTTGAACGGCAGGCCCATCTTCTCCAGGTCGAGGACGGCGTCGATGGCCTCCTTCGCCAGGATCTCGGCGGCGTCCTGGTCGACCAGGTAGTCACCGCCCTTGACCGTGTCGAAGGTGTGCCACTCCCAGTTGTCCTCCTCCACGTTCGCCAGCGCGGCGGCCATGCCGCCCTGCGCGGCGCCCGTGTGGGAGCGGGTCGGGTAGAGCTTCGTCAGCACCGCGGTGCGGCTGCGCTTGGTGGCCTCGATGGCGGCGCGCATGCCGGCGCCGCCAGCACCGACGATGACGGTGTCGTACTTGTGGATCTTCATGAGGTTCGTCAGCCCCGGCTCTAGCGGATGTTCGGGTCGAAGGTGAAGATCACCAGCGAGCCCAGCAGGATGGTGAACACCGTCGCGGTGTACAGCAGGCCCTTGAGCCACAGTCGCGTGTTCGCGCGCTCGGCGTAGTCGTTGATGACGGTACGCAGGCCGTTGGCGCCGTGCAGCATCGCGAGCCAGAGCATCAGCAGGTCCCAGACCTGCCAGAACGGGGACGCCCAGCGGCCCGCGACGAACGCGAAGCCGATCTTGGAGACGCCGCCGTCCAGCACGAGCTGGATGATCAGGTGGCCGATGACCAGGACGACCAGCACCACGCCGGACAGCCGCATGAACAGCCACGCGGCCATCTCGAAGTTGCCGCGGGTGGAGCGCGGGGTGCGCGCGGTCCGCTTGCGCGGCGGCTCGATGACGGGCGCCGGGTTGTCGACGTCGTACAGGGGTTCCGTCTCGACGGCCCCGATTGCGGAAGAGGTGTCAGCAGACATGACCGGCATCAGCTCCCGAAGACTTCGCGTGCGGCGTGGCCGAGGACGGGATACAGGGCACCCGCCATCAGCACGATCCAGATGCCCATCACGGTCCAGAGCATCTGCTTCTGGAAGCGCGGGCCCTTGGACCAGAAGTCCACGGCGATGACCCGCAGGCCGTTCAGGGCGTGGAAGAGGACGGCGGCCACCAGGCCGTATTCGAGCAACGCGACGATCGGCGTCTTGTAGACGGCCACGACCTTGTCGTAGTCCTCTGGGGAGACGCGGACGAGAGCGGTGTCCAGGACGTGGACGAACAGGAAGAAGAAGATGAGGACGCCGGTGACTCGATGAGCCACCCAGGACCACATTCCTTCCCGGCCGCGGTACAGCGTTCCAGCCGGCACGGAAGAACCCTCCGGGAGCGGGGACTGGGGCCTGCCGGCTTGTGGGTGTCGGTCTGGCCCGGCCGGGTACGGTCCACCGGCCCCGGCCATCGTAGCGACGACTTGTCGGTTCCTTCGCACGGGGTCCGCAGGTGTGATCAAACAGGCAAGCAAAGATCCACGGACGGGCTATTGCGGCGACGGTCGGGGACGGCGGGACGCGCCCGCTTTCATCGGTTATGAGGGGGGATGTCCTGGAGGTTCAGTGCCTGGGGCGCACCGTTCGGTCCGGACTCAGCGGGCGGTCCGGGCTCCTGGCCAGGGCGCCGTGGTGGCGGCCCGGGGGCCGGCGACGGTCTGTCGCAGCCGGGCGCGGGCCAGCAGCCGGAGTTGCTCGGCCGAGACGACGCGCTCCTGGTCCGGCTCGTGGTTCAGCCGCAGCCGGATGCCGATGAGGATCTCGTCGACCCACTCCTCGGGCGCGTAGGCGTCGAGGTGCAGGACGAAGGAGTGGCCGAACCGGCTCTCGTACGCGGCGTGCGCGGCGTCCAGCGCTCGCGCGACGTGGGTCCCCTGCGGCGCGTCGGGGTGCGGCCCGGCCGGGTACTCGTCGGCGAGCGCCTCGCTCAGATCGGCGGGGGCCAGGTCGTAGCCCGCCTCGTCGGCGGCGGCGAGCAGGGAGCCGACGTCCGGGTACGGGCGGTGCGCGGCCACCCGCTCGGCCCAGCGGGCGCTGCCGCAGCACGCCAGCAGCGCGGCGAGGGCGTCCTCGTCGGTGGCCGAGTTGAACAGGGTGAGCCCGGGCTGCTGCGGGGCGTCCGCAGGGCCGAGCGGCTTCGGCACCGCGGTCGGGCCGGCCGGACTCGCGGTGGTCTGCGCGGGTAGCGCCAGGTGCGACGGCCGGGCGGGGTGCGGGAGACCGGCGTCGGAATCGCTGGACAGCGTGGGCTCCTCACCACGAGAAGAGGGGAATGCGGTTGGCTGCTGACTCACTGCTGACTTAGAGGAGAGGGCCGGAGCGGTCGGTGGGACCGGACGGCCGGAACGACCCGTACACCCGGAACGGGTGGTGCGGCCGGGAAGGCTGTGACGAGTGGGGTTGACAGGTCAACGCTATCCAGCCGTGCGAGTACCTGTCCGACGGATGCGCGAATTTCACCCGGACGGAAGAGTTTCCGTTCATCCGATGGACGACCTGGCCGGTTGCACGGATTTTGGGACGGTATGCAGTGGGCCGCGGGAGGCGGCGGGAATCGAGGGCGAGGCGCGGTCGAGGCGCAGGAGGTGGCCAGGTGAAGCGCATCGTAGAGGGCTCCGACGGCACGGGCGCAGTGGTTGGCGCGGGTGGCGCGGCCCGTGTCGACCGTACGGGTGACGCGGCAGGCGCACGGTCCGCAGAGCGCGCGGGTGCGCGGGCGCCGGTCGTACGGAGTGCGGCCCGGCGCGCGGCCCGGCGGGGTCCCCGGAGCGGTACCCGCCGCGGGGGACTCGTCGGGCTCGCCCTGGCGCTCGCCCTGACGGGCTGTTCGAACTCATCCGGGTCCGACGCCTCCGCCGACGCCCCCGCGTCGGGCACGGCCACCCCCTCGCCCACGGCGACGTACCCCCTGTCCACGGCGCCGGCGACCGTGCCCGCCGTGCGCGAGCACCGGGCCGCCCGGGGCCCCGGCTGGCGCCCCGGCCCGGACGCCGGGGTGGTCGTCGCCCGCGGCAGCGAGGCGCTGGCGGACGAGGGCAAGCTCGTCGCGGGCGAGTTGAAGGTCCCGTACCGCGGGGTGACGGCGGCGCGCACGGGCGACGTGGAACTGGTCCTCGACCGCGGCCAGGAGGGCGGACCCGAGTCGTACGCCGTGCGCACGGAGGGCGGCCGGGTGCGGATATCCGGCCCGGACGAGGCGGGCGTCTTCTACGGCACCCGCACCCTCAAGCAGGCCGTGCGCTCCGGGGGCGCCATGCCGGAGGGCACGGTGCAGGACGCGCCGGACCGCCCGCAGCGCGGGTTCATGCTGGACATCGCCCGCAAGGAGTTCAGCGTCGGGTGGATCGAGGACCGGCTGCGGGAGATGGCCGACCTCAAGCTCAACCACTTCGGCCTGCACTTCTCCGACGACCAGGCGTTCCGCATCGAGTCCACGACCCACCCCGAAGTCGTCTCGCCCCAGCACCTGACGAAGGACGAGGTGCGCCGGATACTCGGCCTCGCCGCCTCGCTCCACATCACCGTCATCCCCGAGATCGACTCGCCCGGCCACCTCGGCGCCGTCCTCGCACACCACCCCGACCTCAAGTTGAAGGACGCGTCGGGGCGGGTGGTGCAGGGCGCGATCGACATCGGCAACCCCGCGTCCGCCCGGCTCGTCGACGAACTCCTGCGGGAGTACGCGGATCTGTTCGACGGGCGGTACTGGAACGTCGGAGGTGACGAGTACACCGCCCTGACCTGGCGGGATCCCGAGGCGTCCTTTCCGGCGCTGGCGGCGAAGGCCCGTGCGGAGTACGGCCCGGAAGGGCGCGTGCAGGACCTCGCGACGGCATGGGTCAACGACCGCGCCGCACTCGTCCGCGGACTCGGCCGCGTCCCCAAGGCGTGGAACGACGGCTTCTTCGCCGGCGGTCGGGTCAGCGTCGACAAGGACGTGGAGGTCGAGTACTGGACGGGCAAGGAGATCGGCGCCCGCCCGCCGGAGGAGTACCTCGCCGAGGGCCGCAAGGTGGTCAACCTCAACGACGAGTACCTCTATTACGTGCTCGGCGAGCCCAACGAGTTCGTGTACCCGACCGGGCAGCGCATCTACGAGCAGTGGACCCCGCTGGTGCTGCGCGGCACGAAACCGGTGCCGGAGGAGTACTCGGACCAGATCCTCGGCGGGCGGTTCGCGATCTGGGGCGACGTGGCCGGGGCGCAGACGCCGGACCAGATCGCCCGGGGGATCGAGCTGCCGCTGGCGGCGACGGCGCAGAAGGTGTGGGACCCGCGGCAACCCGACCGCAGTTGGGCGGAGTTCGCGGCGCTGGCGCAGCAGGTGCGCTGAGCGCCGGGCGGAGCGGGCGACGGCGGGCCCGCACCGCCTGGACCGCCCTGTCCGTATTCGTCTGGACTCCCGGTCCGGGGCCGCGTATGTTCCGCAGGCGGTCGCGCACGGTGCGCGACCGGTCTCCGTACGCTCCCCCGCACCCGCTGCGCCGGGGCGTGCTCTGTCCGGTTCTTCCTGGGGGGTTCCTTTTCGATGAACGTGTGTTCCGTCTGCCGCGCCACGCCCGCGGTCACTCCGAACGGGCTGTGCGCGGGCTGCGCCGCGGCGCAGGGGGCGGTGCCGCCGGGGGCCGCCCAACAAGGCCCGCCGCCTCCGCCGATGGCACCGGGGCAGCCCGCGCCGGCCGGCGCGCCCGGCTACCCGGCACCGGGGCAGCCGCAGCCCGCCGGTTTCGGTGCGCCGCCGCCGTACCCGGCAGCTCCCGGCCCGTACCCTGCGGCCCCCGGCCCGTACCCGGGCGGACCGGCTCCGTACGGCGGCCCGACCCCGTACCCGGCGGGCCCGGCGCCGTACCCCGCCGCGCCGCCCGTCGGCATGCCGTACGCACCCGTGCCGCTGGCCGTCAAGGTGCCCGTCGGCCTGTCGTACGCCGTGATGGCCCTGCTCGGCGCGGTGATAGCGACGGACCTCTTCTCCATCGGCGCCGCCGTGAACGTCAGCACCCTGATGGCCGACCTGGAGCAGTCGCCCTTCTCGGTCAGCGCGGACACGCTGGACCGGGCCGACGGGCTGATGGCGCTGGCGGGCGTGCTCCAGGTCGTCGCCTACCTCGCCACCGCGGTCGTCTTCGTCATCTGGTTCTTCAAGGCCCGCGCCAACGCGGACGCCTTCGCCCCCGACATCCCGCGCATGCAGCGGGGCTGGGCGATCGGCGGCTGGTTCATCCCGTTCGCCAACCTCGTCATTCCGCGCAAGGTCGCCGGCGACATCTGGGCGGCCAGCCGCCGCAACCCGTACGGCGGCCACAAGGAACAGCCCGAGCGGCTGCTGAACTTCTGGTGGGGGTTCTGGGTCCTCTCCCTGATCGTCGCCCGGGTGTCGGTGATGCGCTACGACAAGGCCGAGTCGCCGGAGGAGGTCGGCTCCGCCGCCTTCGGGCTGGTCTTCTCCGACCTCGCGGACATCGTCGCGGCGGTGCTGGCGATCCTGGTCGTCCGGGCGATCACCCGGATGCAGTCGGAGAAGGTCTCGCTGCCGCACCCGCCGCCGGCGCCCGCCTTCCACTGAGGCGCACGGCGTGGCCGGGCGTGGGCCCGCCCGGGGGTGTGCGGGCCCACACCGGCACCCGGAGGCTACGAGCGAACGGGGCAAGCCGTTCACGAGCCATGTTTCCGAGTGGCCCGAATGTAACAGAGCGGTGGGGCACATGTGTGCGATCCGGGGGGAATCGGTGAGCGGATCGATGTCGTAGAACCATGGCGGACCGTGCGCGGGAGGGGGTACTTTGCGCCGAACGCGTCGTCAGCGATGGGAGGGGTCCGATGGTGTCGCAGACCTCGGAAACCCAGGGAGAACTGTGCGCACTGTTCGCACGGGCGGACGAGCGGGCGCTCGCCGCGAGCGGGGTGGGCTGTCTGGAAAGGTGCCTGCCGCTACTCGGCGACGGCGCACCCGCCGCCGTGCTGCGCCCGCTGTGGACGGGCCTCACGGACGGTGCCGCGCACTGGGCCGAACGGCTCGCGGAAGCCCGCGACGCGCTGAAGGCCACGCCTGACGACGGGCCGCGCCCCGCCGCCGCGGGAGCCGTGCGGCGCATGCTCGACACCGCCCCCGCCCAGTGGGCGCTGGACCCGCTGCGCACCTGGGCCGAGGAGAGCGCGAGAGCGGCGCTCGCCGCCCACCGCGATTACGAGCCGCCCGGCGTCGACGCGGCGGGCCCGCTGGTGGCGGGGGAGTTGCGCCGACAGACGAGGGTGCTGGAGATCCTGGTCGTGCAGGCGGACGGGGCGGGGCTGCGGCAGGTGCTGCACGTGTCGACGGAGGGGCGTCGAGTCCTGGCCGCGGCGATTTCGCGCCAGGCGCGCGGCACGGGTGTGTGACGCCCGCAACTGCTGGGCGCTGACGGGTGCGTGACGCCCGCGACTGCTCGGCGCCGACACGGGTACGTGACGTCCACGAGCACTCGGCGCCGACGGGCCGGGCCGTCTGACCATCACCGCGGGATGACGTCCACAATTCCTGCACCACTCGGGTGCCCGAAGCACGGATCGTCGGCCAAAGTCAGGCAAATCTCGATATCGCGCAACACTCTCGATCGGTTCTCTTCACCAATAGGTCACGCGATCACGGGCATAAGCAGACCTGGCTTGATCTAGCACCTGGCCCGCTGGCAAGGTGGGTTGGGCATTCGGCCTCCGGGGGTCTTTCAGAAATGAGGCGAATGCCGTCCGCCGTATTCCCGTGCAGCGCGCCCGTCGAGGGAGATGCGCAGCTCAGGGGAGGCGGCGCCCTGGGGGAGGGATCGGCCGGGACGGTTTGGCCAACTGGCCCTGCAATCAAGGTCGATGAAAAGCACAGCACAAGTTCAAACGAAGCGGGGATGCATGAGGAAAAGCAGTTTCGTCCGTAGGGCGGGCAGCGCGCTCGCTGTCGGCGCGATGGTGATGACGGGGGTCATGGCGAGCGCTTCGAGCGCTTCTGCCGTCGGCTCCTCGGCCTGCAGCAATAACTTCAAGGACAGGAAGGTCGCGGTCACCGACACGGCGAACTTCCGTACCGGGCCGGGCAAGAGCTACACGTCCAAGGGCCTGGTGCACAAGGGCGACAACAAGCTCCTCGCGTACTGCGAGCGCGGCAACTGGGTCTACGGGAAGGTCCTGAAGGGACCCCACAAGGGCAAGAAGGGCTGGATCAGCTGGGACGTCATCGGCTGGCCGATGAACCCGCCGGGTCAGATCCCCGGTCGCTAAGCCGTAAGACAGGCTCTGGTTGAGCCAGGGGGGAGCAGGGGCCGCGCCGGTCGGGCGCGGCCCCTGACGCGTGTTCGGGGTGGTCAAGATCCGCCGGGTCACGGGTCTGTCCCAGCGGGCGGCGGAACGTTCGCAGGGCGTAACAGGAGTGTCCTAGGCGGCGGTCGGGCGGAACGGCGGCCTGGGCCGGGACGGTCGTGGTGATCGTAAGTGCCCGCTCCACCGACACCGAGGAAGAAACCATGCGCGCTCGCAAGCTCACCTTCGCCGCCCTGGCCATCGCCGCCGGACTCTCGCTCACGGCCTGCAACGACGAGGACGTCGCGGGTGCCGGGTCGAGCGGGGGGACGGGGAAGAACGAGACGCCCGCGGCGTCCGCCGGGTCGTCCTCGGGCGGCGGCTCGTCCTCGGACGGCGTGGAGCAGGGCGCAGGGAAGGACAGCGGGAAGGACGGCGGGGACGGCGGGAAGGACGGCGGGGACGGTGGGAAGGACTCGGCCGCGGGGGCCGGCCTGTGCCGCACCGACGCCCTGGACATCTCCGCGGTGGACGGCACCGTCGGCGGCGACGACGAAGGCACCGTCGCGGTCACCTTCAAGAACGGCGGCGGCCGGGACTGCGCCCTGAACGGATACGCCGGCGTCGACCTGAAGACCAGGGAGGGCACGGTGTCCGCGGAGCGCAGCGGCGGGAAGTCCACCCCCATGACCCTCAAGGACGGCGAGTCCGTGACCTTCGGCGTCACCTATCCGCTGAACAAGTCCGGCGGTTCCGGAGTGAAGATCACCGCGATCGTGGTGACCCCGCCCGGCGAGACGAAGTCCTTCTCCCTCGCCTGGCCCGGCGCAGCCACCCTCCCCGTCACCGACGGCTCCGGCACCCCCGTCAAGGTCGGCCCCATGGGCAGCGCGGGCCAGGGCGGCGCGAGCTAGCCAGGCCGCGTCCGCAGGGTCCCGCGCGCTTCCACACGCACAGGGACGCGCTCTCAGCTCCGGCGCGGCGGCCGTGGCCGACTTCGGTGCCCGGGGCCGTGGGGGGCAACGAGGGACGACCGGGGTCGCCACCCCCCACAGGAGAGACCCCGGTCGTCGCTACGCGCGGGGCCGGTGCGCGGCCCCGTACCTCACTCTGCGCCGCGGGCGCGATTTGTGTCACAGGGCGGCCGAAACCCCTTCTTCCCACTTGGTTGCAAGTTGTACAAACCATGGACGCGGCCCCCTGGAACGACGTAGCGTTCTGGTCTCGTACGGGGGCCGAAATCAGAGGCCAAGGGCAGAGCGCAGCGCTGACCTGCTGCGGACCGGAACAGTCGCACGTGCGGACGACAACGTACGGATGACGCGTACAGATAACAGGTACAGGTAGAGGTTGTGCTGGGGGACGACGCGGAGCTGACCGCCGCCGTGCTCGCGGCACAGGACGGGGACGAGTGCGCGTTCCGTTCTGTGTACCGCGCGGTGCACCCGCGGTTGCTCGGCTATGTGCGCACGCTCGTCGGCGAGCCCGACGCCGAGGACGTGACGTCCGAGGCGTGGCTCCAGATCGCCCGCGACCTGGACGGCTTCCACGGTGACGCCGACCGCTTCCGCGGCTGGGCCGCCCGGATCGCCCGCAATCGCGCGCTGGACCACCTGAGGATGCGCGGCCGCCGCCCCGCCGTCGGCGGCGACGACTCGGAGCTCACCGCCAGGGCCGCCCCGTCCGACACCGCGGACGAGGCGATGGAGGCCCTGTCCACCGGCGATACGATGGCGCTCATCGCGCAACTGCCGCAGGACCAGGCGGAGGCGGTCGTGCTCAGGGTGGTCGTCGGCCTCGACGCCAAGAGCGCGGCCAAGACGCTCGGCAAACGGCCCGGCGCCGTGCGCACCGCCGCCCACCGCGGGCTGAAGAAGCTCGCCGAGCTGTTGGGCGCCAACGCGGACGGCGTGGTCGACGCGGACGATCCGGGGGCCGCCCCCGGGCCGGTCCCGCGGCAGGCGGGGCCGGAGTTGGACGGGGTGCCACCGCAGCGCGGGCCCGGGACGGGTGCGACGGCATCCGCCGGTGTGACGCATTCACGGCTGCGGACGCAGAAGGACATGTGATGGCCGACGAGCGGTACGAGTGGCTTGACCAGGACACGGCGGAGCGCCTGTTGCGCGGGGAGCCGGTCGGGGCGCTCGGCGAACCCGCGCGGGCCGAAGCCGTACGTCTGGACCGCGCGCTGCGCGACGCCGCCTCCGCTCCCGCGCCGGCCGCGGGCGAACTGCCCGGCGAGGCCGCCGCGCTCGCCGCCTTCCGCGCGGCGAGGACGCCGGCCGGAGCGCAGACGGACGCGGAGGACGGAGCCATCGGCGTCGTCCGCATCGGCACTGTGTCCCGCTCCCGACGCCGTCGTACGCGCCTTTCGTCGCCGTTCCGGTTCGGAGTGGTCGCCGTCGTCGCCGGGTTCGCCTTCGGCGGGGTCGCGGTCGCGTCGGGAGGCGACCTCCTGCCGTCCCCTTTCGGCAACGCGTCCCCGTCCGGGGGCGACGCCTCCGCCGGCACCGACTCCGATTCGGTGACGGACCGGTCGTCCGACGAGCACTCCGGGGCGCCGTCCCGCGGGCCGCACCGGCCCTCCAGCACGGCGGGGGCGCGGAGCGGTGCTCCCAAGGGTCCCGGCGAGGGGCTGAGCGCCGAGGGCAAGCGTGCGGCGCGCGCCGCGGAACTCCACCTCAAGGCGCTGCACGCGTGTGGCCACCACCGGGCTGGCACGCTGGACGCGAAGGGGCGGCAGTTGTTGGCCGTCGCTGCCAAGGGGCGGGACCGGATCGACGCGTACTGCACGGCCCGGCTCGCCGAGGCGACCCCGTCCCACCCCGGCCTCGGCAACGGCCTCGGCAAGGGCAACGGCGGCGCCAACGGCAAGGGGAACGGCAACGCCAACGGCGGCGGTCGGGGCAATCAGGGCGCCACCGGCCCCAACGGACCCGGTAAGGGCAACGGCCCAGGCACGGGCAACGGCGCGGGCTCCAGCAACGGCGCCGGCACCGCGAACGGCAATCCCCACCGCGGCCCCGGCGAGCAGAACGACCGCGGCAAGGGCAACGAGAACAAGAAGAAGGACTCGCAGGACCGGGACGACAAGGGTGACCGAGGCGGCAAAGGGAGCCGCGCCTGGCACGGGTCCCAGGACCGGGACGGGGACGACCACCCCGAGGGACACGACCGCGTCTCGGGCTACGTCTACGGCTACGACGCAGGTCCCGGCGCAGGCACCGGCTTCGATCTGCGGGTCTGATCACTGCCCCCGCATCCGCGCTGACCTGCGAATTTAAAGCTCTCACAACCTGGTGTGACGTTTCTGGAGGCTACGGCGCAGTAGAGAGTGAGCCGACTGGTCATCGGCGCGCGCCAGTAAAGCCGGGGTTCCCCCCGTACCTACGGCTGGGCGCACATGGCGCGGGCGGGACACGTTCCCCCGGTCCCGTCCGCGCCTCTTCTCCTTCGTCTCCTTCGTCCGACCCCGGCTCTCCTTCGCCCGGCCCCCGCCCGGCGCCCCGGCTGCTCACCAGTGGACGACGACCTTGTCGCCGTTGCGGACCTGGTCGAAGAGCGCGGCGACCGCCTTCTTGTCCCGGACGTTCACACAGCCGTGCGACGCGCCCTTGTAGCCGTTCGCGGCGAAGTCCGCCGAGTAGTGCACCGCCTGGCCGCCGCTGAAGAACAGCGCGTACGGCATCGGGGTGTCGTACAGCGACGAGACGTGGTCCCGCGACTTCATGAAGACGCTGAAGACGCCCTCGCGGGTCGGGGTGTACTGCGAGCCGAAGCGGACGTCCATCGTCGACTCCACCTCGCCGTCGACCACCCACGACAGCGTGCGGCTCGTCTTGCTGATGCACATCACCCGGCCGTTCAGACAGCGCGGGTCCAGCTTCACCTGGGGCTTGTTGACCGCCTTGCCCTCCAGCTCCGCCCGCGTGGGCTGCTTCGTCATCGCGAGCAGCCGCTGCCAGGTGACCGTGTCCGTCTTCCCCGTCTCCGGCAGTCCGCGCTTGCCCTGGAAGCCCCGTACCGCGGTCGCCGTGACCTGCCCGTACGTCCCCGTCGGGGTGTCGTCGAACCAGCCGATCTGCGCCAGCCGCGCCTGGAGCTCGCGCACCCGGTCGCCCCGGGAGCCCTGCGCCATCAGCACCTCGGCGGGCGGCGCGCTGCTGCTCTCCGTGGCCTCCGGCCGCTCCGACGGCGCTGCGGACGGCGCCGCGGAAGCCGTCTGCGACGGGGTGGACGCCGGCGTCGGCGTCGGTGCCGCCTCGGCGGACGGCGCCGCGGGTCGGGTCGGCGCGGTGGCGCCGCCGGGCTTGCCGTCGGACGGCCCGGACGCGCGGTCCGCGGCCTGCGCGGAACATCCCGCGGTCACCGCGACCACGACGGCCGCGGCGAGGGTCCTCCGTACGAAGGGCTTGCCCACGGGTATCCCCACGAGCTTCCGTGCGGGCTTTTCCACGAGGGTGTTGCTGGGCACGTTCGTCCCCCCTTGTCGGCCTGTGTCCTGAGCCCGTGCACCGAGCGATGCACAGAGAGATGCATTCCCGCCCTGCCCGGTTGCTCATTCGCGAGCATGATGGGAAAGACGTTGCGAAATCGACACCTGCAACGCCCCACGACCGACCCTGCAACGGCCCTCGGCACTCCTGGAGGGAGGTGGCCATGGCGGCGGCGCGCGAGTCCGAGTCCGGGCTGCCCATCGAGCCGTTGTACGGACCCGAAGCGCTGGCGGGCTGGGACCCGGCCGAGCGGCTGGGCACCCCCGGCGCGTACCCCTTCACCCGGGGCGTGTACCCGACCATGTACACCGGCCGCCCCTGGACGATGCGGCAGTACGCCGGCTTCGGCACCGCCGCGGAGTCCAACGCCCGCTACCGGCAGCTCATCGCGGACGGCACCACCGGCCTGTCCGTCGCCTTCGACCTGCCGACCCAGATGGGCCACGACTCGGACGCCCCGATCGCGCACGGCGAGGTCGGCAAGGTCGGCGTGGCGATCGACGCGGTCGATGACGTGCGCGTGCTCTTCGACGGGATCCCGCTGGACCGGGTCTCCACCTCGATGACGATCAACGCGCCGGCCGCCCTGCTGCTCCTGCTCTACCAGCTCGTCGGCGAGGAGCAGGGGGTGCTCGCGCCCCGCCTGAACGGCACGATCCAGAACGACGTGCTCAAGGAGTACATCGCCCGCGGCACGTACATCTTCCCGCCCGGACCCTCGCTCCGGCTGGTCGCCGACACCTTCGCGTACTGCCGGCGCGAGCTGCCGCGCTGGAACCCGATCTCGATCTCCGGCTACCACATGGCGGAGGCCGGCGCCTCGCCCGCGCAGGAGGTCGCCTTCACGATCGCGAACGGTGTGGAGTACGTCCGCACCGCGGTCGCGGCCGGCCTGGACGTCGACGACTTCGGGCCCCGGCTGTCCTTCTTCTTCGTCGCCCGCACCACCCTCCTGGAGGAGGTCGCGAAGTTCCGGGCCGCCCGCCGCATCTGGGCGCGGGTGATGCGGGACGACTTCGGCGCCCGCAACCCCAAGGCGCAGATGCTGCGCTTCCACACCCAGACCGCGGGCGTGCAGCTCACCGCGCAGCAGCCCGAGGTGAACTTGGTCCGGGTCGCGGTCCAGGGGCTCGCGGCCGTCCTCGGCGGCACCCAGTCCCTGCACACCAACTCCTTCGACGAGGCCATCGCCCTGCCGTCGGACAGGGCGGCGCGGCTGGCGCTGCGCACGCAGCAGGTGCTGGCGCACGAGACGGACGTGACCGCCACCGTCGACCCCTTCGCCGGTTCGTACGCGATCGAGCGACTGACCGACGGGCTGGAGGAGGAGGTGCTCGCGCTGCTGGCCCGCATCGAGGACCTGGGCGGTGCGGTCGGCGCGATCGAGCAGGGCTTCCAGAAGTACGAGATCGAGCAGAACGCGTACCGCATCGCGCGGGAGACGGACGAGGGCGAGCGCGTCGTGGTCGGCGTCAACCGCTTCGTGCGGGACGAGAGCGGGGAACCGCCGTACGAGCCCCTGCGGGTGGACCCGGCGATCGAGGCCAGGCAGGGCGAGCGCCTGGCGCGGCTGCGTGCGCAGCGGGACGGCGCGGCGGTGGCGGGGGCGCTGGACGCGCTGCGGGCGGCGGCGCGGGGCGACGCCAACGTGCTGTACCCGATGAAGGACGCGTTGCGGGCGCGGGCGACGGTGGGCGAGGTGTGCGACGCGCTGCGGGAGGTGTGGGGCACGTACGTCCCCTCCACGGCGCTGTGAGTCGGCGAGTGTTCCCGATCACGGCGGAGTGTCGTACCCGTCTGCGACACTCCAACGCATGATGGGCGTCACCGATCTTCCGACGTACCTGGCGGGGCTGGTCCTGATCATCCTGCTGCCGGGGCCGAACTCGCTGTACGTGCTCTCCGTCGCCGCGCGGCGCGGCGTGCGCACGGGCTATCGCGCCGCCGCGGGCGTCTGGGCCGGGGACACGGTGCTGATGGTGCTCTCCGCCGCGGGCGTGGCGTCCCTGCTGAAGACGAACGACCTGCTGTTCGGCCTGGTGAAGTTCGCCGGCGCCGGCTACCTGACCTGGCTGGCGATCGGCATGCTGCGGGCGGCCTGGGGGATGTGGCGCAGCCGTCGCGAGACCGTGCTGACCGAGGCCGCCGCGTCCGCGGAGCCGGCGGCGACGGAGCGGCCGTTCCGCCGGGCCTTCGTGATCAGCCTGTTGAACCCCAAGGCGATCCTCTTCTTCATCGCCTTCTTCGTGCAGTTCGTGGACCCCGCGTACGCCTACCCGGCGCTCTCCTTCGTGGTGCTCGGCGCCTTCGCGCAGCTCGCCAGCGTGCTCTACCTGACGCTGCTGATATTCACCGGCACCCACCTCGCGTCGGCGTTCCGCCGCCGCAAGCGGCTGTCGGCGGGGGCGACCTCGGCGGCCGGCGCGCTGTTCCTCGGCTTCGCGGTGAAGCTGTCGCTCAGCAGCGCGTGAGGCGGCGGGCCCGGGGCGTACGTTCGGGACGCGTCACGGCCGGTCCGCGCCCAGCGCCGCGGCCGCCGTGCGCGGTCGGTGCCGTGCCGCCCGGCTCGTACCGGCCGTACGGTCCCGGCCCGCCGCCGCGATCGCGACCAGCGTCAGCAGCGCGCACACCGCGTACACCCAGCCCGCCACGGCGAGCAGCCCCGGCGCCGGCGCCCCCGGCGGTAGCACTGCCTCGACGTGGTTCAGCTGCGGTACGACCCGGCCGGCGGTCGCCAGCGCCCAGGCGGCGAGCGCCGTCAGCCGCAGCGCCCGGGGCCCTGGCCCGTACAGCAGCCAGATCATCGCCGGTACGCACCACACCCAGTGGTGGCTCCAGGAGATGGGCACCAGCAGCAGCCCCGCGAGCTGCACGGCGACCAGCGCGCCCAGCAGGTCGGCGCGGCGGACGGCGACCCACCCGGCGTACCCGGCGAGCACGGTGACGGCGAGCGCGGCGAGCAGCCAGGGCGCGTCGAAGCCGACGTCGTGCCCCAGGGCCCGGCCGACGGCGCCCCGCAGGGACTGGTTGCGTACGGACGTGACCAGGCCGACCCGCTCCGGTTCGACGACGAGCGAGCTCCAGTAGCGCTCCGACTCCCGCGGCGCGACCGACCACCCCAGCGCGAGGGTGCCGACGAAGACGACGCACGCGGCGAGCGCGGCCCGCCACTGCCGGGTCAACAGGAGATACGCCCCGCCGACCGCGGGCGTCAGCTTTACCCCCGCGGCCACCCCCACCGCCGCACCGACGGCACCGGCTTCCTTGGCCGCCGCGAGCCCCCACAGCACGAGGGCTGCCAGGATGAGGTTGACCTGTCCGAGGTCGAGGGTGTGCCGTACGGGTTCCAGCCACAGGGCCCCCGCGACCCACAGCATCACCCGGTCCCGCCCGAGCCCCCGGCGCGCCCCCGCCCGGCCGGGCAGCAGTCGCCCGGCGCAGCCGACGACCACCGCCAGCGCGGCCAACGAGAGCAGGTGCCAGCCGACGACGGCGACCGGCCACGGCACGTACGACAGCGGCAGGAACACCACCGCGGCGAACGGCGGGTACGTGAACGGCAGCCCGCTCGACGCCGCCCGGAAGTCGTACAGCCGGCCCGAGCGGACCTGCGGCGACGCCTCCCAGTACACCCGCAGGTCGAAGGGGTCCGGCGGCGCGACGACCAGGACGACCGCGTGCACCGCGAGCGACAGCAGGAGCAGCCACGGGGCGCGGTCGAGCGCGCGCTGCCGTACGACGTCGAACGCGCGGGTCGCCGATTCGCGGGCGGCTGGGCTGGGCCGGCTGGTGCGCATGCTCGTGGTCCTACCGCATCCGGTGGGCGGGGGCGGCGGATGCGCGGGGGCGCCCACCGCGGACACCCCAATGGCAGAACACCCGCCCCCCTTATTCATGGAACTTCAAATAATGGGAAAGTCCATGCAATATGGAGTCGTGGACGCTGCCGACCAACGCGTGGACCGTGAACCGAACAACCGTGAACCGAACAACCGTGAGCTGACCGATGGTGAATTGATCAACCGCGAACTGATCGACTACCTCTTCGCCCTCCGCGACGAGGTGCAGGGCGAGTTGAAGCGCCTGCTCCGTGACCTGGAGCTGACCGACGCGCAGGCCGATGCGCTGTGGCGGCTCAGCGGCGAGCGGGAGATGACGGCGCGGCAGCTGGCCGACCGGCTGAACTGCGACGCCTCGACCGCCACGTCGATGGTCGACCGCCTGGAGAAGCACGGACTGGTCCGCCGCATCCCGCACCCCACCGACCGCCGTGCGAAGCTCCTCCAGCTCACCCCCGAGGGCTGCGCCCTGCGCGACCAAGTCATTCGGCACGCGGTCGAGCGCTCGCCCTTCGCCCGTCTCGACGAGGACGGCCGGCTGCGGCTGCACGCGCTGCTGCGGGAGGCGGCGGGCGATGCTCGGCCCGCCGCCGGGGGCGCGTCGTGAACCGTAAGACCGCCGTCGTCACCGGGGCCGCGGGCGGCCTGGGCCTGGTGACCGCGCGCCGGCTGGCCCTGGCGGGTTACGGCGTCGTCCTCGTGGGGCGCGACGCACCCCGTACCGCCGCGGCGGCCGACGCCCTGCGCGACCTGCTCCCCGCGGACCCCGACGCCGCCCCGCCCCGGGCGTACGCGGCCGACCTCTCCCTACGGTCCGAAGTCCGCGACCTGGCTGCGGAGCTGGCGGCGGACCTGACGACCGACGCCGCCCGCATCGACGTCCTCGTCAACAACGCGGGAGCGGCCTTCGCCCGCTACGGCGAGACCCCGGACGGCGCCGAACGCACCCACGCCGTCAACCACCACGCGCCGTTCCTGCTCACCCACGCTCTCCTGACGGCGGACGCGTTCGCCGCGGACGCCCGGGTCGTCAACCTCTCCACCTTCGTCGAGAAGCGCGGCCGACTCGACGAGGACGCGCCGGACGTCCTCGGCACGTCCTGGCACGACCGCCTCTACTCCCAACTCCACGTCTACGGCACCAGCAAACTGCTCGGCCTCCTGGCAACGGCGGAGCTGGCCCGCCGGCTGCCCGCCGGCATGCGGACGTACAACGCCAACCCGGGCATGGTGAAGGGCACCCGCATGAACGCCAACGCCGGCGGCCTGATGCGGCTGACGGCCCCGCTGTTCCGTCCGTTCTCCATCACCCCGGACGAGGGCGTGCGAACCACCCTTTGGCTCACCACCGCCACCCCGGCCCCGCACCCCAGCGGCGGCTTCTTCACCGCATCGCGCCCGGCGACGCCCTCCCGGCCGGCCCGCTCGCCGCAACTCGCCCGCGCCGTCTACGAAAGAACGGCGTCCCTGCTGGGCGTCGAACCGCTTCCGGTCCGGTCATAGCGGGTGCGCGCGGGGCGACGTCGCATCCCGCTCCCCACCCGCGCTCTCCCCGCCGAACGCCCGGGTGACGGCGAGGCTGTCCTCGTACACGTGGTGACGGGTGACCAGGCCGTCTTCGACCGTCAGATGGAGCGCGAACCGGGCGCGGTAGGCGCGGCCGGTGGCCCGCGCGGTCTGCCGGATCTCACCGAGCACGACCGCGTCGTCCCCGTCGACGAGGATCCGCTCGACCGCGGTCGCGGCCCGCTCCGGCACGTGGTGCTCGGCGAGCGCACGGTAGTGCGCGGCGGCATCGGCGCGGGTGGAGCGGTGCCGGATCCACGGCGTGGCCGCGCGGTCGTGCTCCACCTCGGGCCAACTCAGCTTCCAGTCGCCCTGCTCGGCGTACAACTGCGCGATGCGCTCCGGATCGCCTTCACCGATCCGACGCAGCAGCTCTGACACGACGTCGCGGGTGGACTCCGTGGCCGTTCCCCTGACAGGTGTCGACACGTCAACTCTCCGATCCGTACTGGTCTGCTCCGCGCGCCCGACGGTCGGTGCGGCCTGCTCGCCATCCTCGCCGGCCGGCGCTGACCTGCGCCATTACCTCCCCGGTAAGCGCCCGATGGGGGCGTCCTGGACGACCACGCGCACCTGGACGGCATGCGGTCCGTGCGGGCGCGGCGCTCGCCGACCTGATCGGCGACGACGAAGGACCAGCAGCCAACATCTGACCACTTGTGATCATCTTGTGACTGGTGGTGCACGGCAATGTCTTAATTGTGGTCTTGTTGTGACGGCGTCAGGTCTGCATGATCGTTTCTCTCGATCACTCAGCGATAGGTGGACTTACTTGATGAGTCGACCTGTCTGCCAGTGAACAAGTCGATATCGAGGGGGACGGGCATTGTCCGTGGGGGGAAAGTGGCGGCGGGTCGCCGTCTGTTGCACGGCAGCGGCGCTGCTGGCGACGGGAGCGGGGCAGTACGCCGCGACTCCAGCCGTGGCCGCCGCCACGTGCCAGGGCGGAGTGGACTCCGACTTCAACGGTGACGGAGTGCGGGACACGGCCATCGCCGACCCGGAGGCAACGGTCTCCGGCAAGGAGCGCGCCGGTCTCGTCCGCGTCGTCCTCGGCGGCGGCAAGGGAGTGGCCGAGTTCTCGCAGGACACGCCCAACGTCTCGGACGCGCCGGAGGACGGCGACCGCTTCGGCTTCTCCCTCGCCGCCTACGACGCCAACGGCGACGGCTGCAGCGACCTGGCCGTGGGCGTGCCGTACGAAGACGTCGGCACCGCCGAGGGCGCCGGCCTCGTCCACCTCCTCTACGGATCCCCCGCCGGGCTCCTGCAGGGCACCCCGATCAGCCAGGGCCTGCGACAGGGCGCCGACGGCTGGGTGGGCGAACACGCCGAGGCCGGTGACCTGTTCGGCTACTCCCTCGCCACCACGGTCTCGGCGACCGACGTGGCGTACCTCGTCATCGGATCGCCCGGCGAGGACGCCGCCGCGGGGGCGGACATCGGCATGGTCGTCGCCCTCTACGGAGCGGACCTGAAGGTGTCCCGCTTCACCCAGGACAGCCCGGGCATCTGGGAGACCGCCGAGCCCAACGACCGCTTCGGGTACTCGATCGCCGCCGCCGGCCCCTGGTTCGCCGTAGGCATCCCCGGCGAATCCATCGACCAGCAGAAGGGCGCCGGCGCGATCTCCGTGTTCCGGGCCTCGATCAACGTCGACGGCGTCCCCGACCCCACGTGGAGCGGCGGCCAGGTCCGCAACGGCCTCGGCGACAGCTCGGCCGAAGCGGGTGACGGCTACGGCACGTCGGTGGCGATGGCCGCCTGCTGCGCGCCCGCCAGTACTCCCAACAAGCCGAACGGAGCCGTGCTCGCCGTCGGGGTGCCCGGGGAGGACGTGGGCTCCTTCACCGACGCCGGCGGCGTCCAGGTAGCCCAGGTCACGGCGACCGGCGGGGCGACGTGGCACGCCTGGATCACCCAGGACACTCCGGGCGTGGAAGGCGATGCAGAGGCGGGCGACCGCTTCGGACAGAGTGTGGGAATCACCCAACGGAACCTGATCCTCCCCCCGTCGCCGGGGCTGGCGCGGGTCGCGGTGGGAGTCCCGGGCGAGGACGCGAGCCCGCCCGTCAAGGACGTCGGCGGAGTCGCCGTACTGCCGTTCGTCGGCCCGCCCGGAACCGGAGACGTGTGGCTGGAGCCCGGCGACGGAGTACCGGCGACGCCCGCGGACCACGCCCTGACCGGGCTGAACCTCTTCGCCACGCGAAACGCCTTCTACCTGGGCCTCCCGTACGCCCGGGCCACCGACCGCGCCGTCCACTCCTACCCCTGGGACGTCGCCCCCGGCGGCGCGCCGACCGAGAGCTGGCGGCCCGGTGCAGGAGGTATCCCGCCGGCCAACACGGCCTTCGGCGCGACGATCCAGTGACTCCCCGCCCGCCACGGGCGACGAAGAACCAAGTGCGGCTCAGACAACCAAGGGTGGGGGAGAAGGCAGTGTCCAGGAGCATGCGCCGGCGCGGCGCGTGGACGGCGGCGGGCGCCATCGCGGTGGCGACCACGGTGCTCGCCACGAGCGGACAGCTCGGCATCGACATCGGCAACGGATCAGACGACGGCGAGATGGTGCGCACCCCGCAGTCCGGTGTCGCCGCGGCGACCCAGGCCCGGCTGAAGGCGGCCGTTGCCAAGGGGCTGCCGACCGAGGCGGAGGCCCGGGAGGCAGCCGAAGCCGCGAAGGCGCCCGTCGAGGTGACGGGCATGCGGGAGGAGCGCCGTACCGTCGTCGCCAACCCCGACGGGTCCTTCACCGCCCAGGAGTTCCTGGAGCCGGTCCGAGCCCTAGGCAGGGACGGCTGGCGGCCCATCGACACCAAACTCGCCAAGTCCGCCGACGGCCGGTGGCGGCCAGCGGCCACCACCGTGGACCTGTCCGTGTCCAACGGCGGTACCGGCCCCTTCGCCACGGTCAAACGAGCCGGCCGCGAATTCGCCCTGAGCTGGCCGGGCCGTGCGTTGCCCGCGCCCACGGTGAGCGGCGACACCGCCACGTACGCCGAGGTCCACCCCGGCGTCGACCTCGTCGTCCGCGCCGAGCCCGAGGGCTTCGGCCACTTCGTCGTCGTCAAGACCCCGGAGGCGGCGGCCAACCCCGCCGTCGCGAAGATCGAACTCGGCATGCACACCGAAGCGTTGACGGTGGGCACCACCGCGTCCGGTGACCTCCAGATCACCGACACCCAGTCCAAGGGCGTGGTCTTCGAGGCACCCGAACCGGTCATGTGGGACACGCCCGCCGCTCCGCCGCAGGCCGCGAAGGGCGCCAAGCTCGCCGCGGGGTCCGGTTCGACCGGGGCCGCCGGCGCGCCGCTCGCTCCCGCGCCCAACGCCACCGTCGCTCCCGTCGACATGACCGTCGGCAAGGACGCCCTCACCCTCGTCCCCGACAAGGCGCTGCTCACGAAGCCGGCAGCCTTCCCCGTCGTCATCGACCCGCCGCTGACCAGCCCGGCCTCCGCCTGGACCTCGGTCATCAAGGGCATGCCCAACGAACAGAACTGGAAGTTCAGCGGCAACGAGGGCATGGGCAAGTGCCCCACCGACTACAGCGCCGCGTCGTGCCAGGGCATCGACACCCGCCGCCTGATGTACACGGTCCCGCTGACGGCGTACCGCACGGACATGACGATCCTGGAAGCCACCTTCTCCGCCCGGGTCGCCCACATCTACGCCGCCACCCCAACCGCCGAACCCGTGCGCCTCTACCGTGTCGGCGGCAAGAACTTCGGCATCACCTCCAGCAGCAGTTGGAGCAATACAGACGCACTGTGGGACACCCACCTCGGCACCGTGGACAAGGCCATCCAGCCGACCGCGTGCAGCAGCTCGCCCAACCTCCACTTCGAGTCCGCCGCCAGCGGCGCGCTCGCCAAGGACGTACAGGCCGCGGTCCGCGGCGGTTGGACGAAGATGACGTTCGGCCTGCGCGCCGCCAACGAGACCCGGTTCGCGGAGTGGAAGCGGATGTGCGGCAACGCGCACCTCTCCATCACCTACAACCGTCCGCCGACCGTGCTCACCGACAAGAAGCTCTCCAGCAACCCGGGCGGCGCGTGCAACACCTCCGCGAACGGCGTCCGTGTCAGCCGACTGCCCGTGCTGTACGCCCAGCCCAGCGACCCTGACCACAGCTCCGCCTACGCCGAGCCCGTGAAGGTCGAGTTCAAGGTGGCGTGGACCGACGCGGCCGGCGTGGCGCAGACCTACCCGGCCACGACCGGCATGGCCTCGCCGGGTGCCACCTTCCAACACCAGGTGCGCGCCCTCAAGGGGACGACGATCCCCGAGAACGCCGTGGTGAGCTACTCCGCCCGGGTCAGCGACGGCGTGGTGTGGAGCGCTTGGAGTCCCACCTGCCGCTTCGTCATCGACCAGAACGTTCCCGGCGCACCGCTCGTCGACTCGCCGGAGTTCCCCCGCGAGAACCCCGGCGCGAGCGTCGGCGTGACGGGCAGCTTCACCATCTCGCCCAACACGGAGGACAACTTCGACGACGCGGTCACCAAGTACGTGTACGACTTCGACTCCGACAACCAGCCGCCGGCCACCGCGACCCCGACGGCGGTCGGCGGGCCGGTGACGGTGAAGTGGAGCCCGCAACACCGCGGCGGCCACAAGCTCTTCGTGACGTCGTACGACGGTGCGAACAACGCCAGCGAACAGACCACGTACTTGTTCGACGCGGTCACGGGCGCGCCGCCCGCCGCACAGTGGACCCTGGCCGACGGCGCGCAGGCGGACAAGGCGCGCGACACGTCGGGGAATCACCCAGCGCACATCGGCCCCAAGGTCACCCGCGACACCGCGGGCAACGGCACCGCCGCCGACCGGGTCATGGACCTCGACGGCTCCGCCGACTCGTACCTGGAGGCGGACACCTCCGTCGTGGACACCGAGCGGGGCTTCTCGGTCAGCGCGTGGGTCAAGCCCGACACCCTGACCCGGGACATGACCGTCGCCAGCCAGAACGGCTCCGGCGAGCCCGGCTTCCGGCTCTCCTACCAGGCCGCGAAGAAGACGTTCGTGTTCGCCCTGCCGACGTCAGACGTCGAGGCGATGAACGACACCACCCTCGCGACGACCCTCAACCGCACCTGCTCCGACGGCACGTCACAGCCCGTCTGCGCCGGCGAGTGGCGCCACCTCGCCGGCGTGTACGACCCGGGCACCCCCAAGCCGCTGAAGCTTTACGTCGACGGCCAGTTGCGCGCCGAGGCGGACCGCCCGCTGCCGTGGAAGGCGTACGGCACCTTCCAAATGGGTCGCGAGCGCGCCAAGACGGGCTACCGCTCCCACTGGGACGGCCAACTCGCCGACGTCCGCGCCTACAACCGCGCCACTACGGCCGACGAGGTCTCGAAGATGGTCGCGAGCAAGGTGGCCCGGCTCGGGTACTGGAACCTGGACACGGCCGGCGGGACGGGCGGGACGTCGTTCGCGGAGGCGGGCGGCGGGCAGCCGTTGGTGATGGGCGGGGGTGCGCTGCACTACGCCGAAACTCCCACCGATGTCCTTGAGGGCAACGTCATGATGTACACGACCGACGCTTCGGGAGCGGATGTTCCTGGCGGACGTCTGACCCTGAAGAACAACGGTTACGCGGCCACGGCCACCCCGCCGCTCGACGGCACGGGCAGCTTCTCGGTAACCGCGCGTGTCCGCCTCTCCAGCAAGACGGCGACGACGAAGCAAGCTGTGCTCTCCCTGCCCGGCGACACCACCAATCGATTCGTGGTCCGCTTCACCGCATCCCCTGACGGGATCACCCCCGGCCACTGGGAACTGGTCGCGCCGAAGGACGCCGGTGCCGAGTCGCCCGCCGCGATTGCCCGCGCCTATCCGAGGGGCAACCCCAACGAAGGCATCGGCCAGTTCATCACCGTCACGTACGACGCCCTGACGCAACGGCTGAGCTTGTACGTGGACGGCGAGGCGGCCTTGCCGACGCCCGGTGATCCCAACCCCGTGTCAGGTCACATCGACGGAGTCGGGATGACCTGGCCCGCCACCGGTGGCCTCCAAGTGGGTCGCGCCCGCATCAGTGCCAGTGGCTGGGGTGACCACCTCGCCGGCGAGGTGGACGACGTCCGCATCTACAACGGCGTCCTCGACCAGTCGACGATCGACCTGCTTCAGGACAACTGGGTCAAGCCGCAGTTGTAAGCGTCCGCATCGATCTCCCTCCATCGCGTCATCCGGTCGCCGTCCCCGCGGACGGCGACCGGGCCCGCCCGCCTTCACTTCCCACCTCTGCCACGGGAGTACCCATGCCTGCCCGCACCCGACGTGCGCGCTTCCCACGCGGCTCCAGAGCCGTGGCGGCCATCGTGCTGACGCTGTCGACCGCGCTCACCGCGTCGACGGTGCAGGCGGCGACCGTCTACGAGGAGAAGGTCCGCCCCTACCGGGCGGACAAGCCCACCTTCGACGACCCCGCCAAGGGCTCACCGGCCAAGGCCAAGCCGCAGCCGGTCGACACGACGAAGAAGGCGGCGGTCACCTCCCTGGGCCCGGCCCGCTGGCCCGTCGCGGGCAGCGCCACGGCCGACCTGGCGGCCGGGTCCACGACCGTCCGCCCCGGTGGCCTCCCCGTCACGCTCTCCGCCCCCACGGCACGGAAGTCGGCGAAGGCACCGGTTGCCACCACCGGCCCGGTGCGCGTCGAGGTGGTCGACCAGGCGCGTGCGAAGGCGGTCGGTGCGAGCACCCTCCTCAAGGTCACTCAGGAGGGCACCGAGGCCAAGGCGAAGAGCACGAAGGCCCGCATCGGCATCGACTACACGAGCTTCGCCGACGGCCACGGCGGCGACTACGGCGCACGCCTGACCCTTTTCCAACTCCCGGCCTGCGCCCTCACCGCCGCACCCGGCTCCCAGGCGTGCCCCCAGGCCCCCGTCCCGCTGCCGACGGTGAACGACGCCGAGAAGCAGACCCTCTCCGCGGACGTCCCGGTGGGCGTCGGCCGGAGCGCCCCGCTGCTCGCGGTGGCGTCCATCGCCGAGTCGTCCAAGGGCTCCTACGAAGCGACTCCGCTGACTCCTTCCGCATCCTGGAACGTCACCCCGTCCTCCGGCGGCTTCAGCTGGTCGTACCCGATGGACGCGGCCCCCGTCCCGGGCGGCTTCCAACCGGAGATCGGACTCTCGTACTCCTCCCAGGGCACGGACGGCAAGACGGCCATCACCAACAACCAGGGCTCCTGGGCGGGTGAGGGCTTCGGGTACGAGCCCGGCTACATCGAGCGCCAGTACAAGGCGTGCTCCGACGACGGCCACACGTCCTCGGGCGAGCTGTGCTGGGCCCACGACAACGCCACCATCATGCTCAAGGGCTCGTCCGGCCAGCTCATCAAGGACGACGCCACCGGCGAGTGGCGCATGGTCGGCGACGCCGGCTGGAAGATCGAGAAGCTGACCGGTGCCGACAACGGCGACAACGACGGTGAGCACTGGAAGGTGATCGTCGACGGCACCGAGTACTACTTCGGCCTCAACAAGCGCCTCGGCTGGGCCGCCGGAAAGCCCGAGACGAAGTCGACCTGGACGGTCCCCGTCACCGGCGACGACAGCGGCGAGCCCTGCTACAACGCCGTGTTCGCGAACGCCTCCTGCAACCAGGGCTGGCGCTGGAACCTCGACTTCGTCAAGGACCGCAACGACAACACCATCTCGTACTTCTACGAGAAGGAGCAGAACGCCTACGCCCGCGGCGGCAAGACGGACGTCAACGGCACCGAGTACACCCGCGGCGGCCACCTCGCCCGCATCGAGTACGGTCAGCGCCACGGCGCCCTGTTCACCGAAGCGGCAGCGGCCCGCGTGCTGTTCACGACCGACGAACGCTGCGACAAGACCGCGGACTTCAACTGCGCCGCCGCTAAGTGGACCGCCGCCAACGAAGCCCGCTGGCCCGACACCCCACGGGACCGCTACTGCGCGGTGGGCACCAAGTGCACCTTCAGCCAGTCCACGCCGTCCTTCTTCACCCGCAAGAAGCTCACCGCCGTCACCACCCAGGTGCGCACCGGAGCCGCCACCTACGCGGACGTCGACGCCTGGCACCTCAAGCACATCTTCACCGACAACGGTGACGGCTCGAAGACCCTGTGGCTGAACGAGATCCAGCACGAGGGCCGGGGCAACGGCGGCAGCATCAAGCTTCCGTCCGTCAAGCTCATCGGCAACGTGTTGGACAACCGGGTCGACACGATCGGCAACAACCTCTCCGCGATCAAGCGGTACCGGCTGCGCACCGTCCTCAGCGAGTCCGGTGCCCAACTCGACATCACATACAAGCCCGTGGAGTGCGCCGTCGGTTCGCTGCCGGCACCCGGTGCCTCCACCAAGCGCTGCTACCCGGTCGTCTGGGCCCCGCCCGGATACCTGGAGCCGATCACCGACTGGTTCCACAAGTACGTCGTCGCCTCCGTGCAGCAGTCCGACCGCACCGGTCAGAGCGCGCCGATGGTCACCCAGTACGACTACCTGGACGAGGCCGGCTGGCGAAAGCCCAAGCCCGACGGCATCATCGACCCCAAGTTCCTCACCTGGGGCCAGTGGCAGGGCTACGGAAAGGTCCGGGTCACCGCGGGCAACGGTGAGCAGCAGGCATCGCGCATCGACTACACCTACCTCAAGGGCTTGAACGGCGACGAGAAGCCCGGTGGCGGCACCCGTACGTCGTCCGTCACCGACTCCGACGGCACGGTCCACACCGACCGCGAGGAGTTCACCGGCTTCGAGTTGGAGAAGGCCGCGTACAACGGCACCAAGCTTGAGTCCAAGACGATCGCGACTCCTTGGTACCGCTCCACCGGCACCCAGACCCGCACCTGGGACGGCAAGCAGGTCGTCATCGACGCGGGCGTCACCGCCACCGAGCGCACCCGCGGCTTCACCGCGCTGCCCGGCGACAACAAGTGGCGCAAGGCCATGTCCGAGAACACCCTGGACACCGCGAAGGGGGTCGTCGGACGCGTCCGACAGGTCAACGACCTCGGTGACCTGTCCACCGCCGCCGACGACAAGTGCACCCGCACCGACTACGCGGACAACCTGGCCCTGGGCATCGTCTCACTCCCGAGCAGGGTCGAGACCGTCTCCGTCGCCTGCACCGCCACGCCCCAGCGCAAGACGCAGGTCATCAGCGACGGACGCACCCTGTACGACGGCAAGAAGCTCGGCGAGGCGCCCACCCGCGGCCTGGTGACCCAGTCGGAGCGGCTGATCTCCCACGACGGGACGACACCCACCTACCAGGTCACCGACGTCACCACGTACGACCTCCACGGCCGGCCCCTGTCCCAGACGGACGACCGCACCAAGGCGAGCAGCACCTTCACTTACACCGAGACCAACGGCCTGACTTCCAAGGGCACCACGAAGAACGCCCTCGGCCATGTGGTGACGACCGATTACGCGCCCGCGTGGGGCCACCCGACGGCACGCGTCGACGCCAACGGCAAGCGCGTGGACTACGAGTACGACGCGCTCGGCCGGCTGACGGGCGTGTGGCAACCCGACCACGCCAAGCTCGGCAATGAAACCCGTCCAAAGATCAAGTACAACTACCTGATCCGTCAGGACGACGTCTCCGCCGTCAAGACGGAGAAGTGGACCAACGGCGTCTACACCCCGCCGGACTACCAGCTCTTCGACGCGCTGCTGCGCCCCCGCCAGCACCAGACCGAGGGCCCCAACGGTACCCGCATGGTGGCCGACACCTGGTACGACGGCCACGGCAAGATCGCCAAGGCGAACGTCACGTACAACGCCCTCGGCGCGCCGTCCGACAAGCTCCTGGCGACCCCCGACGGCGAGGTGGGCCTCCAGACGCTGAACGAGTACGACGGCATGGGGCGCCCCACCGCCGAGATCTCCGCGATCGCTGGCCACGAGCAGTGGCGCACCACGACCAGCTACGACACCACGGCGGAGGGAAACCGGGTCCACACCGACCCGCCGCAGGGTGACATTCCCACCACCTCGATCAGCAACGAGCGCGGGCAGGTAACCGAGCTCCGGCGCTTCGAGGGCGCGGCGCCGGTCGTCAGCGGCCCGCTCGGCGCGCACACCAGCACCAAATACACCTACCGGCCCACCGGCCAGCTGTCGACGGTGAAGGACGACGACAACAACGTCTGGACGTACGAGTACGACCAACTCGGCCGCAAGACGAAGACGATCGACCCGGACTCGGGCACGTCCACGACGACGTACGACGTGGCGGACCGGCCGGCGACGGCGACGGACGCCCGCGGGAAGTCAGTCACCACGACGTACGACCTGCTGGACCGGGCGCTGGCCACGTACGACGGCAAGGCCGCCACCGACCCCAAGCTGACCGAGACCAAATACGACAGGGCGGGAGCGCTCGGGTTCGAGTACGCCTCCTACCGGTACGTCGGGCCCGACAAGTACTTCGCATCCGTCGTGACCCGTTTCGACGATTTCTACCGATCCGCCGCACAGTCGTTCACGGTGCCGGACACGGAAGGTGCACTTCAGGGCATCTACCGCTACACCACCAACTACAACCCGGACGGCACCGTCAGGTCGACCGGCCTGCCGCTCATGGGCGGTCTTCCGCAGGAGACCCTGCTCCACGGATACGACAACCTCCAGCGGCCGGTCTCCCTCAGCGGCCTGAGCAGCTACGTCACCAACACGGCCTGGACGCCGACCAGTCAGCTCTCCACGCTGACCCTGAGTACCGGCGGCAAGCAGTCCCAGCAGCACTTCTTCTACGAGAAGGGCACCGACCGCGTCGAGCGGAAGCTGGTGACGGTCGACGGCCTCGGGCGGGCGGCGAAGGACGTCCACACCTCGTACGACCTGTCGGGCAACGTCATGTCGGTCGCCGACCTCGCGGACACCAGCACCTCGGCGAAGACCGACGTCCAGTGCTACGCCTACGACGGCCAGCGCCGGCTGACCGAGATCTGGACCCCGGAGGCCACGACGGCAACCGCGGCCGGCTCCGGCACGGTCGGCATGAAGACCCCCGAGTACGCCGGTAAGACCCCCACGGCCTGCACCTCGGCCCAGCCGGGCGTGAACCCCCTCGGCGGCCCGGCGCCGTACTGGACCTCGTACTCCTTCGACAAGATCGGCAACCGTGCGAAGGAGGTCCGCCACGACGTCGGCCGCGTCGCGGCGAAGGACATCATCCGCACGTACGCCTACGGGGACGCGAACCAGAACGGCACGCCGAGGGAGGCGGGTGACGGCGGTCCGCACGCCGTCACCAAGGTTTCGGAGACGACTCCGACGGGCGTGCAGGAATCGCACTACGCCTACGACGCGGCCGGCAACACGACCCAGCGGAAGCTGAGCGGCGACACCCAGACGCTGCGGTGGAACTCCGAGGGCAAGGTCGACGAGATCACCGAGCCCGACGACCCGACGACGCCGGACAAGGACGAGTCGAAGAAGACGACGTTCCTGTACGACGCCGGGGGGAACCGCCTCAAGCGCACCGACGCGTCGGGCACCACGATCTACCTGCCGGGCGGCACCGAACTCCACCTCCCCGCCGGCCCGAACGCCACGGTCCAGGGCACCCGCTACTACAGCCACGCGGGCGAGGTCGTCGCGGTCCGCACCAGCGACGGCAAGGTCTCCTTCATCGCCGCGGACCAGCACGACACGGGCGACATCGCGATCGACGCCACGACCGGCCTGGTCACCCAGCGCCGCATGGACCCGTACGGCAACCCGCGCACCGGCAACACGGGCACCTGGCCGGGCGAGAAGGGACTCGTGGGCGGCACGATCGACGCGTCCACGGGTCTCACCAACATAGGCGCGCGCCAGTACGACTCGAATCTGGGCAAGTTCATCTCGGTCGATCCGATCATCGACCTGAGCGACCCCCAGCAGATGAACGGCTACTCGTACGCGAACGACAACCCGACGACGTATGCGGACCCGACGGGCCTTCGACCCACCTGCGGTTGGGGCTTCGACGTGCCTTGCTCTACTCCGCCCCCGGCGCCGCCGAGCAAGACACAGCAGGCGACCAACTCCGCCCAGTGGAGCGTCAACCAGGCCGAGGCGGCGCACAGCACTGCCAAGCAGCAGCTGAAGGAGGCCGGCAAGGAGCTGGGCAAGAAGCTCATGGACGTGCTGGGCATCACAGCCGCCATGGACTGTGTCTCCAGCGGCAACCTGGGTGCCTGCGGCGAAACGCTCGCGAACATCGTCTCGTACCTGAGCGGTACCAAGGCGGTTCAGGCCGCTGCAAAGGTCCTGGGCAAGAACCCGTTGAAGTGGTGGTCGAACACCAAGCGCATTGGCGGCCTCCTGGGTGACATCGTCTTCGGGCTCAAGGAGACCTGGGACACGTCTAAGAAGCTCGGCAAGGCGAAGGACAAACTTGCGGCGGCGCAGGCGAAACAGAGGAAAGTGGAGCAGAAGGGCGATGGCTGTCACAGTTTCCTGCCCGGAACGCTCGTCCTGCTGGCCGACGGATCGACGAAACCGATCGAGGATGTCGAACCCGGCGACGAGATCCTGACGACCTACCCCAAGACGGGCGAGGAAGTCGTCCGCAAGGTTGTCGGCACGATCGTCACCGAGGACGACAAAGACTTCGTCGACCTGACCGTCACCACGGACGGCGTGACGTCGTCCTTGATCTCCACCACGACGCACCCGTTCTGGGTCGAGTCGGAACGCGACTGGATCAAGGCGGGCGACCTCAAGCCGGGCATGCGCCTGACGACCCCTGAGGGTGCCGTGGCGCTGCTGGACGACACCCGCTACTTCGAGAAGCGCCAGCGCACGCATGACCTGACGATTGCGGACCTCCATGCGTACTATGTGCTCGCGGGCGCCACGCCGGTACTGGTTCACAATTGCGGAACGGGTCCCCGGGAGGGTGCGGGTCTGGGCCCAGATGAACTCATGTCGAAGGCAGAAGGGCTTCGAGATGAGTATGCCGGAGAAATGTCCCAGCTCTCCAATAGGAAGAGGCCGGCCACTGTCACAGCTGGCTACAATACGGAGACCGGACAGTATGCTGCAGGTGCATCGTCTAATGGTGTCTGCGCAGAGACATGCGTTGTCAATCAGCTCGGCGGCGATCCGTCGAAAATTGTATTCACTGCTGCCGTAAGGCCTCGAACTGGGGCGCTGATCAATATCTGCGTCTCATGTGAAGGTCAGTTCGGTCGCGGTGGGTTCAAGGGGGCGGGTACGGTGTTCGATTCAGACGTATTGAGACTCTTCGATAAATAACACTTAAGGCTGGTTGGGGCTGATATGGACCTTGAACTGAGACGGCATTCCTGGGGATCGCTCCAAGGGGTCTCTGGTGATGCTCGTGCACTCGGGGACGCCCTCCGGGACCTTTCCCATGCTGGCAGCCGGGAGGTTGCAGTGGGCGCTGCGCGCCGGGTAGAACAGGTCGTATTTGCGCAAGGACTTCTCTGTGAAGCCTCAACCGCCTTGGCGTCGAGTCTCGTTCATTGCCTTTGGCGCTGCTCGGACTCTTCTGAAGATCTAATTCTAGGGCTCCTCTCGGATATTTCGGCCGCCGTGGTGAGCGAGGAGGATCCGGGCGTATACGGTCCAGTATCCGAAGCGGAGTGCATGAAAGAGATCATCCTGGGATATCCGGCCTATGTTGAGATTCTCGAAACGAGTGCAACGCTTGATTCTCGTACGGCTTGTATCGACCTAATTCTCATGTGCGGGCTATTTGATAGCGAGCTTAGGTCTCGGTCCGTATATTTCCTGGAAAGCGCTCAAGGGCTAGCCGGGCTTGAGGGGAATCTTGGCCTAATCTCTGCCTCGATTGAAGAATTGCGAGACGCAGGCTGATTTTCTTCGAATGTCCGACAAGCATATCCGATGGTAAAGGTGATGTCGACGTTCGGGGATGAGTAGACTAGTCTCCGCCGGGTTTGATTTCGCCGAGAATTTACTGAAGGCCCGCCGGAATGCTTCCGGCGGGCCTTCGGCGCTTTGATGGCAACGTCAGCGGACGACGGCTGCGGCCGGTGGGCTGAGGGCGTTGCCGAGGGTGTCGATGGCCTGGCGTTGGAGGCGGGGTCGGACGTGGGCGTAGACGCCGGCGGTGACGCCGATGTGGGCGTGACCGAAGAGTTCCTTGATGATGACGAGTTCGACGCCCTGGTGTCGGAGCAGGGTCGCGGTCGAGCGCCCGAGGTCGTGAAGGGGATGCGGCGGAGGCCGGCTTCACGCTGAAGGATAACGGCCACGCCCGCCGCGCCGCTGGCCTGAGCCTGAGGCGATTTCTCGCCGGCGAACTCGCGAGGTCCGCGTCTACGGCGGTGTCCTGGACACATGAACGATCACGCTGCTCCAGGACACGTGGGGCGAGCCGCAACTCCAGGGATCCCGGGCTGCGTTGTGTGGTGCCCGTCGGCCCCGCGTCCAACGCCTGTGCGACGGTCTTGGGGCGCCCCGGTCCAGGGGCGCGCTCGAAGGCGGCAACCACGCCACGGATGTGAGGCAGGGCGATGGAAACGCTGATGGACGTGTTGGGAAGCGACGGGACTCGGGAGAGCTGGTGCCTTCGCGTGGACGAAGGTGACGAGTTCGGCATCACGCTGACCAGCCCAGGGGGCGCACAGTGGCACGCAGCCGGTGACGACCTGTTCGATGCGTTGAAAGGTCTCAGGCGGCAGATTGAGCCTCTCGGGTACCTGCTCCTGTGCAACGGTGCCAGGGTCGACGTCTTCCCCTCGAACATGTTGCGTGCCTCGTCGGGTGGATGGCTGGTGTACGTCTTGGAGAAGGGGAAAGCTGCGCGCAAGCAGGTCGGTGTCCTCGACTCCGCCGACCCTGCCGAGGTGGGGACCGTGGCGGAGCAGCAGGAGTACTACGAGTCATGGCTGCGCTCTCCTCGGCGGTACGGCCTTCTCGACCGGGGGCGGGATGCCCTGGCCGAGCTTTGGCACAGGTGGCGTCACCGTTGAATGGGCTCGGGCGGGCGGCTTGCGGAAACGGCAAGTCCGCTCGCCCGGGCCGGGGGCGCGTGCCAAGACTGGGGCTCCCGGTCCAGGCGAGCCAAGGAGAGCCCCGATGAGCACGAGTGAAGCGTCCGCCTTCTGGAACGACGTCTATGCGAGCCGGCCCGATGCCGGGGAGCCGGGGCCGAACGTGCGGTTGGTGGAGATCGCCGGCGGGCTGGGCCTCGGGGACGCGTTGGATCTTGGGTGTGGGCCCGGTGGGGACACGTTGTGGCTGGCGCGGCAGGGGTGGAACGTCACCGCCGTGGACATCTCCGCCGTCGCGACCGAGCGGGTCGCCGAGCTCGCGCGGAGCGCCGGGTTGGGCGAACGGGTCAGTACGGAGGCGCACGACCTGGGGGAGTCGTTCCCGGCGGGGCGGTACGACCTGGTCTCCGCGCAGTACCTCCAGACGCCGTACGACTTCGACCGGGCCGGCGCCCTGCGCGCGGCGGCGCGCAGCCTGAACCCGGGCGGGCGGCTGCTGGTCGTGGATCACGGGTCGACCGCGCCGTGGTCGTGGAACCAGGACCCGGACCTGCACTACCCGACCCCGCAGGAGGTCATCGCGGGGATCGACCTGGACCCGGCGACATGGACCGTCGAGCGGGCCGACGCGCCCCGGCGGGTCGCGACCGGGCCCGACGGGCAGACCGCCGAGGTCGTCGATCACGTCATCGTCATCCGTCGCGTCGGGTGAAGGGGAAGCCGTGAGCCGCAAGACCTCCCGCCGCCGCGACACCTCGCCCCCGCGCACCGGCGGCAGCGAAGCCGAGACCCTGCGCGGGTTCCTCGACTACCTGCGGGACTCCATCGCCGCGAAGGTCGACGGGGCGCCCGAGCCGGACGTCCGGACGGCGGCCGTGCCGTCGGGGACGAACCTGCTGGGGCTGCTCCAGCACGTCACCGCGGTCGAGCGGTGGATCTTCCTCGGGGAGGACGTCAAGGACTGGCCCGCGACGTTCCGGGCGAAGCCCGAGGACACCGTGGACGACGTCGTCGCCCGCTACCGGGACGCCGTCGCGCAGGCGAACGCCGTCCTCGACGACTGCGCCGACCTCGCCGCGCCCCTGCCCCACGCGCCCGCGGGTCGCACCGCGCCCAGCGTGCGGTGGGCGCTCACGCACACGATCGAGGAGACCGGCCGGCACGCCGGCCACGCGGACATCCTGCGCGAACTGATCGACGGCGCGACCGGACGCTGAGCCACACCCCGCGTGTGTCTTCGGGTGCCTGGACGGACCCGCGGTTCCCCTGCGGGTGGGTTGGTCTCTGCGGCCCGGTGGCGGGCTGCTCGCGCAGTTCCTCCCCCTGTGCCCTGAGGGCGTTGGGGGACTCCCAGCGCTCCTGAAACCCTTGTTCGTCTGCGGGCCGGTGGTGGGCTTGTCGCGCAGTTCCCCGCGCCCCTGTTTTGCTTCCCTTGTCGCTTGCCTGCGGGACGAGAGGTTTGAGGGGCGCTGGGGTCCCCCATGCCCTATGGGCGTAGGAGGCGGAACTACGCGAGCAGCCACGCACGGTCCGCGGAGACGAACCCACCTGCGGGGAAACGGCGAGGGTTTTTAGGGGCGCGGGGAACTGCGCGACAAGCCACAACGGACCCGCGGAGACCGACGCGTCCGCGGGGAAACGGCGGCCATGTCCAGGCGCGCAGCGCCACCGCGCGCTGGACCGTCGTGGCTACGACGAGAGCGACGCGTTGCGGGCCGTTTGGGCCAGGCCCGTCAGGAGCAGCGCGCCGCCGATGAACATCAGGACGACGCCGACCTTGGTCAGGGTGATGACCGGGGTGTCCACGCCTTCCGTGGTCAGGCGCAGGATCGCGCCGGTGGCGAAGGTGATGCCGCCTTCTAGCAGGGTCTTGAGCGACTTCTTCATGGGTGAATCGGCTCCTCCCGTTCGAGAACCAATCTAGGAAGGGAGGAGGTCCGGAGCCTCGCCTCGGAGGAGGAATCCGGAGTACATCGTTCGATGCAGGGCGGCCCGATGTGCGCCGGGCTCAGCCGACGAGGGTCTTCGGTGTGGATATGCCCTGGGGGGCGTAGGGGGACAGCACCGGGACGTCCCAGCCCAGGCGGCGGACGTGGCAGACGAGGGCCAGGGCGTGTAGGTCCACGGCCGCTTCCGGGCGGGTGGAGAGTTCGCCCATCGCGTAGTGGTCGCGGTGCTTTTCCAGGGTGTCGGCGAGGGCCAGGGCGAAGCCTTCGCGGTCGCCCTCGACGAGTTGGGAGAGGAGGTGGACGGGTGGGGCGAGGAAGGTGCCGCGTTCGCTGCGGAAGCAGACTTCGAAGGCGGTGTTCACCGCGGGCTCGGGGTCCGTGCCGCGGAGGTAGTCGTGGAGGGCGGCGCCGTAGGCGTGGAGGGGGCCGAAGTGGTCGGCGCCGGTGAGGAATTCGGGGGCGACGGTCACGCACGCGGCGAGGGCGTCGCGGTCGCCCGTGACCAGGGCGAGGGAGACCGTGGTCAGCCAGTGGTGGGCGTGGTCGTCGTAAGGATTGCGGGTCGCGGGCAGGGCACGCGTGGTGCCGGCGACGGTGACGGGGACCTGCGCACCCTGCTCGGCGAAGAGCAGTCGTAGGACGCCCGCCCCCGCCTCCGTCGCGATCCGCAGCAACTCGTGCTGGCGCGGATCGGTGCACTCGGGGTCGCTTGCCGCGCGCGCCAGGAAGGCGGTGACGTGGTCCTCCATCAGGAGGCGCAGCAGCCGGGCGACGGAGGCCGGGTCCTTGTCCTGGTCGCGGAACTCGGCGAGGGCCTTGTCGGCGTGCTTCTCGGCCCGCGCGGACGATGAGGGCTCGCCCGACGGCCCGGCCTCGCCCGACGGTCCGGCCTCGCCCGACGACCCGGGCTCGCCCCCGACGGCGTCCGGATGCTCCGGGCGCTCGATCACCAGCGGACCCGCGGCCAGCGCGGCGACCGCGTCCGGGCGCTTCTTCTTCCCGTACGCCAGCACCCGCGGCTCCGGCGGCTTGAAGCCGGACACCGGGCCGATCGGGAGGTAGCGCGACTCGACCTCCATCGGCCACTCCAGCCAGCGCACCGCCATCGCGGCCAGGGCTATCGCGTCCATCGGGAGCAGCGTGCGCGGCGCGGGGGCGCGCTCCGGGGTGCCCACCGCGGCATGGCGCTCCAACTGGGCGGCGAGGGCACGGGTGAACGCGGCCCTGTCACCTGCCGCGAGCGCCCGCAGCGTCGTCAGCGCGGCCCGGCAGGACGGCCAGTCCTCCCCGTCCGCGACGGCCGCCGCGATCTCGTCGATGCGGGCCGAACGCATGGCGTCCGAGTCCGTCCCGTCGTCCCCGATCCCGTACACGAACACCATCAGCGCGTGCACCAGCGCGGCGTCCGGCTCCGACTCGCGGCCGGTCAGCGGGACGGCCGACGTCACGAACAGGTCCGCGAAGGTGTCGCTGGCATCGGCCACGAAGGCGGGGAAGAAGGCGTCGAGCCAGACGTGCGGAGCGACGCCGTCCGGATTCTCCGGTGGACGGCTGCCGTCGTACACGACGCCGGTGCCCGTGTACTCGATGAACACGTGAGGATGCCCGGCCCGGCCGGCGCGCAGCGCGAGCGCGCCCACGCCCGCGCTCGCCGCGGACTCGCACGCCACCCGCGCGTCCTTGTCCGTCAGGTCCGCGTGCACCGTCGAGCGCGCGCCCAGGTAGTCGAGGAACGACTCGGCGATCATCTCCCAGCCGAACGCGGGCAGTTCGTCGTGCTGCATCCGGTGCACCTCGCCGCCCATGCGCTCGGCGAACCCGTCCAAAGCGCGGCTGAGCGCCGCCTGTCCCACCTCATGGCGCGCGATCCACATGGTCGTCGCCACCCCCGTTCGTCCCCGTACTTGGTGCGGTACCGCTGTGATCGCCCTCAGCATAGGGAGCCCCACTGACAGCCGCCCGGCTGCCCGTGAACACGCGGGGCGGCAGCCGGGCGGCACCCCGCGCCCGAGGGGCGTCGGGCGCGGAGGCTCTCGATGATTACGCTGAGTCAGGACTTCGAGCCGTCGGCACCTCGAACTCCGCGCTCAGGTGTACGAATTCGGGGTCGGTGAGAACGGCCTCGTACTCCGGGTCCGAGAATTCGTGACTGTGGCCTCCGGGATGCTCGGCGAATAGCGTGCACGCGTCATTCGCCGCCCCCGGTTCTCCGTTGTCCATCGAACAGTCCTGGCGGATCTTCACACAGGAAGGCTCTATTCCGTTTTCCCAGTGCGCCCAGATGCCGCCGGACCCGTCGCCGTCGTGGTCGTCGAGTTCGCGTACGAGGTCGAAATGGGGACCGTCGTCGTGTTCCTCCAGGGCGCACCGCAGTCCGGTCACGATCTGGATGGGGTGCGCCGGTGGATCGGGCCACAGGTCCTGGGTGAGGACGATCAGTTGGAGGGGGAGCGTCGCGAGCGCGGCGCACACGCGGCGTTCGGCGGCGGGTGCGCCCGGCGCTGTGGGCGGGGCTTCCTGGGCGGTCATGTGCCCCCGTTCCGTCGACTCGCCGCGTTGACCTGCGCAACGGCGGCCCGTAGCGCGTCAGCCGTACGCGGCTCGGTGGCCGGCACCGGCGTCAGGTCGTGGGGCGACGCGTCCCACTCCAACCCGCCGCCCAGCGGCCGGAGCTGTACGAGCTGGCAGAGCTGGTCCATGACGCGCCCGACCTTGTGGGTCGCGGCGTCGAGGACGACGTCACCGGGTGTCGGTACGTACGGATGCGGGTGCACATTCTCGTCTAGATCCAGGTTCACGGTCGTCTCCTGCGCGGAAAGTACTTGCCGTTCCGGAAACCTCCCGCCTTTATCTGGGCGCCCGATCCCGTCCATTCGAACGTCTGGGCGGTAATTTCGTTCCGGTCGGTCATGGCTCCTTGCCGTACCCCTTCAGTGGAATCTTTCTTTCGTCTTTCTGGAGACAAGTCTGGGGCAACTATGTAGCCTCCGGAAGGGGGTTGAGGGTGACCCCCTTCAAATCACCTCGCGAGCAGAGGAAGTGGAGTGTCGACCTATGGCCAAGCCTTACGGAGAGTGGCTACGGGAACAGCGCGTCAAGTCGGGCATGACGCAGCAGCAACTCGCGGACGCGGCGATCATGACGCGCACGCACATCACGCACATCGAGGCGGGGCGGCGGGTGCCGTCGGAGGAGGACGCGAAAAGGCTGGACCGGGCGCTGGACACGGGTGATGTGCTGACGAACTTTCGGCCGGGCGCGGATGCGCACCCTGTCGTCGACTACTTCGAGTCTGCGCTCCAGTTCGAGGCGCAGGCGTCGATCATCCGGGAGTTCGCCCTTGTGTATGTGCCAGGAATCCTTCAGACGCCGGAGTACGCACGAGCCGTGATCGGCTCGGCATACCCGCCGATCAGCGAAGAGGAGCGTGACCGCAGGGTGGACACCCGGATAGAGCGGGCGCGCATTCTGAAGGATCCGGTCGAGCCGATCGTCTGGGCGCTGTTGGACGAGGCAGTGCTCAGACGCCCGATGGGGAGTCCCGCCGTGATGGCCGAGCAACTCCACCACATCGCTGACCTGGCCGCGCGCGGGCGTATTCGGGTCCATGTCATCCCGTACAGCGCCGGGTCGTATCCGCTGCTGGAGAGCATGGTTCGACTCATGTGGTTCGAGGACCAGCCGCCCATCGCCTACGTTGAAGGAGTACAGACGGGCAAGGTCCACGACATCGCGGCAGTCGTGGAGTACATCCAGGGGAGTTACGACCTCGCTCTGGCCGAAGCGCTGCCGCTACAGGAGTCCCTTGCCCTCCTGAGGGCAACAGCGAAGGACTACGAAAGCGATGACAACTGAGCGCATAGTCCCCGATGCGTCCGTGCTGACCGGGTGGCGCAAGTCCAGCTACAGCGGTCCGAGTAACGGCGATTGCGTCGAGGTGGCGGACGGGTACACGTCCGCGTGGGGCGGGTGGCGTAAGTCCAGCTACAGCGGTCCGGAGGGCGGCGACTGCGTGGAGGTCGCCGACGGATACCCCGTCGTACCCGTACGGGACTCCAAGGTCCCCCATGGGCCCGCGCTCGTCTTCCCCGCCGCCACCTGGTCGACCTTCGTCCAGAGCCTGAAGGACGACCAGCCCGCCTGAACAGCGCCACTCACACCCCGAGCCCCGTCACTCCCCGGAGCGGCGGGGCTTGGTGATGTCGTCGACCCGCGACCGTACGCCCCACGCCGTCACCCGCCACAGCGCCTCCGCCACGATCGCGCGGCTCATCTTGCTGTCGCCGTGCTCGCGTTCCACGAAGGTGATCGGGACCTCGACGACCCGGAATCCGGCCTTGACCGCGCGCCACGCCAGGTCGACCTGGAAGCAGTAGCCCTGCGACGCGACCTCGTCCATGCCGAGGCCCAACAGCGTCTCTTTGCGGAAGGCGCGGAAGCCGCCCGTCACGTCGCGGATGGGGACGCCGAGCATGAGACGGGAGTACAGGCTGCCGCCGCGGGACAGGATCTCGCGGGACTTCGGCCAGTTCACGACCGCGCCACCGGGGACCCAGCGGGAGCCGAGGACGAGGTCGGCGTCGGTGAGCGCGTGCAGCAGGCGGGGGAGCTGTTCGGGGCGGTGCGAGCCGTCGGCGTCCATCTCGACGAGGACGTCGTAGCCGTTCTCGATGCCCCACTGGAAGCCGGCGAGGTACGCGGCGCCGAGGCCCTGCTTGCCCATCCGGTGCATGACGTGGACGTGCGGGTCGGTGGCGGCGAGGTCGTCGACGATCTTGCCGGTGCCGTCGGGGCTGTTGTCGTCGGCGACGAGGACGTGCGCATCCGGGACCGACTCCCGTACCCGGGCGGTGATCGAGCGGATGTTGTCCGCCTCGTTGTACGTGGGGACGATCACCAGAACCGGGCCCAGGGGCTGCGGCTTCCGGCTGGTCTGGCCGCCAAGCGTCACTGTCGTCTCACTCCTGTGCTGCTCGTATGCGGCAGGTCGTGGGGCGGGCGTCGGTGCACGCGAGCATACGCCGCGCCGGGTGGGTTGGCCGGGTCGTTCCGCTTCTCGTGCCGCGTGGACGGTCACGTCGCGGCCCCCGGCAGCGCCGGTCCGCCGCTGGGGCGGTTCCATCCCGCGCCCCCGGGAGGGCCGCGGGATAGAATGATGAATGCGGGTCTCCCTCGGGAACTCGAGTCCAAACGATAAGAGGCTTTCGAGAAATCTTGCGGATCGTTCATGTCTTCGTCGGTTCTCTGAACTTGTCGCTGCTTGTTCCCAGATGCCAGGTAATCGTTGTCAACACTGTTGTGAGGACTTCTACATTCGCCCTCAGCCAGCCTCGGTCGCTCTCAGCCGTCCGGGAAGCAGTACTGGCACAGCCGGTTTGAGAACGCCGGGTCGTCCGGCGCCGGGAGGGAATCCAGCGCCTGGAACTCGTACGGCGTGCCGAACCTGCCCTCAATCGTGTCGCAGAACTTGCAGCGCTCCCGGATCGCGGTGCGGTGGATCGCGGACGTGATCGGGGTGGGATTGAACATGCCCGCCGGGACCGGCGAGGGGGTGAAGTAGTGCTGTTTCCGCCAGCGGACGAACGGGTGGGAGCGGTCGAACTTGTCCTGGACCGTGATCGAGTGGACGTTCTGGGCGAGCACCGTGCCGGGCGGGCGTTCCGTCGCGAGTTCGACCCGGAAGGACGTCTCCAGGACGTTGGAGTCGTCCCACAGGTCGACCTCGTCCCCGAAGGGCTCCTTCGACCCCGACCAGGTCGTGCCCGCGGTGACCTCGGTCCCGTTCGAACCGCGGGTGAGGCGGTAGCGGATGCGGAAGGTCGGGTCGGTCGCGAGCCGATCGCTCCTGAACGTGTCGACGGACAGGCGCAGGAAGCGGGACCGGATCGCCACGGAGTTCCCCACGAACGGAGTGACGTCGGTCGGCGCCTCCGAGGACGTCGTGGTGATCGCCGCCTCGCCGTAGATCCCGAAGAGGTCGGGGCGGGCGACGACGCGCCGCCCTTCGACGCGGGCGTACACGCCGAACAGTTCCGGGACCGCCATCGTGATCTTCACTCCGAACAGAGTCGCCATTTGTGAGCGGTTGGCGCGTTGGAGCTTCGCGAAGACGTGGATGCCGAAGAAGTCCGCGATCATGCCGAGCACGATGAGGAACCAGGGTGCGTCCACGGTGATGTCGGGCTTGACGGACGCGTATATCGTGCATGAATTCAACGGGATGAACGGACGGATGCGGACGTCCGCGGTGAACGGCATTTGGCCCGGAAAGGGGTCGGGTGCATCGACCGTTCCCGATGCGTTCAACACTATGGAGTCGTCTTCGAAGCGAATGCCGACGTCTGGGCTCGGGTGGAGGTTCGGTTGGGTGGCGGTGGCCATGATGAGCGCGAAGCGGGCGTTGGCCTGGAGGTAGGTCACCGCGAGAGCAGGATCCACGAGGAGCCGCAGGCTTGCGTCGCCGGCGTCCTCCTGCGGCATCGGCGCGGGCGCGGGGGGCGGTGCGTCGGGCGGCGGGCCGATCTGGGCGGCGTTGCCGTGGCTCTCGCCGACGGAACTCGTCGCGTCGATGCCGAGCGCCAGCCAGCCGTCCAGGATCCGGGCGTCTCCGAGCTTGATGGCAGGCGTGACGAGGATCGAGCCCGGAATGCCCTGGGTGGTCAGCATCAACTCCGCGAGCCAGATGCGGTCGGTGGGCAGCCGGAAGACGAGGTACTGCTGCGCGAACCTGCGGATCTGCTCGGTGAGGGCGGCGCGGGCGGCGGGATCGAGGAGGGCGGTGTCGGCGTTCGGCACGTGCGGGCCGTCGAAGAAGGCGGTGCGGAGCTGGGTCGTGTCGAGGCCGAACCCGCCGAGGTCGACGACGGCCTTCTCGGTGATGCTCTCCTGGGTGACGCGGACCGGGACGAGCGCGGTGGCGTCGACACTGATGATGACGCCGCCCGCTGCGGCGCCGTTGAGCGTCAGGTCGAAGCGGCCGGTGCCGGTGAGGTGCACGGCGACGCGGTTCTCCGCCCCGTGGAAGGCGACGGCGGGCTTGTCGACGGAGATGCCGCCGGTGGCGTCGAGGCGACCCACGGGGGTGTCGGCGGACCAGTTCGCGGTTCCGCAGGCGTTTTCCCACTGGGTGCGCCAGATCGCTTCCAGCGCGTCCGTGACGACGTGTTCGGCTACGTAGGAGACGGCGAGGTAGCCACCGAGGTCTGCCATGGTGGGCTCCTTGAGAGGGCCCCTGTACACCACGGTGGCACGGGGGTGGGCGGGGCGCGAGTTCGCGCGGCGGGGGCGCGGGGCTGCGGGTTCCGCGGGGTTTCGGGTGGCTCTCGCGCAGTTCCGGGCGCACCCGGCCGCCCGGGGCGCGGAGGGCATGTATGATCATCTTGTAACTCCGGTGCAGCGCACGGGAGTCGCGCGTCTGTGGTCCAAGGAAAGACGCCCATCTGCCGATGGGAAATGTAGGTGCAAGGCCTGCCGGGCGCTCCATGACGAAGGCCCCCTCTTCTGAGGGGGCCTTCGTGCGTGCCGGGCGTCTCCCGTGGTCAGACGACGACCGCGAGCGTCAGGGACACCGCCCCGGCGACGCTCGTCAGCGTGCGGATCAGGTGGGCCCTGTTCCAGCGGGGCTCGAAGGCCCGGCGCGCCTCGGCGAGGGCGGTCGGGGAGTCGGTCGGGGCCGCGTCGAGACGTTGGTTCAGGGGGACGTTGACCGCGGCGGTGATCGCGAAGGTGGCGATCGCGCCCGCCGCGCCGACGACGAGCCAGACGAACGCGGTGCCGTCCGGGCGCAGCACGGCCGCGACGACGGCGAGGACGGGTGCGCCCATGAAGACGCTCAGGAACCAGCCGTTGAGGATCGCCCGGTTGATCGCGCGGAACGCGGTGGCGTACGTGGCGTCGTCGACGTGCCGCAGGCCCGGCACGACGGAGACGGCGAAGGCGAAGAAGGTGCCGGCGAGGAGGCCGTTGCACACGATGGCTGCGGTGAGTACGGCTGTGGAGAACGAGGTCATGTGACCGTTGATACCGCGGACGTCGCGCCCCCGCGATTGAGTTAGCGCGGGTGGCGACGGCGCGGCCGCGCCCGCCGCGGTTGTGCCCGCCACGTCCGCCCGGGTCCTCCTGGCGCCTCGGGCCCGCCCGGGCCCTGCGGCCGTCGCTTCGGGAAGCGTTGTGATGGCACCTGCGGCCCGGTGGTGGGCTTGTCGCGCAGTTCCTCGCGCCCCTGAAACCCTTGTCCGTCCGCGGGCTGGTGGTGGGCTTGTCGCGCAGTTCCTCGCGCCCCTGAAACCCTTGTCCGTCCGCGGGCCGGTGGTGGGCTTGTCGCGCAGTTCCTCGCGCCCCTGAAACCCTCGTCCGTCCGCGGGCTGGTGGTGGGTTACTCGCGCAGTTCCGCCCCCTACGCCCGGAGGGCGTGGGGGGACCCCCAGCGCCCCTGTTTTGCTTCCCTTGTTGCTTGCCTGCGGGACGAGAGGTTTAGAGGCGCTGGGGTCCCCATGCCCTATGGGCGTAGGTGGGGGTACCCCCGTGCCCGTAGGGCACAGGGGGCGGAACTGCGCGACAAGCCCACCACCGGCCCGCAGAGGCCGATCCGTCCGTAGGACAACGGTGGGTGTGCCAAGGGGCGCGGGGAACTGCGCGAGTAACCCACCACCGGGCCGCGGAAACCAACCGACCCGTGGGGAAACGGCGAGGGTCTTAGGGGCGCCTGGGTCCCCCCATGCCCTCTGGACATAGGGGGCGGAACTGCGCGAACGGCCCACCACCGGGCCGTGGAGACCAACCGACCCGCGGGGAAACGGCGAGGGGCTTAGGGGCGCTGCGGGCCCCAGGCCCTCTGAGGCGTGGGGAACTGCGCGACAAGCCCACCACCAGGCCGCAGAGGGCAACGCACCCGCGGAGGCTGGGCGGCTTCGGCTAAGCGCGTAGGACCTCGTTCAGGTCCGCGTTGCCGCCGCAGGCGATCAGGGCCAGTCGGGCGTCCGGGCCGACGCGTTCCAGGACCCGGCGCGCCGCAGGCAGGACGCAGGCCGTGGCCGGCTCCGTCCAGAGCTTCGCGTGGTGGGCCATGTCCCGTACGCCCTGGACCGCCTCCGCGTCGGAGACGACGATCACGTCCTCCACCAGCGCCGCGACGTGCTCGTACGTGATCCGCGCGACGGAAGGTGCGGAGAGCGTCGTCACGATCGAGGTCAGGGGGACGGGGACCGGGCCGCCCGCCGCGAGGGCACGGGACATGGACTCCGCGCCGGCCGTCTCCACGCCCCAGACGCGCACGTCGGGGCGGCGCGCCTTCAGGGCCACCGCGATGCCGGAGATCAGGCCGCCGCCACCGATGCTGACCAGGACGTCGGTGAACGCGCCGGGGGCGGCGTCCTGGTCGAGTTCCAGGCCGACCGTGCCCTGGCCGGCGATGACGACCGGGTCGTCGAAGGGGTGGACGAGGGTCTGCCCCTCCGCGCGCAGGCGCTCCATCAGGGCGAACGCCTCGTCCATCGTGTCCGCGAGCTGGACCGAGGCGCCCGCCGCCTGCACCGCGGCGATGGAGCGGGCCGGAGCCGTACGCGCCATGCAGACGGTCGCCTTCACGTCCAGCAGCCGGGCCGTCTCGGCGACGGCCACCCCGTGATTGCCGCCGCTGACGGCGAGGACGCCGACCGCGAGCTCGGCGGGGGAGAGCGACAGGAGCTTGGCGAGGGCGCCGCGGGCCTTGAAGGAACCCGTGCGCTGGAGGAGTTCCAGCTTCGCGGTCACCGGGGCGCCCAGCAGGTCGGACAGGCCAGGGCTGGACACGGTGGGCGTACGTACCAGACGGCCTTCGATCAGCCGTGCCGCCGCCTCGACGGCTCCGATCTCAATCATCCGTCCATCCTCGCACCGGAGCCGCCGCAGGCGCCCCGATCACGTGCCGCGCCGCAGCTCCGCTCCAGAGGCGGTGGAGTGCCGCTGCCGGTACGGTCAAGAAGAGCGCGCGAGTTTACCCACATACCCGCACAACCATGCACTGGGCGGGCGTCTTTCCATCCCCTATCGGATTGAACTTTTGTTGATCAGTGGTCAGTTGACCCCCTGCTGCGCCTACCCTTCAACAGGTGAACCAACTGATGTCCCGCGAGTCCGAGACCGATGATCTGCCCGGGAGCGTCAACCTGCCCGGCACGCTGCCCGAAACGCTGCGCGCCGAGCTGATCGCCTTCCGCCGCGATCTGCACATGCACCCAGAACTGGGCAACCAGGAGTTCCGTACCACCGCCGCCATCAAGGCCCGCCTTGAGCTGGCCGGGCTCGCACCGAAGGTGCTGGGCATGGGCACCGGGCTGGTGTGCGACATCGGCACGTGGGACGGGGTGCAGCCGCTGCTGGCGCTGCGCGCGGACATCGACGCGCTGCCCATCCCGGACACCAAGACGAACGTGCCGTACAGCTCCACCGTGCCCGAACGGGCCCACGCCTGCGGGCACGACGTCCACACCACGACCGTGTTGGGCGCGGGCATCGTCCTCGCCGAACTGGACCGCGAGGGGCTGCTCCCCGCGCCGGTGCGGCTGATCTTCCAGCCGGCCGAGGAAGTGCTGCCCGGGGGTGCGCCCGACGCGATCGAGTGCGGCGTGCTCGACGGGGTCGGGGCGATCGTCGCCGTGCACTGCGACCCCAAAGTGGACGCGGGCTCCATCGGGCTGCGGTCCGGGCCGATCACCTCGGCCTGCGACCGGCTGGAGATCAGCCTGGACGGGCCCGGCGGCCACACCGCGCGGCCCCATCTGACCACCGACCTCGTCACGGCCGCGGCGAAGGTCGTCACCGAGGTCCCGTCGCTGGTCGCCCGCCGGGCCGACGCCCGCTCCGGCCTCGCGGTGACCTGGGGACGCATCGAGTCCGGTCACGCGCCCAACGTCATCCCGAACCACGCGGAGCTGTCCGGCACCGTCCGCTGCCTCGACCTGCCGACCTGGCGCGCCGCGCCGGACCTGGTGCACGCGGCGATCGACGAGATCGCCACCGTCCACCGGGCCAAGTCCCAGATCGACTACATCCGCGGCGTCCCGCCGGTGGTGAACGACCCGGTGGTGACCGAACTCATCCGGGACGCCCAGGCGGCGCGCGGCGGAGTGGAGTCGATCGAGGACACCGAGCAGAGCCTCGGCGGCGAGGACTTCTCCTGGTACCTGGAGCACGTGCCGGGCGCGTTGGCGCGGCTCGGGGTGCGGCGGCCCGGGGACACGGTCCGCCGCGACCTGCACCGCGGGGACTTCGACGTCGACGAGGAGTCGATCCGGGTGGGCGTCGAACTCTTCACGGCGGTGGCGCTGCTGTACGGGCACCGCGACCAGGACTGACGCGCAGGATTCGCAACCAGGTCCGACGCGCAGATACCCGCGACCAGGACTGATACGCAGAACTCGCGACCAGGGCCGACGCGCAGAACCCGCAACCGGGACCGACGCGTGGAGCCGGCGCGCAGGGCCGACCCCTACCCACGGGTCACCTGCGCGTCGTATCGTGCCCCGTACCCACGGGTCGTGCTCCTCGTGCCCGCGGGCCGTACTCGTGCGTCGTACTCGTGCGTCACCTGTCGTCACCTGGGCATCACTGCCCGGCGAAGGTAAACGCGACGATCCGATAACGACTCATGAACAGGTCTTTAACTGACATCTACGCGCGTTACGATCGCCGCAAAACCAGCGCCGGAAGAGGCGCTTCAGGTCAGTCTTGAAGGGACCCCTCCTCTTGCGCCGGGTATCCAAGATCACTGCCGCGTGCATCACGACCGCGGCCCTCGCGTTCACCGCCACCGCGTGCGGTGAGTCGTCCACCGACTCCTCCTCCAGCTCGTCCAGCGACGGCAAGCTGAAGATCGGCGCGGCGTACGACGTCGGCGGACGCGGTGACAACTCCTTCAACGACTCCGCGGCCCGCGGCCTCGACAAGGCCAAGGCCGACCTCGGTGCCGAGGTCAAGGAGCTCACCGCCAAGCACGGCGAGACCCCGGCCGACCGCGAGTCGCGCCTCGCGTCCCTCGCCGAGGGCGGGTACAACCCCGTCCTGGCCGTCGGCTTCGCGTACAAGGACGCCGTCGACAAGGTCGCGTCGAAGTTCCCGAAGACCACCTTCGGCCTCGTCGACTCGGTCTCCAACCAGAAGAACGTCGACAGCATCGTCTTCACCGAGGAGCAGGGCTCCTACCTCGCCGGCGTCGCCGCCGCGCTGAAGTCCAAGGACGGCAAGATCGGCTTCATCGGCGGTGTGGACCTCCCGCTGATCAAGAAGTTCGCCGCGGGCTTCCAGCAGGGCGTCACCGAGACGAACCCGAAGGCTTCGGTGCAGATCCAGTACCTGACCACGGGTACGGACCTCTCCGGCTTCGGCAGCCCGGACAAGGGCAAGCAGGCCGCCCAGGGCATGCTGGACAAGGGCATCGACGTGGTCTACACGGCCGCGGGCGGCTCCGGCGCCGGCGCCATCGAGGCCGTCGCCGCGAAGAAGGGCAGCTGGGCCATCGGCGTCGACTCGGACCAGGCCAAGGACCCGGCCCTGTCCAAGTACGCGGGCTCGATCCTGACCTCGGTCGTCAAGAACGTCGACACCGGCGTCTTCGAGCTGGCCAAGTCCGTCAAGGACGGCAAGCCGAAGACCGGCGTCAACACCTACTCGCTGGCGCAGGACGGCGTGAGCCTCACCACCACCGGTGACCACCTGAAGGACATCCAGGCCAAGCTGGACGAGGCGAAGAAGAAGATCGTCGACGGCCAGATCAAGGTCAAGTCCACGATCTGACGCTCCTGGCCAACCAGGACACGCCCTCGGGCCCGGACGACCGGCCGCGCCGCTCGTCCGGGCCCGAGGTCTCCTCGACTTCTCCTCGAAGCACCCTCGACCCCCTCGCCGGACCCTCCGACGGGCCCCTTCCCCCCGGGCCGCCCGTCCGGCCCGGCCCCAGGGGTGGCGCTACGCGCGTAGCATCGCGTAACACCGATCGCGCGCGGTAGTTTTCGCCCACACCCCCGCCTCAGCTCCTCCTCCGCTCCTGCCCAGGGAGAGTGCGCCATCAACGCGTCCAGCAGCCCCCATGCCGTAGAGCTCCGCGGCATCACCAAACGATTCCCCGGAGTCGTGGCCAACCACGACATCGACATCACCGTGCGCCGCGGTACCGTCCACGCCCTCGTCGGCGAGAACGGCGCGGGCAAGTCCACCCTGATGAAGATCCTCTACGGCATGCAGAAGCCGGACGAGGGCACCATCACGATCGACGGCGAGCAGGCGTCCTTCAACAACCCCGGCGACGCCATCGACCGGGGCATCGGCATGGTGCACCAGCACTTCATGCTCGCCGACTACCTCACCGTGCTGGAGAACGTCGTCCTCGGCTCGGAGAAGCTGTACGGCATCGGCGACCGGGCCCGCGCCAAGATCAAGGAGATCTCGGACGCGTACGGGCTCGGCATCCGGCCCGACGCGTACGTCGAGGACCTCGGCGTCGCCGACCGCCAGCGGGTGGAGATCCTCAAGGTCCTCTACCGCGGCGCCCGCACGCTGATCCTGGACGAGCCCACCGCCGTCCTGGTGCCGCAGGAGGTCGACGCCCTCTTCGACAACCTGCGGGAGCTGAAGGCCGAGGGCCTGACGGTCATCTTCATCTCGCACAAGCTCGGCGAGGTGCTGTCGGTCGCCGACGACATCACCGTCATCCGGCGCGGCACCACGGTCGGCACCGCCGACCCGCGGACCACGACCACCAAGCAGCTCGCGGAGCTGATGGTCGGCAGCGAACTGCCCTCGCCGGAGACCCGCGAGTCCACCGTCACCGACGTCGCGATGCTGACCGTCGACGGACTGCGGCTGACCGCCACCGACCCCGACGGCGTGGTGCGCTCGGTGCTCGACGGCATCGACTTCACCATCCACAAGGGCGAAGTGCTCGGCATCGCCGGCGTCGAGGGCAACGGCCAGTCCGAACTGGTCGAGGCGATCATGGGCATGCGCAGCCCGGACGCCGGCACCCTCACCCTGGACGGCGAGGACATCTCCCAGCGGCCCACCCGCAAGCGGCGCGAGGACGGCATGGCCGTCATCCCCGAGGACCGGCACCGCCACGGCCTGCTGCTGGAAGCCCCGCTGTGGGAGAACCGCATCCTCGGCCACGTCACCGAGAAGCCCAACAGCAAGGGCGTCTTCCTCGACCTGAAGGCGGCGCGCGCCGACACCGAGCGGATCGTGCGCGACTACGACGTGCGCACCCCCGGCATCGACGTCACCGCGGCCTCCCTCTCCGGCGGCAACCAGCAGAAGCTGATCGTCGGCCGGGAGATGAGCCACCGGCCGAAGCTGCTGATCGCCGCGCACCCCACCCGGGGCGTGGACGTCGGCGCGCAGGCGCAGATCTGGGACCAGATCCGCGAGGCGCGCCGCGAGGGCCTGGCGGTGCTGCTGATCTCCGCCGACCTGGACGAGCTGATCGGGCTCTCCGACACGCTGCGCGTGATGTACCGCGGGCGGCTGGTGGCGGACGCCGACCCGGCGACGATCACCCCGGAGGAGCTGGGCTCGGCGATGACCGGCGCGGCCAGCGGACACCTGGAGCACACGGACGAGCCGGGTGACGAGTCGGGCGCAGCGCCCGCCGCCGAAGCTCCCCGCGACGAGACCCCCAGCGCCGAGCGCGACACCGACGGGGGAGAGGACCGATGAAGAAGATCGACAAGGAGCGGGTGCTCCTCGGGCTCGCCGCCCCCGTGCTGGCGATCGTGGTGGCCTTCCTGGTCACCGCGGTCGTCCTGGCCGCGACCGGCAAGGAGCCGTTCAACGCCTTCAGCATCATGTTCGACTACGGCTCCAAGTCGGACAGCCAGGTCTACATCCTCAACAAGGCCACGACCTACTACCTCGCGGGTCTCGCGGTCGCCCTCGGCTTCCGGATGAACCTGTTCAACATCGGCGTCGACGGCCAGTACCGGCTCGCCGCCTTCTTCGCCGCCGCGCTCGGCGGCGCGCTGACCCTGCCCGGCCCGGTGCAGATCCCGCTGATCATCCTCTGCGCGATGATCGTCGGCGCGATGTGGGCCGGCATCGCCGGTGTCCTCAAGGTCACCCGCGGCGTCAGCGAGGTCGTCTCCACGATCATGCTGAACGCGATCGCGACCGCGATCATCGGCTACCTGCTCCAGGAGGGCCGCCTCGGCCACCTCGACCAGGCCGGCACCAAGGTCTCCACCAAGCCGATCCCGGAGTCCGCGCACTTCTTCGAGTTCCCGACCCAGCCCACGCCCGTCTGGGGCTTCATCGTGGTCGCCGCGCTCGCCGGCGTCGCGTACTGGTTCACGCTCTCCCGCACCCGCTTCGGCTTCGACCTGCGCACCGTCGGCCAGTCCGGCTCCGCCGCCGAAGCCAGCGGCGTGAACGTGAAGCGGATGGTCGTCACCTCCATGCTGATCTCCGGCGCCGTCGCCGGCCTGGTCGGCATGCCGACCCTGCTGAACGACAGCTACGAGTACAGCGGTGACTTCCCCCTCGGCATCGGCTTCACCGGCATCGCCATCGCCCTCCTCGGCCGCAACCACCCCGTCGGCATCGCGCTCGGCGCCCTGCTCTGGGCCTTCCTGGAGCGCGGCAGCGGCCAACTCGAATTCAAGGGCTACGACAAGGAGATCGTCGGCGTCATCCAGGGCGTCATCGTCCTGTGCGTCGTCATCGCGTACGAGGTCGTACGCCGCTACGGCCTCAAGCGCCAGCAGCGGCAGGTCGGCGCCAAGCTCGCCGCGCAGGCCCGCAACAACAGCAACGGCAACAGCAACGGCAACGGCAACACCGACAAGCAGGAGGTGTCGGCGTGAGCGCCACGGCGACCTCGACTCCGCCGCCCACCGCACCCAAGGTGAGCAGCGGCAAGGGCGGCCGCACCCGCCTGTCCTTCCCCGTCATCCTGCTGCTGATCGCGGGCGCACTGATCGCCCTCTCCGCGGTCCGGGTGATCACCGGCGCGGAGGACATCACCTCCTCCGGCCAGATCAGCGCCGCACTGTCGATGGCCGTGCCCATCGGCCTCGCCGGCCTCGGCGGCCTGTGGGCCGAGCGCGCGGGCGTGGTGAACATCGGCCTCGAAGGCATGATGATCCTCGGCACCTTCTTCGGCGCCTGGGCCGGCTGGCAGACCGACCCCTGGATCGGCGTGCTCGCCGGCGTCCTCGGCGGCATGTTCGGCGGGCTGCTGCACGCGATCGCCACGGTCACCTTCGGCGTCGACCACATCATCTCCGGCATCGCGATCAACATCCTCGCGCTCGGCATGACCACCTACTTCGCCAAGCTGTGGTTCAACTCCGGCGAGGCGGCGGCCAAGGGCGGCAGCCCCAAGCAGTCCCCGCCGTCCGACGACATCGGCACGGTGACGTTCCCCGGCATCTCCGACGGCCTGAAGTCGATCGAGAAGCACGAGTGGTTCTTCGTCTCCGACGTCGCCGGCGTCCTCGGCGGCCTGGTCACCAACGTCTCGCTGCTGACGATCGTGGCGATCCTGCTCTTCGTCGGCACCTTCGTGGTGCTGTGGAAGACCGGCTTCGGACTGCGGCTGCGCTCCTGCGGCGAGAACCCGATCGCGGCCGAGTCCCTGGGCGTGAACGTCTACAAGTACAAGTACATCGCCGTGATCGCCTCCGGCGGCATGGCCGGCCTCGGCGGCGCCTTCCTCGCCCTGGTCACCTCGCACATCTACAACGAGGGCCAGACCGGCGGCCGCGGTTACATCGGCCTCGCGGCGATGATCTTCGGCAACTGGCGGCCCGGTGGGCTCGCGATGGGCGCCGGCCTCTTCGGCTACGCCGACGCGCTCCAGCTCCGCAACGGCGGCCAGTCCGTGCACGCGCTGCTCCTGCTGCTGGTCGTGGTGCTGGTCGGCATCGCGATCTGGAAGTTCTACCGCAAGAGCTTCGTGCCGGCGACGATCAGCGCCGTCATCGGCGCCGGCGTCCTGGTCTGGTACCTGGGCACGGACACCGTCCCGACGGAGTTCGTCACCGCGACCCCGTACGTCGTGACGCTGCTGGTGCTGTCGCTCTCCGCGCAACGGCTGAGAATGCCGAAGGCGGACGGCATGCGCTACCGCAAGGGCCAGGGCAAGTGACCGCGCCCGACGCCACCGGAGCGGCGGACGACGGCACCGCCCCGGACGGCGGCAACGCCCCGGACGGCGGCACCGCCCCGGACGGCGGCAACGGTTCGCACGTCGGCAGCGGTTCGGACACGTTCGACTGGGAGTCGCTGCGGGAGCTGGCGCGCACGGCCATGGGCCGGGCGTACGTCCCGTACTCGCACTACCCGGTCGGCGTGGCCGCCCGCGTCGACGACGGCCGCACCGTGACCGGCTGCAACGTCGAGAACGCCTCGTACGGCCTGTCCCTGTGCGCCGAGTGCGGGCTGGTCTCGCAACTCCAGCTCACCGGCGGCGGCCGGTTGACGCACTTCGCCTGCGTCGACGGCCGGGGCGCGCGCCTCGTGCCGTGCGGCCGGTGCCGTCAGCTCCTGTTCGAGTTCGGCGGGCCCGAGCTGCTGCTCGACACGCCCGAGGGCGTGGTCACGCTCGCCGAGCTGTTCCCGCAGCCGTTCGGCCCGGCCCATCTGGCATGACACGTTGATGCGCGGCCCTTCTCCTCCGGTGGCCACACCGGAGGAGAAGGGCCGCGGCCCTTTTTCCCGCACCACCAGGTTTTCCCGCACCACAGGAGGCACACCCATGGACGTCATCTCCGTCATCCGCACCAAGCGGGACCGGGGCGAGCTGACCGGCGAGCAGATCGACTGGGTCATCGACGCGTACACCCGCGGCACGGTCGCCGACGAACAGATGTCGGCGCTGGCGATGGCGATCCTGCTGAACGGCATGAACCGCACCGAGATCGCCCGCTGGACCGCCGCGATGATCGCCTCCGGCGAGCGGATGGACTTCGGCTCGCTCGCCCGGCCCACCGCGGACAAGCACTCCACGGGCGGCGTCGGCGACAAGATCACCCTGCCGCTCGCCCCGCTGGTCGCCGCCTGCGGCGCGGCCGTGCCGCAGCTCTCCGGCCGAGGGCTGGGCCACACCGGCGGCACCCTCGACAAGCTGGAGTCCATCCCCGGCTGGCGCGCGCTGCTCAGCAACGAGGAGATGCTGAACGTCCTCGACACCACCGGCGCGGTGATCTGCGCGGCCGGCGACGGGCTCGCCCCCGCCGACAAGAAGCTGTACGCGCTGCGCGACGTCACCGGCACCGTCGAGGCCATCCCGCTGATCGCCTCCTCGATCATGTCGAAGAAGATCGCCGAGGGCACCGGCTCCCTGGTGCTGGACGTCAAGGTCGGCTCCGGCGCCTTCATGAAGACCCTGGACGACGCCCGCGAGCTGGCCTCGACCATGGTCGCGCTCGGCAACGACAGCGGCGTACGGACGGTGGCCCTGCTCACCGACATGGCCACCCCGCTCGGGCTGACCGCCGGCAACGCGCTGGAGGTCCGCGAGTCCGTCGAGGTGCTGGCCGGCGGCGGCCCCGCCGACGTCGTCGAGCTGACCCTCGCCCTCGCCCGCGAGATGCTGACCGCGGCCGGGCTGCCGGACGCCGACCCGGCGAAGGCGCTGGCCGACGGCTCCGCGATGGACGTGTGGCGCCGCATGATCAGCGCGCAGGGGGGCGACCCGGACGCCGCGCTGCCGATCGCGCGCGAGCAGCACGTCGTCACGGCGCCCGCCTCCGGCGTGCTCACCCGCCTCGACGCGTACGACGTCGGCCTCGCCGCCTGGCGCCTGGGCGCGGGCCGCGCCCGCAAGGAGGACCCGGTCCAGGCGGGCGCGGGCGTGGAACTGCACGCGAAGCCGGGCGAGACGGTGACGGCGGGCCAGCCGCTGCTGACGCTGCACACCGACACTCCGGAGAAGTTCGACTACGCGCTGGAGTCCCTGACCGGCGCGTACTCCATCGAGCCGGCGGGCACGGACTTCACGCCGCCCCCGATCGTCCTGGACCGCATCGCCTAGCCCCTCCGCGGACACGTCGCCCTCTGCGACCCGGTGGGCGGCTGTCCGCGCAGTTCCTCCCCCTGTGCCCGGAGGGCGTACGGGGGCTCCAGCGCCACCTGGGCACCACCGGGCCGCAGGGACCAGCGCTCCCGCAGGGAAACGGCGAGGACCTTTTGGGGCGCTGGGGTCCCCCCGTTCCCGCAGTGGGCGGTGCGCCTGCGCAGAAAGGCGCGCGCCGCGGCGGGGTGCGGGCCGCGGCGATGAGAAATCGCGCCCGCCCCGGTCCACACCGCAGGAGATGTTCGCAGAGCGACGGAACGGGGACCGTGAGCCATGTGCCGCAGTACGCAAGCAGCCTCGGAGCCGGGGGAGCGCGACGGCCGGCCCGGACCGCGGCCCGGGCCGGAGACCGTCGTCATACGGGTCACCGGCCGGGTCAGCGGCAGTGAGGTGCCGACGCTCTGCGCGGAGCTGGGCGCCCGGATCGACGAAACGGGCCACGACGGCGCGACACCCGTCGAGGCGGTGTGCGACGTGGCGGCGCTGCCGGCCGACCTCGCCGCGGTGGAGGCGGTCGCCCGCCTCCACCTCACCGCCCGCCGCCACGGCGCCCGGCTGCACCTGCACGACGTACGTCCCGAACTGCGGGAGCTACTGCACCTCGTGGGCCTCGGCTGCCTCACCGAGCCCACCGAGACCCATCAGCCCCAGGAGGAGCCCGGTTAGGACTCCTCCGGTGCCAGCCGGTCCGGGAGGTCGAACATCGGGAACCAACGCGCGGTGTCCAGGAAGGAGTTGATCCCCGCGATCTTGCCGTCCCGGATGTCCATGACCATGAGCGCCCACGGAGTGTGGCCGTTGCCGTCCTCCGCCTCGTGGTAGTGCGCGAAGGCCGGCATGCCGTTGGCCACGGTCGGCACCAGCCGGGACCCGCGGCAGACCGAGCCGACGCCCAGCATCCAACCGACGATGTTCTCGTGGCCCTGGAGCCAGAGGTCGTACGGCGGCATGGAGAGCGTGGCGTCGTCGTGCAGGACGGCGGTGAGCGCCTCCATGTCGTACCCCTCGAAGGCGGCGACGTACCGCTCCAGCAGCTCGCGCTGCTCCTCGTCCAGCGGGTCGGCCTGGTCGCTCGGCGCCGGCGGGGACTCGGCGAGCGTCGCCCGCGCGCGCTGCAAGGCGCTGTTCACCGAAGCGACGGTGGTGCCCAGCAGTTCGGCGACCTCACTGGCCTTCCACGCCAGCACCTCGCGCAGGATCAGCACCGCGCGCTGCTTCGGCGGCAGGTGCTGGAGCGCCGCGACGAAGGCGAGCCGGATCGTCTCCCGCTCGACGGCGGTCTCCGCGGGGTCCGCCACCGACGGCAGCACCCGCCCGTCGGGCACCGGCTCCAGCCAGGTGGCCTCCGGGCGGCTGCTGAGCTGGGCCTGCGCGACCGGCGTCGGGTCGGACAGGTCCATCGGGCGGGCCCGGCGCTTGCCCGCGTTCAACATGTCGAGGCAGACGTTCGTCGCGATGCGGTAGAGCCAGGACCGCAGCGACGAACGCCCCTCGAACTTCTCCACGCTCCGCCAGGCACGCACCATGGTGTCCTGGACGGCGTCCTCCGCCTCGAAGGAGGAGCCCAGCATCCGGTAGCAGTAACCGGTCAGCTCGCGCCGGTAACGCTCCAGGTCTTCCTGTGTTGCCGGTGTTGCCTGTGCTTCCTGCGACTCCTGCGGTTCCCGCGCGGTCGTCAGATCGCTCAGCTCGCTCATTGGGGTCCACCCCTGTAACCCATCGGAACCAGTCCTAGGGTCGGGAACCTACAGGAGCGCACTGACAACGCGGCTCAGGTTCCCGGCTTCCGACCGTATACGTACACCTCGTCGCCGTTCTTCAGCAGGTTCCAGTACGCCTTGGCGTCCGCGGGACGCATGTTGACGCACCCCGCGGAACCCGGCGGGTTGTACATCGACTTGGTCGTCGAGTGGAACGCCTGCCCGCGGTCGAAGAACTGCGCGTACGGCATCTTCACGCCGTACAGCGACGAGACGTGGTTGATGTTCTTCCAGTACACCTTCTTCAGACCGGTCCGCGTCTCCGCGCCGTCCCGTCCGGTGCGCACCGGAACCGGCCCGTACTTCAGCTTCGACCCGTCCTGGATCCAGGTCAACTGGCGGGTCAGGTCGACACAGGCGATCCGGCCCTTGTTCGTCGGGCACTTCCCCGCCTTGTTCGGGGTGGAGCCGGCGGCGCGCTGCTGGAGGATGGTGTCCATCGTCCGCCAGGTCAGCGGGCCCGCGTACCCGGCGGCCGGGGTGATCCCGTGCTGCGCCTGGAAGGAGCGGATCGCCCGGCAGTCCGCCGTCGACTGCTTGCCGTCGACCGGCCGCCCGAGGAACTTCTCCACCTGCTTCTGGTGCGGTCCCGCGGACGCGGTACAGGCCGACGCCGCCTGCGCGGTGCCCGAGCCGAAGACCACGGCCAACGGCACGACCATGCCCACGACTCCGAGCACGACCCCCGCGCGTCTGCGTACGTTCTTCATGTGGTGCCCCCCATTTCCCCTTCGATCGACAGGAACTTCTGGGATTTCCAGCGATCTTCCCCAGCGGAGCCGGCCGTTGCACCGGCTCTCTGAAGGGTTGGACGAAGGGACGGGAGCCGCAGTTGTACGGGAGACGTCTCGGTTTTGCGACAAAGGCGCCGGCCGTACGGTCCGCGCCGTGGGGTCAGCCCACTGCGCCCCGCGCAGCCGCCCGCGCCGCCGACCAACTCCCGTACCCCGTGATCGACACGACGCCGACGACCGCCAGCAGGCCCAGCGCCACGGTGCCCGCCCAGCCGCCGGAGTGGAAGGCGATCGCGCCGAGCGCACCGCCGACGCTGCTGCCGACGTAGTACGCGGACTGGTACAGCGCCGACGCCTGCGCCCGGCCCGTCGTCGCCGTACGGCTCACCGAGGAGGAGGCGACCGCGTGCCCGGCGAAGAAGCCGGCCGTGATCAGCACCAGCCCCAGCAGCACCGCGGTCAACGAGTCGGAGAGGGAGAGCAGCAGCCCGGCCGCGGTGGTGACCACGGCGGCGTACAGCGCGCCGCGCCGCCCCATGCGGCCCACCAGCCGGCCGGAGGCCGCGGAGGAGACCGTACCGACGAGGTAGACCAGGAAGATCGAGCCGACGACGCCCTCGGGGAGGTCGAAGGGCGCCTCCGTCAGCCGGTAGCCGATCATCGTGTAGACCGCGCCGAACACGGTCATGAAGAGCGCGCCGATCACGTACAGCCGCAGCAGCAGCGGGTTCGAGAGGTGCCCGCGGACCGTCGAACCCAGCGCCTTCGGGCTGAGCGGGGCGGGCGTGAAGCCGCGGGGCTTGGGCAGCAGGAGGCGGAAGACCACCGCGCCCACCAGCGCCAGCAGGCCCACGGCGGCGAGTCCGGCGCGCCAGCCGCCCAGTTGGGAGGCCCAGCCGGTGACGATCCGGCCGCTCATCCCGCCGATGCTGTTGCCCGCGACGAAGAGTCCGATCGCGGCGATCAGCGCCCGCGGGCGGACCTCTTCCGCGAGGTACGCCATCGCGGACGCGGGCACCCCCGCCAGCGCCGCGCCCTGCACGGCGCGCAGCACGACCAGCGCCTCCAGGCTCGGCGCGAACGGCACCAGCAGCCCGACGGCGACGGCGACGGTCAGGGAGACCGTCATCAGGGTGCGCCGTCCGAAGCGCTCGGAGAGCGCGCTGAGCGGCAGGACGAAGAGGGCCAGTGCGCCGGTCGCCGCGGTGAGGGTCCAACTCGCCGCCGAAGCCGTCACGCCGAAGTCGGCGGAGACGGCGGGCAGCAGTGCCTGCGTGGAGTAGAGGAGCGCGAAGGCGGCCACGCCCGCGGCGAAGAGCGCGAGGCTCATCCGGCGGTAGCCGGGCAGTCCCGGTGCGAGCGGTTCGGATCGAGGAGTCGGGGGCAGGGGAGGCAGGGACTTCGCGGCGACGGCGCCCACCGGAGTGGACGCCTCGGTACTGGCAGCAGGCATGCCATGAACGTACGGCCGGCCGAACTCATGCGTCCAATGCATGGAACGGCGATAATCGTTCCCATGGCGCATGACCGCAGTTCAGAGAAGTGGCTGTCACACGGTAGTGACACAGAAGACATGTCCATGGTGCTTGCGCCACGCCTGGCGTACTTCGCCGGGGTGGCCCGCCACGAGCACGTGACGCGCGCCGCGCTGGAGATGGGCGTGCCCCAGTCCACCCTGTCGCGCGCCGTCGTACGCCTCGAACAGGACCTCGGCGTCACGCTGTTCGCCCGCAAGGGCCGCACGGTCTCGCTGACGCCCGCCGGCCGCACCTTCCTCGCCTCGGTGGAACGGGCCCTCGGCGAGGTCGAGCGCGCCGCGGACGAGGTGCGGGCGGACGCGGACCCGCGCGCGGGGAAGGTCGCGTTCGGCTTCCTGCACACCATGGGCTCGGAGACGGTGCCGGCGCTGCTGCGGGCGTTCCGGGCGGACCACCCCAAGGTGCGGTTCACCCTCGTGCAGAACTACGGCGAGGCGATGCTCGGCGGGCTGCGCACCGGCGAGCTCGACCTCTGCCTGACCTCGCCGGTGCCGGACGCGCCCGACCTGGTCGCCCGCCGCCTCGACGAGCAGCGCCTGCGTCTGGTCGTCCCCGACGACCACCGCCTCGCGGCGCGCCGCCGGGTCCGCCTCGCGGAGGCCGCGGACGATGTCTTCGTCACCCTGGAGCCCGGGTACGGCCTGCGCCGCATCACCGACGCGCTGTGCGCGGAGGCCGGCTTCAGCCCCAAGATCGCCTTCGAGGGCGAGGAGGCGGAGACCCTGCGCGGCCTGGTGGCGGCGGGCCTCGGGGTGGCCCTCCTGCCGCCGCCCGCGGTGCCCCGCCCGGGCGTGGTGGAACTGACGGTCACCTCCCCGCGCGCGGTCCGCGAGATCGGCCTGGCGTGGCTGGACGGCCACCCCGACACGCCTCCGGTGGCCGCGTTCAAGAAGTTCCTGTTGAGCCGCCGCGGCCACCTCCTGCCGAAGTAGGCGGACGGTGGGGGCGCGCGCCGTTCCCCTGCGCGCGCGTCCCCCTCCGCGACTTGGTGGCGGGCTCGCGCACTTCCGTGCCCTGCGGGTACGGGCCCCTATGGGCACGCACACCGTTTCCCCGCGGGAGCGTTGGCCTCTGCGGGTGCATCGTGGTTGTTCGCGCAGTTCCGCCCCCTACGCCCAGAGGGCGTGGGGGGACCCCCAGCGCCCCTGTTTCGCTTCCCCCGTCACTTGTCTGCGAGCTGGGGCACAAGGGGTTTAGGGGTGCTGGGGGTCCCCGACGCCCTCTGGGCGTAGGGGGCGGAACTGCGCGACAAACCCGCCACCGGGCCGCAGGGACCGACACGGCCCGCCGCCCGGGTGCGGTGGAGGGCGAGTGAGGCGAAGGGGTGTGCGGGGGAGCAAGGGAGAACACGCGCAGGCCGTGAGGTACGAACGGCTGAGCATGATCGACCGTCGAGCCTGCTAAAACACCCCGGAGCCGAACCGAGCCACAAAGAATTCAGTCGTCGAGCCTGTCAAAACACCCCGGAGTCGAACCGAGCCACAAGGAATTCAGTGGCGGAGGGACTTGCCGAAGCCCGCCGCCAGCGGCATGCGCAGGCCCAGCGGCGGCGGTGCCGCCAGGGCGTCTGCGATCGGGCGGGCATAGGGGTGCGGGAACAGCGAACCCCGCACGAAGTCGACCGCCAGGGCCAGCACCTCCGCGTGGTGCTGGCGCAGCGCGTTGCCGTCCGTGTGGACCTCGAACCGGCACGTGTCCCGGTTCGCCTTCTTCGCCCGTTCCGCCAGCCGGTACGACAGGTCCGGATCGGCCCGTGCGTCGTTCGTGCCGTGCACGATCAGGACCTGGCGGCCCACCAACTGCTTCACCGGCTCCGGCGGATCCTCCGCGCCCTGCCGCGGCAGCCAGGGGGCCATCGCCAGTACGGACGACACCGCCGGATGCCCCGCCGACCGCAGCGCGGCCCGGGCGCCGAGGCCGTGGCCCGCGAGGCACACGGGTATGTCGCCGTAACGACGGGTGACCTCCGCCAGCGCCCAGTCCGCGTCCGCCGCCGGCCCCGCTTCCGCGCCGTTCCAGCCGCGGCTGCGGTAGTGCACCGGGAAGACCACCAGCCCGTCCGAGCGCCCGCCGCGGGCCAGCGCCCGCCCCAGGGACAGCGCCGACAGGTGCGCGCGGCGCGACGGACCGCGGGTCGACTCCGGCTCGCCGTCCGGCAACACGAGCACGACGCCGCCGACGCCCCCGGCGCCGGCCCCGCCGCCCCCGTCGACCGCGGGCGCACCGCTCCGCCCGCCGTACGCCCTGCCCAGCCGGGCCCCTCGCTTCGCCGTGGTCGTCGTGCGACCGCTCGTACGCCCTGTCACGACAGCACACTCTCAGAACCCCGGGGGTACGCCACCCGTCCGCGCGATCACTGTTACATATCTCCACGGAGCGTTCTACGCGCGTAGGGCTTAGAGTGCGCAAATGACGAGCCAGACCCTCACCACGCCCACCACGGACCAGATCCGTCGCGCGCCGAAGGTGCTCCTCCACGACCACCTCGACGGCGGGCTGCGTCCCGGCACGATCATCGACATCGCCCGTGAGACGGGGTACGACGCCCTGCCCGAGACCGAGCCCGACAAGCTGGGCGTCTGGTTCCGGGAGGCCGCCGACTCCGGGTCGTTGGAGCGCTATCTGGAGACGTTCGCGCACACCTGCGCCGTCATGCAGACCCGCGACGCCCTGGTCCGCGTCGCCGCCGAGTGCGCGGTGGACCTCGCCGAGGACGGCGTCGTGTACGCGGAGGTGCGGTACGCCCCCGAACAGCACCTGGAGGGCGGGCTGAGCCTCGAAGAGGTCGTGGAGGCGGTGAACGAGGGCTTCCGCGAGGGCGAGCGCATCGCCCGCGCCGCCGGCCACCGCATCCGCGTCGGCGCCCTGCTCACCGCCATGCGCCACGCCGCCCGCGCCCTGGAGATCGCCGAACTGGCCAACCGCTACCGCGACCTGGGCGTCGTCGGCTTCGACATCGCCGGCGCCGAGGCCGGCTACCCGCCCACCCGCCACCTCGACGCCTTCGAGTACCTGAAGCGGGAGAACAACCACTTCACCATCCACGCGGGGGAGGGCTTCGGGCTGCCGTCCATCTGGCAGGCGCTCCAGTGGTGCGGGGCCGACCGCCTCGGGCACGGCGTGCGGATCATCGACGACATCGAGGTCGACGAGGACGGCGGCGTCCGACTCGGCCGACTCGCCTCGTACGTCCGGGACAAGCGCATCCCGCTGGAGCTGTGCCCGACCTCCAACCTCCAGACCGGCGCCGCCGACTCGTACGCCGAGCACCCCATCGGGCTGCTGCGCCGGCTGCACTTCCGGGCCACCGTCAACACGGACAACAGGCTTATGTCGGGCACCAGCATGAGCCACGAGTTCGAGGTGCTGACCGAGACCTTCGGCTACACGCTCGACGACATGCAGTGGTTTTCCGTCAACGCGATGAAGTCCGCGTTCATCCCTTTCGACGAACGCCTCGCCATGATCAATGACGTCATCAAGCCCGGCTACGCCGAGCTGAAGTCCGAATGGCTGTTCAGGCAGACCGCTGTGACCAGCGAATCCACACCGTCAGAACGCTGATCGTACGAATCCCGGGGCGGTCGGGAACGTCAACAAACCGCCGCCCCGGGGTGTTTGCCACGCCCTCGGACCGGTGGCTAGCTTGCGGAGCCGCTCCTGTTCCCGTTACGAGGACGACCCTGATGAAGCAGTCCGCAGTCAAGACCCTCGGTGTCACCGCGCTCGGCGCCGCCTTCGCCGCTGCCGCCGCGGGCACCGCCGCTGCAGCCCCCGCCGCGCTCCCCGCGGCGCCTTCGCTCGACACCGTCACCAGCGTGGTGCCGGTCCAGGACACCCTCACCCAGCTGCCCGCTGGCGCGCCCGACTCGCTGAGCGGTGCGCAGAACGCCCTCACCGAGAGCGCGAGCACCCTTCCCGGCACCCTCCAGGGCGCGGGCGAGCGCGTGCTCGGCGGCAAGGGCGCCAGCGGCGACCCGGTCTCCGGCCTGCTCGGCGGGCTGCCGGTCGGCGGGCTCACGGGCGGCGGTCTCACCTGACCCCGGTGATCCCGGAAGATCCCTCTCCCGCCGTCTCTTCCCCGTGAACGGCAGGCCGACGGGGCGGGTGCGCGCCACGGTGCGCGCGCCCGCCCCGTTCGTCCGTCCAGGTCACCAAGCGGTCGAGGCGGTCTTCTCCGCCGGCAGGAAGACCCACAGGGCGAGATAGACCAGGAACTGCGGTCCGGGCAGCAGGCACGAGGCGACGAAGACGACGCGCATCGTGGTCGCGGAGGTGCCGAAGCGCGACGCCAGCGCTGCGCAGACCCCACCGATCATGCGTCCCTGACGCGGGCGGACAAGTGCGGTCATGGCGGGCTCCTTAGCGAGTCGGTGAAGATGACTCCAGCGTCGTCGCTCGAAGCGGGCAAAGCGTCGCTCTACGGGGCGATCCCGACCCTGGGAATCGTCGGGGTCGACCCCTGAGCCACGTCATCCGCAAGGACGGGACGGGCCACGACCTCCTCACGGGGCGGCCGGGCGGCGGGCGGCGGCAGCCGACGGCGCAGCCGCGCGCGGGCGGCCGGGACCACCAACAGGTGGGCCAGCGCGACGCCGGCGCTGTTCAGCAGGAGCGAGTCCACGTCCATCACGCGGCCGGCGATGCCGGTCTGCAACAGTTCGATGCCGAGCGAGATCAGCGCGCCCGCGGCGACCGTGCGCACCAGCGATCCCAGCGTGGACGCGGTGAGGCTGCCGCCGGCCATCGGCAGCAGGACGCCCAGCGGGGCGAGCAGCGCGAGGGCCCCGCCGATGCGCTGGGCGGCCTCCACCGGGCCGAGTGCGAGGCTCGCCTCGATCCCGGCGAACAGCTCCAGATTGGCGGCGGCGACCCAGGGGACGTCGAGCGGGCGCAGGGTGAGCCATCCGACGAGCAGCAGGTGCGCGAGGAGGAGGACGCCGCCTGCTGCGCGGAAGCGGATGGCGGTGTTGCCGCGCTTACCTTGAACCTGCACGCCACACAAGACGCTGCCCCGGCGTGTCCCGGTTCCCGGTTGCACGCGCTGCTTCTCGTGCGCCTTTTGGTTGCCCGCGAGCTCCCCGCCCTGTGCCCCGTGCCCTCGGGGCGCGGGTACGGGGGGAGCGTTGGCGCCCGCGGGCCGGCTTCTGGTTGCTCGCGCAGTTCCTCGCGCCCCTAAGTACCCATGCCCTGGTCGCTGGGCACGGGGGGCGGAACTGCGCGAACAACCACGATGCACTCGCAGGGGCGAACGCAACCCGCAGAGGAAGCGGCGGGCACGCCGAAAGGGCGCACAGCGCATCGCGCAGTGCCTGGAAGTGGGTTCAGGACGGTGAGGGGGAGCGGGTCGGGAGGGGGTCCTTGGGGCGGGATTTGGACTCCGGGGGGCAGTCGTACGCCCGGGGGGCGTACGAACCCGGGCCGCCCAACAGCACCGCGCCGTCCAGCACGCCCACCCGGTTCTCCGCCAGCGTGCAGACGAGTTGCGACAGGGACTGGGGCTCCAGGTCCTCCGGCTGGCGGCTCAGACGGAGGGCCGACCGAGGGTCGTCGGCGCGGGCCGGGCCGATCGTCATCGGCTTCGGGACGTGCGTGGAGAAGCCCGCCTCCTGCTCCGCGTCCGACGGCTCCCGCTGCAACTCCGCCAGCACCGCCCGGGCCGCCTGGAGCGTGCTGCGGGCCGGGTCGCCCGAGCTCGTCGTCGGGGCCTTCGCCGTACGGTCGACGGCCACCAGTTGCGAGCCGCAGACCAGGTAGATCCGTACCGGGATCACCTGCGGATGCGCCCGGTCCACCGCGCCGCCGCTCACCTCGCACGGCACCCGCGACGGCGCGGGGCCGCCGTCGACCGGCACCTGGGTGGGGCGGATGCCGCAGCCCGTGAGCGCCAGCGCGCCCACCAGCAGCGCGCACCAGGCGTACGGCCGCCGGCCCCGGCCGGTTCCGTCGCCGACTGCTCGCGTCACCGCACGCCTTCCTCTCCGGGCTCCGGGTCCTGACCGTCGGCGTCGGGGTCGGGGTTCGGAGCATCGGGCCGCGGGAGCCGCAGCACGAACACCGCGCCGTCGCCGTCCGGCGAGTTCGCGGCCGTGATGGTGCCGCCGTGGATGTGCGCGTTCTCCACCGCGATGGAGAGCCCGAGCCCGCTGCCCTCGGACCGAGGCCGGGACGCGCTCGCCTTGTAGAAGCGGTCGAAGACGTGCGGCAGCACGTCCTCGGGGATGCCGGGGCCGTGGTCCCGCACCTCGATCACCAGCTCGCCGCCGGTGTTCTCGCGCGAGGTCGCCCCCGTCTTCGGGTCCACCGCGCGCACCGACACCCGCACCGGGGAGCCGCCGTGCTTGAGCGCGTTGCCGATCAGGTTCGCGAGGATGACGTCGAGGCGCCGCGGGTCCAGCCGCGCCATGATGCCGCGCTCGGCGTCCAACTCCACCGCGTCCAGCCACGCCCGGGCGTCGATGCAGGCCGTGACCTGGTCGGCGACGTCCACCGTGTCCAGGACGACCTTCGCGGTGCCCGCGTCGAAGCGGGTCACCTCCATCAGGTTCTCCACCAGGTCGCCCAGCCGCCGGGTCTCGCTCACCACCAGGTTCACCGCGGGCGCGATCATCGGGTCCAGGTTGTCGACCTCGTCCTCCAGCACCTCCGTGACCGCGGTCAGCGCGGTCAGCGGCGTACGCAGCTCGTGGGACATGTCCGCGACGAAGCGCCGGCTCGACTCCTCCCGCGCGCTCATGTCCGCGACCTGCTTCTCCAACGACTCCGCGGTCTTGTTGAAGGTGCGCGCCAGCTCCGCGAGTTCGTCCGTGCCCGAGACCCGCAGCCGGGTGTCGAGCTCGCCCTCGCCGAGCCTGCGGGCCGCGTCGCCGAGTCGGCGCACCGGCTTGAGGACCGTCGTCGCCGCGGCCTGCGCGAGCAGCGCCGAGCCGGCCAGCGCCAGTGCGGTCGCGATCCCGAGCGACCAGGCCAGGGTGTTGAGGTCCTTGCTCTCCTGGTCGAGGGACTTGAAGAGGAAGCCCGTGGGACCACCGTTGACGATCTTGGTGCCGCCGACGAGGTACGGCTTGCCGTCGCGCTCGATGCGCTGCCAGTACAGGTGGTACGGGGCGGAGTTGCCGGCTCCCGTCGCCTGCCGCTTGCCCACCTGCTCGCGCAGCCGCTGCGGCACGTCGTCGTAGGTGAACTCGTCCGGGTCGGAAGCCCCGGCCACCGGCTTGCCCTTGGCGCGCTCCCCGATCAGGAGCACGTTGTAACCCGCCTTGCCGTGGCTCATCTGCTCGGCCGCGGCCTGGAGTTCCTCCTGGGTCGCGTTCAGCGGCAGCGTCGCCGCCTGGCCCTGCATCTGGCCGCGGAAGTCGTCGATCGCCGAGTCCTGCGTACGGGTCAGCACCGCCTCGCGGTTGAGCCAGTACGCGATGCCGGACGCCGACACGGCGGCGGTCAGAGCGACCACGGCGAAGACGACCACGAGCCGCAGCCGCAGGCTCGTCCAGCGCAGTCCGGTGCGTATGAAGCGTCGTGCGGTACGGCTCACCGAGCGGCACCCGTGCGGAGGCGGCCCGGCGGCAGGGACGGTCGGGGGAGTGGCCCGGTGAGCGGCCGGCAGAACGGTCGGATCACTGAGGGACGTCCAGTCGGTAGCCCACGCCCCGGACGGTGCGGATCAAGGTCGGGGACGAGGGCACGTCCTCCACCTTCGCCCGCAGCCGCTGCACGCAGGCGTCCACCAGTCGGGAGTCCCCGAGGTAGTCGTGTTCCCACACCAGCCGCAGCAACTGCTGCCGGGACAGCGCCTGCCCCGGTCTGCGGCTCAGTTCCAGCAGGAGTCTCAGCTCGGTCGGCGTGAGCTGGAGGTCGTCACCGTTCTTGGTGACCGTCATCGCCGAGCGGTCGATGACCAGCGAGCCGAAGGTCGCCGAGTCCGTGGCCTCGCGCTCCCCGCGCCGCAGCACGGCGCGGATGCGGGCGTCCAGGACCCGGCCCTGGACGGGCTTGACGACGTAGTCGTCGGCCCCGGACTCCAACCCCACGACGACGTCGATGTCGTCGCTGCGCGCGGTCAACAAGATGATCGGCAACTGGTCGGTACGGCGGATGCGACGGCACACCTCGAAGCCGTCGATCCCGGGCAGCATGACATCCAGCACGATCAGATCGGGCCGCTGCTCGCGGAGCAGTTTCAGGCCGTCCTCGCCCGTCGCCGCGGTGGCCACACGGTGGCCCTGGCGCGTCAGGGAGAGTTCGAGGGCCGTGCGGATGGCGTCGTCGTCCTCGATCAGCAACAGGAAAGGCACGGGGGTCATTCTGACCCATGGGCGTCCCGGAGTTCGACCGGTGCACCGGTCGCTTCCCGCGGGGGCCCTGTGACAGGTCTGTGACAGTCGGCGGACACCTCGATGAAATCGCCTCGGCAAGCTTGTGGTCATCGCCGACGGCAAGACGCGAAAGGCGGGGAAACCCAGACACCACTCGACGGGGGGCGCGAGATGAACACGCTGCACAGCACCACCTCAACCGCTGTTGTCACGCGCCTCCACGACATGACCCGGGCCGCCGACCGCGCCGGCGTCGCGACCGGACGGGGCTGCGCCCGCAGCGCCGGCCGCCCGCACAAGACGTCGCCGTACATGACGGTCGTCGACGTGAACGGCGCCGCCGCCGCGAACGAGTCGGTCGAGCCGGCCGCCGCGAAGGGGGCGACCGGGACTGCGGCGAGTGCGCAGTCGCTCACGGAGGCGGAGTTCACCGCGTACGTCCAGGAGCGCCGCTCCTCGCTGTACGCCACGGCCTACCACCTCACGGGCGACCGGTTCGAGGCGGAGGACCTGCTCCAGAGCGCGCTCTTCTCCACCTACCGGGCCTGGGAGCGGATCAGCGACAAGGCGGCCGTGGGGGGCTACCTGCGTCGCACCATGACCAATCTGCACATCAGCGCCTGGCGCCGGCGCAAGCTCAACGAGTACCCGACGGAGGAGCTGCCGGAGACGGCGAGCGACACCGACGCGATGCGGGGGACCGAACTGCGGGCCGTGCTGTGGCAGGCGCTCGCCCGGCTGCCCGAACTCCAGCGCACGATGCTGGTGCTGCGCTACTACGAGGGCCGCACCGACCCGGAGATCGCGGAGATCCTGGACATCAGCGTCGGCACGGTGAAGTCCAGCATCTGGCGCTCGCTGCGCCGGATGCGGGAGGACGAGGCCCTGAGCTTCGGCCGCGACATGGAGGAGTCCTTCGGCGAGCTGGTGGCCTGAAGGCGACGGGGGAAAACGAGGGGGACCACGGGGGAAGGTCGGGGGACCACGGGGGAAACTGAGCGCGCTCGCTTCGGGGGACGCGGCGCGATCGACCGGGTGGCACGAGGTCCGGGGGGACTTCAGGGCCATCCGACACGGGGGACAGGGTTCGTGGGGGACCCTTTGAGCGGGGCTGGACGGGCCGGGGGGTCTTGTCTGGCCCCGCTCCTCCTTTCCCCTTGTCCCCTTGTCCTTTTTTCCCCCGCCTTCCCCTCCCGTGCCTTCCCCTCCCGTGCCTTCCCCTCCCGTGCCTTCCCCTCCCGTGCCTTCCCCTCCCGTGCCTTCCCCTCCCGTGCCTTCGCTTCCCGTGCCTCGTTCCCGGATCTGCGCTTCCCGGGCCCGTACCTCTTCTTCGGCTCCCGGCTCCCGGCCCCGCTCCCCGTTCTCCGGTGACTCCCCTGTACAGGCTGCTACGCGCGTAGATATGCTCTCGTGGTGACCATGCCCCGCATCACCTCCGCCCTCGCCGACGTGACCGCGTCCGACCAGGCCCTTCGCCGGTTCCTCCATGGGCTGCCCGGCGTCGACCCGGTCGGACTCGAAGCGCGTGCCGCCTCCCTCGGGACCCGGTCGATCAAGACGTCCGCCAAGGCGTACGCCATCGACCTGGCCGTCTCGATGATCGACCTCACCACCCTGGAAGGCGCGGACACCCCCGGCAAGGTCCGGGCCCTCGCCGCCAAGGCCGTGTGGCCCGACCCCACCGACCGGACCGCGCCGACGACCGCCGCCGTCTGCGTCTATCCGGACATGGTGGCCACCGCGAAGGAGGCGCTGGGCGGCGCCGACGTCAAGGTCGCGTCCGTCGCCACCGCCTTCCCCGCGGGCCGCGCCGCGCTCGGCGTGAAGCTCGCGGACACCCGGGACGCGGTCGCCGCCGGGGCCGACGAGATCGACATGGTCATCGACCGCGGCGCCTTCCTCGCCGGCCGCTACCTGAAGGTGTTCGAGGAGATCGTCGCCGTCAAGGAGGCCGCGGGCCCGGCCCGGCTGAAGGTCATCTTCGAGACCGGCGAGCTGTCCACGTACGACAACATCCGCCGCGCCTCCTGGCTCGGCATGCTCGCCGGCGCCGACTTCATCAAGACCTCGACCGGCAAGGTCGCGGTCAACGCCACCCCGGCGAACACCCTGCTGATGCTGGAGGCCGTCCGCGACTTCCGGGCGCAGACCGGCGTGCAGGTGGGGGTGAAGCCCGCGGGCGGCATCCGCACCAGCAAGGACGCGGTGAAGTTCCTGGTGCTGGTGAACGAGACCGCCGGCACGGACTGGCTGGACCCGCACTGGTTCCGCTTCGGCGCCTCCAGCCTGCTCAACGACCTGCTGATGCAGCGCCAGAAGCTGGCGACCGGCCGCTACTCCGGCCCCGACTACGTAACGGTGGACTGAGCCCGATGACGAATCCATTTGAGTACGCCCCCGCGCCCGAGTCGCGCGCGGTCGTCGACATCGCGCCCGCGTACGGCCTCTTCATCGACGGGGAGTTCACCGACGGCTCGGGCGACGAGCGGCACAAGACCCTCGCGCCCGCGACGGAGGAGGTCCTCGCGGAGTACGTGCAGGCGACCGAGGCGGACGTGGACCGCGCGGTGCGGGCCGCCGGCAAGGCGTTCGAGAAGTGGTCGGCGCTGCCCGGTGCGGAGCGCGGCAAGTACCTGTTCCGGATCGCCCGGATCATCCAGGAGCGCAGCCGCGAGCTGGCCGTCCTGGAGACCCTGGACAACGGCAAGCCGATCCGGGAGACCCGGGACGTGGACCTGCCGCTGGTCGCCGCGCACTTCTTCTACTACGCCGGCTGGGCCGACAAGTTGGACCACGCGGGCTTCGGCCCGGACCCGAAGCCGCTCGGGGTGGCCGGGCAGGTCATCCCGTGGAACTTCCCGCTGCTGATGCTGGCGTGGAAGATCGCCCCCGCGCTGGCCACCGGCAACACCGTCGTGCTGAAGCCGGCCGAGACGACCCCGCTGTCCGCGCTGTTCTTCGCCGACATCTGCCGGCAGGCCGGACTGCCGAAGGGCGTCGTCAACATCGTCACCGGCGACGGCCGCACCGGCGCGGCGCTGGTCGCCCACCCGGACGTCGCCAAGGTCGCCTTCACCGGCTCCACCGCCGTCGGCAAGGCCATCGCCCGGCAGGTCGCCGGCAGCGCCAAGAAGCTCACCCTGGAGCTGGGCGGCAAGGGCGCGAACATCGTCTTCGACGACGCCCCGATCGACCAGGCCGTCGAGGGCATCGTGAGCGGCATCTTCTTCAACCAGGGCCAGGTCTGCTGCGCCGGCTCGCGCCTGCTGGTCCAGGAGTCGATCCAGGACGAGCTGCTGGACGCGCTCAAGCGCCGGCTCGCCACCCTTCGCCTGGGCGACCCGCTCGACAAGAACACCGACATCGGCGCGATCAACTCGGCCGAGCAGCTCGCCCGGATCACCGCGCTCGCCGAGACCGGCGAGGCGGAGGGCGCGGAGCGCTGGAGCGCCCCGTGCGAACTGCCGTCCAACGGCTACTGGTTCGCCCCCACGCTGTTCACCGGCGTCACCCAGGCGCACACCGTGGCCCGGGACGAGATCTTCGGCCCGGTGCTCTCGGTGCTCACCTTCCGCACCCCGGACGAGGCCGTCGCCAAGGCCAACAACAGCCAGTACGGACTCTCCGCCGGCATCTGGACGGAGAAGGGCTCCCGCATCCTCGCGGTCGCGAACAAGCTCCGCGCCGGCGTCGTCTGGGCCAACACCTTCAACAAGTTCGACCCGACCTCGCCCTTCGGCGGCTACAAGGAGTCGGGCTTCGGCCGCGAGGGCGGTCGCCACGGCCTGGAGGCTTACCTCGATGTCTGAGTCCCGACTGAGCGTGTTCAAGACCTACAAGCTGTACGTCGGGGGCAAGTTCCCCCGTTCCGAGAGCGGCCGGGTGTACGAGGTGACCGACTCCAAGTCCGGTGCGTGGCTGGCGAACGCGCCGCTCTCCTCCCGCAAGGACGCCCGGGACGCCGTCGTCGCGGCCCGCAAGGCGTTCGGCGGCTGGTCCGGCGCGACCGCGTACAACCGCGGACAGGTGCTGTACCGCGTCGCGGAGATGCTGGAGGGCCGGCGCGAGCAGTTCGTCCGCGAGGTCGCGGCGGCGGAGGGGCTTTCGAAGTCGAAGGCGGCGGCCGTCGTGGACGCGACGGTCGACCGCTGGGTCTGGTACGCCGGCTGGACCGACAAGATCGCACAGGTGGTCGGCGGGGCGAACCCGGTCGCCGGCCCGTACTTCAACCTCTCCACGCCCGAGCCGACCGGGGTCGTCGCGGTCCTCGCCCCCCAGGAGTCGTCCTTCCTGGGCCTGGTGTCGGTGCTCGCCCCGGTGATCGCCACCGGCAACACCGCCGTGGTCGTCGCCAGCGAGCGGGCCCCGCTGCCCGCGCTCTCCCTCGGCGAGGTGCTGGCCACCTCCGACGTCCCGGGCGGGGTGGTGAACGTGCTCTCCGGCCGTACGGCGGAACTGGCGGCGCCGCTCGCGGCCCACCAGGACGTCAACGCGATCGACCTGGCCGGCGCGGACGCGGCCCTGGCCAAGGAGTTGGAGGTCGCGGCGGCGGACAACATGAAGCGGGTGCTGCGGCCGGGTCCGGTGGACTTCGCCGCGGACCCCGGCACCGGCCGGCTGACCGCCTTCCTGGAGACGAAGACGGTGTGGCACCCCACGGGTGCCCTGGGCGCGGCGGGCTCGTCGTACTGAGTCCCTGACCGGCTGACCTCCGAGGGCCCTGCGACCGTTCCACGGAACGGCCGCAGGGCCCTCGCGCGCTGCGGCTACAACGGCAGGGTCTGCACCAAGCCGCCGACGACCGGCAGGTCCTTCAGCGCGCCGCCGTCCGAGAGCGGGCCCGTCACCAGGTCCGTACCCACCGGCTTGAAGTCCGCGACCTGGGTGCCCACGCCGTTCGCCAGGGGGTCGACGCCCGTCTGCGCCAGCGGGTTGATCTGGTGCTCCTTGAGGTAGCCGAGGCCGCTCACCGAGTTCGTGAGCGCGGTCGTCACACCGGCGCCCGGCCCCGACAGGGCGCTGCCCAGCACGTCGAGGCCGCCGAGTTCACCCACGGGCACGGCGACGGGGGCCGCCTGCGCCGCCGTCTGGCCCGCGCCGAGAGCGGCGGCCACCGCGGCGACGGTCAGCCCGGCACCGAGGGCGAACCGTCGGGGGGTGGAGGGGGTCTGCGAGGTCATGGCTGACTGCCTACCAATCTGTGCCTGAGGGTAATGGATCGGACACATAGGGTATTTGAGGCGATGGCGTCGGATCCACCGCCTCCCCGGTGGGTCCCCTTCACGGGGCAATGCCTCACACTGGTGTTCCGTGACTGCGATCCCCGCCCAACCCTCCCCGGCCACCCGCGTGCTGCTGCTCGCGGGCCCCTCCGGCTCCGGGAAGTCGTCGCTGGCCGCGCGCACGGGACTGCCGGTGCTGCGGCTCGACGACTTCTACAAGGAGTGCGACGACCCGACCCTGCCGCTCGTCCCCGACAGCTCCGACATCGACTGGGACTCCCCGAAGTCGTGGGACGCGGACGCGGCCGTGGCGGCGATCGAGGAGCTGTGCCGCACCGGACGCACGTACGTGCCGGTGTACGACATCGCCACCAGCGCCCGCGTCGGCCGGGACGCCCTCGCCGTCGACCGCACCCCGCTCTTCGTCGCCGAGGGGATCTTCGCCGCCGACATCGTCACCCGCTGCCAGGAACTCGGCGTCCTCGCCGACGCGATCTGCCTGCGCGGACGCCCCGCCACCACCTTCCGGCGCCGGCTGCTGCGCGATCTGCGCGAGGGCCGCAAGTCCGTGCCCTTCCTGCTGCGCCGCGGCTGGCGGCTGATGCGCGCCGAGCGCGGCATCGTCAACCGACAGGCCCTGCTCGGCGCGCACCCCTGCGGCAAGGACGAGGCGCTGGGGCGGGTGGCCGCGGCCGCGGCGGGGCGCCACCGGCCCGCGGTGCCGCCCGCCGGCGCGCCCGTTTCCGGTCGTACGGCAGAATCGGACGCATGAGCAAGCCGAAGTCGTCCGAAGCGCCCACCCACGCCGACCGCGCGTACCGGTCGACTTCGGGCATGGTGGGCGGTGGGCTGCTGCTGGCGCTGATGGCCTGGCTCGGCGGGGACGCGGTCTTCCGCGGCGACGGCCTGACGCCGGTGTACGCCATCGCGGGCGTCCTCTTCGCCGCGCCGCTGGTCATCGCGTTCACCCTGCGGCCCGCGGTGTTCGCCAACGAGGACCGGGTCCGGATCAGGAACCCGTTCCGGACGATCACCCTGCCGTGGAGCGCGGTCGGCCAGATCCGGGCCGCGTACTCCACCGAGGTCGTCTCCAAGGACGGCGCCAAGTTCCCGATGTGGGCGATCCCGGTCTCCCTGCGCCAGCGCAAGCGCGCCAGCCGACAGCAGATGAAGCGCGAACGCGACCAGCAGCAGGGCCGCGAGACGGAGCTGCGGCCGGTGCAGCGGGCACAGGCGGACGAGGCGATCGACGAGATGCGCGACCTGTTCGAGCGGTACGGCACGGAGCAGGGCGGACGGCGCGAGCAGGGCGGCCAGGACGGGATCTCGGTCCGCTGGTCGTACGAGGTCCTCGCGCCGACCCTGGCGGGCGCGCTGGTGCTGGTGGTCCTCTCCGTGGCGAGCTGACGACGAGCCGACTACGGGGGCCCCGGCCAGACCAGGAGCATGTGGGCGCCCAGCCAGGCCGACAACATGGTGGCCCCCGTCAGCACCACCGCCACCGTCGACCGGCGGCGGGCCCGGGCCAGCGCCAGGGCGAGCGGAAGCAGCAGCGGGAAGCCGGGCAGCAGGAAGCGGGCCCGCGGGAAGTACACGCCCGCGCTGCCCAGCACCACCAGCAGCAGCACGCCGGTGAACACCAGCAGCGGCAGCGGCTGCCGGTCCGCGACGCACAGCGCGTACAGCACGACGCCGAGCACCAGGCACGCGGAGACCGCAAGCACGAAGAGCTGCGGGCGCGGCTCGTAGAACAACTGCTGCCGCAGCTCCAGCACGGTCGCCCGGCCGCCGTCCCACTCGTTCTTCCACAGCCGCTGTACGGCGAAGTACCCGTCGACCCGGCCGACCCGGGCACCCACCCACCCCACGAACCCCAGCCACCCCAGCGGCGCGAGGGCCGCGCCCACGAGCGCCGGCGCGCGGGGGCCGCCGTGGCGGCGCCGGCAGGACAACAGCGCAGCCAGCATCACCGCGGCGGCGAGCGCCACGCCCGTGGGGCGGGCCAGCCCCGCCAGGCACGCCAGCACGCCCGCCGCGAGCCAGCGGCCGGTGAGGACCGCGTACAGCGACCACGCGGCGAGCGCGGTGAACAGGGACTCCGTGTACCCCATCCACTGCACGACCGCGACGGGGAACGCGCCCCACAGCACCACCAGCAACGTGCCCACGCGCCGGCCGTGCAGGCGCTCCCCGACCGCGTGGACGCCCCACGCCGCGACGAACGAGCACCCCACGGAGAGCACCAGCGCCACGGAGGCGCGGGAGCCCGGGCTGACGGCCGCGAACGCCTTCACGAGCAGCGGGTAGAGGGGGAAGAAGGCGAGGTTGTTCGCGTTGACGCGGGTGCCGAGTTCGTGGGTGTAGCCGTGGTCGGCGATCCCGAGGTACCAGTTCGAGTCCCAGGACGTCGCCAGCGTCGGCCACACCCCGTGCCCCTTGGCGTGCGCCAGCCGGGCGAGCACCGCGAGGCCCACCAGCCGCACGACGAGGTACGCGAGGAGCGCGGGGGCGGCGGAGCGCAGCGAACGCAGCACCCGGGCCCGGTGCCGCGGGGTGCGGCGCCGGCGGAAGGGGCCCGTCGGACGGGGCGTGCGTCGGGAAGCGGGTACGTACGCGCGTACGGTCGCTGCGGGTGACAACGGCGGGTGCTCCTGGTGGCTCGGCGCGCCCTCGTCGGCGCTCCCGGGCCACCATTGCCCGGCCGGCGCCCGCCCCGCTCCGTCGCGCGGCCCCCGCGTACAAGAATCACCCGCGCGGTGCAGCGCGCTCGGCGCCCGTCCGATAACTGTTCGCCCCCGCGGAGTGCGTTGCACTGGGCTTCCCGGCGGATTCCCTGCGGGGTGCGTTGGTCCGTGCGGCCCGGTGGGGCTTGTCGCGCAGTTCCGCCCCCTGTGCCCTGCGCACGGGGGGACCCCCAGCGCCCCTAAAAGCCTCCGCCCCGGCCTGCACCTAAGTGACGGGGGCAGCGAAATCAGGGGCGCGGGGAACTGCGCGAACAGCCCACCACCGGGCCGCAGGGGACAACGCTCCCGCAGGGAAACGGCGGGTGGGTTTTTGGGCGCTGGGGGTCCCCCCGTGCCCGCAGGGCACAGGGGGCGGAACCGCGCGGGCAACCCACCGCCGGGCCGCACGGACCAAAGCACCCCGCAGGGAGACGGTGCCGGCGTGCCTAGACGCCCGCAGACTTGGCGAAGTCGTGCTTCAAGGTGGTCAGGAGCTCCGTTGCCCGGGTGCGGGACGAGGGGAGGGACGCGTGGTCGGGGACCGGGATCACGACCTCCAGGTAGCACTTGAGCTTGGGCTCCGTACCGCTGGGGCGGACGATCACGCGGGCGCGGTAGTCGCCGGCGAGGTGGTAGCGGAGGCCGTCCGTCGGCGGGAGCCCGCCTTCGCCCCGCGCCAAGTCCTCCGCCGAGGTCACCGCGAGCCCCGCCAGCTCCACCGGCGGCGCCGACCGCAGGCGGGCCATCGCCGTGCGGATGACGTCCAGGTCGTCGACGCGCACGGACAACTGGTCCGTCGCGTGCAGGCCGTGCTCGACGGCGAGGTCGTCCAGGAGGTCGGAGAGCGTGCGGCCCTCCTCCTTCAGCACCGAGGCCAGCTCCGTGATCAGCAGCGCCGCCGTGATGCCGTCCTTGTCGCGGACGCCCTCGGGGTCGACGCAGTAGCCGAGGGCCTCCTCGTACCCGTACCGCAGCCCCTCCACGCGGGCGATCCACTTGAAGCCGGTCAGGGTCTCCTCGTACGGCAGGCCCGCGGCGTCCGCGATCCGGCCGAGGAGGGAGGAGGAGACGATCGACTCGGCGAAGGCGCCGCGCGCGCCGGAGCGGACGAGGTGCGCCGCGAGCAGCGCGCCCACCTCGTCGCCGCGCAGCATGCGCCAGTCGCCCTCGTGGGGCACGGCGACGGCGCAGCGGTCCGCGTCCGGGTCGTTCGCGATGATCAGGTCCGGGCGGACGCGGCGGGCCGCGGCGAACGCCAGGTCCATCGCGCCCGGCTCCTCCGGGTTCGGGAAGGCGACCGTCGGGAACGCCGGGTCCGGGTCCGCCTGCTCGGCCACCGGCACCGGCGCGGGGAAGCCGGCCCGGGCGAACGCCGCCTCCAGCACCGGCCGGCCCACGCCGTGCAGCGCGGTGTAGACGGTGGTCGCGGTGCGCGGGGAGCCCGCGGTGAGGACCGCGTCGGTGCGCTCCAGGTACGCCGTGAGCACCTCGTCGCCCAGCACCTGCCAGCCGGACTCGGCGCGCGGCACGTCGGCGAGGCCCGCGACCGCGTCGATCTCCGCGGCGATCCCGGTGTCCGCGGGCGGCACGATCTGCGAGCCGTCCCCGAGGTACACCTTGTAGCCGTTGTCGCGCGGCGGGTTGTGCGACGCGGTGACCTCGACGCCCGCGACGGCGCCCAGGTGCCGTATGGCGAAGGCGAGCACGGGGGTCGGCAGCGGGCGCGGCAGCACCGCGGCCCGCAGCCCCGCGCCCACCATCACCGCGGCGGTGTCCCGCGCGAAGTCGGCGGACTTGTAGCGCGCGTCGTACCCGATGACGACCAGGCCGTCGCCCTGCCCCTCGGCCTTGAGGTACGCGGCGAGCCCGGCGGCGGCGCGGATCACTACCGCGCGGTTCATCCGCATCGGCCCGGCGCCCAACTCGCCGCGGAGCCCGGCGGTGCCGAACTGGAGCGTGCCGGCGAAGCGCGCCGCCAACTCGGCGGTGTCACCGCCGGCCCGAGCCGCCTCGATCAGCTCCGCCAACTCCGTACGGGTGTCGGGGTCAGGGTCCTCGGCGAGCCAGGTCGCGGCCCGCTCCATGAGGTCCTGCTGCACGTCCGTCCGCCTCTCGTCGTTCCTCGCGTACGCCTTCGAGCCCGGGTCGGACCCGGGCTCGACCCTGTCAGACGCGGGACAGGACCCGGGTCAGCAGTTCGCCCATGCGCGCCGCGGAGTCACGGCCGGCCTGGAGCACCTCTTCGTGGTTCAGCGGCTCGCCGGAGAGCCCTGCGGCGAGGTTGGTGACGAGCGAGATGCCCAGCACCTCGGCGCCGGCCTCGCGCGCCGCGATGGCCTCCAGCACCGTGGACATGCCCACCAGGTCGCCGCCGATCGCGCGGACCATGTTGATCTCGGCGGGGGTCTCGTAGTGCGGGCCGGTGAACTGGACGTACACGCCCTCCTCCAGGGAGGGGTCCACCTCCTTGCACAGCGCGCGCAGCCGCGGCGAGTACAGGTCGGTGAGGTCGACGAAGTTGGCGCCGACGATGGGGGAGGTGGCGGTGAGGTTGATGTGGTCGCTGATGAGGACCGGCTGACCGGGGCGCATGCCCTCGCGCAGACCACCGCAGCCGTTCGTCAGGATCACCGTCTTGCAGCCGGCGGCGACCGCGGTGCGCACGCCGTGGGCGACCGCGGCGACGCCCCGGCCCTCGTAGTAGTGCGTACGGCCCAGGAAGACCAGGATCCGCTTGTCGCCGATGCGGTACGAGCGGATCCGGCCGCCGTGGCCGGCGACCGCGGGCGGCGGGAAGCCCGGCACCTCGGTGACCGGGAACTCGGACTCGGGCGCGCCCAGTGCGTCGACGGCCGGTGCCCAGCCGGAGCCCATCACGAGGGCCACGTCGTGGGTTTCGGCGCCGGTCAGCTCGCGCAGCCGCGCGGCGGCGGCGTCGGCCGCGACGCGCGGATCGTGGGGGGCGTCAGCAGCGCCGTTGAGCTCCGGATTCACATGTGCGTTCACGCGAATGAGGGTAGCCCCAGATTCCCTACGCGCGTAGATGAAGAAGGCACGGACGCACGGATCGTTGTCTTGTCGTTTCCGACGAAGCCGCCCAGAGTTCGGGCGCCCGCGGCTTCAGCAGGGGCGCTTGCGCAGTTCCATCACGTAGTCGTGCGGCGCGCCGGCCGACTCCGCCGCGTCCGCCATCTCGCCCAGGTAGCGCGCCGAGGGCAGCCCGCCCTCGTAGCCGTTCAGGACGTACGTCCAGGCCGGCTCCTCGCCGTCCAGGGTGTGGACGCGGATCCGCATCCGCCGGTAGATGTCGAGGCCGACGCCCTCCCAACGGTCCATCGAGTCCTCGTCCATCGGGGCGATGTCGTAGAGGGCCACGAAGACCTGGGAGCGCGGCGCCTCCACGATCGTGGCGAGCGCTCCCTCCCAGCCGAGCTGCTCGCCGCCGAAGGTCAGCCGCCAGCCGTTCAGCCAGCCCGTGCCGCGCAGCGGGGAGTGCGGTGCGCGGCGGGACATCAGCCGCGCGTCGAGGTTGCCGGCGTACGCGGCGTAGAGCGACATGGGATCGAGGGTACGGGAGGGGCGCGGGTGGTTGCCTTGTCCGCTGTGTTTCCCGGCGTTCCGCGACGGTCTGCGGCGTTCTGCACCGGGGGAGAGGGGCGGGTCGGCGGGCCGGGGCGGGCGAATGCCGGCCCGGGCGCGGGGCAGGTTGATGCGTGCGGGACAATGGGGTACGTACTCCAGTCCGGCGGGACGCACGACGGGGCCCGCACGGCAGGCACCCGCACACCCACCCGGACCGAACGAGAGCGCGAGGCGTAACCCCAGTGACCCGGATCGTGATCATCGGCGGCGGACCCGGCGGATACGAGGCGGCCCTGGTGGGCGCCCAACTCGGCGCGGAGGTGACCGTCGTCGACTGCGACGGCCTCGGCGGCGCGTCCGTGCTGACCGACTGCGTCCCCTCGAAGACCCTGATCGCCACCGCCGAGGTGATGACCACCTTCGACTCCTCCTACGAGGAGCTCGGCATCATCGTCGCCGACGACACCCCGCCGCTGGAGCAGTCGGCCCGGGTGGTCGGCGTCGACCTCGGCAAGGTGAACCGACGGGTGAAGCGGCTCGCGCTCGCCCAGTCCCACGACATCACCGCGTCCGTGACCCGGGCCGGCGCCCGGGTGGTGCGCGGGCGCGGGCGGCTGGAGGGCCAGCAGGCCGCGGACGGCTCGCGCACCGTCGTCGTCACCGCGGCCGACGGCACCGAGGAGCGGCTGACCGCGGACGCCGTCCTCATCGCCACCGGCGGTCACCCGCGCGAGATCCCCGACGCGCTCCCCGACGGCGAGCGCATCTTGAACTGGACCCAGGTCTACGACCTCGACGAGCTGCCCGACGAGCTGATCGTGGTCGGCTCCGGCGTCACCGGCGCCGAGTTCGCCGGCGCGTACCAGGCGCTCGGCTCCCGGGTCACCCTGGTCTCCTCGCGCGACCGGGTGCTGCCCGGCGAGGACCCGGACGCGGCGGCCGTGCTGGAGGACGTCTTCCGCCGCCGCGGGATGAACGTCATGGCCCGCTCCCGCGCCGAGTCCGCCAAGCGGGTCGGCGACCGGGTGGAGGTCACCCTCGCCGACGGCCGGGTCATCTCCGGCTCCCACTGCCTGATGGCGGTCGGCGCCATCCCCAACTCCGCGGGGATGGGCCTGGAGGAGGCGGGCGTGCGCCTCAAGGACTCCGGCCACATCTGGACGGACAAGGTCTCCCGCACCAGCGCCCCCGGCGTGTACGCGGCCGGCGACGTCACCGGGGTGTTCGCGCTCGCGTCGGTGGCGGCGATGCAGGGCCGCATCGCGATGTACCACTTCCTCGGCGACGCCGTGCAGCCGCTGAACCTGAAGACCGTCTCGTCGAACGTCTTCACGGACCCGGAGATCGCGACCGTCGGCTACACACAGGCGGACGTGGACTCGGGGCTGATCGACGCCCGGGTCGTCAAGCTGCCGCTGCTGCGGAACGCCCGCGCCAAGATGCAGGGCATCCGGGACGGCTTCGTCAAGATCTTCTGCCGGCCGGGCACCGGGATCGTGGTCGGCGGCTGCGTGGTGGCCCCGCGGGCGAGCGAGCTGATCCACCCCATTTCGCTCGCGGTCGACAACAACCTGACCGTGGAGCAGATCGCCAACGCCTTCACCGTGTACCCGTCCCTGTCGGGGTCGATCGCGGAGGTGGCGCGCCAGCTCCAGACGCGGAAGGCGACCGGCGAGGGCTGAGCCGGCCCGAGCAAGGGTTCGGAGTGGTGAAGGTGGGACAAACCCGGGCGAGTGATCACTTTTCGCTCGCCCGGTGATCACCTTCCGACCTCGGTACGGTCAGGTGTGGACCCCTCCATACCACTCGGTGGCACCGTCTGGGCGCAAAACTCGTTAATCGGTGCATGGAGCTGAAAAGCGTCGGCCGATCAGGTTACTGTCAGTTCCGTGTTCGCTGCAGAACGTCGCCAACTGATCCTTGAAATGGTGCGCGCCAACGGAGCCGTGTCGCTCCGGGAGCTCGCCCGCGTCGTCCAGACCTCCGAGGTGACCGTACGTCGGGACGTGCGCGCCCTGGAGGCCGAAGGACTCCTCGACCGGCGCCACGGCGGCGCGGTGCTGCCGGGCGGCTTCACCCGCGAGTCCGGCTTCCCGCAGAAGTCCCTGTCGGCCACCGCCGAGAAGACCGCGATCGCCGACCTCGCCGCGAGCCTCGTCAAGGAGGGCGAGGCGATCGTCGTGGGTGCGGGCACCACCACCCAGGAGCTGGCCCGCCGGCTCGCCCGGGTGCCCGGCCTCACCGTCGTCACCAACTCCCTACTGGTCGCCCAGGCGCTGGCGCACGCCAACCGCGTCGAGGTCGTGATGACCGGCGGCACCCTGCGCGGCTCGAACTACGCACTGGTCGGCAGCGGTGCCGAGCAGTCCCTCCAGGGGCTGCGGGTCTCCCGGGCGTTCCTGTCCGGGAGCGGGCTGACCGCCGAGCGCGGGCTGTCCACGTCCAACATGCTCTCCGCGAGCGTCGACCGGGCCCTGGTGCAGGCGGCGGCGGAGGTCGTGGTCCTCGCCGACCACACCAAGCTGGGCGCGGACACCATGTTCCAGACCGTGCCGACGGACGTCATCACCCGACTGGTCACCGACGAACCACCGGCGCACGACGACCGCGCGGCGGCGGAGCTGCAAGCCCTGGCCGACCAGGGCGTCCAGATCGCGGTGGCGGGGGCGACGGGGCCCGCGGCGGCGGAGCAGCCGGGCGGACGGGCTGCGCGCCGCGAGGTCCCGCTACCGGGCCAGCGCCGCACCCGCGGCGGCTCCCCGGCCCGCCTCACGGCCGCGGCGCTCGAACGCGACGGCCTGGGTGGCGGCGGCGGAGGCGGCGGCATGGACCGCGGCGCCCGGGTCGCCGGCCTGCGCCGCTAGCGCGCTTGGCCTGCGGGCCGGAGCCGCGGTGCCCCTGCGGGTGCGTTGGCGGGTGCGGCCCGTCTGCGGCTGGTCACGCGGTTCCTCCCCCCGTGCCCGCAGGGCACAGAGGGCGGAAGTGCGCGAGCAACCCGTCGCCGGGCCGCAGAGGCCAGCGCTCCCGCCGGAAGACGGCGAGGCTTGGGGGCGCTCGGGTTCCCCAGGCACTCTGGGGCCGAGGGGCGGAACGGCGCGGCCAGGCGCAGACCGGCCGCGGACGCCAGTCACCGCGCACCGTTACGGCGCCGGCGCGCCACCCCCTGCCAGCGCAGCGGCAAGCGCAGGGTTCAGTGGCGCAGGCCGCGGAGGGTGAGGGCCAGGAGGCGGTCCGAGAGGGCGGGGTCGGACGGGGACTGCTCGGCCGCGAGGGCGATCGCGTTGGTGAGTTGCATCAGGTCGCCGATGGACACGTCGTCCCGTACCGCCCCGGCGTCCACCGCCCGCCGCAGCAGCCGGTCGCCCGCCTCGGCCAACGGCACGCAGCACGAGGAGAGCGCCGACTCCGCGTCGTGGGACGCGGACATCAGCGCGCGGGAGATCCCGTTGTACTCGCCGGAGCAGGCGATCAGCGCACCCAGCCAGTCGGCGAGCGCGGCGAAGGGGTCGGGGGCGTCGGCCAGCGCCCGCGAACGGTCCAGCAGGGCGGCGAGCGCGTCCTGGAAGACCGCGCTCATGATCGCGTGCCGGTTCGGGAAGTGCCGGTACAGCGTGCCGATGCCGACGCCGGAGCGCCGGGCGATCTCCTCCAGGGACGCGTCCGTGCCGCGCTCGGCGAACACGGCGCGGGCCTCGACCAGCAACCGGTCGTAGTTGCGGCGCGCGTCGGCCCGCTTGGGGCGGACGGGAACACCGGCCCGCCCGGGCCCGGCACCCCCGTCGGCGTCCGTCCCCGACCTCGGCATCATCGTGCGGTTCCTTCCTCGCTCCGGCTCCAGTTCGCCACCGAGCCGACGGAGGGCCCGCACGGTCATCGACGACCGTACGGGCCCTCCGTCACGACTCGGGCCGTACCAGCGGGTCAGTCCTTGATCTCGCAGATCGCCGCGCCGGAGGAGATCGCGGCGCCGACCTCCGCGGCCAGCCCCTTGACGGTGCCCGCGCGGTGCGCGTTCAGCGGCTGCTCCATCTTCATCGCCTCCAGGACGACGACCAGGTCGCCCTCCTGCACCTGCTGGCCCTCCTCGACGGCGACCTTCACGATCGTGCCCTGCATCGGGGACGCGAGGGTGTCGCCGGACGCCGCGGACGCGGACTTGCGGGCCGCGCGCCGCTTGGGCTTCGCACCCGCCGCCAGGCCCGTACGGGCCAGCGTCATGCCCAGGTGCGCGGGGAGCGAGACCTCCAGGCGCTTGCCGCCGACCTCGACGACGACGGTCTCGCGGCCCGACTCCTCATCCGCCTCCGCGTCCCCGGACGCGGTGAACGCCGGGATCTCGTTGACGAACTCGGTCTCGATCCAGCGGGTGTGCACCCGGAACGGGTCGCTGGTGAAGTCGGGGTCGACGACCACGGCACGGTGGAAGGGGATGGCGGTCGCCATGCCCTCGACCTGGAACTCGGCCAGCGCCCGGGCGGCGCGCTGGAGCGCCTGCTCGCGGGTGGCGCCGGTGATGACCAGCTTGGCGAGCAGGGAGTCCCACGCGGGGCCGATGACGCTGCCGGACTCGACGCCCGCGTCCAGCCGGACGCCGGGGCCGGTCGGCGGGACGAAGGAGGTCACGGTGCCCGGCGCGGGCAGGAAGTTGCGACCCGGGTCCTCGCCGTTGATCCGGAACTCGAAGGAGTGGCCGCGCAGCGGCGGGTCGTCGTAGCCCAGCTCCTCGCCGTCGGCGATGCGGAACATCTCGCGCACCAGGTCGATGCCGGTGACCTCTTCGGTGACCGGGTGCTCGACCTGGAGCCGGGTGTTGACCTCCAGGAAGGAGATCGTGCCGTCGAGGCCGACGAGGAACTCGACCGTGCCGGCGCCGACGTATCCCGCCTCCTTGAGGATGGCCTTGGAAGCGCGGTACAGCTCCGCGTTCTGCTCGTCCGTCAGGAACGGGGCCGGGGCCTCCTCCACCAGCTTCTGGTGCCGGCGCTGGAGGGAGCAGTCCCGGGTGGAGACCACCACGACGTTGCCGTGCTGGTCGGCCAGGCACTGCGTCTCGACGTGCCGCGGCTTGTCGAGGTAGCGCTCGACGAAGCACTCGCCCCGACCGAACGCGGCGACCGCCTCGCGGACGGCCGAGTCGTACAGCTCCGGCACCTCTTCCAGGGTGCGGGCGACCTTCAGGCCGCGACCGCCGCCGCCGAAGGCGGCCTTGATCGCGATCGGCAGGCCGTTCTCCCGGGCGAAGTCGACGACCTCGTCCGCGCCCGCGACCGGGTCGGGCGTGCCCGCGACCAGCGGCGCGCCGGCGCGCTGGGCGATGTGCCGGGCGGCGACCTTGTCGCCGAGGTCCCGGATCGCGGCGGGCGGCGGACCGATCCAGGTCAGCCCGGCGTCCAGCACGGCCTGGGCGAACTCGGCGTTCTCGGACAGGAAGCCGTAGCCCGGGTGGATCGCGTCCGCGCCCGAGTCCTTCGCCGCCTGGAGGACCTTCCCCATGTCCAGATAGCTGGCCGCCGGGGTGTCACCGCCCAGGGCGAACGCCTCGTCGGCCGCGCGGACGTGCAGGGCGTCCCGGTCCGGATCGGCGTAGACGGCTACGCTCGCGATGCCGGCGTCACGGCATGCCCTGGCGACGCGGACCGCGATTTCGCCTCGGTTGGCGATGAGCACCTTGCGCACGTTGGCTCCCTCCTTGAAACAAGCCGAGTTTAGGGACTGCCGACACGGCCGTTCGACCCGTCCCCTATGGTGAGCTTGCCCACACGGAGCGTGATTCGAGGCTCGCTCGAAGTCGCGAAATCCCTAGTCGCACCACGGTACGACGGGTTTACCTTCCAGACAGTAGCCCGCTTGTGTGGCGCAGGTCTCTGTGCACGGGGCCAGCCGCCCCACCCCATTCTTTGTGGAGTCCCTACGAATGGTCGAACGCTGCAAACCGGCCGGGACGGGCGCGGCGAGCCTTGTCAGGAGCCTTGTCGTGCGGTTTACCCGTGAGTAGCGTGCACGCTGTCCGTGGTGTGTACTGGCGGTAACGGAGGGGATGAGGTCGCGATGCGCAGACCGATGGCCTGGGTGGCGGCGGCCGTCCTGCTGGTGGAGGCGGTGGGCATCGTGGTGATCAACGGCATCCTCGCCACGTTCGTGGACGGCCAGTCGATGTCCCTCGACGGCCTGGACCCCGGTGCGATGGTCGTCGGCACCTGGGCCATGGGAGGGGGCCTCGGGCTCTTCCTCGCGGGGTGCGCGACCGTCTGCGTCGTCGCCGCGGTACGGGACCGCTCGCCCGGACGCTTCGGCCGCGGCCTGCTGATCGCGGCGGCTGTGGCGCACGGGGTGCTGGGGGCGGTGACCGTGGGCCTGGTGGGCTGGTCGGCCTTCGCGTTCCTGATGGTGGTGCTGGGGCTGATCGTGCTGGTGCTGACGTCGTACGGCCCGCGGAAGGCGGAGCGGGCGCCAGCGGGTGGGCCGGCGCCGGCGTAGGCCCCGCGCTTCGGGCTCCCTGCTTCCGGGCCCTGCGTTCCCTCGCTCTGTGCCTTCGGGCTCCCTGCTTCCGGGCCGGGTCAGGTCCAGAAGTCGGTGACCGAGTGGCCCAGCTCGGCCAGCAGGGTGCGCACCAGCGGCAGCGAGATGCCGATGACGTTGCCGTGGTCGCCCTCGATGCCGTCGATGAACGGCCCCGAGCGCCCGTTGAGGGTGAACGCGCCCGCCACGTGGAGCGGTTCGCCGGTCGCGACGTACGCGGCGATCTCGGCGTCCGTCGGCTCGCCGAAGTGCACCGTCGTGGACGCGGTCGCCGACGCGATCCGGCCGTTGGTGGTGTCGGTGATGCAGTGCCCGGTCCGCAGCACGCCGGAGCGCCCCCGCATCGCCTTCCACCGCGCGGTGGCCTCCTCCGCGTCCGCGGGCTTGCCCAGCGCCTCGCCGTCCAGGTCGAGCACCGAGTCGCAGCCGATCACGAGCGCGTCGGTGACGTGGGGGAGGGCGGCGACGACGGCCGCCTTCTCCTCGGCGAGCACGAGGGCGAGCTCGCCGGGCGTGGGCGCGCTCAGGGCGTCCTCGTCGACGCCGCTGACGATCACCTCGGGATCGAACCCCGCGGCGCGCAACTGGCGCAGCCGGGCGGGGGAGGCGGAGGCGAGGACGAGGCGGGCGGGCGTGCGCGGGGCGGGAGCGGAGGGTCGGCCGGTCATGCCGCCATGTTAGGCGCGACCCGCCGGGGTCCCGTACTCCTTCAGCGCCAGCTTCCGTGCAGGCCCACCACGATCATGCCGAGCACCATGGCCAAGGCGAGCAGGATGCCGGCGCGCCGCATCATGGCCTGCGTTTGGCGCAGCTCCTCGGGGGCTTCGTCTTTCGGGTCGGACCACAGCATGTCTTCGATGGTGGCGGGGAGGACGGGTGGACGCCTGAGTACACGTACTCACCTTTGGAACCCAACATTCCGCCGACGCTGCGGTTCTGGACGGAGCCGCGGTGTCCCTGCGGGTGCGGTGTTCTCTGCGGGCCCGTCGTGGTTGTTGGCGCAGTTCCGCCCTCGGCCCCAGGGGAGCCCCAGCGCCCCCAAAACCTCGCCGTATTCCTGCGGGAACGTTGGTCTCTACCGGCCGGTGGTGGGCTTGTCGCGCAGTTCCCCGCGCCCCTAAATGCCTCCGCCCCAGCCCTCAGGCGAATGACGGGGGCAGCGAAACAGGTGGCGCTGGGGCCCAGGCGCTCTGGGGCCGAGGGGAGGCCCGGGGCTAGATCGGCCAGTAGGTGTGGGCCCACGCCCGGGGGCCCGGCATCGGGAGGGTGCCGTGGGCGATCCGGGACGGGGCGGACCAGCGTTGCTGCGGGGCCACCACCGCACCGCCCTCCCGCGCGGAGGACTCCATCACCCGCGCCCGCACCACCGCCACCGCCGCCGCGAGTTCCTCCGGCGTCGGGTTGCCCCGCACGATCTTGAACATGGTCACGCCCTTCCTCCGTCGGTACGGGGACCGGTGCTCGCACCGGTGGTCACCCGGGTGGTCACAGCGGAATGTTCCCGTGCTTCTTCGGCGGCAGGCTCTCCCGCTTCGTCCGCAACTGCCGCAGCCCCCGCACGATCTGCCGCCGGGTGTCCGACGGCGCCACCACCGCGTCCACGTACCCCCGCTCCGCCGCCGTGTACGGGTTCAGCAGCGCGTCCTCGTACTCCTCGATCAGCCGGGCGCGGGTCTCCTCCTGCGCCGTCGCGTCGCCCGCGTCGGCGATCGCGCGCCGGTGCAGGATGTTCACCGCGCCCTGGGCGCCCATCACCGCGATCTGCGCGGTCGGCCAGGCCAGGTTGATGTCTGCGCCCAGGTGCTTGGAGCCCATGACGTCGTACGCGCCGCCGAACGCCTTGCGCGTGATCACCGTGATCAGCGGGACGGTCGCCTCCGCGTACGCGAAGATCAGCTTGGCGCCGCGCCGGATGATGCCGCCGTACTCCTGGTCCACGCCGGGCAGGAAGCCGGGGACGTCGACGAAGGTCAGGACGGGGACGTTGAACGCGTCGCAGGTGCGGACGAACCGCGCCGCCTTCTCGGACGCGTTGATGTCGAGGCAGCCGGCGAACTGCATCGGCTGGTTCGCGACGATCCCGACCGGATAGCCCTCGACGCGGCCGAAGCCGGTGACGATGTTGGGCGCGAACAGCGCCTGCGTCTCCAGGAACTCGCCCTCGTCCACGACGTGCTCGATGACCGCGTGCATGTCGTACGGCTGGTTCGCGCTGTCCGGGATGAGGGCGTCCAGCTCCCGGTCCTCGTCGCTGACGTCGAGGTCCGCCTCTTCGGGGAAGGCCGGCGGCTCGGAGAGGTTGTTGGAGGGGAGGTACGACAGCAGGGACTTGACGTACTCGATCGCGTCCTTCTCGTCGCCCGCCATGTGGTGGGCCACGCCCGACGTGGTGTTGTGGGTGCGGGCGCCGCCCAGCGCTTCGAAGCCGACGTCCTCGCCCGTCACCGTCTTGATCACGTCGGGTCCGGTGATGAACATGTGCGAGGTCTGGTCGACCATCACCGTGAAGTCGGTGATCGCCGGCGAGTAGACGGCCCCGCCCGCGCACGGGCCGACGACCAGCGAGATCTGCGGGATCACACCGGAGGCGTGGGTGTTGCGGCGGAAGATCTCGCCGTACATGCCGAGCGCGCTCACGCCCTCCTGGATCCGCGCGCCGCCGGAGTCGTTGATGCCGACGACCGGGCACCCGGTCTTCAGGGCGAAGTCCATCACCTTGATGATCTTCTGGCCGAAGACCTCGCCGAGGGCGCCGCCGAAGACGGTGAAGTCCTGGGAGAAGACGGCGACCGGGCGGCCGTCGACGGTGCCGTAGCCGGTGACGACGCCGTCCCCGTACGGACGGGTCGCCGCCAGGCCGAAGTTGGTCGAGCGGTGCCGGGCGAGTTCGTCGAACTCGACGAAGGACCCCTCGTCCAGCAGCAGTCCGATGCGCTCGCGCGCGGTCAGCTTGCCCTTGGCGTGCTGCTTCTCGACGGCGCGCGCGGAGCCGGCGTGGGTGGCCTCGTCGACACGGCGCCGAAGGTCCGCGATCTTTCCCGCGGTGGTGTGGCTGGCGTGCTGTTCCGGCTCTGACATCGGGATGCGGCTCCCTGCCTGGTCACGGGGGGTGGAGGGGGACGTATCAGAGCCCGGCGGGCGGTGCCGTCGGCTGCTGATCGGCTACTGCCTCGTAGCGTATCGGCGCGTCTACGGGAGCGCAGTGCGGTCTTTGCCACACCTAACCTGGCTTGCATGACGTCGAACAATGCGCGTGGCATCAACGGTGGCGAGGAGCGCGGGCCGGGGGCCCGGGGAGCTTCGGGGGCCGCGGGGTCCGCGAGCCGCTGGGCCGACCTGGAGCGGCCACCGCTGAACGCCACGGCGCTGCGGCGCGCGCTGGTGCGCCCCGGCGGGTTGTGGACGGCGCTGGACGTGGTGCCGACGACCGGGTCCACCAACGCCGACCTCGTCGCCCGGGTCACCGGGGCCGGGGGCGGCCCGGTGGCGGAGGGCGCGGTGCTGGTCGCCGAGGAGCAGACGGCGGGGCGCGGACGGCTGGACCGCAGGTGGAGCGCGCCGGCGCGGTCGGGGCTCTTCTTCTCCGTACTGCTGCGGCCCGGGCCGGGGGTGCCGGTCGAGCGCTGGGGGTGGCTGCCGCTGCTCGCCGGGGTGGCCGCCGCGACGGGCCTGAGCCGGGCCGCGGGCGTGGACACCTCCCTCAAGTGGCCCAACGACCTGCTGGTGACGGTGGACGGCGCGGAGCGCAAGGCGGGCGGCATCCTCGCCGAGCGGGCGGGGAGCGACGCCGTGGTGCTCGGCATCGGCATCAACGTCACGCTCGCGGCGACGGAGCTGCCGGTGCCGACGGCCGGTTCGCTGGCGCTCGCCGGGGCGGTCTGCACGGACCGGGACCCGCTGCTGCGGTCGGTGCTGCGCTCGCTGGAGCAGTGGTACGGGGACTGGCGCCGGGCAGGTGGGGACCCCACCGTCTCGAACGTGCAAGAGGCATATGCTGCCGGGTGTGCCACGCTGGGCCGTACCGTACGGGCCGAACTGCCGGGCGGCCGGTCGCTGACCGGCGAGGCGGTCGCGCTCGACGGGGACGGCCGGCTGGTCCTGGCCCTTCCGGACGGTGTGCGGGAGGCGGTCGGGGCCGGCGACGTGGTGCATCTGCGGGCCGCCGGCGCTGCCGGCCCGGAGTGACGGGCCGGGGCGTACCGGTCCCGTCGCGAGGACGTGAGCCAGGGCACACCTGCCGTATCGTTGAGGCGATCGAGCGACAGATCGGCAGGCAGTTGCGCAGGGAAAGGGCAGGAGGCGGCTGGTGACCGTCGACGACACCACTTCCGGCGCGGACGCGTCCGATGGCTCCGAACGATCCTCCGGTACGAGTTCTTCCGGTTCGGGCTCCTCGGGCTCCTCGGGCTCCTCTGGGACGGGCTCCTCGGGCTCCTCCGGCTCCTCTGGAACGGGCTCCTCGGGCGCGGTGCACCCCACCCCGCACCACGCCGTCGACCACACCGCCGAGCCCACCGACGACCCCCTCGCCATCCGCCTCGAACAGCTCATCCTCGGCGCGGAGCGCCGCTACACCCCGTTCCAGGCGGCCCGTACGGCCGGCGTCTCCATGGACCTGGCCTCCCGCTTCTGGCGGGCCATGGGCTTCGCCGACATCGGCCAGGCGAAGGCGCTCACCGAGGCCGACGTCCTCGCGCTGCGCCGGCTCGCCGGCCTCGTCGAAGCGGGCCTGCTGAGCGAGCCCATGGCGATCCAGGTCGCCCGCTCCACCGGGCAGACCACCGCCCGGCTCGCCGAATGGCAGATCGACTCCTTCCTGGAGGGCCTGACCGAGCCGCCCGAGCCCGGCATGACCCGTACGGAAGTCACGTACCCCCTGATCGAGTTGCTGCTCCCGGAGCTCCAGGAGTTCCTGGTCTACGTGTGGCGCCGACAGCTCGCCGCCGCGACCGGCCGGGTCGTCCAGGCCGCGGACGACGAGGAGATGGTCGACCGCCGCCTCGCCGTGGGCTTCGCCGACCTCGTCGGCTTCACCCGGCTCACCCGCCGGCTGGAGGAAGAGGAACTGGGCGAGCTGGTCGAGGTCTTCGAGACCACCGCGGCCGACCTGGTCGCCGCGCACGGCGGCCGGCTCATCAAGACGCTCGGCGACGAGGTGCTGTACGCGGCGGACGACGCCGGCACCGCCTCCGAGATCGCCATGCGGCTGATCGACACCATGCGGCAGGACGAATCGATGCCCTCGCTGCGCGTCGGCATCGCCTTCGGCACGGTCACGACCCGGATGGGGGACGTCTTCGGCACCACGGTGAACCTCGCCAGCCGGCTGACGTCGATAGCGCCGAAGGACACGGTCCTGGTGGACGGCGCGTTCGCGCTGGAGCTGATCAGGACCGGGGACGCGCCCAAGTCGGAGACGCAGGCGGCGGAGGAGGCCGCGGCGGCGGAGAAGGAGGGCGAGCCGGCGCCCCCGTACCGCTACGCGCTCCAACCGATGTGGCAGCGGCCGGTGCGCGGGCTCGGCATCGTGGAGCCCTGGCTGCTTTCCCGCAGGTCGTAGGGCGTACGTCGCCGGTCATCGGCCACCTGCCACCTGCCATCGGCCATCGGTCGGCAAGGGCCTCTCGCCCGGTGGGTCGGGGCCGCCTATGATCCGGTGAACCATCGTTAACCTGTTCGCCGTTTCAGCGTTTCGCCATTCCGCCGTTTCGCCATTTCGCCGTTCTACCGGTTCACCGGTTCACCGGGAGGGTGCCAGATGTCCGTGCCGTCTTCGTCCTTGGAGCAGTCGCAGCGCTACGGGGACTTCGTGCTCGTCCGCAGGCACGGGCACGTCGCCGAACTCGTCCTCGACCGGCCCGAGGCCATGAACGCCGTGTCCACCGGCATGGCGCTCGCCATTGCCGACGCGTGCGCGGCGCTCGCCGCGGACCGGGACGTCAGGGTCACCGTGCTGACCTCCTCCAGCGACCGGGCGTTCTGCGTCGGCGCGGACCTCAAGGAGCGGAACTCCTTCAGCGACGCGGACCTGCTGCGGCAGCGGCCGACCTCGCGCGCCGCCTACACCGGAGTGCTGGAGCTGCCGATGCCGGCGGTCGCCGCGGTGCACGGCTACGCGCTGGGCGGGGGCTTCGAGCTGGCGCTCGCCTGCGACGTGATCGTGGGCGACGCGACCGCGGTCGTCGCCCTGCCCGAGGTGGCGGTGGGCGTGATCCCCGGTGGCGGGGGCACCCAACTGCTGCCCCGCCGGGTCGGTGCGGCGCGCGCCGCCGAGTTGGTGTTCAGCGCCCGCCGGGTGGCGGCGCAGGAGGCGCGGGAGCTGGGGTTGGTGGACGAACTCGCGGACGACGCCCGCACCGCCGCGCTCGCCCTCGCCGGGCGGATCGCCGCGAACTCCCCGGTGGGCCTGCGCGCCGCGAAGCGCGCCCTGCGGCTCGGGCAGGGGCTTGACCTGCGGGCCGGTCTGGAGGTGGAGGACGCGGCGTGGCGCACGGTGGCCTTCTCCGGGGACCGGGCGGAGGGGGTCGCCGCGTTCAACGAGAAGCGGAAGCCGCAGTGGCCCGGGGAGTGAGCACCCGCCATGATCACCCTGCGTCACCGCGGGAGGGCCGTCAAACCGATCAAAACCATTGAACCTCCCTAAGCTGGGGTGATGGCAGAGGATCGGCGGTTGCGGGCCGTAGTCTCACTGGCCCAGGCGATGGCTGCGGCGCAGACCCCGCGCGAGTTCTGGCGCGCGGCGGCGCTGGGCGCCTGCTCCGCCCTGAACGGCTCCTTCGCCGCGCTGTCGGTGTGGGAGCGGGAGCTGGGGCGGCTGAAGGTCCTGGTGAACGCGGGGGAGCGGGCTCCGGGCGAGGAGGAGTTCCCGGAGTCGGAGACGTATCCCGTCAATCGCTTCCCCGAGATCACGGAGTTCCTGCACGAGCGCTGGGCGGGCGGCGGGGAGCCGGAGGCGTGGGTGGAGACGGCGGAGTCGGGGGCGGTCCCCGCGGAGGGGGCGGCGTCCTGGTCCGACCCGGGCCGGGACTCGACCGTCCCGGAGTACGGCCCCCTCCCGGCGCGCGGGTACCGGCACCCGTCGGCGACGTACGGCGGCGCGGGCGGCCGGGCGTCCGCCCTGCGGCGCCGCCGCCGCGGGTGCTGCGTGGTCGCGCCGATCGTGCTGCACGGGCGGGCTTGGGGCGAGCTGTACGTGGCCCGTCCGCTCGGGGCGCCGGTGTTCGGGCGGGACGAGGCCCACTTCGCGACGGTGCTGGCGTCCGTCGTCGCCGCGGGCATCGCGCAGAACGAACGGCTGGAAGAAGTGCGCCGGCTGGCCTTCACCGACCCGCTGACCGGGCTGGCGAACCGACGCGCGGTGGACGCCCGGCTCGACGAGGCGCTGGAACTGCACCGCGCCGACGGCACCGTGGTCAGCCTGGTCGTCTGCGACCTCAACGGGTTGAAGCGGGTCAACGACACCCTCGGCCACGCCGTCGGGGACCGTCTGCTGGAACGGTTCGGCTCGGTGCTGTCGCTGTGCGGGGCGATGCTGACGGACGCGCTGGCGGCGCGGCTGGGCGGCGACGAGTTCTGCCTGGTGTGCGTGGGGCCCACGGCGGACGAGGTGGTGCGCGCGGCGGCCGAGCTGTGCGGGCGGGCGGCGGAGTTGGAGTTGGGGGAGGGGGTGGCGTGCGGGGTCGCGTCCACGGGCGACCCCATCGGGCAGGTCAGAAGCGCGCGCCGGCTGTTCCGCCTGGCGGACGCGGCGCAGTACCGGGCGAAGGCGGAGGGGGCGGTGGGGCCGGTGGTGGCGGGCCGGGACGGTGCGGTGCTGAGGCTGGCGGACGAGCCGGCCCGCGGCCGGGTCCGCGACCGCCGCCGCTTCCGCGACGCGGCGGACTGACGGGGCGCCCTCATGGCTGACGGGGCGACCTCGCCGTTGCCGCGCGCCCTGCGGGCGTGCTGACACGGGTGCCTTCGCCACCGCCGCCGTACGTGCTGCGCCCGGGCTGGGTGGGGCGACCCCGCCGTTGCCCTACGGGCTGTTTGGCCTCTGCGGCCTAGTGGGTGGCTTGTCGCGCAGTTCCCAGCGCCCCTGTGTGCCTTCTGCCGTCGAGTAGCTGCGGGTGCTCAGGGGCAACGATGCCCCCAGACAACTCAGGGGCGCGGGGAACTGCGCGACAAGCCACCCACGGCCCGCAGAGGCCAAACAGCCCGTAGGGAAACGGCGGGGTGTCCAGGGGCGCTGGGGTCCCCCATGCCCTCTGGGCGTAGGGAGCGGAACTGCGCGAACAAGCCACAGCGGACCCGCAGGGACTGATCCCGCCCGCTGGGTAACGGCGGTGGTGTCCTCAGGGGCGCTGGGGTCCCCCTCAGCGGATCCGTGGCGGCCAACGCACTCGCGGCGCCACGGCGGTGGTGTCCAGGGGTGCCTGGTTGACGCACGGCGGAACCGCGCGGGCAACCGCAACGCGCCCCCGGGGAACCTCACGCCGCCCCGCCGGTGGCGAATGCGCAACGGGCCCGTGACATGGGGGAATTCAGTACGTACGCTGCTGAATATGGATATGCAAACCGTGGTGGTGCGCACCTCCGGGGCCACCCGCGCCGACGTCATCGCCGTGGCCCGCCACGGCGCCCAGGTCCGGATCTCCCAGGACGCCCTGGACGCGCTCGCCGCGTCCCGCGCCGTCGTCGACGCCCTCGCCGCCAAGCCCGAGCCCGTGTACGGCGTGTCCACCGGCTTCGGCGCGCTCGCCACCCGGCACATCGGACAAGACCTGCGCGCGCAGCTCCAGCGGAACATCGTGCGCTCGCACGCGGCCGGCATGGGGGACCGCGTGGAGCGCGAGGTGGTGCGGGCGCTGATGTTCCTGCGGCTGAAGACGTTGTGTTCGGGGCACACCGGCGTACGGCCCGAAGTCGCCCGCACCATGGCGGACGTGCTGAACGCCGGCATCACCCCCGCCGTCCACGAGTACGGCTCCCTCGGCTGCTCCGGCGACCTCGCGCCGCTCTCCCACTGCGCCCTGACCTTGTTGGGCGAGGGCGAAGCGGAGGGGCCCGACGGGCGGCTGCGGCCCGCCGGCGAACTGCTCGCGGAGCACGGCATCGCCCCCGTCGAGCTGCGCGAGAAGGAGGGGCTCGCCCTCCTCAACGGCACCGACGGCATGCTCGGCATGCTGATCATGGCGATCGACGACCTCCAGCGGCTGCACACCAGCGCCGACATCACCGCCGCGCTCTCGCTCGAAGCGCTCCTCGGCACCGAGCGGGTCCTCGCGCCCGAGCTGCACGCCATCCGGCCGCACCCCGGGCAGGCCGTGGCCGCCGCCAACATGGCCGCCGTGCTCAAGGGGTCCGGGCTCACCGGGCACTACCAGCAGGACGAGGCGCCGCGGGTCCAGGACGCGTACTCCGTACGTTGTGCGCCCCAGGTCTCCGGCGCGGGCCGGGACACCCTCGCGCACGCCCTGCTGGTCGCCGAGCGCGAGCTGGCCGCGGCCGTGGACAACCCGGTGGTCCTGCCGGCGCAGGGCAGGGTGGAGTCCAACGGGAACTTCCACGGCGCCCCCGTCGCGTACGTCCTCGACTTCCTCGCCATCGCCGCCGCCGACCTCGGCTCGATCGCCGAGCGCCGCACGGACCGCCTCCTCGACAAGAACCGGAGCCACGGCCTGCCGCCGTTCCTCGCCGAGGACCCGGGCGTCGACTCCGGGCTGATGATCGCCCAGTACACCCAGGCCGCGCTGGTCAGCGAGATGAAGCGGCTCGCGGTGCCGGCGTCCGCCGACTCGATCCCGTCGTCGGCGATGCAGGAGGACCACGTCTCGATGGGCTGGTCCGCGGCCCGCAAGCTGCGCACCGCCGTGGCCGCGCTCGGCCGGATCGTCGCGGTCGAGCTGTACGCGGCGACCCGGGCCGTCGAGCTGCGGCACGGCCTCACGCCCGCGCCCGCCACCCGGGCCGCCGTCGACGCGCTGCGGGCGGCGGGCGTGGCGGGGCCGGGTCCGGACCGCTTCCTCGCGCCGGACCTGGCGGCGGCGGAGGCGTTCGTACGGGACGGTCGGCTCGTTGCGGCGGTGGAAGAGGTCACCGGTCCGCTGGGATAGTGCCGGGGCCCGGCTCAGCGGTCGTGAGTCGGGCCCGTACCCCGGCCGGTGCAACCGGCAGGGCCGGCCGGACCGGCAGGGCCGGACGACGCAGACGGAGAAGCGGAACCGGAAGGCGCTCCTCCGCGGCGGAGGGCGAAGGTCACCGAGGCCACCCCGACCGCGAGGAAGGCCGTGCCGCCGAGCACCGGCGGGGTGAGGTCCACGCTGCCCGGGTCGGTGAGCCGCAGCTCGTCCCGTCCGACCGCCCCGACCCCGGTCGTGACGGAATCCGCCGACGGCCGGCCGTCGGTCGCGTTCGCCGAGGGTACGAACCACAGCGCGCACAGCAGGGCCCCCGCGGCAGCGGCGGTCAGCAGTGGTCGGCGAGCGACGGGCACAGAGGTGATCCCCCTTGTGGAATCGTGGACTTGGGCGGTGGGCTGATGCTAGTGAACGCGGCGGTCGCCGCGAAAGCTGGATGTTCACAGCTGCGTAACAGAGGTGTGCCGACCTCGTCCCGGTCGGCGCGGGACCACGGAAAGCGCCGAGCGGTCACCGTGTGTACGGTGAAACGGTATGTACGGTGAAGGGGTGTCCCGCGGCGGGCCCTTGCCGGCCCGTGCCGGTACCGGGGCCGGGGAAGGCCGTGTCGGGCGGTGCGCCGAACGGCGTACCGTGGCTGGCGGGGCAGCTGGCGGAAAAGTCGGGGCGACGGTGGAGAACGAGGCGTCCGCGGCGGCCGGGACGGCCCCCGCAGTGGCGTCCGTCACATTCCCGGACGGATGTGGAACCGGGCACCTCGGAATACTCGAAATAGGTGGTGTCCCCCGTGCTCGGTGAGGGGACTCGGCGACGATGGAGAAGCGTGTGATGACGGACAGCAAGCGGCGGCGTCGGGCCCTCGCAGCCGCCTCCGCTGTGCTCGGCGGCGTACTGGTGTTGTCGGCTTGTGGCGGGGACGGGGACAAGGGCAGCGGCGACGCCGCCAAGAAGTCGCAGGCCCAGGTCGACGAGGCCGCCGCCAAGGCGGTGTCGAAGGCTCGAATAGCCATCGAGCCCAAGAACTCCACGAGCAACGCGAGCATCAACAACGCCAAGGTCACCGTCACCGACGGCACCCTGACCAAGGTCACGATGACCAGCTCCGAGGGCGCGGAGGTCAAGGGCACCCTCGCCGCCGACGGCAAGAGCTGGAAGCCCGACGCCAGCCTGAAGCGCTCCACCACCTACAAGGTGTCCGCCAGCGCGAAGGACGAGAAGGGCCTCGTCGCCTTCGAGAACTCCTCCTTCACCACCGTCTCGCCGAGTAACAGCTTCATCGGCAACTTCACCCCCGAGGACGGCTCCACCGTCGGCGTCGGGATGCCGGTGTCCATCACCTTCAACAAGCCGATCAGCAACAAGAAGGCCGTCCAGTCCGCGATCTCGGTCAGCTCCACCGGCGGCCAGGAGATCGTCGGCCACTGGTTCAGCTCCCAGCGCCTGGACTTCCGTCCCGACCAGTACTGGAAGGAAGGCTCCACCGTCACGCTGAAGCTGGCCCTGGACGGCGTCGAGGGCTCGCAGGGCGTCTTCGGCGTCCAGCAGAAGACGGTCACCTTCAAGGTCGGCCGCAACCAGGTCTCCACCGTCGACGCCGCGACCAAGATGATGACGGTCAAGCGCAACGGCAAGGTCGTCAGGGAGATCCCGATCTCCGCCGGCGCCCCGGGCACCCCGACGTACAACGGTCAGATGGTGATCTCCGAGAAGTTCAAGGAGACCCGGATGAACGGCGCCACCGTCGGCTTCACCGACTCCGACGGCAAGGGCGAGTACGACATCAAGGACGTTCCGCACGCGATGCGGCTGTCCACCTCCGGCACCTTCATCCACGGCAACTACTGGGGTGCCGACTCCATCTTCGGCAAGTCCAACACCAGCCACGGCTGCGTGGGCCTGAACGACGCCAAGGGCGCCAACGACCCGAACCAGCAGGGCGCCTGGTTCTTCAACAACTCGATGATCGGCGACGTCGTCATCGTGCAGAACTCCAAGGACAAGACCATCAAGCCCGACAACGGCTTGAACGGCTGGAACATGGACTGGGCGTCCTGGAAGGCCGGATCCGCGGCCTGACCGGCCCGGGGCGCCGAGGCTTCGAATCGCCGCGTCCCTGCACCACTGAGTCGCTGAACGGTGGCGGCACCCCCGCAAGGGGGTGCCGCCACCGTCTTTTCGCGCCGTGCGCGCAGGGCTCACAGCCCGAGCCGGGTCAGCTGCTCCTCGTACGTGATCGTCACGTCCTCCAGGTCGCCCTGCGGGTCGTCCCAGAGCGCGGCCAACTCCGCCTTCACGTCCGCCGGCAGCGCCTCGTACCGCGCGGACCAACTCTCGCCGCCCGGCGCCCAGTAGCCGACGACCTTGAAGCGCTCGGTGGGCAGGGCGAGCGTCTTGCGCAGGTGCTTGCGCACGGAGCGCAGCGCGGTCGTCTCGCCCGCCACCCAGATGTAGGTGCCGGCGAGCTCGGCGCGCGGGGGCACCGCGGCGGTGACGAGTTCGGCGAGCCGGCTCGGCCCGTGGCCGTTGCCGCCGTACGTCCAGGTGACCTTGGCCCGCGGGTGCGTGGGCAACGGCTGTACGGAGCGCTCGTCGGGCACCTCGACGACCGCGCGGGTGACGACGTCCTGCGGGGTGTTCTCCAGGATGCGGGCGAGCGCCGGCAGCCCCGTCAGGTCGCAGACGAGGAACTGCCGGGCGAGGTCGGCCGGCGGGTCGTACAGGCCGGTCGGGGCGTTCAGGCCGAGCGGGTCGCCGGGGCGCGCCGCCGCGGCCCAGGGGCCCGCGATCCCGTCGTCGTGCAGCACGAAGTCGATGTCTATCTCGGCGGCTTCGGGCCGCGCGGCACGGACGGTGAAGGTGCGCACGGGGGCGGTGGGGCGGCCCTCGGGGGTCTCCCAGCCGCTGCCGCTGGACACCGGCAGCGACAGTTCCCGGCGGTCGGTCCCGTGCGGGAAGAAGAGGCGCACGTACTCGTCGCCCACCCCGGTCGAGACGAAGGCGGGAACGTCGTCGCCGGCGAACGTGATGCGGACCATGGTGTCGCTCAGCGGCCGCACGCGGGAGACGGTGGCACGGTAAATGGTCATGGCTCAGGGCTCCTTGCTCGGCGTCGCCTCGGCGCCCCCGGCCGCGGGGTCGGACCCCCGGAGCACGGGCGTGGCGAATGCCCCGCCCCATGGGCGCCCTGGCGCAGCAGCAATCGACATGAAGTTAGGTTAGCCTAACTTCACCTCGGGTCGGGATGCCCCAAGCGGCCCCGTCAGATGCCTCGACCCACCGGCCGCCAGGGGCCGTTGCCCACACCTACAACGGCCCCGTTTCACCACCCACACGCCCCGCGCGCGCGGGCGGCTCAGCAGCCCGAGCCTCCGCTTCGCGAAAGTCGGTACGCAGAGTCCAACCGGTACTCCCCGGCCTCCTTCACCGTCAGCCGGGTGAACTCACCCGCCGGCTCCAAACACGCGCCCTCGGCCCGCAGCCACGGCGAGTGCGCCACCCGTATCGTCACCGACCCGGGCTGCGGCATCCGTACGACCAACTCGGCCGGGTCCAGGCTCACGACCTGCGCCGGGGCCTCCACCAACGGCACCGCGTCCCTCACCCGGTAGATCGTCCAGTGCTCGTCGTGCCAGACCCGCTTCAAATAGTCGGGGCCGCTGCGCACCAACGCAGCCTCCTCCTCCGCCGGGCCGTCCGGACGGCCGTGGTGCAGCACCACGAAGCCCACCGCCCACCGGTCCAGCCACGCCCGGTACGTCTGCGGGCTCAGCGAACCGTCATAGAACAGCCGGCCGCGCTCCACGTCCAACTGCCGGTTCCACCCACGGGCCAGATTCACGTGCGGGGCCAGCAAAGTCGCCTCCCGGTGGTTCCGGGCGGGGACCGCCTCCACGCGCGTGCGGTCCGCGCCCAGGCGCTGCAACTCCGCAATGACCCCGTCGGTGTGCTGCGCCCAGGCGGGCGGGGTGTTCGACACGACGAGGTCGTCCTCCGTCTTGTCGACCAACCAGGACGCGTTCACCACGAAGGCCACGGCCAGCACGACCACCAACAGGCCCGCCCCGACCCTGGCCGCGACTCCTGCTCCGGCCGCGACTCCTGCTCCGGCCGCGACTCCTGCTCCGGCCGTGGCTCCGGGCCTGGCTCCCGTGACCGCCGGCGCGGCGGACCCCGGCTCCGGCCCTGCGGTCGGTCCGGTCGACGCAACCGGCCCGACCTCCGCGTCCGTGCTCCGCGAGGACTTCGCCCGCAGCGCGCCCCACACCAGGGCGCCGCTGGTGAGCACCGCGGCCAGCAGCACGGGCGGGCCGGCGAGACCGACCAGCCGCTCCACGTTCCGCCCGATGGGGGAGGGCGTGAAGTACGTGAGCACCACGCCCAGTGCGTACACCGCGGCCGCGTACCGCACCAACCGCCACTCGCGGACGGACGGCGCGGCCAGTACCACCACCGCGCAGACGAAGAGCGGCATCCACAGCTTCCCCGACTGCATCGGCATCTCGCCGTTGAAGGGGAACAGCAGCGTCGTCATGCCCACCACCGCCGCGGGCGGCACCAACAGCGCCGCCGCCTTCCACCACTGGCGATCCAGCAGCCACGCCGCGCCCACGACCACCAGGAACAGGCCCGCCACCGGACTCGCCGCGGTCGACAGCGCCGCGCACAGCGCGGCGAGCGTCACCGTCCGCGTCGACCGGCGCTCCACCCCCGCCAGCGCCACCAGGGCGAACAGCCCTATCGCCGTGCCGAGCGCGAAGGTCGTACGGCCGGACGCGACATTGGCCCACAGGGCGAGCGCCCCGGCGAGCGCGGGCCACGCCGGGCGGCGCAGCCCGCTGCGCACGCACAGCAGGGCGAGCGCCCAGGTGCCGCCGAGCCCGGCGGCGACCGAGACCGCCTTCACGCCCAACAGCGCCATCAGCGGAGGGGCGAGCAGGCTGTAATTCGCGGTGTGCGTGCCGCCGTACCACGACAGGTTGTAAGCGGCGCCGGGGTGCTGCTCGGTGAAGCCCATCCACGCCAACTGGGCCGCGAGGTCACCGCCGCCGGTGGCCAGCCGGCCGGCCCACAGCACGTACAGCGGCACGACGAAGGCGGTGGCCAGCAGCGGTATGCGCCACCACGAGGACGACGCACCCCGCTGCCCCTGCTGCCCGCCGCCGCCATCGCTGCCGCTGCTGCCGGTTCCGGTGCCGGTCGTGCTTCCGTCGGTCCTGCCGACCCGTCCGTCCCGGGCACCATCCATCGCACGCGCCCCTTCCGGCGCGTGCCCGGTGCTCCCCGAGACGGGTGACGTCTGTGCCGCTTCGCTGATCCCCACGCACAAAACCCTAACCGCGACGGCGAAACTCGCCCCGAGCCTGTGGACAACACCCGACCGCCGCCTGTGGACAACAACCACCGACCATGGATCGCACCAGGTCACACCGGACCCGGCCGGACCGGCACCAGTCATACCGGTCCGGCCTGGACGCGACGGGCCACTGCGCGACGCAGGGGACCACACCATGACGCGAGGAACCACAACGTGATGCGAGGGATCACAACGTGACGCGAGTGACCACAGCGCGACGCGAGGGATCACGCCGCCTGACGCCCCGAGCGCAGCTCCAGCCGGTCGCCGCCGAAGCCGCTGCGGAACCTGCGGTCGTGGGAGACCGCGACGACCGCCCCCGCGTACGACCCCAACGCCTCCTCCAACTCCTCCACCAGGCTCAGCGCCACGTGGTTCGTCGGCTCGTCGAGGACGAGCAGGTCGGCCGGGGCCACCAGCAGCCGCGCCAGCTCCAACCGCCGCCGCTGCCCGACGGAGAGGGCCGCGACGGGCACGGACAGGTCGTCCGCCCGGAACAGACCGAGGTCGAGGAGCTCGTCCGCGTACTCGTCGGCGTGGCCGGGGCGCCCCGCCGCGTACGCGGCCAGCAGCGGCTTCTGCGACGGCACGGCCGGCAACTCCTGCGGCAGATAGCCGACCGCGACGCCCTCGGCGCGTGCCACCGTGCCCCGGTCGGGACGCAGGTCACCCGCGAGCACCCGCAGCAGGGTCGTCTTGCCCGCGCCGTTCGGGCCCGTCACCAGCAGCCGCTGCCCGGGCGCCACGCACAGCGCGTCCAGCCGCAGCCGATCCGCGACGGCGACGTCCGTCAGCTCGGCCACCGGCCCCCTCCCACACGAGGCCCCGCTCTCGTCCCCGTCGGCCGTGGCCACCGGTCGACCGGTGAACCGCAGCGGCTCGGGCGGCGCCGCCACCGGCTCCCGCCGCAGCCGCTCCAACCGCTGCCGCGCCGCCCTGACCTGCCCCGACAGCTTCGCCTCGGAGGACCTGCGGTGCTTGCCGAAGCCCTGCCCGGGGTCCTTCCCGGTGGCCGCGAGCCGTGCCCCGGCCGCCGCGACCAACTCCTCCGTGGCCGCCAACTCCGCCACGTACTCCTGGTGCTCCTGCTCCCGGCGCCGCCGGGCCGCGGCCTTCGCGGCGCGATAGCCCTCCCAGCCGTCGCCGTACCGGTGGACCGCACGGGTGTCCCGGTCCACCTCCAGGACGGTGGTGGCCACGCGCTCCAAGAACGCCCGGTCGTGGGTGACGGCGACGACCGTGCCGCGGTGCGCCCGCAAGTGCGCCTCCAGCCAGGTGACCGCCGCCAGATCGAGGTGGTTCGTCGGCTCGTCGAGCAATAGAAGCTCGGCCGCCGAAGCCAACACGCAGGCCAGCGCCAGCCGTGCCTGCTCGCCGCCGGAGAGCGTGCCGAGCGTCCGGGACCGCTCGACGCCGTGCAGCCCGAGGCCGTTGAGCGCGGCGTCCACCCGCGCGTCCGCCTCGTACCCGCCGCGCTCCTCGAACGCGGTCAGCAGCTCCCCGTAGGCCGCGAGGCCCTCCTCGTCCGGATCGGCGCCGAGGCCCTGCTCGGCCTCCCGGATCCGCCGCTCCAGCTCCCGCAACTCGGCGAGGGCCGCGTCCACCGCGTCCTGCACGGTGTGGTCCGGCCCGAGCCCGAACGTCAGGGCCAACGTCTGGGCCAGGTGCCCGGTGCCGCCCGGGGCACTGACCGTGACGGTGCCGCTGTCGGGCGGAGCGGCGCCCGCGATCAGCCGCAGCAGAGTCGACTTCCCGGAGCCGTTCTCGCCGATCACCGCGGCGCGCTCGCCGGGGCGCACGGTGAAGGTCACGTGGTCGAGTACGGAACGGGTGCCGTACGCCGCGGAGACGTCCTTGAAGGTCAATTGGGCGCGTTCGCGCATGGTTCTTCCCCTGGGGGTGGTCTGGCTCACATCGGATCAGGACAGCGAAAAGCGACCACCGGCGGAGCGGTCAGACGCTCGACGCCGCGGCGGCCGCGGTCCCGATCAGACGAAGAAGAAGAGCTTGAAGGCACCCATGCGTCCACCGTAACGGAGGCGCGGGCACGACGCCGAACCGTTTTCCCCAGCGCAGTGGTAGCCGAAGAGGGCCGGCCGGAGTCGCCCCACGCTCCGACCGGCCCCCCTCAGCGCAGTGGCTACCTCCCCAGGTACGCGTCGTGGATCGTCACCGAGCTGCTGTTCCCCTGCCGGTCGACGACGTGGGCACGGAGCGCGACGCCCTCGCCCGCCCGCGGGTTCACCAGCGTGATCCGCCCGCGCCGCACCGGCACCTCACGCCACGTCGCACCGCCGTCGTACGAGGCGTGCACCCGCAGCGCCGCGAGGTTCCGCCCGGCCGCCGCGCCCTGCACCGTCACCGGGAACGTCTGTCGGCGCCCCGCCGGCGCGGTGGAGTCCAGCCCGACGGACGGGACGAAGCGCACCGTGGACAGCGGTAGCACGGTCTCCGCCGCCGCCGTGTCCGAGGTGAACGTCCACGAGGCGTCCACCCGGCCCGCCACCCGCGAGACGTCCGCCGACCGGCGCACCGACGAGGCGAGCGTGTACGTGTGACGCCCGGCAGGCAGCGTGAACAGCGGATCCTCCACCAGCACCTTGTCCGTCAGGAGGTCGTCGTCGATCCGGGTGACCAGCTCCGAACCGCGGTGCAAGGTGGTGGTCGCGCTGGTGTACGTCGAATCGCCCGGGTGGCCCCGGCCGTCCGCGACCAGCGGCACCTGCCCGTACACCGCGTCGCCCTGCCGGGCGAGCCGGCTGTCCAGGTCGAGCAGCGGGCCGTGGACGGCGGTGTTGAAGTCGATCCGGTGCGAGGTCCCCGGCCGGAAGGCGCGCAGGGCGGAGAAGCCGTGCAAGGTCTCCAACTCGTCCCCGGACGGTCCCTCGGCCGACCACTGCCCGTACCGCAGGTCCCAAGCGACGCCGTCGCCCGTGGACAGCCACACGTCGCGGTGGCCGCCCGCCTCGTGGTGGGTGGAGTAGCCGAAGCCCGCGCCGTTGGGCATCTCGCCGATTGGCAACAACTCGCCACGCTTACCGGGAACGGAAGAGCCCAGACCGACCTTGATGCGCGCGAACTCGCCGCGCGTGTGCTTCTTGGCCAGGCCGGTGGGGAACCGCCCGCGCCGGCCGTCGCGCAGCGCGTCAACCGCGACGTCGTACCGCCGGTCCGGACCCGACCAGGACCCGTGCCAGGAGAACGCCGTCCGGCCGTCGGCGGAATCGGGACCGAGGTGCGCGGTTCGCAGGTCGGTCCCCGACTCCAGGCCGGTGAAGCTGCTGTAGCCCAGCGCGTCCCGGCCACGGTCCAGGCCGTACGTGATCACCGACATCTCCTCTTGCGCCCGCGCGTCGGGCACGGAGACGAGGACCGGCTCGGCGCTACGGGCGTCCACCGTGACTGTCGTCTTCCCCGTGACGTTCAACTCGGGCTGGAGGACCTTGTCGAACGTGGCGCCGTCCGAACCGCCGTCCCCGCCCGCGCGGTACGACGACGCGTCCAAGAAGTAGCGGCCCTTCGGCAGCCGGAACGACGCCGAACCGGACGACAGGTTCGGCCGGTGGACGGCGTCCGCGCCCTCGCCGGTCATCGCGTACAGCAGTGCGACGGCGTTCGTGTCGGGCCTGCCGTCCCGCCCGACGGCGTTGAGCGTGACGTCGTACGACTCCCCCTCGCGGTCGACGCTGACGGCGGTGCGGACCGACTGGCCGCCGCCGGTGGCCACGACGGTGGCGTGGTAGCCGGCGTCCTGCGCGCCCACCGCATCGGTGTCCGCGGTGACGTCCACGGCGACGCTGCCGCCGGCCGGCACTGTCACCCGCCGCTGGCCGAGCGCGAACAACCCGGCCGGGGCAGCCGCACCGCCGGGGCCGCTCGCCCCGGCCAGCGCCAGCTCCAGCGCGACCGCCGCGGTGCCGGAATTGCGGTACGTCAGCTTCCGGGTGATGGGGGCGTCGTCCTCACGGGGCCACAGTTGCGGGCCCAGATCGAGCACGGCGGGCGCCGCGGTCACGGACTGGGCGACGGCCCGGTCCACGGCGATGCGGCCCGTGCCCTGCTCGGGCACCGGGTACGAGCCCGGCACGGCCGAGCCGACCAGGGCCGACTTCAACTCGGCCGCCGTCCAGTCGGGGTGCTGCTGCTTCAACAGCGCCGCGGCGCCCGCGACGTGCGGAGTCGCCATGGACGTCCCCGAGATGGTGACGTACCCCTCCGGCCGCTGGCCCACCGCCTTCTCGATCGCGCTGCCCGCGGCGGACGCCGCGGTGACGTCGACGCCCGGGGCGGTCACGTCGGGCTTGGCGGCGGAGTCCCCGCGGCGCGGGCCGCGGCTGGAGAACTCCGCGAGCCGCTCGTCACCGTCGACCGCGCCGACGGTGAGGGCGGCGTCCGCGGCGCCGGGGGAACCGAGCGTACGGGCGTCGGGGCCGGAGTTGCCCGCGGCGATCGCGAACAGGACGCCCTTCTGCTCGGTCAACGCGTTGACCTGGGCCTCGACCGGATCCACCCCGACGCTGTCCGGGCCGCCGAGACTGAGGTTGACGACGTCGGCGCCGTGCGCCACGGCCCAGTCGATGCCGGCCATGATGCCGGAGTCGCTGCCCGAGCCGAAGTCGCTGAGCACCTTGGCGTTCAGCACCTGCGCGCCCGGCGCGACGCCCTTGTAGACGCCGCCCGACTTCGCGCCGGTGCCGGCCGCGGTGGACGCGACGTGCGTGCCGTGCCCGTGGCGGTCCTCGGTGCCCGGCGACGTGGAGAAGTTCGCCGCGCCGACGACCTTGCCCCGCAGATCGGGGTGCGCGGCGTCGACACCGGTGTCGAGGACGGCGACGGTGACGCCGCTGCCGTCGTACTTCCGCTGCCAGACCGCCGGCGCCCCGATCTGCGCCACGGTCGTGTCCAGGCTGGCCTTCTTGATGCCGTCCAGCCAGATGCGGGAGATCCCCGCGGAGGGCGCGACGGCGCCGTCCCGCCCGGTCCGGGTGAGCGCCCGCCACAGGGCGGCCCCGCTGTCGGGCGCCGCGGTGACGGCGTCCGCGTTCGCCGACTCCAACGTCCGGTGAACGGCGACCCCGTCCGCGCCCCGCACCCCCTCGCGGGCCTCCTTCGCCTTCGTGCTGCGGTAACTGACGATGACCTTGAGCCCGTCGGCGTAAGCCGCCCGGCTCTCCGGCCGGCTCAACTCGGTGACGTCGAACAGCCGCTCGTCGAGGGCGCCGGCCGCCAGCAACTGCTGCGCGTCGTACGGCACGACGTAGGTGCGCCCGCCGGCGGTGTGCGAGAGGACCGGCATCCCCTCGCGCCCCTCCGCCCGCCGCACCTCGACGACCTGCCCCCGCTCCCCGAGCACCACCCGGTCCCCGGTCACCAACGTCACCGCCTGCGCCCCCGGCCCGCTGGCCCGCGCACCCCCGCCAGGCGCCCGATCCGCCCCCGGACCGACCATGCCGACGCTCAACACCACCCCGACGCCGACGGCCACGGTGGTCCGCCCGACCCTCAACACCCGTCTACGCACGTCTCCTCCTGGAGCCGAGACCCGACCTCACGAACACGTCCGCCCCGTCTGGGGAAGTATGTCCGCGCGCCCGGCCCGCCCAACGGCGTGATCGGTACCCACGCGAGGCGGCGTCGCGCGACTTCCACGAACAGATCATGACCATCAATCGAGGCGCCGCCAAGCCGGAGCTTCCCTTCTGACCCCGGCGCCCGGTCCTGCTGCTGGCAGCGCTTACCACGTGATTTTGTTCGGCCCCGCGAGCCCAATGCTGATGGGGGCTGGTCGCGCGAGGGTGAGTCCGCTCCACCGCTCCAGTTCGTCCGCGTGGCTGCCGACCGCCGTTGCCCGGGCGACGGCTACGGCTTCTTCCGGCATCGACTCACCATGGCGGGAGAGCAGAGCCAGCGGCCAGGCCGGATTGCCTGACTGCTCACCGTCGAAAGGGCGCCAGTTCCAGGCCGCATCGAACCGCCAGGCGCGTCCGTTCTGGTCGGCAACCTCATCACCCGGTTCGAGGAAGGCGTATGGACGGAAGACCAGCTCGATGCGTATCGGTTCACCGCCGGCCGGATCGATCGTGTAGCCCTGCTCCTCAAGGTCAGGATCGTAGGTCTCACCCTGTCGCAGGACCTCAACGTAGGATGCGGGCCGGGGCAGCATGCCGGTGACCAGGGGCGGATCGAAGCTGTGGACCGCTTGGACATGCACCACGGTCGCGGGGACTCCCACCAGGCAGGTGTCGCCCGACTTCAGCACGGTTTCCGCAGGTTCTGTCCGAAAGAGCTCCCACTCGCGGGCCGCTGGCATCGGAAGCGCCCTCTGTCCATTCCACCTGAAGTCCTCGGCCTGGGGATCCACCTCCAGCCACGGCCACTTCACGGACACGTAGTCCCGGGTGATCCCGGACACGGCGGTCTCAGTGAACGGGCACTCCAACAACAGCACGTCACCGGTCCGGTAGTCGCGATTCATGGACGCATCTTGCATGCCTGCTCTGACAAGCGACCGAATGAGTAACCGGCGTGACGGGGAGACGGCCCGCAGACGCCCCACCTCGGTTTGTGGCGTTGTAGAACGCCACGAGGGATTGGGAACCTGTTGCCGCTGCCCGTCTCGCAACATGTAAAACAGCACGGGTAGTGAGCCCGTCTGTCGGCGTCGTGCCGTCTCACTCTCCCAGGTGATGGGTGAGGTGAGGCGGCGCGACTGCTGTACGACGTGGCGCCGTGCGGCTACTTCTCCGTAGGTTCCGACGCGGGTGAGATGCCGGTGGGGCACGACGCGCCCCAGTTCGTTTCGAACGGGTCACCTAGCTTGACGCCCGTGCCGCCGATGCCGCAGTAACCCGCGGGGTTCTTGTCCAAGTACTGCTGGTGGTAGCCCTCCGCCGGGTAGAACGGGCGGCCCTCGGCAGGGAGGAGCTCGGTGGTGATCGTGCCGTAGCCCGAGGAGGCGAGGACCTGCTGGTAGGCGTCGCGGGAGGTCGCCGCGGTCACGGCCTGGGCAGGGGTGTGGGTGTAGATCGCGGAGCGGTACTGGGTGCCGACGTCATTGCCCTGGCGGAAGCCCTGGGTGGGGTCGTGGGACTCCCAGAAGACCTTCAGGAGCTGCTCGTACGAGACGACGGACGGGTCGTAGACGACGCGGACCGCTTCGGTGTGGCCGGTGAGGCCGGAGCACGCCTCTTCGTACGTCGGGTTCGGGGTGTGGCCGCCCTGGTAGCCGACGAGGGTGGTCCAGACGCCGGGGACCTGCCAGAACTTGCGCTCGGCGCCCCAGAAACAGCCCAGGCCGAAGTCCGCGACCTCCAGGCCGTCGGGGTAGGGGCCGGCGAGAGGGGTGTCCAGGACGGTGTGGCGTTCGGGGACGGAGAACGCGGGGGCGGGGCGGCCCGGGAGGGCCTCCTCGGGGGTGGGGAGGACGGGCGCGCGGCGGGACAGGAACATGCGGATTCCTCCTCGGAGGTCGGTACCTCCACAACGCACGGGACGCGGCGGACATTCCGGAAGCGGTACGGGCAGGGCCCGCAGGGGCCCGGGCGCTCAGCCGCGGAGCATCGCGGGGGTGCCCCCGTTCGCCTCGAAGCCGGCGACCGCGAGGTTCCGGTAGACGGTGTACTCCGCGGCCGGGTCCTCGCTGAGAGTCCACGGCAGGGCCCCCACGTGACCGTCGATGTGGACGAGCTGGCTCATCGCCTCCGCCCAGCGCTCGGAGCGGACGAGGAAGAGCACCAGCAGGTGGCGGACGTGGGCGAGCATCGGGTCGTCCGGGCGGGCCGAGTGGACCGCGTAGAGCGCGCCCTCGACCGCCTTGGAGACCACCGCGCTGCGGTAGAAGTCCTGCATCAGCACGACCTCGGGGACGTGCTCGTGCACCGCGAACAGGGGGAGCGCCGCCAGCAGCGAGCCCTTGGGAGCGCGGGCCGCGGCCGTCGTGGCGAAGTGGTCGGCCTCTTCGCGGGAGCCGTGCCACTTCTCGCCGAGGTAGAGCAGGGCGACCAGGTGCGCGCCCATGTGCTCCGGCGCACGGTCGATGACCTTCGCCCAGAGCTGGTCGAACTGCTCGTGGCTGTAGCCCAGGCCGCGGGCGACGGCCAGCTCGATGACGTACGGAACGGGGTCGTCCGGAGCGAGCCGCGCGGCCTCGGCGCAGACCGTGCGCGCCTCCTCCAGGATCATCCGGAAGTCGTCCTGGCCGACGGAGGAGGACCGCCACGCCTGCTGGACCAGGAACTGGGCGTGCACCTGCGCGGCGCCCGCGTCCTGCGGGGCCTCGGCGCGCCAGGTGCGCAGCCAGGCGCCGCCCGCGCCGGGCTTCTGGTGCAGCTCCAGGGAGGCCGCGCCGGCGAACGCCTGGACGCGCTGCCAGCGCACCTCGCCGCGCGCCGGGGTGCCGGCGAGGAGCTGGGACGCGGCGCGCCAGTTCTGCGTGTGCTGGACGACCTCCAGGACGTCGAGGAGGTCCCGGTCCGGACCGGGGAGGCGGAGGTCCAGCTCCTCCTGGCGCAGGAACCCGTAGTCGTCCGGGTTCGCAGCGTCGGGGGAAGCGGGGTCGACCACCTGAAGGCCGCCCGAGCGGCGTCGGCGCATGAACGGCGTGACGACGCAGATCAGCAGGCCCACCGCGATCAGGAACCAGAGAATCTCCATGGCCCCATTGTCCCGGACCCGCTCGGAAACGGGCCACGCCCGGTCCCCGTTCCCCGCATCGGGGCACGGAGTTGTCCACAAGTGGCGCGTTGTCCACAGGCCAACACAGCGCCGCCGGGGCAGGACTAGTCTCGGGCCTCATGAGCCACCAGCACAGCTTCGACCACCTCGAAACCCTCGCCATCCACGCGGGCAACACCGCCGATCCGCTCACCGGCGCCGTCGTGCCGCCGATCTATCAGGTGTCCACCTACAAGCAGGACGGAGTGGGCGGGCTGCGCGGCGGCTACGAGTACAGCCGCAGCGCCAATCCGACCCGCACCGCCCTGGAGGAGAACCTCGCCGCGCTGGAGGGCGGGCGCCGCGGCCTGGCCTTCGCGTCCGGCCTGGCCGCGGAGGACTGCCTGCTGCGCACCCTCCTGGTCCCCGGCGACCACGTCGTGATCCCCAACGACGCGTACGGCGGCACCTTCCGCCTCTTCGCGAAGGTCGTCGCCCGCTGGGGCGTGGAGTGGTCGGTCGCCGACACCTCCGACCCGGCGGCCGTGCGCGCGGCGATCACCCCGAAGACCAAGGTCATCTGGGTCGAGACCCCGTCCAATCCGCTGCTCGGCATCACGGACATCGCGGCGCTCGCCGAGGTCGCGCACTCCGCCGACGCCCGGCTCGTGGTGGACAACACCTTCGCCAGCCCCTACCTCCAGCAGCCCATCGCGCTGGGTGCCGACGTCGTCGTGCACTCCCTCACCAAGTACATGGGCGGCCACTCGGACGTGGTCGGCGGCGCGCTGGTCGCCGCGGACGCGGCGGTCGGCGACGACCTGGCCTTCCACCAGAACGCGATGGGCGCGGTCGCCGGCCCCTTCGACTCCTGGTTGGTGCTCCGCGGCATCAAGACGCTGCCGGTGCGCATGGACCGGCACAGTGCGAACGCCGGCCGGGTCGCCGAGATGTTGACCAACCACCCCAAGGTCACTCAGGTGCTGTATCCGGGCCTGCCGGACCACCCGGGCCACGAGATCGCCGCGAAGCAGATGAAGTCCTTCGGCGGGATGGTGTCGTTCCGCGTCGAGGGCGGCGAGGCGGCGGCGGTCGAGGTGTGCAATCGTGCCCGGCTGTTCACCCTCGGTGAGTCCCTGGGCGGCGTGGAGTCGTTGATCGAGCACCCGGGTCGGATGACGCACGCGTCCGTCGCGGGCTCCGCGCTGGAGGTGCCGGCCGACCTGGTGCGGCTCTCGGTGGGCATCGAGGCGGTCGACGACCTCCTCGCCGACCTCCAGCAGGCGCTGGGCTGAGGCCGGACGCAAAGGTGCCGCCTCCGACAGCGCAGAGGCGGCACCCGCGAAATTCAGATCAGACTCAGACGAGCCAGCCCACGAAGTGGAGGACGCCGGCGAGCAGGTCGGTCAGAACGTTCATTGTTGCTTCTCCTGTGTCTTGCGTTCACGTGCGTGGGACTACGCACGCCACGTGCTTGGGCAGCACGTGAGGGACATGCACAGGACGCCGGTCTGCAGCCCGTTCTTCCTGCGCACCACCAGAATCGTTGGGTCACAGGCTGCTCCGCAGGCACATGTGTACTCTGCACCCGATTCGGGGAGGCGCTGTCCGTCTGTTCGATTCAGGGGCCACGCAACGCCTGGCTACGCCGGGACCTTCTCGTCCTCCAGCAGTCCGCGGAGCTGTTCGCGGAACTCGGGAGAGTCGGTGTGGCCGTGGACGGCGACGGCGTGCGCCGTCGCGGCGCGCAGGACTTCGTCCTCCTCGCCGGAGATGGTGAGCGTGCAGTTCACTTCACTGGGGAACTTGCGGCAGTCAGCGACTTTCCTGGTCATGACGACCTCCTCGGACGTACACCGCTCCTTCCAGCATAGGCAGCTCGACGGCATCGGTCACGGGTTGTGAAACCACAGGTCAGACGCCCTCGACCGGTGGTGTCGTCGCTCTTGGGCCGGCCTCCCAGGGGGACGCCGTCGCCGCCCAGACCGTGAGCACCGCGATCAGGGCCAGCACCAGCACCCAGGCCGCGGCCCGGGCCGCGCGGCGGCGGCGCTGCATCCGGTGACCCCGTTCGACGGCGCGTGCGGCGATGTCGTGGGGCAGCGACGGATGGTGGCCGGCCAGCATCCGGCGCACGTTCTGCTGGCGGCGGGTCTCCGCGCTCATCCGCGTGCCGTCCGCGGGGCCGGCTCGGGTGCCGGCGGCTCCGGCAGCGCCGGCCGTTCGGGCTCCGCCAACCCATCCGGCTCACCCGACCTGCTCGGCTCACCGGGCCCGTCCCGCTCAGCAGCCTCTGCCCTGTCGAAGCCGGCGGAGCCAGCAGGGCCGGCGAGGCCAGTACGGCCAGTACGGCCGGCAGGGCAATCAGGGCCGGCGGCGCTGGCTTCGGCCGCGGCGACGGCCCGTTCGCACACCGTGTGGATCCGCTCCACCGGCAGCCCGAGCAGCGCCGCGGCCTGCTCTTCCGGGACGCCCTCGTAGAGCCGGAGCACCAGGACGAGCCGTTCGCGCGGGGTGAGGCGTTGCAGCACCCCGCCCCGCGCCCGGCGGAAGCGCCACGAGCAGCGGGCGAAGCGGATCGCGAGCTGTCGGCGGGTGCGCTCGTACGGGTCCTCGCCGCGCAGCCGGCCCCACTCGGCGTACGTGTGCGCGAGTGCGGCCGTCAGCAGCCGGCGGGCGTGCGGATTGTCCTCCGTGGTCTCGGAGGTCAGCAGGGTGGCGGCATGCAGCAGCCGGCCCCCCGCCCCCGCCATGAACGCTTCGAACTGTCGGGCACGGTGGTGCTTCACCACGGACCGCTGCCGCTCGCTCACGTCCTCATCTAGGAACAGGCGCGCGCCCCGGGTCAAGACGTCGGCGGACATTGCCCGTGCGTACGGGCGTGCGCCGGCGCCGTTCGAGGGGGAAGGGGGCGCGCGGCCCCGGTCGAAGGCCCGGCGGACGTGGACCCAGGTGGTCGGCGTACCAGGGTCGGTCACGAAGGAGGAGCAGGGCCGGACGGACCGGAGGGAACAGCAAGGGGAATGTGGGAGAAGGGGGAGCGGTCGGTCAGGTCACTGCGGGTGGCGCGTCCGCCCCGTTCTGTCGGGCGGAGAGCGCCTGGTTGAAGCGGGTGAGCAGGGAGGTGAAGGACTCGCGTTCGGAGTCCGACCACCCGTCCGTGACCTGTTCCATCAAGGCTCTGCGCGAATTGCGCACCTCCTCCAGTCGGGCCTGTCCGCGCGGGGAGAGTTGGAGCACGACGGCTCGGCCGTCCTCCGGGTGCGAGGTCCGCTTGACCAGTCCGGTGTCGACGAGCGGCGCGACCTGGCGGGTGACGGTCGACGAGTCGATGCCCATCCCCGCCGCGAGTGCTTTCACCCCCATCGGTCCTTCGCGGTCGAGCCGGTTGAGCAGGAGGTACGCGGCGCGGTCCATGGAGTTGCGGACCTGGCCGATGCCGGCGAGGCGGGTTTGCTCCGCGCGCCGTGCGAACAAAGCGACTTGGTGTTGTAGGGCGTCCAGGGGGCCGGGATCGAGACGGGTCGTCATGTCCTGAGTAGTGGGCATGGCAATGGGCTCTCTTGTACGGGAGCGGTCGATTGGTGGGGGACAGAGTACGCGGCTGGCAGGCGGTCCGTACGGGCCCTGGGAAAACCGGCGAGGAAGCAGCGGGGAAGGGCTCAACGTCGCCGAACGGGCTTGCCGCGCACCGTCGTACGCCGTCGAACGCGCCCGTCCCGAAGCTGCGAGACTGGAGGTCATGAGCTTCACGACGCGTGGCACCTTTCCCCCCGTGATCATCGACGACGTCCGGGGGGCGCAGAAGATGCTGACCGGCGTCGCCCGGGTCACCGCGCTGGAAGGCAGCCGCTACCTGTCCCGGCTGGTCGCCTCGCCGGTGCACCTGAAGTGCGAGAACCTCCAGCGCACCGGTTCGTTCAAGCTGCGCGGGGCGTACGTGCGGATCTCCGGGCTGCGCCCCGAGGAGCGCGCGGCGGGCGTCGTCGCCGCCTCGGCGGGCAACCACGCGCAGGGCGTGGCCCTCGCCTCCGCGCTGCTCGGAGTCCACTCGACCGTGTTCATGCCGCAGGGCGCCCCGCTGCCGAAGGTCGCGGCGACCCGCGAGTACGGCGCGGAGGTGCGGCTGCACGGCCAGGTGATCGAGGAGACGCTGGAGGCGGCGCAGGAGTACGCGCGTACGACCGGCGCGGTCTTCATTCACCCCTTCGACCACCCCGACGTGATCGCGGGGCAGGGCACGGTGGGCCTGGAGATCCTGGAACAGTGCCCGGAAGTGCGCACGATCGTGGTGGGCGTCGGCGGCGGCGGGCTGATCGCCGGCATCGCGGTGGCGGTGAAGGCGGTCCGGCCCGACGTGCGGATCGTCGGGGTGCAGGCGGAGGGCTCGGCGGCGTATCCGCCCTCGCTCTCGGTCGGGCGGCCGGTCGCGGTCGCGGCGCCGGTGACCATGGCGGACGGCATCAAGGTGGGCCGCCCGGGGGACGTGCCGTTCGCCCTCGTCCGCGACCTCGTCGACGAGGTGCGCACGGTGAGCGAGGACGCATTGTCCAGCGCGCTGCTGCTCTGCCTGGAGCGGGCGAAGATGGTGGTGGAGCCGGCGGGCGCGAGTCCGGTGGCGGCGCTTTTGAGCGATCCGCACTCCTTCGAGGGGCCGGTGGTCGCGGTGCTTTCGGGCGGCAACGTGGACCCGTTGCTGCTCCAACGCGTCCTGCGGCACGGGATGGCCGCCGCGGGCCGCTACCTGTCGCTGCGGCTGCGGCTCACGGACCGGCCGGGCGCGCTGGCTGGGTTGCTGTCCGCGCTGTCGGCGGTGGACGCCAATGTCCTGGACGTCAGCCACGTGCGCACCGACCCCCGGCTCGGGCTCTCCGAGGTCGAGGTGGAGTTGCAGTTGGAGACGAAGGGGCCCGAGCACTGCACCGAGGTCACGGCGGCGCTGTGGGCGGCGGGGTACGAGGTGGTCTCCCAGGGGTGATCGATGCGCCCCGGGGCAGACCGGCAGGCGTCTTGGAGCGATCGACGGGTCCCGGAGCGACCGGCGCATCCCGGGGCGACCGACGCGTCTCCCGGCGACCGACGGGTTCCGGATCGTCCGGCGCACCTCCCGGCGATCGACGCGCATCCCGGCGCGATCGGCGGCTTCCAGGAAGGTTCCCGCAGCTCCGCACGCCGGCGCGATGTATCGCGTCCAAATAGGTTGAGGGGACGCGATACATCGCGTTACGGTGAGCCCCTCGCTGCGCTCCGCCAGTTCTTGGCGCAGGTCTTGGCGACCCCGCTGAACCTCCACCTGCGGTGGAAAAGTCGTCCAAGTGTTGCAAACCTGGACATCTTGCGTGAGCGTGAATCACCCAACCGCCATCCTGGGAGACCCCAATGCCAGGCGCCATTTACGCCGAAGGTCTGGTGAAGTCCTTCGGCGCGGTCAAGGCTCTGGACGGCGTCGACATCGACGTCCCCGAAGGCACGGTCCTCGGACTCCTCGGCCCGAACGGCGCCGGGAAGACCACCACCGTGCGGGTGTTGACCACCCTGCTCCAGCCCGACGCCGGCAAGGCCGTCGTCGCCGGAATCGACGTCCTCAAGCACCCCAACGAAGTCCGGCGCTCCATCGGACTCTCCGGCCAGTTCGCCGCCGTCGACGAGTACCTCACCGGTCGCGAGAACCTGCACATGGTCGGCCAGCTCTACCAAATGGGTTCGCGTGCGGCGAAGGCCCGCGCCGGCGAACTGCTGGAGCGCTTCAACCTCGCGGAAGCCGCCGACCGGCCCGCCAAGACGTACTCCGGCGGCATGCGCCGCCGCCTCGACCTCGCCGCCGCGCTGGTCGTGTCGCCGCCCGTGATGTTCATGGACGAGCCCACCACCGGACTCGACCCGCGCAACCGCCAGCAGCTGTGGACCGTCATCGAAGAGCTGGTCAAGGGGGGTACGACCCTGCTGCTGACCACCCAGTACCTGGAAGAGGCAGACCACCTCGCCGACACCATCGCCGTCGTCGACCACGGCCGGGTCATCGCGCGCGGCACGGCCGACGAGCTCAAGGCCCAGACGGGCGGCGAGCGCGTCGAGGTCGTCGTCCACGAGCACGGGCACATCGCCGACGCCCGCGAGGTGCTGCACGCCCTCGGCAAGGGCGAGGTCGCCGTGGTCGACCACACCCGCAAGCTCACCGTCCCGGTCACCGGCGGCGCCAAGCTGCTCGCCGAGATCATCCGCGAGCTGGACGCCCGGGGCGTCGAGATCGACGACATCGGGCTGCGCCGCCCCACCCTCGACGACGTCTTCATATCGCTGACCGGACACGCCGCCGTGGCGGAGAGCGGCGGGGAAGAGGGCGAGGACGCCCCGCCGGCCGGCCGTACCGCTGCCAAGGAGGGCGCGCAGTGACCACCACCGCCACCAAGGTCGCCGACGTCGCGCCGCCCAAGCCGCGCGGCGGCATCGCCCAGTCGGTCTCCGACTCGCTCGTCATCGCCCGCCGGAACCTGATCCGGATGACCCGGATCCCGGAGATCGTGCTCTTCGGCCTGATCCAGCCGGTGATGTTCGTCGTGCTGTTCAGCTACGTCTTCGGCGGTTCGATCAACGTCCCCGGTGCCGGCCTCAGCTCCTCCGGTTACCGGGAGTTCCTGATGGCGGGCATCTTCGCGCAGACGGTCACCTTCGCCACGGCCGGCGCCGGCGCCGGCATCGCGGACGACATGCACCGCGGCCTGATCGACCGGTTCCGCTCGCTCCCGATGGCCCAGGGCGCGGTCCTCACCGGCCGCACCCTCGCGGACCTCGTCCAGACCGCGCTGACCCTCGTCGTCCTGGCCTGCGTCGCCCTCCTCGTCGGCTGGCGCATCCACGAGGGCGTCCCCAAGGCGCTCGCCGCCTTCGGGCTGCTGCTCCTGCTGGGCTACGCCTTCACCTGGATCGGCGCGCTGATCGGCCTGTCCGTGCGCACCCCCGAGGCGGCCACCTCCGGCGGGCTGATCTGGCTCTTCCCGCTGACGTTCATCTCGAACGCCTTCGTGCCGTCGGAGAACATGCCGACGTTCCTCCAGACCATCGCCAACTGGAACCCCTTCAGCGCCACCGTCCAGGCGTGCCGCGAGCTCTTCGGCAACCTCCCGCCGGGCTACCCGGTCCCGGACGCCTGGCCCATGCAGCACCCGGTGTGGGCGTCGCTGATCTGGTCCGTCCTGATCATCGTCGTCTTCCGCACCCTGGCGGTCCGCAAGTACCGCTCCACGGCGATCTGACCCCGTTCGAACGACAGCGCCCCCGGAGCCGGGCTCCGGGGGCGCCTTCACGTGTGCGTAGGGCTCAGCCCGTGTAGGGCTTCGCGGCGAGGATCTTGACCGACGCCAGCTTGCCGTTCGGCAGCTCGTAGTCCGCGGTGTCGCCGACCTTCTTGCCGTTGACCCCGGTGCCCAGCGGGGACTGCGGGGAGTAGGTCTCGATGTCGCTGCTGGCGTACTCGCGGGAGGCCATGAGGAACGTCAGGGTGTCGTCCTCGTCGCCGTCGAAGGCGATCGTGACGACCATCCCGGGCTCCACGACGCCGTCGTCCGGCGGGGTGTCGCCGACCTTCGCGTTCTCCAGGAGCTGGGTCAGCTGGCGGACGCGGAGCTCCTGCTTGCCCTGCTCCTCCTTGGCCGCGTGGTACCCGCCGTTCTCCCGCAGGTCGCCCTCCTCGCGAGCCGCCTCGATCTTCTTGGCGATCTCGGTGCGCGCGGGACCAGACAGGTACTCCAGCTCGGCCTTGAGCTGGTTGTACGCCTCCTGGGTGAGCCAGGTGACGTTCTCGCTGGTCTGGGTCACAGGTGCTCCTCGTAGGTACTGGGATACAAAGCTTCGCCCTACCCAGAAGCATGTGCTGCCACAGGAGGGCGAAACCACGACCCTAACAATTTCGTGCCGAAAGGGGGAGAACAAAAGCCATCAGAATCGCATCAACGCAGGTCAGGCATTGATCCACGAGCGACCTGGCGGTGCTTTTTTCCGATGAACCACTGACGGCCCGGGGCCGTCATCCGCGGGGTCGGCCGGGCGGCCGGCGGGAAGCCCGGTCAGCCGGTCGGCCGGGTCGAACGGCTCAGTCGTTGGTGCACTGCACCAGCTCGGCCGTCGTGCCCCGCGACATCGTCCGGATCTTGACCACCTGGTCGATCCGGGTCTCGCCCCGCTGGTCCACCCGGACGTCCAGGCGGCCGACCTCCGCGCCGTCCGCGGAGCGCGAGCGCACGGTGCAGCTGCCCGTGGCGTCCGCGTCCTTGCGGATCTCCAGGTGTGCCTGCACCTCGGTGTCGGAGGTCACGTCGAACTTGATCATCTCGGCGCTGATCTTCTGCCCGGCGATGTAGTCGTAGCCGAACCAGCCGACCATCGCGAGGAAGCCCGCGCCGAGGACCGCGCCCAGGATCTTGAGCCGACGATCGGCGCGCTGGTCCGCCGAGCGCCCGTAACGGGACTCGGGAAGCTGCTCGCGCACGCCGCTCATGGTCATTCCTCTCCGCGCGGACGGGACGGACGGCCGGAATTTTCCGCCGCCCGATTCGGTCACTATAGAAGCCGTGCCGACCGACCAATCAATGAGGATCCCGCTTTGACTGAGCAGCTGCGACTGATGGCCGTGCACGCCCACCCCGACGACGAGTCGAGCAAGGGCGCGGCGACGATGGCCAAGTATGTTTCCGAGGGGGTGGACGTGCTGGTCGTGACCTGCACGGGCGGCGAGCGCGGCTCCATCCTCAACCCCAAGCTCCAGGGCGACGCGTACATCGAGGCGAACATCCACGAGGTGCGCCGCAAGGAGATGGACGAGGCCCGCCAGATCCTCGGCGTACGGCAGGAATGGCTCGGGTTCGTCGACTCCGGCCTGCCCGAGGGCGACCCGCTGCCGCCGCTGCCCGACGGGTGCTTCGCCCTGGAGGACGTGGAGAAGGCGGCCGGCCGACTGGTGCGCTCGATCCGCTCGTTCCGTCCGCAGGTGATCACCACGTACGACGAGAACGGCGGGTACCCGCACCCCGACCACATCATGACCCACAAGATCACGATGGTGGCCTTCGAGGGCGCGGCGGACGCCGAGAGCTTCCCCGAGTCCGAGTTCGGCCCGGTGCACCAGCCGCTGAAGCTCTACTACAACCAGGGCTTCAACCGCCCGCGCACCGTCGCGCTGCACGAGGCGCTGCTCGCGCGCGGCCTGGAGTCGCCGTACGGGGAGTGGCTGGAGCGCTGGAAGGAGTTCGAGCGGGTGGAGCGCACGCTGACCACGCACGTGCCCTGCGCCGAGTTCTTCGAGATCCGCGACAAGGCGCTGATCGCGCACGCCACGCAGATCGACCCCGACGGCGGCTGGTTCCGCGTTCCGCTGGAGCTCCAGAAGGAGGTCTGGCCCACCGAGGAGTACGAGCTCGCGAAGGCGCTGGTCGGTACATCCCTCCCCGAGGGCGACCTCTTCGCGGGCATCCGCGACAATGCTTGACATGAGCGCTAGCGCAAACCTGGCAATGATGCACGCGACCGAGCTCGCGCAGGAGCTGGACAAGAACAAGGTGACCCCGGGTGTCCTGGGGTTCCTGATCTTTGCGGGTCTGGCGGTCGGTGTGTGGTTCCTGATGAAGTCCATGAACCGACACATGAACCGGATCTCGTTCGACGAGTCGTCGACGGTGACCTCGCCGGCGCGCGGCGGCACGGCCGCGGGCGGTGCCGCGGGCGGCGGTGCGTCCGCGGACCGGGGCGCGACGAAGTCGGCTTAGCCCGCCGTCGCGCACCGGTCGTGCCTTCAGGGGCGTCCAGCGCCCCTGAAGGCACTGCTCACGGCGTGGGGACGCCCATGACCTCGCGGGCGTGGCGGTTGGGGACCAGGCCCAGGTGCCACGCCTGCCAGCCGTCCTCCAGCCGTACGCCCCGGTCCAACATCACCACCAGCGCCTCGGCGCACTCCACCAGCTTGCCGTCGCGGCTCGGGTGCACCTTGCCCACCAGGCGGGACAGCTCCTCCTGCGCGACGACCGCGCCGATCTCCGTACCACCGGGGGAGGCGTACGGCAGCAGGGTGCAGCGCAGGAAGCGGGCCCAGTCCGCGCCGCGGTCGTCCCGGTACGAGGCGAACAGCTCGACCGCCTCGTCGCACAGCGCCAGCGCCTGCGTCAGCCGGCCGTTCCCCGCGTCGACCAGCGCCAGCTCCAGACACGTCCACGCCTCGCCGTGCGCCACCCCGATGCGGCGGAAGTCGGCGCGGGCGTCCACCAGGAGCTGACGGGCGAAGCCCGAGTTGCGTAGATTGCCGGTCTGGGCGGCGCGCAGGTCGCGGGTGACGCGGCCCGAGTGGTGCCGGGCGCACGCCAGCCCGTACACGTCCCGCATCCGGGAGAACATCGTGCGCGCCCGCTCCAGCTCCCGCACCGCCTGGTCGAGGTCGCCGCGCTCCTCCAGCGCCTGCCCCAGGTAGTACAGCGTCCACGCCTCGCCGCGCGCGTCCTCGTTGTCGCGGTGGCGGGCCAGGGCCTCGCGCAGCCGGTCCACCGCGGGCCCCGCGTCCCCGTCGACCAGCCGCGCCCGCGCGAGCTGGGTGAGCGCCCACGCCTCGCCGCGCCCGTCGCGGGTCCGCCCGTACTGCTCCAGCGCGGTCGCCAGCTCCGTCTCGGCGCGCGGCACGTCGCCCATCCGCAGGCACACCTGGCCGAGTTGGAAGTGGGTCCACGCCTCGCCGTGCAGCGACTCGCCCTCGCGGTGCAGCTCCAGCGCCGTCGCCAGCAGGGTGAGCGCCTCCGCGAGGTTCGCCTGGTCGCGGCGGACCGCGGCCAGCGCGTGCAGCGACCACGCCCGGTCCTCGGACTGCTCGTCGGAGGACTGGAGCGCGATCGCCTCGGTCAGCTTCACCGCCGCCTCGGTGAGGTTGCCCTGGTGGTGCAGGGTGATGCCGAGGGAACAGAGCGCGAGGGCGGTGCCGGCCTCGTTGTGGGCGTCGCGGTACAGCCCGACGACCGACGACAGCGTGGTGCGCGCCTTGTCCAGCTCGCCGAGCTGGCGCGCGGCGATGCCGGTGCGCAGCTGCACCGCCCGCTCCAGCAGCCCCTTGTCGACGGCCTGGGACAGCTCGCTGATCTCGCCGAGCCGGTACAGGTCGCCCCGCAGCAGGCAGTAGTCGGCCAGCGCGCCCAGCAGGTTGAGCACCGTCTGCTGGTCGACGCCCTCCGCGTACCGCAGCGCGGAGGTGATGAAGCTGGACTCGTCGTCGAGCCAGCGCAGCGCGGACTCCAGCGACGGGAAGCCGTGCGCGTCGAACTTCCCGGCCCGGGTGGACAGCTTGCCGTCGACCATCCGGATCACCGCGCCGGCCAGGTCCGCGTAGTTCTGGATCAGCCGCTCCTGCGCCGCGGTGCGTTCGGCGGCCTCCTCCTCGGCGAAGAGCCGGGCGCGGGCGAAGGTGCGCACGGACTCGTGGAGGCGGTAGCGGGAGGAGCGCACCCGGTCGATCAGCCCGGCGTCCGCCAACTCCCGCAGCAGCCGCAGCGACTCCGTCTCGTCGGTGGCGAGCAGGGCCGCGGCGGCCGCGGCCCCCAGCGAGGCGCGGCCGGCCAGCGCGAGCCGGCGCAGCAGCCGCCGGCCCTGCTCCGGCAGGTCCGCGTAGCGCAGCGACAGCGCCCGCTCGACCGGGTCGAGCTGCTCGTACGCCGCGAGGTCGGCCGCGAGCCGGGTCGAGGTGCGGGTGCCCAGCGAGGTGCCGGCGACGCGCAGCGCCAGCGGCAGCCCGCCGCACAGCTCCCGTACGCGCTCGGTGCTTTGGGCGTCGTACGGGCCGTCCGCGGGGGCTGCGGAGACCGCCCGCAGCAGTTCCTCGGCGCCCGCGTCGTCGAGCGCGTCCACCGGCAGTTGGTGCACCCACGCGGGGATGTCGTCCGGCAGCTCCAGCCTCTCCCGCGCGGTGACCAGGACCAGGCTGTCGGAGCGCTCCGGCACCAGAGTGCGCACCTGGGCGGGGTCGTTGGCGTCGTCGAGCACGACGGTCACCGGCAACCCCGTCAGGTGCTGGTGGTACAGCTCGGCGAGCCGGCGCACCTGCTGCTCCGCGGACGGCCGCTCGCGGAAGAGCAGTTGCTCGCGGGGCGCGCCGAGGCGGTTCAGCAGGTGCAGCAGGGCGTCGCGGGTGGTCAGCGGGTGTCCGCTGTTGCCCCGCAGGTCGACCACGCAGGCGCCCCGGAACTGGTCCTTCAGATGGTGCGCGGCACGGACCGCCAGCGTGCTGCGGCCCGAGCCCTGCCGGCCGTACAGCACGACGACCGTCGGCTTCGTCTCCGTCGACACGCGGGCCGCGTGCACCCACTGCGCGATCTGGTTCATCGCCTCCCGCCGCCCTGCGAACGGTCCCTTCGGCTCCGGCAGGTGCCCGAAGGACTGCTCCAGCACGGAGCGGCGGCGGGCCGCGGCGCTGCGGTCGGTGACCCGCGGCCGGTCGACGGCCTTCGCGGCCGAGTTGGTACGTCCGCGGGCGCTCGCTGCGGCGAGCATCCGCTGCTGGTCCAAGAAGGGCCGGATGCCCCGTACTTCCAGGGCGGTCAGCCACTGGAGCCGTAGCTGTTCGGGGCCGCCCGGCTGCCCGAGCGCGCCCGCCGTGCGGTGCGCCGCGGGCCAGTGGGCGGCGGTGACCTTGAGGACCGTGGCGGCCGCGCCGGCGACCGCGACGACCGCGCCCGCGCCGAGCGCCGTGCCGGTGGAGGTGTCGAGGGCGAGGTCGGCGCCGACGGCGGCGAGCGCGGAGATTCCGGTCACCAGCGCGGGCGTCGACAGGTTGCGCCAGGCGAACCGGGCGGCGAGCGGTGTCCGCGCGGCCTCCGCCTGCGCCGAAGCCTGCTCGTACGCCGCGTACTCCTCGCCGGCGACCTCGGCCATGGCGTCGAGGGCGGACCGGCCGCGGGCGAGCAGGGTGCCGGTGTCCGCCTGCCCTCCGCTCCGTCGCGCCTCTTCCTCCACAGCGCGTGCCAACAGCCGCTCAGCTTCCGCCCGATGGGTGTCCCGCACGGCAGCCCCCTCCCGTGATCCGTTACGTGTGACGGCCCGGGCGGTGCGGTGACCGGTGTGTTGAAGACCCGCACGTCGAACGCTGAACGGGCGCGCAGGACAGCACTGTCCTGCGCGCCACGCCGCGCGACGGGAGGGGACCGGGAGACCACGGGGCCCGAACCTGGGGGCCCGTCGGTCCGACGAGAGATCGGGCCCCCGTACCCGCCTACCCGTTTACGTCATGCTCACGCCTGGTGCGTGTTCCGTGGGGCAGGGCCTGACCGGGTGCGTCAAGCCGTCCGCGCCAGGAACTCCGCCATGTGCGCGGCCAACTCGGCCGGCCGGTCCTCGGGGATGAGGGTGTAGCTGTCGGGGATCTCCACGTGCCGTGCGCCGGGGAGGAGTTCGGCCAGCCGCCGGCCGTGCTCGGGCGGCATGACCTTGTCCTCCGCCGCCCAGGCGACGAGCGCGGGCCCCTCGAACTCGCGGAGCTTCTCGGCCCACCGCAGCAGTTCGCTCTTGGGCGGCGCGCTCAGGACGTACTTGCGCAGGTCGCGCCGGATCTCGGCGGACTCCCACACCGGCCGGAACCAGCCGTCCATGACGTCGTGGTCCACCGGGCGCTTGCTCATCCAGCCCCACGTCATCGGCAGCCGCCGCATGGACCGGAGCTTCAACAGCGTGAACGCGGCGGTGAGTCCGCCGGGCACCTTCGCCGATGCGACGAGGTTGCTGCCGGGCAGCCCGGGCGGGAAGTTGTCGAACGCCTCGCACGAGGTGATGACCAGCCGCCCGATGCGCTCCGTACGCCCGTCGGCGACGAGCGCCTGCGCCCCGCCCCAGTCGTTCATCGCCAGGGCCACGTCGTGCAGGTCGAGACGTTCGAGGAACTCGGCCACCAGCCGGGCCACCCCGAGGACGGACAGGTCGGCGTCGGGCTTCATGGGTCGCCGGTGCCCGCCCAGGGGAAGCGTGGGGACCACGCACCGGTAGTCCGGGCACAGTTCGGCGACGACCTTCCGCCACAGCGAGCCGTCCATGGCGACGCCGTGCAGGAGCACGAGCACCGGGCCGTCGCCGCCGCTGTCCTCGTACTCGACGACTCCGGCGGAGAGTTCCACTTCGGGCATCTCACGACTTCCCCTCGTTCGGCAGGTTCAGTGCAGCGAAGTGGCGCTCGCCCTGATCACATCGCGCGGGGTGCGCGCCACCCGCGGGTTTCCGGGCTCCTTGGACGACTTCGCCATGCGCCGAGGGTAGCTCCGCTCGGTCCAAGGGCCCGCTATTGAACGCATCGTGCAGTGATTGACTGCCTTTCAAAAACATCTCGGGACCCAGCAGTCGATCGTCCGGACCCGCTACGGAGCCGCCCGTGGCCTGCTGCGCCGTGTTAACGCCCGCATCGAGGCCGGCCGCCTCCACACGCGTGGCTGTGGTGATTGCGGCAACGTGCGGAACGGCGGGGCCGTCAGTGGCGGATGGCAGGATGGGACGGGCGAATGCGGCGCCGAGGAACGACAGGGCCGGGGGGCACCAGTGCGTGAGGTCATCTACTTGTCCGAGGGCAAGCTCAACGAGTTCCTGCCGGCGCCTCGCCGGGCCCGCCCCGTCGTCAAACTGCGCGCGGGCATGCCCTTCGCCGGCCTGGACGTGGAAGCGCCCGCGCCCAACAACCTCCAGGACCTGCGTCGCCACCTGAAGCAGGTGGAGAAGCAGACGGCCCGCCACGCACCCCTGCACACGGACCCCGACCTCGAACCGGGCCGCTGGGTGAAGTTCGAGGCGCGGATGACCTGGGTGACGCTCCGGGGCCGCTACCGGAACCTGGTGCTGTTCGTGGACTCGGAGCGCTCTCCCGACGCCGCCACTGCCCGCCGGCTGCTGCTGCACGGATCGGCCCGCCACCTGCTCGGCAGGCCCCCGACGCCGGTGGAGGGTCCGGAGCTGACCGGCCTCGCGGACGGCGGCCACAGCGCCGGCACCGTCTTCGTCACCAACGCCGGCCATGTCGTCAACGCACTGGCCCACAGCCAAGACGCCCACACCCCGGAGACCCCGGCGGACGAGGAGAACCCTCCCGAACCGCCCGCCCCCCTTCCCCGCCTCGGCATCCGGCACCTCCTGGCAGCACTGGACGCCGAGAGCCCCGAGGTCAGCACCTCCACCGTCGTCTCCGGTCTCGCCAGGGTCAGCGCCGTACTGCCTGAGACCGCCGACGACGCGGGCTGTCTGGTGGCGAGCCCACTGATCGTGGAGTACGTGAAGCGGCAGCCGTAGCCCGCCCTCCGGGCGATCCCGGAATCTCAGACGGCTCCCAGGTCGACGGTGACGGAGAAGGGCACGGCGGTCTTGATCGCGCTGGTGAACATCTCGCCGTCTCTGTAGCCCTTGGTCGCGGGGTCGAGCACGTAGGTGTGGACGATGGGAACACCAGTGGCGGCCTGTTCCACCCGCCAGTAGAAGGGGATGCCGGCCTTCGCGTACTGGTCCACCTTCACGATCCGGTCCGTGGTTTCCGACCCGGGCGACACGACCTCGACGACTAGGAGCACGTGCTCGGGCCGGGTGGGCGTGAGGTCGATGGTCTCCGCCCGGTAGACGATGACGTCGGGGCGCCGGTTGGTGAGCGGAACGTCTTGTAGGCGGACGTCGAAGTCCGTGTCAGCGTTCCAGTCCGGGCCCGCGGCGGCGTCCAGGGCATTGGCCAGGAGCCGAGCCAGTCGGTTGTGCCGTTTGGAGGCGCTCGGGCTGACGACGACCATGCCGTCCACGATCTCGATGCCGGCGCACTGCTCCTCGGACCAGGACTCGTACTGCTCCGCGCTGATCTGCGTATGCATCCACGCGGGCATCACCATCTCGGCGGTGATGGTGTGCCTCCTTCGAGGAGTGTCCACACTTCCCACGCTGCCGGGCTCAGCCCACTGTCCTGCGGTTCCGAGGAGTCTGCCTTCGGGGAGAAGCGGTCACGGTCCCGCGGCTGCTTGGTGGGGCGGACGGAGTCCGTGTGATGTGCCCGTGCTGCTGTCGGTGGGTTACTCCGCGTGCCATTGGTGCCAGTGCATGCACAGACCCAGTAGTGGGCGGTTTTACACCTCTCTGATGATCGTGCGGCTCCCACAGAGCTTCGACCAGTCGTCGCGGTCTGGAGGTCAGGACGATCACAGGGGCCGGGACCCGGAGCGCGAGCGCGGCGACGATCTCGGCGAGCCCGTCCATGGCGAGCTGATGCCTCACAGCCTCGGTGATGTAGCTGGACAGGCCGCGGCGGCCGGTTCGAGAGCGGAGCTCGCTGACCAGCTCGGTGGGCATGGACACGGAGATGTTCTCGGCGGTCCCGGCTCGGGTCGCCTTCATGCGCACAGGGTAAGACAGTGTCTATTACCTTGGGCGGGCTTTCGGCGCTGCACGCCTGCCTGCGGGGAGGCGGTTCCGTCCAGGCGCTTTGCCCGATCGGGGTCAGCGAGCGCTGTGCCGCAGCCGCCGGCAGGGCCAGGCCCTGTGAGAGGCTGGATCGCATGAACCGGTTGGCTGGTGTGACCTCGCCGTATCTGCTTCAGCACGCCGACAACCCGGTCGACTGGTGGCCCTGGACGCCGGAGGCGTTCGAGGAGGCGCGGCGCCGCGACGTACCCGTGCTGCTGTCAGTCGGGTACTCCGCGTGCCACTGGTGTCACGTCATGGCGCACGAGTCCTTCGAGGACGACGCGACCGCCGCTTACCTGAACGAGCACTTCGTGTCGGTGAAGGTCGACCGCGAAGAGCGGCCGGACGTCGATGCGGTGTACATGGAGGCGGTGCAGGCGGCCACCGGGCAGGGCGGTTGGCCCATGACCGTCTTCCTGACGGGGGACGGCGAGCCCTTCTACTTCGGGACGTACTTCCCGCCGGAGCCGCGGCACGGGATGCCCTCGTTCCGGCAGGTGCTGGAAGGGGTCGCGGCGGCGTGGGCCGATCGGCGCGAGGAGGTCGCGGAGGTCGCCGGGAGGATCACCCGGGATCTGGCCGGGCGGTCGCTGGCGCACGGGGGGCAGGGCGTGCCGGGGGAGGACGAGTTGGCGCAGGCGCTGCTCGGGCTCGCCAGGGAGTACGACGAGCGGAACGGGGGGTTCGGCGGGGCGCCGAAGTTCCCCACGGCGATGGTGGTGGAGTTCCTGCTGCGGCACCACGCCCGCACCGGCGCCGAGGGCGCATTGCAGATGGCCGTCGACACCTGCGAGGCGATGGCCCGCGGCGGCATCCACGACCAGCTCGGCGGGGGGTTCGCCCGCTACGCCGTGGACCGGGAGTGGGTGGTGCCGCACTTCGAGAAGATGCTGTACGACAACGCACTGCTGTGCCGGGTGTACGCCCACCTGTGGCGTGCCACCGGCTCCGAGCTGGCGCGGCGGGTCGCCCTGGACACCGCGGACTTCATGGTGCGCGAACTGCGCACCGCCGAGGGGGGCTTCGCCTCCGCATTGGACGCGGACAGCCACGACGCCGAGGGGAACGCGACCGAGGGCGCGTTCTACGTGTGGACGCCCGAACAGTTGCGCGAGGTGCTCGGCGAGCAGGACGGACGCCTTGCTGCGCAGGTCTACGGAGTGACGGAGACGGGCACCTTCGAGGAGGGCGCGTCCGTGCTGCAACTGCCGCGCCGGGACGACGCCGAGCACCCCGCAGACACAGACACAGACACAGACGCGATCGAGGACATCAGGGCCCGGCTGTTCGCGGCGCGGGAGCGGCGGGCGCGGCCCGAGCGGGACGACAAGGTCGTCGCCGCGTGGAACGGCCTCGCGATCGCCGCGCTCGCCGAGACCGGCGCGTACTTCGACCGGCCCGACCTGGTCGAGCGGGCCACCGAGGCCGCCGATCTGCTGGTGCGGTTGCACATGGACCGCAGCGCCCGGCTCGTCCGCACCTCCAAGGACGGCGTCGCCGGCGCGAGCGCCGGGGTGCTGGAGGACTACGCGGACGTGGCGGAGGGCTTCGTCACCCTCGCCGGCGTCACGGGCGAAGGCGTGTGGCTGGACTTCGCCGGTGTCCTGCTGGACCTGGTGATCGACCGGTTCACCGGGGAGAACGGCACCCTCTTCGACACCGCGCACGACGCCGAGCAACTGATCCGACGGCCCCAGGACCCGACGGACAACGCGACCCCCTCCGGCTGGAGCGCCGCCGCCGGCGCCCTGTTGTCGTACGCCGCGCACACCGGTTCCGAGGCCCATCGCACCGCCGCCGAGCAGGCGCTCGGGGTGGTGAAGGCGCTCGGCCCGCGGGCACCGCGGTTCATCGGATGGGGGCTCGCGGTGGCGGAGGCGCTGTTGGACGGGCCGCGGGAGGTCGCCGTCGTCGGGCTGGAAGGCGACCCGGCCGCAGCGGAGTTGCACCGCACCGCGCTGCTGGGCACCGCGCCGGGCGCGGTCGTGGCCGCGGGCGAGCCGGACGGGGAGGAATTCCCGCTGCTGCGGGGGCGGCCCCTGGTGGACGGACGGGCCGCGGCGTACGTCTGTCGGGCCTTCACCTGTCGTACGCCCACCGGCGAACCCGCCGAGCTGGCCGAACAGTTGGGGACCGGCGCCGCGCAGTGACCCAGGGGGTGGCGCCCCCGCCACCGAACACGTTCGATCGCTGATGATCGGCAGATGGCCGCGAATGAGCCAATGTTCGACATCGCGTCAACGATTGTCGGATGAGCATCAGATCTTCACACATCGACGATAAAGTCCCCCCATCATCGACATGGCGTAGCCGGGAGCGCACACAGGGGAGTGCGCCGACCGTCCGGCCGCGCCGGGCGCGTACGCCGGCAGGGGGGTCCTGACGCCGCGCGCGGGGGTTCAAGGGGGACTTCGTGCTGTTATCGGTGTTCGTCGTGGCCATTTCCCTGGCCCTGTTCTTCATGGCCGTCTTCACCCTCTGGTGGCAGATGCACGCCTGGCGCACGCCGGAGACCCTGGCCGCCACCCGCTTCGACCGGCCCGAGGGCGACGCCGGACTCTCCTTCTCGCTACTGCTCCCCGCCCGCCACGAACAGGCGGTGCTGGCGCACACCATCGAGCGGCTGCTGGAGTCCGGCCACACCAACTACGAGATCATCGTGATCGTCGGCCACGACGACCCGGATACCGCCGCCGTCGCCGAACGGGCCGCCCGACAAGACCCGCTGCGGGTCCGCGTCATCACCGACACCCACGCGAAGAAGAACAAGCCCAAGGCGCTCAACACCGCACTGCCGTACTGCCGCGGCGACGTCGTCGGGGTCTTCGACGCCGAGGACCAGGTCCACCCCGAACTCCTCGCCCACGTCGACCACGCCTTCACCGCCACCGGCGCCGACGTCGTCCAGGGCGGCGTACAGCTGATCAACTTCCACTCCTCCTGGTACAGCCTGCGCAACTGCCTGGAGTACTTCTTCTGGTTCCGCAGCCGGCTCCACCTGCACGCCCAGAAGGGCTTCATCCCGCTCGGCGGCAACACCGTCTTCGTCCGCACCCGGGTGCTGCGGGACGCGGGCGGCTGGGACCCCGACTGCCTCGCCGAGGACTGCGACCTGGGCGTACGGCTCTCCTCCGTCGGCAAGAAGGTCGTCGTCGCGTACGACAGCGACATGGTCACCCGCGAGGAGACCCCCGACACCCTGCTCAGCCTGCTCAAGCAGCGCACCCGCTGGAACCAGGGCTTCCTCCAGGTGTACCGGAAGAGGGACTGGCGGCAACTGCCCACCCGGGGACAGCGGATGCTCGCCCGCTACACCCTGATGACCCCCTTCCTCCAGGCGTTCTCCGGAGTGGTCATCCCGCTCAACGTCGCCGTCGCGCTCTTCTTCGACGTGTCCGTGGGCGCCGCGATGGTGACCTTCCTGCCGGCGATCGCCGCCGCGGTCACCTTCGTCTTCGAAGTCGTCGGACTGCACGACTTCGGCAAGCAGTACGGGTTGCGCGTCCGCTTCGTGCACTACTTCAAGCTGATCGTCGGCGGCCCCTTCTACCAGGTCCTCCTGGCGGGCGCGGCCCTGCGCGCGGTCTGGCGCGAGCAGCGCGGACGCAACGAGTGGGAGCTGACGAGCCACGTCGGCGCCCATCTGACCGACACCCCCGCCACGGCCGGACCGCGCCCCGACGCCCCCGCCACGGCCGGAGCCGCACCGCGCGCCGCCGCGCCCGCGCTCGGAGAGGACGCCCACCGGTGACGACGACCCTGCCGACGCCCGAGGACACCACCCCGGACGACGCCCCCCAACCGGCTGCCGGCACTCGCGGCACCACCGACGCGAAGACCGTGCCGACGCAGCGCACCGCGGACGCACCCGGGTCCTTACGCGCCCGCACCCGCACCTCCATACGCACCGCGCCCCGCCCCGTCATACGCTTCCGCTCCTCCCGCCCCGACCTGCTCACCTGCCTCGCCCTCCTGACCGTGATCGTGCTCGTCCAGGGTTGGAACATCACCGGCTTCCCCGCGCTCAGCGACGACGAGGGCACGTACCTCTCCCAGGCGTGGGCCGTCCAACAGGGCGAGGGCCTGGCCCACTACACGTACTGGTACGACCACCCGCCCCTCGGCTGGCTCCAACTCGCCGGGCTCACCTACCTCCCCGCCCTCCTCGTGCCCGAAGCGATGACGGTGGCCACCATGCGCTTCGCGATGCTGCTGATCAGCGCGGTGAGCGCGGTCCTCCTCTTCGTCCTGGCCCGCCGGCTCTTCCTGCCCCGCTGGGCCGCCGCGCTCGCGACGGCGCTCTTCGGACTCTCCCCGCTCTCCGTCCACTTCCAGCGGGAGATCTTCCTCGACAACATCGCCGTCCTGTGGATGCTGCTGGCCTTCTGCCTGGCCGCGTCCCCCAGGCGGCACCTGTGGCACCAGTTCGCGGCCGGCGTCGCGGGCGCCGTCTCCGTGCTCTCCAAGGAGACGATGCTGCTGGTCCTGCCGGCGCTGCTGCTCACCCTGTGGCGGCACAGCCACCGCGACACCCGCAAGTTCGCGGTCACCGGCGCCGTGGCCTCCTGCGCGCTGATCGGTCTGACGTATCCGCTGTACGCGCTGCTCAACAGCGAGTTCTTCGCCAGCCCGCACCGCGTGTCGCTGGTCGACGGCATCCGCTACCAACTCAGCCGCCCCGGCTCCGGCTTCGTCCTCGACCCGGGCACCGGCTCGCACAAGACGTTGGAGGCGTGGCTGTACTACGACCCGGTGCTGCCGCTCGCGGGCGCGGCGGCGGCCCTGCTCCTGCTGCTGGCCCTGCGCTGGTCGGTGACCGCGCGCGCACTGGCCGGGCCCGCGCTCGCGGTGGCGCTGCTGACGCTGATGGCGTTCCGGCCCGACGGATACCTGCCCGCGATGTACGTCATCCAGGCGCTGCCGTTCCTCGCCCTGGTCCTCGCGGGCGCGGCGGCGAGCGCGGTGCACGCGATCCTGCACCGCCGCGCCGCGAGCCCCGATGGCAAAGCCGTCGCCGCGAGCCCCGACGGCAAAGCCGTACGTCCCGCCGACGGAGCCGTACGCCCCGCCCGTACGCGCAGGGTCGCACCGCGCAAGGCCGCGGTCGCCGCGCTCGCCCTCACCGCCGCCGCCCTGCTGACGCCCCGTTGGGTCGAGGGCAACCACGACGCCCTCACCCAGGACGCCAACAAGCACTACCGGGCCGCGGCCGCCTGGTTCGAAGAACGGGTCGGCGACCCGGCGTCCACCCGGGTCCTGGTCGACGACGCCCTCTGGCTCGACCTCGTCCACGCCGGCTACGAGCCCAGCACCGGCGCGATCTGGTTCTACAAGGCCGACCTCGACCCCAAGGTGACCAAGACGATGCCGCGCGGCTGGCGCGATCTCGACTACGTCGTCTCCACGCTGACGGTCCGCCGGGACGCCCCGACGCTGCCCAACGTGCAGGCCGCGCTGGAGAACTCCACCCCGGTCGCCGTCTTCGGCACCGGCGACGACCGGATCGAGATCCGCCACATCACCGGCGCCGCCGCCGACGACCCGCCCCGCGCCCGCTGAGCCGAGGAACCACAAGAACCACAGGAAGTACGGCAGGCCACAGAAGACACGGAGGACCCCGCCATGCCGAGAGCCGCATCCCGCCGCCGAAAACCGCTCGCGCTGCTGGCCGTCGCGGCCGTGAGCGCCGCCCTGCTCGTCTCCGCGCCCACCCCCGCCACGGCCGGGCCGAACCTGATGCGCAACCCCGGCTTCGAGACCCCCGGCGGCCCCGGCAACGACGGCATGCCCGAGTGCTGGAAGAAGGCCGGCTGGGGCGACAACGACGTCTCCTTCGACACCGTCGCCGACGCCCGCACCGGCTCCGCCGCCATGAAGGTCGCGCTCACCCGCCGCGTGGACGGCGACCGCAAGGCCCTCGTCGCCGAGAACACGCTCTGCGCGCCGCTCGTGACGCCGAACCGCCAGTACGACCTGTCCCTCTGGTACAAGAGCACCACCCCCGACGCCGCCGTGACCCTCTTCCGGCACGACGCCACCGCGGGCTGGCAGTACTGGACGGACCTGAGGACCCTGCCCGTCAGCCCGGCCTACGCACGGGCCGAGGTGCGCACCCCCGCCGTCCCGCCGGGCACGGACCGGATCGCCTGGGGCGTCTCGGTGTACGGGGTCGGCTCGGTCACCAGTGACGACTACGCGATGGAGGAGGTCACCGTCCCGGTGCCGCAGCCGGGCTGCACCGGCACCGCGGAGGAGTGCGCCAAGGGTCGCTGGGACGTGCTGCCGACCCGCAACCCGGTGCGTTCCATGCACTCGGTGGTGTTGAAGAACGGCAAGGTGCTGGTCATCGCCGGCTCCGGCAACGACCCCGCGGCCTTCGCGGCCGGCACGTTCACCTCCGCCGTGTACGACCCGGCGCACGGCACGTGGAAGCAGGTCCCGACGCCGGCCGACCTGTTCTGCGCCGGCCACGTGCAACTCCAGGACGGCAAGGTCCTGATCATGAGCGGCAACAAGGGCTATCCGACGGCCGACGGCCGCCTCGGCTACCAGGGGCTGAAGGACAGTTACGCCTTCGACCCGGACACCGAGGCGTACGTGCGCACCAACGACATGCACGACGGGCACTGGTACCCGTCGGCGACCGTCCTCGGCAACGGCGACGTGCTCTCCTTCGGCGGGCTGAAGGAGGACTCCACCGGCAACGTCACCGCCGAGCGGTTCTCCGCCGCGCAGAACCGCTGGCTGCCCATCAACCAGGTCAACCAGACCTGGTCGTACTGGGGCCTGTACCCGTCGATGATCCTGATGCAGGACGGCCGGCTCTTCTACTCCGGCAGCCACGTCTTCGGCAACGGCACCCCGGGCACCGGCGCGTCGATCTACGACTACGACCGCAACACCATCACCGACGTCCCCGGCCTCCAGAACAAGGACGAGCGCGACCAGTCGGCGAGCGTGCTGCTGCCGCCCGCGCAGGACCAGCGGGTGCTGACCGTCGGCGGCGGCAACAACGAGCGCAACCCGGTCGCCAACCGCCTCACCGACATCATCGACCTCAAGGAGCCCAGCCCCCGCTACCGGCCGGGGCCGCTGCTGCCGCAGGGCGAGGTGGACCAGGGGCAGGGCCGCCGTCCGCAGCGGGGCGGCGAGGGGAAGATGTACGTCTCCGCCGTACTGCTGCCGGACGGGCAGGTCTTCGAGACCGGGGGCGGGCTGCACGACCGGGCCGACCCGGTGTTCGAGGCGTCCATGTTCGACCCGACGACCGACACGTACCGGCCGGACATGGCGAAGGACCCGGTGCCTCGCGGCTACCACTCGTCGTCGTTCCTGCTCCCGGACGGACGGGTGATGTCCACGGGCGACAACCCGGGGAACAACTCCTGGAACCACGACGTGTCCGTCTACAGCCCGCCGTACCTCTTCAAGGGGCCGCGGCCGCAGATCACCGCGGTGCCGGACGACCGCTGGAACTACGGCGACACCCAGCGGATCACGGTGGACCGGCCGATCGCCAAGGCCGAGCTGATCCGCCCGGCGGCGGTCACCCACTCCTCCGACCCCAACCAGCGCTTCGTCGACCTGCCGCTGACCGTGCACGGCGGCAACGCCGTCGACCTCAACGTCACCAGCAACCCGAACCTGGCGCCGCCCGGTTGGTACATGCTCTTCGCGGTCGACGCGAACGGAGTGCCGTCGGTGGCGAAGTGGGTCCACCTCGGGCCGGCGACGGGGCCGGCTTCCGCCGCCGCGGCGGGCGAGCGCCACGCCCCGTCCCCTCCGGCCGCCTCCGCCCACGTCCACGACTTCGCCGACGCCCTGGCGCAGCCCGCGAAGAAGCCGCTGAAGAAGCGCGCGTCGGCGCCGGTCAGCCCGACGGTCGACGGCTGCCAACGGGCGTACGGACCGGCCGGGGTGTGCGTGCCGGCCACCTTCCCGAAGACGGTGCCGCCGACGCCCGAAGCGCGCTGCGACTGGCTGGCCGAGCGCGAGTACCCACGGCTGCTGCGCAACGGCCGGGCGGATCCCTTCGCCCTGGACCGCAACGGGGACGGAGTCGCCTGCACCAAGGAGGACCGCGCCTGAAGTTCCTGGGCCGTGCCCGGAAGTCCCACGCACGTCCCCGTGCGTGTGGACGTACCCGCCGTCTCCCTGCGGGGGCGTCGATCTCTGCGGCTCGGTGGTGGGCTCGTCGCGTAGTTCCGCCCCCTCTGCCCCAGAGGGCCTGGGGCGACCCTCAGCGCCCCTAAAACCTCCACCTCCGGCCCGCAGACAAGTGATGGGGCAGCGATACAGGGGCGCGGGGAACTGCGCGACGAGCCCACCACCGGGCCGCAGTGGTCGTGATTCCCGCGGGGAAGCGGCGGGGGGTTCGGGTCGCTGGGGGTCCCCCCAGGCCCTCTGGGGCCGAGGGGGCGGAACTGCGCGACGAGCCCACCACCGGCCGGTGGAGACCAACGGACCCGCAGGGAGACGGCGGCTACGTCCCGAGGCCGCAAGGGAGCGCGGGCCCACGGCAAAGCGCGAGCCCGCGTCGGGCGGCGGGTCGCGTCAGTCGCGGAGGCCGTGTCGGAGCACGCCCAGCGCCTCGTCCACCAGCTCCATCAGATCGCCCTCGTGGCCCCGCTCCGCCCAGACCACCAGGGCCTCGCGCAGGGCGCCCAGCACCGCCGCGGCGAAGACCCGCAGTTCGAGGTCGTCGCGCGCGCGGCCGGTGCGGTCGGCGATGGCGCGGATCAGCACCTGCGACGTCTCGGCCATGGTCTCGGTCATCCGCGCCCGCAGCGCGGGCACCTCCAGGACCAGCTTGGTGCGCAGGACGATCTCGCCCTGGCCGTGCTCGTGCGCGTGCCGCATCCCGTCCCGCACCACCTGCACCAGCGAGACGAGGGGGTCCTCGCCGGTCGGGCGGTTGCGCAGCTGCTCCTCCAGGAAGGGGTCGAACTCGTCGGTGAGGACGATGTCCTCCTTGGTGGGGAAGTAGCGGAAGACGGTGGAGGGGGAGACCTCCGCCGCCTCCGCGATCTGCTCCACCGTCGTCGCCTCGTACCCCTGCTCGGCCATCAGCCGGTACATCGCCGCCCGGATCGCGATCCGAGTCTTGATCTTCTTCCGTTCCCGCAGACCGAGCTGCGGCAGCGTCCGGGCCAGCCGCTCGTCCATTCCGGCCAGGGTGACCAGGCCGGTCGGGGCGTCGGCGGGGGGACGTGCGGTGGCTGCCATGCCCTCATTGTCGAGCATCGCCGGCCTTGCGTTCCACGTCCGTGCCCCTGCTCTTGACCACGTCCGCGGCCTCGTCGACCGTCCCTTCCGCACTCCCGCCCGCACCTCCGTCCGCAGTCCCGTGCCCGACTCCGCGAGGGCGGCGGGGCCCCAGCCCCCCGACCGCCAGCCCGGCGATCAGCGCGAGCACGGCACAGGCGACCAAGGTCGCCGACATCCCCTGCGCGAAGGCGTCGTTCGCCGCCGCGGTCAGGGACCCATCGCCCAGGTCCGCCGCGACCCGGTGCGCCGCCACCACGGACTCCTCGGCCCGGTCCGCGGCCGGGGCCGGCAGCGCGGAGGTGTCGAGCCGGTTCGCGTACACCGACGCCAGCAGCGAGCCGAGCACCGCGACGCCCACCGCGCCGCCGACCTGGCGGAGCGTCATCAGCAGCCCGGAGCCCGCGCCGGCGCGCTCCGCGTCGAGCGCGCCGACGGCCGCGTCCATCGCGGGGACGATCGCGAAGCCGAAGCCGACCGAGAGGACGGAGAGCCAGAGCGCGGTCGCGCCGTAGCCGTCGTCCGCGCCGGTCGTGCTGCCGAGGAAGGCGGCGGAGGAGAGCACCACGAGCCCGCAGGACATCACCGCGTGCGGCCCGAACCGCCGCACCAGCGGACCGGTGACCTTGGCCGCGAGCACCAGCCCGGCCATCATCGGCAGCAGCCGCACGCCGGTGCCCAGCGTGTCGTAGCCGAGCACGGCCTGGAGGTGCTGCGGCAGCACGAAGAGCATCCCGGCGATGATCAGCGTCACCAGCGTGGCCGTGAGGGCGGGCAGCAGGAAGCCGCGGTCCGCCAGCAGCGCCAGGTCCAGCAGCGGGCGGACGGCCCGCCGCTCGCGGAGCACCAGCGCGGTCAGCAGGACGACGCCCAGCACGAACGCCCCGACGACCAGCGGGTCGGCCCAGCCGCGCACCGGCGCCTCGATGACGCCGAAGATCAGCGTCCCGAGCCCGCCGACGGTGAGCGCGGCGGTGACCGCGTCCACCCGGGGCGCGCTCGGGTCGCGGGACTCCGGCAGCAGCAGGCAGGCGGCCATCCCGATGGCCACCATCGGCACGTTCAGCAGGAAGATCGAGCCCCACCAGAAGTGCTCCAGCAGCCAGCCGCCGATGATCGGGCCGAGCGGCATGCCGGCCGCCGCGGCGGCGGAGACGGCGCCCACGGCCTTGGTGCGCTCCTCCCGCTCGGGGAAGAGCGAGGGGAGCACGGACAGGGCGAGCGGCATGACCAGCGCACCGCCGACGCCCATCACCGCCCGCGCCGCGATGACGGTGGGCACGTCGTCGGCGACGGCCCCGAGCAGCGAGCCGACGGCGAAGACGCCGAGGCCGGCGAGGAGCATCCGACGGCGGCCGAAGCGGTCGCCGACCAGTCCGGCCGGCAGCATCAGCGCGGCGAAGACCACGATGTACGCGTCCGCCGTCCACTGCTGCTCGCCGGTGGACGCGTCCAACTCGGCGGCCATGGTCGGCAGGGCGACGTTGAGGATCGTCAGGTCGAACCCGATGACCAGCATGCAGACGACCAGAGCACCCAGGGCCCACCAACGACGCGCCACGGCACTCACCCCCATAAGCAGTAGACAGCGTGAAGTGAGAGTAACTCCCAAAAGAAAGCATCTGTCAATCGGGCGCGGGGCTTTGTCCCGGTCGACTCCGGACGCACGAAGGCCGTGGCGCGCCGGGCGCCACGGCCTTGAGGGGAGGGAGGGGGTGTCAGTTCTGGTACGCGACCAGGGAGATCCCGACGTAGTGGACGACGAACGCCGCCAGCGTGAAGGAGTGGAAGACCTCGTGGAAGCCGAACCAGCGCGGCGAGGGGTTCGGCCGCTTGAAGCCGTACACCACCCCGCCCATGCTGTAGAGGACCCCGCCGACGATCACCAGCACCAGCACCGCGATGCCGCCCGCGTGCATGAAGTCGGGGAGGAAGAAGACCGCGGCCCAGCCCATCGCGATGTAGCACGGGGTGTAGAGCCAGCGCGGCGCCCCGACCCAGAAGACCCGGAAGGCGATGCCGGCCGCGGCGGCCGCCCACACCGCCCACAGCAGCGGCCGGGCGGTGGAATCCGGGAGCAGGAGCATGGTCAGCGGGGTATAGGTGCCCGCGATGATCAGGAAGATGTTGGCGTGGTCCAGCCGCCTCAGCACGGCCTCGCCGCGCGGGCCCCAGTTGCCGCGGTGGTAGAGCGCGCTCACCCCGAAGAGCAGGCAGGCGGTCAGTACGTAGATCGCGCAGGCCACCCGCGCCTCGGTCGAGCCGGCGAGCGCCGTCAGGACGAGCCCGGCGACCAGCACCGCGGGGAACATTCCGGCGTGCAGCCAGCCGCGCAGCCGCGGCTTGACCGGGGGAGAGGGGACGGCGGTGGCGGGATTCGCGGCGGTTTCTGCGGGCGCGGCGGGCGACGTCATGCCTGGATGGTAGCCACGCCGGCGACCACGGGGCACCGTCGGGCGGTGGCTGGGATGCGCCCCCGGCGCACGTGTCACTGCCGCACCTCAAGTGGTGATGCTCACGTGAGTGGCCCCCTGGACATATGCGCACCATCCGCGGATGATCAGATGAGTGCGGTCGGCACCGGATGAGCGCGTGCGCGGTATCCGGGTCGCAGCCCCCACGGGGCAGTCAGTGGAACAAGACCCTCATTTAGGAGCGATCGTGGCTCGCGACGCTGTGCTCTCTGGCGGCTCTACCCTCAGCCCCGGGGACGCCCCCAGCACCCTGCCCACCACCCACCGGGAGCTGATCTCCTGGGTCGACGAGATCGCCGCGATCACCCAGCCCGACCGCGTCGTGTGGTGCGACGGGTCCGAGGCGGAGTACGAGCGGCTGTGCGAAGAGCTCGTCGCCAAGGGCACCTTCACCAAGCTGGACCCGGTCAAGCGGCCGAACTCGTACTACGCCGCCTCCGACCCGACCGACGTCGCCCGCGTCGAGGACCGCACCTTCATCTGCTCCGAGAAGGAGGAGGACGCCGGCCCGACGAACCACTGGAAGGCGCCCGCCGAGATGAAGGAGGTCTTCGCCGGCGAGCAGGGCATCTTCCGCGGCTCGATGCGCGGCCGGACGATGTACGTCGTCCCCTTCTGCATGGGCCCGCTCGGCTCCCCGCTCTCCGCCATCGGCGTCGAGATCACCGACTCCGCCTACGTCGCGGTCTCCATGCGCACCATGACCCGCATGGGCCGGCCCGTCCTCGACGAGCTCGGCTCCGACGGCTTCTTCGTCAAGGCCGTCCACACCCTCGGCGCCCCGCTCGCCGAGGGCGAGGCCGACGTCCCCTGGCCGTGCAACTCCACGAAGTACATCTCGCACTTCCCGGAGACCCGCGAGATCTGGTCGTACGGCTCCGGCTACGGCGGCAACGCCCTGCTCGGCAAGAAGTGCTACGCCCTGCGCATCGCCTCCGTCATGGCCCGGGACGAGGGCTGGCTCGCCGAGCACATGCTGATCCTCAAGCTCACCCCGCCGCACGGCGAGGCCGACTCCCCGAAGTACATCGCCGCGGCCTTCCCGTCCGCCTGCGGCAAGACCAACCTCGCGATGCTGGAGCCCACCATCCCCGGCTGGACCGTGGAGACCATCGGCGACGACATCGCCTGGATGCGGTTCGGCGAGGACGGCCAGCTCTACGCGATCAACCCGGAGGCCGGTTTCTTCGGCGTCGCGCCCGGCACCGGCGAGCACACCAACGCCAACGCCATGAAGACCCTGTGGGGCAACGCCGTCTTCACCAACGTCGCGCTCACCGACGACCAGGACGTCTGGTGGGAGGGCATGACGGAGGAGACCCCGGCGCACCTGACGGACTGGCGGGGCGACGACTGGACGCCGCAGAGCGCCACCCCGGCCGCCCACCCGAACGCCCGCTTCACCGTCCCCGCGGCCCAGTGCCCGACCGTCGCCCCGGAGTGGGAGGACCCCAAGGGCGTGCCGATCTCGGCGATCCTCTTCGGCGGCCGGCGCGCCTCCGCGGTCCCGCTGGTCACCGAGTCCTTCAGCTGGCAGCACGGCGTCTTCCTGGGCGCGAACGTCGCCTCCGAGAAGACCGCGGCCGCCGAGGGCAAGGTGGGCGAGCTGCGCCGCGACCCGTTCGCGATGCTGCCGTTCTGCGGCTACAACATGGGCGACTACATGGCCCACTGGATCAAGGTCGGCGCGGGTGCCGACCCGGCGAAGCTGCCGAAGATCTACTACGTGAACTGGTTCCGCAAGAACGACCAGGGCAAGTTCGTCTGGCCCGGCTTCGGCGAGAACAGCCGCGTCCTGAAGTGGATCGTCCAGCGCCTCGACGGCCGGGCCGAGGGCGTCAAGACGCCGATCGGCGTGCTGCCGACGGCGGAGTCCCTGGACACCGACGGCCTTGAGCTCTCGGCGGCGGACCTGGACTTCCTGCTCTCGGTCGACCCCGAGGTCTGGCGCGAGGAGGCCGCCCTGGTCCCCGAGCACCTGAACACCTTCGGCGACCACACCCCCAAGGAGCTGTGGGACGAGTACCGCGCCCTGGTGGCCCGACTCGGCTGACCCGCTCCCTCATGACCCGGCCCCCGCAGCCGCCCTCACGGCCGCGGGGGCCGCGCGTGTCCCGTGCACCTGGACGCAGCCGCCGTCCCCCTGCGGGAACGTCGGTCGGGGCGGGTGGCGGACGGCCCGCACGGTCTCACGCCGCGTGGGCGTCCACCCGTTCCGCCGCCAGGATCGCCACGCCCGTGTCCGCTCGTGACGCCGCGACGACCAGGGCACGGCCGGCGAGCGCGTGCGCCCTGCGGTGCAGCGCGTCCGCACCCGCACCGCTCAGTGCGGCGTGCCGCACCGGCGCGGACCCGCGCAGCCGCGCGACCTCGCGCGCGATGCGGTCGCCCGCCTCCGCGAGCCCCAGCTCGTCCGTGACGGCCAGCAGTGCCGAAAGGTGCCCGGCGAGCTGGATGTCCAACTCCTCCTCGCGGGAGCGGTGCGGATACCCCGCGGCGTCGGCCATCGTGTGGACCGACTTGGTACGGATCGGCTCGTACATGGTGATGGCCTCCTGCCCACAGTCAGGAGACCATCTTACCTTGGATTCAGTCTAAAGTTTGTGTCGGTCGGAAATTCGCACCGGTCGGGGAGGCCCGTCAGTGCTGCCCGTACCCGTCCAGGAAGTTCCCGATCCGCGTCACCGCGTCCGTCAGGTCCTGCACCGCCGGCAGCGTGACCAGTCGGAAGTGGTCGGGCTCGGGCCAGTTGAACCCGGTGCCGTGCACCACCATGATCTTCTCGGCCCGCAGCAGGTCGAGCACCATCTGCCGGTCGTCCTTGATCTTGTAGACCGTGGGGTCCAGCCGCGGGAAGAGGTACAGCGCCCCCTTGGGCTTCACGCAGGTGACCCCGGGGATCTGCGTCAGCAGGTCGTACGCCACGTCCCGCTGCTCCAGGATCCGTCCGCCGGGTAGCAGCAGGTCCTCGATGGACTGCCGCCCGCCCAGCGCGGTGGCCACCGCGTGCTGCGACGGCATGTTGGCGCACAGTCGCATGTTGGCGAGGATCGTCAGCCCCTCGATGTAGGACGACGCGTGCGCCTTGGGGCCGCAGACCGCCAGCCACCCGGAGCGGTACCCCGCCACCCGGTAGTTCTTCGACAGCCCGTTGAAGGTGAGGACGAGCAGGTCGGGGGCGATCGCGGCGGTGGGGGTGTGGGTGGCGCCGTCGTAGAGGATCTTGTCGTAGATCTCGTCGGAGCAGACGACCAGCCGGTGGCGGCGGGCGATCTCGGTGAGCCCGCGCAGCATCTCGTCGTCGTACACCGCACCCGTGGGGTTGTTCGGGTTGATGATCACGATCGCCTTGGTGCGGTCGGTGATCTTCCGCTCGATGTCGGCGAGGTCGGGCATCCAGTCGGACTGCTCGTCACAGCGGTAGTGCACCGCGGTGCCCCCGGCCAGCGACACCGACGCGGTCCACAGCGGGTAGTCGGGTGCGGGCACCAGTACCTCGTCGCCGTCGTCGAGCAGCGCCTGCATCGACATCTGGATCAGCTCGGAGACGCCGTTGCCGAGGTAGACGTCCTCGACGTCCAGATGGACGCCCTTGGTCTGGTAGTGCTGCATCACCGCGCGGCGCGCCGACAGCAGGCCCTTCGCGTCGCCGTAGCCGTGTGCGTCGCCGAGGTTGCGGAGGATGTCCTCCAAGATCTCCGGCGGGCACTCGAAGCCGAAGGCGGCCGGGTTGCCGGTGTTCAGCTTGAGGATGCGGTGGCCTGCTGCCTCCAGCCGCATCGCCTCCTCCAGCACCGGACCGCGGATCTCGTAACAGACATTGGCGAGCTTCGTCGACTGGATCACCTGCATGAGCGTGAGCTTACGGCCGCCCATGCCTGATCGCGGCGTGTTTTTGACCACGGTGCGCGGCAGCCGGCGCAACCGGGCCGCCACGGCGCCGCCCGCGCCGCCCGCCAGGCCGGTGAAGCCCCGGCGGTCGGTCTGGCGGTCGCGCAGGTGAACCCCGGGGGCGCGGCAGCGGCATCGGCGGGCTGCCGCGCCGGTCGGGAGGAACGGGCGAAGAACAGGTCCCGAGGTGCTCCATTACGGCACCTCGGGACCTGTTTGCCCGCCGACTAGACGTCGGCAGTCCTCAAGCTCTCGCGCTGAATTGACGTCAGCCGTTCGCGCAGACGTTGCCCGCGGTCGGGTTCAGCAGCGCGAGGATGTTCACGGTGTTACCGCAGACGTTGATGGGCACGTGGATCGGGACCTGGACCACATTGCCGGAGAGTACGCCGGGCGAATTGACGGCAGCCCCGTTCGCGGTCGAGTCGGCCAGGGCGGGAGCGGCGGACCCCAGCGCCAGCAGGACACCGGCGAGGGCGGCGGCAGCCTTCTTGTGCTTCATTCAATCGATCCTTTCGGCGGAGGTGCAGACCTAGCAACGTCTGAGGTTCCCGTCGGGAAACCCGCATAGCGCGACACCGAAGAAAGTCACTCGTATTTGCGAATGCTGCGGCGTGTCGCGCGCGCTGCGCGAGCTGCCGTGAAAAAGGGGGTGCCCCCGAGCGCAGTGCGCTCGGGGGCACGGGTCACGGGGTTGCGGCTCAGTTGTTGCCGGCGCCGTTGCCCGAGAGGACCGGGATGTTGCTGAGGATGTGCGACAGCGGCTCGTCGCCCTTGGCCTGGGTCGAGTTCTCGGTGCACTGCTGGTTCTGCGGGGCCGACAGGATCGGGACGTCCTGGACGGCGATCGGCACGACGCCGATCAGCGAACCGGCGTTGACCTTGGCGGGCAGGCCGATGCAGGGCTTGTTCAGCGAACCCTGGATGAGCGCCATCTGCGGGCTCATGTCGCCGTGCGTGGCGGAGTTGCCGTAGGTCTGCGAGGCGCCGTTGCCGCTGAAGGACGTGGTGCCCGTGTCGTTGCCGATGGCCATGGCCGGGGCGGCCATCGTGGCGCCGGCGCCCACCATCGAAGCGGTGACCGCAGCGGTAGCCAGAATCTTCTTGATCACGTGATGCTTCCTTTTCGCTATGAACGATCGATCGTGGAGCAGACTGATCAACTGCCCCCGATCTGATTGGTTCCGCCCGTTCACCCGAAAGCCGCAAACGCGGCCACATGGTCGACGGAAGGATTATCGGAGGGAGAACGCCGATGTGCGGGCCTCCGCTCCGAGCAGCGGACCGCGACTCGCACCCGGGCGCGCCATGCCAAGCTGGAAGCACGACTGCCCCACGACGCAATGCGCCGCCGGCTGGAGGCGTGCGCCCGGAGGACTCCGAAGCGCGGTCCGCGGCGCCATTCAAGCACCTCGTCCGGCTCAATCAAGCGCGCTGTTCACCCATCTGCCGGGTGAATTCCTGACGAGCGAAACCAATCGAAATGATGAAGCATTTAGGTCAACCGTTTTCGAGGAATCGATTCTGCGGTGGCGGGCTTCGACGGCCTGTGGCAAGGGGGAAACCGGGGGTCGATCGGGCGGGAACGGCGAACCCCGGCACCAGGCGGGTGCCGGGGTTCGTACGTGCCGTTGCTGCCGCGGGCGTGCGGTCAGCGGTTGGCGACGCCGTTGCCCGAGAGGACCGGGATGTTGCTGAGGATGTGCGACAGCGGCTCGTCGCCCTTGGCCTGGGTCGAGTTCTCGGTGCACTGCTGGTTCTGCGGGGCCGACAGGATCGGGACGTCCTGGACGGCGATCGGCACCAGGCCGACGAGGGAGCCGACGTTGCCCTTGATCGGCAGCGCGACACAGGGCTTGTTCAGCGAGCCCTGGACGAGGCCGAGCTGCGGGCTCATGTCGCCGTAGGTCTCGGAGTTGCCGTACGTCTGCGACGAGTTGTTGCCGCTGACGGACGTCGTGCCCTGGTGGTCGCCGATGGCCATAGCCTGCGCCGCGCCCGCGCCGACCACGGTGAGCGAGACCGCCGCAGTCGCCATAACCTTCTTGAGCATGTTCAGTCCTTCGGTGTCGTGGATGCCCACTAGCGGAGCGCCCTGACAACAGGGCCCCCGGAAGTTTGGTTCTCCCGGTTCACTCCAATGGCGGCGCACGCCCGGCCCGCGGCCCGTGGGGGCGGGGTGGCGGGTGGGGGCGTTGGGCCGAACGGGGGGCACCCGTCACCTCACCCGTGTCCCCGTCACCTGTCTTCCGTTTCGACATGTGTGAGCCCTCACGCAGGGCAGAACATCGAACAGAAGGTGCTATTTCTCATGAAGACTGCCAAGAAGGTCGCTGTGGTGCTCGCCACCGCCGGTATCGCCGCTGGTGCCGCTTCCGGTTCCGCGTTCGCCAGCAGCGATGCGAACGGTGCCGCCGCCAACTCCCCGGGCGTCCTGTCCGGCAACGTTGTGCAGGTCCCGGTGCACGTGCCGGTGAACGTGTGCGGCAACTCCATCAACGTCATCGGGCTGCTGAACCCGGCGTTCGGTAACACCTGCGTGAACGGCTGACGTTCCCACACGTCACATTGCACGTCGCAGTGAGGGTGGCGCCCCGGTCCAACCGGGGCGCCACCCTTCGTGTTGCCCCGGCGCCGGCGGGCGCGCAGGCTGGACGCGGCGGAGGGGCGCGGCCCGCCGAAGCGCCGCGCCCCTCCGTCCACCCCGGCCGGGCCGGGTGCGTCGAGCCCTCTCCGGTCAGCCGCCGACCGAGATGCCGCCGAGCATCGGGGTGAGCTGACCGGCGGTCTTCAGGACGCGCTCGGGAGCCTGCCCCTTGATGCTGTTGAGCTCGAACGCCGTGTCGGCCGCGTCCTTGACCACGTTGCCGCTGCCGCCGTTCAGCAGCGGGGTCTCGTTGACGACGTGCGCCAGGCCGCCGTTGAGGCTCATGGGAGGCATGGCCGACGGCGTCGCGGCCATCGCGGGCGACGCCGCACCGACCGCCGCCACCGAACCGGCGATGACCGCGGCGACCCTGGAGTACTTCATTCTTCTGATCCCTTCCTCCGGCGGCGGTTCTCGCCGTCGTCGCCCTGGACAACGACGCTCACGCCCAGGGGTTATCGCACTCCGCAACAGCAGCGGAAAATCGCATAACGAGCGTGCCGGGAAAAGGATGTGCCGGATCATCCGAAGGTTTATAGCTGCAACTCTTACGCGTTCTTCAGATGGCGGCACGGGCGCGTCCAACATGATGACCGCCCGGTCTCCATGTCAAAGTGCACTCCTGTTTTTGTCATGTTGAACGAGTGGGAGAGGCAGCGCATGTCGAACTCGCCGGGTTTCACCACGAAGGACGCACCGGGGGACGTGCACACGTACCGCCGGCCCTTCCTCGCCCCCCTTCCCGCTCTGCCGTTCCTCTCCGTCCTGTCGTTCCTGCTCCTGCTGTCGGCCGCGCCGGCCGTCGGCGCGGCGGTGGCGGACGTCGAAGAGTCGCCGCGCATCCCCTTCGCCCAGCGCTACCACGCCGTCCAGCACGGCGGCATCGCGCGGGCCGCGAACTCGGCGATCACCTGCCGCACCCGGCACACCGCCAAGGCCGCCGACTGCGCGGCGGTCAAGCAGGGCGGGCGCGGGGTGAACAGCGACTACGAGATGTTCTACGTCGACGAGGACGACGACCCCAACACGTACAACTCCAGCCGGGCCCATCTCGCGCTGCCCGCCAACTCGCGCGTCACGTACGCCCGTCTGTACTGGGGCGGCAACCTGCGGGTCGGCGAGCAGAAGCCGCCGAAGGACAACGGGCGGGTGCTGATCGCCGAACCGGGCGGGCGGTACAAGGAAGTGCTCGCGGACACCCGCACCGCCCACCGGGACGCCGCCGGCGCCGACGCCTTCCAGGCGTCCGCCGACATCACCCCGCTGGTCCGCGACAGCCGCGCCGGACTGTGGACCGTGGCGCAGGTCAACGTCGCCATGGGGCACTCGAAGGTGGGCGCCTGGGGCGGCTGGACGCTGGTCGTCGCGTACGAGAACAGCGCCGAACCGCTGCGTCAACTCGCCCTCTGGGACGGCTTCGAGGCGCTGGACGCGACCCGCGCCCGGCAGGACGTGAAGCTGGGCGGGCTCAGGATCCCCGCCCGCGCCAAGGGCACCGCCGGATTCGTCGCGTACGACGGCGACCGCGGCGTCACCGGCGACGCGCTGAACGTGCGGACGAATTCCGGGAAGGACCACTCCGTGCACGACGCGACGAATCCGGCTGCGGACGTCATGAACTCCACCATCAGCAATCCCGGCCCTGCCGTACAGAGGCAACCGGCCCATCTGAACACCCTCGGATACGAATCCGACGTCGTGGACATCAGTTCCGCACTGGTGTCCGGGGGCACCAGTTTGAGTTTCCGCTTCACGACCGAATCTGACGATAACCCCGGTTACTTCCTCGGCGTTCTCTTCGTGCAGGCAGACACCCGCCGTTGACGTTCACCCCGGCGCTGCTCGCCCCGAGCCTGTTTCCCTCCCCGTACCAAGAGAGCTGCCCGTGCTGCACCGTTTCCGGGCCGAGTCCGGCCGACCGACGATCCTCCACCTGGCGCAGCCGGTGGAGGGGGGAGTCGCGCGCGTGGTCGCCGACCTCGTGCGCGCACAACTCGCCGCGGGGCTCCGCGTCGAGGTCGCCTGCCCGACCGGCGGGGAGCTCGCCGACCGGGTGGCCCGCGCCGGGGCACCCGTGCACCACTGGCCCGCGGTGCGCCAGCCGGGGCCCGCGCTCGCGCGGGAGGTGTGGACCGCGTCCCGGCTGGTCCGCCGCAGCGGCTGCGGCCTGGTGCACGCGCACAGCGCCAAGGCGGGACTGGCCGCCCGGCTCGCGGTCCGCGGCCGGGTGCCCACCGTCTTCCAGCCGCACGCCTGGTCCTTCGACGCCGTCGAAGGGCGCGCCGCGCAACTCGCCCTGACCTGGGAGCGTTACGGCAGCCGCTGGGCCGCCCGCACCCTGTGCGTCAGCGAGACCGAGCGACGGGCCGGCGAAGCGGCCGGGATCGCCGCCCGCTGGGCCGTGATCCACAACGGCGTCGACCTCGACCACTTCGGACCCGTCGGCGAACAGCGCCCGGTCCGGGCGGCGTTGCCGCAGCTCGCGGACGCACCGGCGGGTGCGCCCGTCGTGGTGTGCGTGGGGCGGCTGTGCCGGCAGAAGGGGCAGGACGTGCTGCTGCGGGCCTGGCCCGCGGTGCTCACGGCCGTGCCCGAAGCCCGACTCGTACTCGTCGGCGACGGACCCGACCGGCCGCAGCTCGTACGACTCGCCCCGCCCGGCGTCCTGTTCACCGGCGCGGCGGCCGACGTACGGCCCTGGCTGGGCGCCGCCGACCTGGTCGTGCTGCCGTCCCGCTGGGAGGGGATGGCGTTGGCGCCGCTGGAGGCCATGGCGTCGGGTCGGCCCGTGGTGCTGACCGACGTCAGCGGCGCCCGGGAGAGCCTGCCGCCCGGCCACGACGCCCACTGCCTCGTACCGCCCGACGACCCCCGCGCGCTCGCCACCGCGCTCACCGCGCTGCTGGCCGACGCGGAACTGCGCACCCGCATCGGGCGGCAGGCACAGGACCACACGCGGGCCACCCGTGACGTACGACGGACGGCCGCCGCCGTCCACGACCTCTATCAGGACCTGCTCGACGCGCCCCACCCCACGACGAGGAAGCACACCTGGCGATGACGACGGAGAGCGCACCGGCGCCCCACCACACCCTCCCTCCCGTCGCCGTGCCGGCGCCGGCCACGCCCCTGCGCGGGCCCCACCGCAGCCGTCGGGCGCCACACATCCGACCGGGGCTGCGGGCCGCCCGCCGGGTCGGCTCCACGGCCTGGCTGTGCGCGGCGGACGTCCTCGCGCTCGCCGGCACGGTGATCCTGATCCCGCCGCAGCCGTGGCCCATCGTCGCGCTCGTCCTCGCCGCGGCGCTCCAACCCGTGGTGCACGCCTGCCACGGCCTGTACCGGCCGAGCCTGTCGCCGTCGGCGCTCGCCGACGTGCCCGCGCTCGCCGGGCTCGCCCTGGTGCAGTGGCTGCTGCTGAGCGAGGTCCTGGCGGCGTACGACCCGCGGCTCGCCGTCGCCTGGCGCTCGGTGCTGCTCGCCGTGCTCCTCCAGACCCTGCTGTGCTGCGGGGCCCGCGCGCTGCGGTACGCGGTGCGCCGGCGCCGCGCGGCGCGCCGGCCGCAGTCCGTGCTGGTCGTGGGCGCCGGGCCGATCGCCCACCAGGTGACCGTCGCGCTGCTGGAGCGCCCCCGGTACGGGATGCGGCCCGTCGGCCAGGTCGGCGCCGCAGGCACCGGCACCCTGCCGCAGCTCACCACCGTCGAGGACGTCAGCCGGGCCGTCATCCAAAACGACGTCCGGCACGCGGTCTTCACCCGGCAGCCCGGCGGCGACCACGAGTCGACCGCCCTGATCGGGCTGTTCGCCGAGCACGGCTGCCGGCTGTGGCTGGTCGACGGCGGGGCCGCGACCGGGAACCTGTGGCGGTGCGCCGTGGGCCGCGACCACCTGTGGGGCTTCTCCGTGCAGCCGCTGAACGCCGGGTTGCACCGGCCCGTGGCCCGGGCCGTCAAGCGGACCATCGACGTCGTGCTCGCCGGCGCCGCGCTGATCGTGGCCGGGCCCGTGCTGGCGGTGTGCGCCCTCGCCGTGCGCCTGTCCGACGGGCCCGGCGTCATCTTCCGCCAGGAGCGCATCGGGATCGACGGCCGGCCCTTCACGCTGCTGAAGTTCCGCACCATGGCGCCCGCCGACGAACACGAGTCCGCGACCCTGTGGAACATCGCACTCGACCGTCGGGTGAGCGTCACCGGAAAAATGCTGCGGCGCACCTCGCTGGACGAGCTGCCGCAGTTGTGGAACGTGGTCCGCGGCGACATGAGCCTGGTCGGGCCGCGGCCGGAACGCCCGTACTACGTCGGAAAGTTCAGCCACGCCTACCCCGGCTACCGGGCCCGCCACCGGATGCCGGTCGGCCTCACCGGGCTCGCGCAGGTCAACGGCTTGCGCGGGGACACCTCCATCGAGGAGCGGGCCCGCTTCGACAACCACTACATCGACACGTGGTCGCCCTGGCAGGACGTGTGCATCCTGGCGCGCACCGCGGCGACGCTGTTCCGGCTCGGAGGAAGCTGACGATGGCCGCGTCGTGGGCCGCGCCGCTGCTGCGTACGACCGCCGCGCCCCGGAACGTGACGGCGACGTTGCTGCCGTTGCTGCCGCTACTGGCGACGGTGGTGCTGCTGGCGTTCCCGCTGGCGCAGGTGCAGGCGGGTGGGCGCGGCGGGCTCGGTCCCGCGGACGTGGCGTCGGGCGGGCTGGTGCTCGTCGGCGTGGCGCGGGCGGTACGGGACCGGGCCCGGCCGCTGAGCGGCGCGGCTGCGGTCGTCATCGGTGCGCCCGCGGTGGCGATCGCGCTGGCCACGGTCACGGCGGCGGACCCGGCGGCGGCCGTGCCCGGGTTCGTCCGCTACCTCCAGGTGTTCGTCCTCGTGCCGGCCGCGGTCCTGCTCGTGGTGCGCGACGCCCGCGACTTCCGGCTCGTCATCGGCGCGTTCGCGGCGCTCGCGCTCGTGCAGGGCGCGATCGGGGTGCACCAGTACGCCACCGGGACCGGCGCCTCCTACGCGGGCGCGGACATCAGGGCCGTCGGCACCTTCGGCGCCTCGGACGTCATGGGCATGGCCACCGTGGTGGCGTACGGGCTGTTGGGCGCCGCGGCGCTCGCGCTGGGCGCGCGCCGTGCGGACGCGCCCCGCTGGCTGGGGCCGGTGGCCGCGGGCGCCGCGGTCCTGCTCGTCGTGCCGCTCGCGCTGTCCTTCAGCCGCGGCGCGTGGATCGCCACCGCGCTCGCCGTGCTGGCGGTGCTGCTGCTGTCCGGCGTGCGCCGGGCGCTCGCGGTGCTCGCGGTCGCGGCGGCCGCCGGGGTCGTCCTCGTCGGCGGCTTCGGCGTCGGCTCGGCGGCGATGGGGGAGCGGCTCGGCAGCATCACCGAGGTCGCGGACGCCCCGGACCGCTCGGTCACCGACCGGTACGCCATGTGGGCGGCGGCGCAGGACATGTGGCGCGGGGCGCCCGTGACCGGCGTCGGGCTCAAGGGCTTCCCCGACCACCGCGACGCGCACGCCTCCGTCGGACTCTCGTCCGGGAGCGACACTGCCGGCGCCGGGCAGGAGTTCCAGCGGCAGCCGCTGCTCTCCCCGCACAACATGTACTTGCTGATCCTCAGCGAACAGGGGCTCGTCGGCGCCACCGCGTTCGTGGGGAGTTGGGCGGCGCTGCTGGTGGGCGGGGTGCGCCGGCTCCTGAAGGGGCGCGGGCGCGGGCCCGGTGCGCGGGACGTGGGGCTCGCGGCCGTCGCGCTGCTGCTGTGGCAGACGGTGGACTTCCTGTACGCGGACATCGGCGGCCCGTCGACGGTGCTGACCGGGATCGTGCTCGGGCTCGCGGCGTGCTGGGCGCTGGCGCCGCTGCCGGAGGCGGACACCGCATGACGCAGGCGCAGCGCTCCCCGGAGACCTCCCGCGGCGAGTCCTTCCGGCTCGGCAACGTGCTGGCCCGGGCCGCGGCGGTCACCGCCGGGCTGACGGTCGCGGGCGCGCTCCTCGGGCTCGTACGGGACCAGGCCATCGCGCAGATCTACGGCGCGAGCGTCGACAGCGACGCGTTCCTGATCGCCTGGACCGTCCCGGAGATGGCGGCGACCCTGCTGATCGAGGACGCGATGGCGCTGCTGCTGGTGCCCGCGTTCAGCCACGCGCTGGCCGAACGGGCGGCGCACCGGCCCGATCCGGTGCGGGCGCTCGTCGGGTCGACCTTCCCGAAGCTGTTCGCCGTGCTGGCCGCGGCGACCGGGCTGCTGATGGTCTTCACGCCGCAGTTCGTGGCGGCCCTCGCGCCCGGCTTCGCCGCCCCCGAACTCGCCGTCGACTGCACCCGGCTGACCGCGCTGACGGTCCTCACCTTCGGCCTCGCGGGCTACTTCAGCGCGGCCCTGCGCGCCCACGGCCGCTTCGTGCCGCCCGCGGGCGTCTACGTCGCGTACAACACCGGCATCATCGCGACCACGATCGCGCTGCACGCCCTGTGGGGCGTCCGGGCGGCAGCGGCCGGCGTCGCGGTGGGCGGCGCGCTGATGGTCCTCGTCCAACTACCGACCTTCGCCCACCACGTGCTGGGCGCGCCCCGGCGCGCCCGGCGCGGGGGCGGGGTGCCGCGCCCCAGGTCCGCGGGGCCCGCCGGCGCGGACGGTGAGACGGGCACGCGCGCGGACGCGGACGCGGAGCCGGCGGCGGACGGCGGGGCGTGCCCCGCGGCCTCCCACGACGGCGGACCGCAGTCCCGCCGCGCGGACGGACCCGAAGGAGCCGGCACCCGCGGTGCGTTCGGTGGCGACACGGCCGGCGGTGCGGGGGCCCGTACGGAAGCGGAGGGCGCGGGCCGGGCCGCTGGTGACGGCGAGACCGTGAGCCGTCCGGGTCCGGAGGCGTGCGCGGGTGTCGGGGGGCCGGGTGCGGAGTCCGTGGCCGACGGCGGCGCTGACGAGGGGGCCACCGCCGGCCGGCCCGGCCGGGCCCTGCGGCGCGCGGGTGCGTGCGCAAGTGCGGCCGACGGCGGCGCGCGCACCCGCAGTGCGGGTGTCGGCGCACCGGGTGCGGGGGCCGGCAAGGCGCTCGGCGGGGAGGGCGGGCGCGGAGGGTACGGCGTCGGGCTGGCTCTGCTCGCGCCGATCGTGTTCTTCGCCGTCAGCCGTCAGTCGCAGGTGCTCGTCGAGCGCTTCCTCGCGTCGTCCCTGCCCAGCGGCGCCATCTCGCACCTCAACTACGCGCAGAAGGTCGCGCAGATGCCGATGGTGCTGTCGCTGATGTTCTGCACCGTCACCTTTCCCGTCGTGGCCAAGGCCATGGCCGAGGGCGACCGAGAGGGCGCGCGGCGGCGGGTGGAGAACGACCTCGCGCTCGCGGGGCTGGTCGTGCTCCTCGGGACCGCGCTCATCGTCGGGTACGCGCCGCAGATCGTCGAAGTCCTCTTCCAACGCGGTGCGTTCGACGCCGAGGACACCGAGTCCACCGCGACCGTGATGCGGGTGTACGCCGTCGGGCTCCTCGGGCACACCCTCGTCGGCGCGCTGGGGCGGCCGTTCTTCTCGACCGGGCGGCCCACCTGGTACCCGCCCGCCGCGATGGCCGGCGGGCTCGTCGTCACCGTCGTCGCCGGGGCGTGGGCCGTCGGACCGTGGGGCGTGTACGGGATCGCCGCCGCCAACGCAGCCGGCATCACCACCACCGCCCTGCTCCTGCTGCGCGGGCTCGGCTCCCGGGTGGTCTCCATCGAAGTGCGGGCCATCAGCCGGGCCCTGGGCAGGCTCGCGGTCGCCGCCGCGGCCGCGGCGCTCGCCGGGCTGCTGGCCGCCGGCGCCGTCGACGGCGCACTGCCCTCCCTCCTTCTCGGCGCCCTGCTCGTCCCCGCCGTCTTCACCGTCACCGGGCTCGCGGTCCGAGCCCCCGAAGTCGTCCACCTGCTGGCACTCACCCGACGGAGGATCGCCCGACATGTCCGCTGACACGGCCCTCGCACGCGCCCAACTCCCGTTCGTCCCCACCGCCGCGCTGACCGACGTGACCACCCGACCGCCGTGGATCTTGATGTACCACTCGGTGGCCGACCCCACCCACGACCCGTACCGCATCACCGTCGCCCCCGACCGGCTCGACCGCCACCTGCGCTGGCTGCACCGGCGCGGACTGACCGGCGTCAGCGTCTCCGCGCTGCTGCGCGCCCGCGCCGAGGGGCGGGACCGCGGGCTCGTCGGCCTCACCTTCGACGACGGCTACGCCGACTTCGCCGCCGCCGCGCTGCCCGTACTGCGGCGGCACGAGTGCAGCGCCACCCTCTTCGTGCTGCCCGGCCGGCTCGGCGGCGACAACGCCTGGGACCCCGAAGGCCCACGAAGACCCCTGGTCGACGAGGCCGACCTGCGCGCCGCAGCCGCCGCCGGCACGGAGATCGCCTCGCACGGCCTGTACCACGTGGACCTCACCCGGCTCGACGCCGAAGCGCTGCGCGAGGAGACCGCGCGCAGCCGCACCTGGCTGGCCGAACTGACCGGCCGCGCCCCGCAGGGCTTCTGCTACCCGTACGGCGCGGTCGACGAGCGGGTGGCGTCCGCCGTGCGCGAGGCGGGATACGCCTACGGCTGCGCGATCCGCCCGCCCGCCGGGCTCGGCGGCCCGTACGCCCTCGCCCGTACGCACGTCAGCCAGGCCGACCGCGGGGGACGGCTGTGGGCGAAGCGGCTGCGGCACCGGGCGGGGCCGTGGTGACCGACGCGCCACGGGTGCTGCACGTCATCACCGGGCTGGGCGTCGGCGGGGCCGAGCACCAGCTCCGGCTGCTGCTGCGTCACCTCCCGGCCCGCTGCGACGTGGTGACGCTCACCAACCCCGGTGCCGTCGCGGACGGGCTGCGCGCGGACGGGGTGCGCGTCACCGACCTGGCGATGCGCGGCAACCGCGACCTGGCGGCGCTGCCGCGGCTGACCCGGCTGATCAGGTCCGGCGGCTACGACCTCGTCCACACGCACCTGTACCGGGCGTGCGTGTACGGGCGGATCGCGGCGCGCCTCGCCGGGGTCCGTGCGGTCGTGGCCACCGAGCACTCCCTGGGCGCCGCCGAGATCGAGGGGCGCCCGCTGACCGCGGGCACCCGCGCGCTGTACCGGGCCACCGAACGGCTGGGGACGGCGACCGTCGCCGTCTCCGCGACCGTGGCCGAACGCCTCGCCGCGTGGGGCGTGCCCGGCGACCGGATCCACACCGTGCCGAACGGCGTCGATGCCGAACGCTTCCGCTTCGACCCGGGTGTGCGCGCTGCGGTGCGCGCGGCGCTCGGGGTGCCGCCGGGGGCGCACGCCGTCGGCGGGGTGGGGCGGCTGGTGCCGGGCAAGCGCTTCGACGCCCTGGTGCGGGCGGTGGCCGCGGTCGCCGCCGAGGGGCGTGAGGTGGTGCTGCTGATCGCCGGCGACGGGCCCGAGCGGGGTGCGTTGCAGCGGCTGGCGGCGCGGCTCGGGGTGGCGGAGCGCGTACGGCTGCTCGGCGAGTGCGGCCAGGAGGGCGGGGGCGGCGCGCCGTCGGTCCCGGAACTCCTGGGCGCGCTCGACCTCTTCGTCTCCACCTCCGCCGAGGAAGCCTTCGGGCTCGCCGTCGTCGAGGCGCTCGCCGCGGGGCTGCCCGTGCTGTACCGGACCTGCCCCGCCGTCGAGGACCTGCCGCCGCACGAGGCGCCCGGCGCCCGGCGCGTCACCGGCGGCGACGACGCCCTCGTCCGGGCGCTGCGCGAGCAGACGACGGCGGCCGGGGCGCGCAGGTCGGCGGTGCCGCCGGTGGTGCGGCGGTACGCGGTGGCGCGCACCGCGGAGCAGGTGATGGACGTCTACCGGCGCGCCCTCGCGGTCGGGCGCCCGGTGCTGCCGCCCCAGGGTCGGCCCCCTGAACACCACCATCCGAATCCGATCGAGAGAACCAGCCGATGAAGCCCATGAAGCCGATGAAGTCGACGAAGCAGTCCAAGGAACAGCCGGCCGGCGTGACGGAGCCCGCCGTCGAGGAACCGGCCGAAGCCGAGCCCGCCGTCGAGGAGCCCGCTGCGGAGCCGCCCGCAGCGAAGGAGCCGCGACGCACGGGGCGCGGCCGGCCGGGCAAGTGGGCCGCCCGCGCCCGCGCGCGGGGCCGGCGGCTGCCGCCGTGGTGGCCGCTGCCGGCGCTCGTGGCGGCGGGCGGGCTGTGCGGTGCCGGGTACGGACTGCTCGCCACGCCCGAGTACGCCGCCACGAGCTACGTCGTCGCCGTGACCGGCAAGGACGCCCAGCCCGGCGCCGCGCTCGGCTTCGCCCAGGCGTACGGCCGCATCGCCACCAGCGACTCCACGATCGCGTACGCCCGGGTGGCCGCCGGCATGCCCGCCGACGAACTGCGCAGCCGGGTGCGCACGGAAACCTCGCCCGACTCGCCGATGATCGCGATCACCGGCACGTCCGACCGGCGCGGCGAGGCCGCGGACATCGCGAACGCCGTCGCGGACGCGGTCTTCGTCAGCAGCAACCAGGTCGCCAAGAACACCGGCGTCCAACTGCTCAGCTTCTCCCGCGCCATCCCGCCCGCCGAGCCGGTCTCGCCGTCCGCGCCGATCGGCGCCGGGGTCGGGGCGGCGGCGGGCGGGCTGATCGGCGGGCTGGTGCTGTTGGTGCGGCCCCGCGGCGTGCGGCGCACCGAGGGCGGTCCGGTGGAGGAGGGCGCGGTGACCGTGTCCGTGCCGGCGCCCGCGGCCGAGTTGGAACGGGTGTGACGGCCGCGGGCGGGGCGGACCTCGCGGTCACCCTCTGCCGGGACGAACGCGCCTTCGCCCGGCTGCGCCCCGAGTGGGACGACCTGCAACGGCGCTGCTCGACCGCGACCCCCTTCCAGCGCCACGCGTGGCTGGAATCCTGGTGGCAGTCGTACGGGACGCGGGGCCGGCTGCGGATCGTGCTGGTGCGGCGGGCCGGACAACTGGTCGCCGCTGCACCGTTGATGCTGGTCCACCGGCCGATGCCGCTGCTGGTCGCCATCGGCGGCGGCATCTCCGACTACGCGGACGTCCTCCTCGACGACACCGATGAACTCTCCGCCGGCGAGGCGGTCGACGCACTGGCGCGCGGGCTCCGGCGGGCCGCCCGGCACGCCGTGATCGACCTGCGCGAGGTGCGCCCCGGCGCCGCCGCGCAGCGGCTGTACGCCCGGTGGACCGGTGCCCGGCACCGTCGGGCGGACTCGGTGTGCCTGGAACTCCCGGCGATGCCCATGGACGAACTGGTCAAGCGGCTGCCGACGGCGCGCGCCCAACGCGTCCGGGCCAAGCTGCGCAGGATCGACGCGCAGGCCATCGAGGGCGTCAGCGTGGGCGAGCAGCGGGTGCCGGAGGCCGTGGGCCATCTGCTGCGGCTGCACGAACTCCAGTGGCGGGGGCGGGGCGTCACCGCCGAACACCTGCGCCCCCGGTTCGCCGAACACCTGGTGCGGGCGACTCGGCGCATGGTCCGCGACGGCGAAGCGGCGCTCACGGAGTACCGGATGGACGGCGAGGTCGTCGCCGCGAGCATCACCCTGCTGTCCGACGAGCTCACCGGCGGGTACCTGTACGGCGCGCACCCGCGGCTGCGGGAGCACAAGGTCGACGTGGCGACGATGCTGCTGCGCCACGAGGCGGACTTCGCGGCGCGGACGGGGCGGCGGGTGGTGAGCCTGCTGCGGGGGGCGGAGCCGTACAAGAACCACTGGCGCCCGGAGGCGGTGGCCAACCAGCGGCTGATGCTGGCCCCGCGCGCGCTCGCCCCCGTGCTTCACCTCCACGCGACCCGCGCGGACTGGCGCGCCCGCGCCTCCAAAACGGTGGCGCGCCGCGTCCCCCACGCCCGCGCCTGGCGCGCGAGGGCCCGCGCTTGGCGCGCCCGTGCCTAGGCCGTGTCTTCGAAGTCCCGTCTGCCCGTCGTGCCCTGGTACGCACGCTTGCTGCGTTGTCGTCGGTCGCCAATACTCCGCATTGGCTTCCTCCTCCGCCTTGCAATCGCACGCACCAGACCCCGCCAGACCCGCCCAAAGGGCGAACGACGCTCTTTTGAAGACACTCCCTAGGCCCTCCTCTCCGGCGGGGCGCCGCCCGGGTGCGCCAGGCGCTGCGGGAGCCCCCTTGCCCGGCGTGCACAGCTGTGCTTCAAGGGAACGCGGGTGTGCCGCATCACCGGTACGGCACCCCCGTCAGTCGAGGCCGCGGGGGAGCTGCACGCAGAACTTGTCGGGCGACGGCCACGGGACGGGCCACTTCGTCGGCGGGAGCGGGACGCACCATTCGGTCGGGCGGGGGGACGGTTCGTCCGGCTTGGGCGTGGGCTTGGGCACCGGCGGCGGTACGACCGGCTCGCTCGGCTTCGGCGTGGGCCTGGGCGTCGGGTCCGGGCTCGGCGTCGCGGTCGGTTCCGCCGGCTTCGGCATCGGGACCGGCGGCACCGAAGGCACGGGCGGCACCGTCGGTTTGCCGGACAGCTTGCTGCGGAACACACCTGACGATTTGGGGTTGTCATCACACTGCCAGACGCCGTGCGGACAGTAGTCCGTGATGGTCTGATAGAGCGGCTCGTGCTTCTCGATCCAGTCGAGCATGCCCCGCATGTACTCCGGGTTGTCCCCGTTCCGGAACAGCCCCCACTCCGGGTACGAGATCTCCTTGCCGTGCTCGCGCGCGAACGCGACCTGGTCGCGCAGCCCGTAGGGCGCCGACGCCTGCTCCTCGAAGGTGCGGCCGGGGGCCTGGTCGTAGGAGTCCATGCCGATGATGTCGACGACGTCGTCACCGGGGTAGCACTCGGTCCACGGGATCGCGTCCTTCCCGCGGTTCGGTGCGAAGTCGAAGCGGAACGACTGCCCCGGCACCGAGCGCATCGCCGCCACGATGCGCTGCCAGTACGCCTTCCACGCCGCCGGATCCGGCCCGCACCGGTGGGTGTACGTGACGCCGTTCATCTCCCAGCCGAGCACGACCACGGTGTCCGGCACCCCCAGGTCGACCAGGCGCTGGGCCAGGGTGCGGAAGTGCCGGTCGAACTGCCCGTCCGCGCCCGCCCGCAGCAGCCGGCGCACCTCGTGGTCCGGCACCCGGGCCTCGTTCCGCTCCAGCATGGGCACGTTGAGGACGAACATCCGGTCCTTCGCGCCCTTGCGCCAGCGCGCCCAGTCGTCGAGGAAGTCGACGTTGCCCTCGATGCCGCCCCAGACGTCGCCGGGCAGGTAGGTGTGACCGACCTTCAGTTTCGTGCCGCCGAGCCAGCGCGAGAGCTCCGCCATGCGCCGCGGGCCGGCCGCGCCGTAGTCGACGTACGCGCCCAGGGCGACTTCGCCGTGGTCCCGCTCCTCGGCGCTGGCCGTACCCGTCCCGCCCGCTCCCACGCCGGCGAAGACGCCCGCGGAGACGAGGAGGGAGGCGGTGACCGTGCTGACACAGGCGCCGGTGGCGGTACGGCGGTGCCCTCGCTTCATGGGTTCTCCCTGACTGGAATGCGAACTGACGGCTTGTTCGAAGACCGTAGGCAGAAAGTCCTATTAATGGGCGTTCTGGGGGAGCGTTGCTAGGCCATCCGCGAACACGTCCGCGCCCCGAGGGGCCATCCAGGTGAAAGTTGTGACGTCCATGCCACCGTTCGACGCCGAGGTCCCCGCGCTCGTCCTGCGCCTCGACCGGAACCCCTTTCACCACGGCACCCTCGGTGCCGTCAGATCGCTGGGGCGCGCCGGCGTCGAGGTGCACGCGGTGGTGGAGTCGGTCCGCAGCCCGGTCGCCCGCTCCCGCCATCTGAGCCGGGTCCACCCCGCGCCGCGGTGGGCCGCCCCGGACCCCGACGCCTTCGTGGACCTGCTGCTCGCCGTCTCCGAACGGATCGGCCGGCGCGCGGTGCTGATCCCGATGGACGACCTCGGCGCCGTACTCACCGCCGCCAGCGCGCCCCGGCTCGCCGAGCGCTACCTGTTCCCCGCGCTGCCGCCCGCCCTGCCCGGGCTCCTCGCAGACAAGGGCGAACTCGCCGCCGTGTGCCGGGCCGCCGGCGTCGCACACCCGCAGACCGTGGTCCCGCACGGCGCCGCGGAGACGGCCGACGCCGTGGCGCGGCTCGGGCTGCCGCTGGTCGCCAAGTGGAGCCGGCCGTGGCTGCTGCCGCCCGCGGCCGGGCTGCGCAGCACCTGTCTGGTCCGCTCGCCGGCCGAAGCCCGGGCGCTGTACGAACGCGGCGCCGGCACGGGCGCCGGGCTGCTGCTCCAGCGCTACCTGCCCGACGCACCGGACGGCGACTGGTTCTTCCACGGCTACGTCGACGCGCACGCCGCGTGCCTCGCCGGCGGCAGCGGGCGCAAGGAGTTGTCGTGGCCGCTGCGCACGGGACTGACCGCCAAGGGGCGCTGGCAGCCGAACGCGGAGGTGGTGGCGGCGGCGCTGCGGCTGGTCGCGCACGTCGGCTACCGGGGCGTCATCGACCTCGACTTCCGGCGCGACGCGGGGACCGGCGCGTACTCGCTGCTCGATGCCAATCCCCGGCCCGGCGCGCAGTTCCGCCTCTTCACCGGGCCCGACGGCACCGACGTCGTACGCGCCCTGTACCTGGACCTGACCGGGCAGCCGGTGCCGGCGCGGGCGGAGCGGCCCGGGCGGGTCTTCGTCGCGGAGAACTACGCGCTGCTGGCGACGGCCGCGGGCGGCCGGTGGCGGTCCGCGCGTGCGCCCCGGGGCGCCGGCGTGGAGACCGCCTGGTACGCCGCCGACGACCCGCGGCCCTTCCTCGCGATGGCGGGCGCCTGGTTGGGGCGTGGGTTCGCGAAGGGGGCGGGCCGGACGGCGTCGGCCCTCCGCGGCCCCCGCGTCCCGCCGCCGCGCATCGCCGTCACCCCTGAAGCCCAGCCGACGCAGCACTGACGTGAAGGAACCTCACATGTACGACGTGGCAGTCATCGGCGCCGGCCCCTACGGGCTGTCCGTCGCCGCGCACGCGGCCGTCGCCGGAATGCGCCTGAAGGTCTTCGGGCGGCCGATGGCCACCTGGCGGGACCACATGCCGGCGGGCATGTTCCTCAAGTCCGAGCCCTGGGCGTCGAACCTGAGCGACCCGGCCGCGGACCACACCCTCGCCCGCTACGGCGCACGTGCCGGCTTCGCGACGGAGCACGGCCGGCCGCTGCCGATCGGCGCGTTCACGGCGTACGGCCGCTGGTTCGCCGAGCACGCGGTCCCCGAGGTCGACGAGCGGACGGTGACCCGCGTCGCCCGGCTCGACGGCCCGGGCGGCGGCTTCGCCGTGCACACCGCCGACGGGGACGTGGTCACGGCGCGCACGGCGGTCGTCGCCGTCGGACTGCTGCCGTTCGCCCGCGTGCCGAGCGAACTCGCCGGGCTCGGGCGGGAGCACGTCTGCCACAGCACCGGCCTGCGCGACCTGAGCGGCTTCCGCGACCGGGACGTCACCGTCGTCGGCGCCGGCCAGGCCGCCCTGGAGACGGCGACGCTGCTGGCGGAGACCGGCGCCCGGCCCCGGCTGGTGGCCCGGGCCCACGCGCTGAACTGGAACACCCTGCCCGTGCCCCGGGCGCGCGCCCCGCACCGCAAGCTGCGGACCCCGCTCAGCGGGCTCGGCTCCGGCTGGCGGAGCTGGGCGTACTCCGAACTCCCCTGGGCCGTACGCCACCTGTCCGCGGCCAAGCGCGAACACATCGCCCGCACCGCGCTCGGGCCGGCCGGCGCGTGGTGGCTCAGGGAGCGCTACGAGGGCACGGTCCCGCAACTGCTCGGGCACGCGCTGGGCGGGGCGCGGGTGGTGGACGGGCGGGTCCGGCTGACGCTGGCCGGGCGCGGCGGTCCGGTGGCCGTGGACACCGACCACGTGGTCGCCGCGACCGGCTTCACGCCCGACCTCGACCGGCTCGCCCTCCTCGACCCACCGCTGCGGGCCGGGCTGGCGACGGTGGGCGCGGGGCGGGCGCCGGAGCTGAGCGGGGCCTTCGAGTCGTCGTGCGCGGGGCTGTTCTTCGCGGGGTTGCTGGCGGCGCCGTCGTTCGGGCCGTCGATGCGGTTCGTGTACGGGGCGGAGTTCACGGCGCCGCGGTTGGTGACGGGCCTCCGCACCCGCCTCCGCGCCGCCGCCCCTCTTCCGCCGCGCCAGCGGCCCCGCCCGCGGGCGTCGGTGTAACGCACGGGTTCCCCGCGCGGCCCCGCAAAGAAGACCATCGCCGTTTCCTCACCGGAGCGTTCTCGACTGCGGGTCGGTTGTGGGTTGCTCGCGCAGTTCCGCCCCCTATGCCCTTTGGGCATAGGGGGCGGAACTGCGTGGAATGAGCCCGGCCGCAGTCGGTGGAGTTCCCGCGGGGCCGCGGTGGGTGGGGTGCGGGCCGGCGGGGAGGGTGCGGCCCGCCGCGGTCCATTCGCGCATGAGTTGTTCGTAGATCGGCGTGGTGCCCGCGGGCGGCGCCGCCCGCGGAAGGGGCTGGACGCGCTGCCAACGGGGATTCCCGGGAGTCCTTGCCATATGGCGGCCAACGCCGCCCCCCGCGCCCAAGTCACTGAGCACGCGGGGGCACGGAGTAGCGCAGGAACGGTTTTTCGAGGCATCTGGGGAGTGTTTACGCGCACGGGGCAGCACGGCCCGCGCGCGCAGGGGATCGCGGTGACGGCGCGTGCGCCGTGCGGGGCGGCCCGTAGGGGTGCACATCGCGCGACACGCCCCGGGTGGACGAGCCCAGGGAGCGGTCCGCGGCGGAAAAGGGCGTGATCATACGGAAAACCGGCTTCATGAGGGGACCGATCATGCGACGTATGGCCTCCGCGCTGCTGCTGTCGGCGCTCGCGCTCGGCGCGTCGGGCTGCCAGGGCGCGTCCGACGACCGTACGGGCGCGACTTCGGCGCCGCCGGGGCCCGCCGCGGTGGCCGACGCCGCCCTGGACCGGCCCGACGGAAGGGGCCCCGACGGAAAGGGCCCGGGCGGCCCCCCTCGCGCCGCCTGGCTCGGCGACGCGGTCGACCTGGGCGGCCGGGCGTCCGGCGAGCACCTGCGGATGACGGTGGGCGGCTACGTCGACCCGGCCGTCCCCGTGCCCAAGGAGAAGCCGTCCGACGGCCGCCGCTGGATCGGCGTCGACGTCGCTCTGCTGAACGTGGGCGGCAGCCGCTACGACGCCCGCCGCACCACCGCCTGGGTCACCGATGACGAAGGAAAGCGCCACACCGCCATTTCCACGGCCGTCAAGGAATTCACCACCGGAACTCCGCTGAAATGGAACACCCTTGCGGTGGGTGAACAATTGGAAGGCTGGCTGGTGTTCGACGTGCCCGAAGAAGCGCGGGTCACTCGATTCCACAGCACACTCGGCAAGACGACCGTCACGTGGCTGCTCCAACATCCGCCATCCAGGTGAACGCAGGAGGCTGACAAGCCCGTCAGGGCACTAGGGTGCCGAGCCATGAGCACTGCGAACAGCACCAAAAACACCGTCCGGCGCAGCCACTTGGGCACCCTTTCCGTACTCGCCTGGACCGGTGACCCCGATGCCGGACACGACATGCCCTATCTCCTCGTCTATTCCCTCGGCGACGGCGACGGAAATGACGAGGAGCGCACCGCGGCCGTGCTCGGAATGATCGACGAATGCGGTCTCAAGGTCGGCGACATGACGGATGCGACGCCGTCTTCCGTGAACTCCCCGATCCGGCTGCTCGTCGAAGGCGGTCAGGCGGTCCTCAACATGCCCTACCTCAGCGCCCAGTGCCCCGCGCCCGAGGAGTGGCTGGCCGCGGCGGACGGGCGGGGGCACGCGCACCTCATCGTCGCGAGCCGCCCCTGGCCGGAGGCGACCCCCGGGCAGCCGGTCACCGAGGAGACGCTCCAGGCGTTCCTGGGCACCGAGGAAGCGCTGCTGTCCTCCGCCCACGTGCTGCTGCGCGTCAGCGAACTGCGCACCTGAGCGGCCACGCGTAGGCCCCCGTACGGCCCTCAGCGCGCCGTGAACGCGAACGGCAGCGACCGCACCCGGTTGTCGAAGCTGGAGTCGACCAGCTCGGCCGGGCCGGTCGCCCGCAGCCCCTCCGTACGGGACAGCAGGGCGCCGAAGAGCGCCTTCATCTCCTGGCGCGCCAGGTGGGCGCCCAGGCAGTAGTGCGGGCCGCCGCCCCCGTACCCCAGGTGCGGGTTGGGGGAGCGGGTGATGTCGAAGGCGTCGGGGGAGTCGAAGACCGCCTCGTCGCGATTGGCCGAGGCGTAGAAGAGCACCACCTTCTCGCCCGGGCGGAAGGCCCGTCCGCCGAGTTCGCACTCGGCGACCACCGTGCGCCGGAACTGGATGATCGGCGTGGAGTGGCGCACGATCTCGTCCACCGCGCCGTCCGCGTACCGCTCGAAGTCCGTTTCGAGCAGGGCGCACTGACCGGGGTGGTCGGTCAGCAGGACGAGGCCGTGGGCGATCGCGTTGCGGGTCGTCTCCACCCCGGCGACCAGCAGCAGCGAGAAGAACGCGCCGAGTTGGCGCGCGGAGAGCGCCTGGCCGTCGACGTCGGCGGTGACCAGCGCTGAGATCAGGTCGTCCGCGGGGGCCCGTCGGCGCTCGCGCGCCAGCTTCGCCATCACCACGTGGAGGTGGGCCAGGGCGCGCAGCCCGCGGCCGGGCACCCGCAGCCGGCGCCGCGCGACGCCCGCCTGGGCCGATGCCTCGTCGATCCGATGGGCGATCTCGACGCGGTGGTCGGCCGGGATCCCCATCAGGTCGCAGATGATCTGGAACGGCATCCGGGAGGCGACGGCCGCCACGAAGTCCGTCGGCCGGTCCCGCAGCACCTCGTCCACGATGCGGTCGGCCACCGCCCGCACGTTGTCCTCGGCCGCGGCCAGCAGCCGCGGAGTGAAGGCGCGGGCCACGACCTTGCGCAGCGCCGCGTGCTTCGGGTCGTCCAGGTTCACCATGGAGTCGCCGAAGACGGCCTTGACCCAGGCCGCGGGCTCGGGGGTGGTGACGCCGGGCGCGCTGGCGAAGCGGCGCGGGTCGCGGCTGGCCTCCTGGACGTCGGCATGGCGCACGAGGGCGTGGAAGCCGCCCGCGCCCTTGCCCCTGCGCCCGTTCGCCGCGCCGAAGCGCACCGGGGCGTCCAGGGTGCGCAGCAGCGCGAAGGTCTCCAGCCGGCGGGCGCGCGGCAGCGCCCAGAACGAGGCGTCGGCGAGGTCGACGTCCGCGAGCCGGAGCGGAGGCGTCGGTACAGGGGCGGGGGCGGTGGGGGTCGGAGTGGCCACGGCGGTCGAACCTCCTCGGGTCGGGGCCGCCATGGTGGACCACAACTGGGGTGTTTTATGAACCCCTTGGGGTCGTACGGGCGTTTCCTGAACTTCATTGTGTTTGCCGGGTATTGCTGCATTCGAGGGAATGGTGTGCTGGTCCGGTCGGCCCGCCCGTTTCGAGGCGCCCGCGTTTGAGCACCGGCGTCCCCGTGCCCGTGCCGGGCGCGCCGGTGGCGCCGGCTCACGCCGCGGCCCGAACTGTTCGGACGGTCGGAGCCGGTGTTGCCCCCGAGGTGGCGCTGCGTGCGCCGACGCCGCAGGGCGCGCCCGCCGTCGACGTCCCGCTCGGCCGAGTCGTCCGGCGCCGTCGGAGTCCGGGGCGACTGTCGTACCGGTCGCACCGTCCGTACCACTCGTATGAGGAACCCTTTCGCGGTCGCCTCGTTGACAGGGGGGCGCATCACCCCGTCATTCGCGAACCAGACGAAAGGGCGAATCCATGCGCACCTCAGATCAACCCGGCGCGATCCGTCGCACCCGGCGCTTCGCGCTGCGCACGCTCTTCACCATCGGCGTGGTCGGGGGCACGGCGGGCGCCCTCGCGCCGCTCGTGCGCCACGAAGGCGAGCGGACCGCGGCACCCGACGCGACCGAGCGTTTCGCGGAGACGTACCGGGGCCGGCGCATCGAGGGCTCGGCGACCGTGCTGGTCCCCGCGCGCCGCGCCACCGGCACCGCACGGGCGAGCGCCGTCGAGCACACCGTCGAGGTGCGGATCGACGGCCGCCCGCTGCACGTCATGCGCCGGGCCGACGGCAGCTATCTGAGCGCGGTGAACCACTACGAGTCGTTCCCGACGCTGCGCGCTGCGGCGCGCGCGGCCGTCGACGACCTGGGCACCGCCCGCCTCGCCGAGACCCCGGCGCACGCCCTGTGAGGCGAAAGGAGCCACGACCATGAGAAGCGCAACGAGAACCGACGCCGCCGAGCGGGTGCCCGTCCGCAAGAACCAGCGGGACCTGACCCCGGTCGAGAAGCGGCGCCTGGTGGACGCGCTGCTGGAGTTGAAGAAGTCCGGCCGGTACGACGACTTCGTCGACCTGCACGGCGAGTTCTACGTGACCGACGGCGAGCGCCGCCCGCGGGCCGCCCACATGACGCCGTCGTTCTTCCCCTGGCACCGCCGCTACCTGCTGGAGTTCGAGCGGGCGCTCCAGGAGGTCGACGAGCGGGTGACCGTCCCGTACTGGGACTGGACGGTCGACTCCTCGCCCACCTCGTCGCTGTGGGCGGACGACTTCCTCGGCGGCACCGGCCGCAGCGGCGACCGCCAGGTGATGACCGGCCCCTTCGCACACCGCAACGGCGGTTGGCGGATCAACTCCGGTGCCTTGGACGGCCGTTTCCTCACCCGCGATCTGGGGCGCCCGGCCGACCCGCTGACCCTGCCGACCCGGGACGACGTCGCCCGGGCGCTGAGTCAGTCGCAGTACGACGAGCAGCCCTGGGACTCCACCGCGCGGGGCGGGTTCCGCAATGCCATGGAGGGGTGGGCCGCCGGCACCCCCGAGCGCTGGCGGATGCACAACCGCGTGCACCGCTGGGTCGGCGGGCTGATGCTGGGCGCGAGTTCGCCGAACGACCCGGTGTTCTGGCTGCACCACGCCTACGTCGACCTGCTGTGGGCGCGCTGGCAGCAGGCCCAGCCGCGCGCCGGCTACCTGCCGCGCACCCCGCTGCCGTCGGGCGAACCGCAGCACGGCCGGGTGTACGCGCTGACGGAGGCGCTGCCGCCGTGGGGCGACGCGCCGGTGGCGCTGCTGGACCACACCCGCTGGTACCGCTACGGGTAGCCGACCCCGGACACAGGCCGAGGGCCTGTCCTTCCGACCCGGGTGGATCGGAAGGACAGGCCCTCGGTGCGGTTCGGCTCAGTAGGCGCCGTGGCCGCCACCGTTCACGCAGGTGTTGCCGAACGCGGGGTTCAGCAGCCCGACCACGTCGATGGTGTTGCCGCAGACGTTCACCGGGATGTTGACGGGCACCTGGACGACGTTGCCCGACAGGACGCCCGGGGAGTTGGCGGCGGCACCGTGCGCTCCGGCGTCCGCAACGGCCAGGCCGGCGCCGCCGACCAGGACGGCGCCGGACCCGGCGACGACGGCAGCGGCCTTCGCGATACGCGACATCAGTTCTCCTTGCACATACAGGACATCGGCCGCATAGTTTGCGACCTTCACGTTGACAACGCGATACCCCGTAGGTGGTAACGGATCATCGGCGAACTGATCGTCTGTGCGAGTGGCCGAGGGGCCGTGACCCCGTGCGGGGCCCGGCCGTTGCCCGGGCATGGAGAACCAGAAGCAGCAGAACCGTAGGAGGGCGGCCGTCGTGTGCGCCCTCGCACTCGCGGCGCTGGGCGGCGCGGGCGCGGGCGCGCACGCCGCCCCGGGCGCACCGACGGCCACCGCCGGCGGCCACAGCGCCGGCGAGGTCGACCGCAACATGCTCAAGCCGCCGCCCGGTGGCGTGCTCGCGCCCGTCACGGACCTCGCCGGCGGACTGCTGCCGGGCTGACCGGCGGGCCCTCAGGCGCTCGGGGTGCGCCGGACGGACCGGCCGGCCAGGACGTCCGTGCGCACCCCGTCGTACATCGCGAACCGCCCGTCGACCAGGACGTACGGAATGCCCGTCGGCAGGGTGCGCGGCGCGTCGAAGGTGGAGCCGGCGGCGACCGTCGCCGGGTCGAAGAGCACCAGGTCCGCGCGGTAGCCCTCGCGCACCAGGCCCCGGTCCGCGAGCCGCAGCCGGGCGGCCGGCCGCGAGGTCAGGTGGGCGACGGTCTCCTCCAGCGAGAGGATGCCCAACTCGCGGGCGTAACGGCCCAGGTAGTGCGGGAAGGTGCCGTACGCGCGCGGGTGCGGCTTGGCGCCCTGGAGGATGCCGTCGCTACCGCCGGTGTGGACCCGGTGGCGCATGATCGCCCGGACGTTCTCCTCGTGGCCGACGTGCTGGAGGATCGTGGAGCCGAGCCGGTCGTCGAGCAGCAGCCGGCGGGCGGTGACCCACGGCGTCTCGCCGCGGTCCTTCGCGGACTGCTCGATGGTCCGGCCGACGTACGAGGTCAGTTCCGGCCGGCTCACCCCGGAGATCTCGATGGTCTCCCACTCCATCGGCACGCCGTGGCAGCCGTCGGAGCCGATCTCCTCCAGGTGGTGGCGGATCTTCTCGGCCGTCTCGTCGTCCGCCAACCGCGCCAGCAGTGCGTCGGGGCCGCCCTCGCTCGCCCAACTCGGCAGCGTCGCCACCAGGGTGGTGGAGCCCGGGGTGTACGGATACGTGTCCAGCGAGATGTCGGCGCCCTCCGCGAGGGCCGCGTCCAGCAGCTCCAGCAGGTCGCCGGCCCTGCCCTTGTTCACGCCGAAGTTCATGGTGGCGTGGGCGAGGTGGAGGGCGCAGCCGGCCTCCCGGGTGAGCTGGACCATCTCCTCGTACGCCTGGAGCGCACCGGCGCCGTAGGAGCGGTGGTGCGGGCAGTAGTAGCCGTCGTAGCGGGCCACCACCCGGCAGAGCTCGGTCAGTTCGGCGGCCGGCGCGTACATCCCGGGGGTGTAGGTCAGCCCGGACGACATGCCGACGGCGCCCTGCTCCAGGCCCTCGGCGACGAGCTGCTTCATCCGGGTCAGCTCGGCGTCGGTGGCGGGGCGGTCGTCCCAGCCCACCGCGAACATCCGCACCGTGCCCTGGGGGACGAGGTAGGCGGCGTTCACCGCGATGCCGCGGTCGAGGCGGTCCAGGTACTCGCCGACGGTGCGCCAGTCGAAGTCGACGGATTCGTCGCCCGGGGCGCCGCCGTTCCAGCCGGCGATGCTGCGGCGCACGCCCTCCAGGGTGCGGTCGTCGACCGGGGCGTACGACAGGCCGTCCTGGCCGAGGACTTCGAGGGTGACGCCCTGGGCCACCTTCGCCTCGTGTCCGGGGTCGCGCAGCAGGGCCAGGTCGCTGTGGGCGTGCATGTCGATGAAGCCGGGCGCGAGGGCCAGCCCGGCCGCGTCGATGGTGCGGGTGTTGGGGGCGAGGGCGGGGGCCGGGTCGCCTTCGCGCCGGATCGCGACGATCCGGCCCTCCCGCACGTGCACGTCGGCCCGGTAGGAGGCGGCGCCGCTGCCGTCGATGACGCGCGTGTCCTGGATGAGGAGGTCCATGTCGGTGCCGCCTGTCTCAGAAGAAGGTGCGGATGTAGTCGATGACCGTGCCGTCCGCCTCGACGAGCGGGATGAGCTGCCACTTGTCGAAGGCCGTGCAGGGGTGCGACAGGCCCATGCCGATCCAGTCGCCCACTTCCAGGTCGACGTCAGGCTCGGTGCGCACCCAGCCGTGCTGGTCGGACAGGCCGCTGACCTCGATGTCGGTGGCGGGGCGCAGCTCGCCGGTGCGGGCGTCCCGCACCACCTGCGCCTCGGGCAGGTCCAGGTCGTACGCGGCGTCCCGCTTGCCCGCGTTGAGGAACGCCTGGGTGGGGCTCGGTCGGGAGACGACCTGGGCCCACAGCCGCAGCGCGGGCTGGAGGGCGCCCTCCTCGGGGACCCGGTTGAAGGGGGTCAGATGGCGGTAGTGGCCGTCGTCGTGCGAGACGTACGCGCCCGAGCGCAGCAGCTTCAGGACCGGCCGGGACAGCGCCGGGACCTCGGCGAAGACGTCCGCGACGGCGTCGAACCAGGCGCTGCCGCCGGCGCTGATCACCACGTCGTCGCTGTCGGCGAAGCGGCCGGCGGCGTCGAAGTCGGCCGTCAGTGCGACCAGTCGGCGCAGCCAGGCGCGGACGTTGTCGCCGTCGGCGTTCGGCACTTCGCCCTCGTAGCCGACGACGCCGACCAGCCGCAGCGTGGTGACGGCGGCGACCGCGTCGGCGACGGCGGCGCACTCGGCCTCCGTACGGGCTCCGGTACGGGCGCCTTCGCCGGCGCCCAGCTCCACGACGACGTCGACCGGGCGGGTGGCGCCGGCGGCGGTGAGGGCCTGGTCCATCAGTTCGACGCCGCGCACGGAGTCCACGTAGGCGATGAAGCGGAAGTCGGGGTCGCGGTTGAGTTCGCCGGCGAGCCAGCGCAGGGCGGCGGCGTCCACGATCTCGTTGGCGAGGAAGATCCGCTGGATGCCGTGGGCCCGGTAGACGCGGACCTGGTGCGGTACGGCGGCGGTGATGCCCCAGGCGCCGCGCTCCAACTGGCGGGTGAAGAGCTGGGGCGACATGGAGGTCTTGCCGTGCGGGGCGAAGGCGAGGCCGTGGCGCTCGGAGTAGGTCTGGAGGAGGTCGAGGTTGTGCTCGACGGACTCGGCGGAGAGCGCGAGGACGGGGGTGGTGAAGCCGCCGGTGAAGAGGGAGCGCCGCTCGGCCGCCAGCTCGGCAACGGTCAGTCCGTCCGCGTCGGGCGGCAGCGCCTTGAAGCGGTGGTCGACCCGTTCGTGGCGGAGTTGGCCCAGCTGATCGGCGGGCATGGACGCCTCCTCGGTTCCTGCGTTGCATTGTCTGCAACGACCATTGCGTATATCGCTCGGTGCTGTCTAACATCCGGCCGAGCGTCGGGTCAATGGATCCGGCGGCCCCAGACACCGCGAGGAGCCCCAGGGTGAGCAGCGTGAACGGACCGGACGTACCGCCCGCAGCGGACGTCACCCAGGCGGTCACGGACGTGATCTGCCTCGGCGAGTCCATGGTCACGTTCCTGCCCTCCCGCCCCGGGCGCCTCGCCGACGTCCCGTCCTTCACCCGCGCCATCGGCGGCGCCGAGTCCAACGTGGCCTGCGCGCTCGCCGCGGCCGGACTCCGCACCCGCTGGGTCAGCCGGGTCGGCACGGACGGCTTCGGCGACCACCTGGTGGCGACGATCTCCGGCTACGGCGTCGACACCTCCGCCGTGGCCCGCGACCGCACCCGCCCCACCGGCGTCTACTTCCGCACCGCGGCCGACCGCGCCGCCGACGGCCACGAGGTGGTCTACTACCGCGCCGGCTCCGCCGCCTCCGCGATGTCGCCCGCCACCGTCGCCGACGACCTCGTCGACGGCGGCCGGGTGCTCCACCTCACCGGCATCACCGCCGCCCTGTCCGCCGACTGCCTCGCGCTGCTGCGCCGTCTGCTGCGGCCCCGCGCGGACCGACCGCTGATCTCCTTCGACGTCAACCACCGGCCGCGGCTGTGGTCCGGCGCCGAAGGGCCGGAGGTCCTGCTCGACCTCGCCCGCGGCGCCGACCTCGTCTTCGTCGGCGAGGACGAGGCCGAAGCCGCCTGGGGCATCAGCGGGCCCGCCGCGATCCGCGCCGCGCTGCCGGAGCCGGCGGTGCTGGTGGTCAAGCAGGGTGCGGCCGGCGCGACGGCCTTCGCCCGGGAAGGCGCCGGGGACGGCGCCGGAGACGTGGTGGCCTTCGTGCCCGCGCCGAGCGTGGAGGTCGTCGCCGCCGTCGGCGCGGGCGACGCCTTCGCCGCCGGCTACCTCGCCGCGACCCTGCGCGGACTGCCGCTGCGCGACCGGCTCCGACACGGCCACCTGACCGCCGCCGCCGTACTCACGGTGCCGGAGGACCTGGGCAGACCGCCCGCGACCGAGCGGGCCGACCGCCTGGCCGCACTGGACGACGCGGCCTGGGGGAGACTGCGTCTCGGCCCCGGCTGGACCTCAGCCGAGGATGAGGAGGTACGTACGCCATGAGCCAGACCGTCGACCGCGCGCTCAGCATCCTTCCGCTGCTCGCGCAAGGCCCCGCCGACCTCGGACAGGTCGCGCAGCGCCTCGACGTCCACAAGTCCACCGCGCTGCGGCTGCTGCGTACGCTCCACGACCACGGACTGGTCTTCCGACAGCAGGACCAGCGCTACCGGCTGGGCGCCCGGCTCTTCGCGCTCGCCCAGGAGGCGATCGAGAACCTGGACGTGCGGGAGGTCGCCCACTCCCACCTCGTCACCCTCAACGAGCAGATCGGACACACCGTCCACCTCGCCGTGTACGAGGAGAGCGAGGTGCTCTACATCGACAAGGTGGAGAGCCGCTACCCGGTCCGGATGTACTCCCGGATCGGCAAGCCGGTCGCGATCACCGTCGCCGCGGTGGCGAAGCTGCTCCTCGCCGACCTGAGCGAGACCGAGCGGCGGATCATCGCCGAGAAGCTCGACTACCCCCTCTACACCCCCCGTTCGACGCCGAACGCCGCCGCCTTCCTCAAGGAGTTGGCGATCGTGCGCGAACAGGGCTGGGCCACCGACCTCGGCGGCCACGAGGAGTCCATCAACTGCATCGGCGCGCCCATCCGCGGCGCCGACGGCAAGGTGGTGGCCGCGATGTCGGTCTCCGCGCCGAACGTGGTCGTCACCGCCGACGAACTCCTCACGCTGCTCCCGCTCGTGCGGCGCACGGCCGATGCGATCAGCCGGGAGTACTCGGGCGCGGTCACCCCGCACTGACGCCCGCGTCGCACTCGCATCCGTACCCGCATCCGAACCACCCGCCACCCACCCTCAGATAGGAACCGAAGAAGAAGATGACCGAGAAGACCGCGATCGTCCCCGCCACGCACACCGCCCCGCCCGCGAAGTTCTCGCACGGCGTCAAGAAGGGCAACATCCTCCAGGTCGCCGGCCAGGTCGGCTTCCTGCCGGCCGTCGAGGGCCAGGCGCCGACGCCCGCCGGCCCCACCCTGCGCGAGCAGACCCTCCAGACCTTCGCCAACGTCAAGGCGGTCCTGGAGGAGGGCGGCGCGAGCTGGGACGACGTGATGATGATGCGCGTCTACCTGACCGACGTGAACCACTTCGCGGAGATGAACGAGATCTACAACGCGTACTTCGAGGAGCAGGGCCTCAAGGCCCCCGCCGCGGCCCGCACCACCGTGTACGTCGGACTGCCGCCGGGCCTGCTCATCGAGATCGACGCGCTCGCCGTCCTGGGCTGACCCGCACGGCGACCCACGATCCGGTCCGCGGGTCGACCCCTGAACGGCCCGCGGACCACCCCCGTCCCCCCTGGCTGAACCCGCACCTCCCCGCTGAACCCGCTCTGCGAACACCGAAAAAGGCATTGCCCCACCCCCACAGCACCACCCCGCACGACACGGCGCGCCGCTGCTGGGCGCCGTGCCGCGCCCCGCCACACCCGAAAACCCCTCCACCGACGTAAGGGTTTGTCGTGTTCACCTCTCTCGCCGCATCGGCGCCTGCACCCGAGGCGCCACCGCACACCGGAGGACTGCTCCTCCTCATCGACGGCACCGCGGGCCTGCTGACCGTAGCCGCGCTCGGCATCGTGCTGCTGCTCGTACTGATCATCAAGATCCGGCTCCAGCCGTTCGTCGCGCTGCTCGCCGTCTCCATAGCCGTCGGCCTCGCCGCCGGGCTCTCCGTCACCGAACTCTTCGGCACCATCCAGCGGTCCGCCGCCACCTCGGTCATCGAGACCGGCATGGGCGGCATCCTCGGCCACGTCGCGATCATCATCGGCCTCGGCACCATGCTCGGCGCCATCCTGGAGGTCTCCGGCGGCGCCGAGGTGCTCAGCAAGCGGCTCCTCGGCCTCTTCGGGGAGAAGCGCGCACCGCTCGCGATGGGTCTGACCGGTCTGATCTTCGGCATCCCGGTCTTCTTCGACGTCGGCATCTTCGTCCTCGCGCCGATCGTGTACGCCGCGGCCAAGCGCTCCGGGAAGTCGATCCTCCTCTACGCGATGCCGCTGCTGGCCGGTCTGTCGATGACCCACGCCTTCCTGCCGCCGCACCCCGGCCCGGTCGCCGCGGCCGGCCTGCTGGACGTCTCGCTCGGCTGGGTCATCCTGATGGGCGTCGTCGTCGGCCTGCCCGCGGTCGCCGCGGCCTGGGTCTTCTCCGACTGGATCGGCAAGCGCATCTACGTCGAGGTGCCGCAGGACATGCTGGAGGCGGCGGAGGAGGCCAAGGCCACCGTCGCCGCGGAGCGCGCGGCGGACGGCAAGGCCGGTCCGGAGAAGCCGGTCTCGCTCGCCACCGTGCTGCTGATCATCGGTACGCCGCTGGTGCTCATCCTCGCCGCCACGTTCTCCTCGATCGCCCTGGACGAGTCCACCTTCCGCTCGGTGGTCGAGTTCTTCGGCAACCCGTTCGTGGCGCTGACCATCGCCCTGTTCATGGCGTACTACCTGCTGGGCATCCGGCGCGGTTGGTCCCGCAAGTCCCTGGAGCAGGTCTCCACCTCCTCGCTGAAGCCGGTCGGCAACATCCTGCTCGTCGTCGGTGCGGGCGGGGTCTTCGGTGCGGTCCTCAAGGCGAGCGGGGTCGCCCAGGCGCTCTCCGACACCTTCGAGGACGTCGGCCTGCCCCTGATCGTCCTCGCGTACCTGATCTCGCTGGTGCTGCGGGTGGCGCAGGGTTCGGCGACGGTCGCGATCGTGACCACCGCGGGCATCGTGCTGCCGCTGGTGGAGAGCGGCGACCACTCGCAGCCGTTCCTGGCGCTGGTGATCATGGCGATCTCCGCGGGCTCCATCTTCGCGTCGCACGTCAACGACGGTGGTTTCTGGATCGTCGCGAAGTACTTCGGCATCTCGGAGCGGGACACGCTGAAGTCGTGGACGGTCCTGGAGTGCGTGCTGTCGGTCGTCGGCTTCGCGGTCGCCGCGATCATCAGCCTCTTCTTGTAGCCGAGGCTCTTGGAGCCTCGCCGAGTCCCCCTGTGCCCCCGGGCGCAGGGGGACTCGGCCTGTTCGCCGTAGCACCGTGGGCGCATCGTCCTCTGCGGCCCGGTGGGGGTTTGTCGGGGGGGGGGGCCCCCCCCCCCCCCCGGGGGGGGGGGGGGGGGCCGCGCGGCCCCACACCCCCCCCCCCCCGGCCCCGCCGGTCCCCCCGGGGGGCCCCGGCGCCGGGGGGGGGGGGGGGGGGTGGGCGGCGCCCCCCCCCCCCCCCCCCCCCGGGGGGGTGGGGGGGGCACCCCCGCGACAAACCACAGCGAACCCGCAGGGAACAACGGTCCCGCAGGGAAACGGCGAGGGTTTGGGGCGCTGGGTCCCGGGGGCGGAACAGCGCGACGAGCCCCCACCGGGGCGCGGAGCAACCGGCCCGCTGGCTCAGGCGTGGAGGAGGACCGGGAAGGATTCCAGGTCGTTCTGGGTGAGCACCGGGAGGTTGCGCAGCTCGTCCGCGGGGACCGCGAGGCGCAAGTCCGGGAAGCGGGCGAAGATCGCCGGGAGGGCGACCGTCGCCTCCAGGCGGGACAGCGCCGCGCCCGGGCAGATGTGGGGGCCGTGGCCGAAGGTCATGTGGCGGTTCGGGGCGTCCCGGGTGACGTCGAACGCGTCCGCGTCGCCGCCGTGCCGCTCGGCGTCCCGGCCGATCGCCCGGTACGAGATGACGAGCGCCTCGCCCTTGTCGATGACGAAGCCGTCGACCTCGACGTCCTCCGTCGCGAAGCGCATCAGCAGGTGGGTGACCGGCGGATCCCACCGCAGGGTCTCCTCGACCACCGTCTCCCACGACACCTCGCCGCCCAGCACCAGCGCCAACTGGTCGGGGTGGGTGAGCAGCGCGCGCACCGCGTTGAGGATCAGGCCCACCGTGGTCTCGTGGCCCGCCCCGATCATCGCGGTGAGGTTGCCCACCACCTCGTCCTCCGTCAGCCGCGCCCCGCCGTCCTCCGCCAAGATCAGCGCGCTGGTGAGGTCGTCCGTGGGGCGCTCGGTCTTCTCCCGCACCAGCGCCCGGAACAGGTCCCACAACTCGCGGTGCGCCGCGAGCCGTTCCTCCTGCGAGGTCGCCAGCGAGAAGAATCGTTTCCACAGCTCCATCTGGTGCGGGATGGTGTCCTCCGGGACCCCCATCAACGTGCAGACCACGCCCATCGGCAGCGGCTGCGCGAACGAGGTCTTGAGGTCCGCCCGGGCGCCGTCGCCGCGCTCGTCGGCGGCGCGCGCGACGGCTGCGACGTCGTCCAGCAGGCGCTCGGTGAGCCGCTCCACCACCGGCCGCAGCGCGTCCAGCCGCCGCGGGGTGATCGCCTGCGCCGTCTTGGCCCGCAGCCGCCGGTGCTCCTCGCCGTCCTCGGTGAACATCGACCGCCCCGGGTCCACCATCGCGATCAGCGGCCACTCCCGGGTCACCGCCCCCGACTGCCACAACCCCCACGCCCCGATGTCCTTCACCAGCCGCGGGTCCGTCAGCAGTCGCCGGGCGACGGCGTGCCGGGTGACCGTCCAGGCGGGCGCGCCCAGCAGGTCGATCCGTACGAAGGGACCGTCCGCGCACAGCCGCGCGGTCTCCCCGGCCAGGTCGCGCACCAGGGGGTCGAGGACGACGGCGGGCGCAACGGCGGCGCGGGCTGGGCTCACGGGCGGTCTCCTGTCGGGGGAATCGGCGTGAAGCTGACGGGCACGGCCGTCATCCCCCGAAGGAAGGACGACGGACGCCGCACCAAGGTCCGTGCGGGTACGGCGAGATCGAGGTCGGGCAGTCGGTCCAGCATCACCTCGATGCCCGTCCGGGCGATGATTTCAGCGATTTCCTGCGCCGGGAAGGGGCAGCGGTACTCCCCGTGACTGAACGAGAAGTGCGCGCTGTTGCCGCCCTGCGACGGCGCGAACTGCTGCTGGATCAGCGGATCCGCGTTCGCCGCGGCCAGCCCCAGCAGCAGCATGTCGCCGGAGCGGATCTGCCGGCCGCTCAGGAAGGTGTCCCGGGCCGCCCACCGCCCCGCCAGGACCTGGGTGGGGGTGTCCTCCCACAGCACCTCGTTCATCGCCTGCCCGATGCTGTGCCGACCGCCGCCGAGCGCCGCGGCGAACCGGTCGTCGGTGAGCATCAACCGGATCGTGTTGCCGATCCAGTCGGCCGTCGGCAGGAACCCGGCGGCCGTCACGTCCTTGACGTTGAGCATGACCTCTTCGTCCGTGAAGCCCTCGCCGTTGGCCAGCATCCACGACACCACGTCGTCACCGGGATCGGCCCGCTTCGCCTTCACCAGCCGCTGCATCTGCTCCATGTACGCCAGGTACGCCCGCTGCGCGCCCTCGCCGCCGTCCGCCAACTCGCCCAGCACCCGGGCCAGTACGGCGCCCTCCTCGTCCGAGAAGCCGACGATCCGGGCCAGCGCCAGCACCGGCAGCGGCTTGGCGAACTCGGCCAGCAGTTCGGCTTCGCCGCGCCCGCAGAAGGAGTCGATCAGCCGGTCCGCCAACTCCTCGCAGACCCCGCGCAGTTCGACCGGGTCGACCTCCTCCAGCGCCGCGCCCACCAAGGTGGCGTGGCGGCGGTGCGCCTCGCCGGCGGTGAAGTAGATCGACGGCATGGGCTGCCCGATCATCGGCCGCAGCGGCCAGTCCGCCGGCACCCGGTCCCACTGGTTCCACAGGCTCACGTCCCGCGGGAACAGCTCCGGGTCGCTGGTGACCTGGTGCATCTCGCTGTAGCCGATCACCAGCCAGGCGGGGAAGCCGCCGGGCAGCTCGACCGGGACGACCGGGCCGTGCTCCCGGCGCATCTCGCGGTAGAGCTGGTGCGGGTCGGTGTGGAAGCGGGGGCCGCTGAGCGGTACGGCGCCGTCGCCGGCGTGCACCGGGCAGCCGCCGTCCCGAGCGGGTTCTGGGGTGGTCATAAGGCCGTCTCCGAAGTGCCTACGAGTGCTTGCAGGTGCTGGACCAGGGAGATCAGCACGCTCTTGCTGGAGTCGCGCGAGCGGGCGTCGCAGTCGACCAGCGGGACGTGCGGATCGAGGTCCAGGGCTTCCCTGATCCGCTCGGCGGAGTGCGGCGGGCCGCCGAAGTCGTTGCGGGCCACGATGAACGGCGTCCCGTGGTGCTCCAGCCGGTCGATGGCGTACCAGGAGTCCGCGAGCCGACGGTCGTCCACCAGGACGACCGCGCCCAGGGTTCCGCTGAACAGCCGGTCCCACAGGAACCAGAAGCGTTCCTGGCCGGGCGCGCCGAACAGGTACAGCACCGTCCGCTCGTCCAGGCTGATCCGGCCGAAGTCGAAGGCGACCGTGGTGGCGGACTTGTCCGGCACCGCCCGCAGGTCGTCCACGTACTGGCTGGCCTGGGTCATCGTCTCCTCGGTGGTCAGCGGCCTGATGTCGCTGACCGAGTGCACCAGCGTGGTCTTGCCCACCCCGAAGCCGCCGACGATGACGATCTTCAGCCCGTTGTCCGCCGTGCGGCTCAGGGGGGTGCGGGATGCCTGGCGCTGCTCGGCGCGGTCAGAGTTGCCGGAGTCCAACGAGCACCTTCTCCAAGGTCGCGTGGTCGGGGAGCCGCGAGGAGGACGCGGCGGTCCGCGGATGGCGGACGGTGATCCGGCCCGCATCCAGCAGATCGGACAGCAGGATCTTGGCGATGCTCACCGGTAACCGCAGCTCCGCCGCGATCTCCACGACGGCGACGGGCAGCCGGCACAGCCGCAGGATCGCGGCGTGCTCGGACTGCATCCCGCGGGCCGGCTCGCACTCGCCGACGACCAGCGTGACGAGGTCGAAGTCGTCCCGGCTGGGCCGGCTGCGGCCCCCGGTCAGCGTGTACAGGCGGTCCGGGCCCTCGTCCCGGAAGGAGCGGCCCATGCCGCTCATTGCGCAGCGCTGGAACCGGCGCCGGAGCGGGGCGGCGTGCTCAGGTGCTCGCCCAACTGCTCGACCAGTTCCAGCATGTTGTGGCCGACCAGGCCCGCGTCGGCGTCCTCGGCGGCCACCACGGCCACATGGCTGCCGGCGCCGGCCTCCGCGATGAACAGGATGCCGCCGTAGAACTCGGTCATCGACTGGCGCACCCCGCCGGAGCCGTCCCCGAACTCCACGGAGGCGCCGTGCGAAAGGCTCTGGATGCCGGCGGATATCGCGGAGAGCTGGTCGGCCCGGTCCTCGCTCAACCCGGAGGTGTGGCAGAGCTTGAGGCCGTCCCGGGACAGCACCAGCGCGTGCCGGGCGCCGGGCGTGCGCTCAAGGAGTCCTTCCAGCAGCCAGCCGAGGCCAGTAGCACCGGTGGCGGATGCGGTCATCGGTCGTCCTCCGAGAGGGGAGATGCAGTGCGTACGGGGGGTGGGGCCGCGGTGCCCCGGTCGGCGTCGGCGGCGGTGGCTGCGCCGGCCTCGTCCTGGCCGGTGACGGCGCGGCGGAAGGCGCCGAACCGGGCGCCGGCGCCCGAGGAGTGCGGACGGGCCGCCCCGGACGTCGGGTCGGGCTGGCGCGGCACGGCGGAGGTGGGCAGTCCTTCGGGGTGGGTCGCCGCCAGCGTGCGGCCGCGGCGACGCTTGGGCAGCGCTCCGGCCGGGGCGGGGCGGGCGCGGTCCGCCCGGTCGTGCCCGGCGCCGCGCTCGTGGCCGGGGTCGTACTCGGCGCCGCGGTCGCGTCCGCGGCCGGTGTCGCGGTCCGCCGGGGCGGGGCCGCCCGCGGCCACCAGCGGGCGCCGCAGCGCCGCCGGCTGCGGCTCCTCGGGCCTGGTGCGGGTGATCAGCTCCTGCGGGATCATCACCACCACGCCGGTGCCGCCGATCGCGGACGGGCGGAAGGAGACGGTGAGCCCGTGCTTCTTCGCCAACCGGCCCACCACGGCGAGCCCGAGGCGGGTGCCGGCGAGCGTGGACAGGTCGCCGGCCTCGCCGGACACCGCGCGCTCCGCGCGGCGCAGCGCGGTCTCGCTCATCACGAGCCCGCTGTCCTCCACGGTGATCACCGCGCCGGCCGGCACCTCCGCCACGTAGCCGTGGACGTCGGTGGTCGGCGGGGAGAAGTTGCAGGCGTTGTCGAGGAGTTCGGCCAGCACGTGCATCACGCCCTCCGCCGCGTGGCCCGCGACGGCGATGTCCGCCACGGAGCGCAGCCGGATGCGCTGGTAGCCCGCGACCCGGCCCATGGCGCCGCGCAGGATCGACTCCATCGGGATCGGCTTGGCCCAGCGGCGTCCCGAGCGGGCGCCGCTGAGGACGGCGATGCTGTCGGCCAGCCGGCCCGCCTGAGCGGTGCGGTGGTCCAGGTGCAGCAGGTCGGCGAGGACGTCCTCGTCGTCGTGCCGGTGCTCCATCTCCCGCAGGTCCGCGAGCATGCCGGTGGTCATGGCCTGCATGCGGCCGGCGGCGTTCGCACACGCGGCCATCGCCGCGGCGCGCCGCTTCTCGCCGAGCGTCGCCTCGCGGGCCGCGGCGGCCCGCCGGCGCTCGATGTGCTCGGCCTCCTCCGCGACCGCGCGCAGCGCGCGCTGGTACGCCGGGTTCGCCGGGGCGGGCACCGAGGACAGCGCTGCGAGCGCGGGCGCCCCCTGCCGTACGGCGGCGAGCAGCGCGGGCACGGACTGCTCAGCGAACCGCTCGGCCTCGGCGGCCAGTTGGGCGGCGTGCGCGCCGGCGCGCCGGGCGCGCGCCCGGTGGACCAGCATCGCCACCAAAGCGGCGCAGATTAAGAGGGCGGCGACTGAGGCGACGCCGGTGACGGCCATCAACTGCTCCTCGGGCACGGGGAGACGCGTGCGGAATTGCTCAACTCCCGGGACCTTATAGAACAGATGACGGCTCCACCAGCGACATCAACGGACAACCTCGGTCACCCGGAGGCCGAAGCGGCGGGGGCGGGGACGCGGGTGACGGGCTCAGCGCCGGCGTTTCGTCGGCGTTTCGGCCGCCGGTGGCTTCATCACAGCGGCGATACCACCACTAACGCACCGTGTCTCCCGTGCGGCGGCGCGCGGCCCGTCGTCGGACCGCGCGCCGGACGTGTGTCATCTCACGTCGGTTCGCACCGGTGCTTCACCGCTGCCTCAGGAGCAGTACTGCGTCTCCTTGCCGATGGAGCGGTACATGCAGTCGGCGTTCTCCAGCAGTTGCAGCACCGCGTCCCGGTTGCGGCTGGTCTCGCGCTCGATCACCTCGTCGGGCGGGTAGAAGCCGCCGCCCCCGAAACCGGTCGGATACAGCTCGAAGGTGTAGCCGAAGATCTTCTGGTTGCCCCACAGCCAGTCGTCGATGGACCCGTCGGTGACGTAGAGGTCGCTGGACTGCTGGGGGGTGAAGCCGTTGCTGGCGGCCATCTTGCGGCCGATCGCGGCGAAGGCGTCCCGGTCGTCCTGCGTCATCCCGGGCGCGGTGTCCGCGGTGGTGTAGCCGTACGGCCACAGCACCAGCTCGCTGTAGGTGTGGAAGTCGATGCCGGCGGTGATCTGCTGCTTGCCGCCCACCACCCGGCTGCGGACGAAGTCGGCGACCACCTTCACCTCGGGCGCGGACTCGGCGGCCCGGCCGCGGTAGGTCTCGGAGCCGGGGTTGGTGGACGAGCCGCCGCAGCAGCCCCAGCGGAAGTTCCAGTTGCGGTTCAGGTCGGTGCCGACGGCGGTCGAGCCGGTGTTCGGCTGCCGGTTCTTGCGCCAGCTCCGGTACGAGCCGGTGGCGATGTCGTACTCGCTGCCGTCCGGGTTGAGGGAGGGCACGATCCAGATCTCGCGGCCGTTGACGGCGTTGGTGACCCTGGAGTCCGTGCCGTAGTCGTCGCCGAGTTCGCGCAGCAGGTACAGGGCCATCTCGACGGTCAGGTGCTCGCGCGCGTGCTGCTGCGCGGTGAAGAGCACCTCGGGCTCGTTCTCGTCGACGCCGACGTTGTCGCTGACCTTGATGGCCACGATGTCCCGGCCCTGGTGGGTCTTGCCGATGACCCGCTTGTTCATGATCGTGGGGTGCGCGGCGATGCGCTGGTCTATCGCCGTCATCATCTCCGCGTAGTTGTGGTAGCGGGAGTCGGCGGGCGGGAAGTCCAGCGGGCGGACGTCGGCGTCGGTGCCGGCGCCGCGCGCCGGGGGCCCGGGCAGCGCGGCCAGTTCGTACCCCAGCGCCCGCAGCCGCTTCGCCTGGGCGGGGTTCGCGCTGACGACGACCGCGCGGGCGTCGACCTCGTCGATGGCGACCCCGGTGGCGGCGAGCCGGGTGCGCTCGGCGACCCCGGCGACGTCCTTGACCTGGTACTGGGTGATGCGTTCGGCGGCCTCGACCGCCGCTGTCGTACGGGCCGCGGAGCCGGTCGACGCGTCCGACGGGTCCGGTGGCGCCGCGTTGGCGGTGAAGGGCGCGGTGAGCGCGAGGGCCAGCAGCGCGGTGAGCGCCGCCGTCCGAGCGCCCCGGCCCTTGCCGCGGGTGCGAAGTCCCATGCTGTCTCCTGGAGGTGAGGGTGGGGGTGCCAGCACCGCACATGGTGGGGCCCTGTCATGCTCCGGTCAATACGGCGTCCGGCGGTGAACGCGCAACAGCGCCACCGGGGACAGATCGGTGGCGCTGCTGGGTGTCGTACGGCCCCGGGCGTGGGGTTGGGTGGGGCAGTGCGTACGACGGGTTCGCGGTGGTGCGGTTTCGCCGTGCGGCGGGCTGCGGTGCGGCGTCTGCGGCCCGCCTGTGGCTTGTCGCGCAGTTCAACTGCCTGCCCGGAGGGCGTGGGGGGACCCCCAGCGCCCCTAAAAGCCCGGGCATACCCCAGTGCACATCCCGCAGATGACAGCCGGGCTGAGCGAATCACGGGCGCTGGGGGTCCCCCCGTGCCCGCAGGGCACAGGGGGCGGAACTGCGCGACAAGCCCACCACCGGCCGGTGGAGACCGACGCACCCGCAGGGAATCCGCGGCTACGTCTCCCCGAACCCCGGCCCGGAGGGCCTACGGCAGGTTGTGGACGTGCGGTCCGACGACGTTGGACCAGGCGTTGCCCGATGCCGCGTCCCAGTTGATGGACCAGGTCATCGCGCCGCGCAGGCCCGGGTAGGTCTTCGTCGGCTTGAAGTTGCCGCAGCTCGTGCCCTTGGTGAGGCAGTCGAGCGCCGCGGTGACGACCGACGGGGAGACGTAGCCGCCGCCGGCGCCGCGGCTGGAGGCCGGCACCCCGATGCCCACCTGGGACGGGTCGAGGCCGCCCTCCAGCTGGATGCAGGAGAGCGCGGTGAGGAAGTCCACCGAGCCCTGCGAGTACACCTTGCCGTCGCAGCCGAGCATCGCACCGCTGTTGTAGTACTGGGTGTTCACGACGGTGAGGATGTCCTTGACCGCCGTCGCCAGCTTGAAGTACTCGGTGCCGGTCGACTGCATGTCGAGGGTCTGCGGCGCCATCGTCAGCACCATGTTCGTCCCCGCCTTGGCCGACAGCTGTCGGATCGCCTTGGTGAGGTACGTGGAGTTGATGCCGTGCTCCAGGTCGATGTCGACGCCGGTGAAGCCGTACTCCTGCATCAGGGCGTACGCGCTGTTGGCGAAGGCCGTCGCGGAGGCGTCGCTGTTGACGGTGACGTTGCCGATCTCACCGCCGACGGAGATGATGACCGACTTGCCCGCCGCCTTCTTCGCGGCCACGTCCGACTTGAACTCGTCGACGTTGGCGTAGCCGAGCGCCGGGCTCAGGTTGAACGTCAGCTCGCCCGGAGTGGTGGTGGCGTCCGCGAAGGCGACGGCGATGATGTCGTACTGCGGGCTGACGTCGCGCAGCTTCTGCACGGTCGCGCCGTTGTTGAAGTTCTGCCAGTAGCCCGTCACCGCGTGCTTGGGCACGACCGGGTTCGGGTTGGAGCCGCCGTCCTTGGTGCGGGCGGTGACCGCGGCGGACTTGGCGGACTCGCCCTTGGAGTTGGTCGCCGTGACCTCGAAGCTGTACGAGGTGTTCGCCGCCAGCCCCGTCACGGTCGTCGACGTGCCGGTCACCGAGGAGACCTTCGCGCCGTCCCGGTAGACGTTGTAGCCGGTCGCGCCGGAGGCCGCGGTCCAGCTCAGCGGGACCGTGGAGGTGGTGGTGGCGCCCGCGGCGAGCCCGGTGGGCGGGTTGGGCACGACCGGGTCGGGGTCCTGGCCGCCGCCCCCGTCGGGGCCGAAGACGCTGACGTCGTCCACGTAGTACGCGCTCTGGCCGAACCAGCCGTGGGTGTAGATCGTCACGGACGTGGTGCTGGCGCCGGTGCGGAAGGAGGTGGAGAGCTGGCTCCAGCCGGTGCTGCCGGGCGACCAGGTGGAGACGTCGGTGGTGCCGGTGCCGGTGGCGCCCAGGTAGACGTAGCTGCCCTGGACGTGGGCGCTCAGCGTGTACGTCGAGTTGGGCTTCACGGCCACGGTCTGGCTGCACTGGGCCTTGTCCTGCCCGGCGGGGGTGGCCTTGAGGGCCGAAGCGCCGGTGCGGACCGGGGTGGACGTGTTCGCGCCGTTGCCGCCGGAACAGGACCAGTTGGTGAGGCCCGACTCGAATCCGGCGTTCTTCGCGTTGTTGACGTCGGCGGCCATGGCCGGACCTGCGGTGCCGAGGACCGTGAGGCCGGCGCCTACGGCGAGCGCCAGTGCTCCGCCGAGCCATCTGTGCGGACGTCTGGTGGGTGCCACGTACTGCCTCCAGAAGTGTGGGGGGTGGGGGTGGAGGTACTGAAGTGGTGCGTGGGGGGTGGGAGCGGGGGACGCGAGGAGGAGGTGGACCGGAGACGGCGACCCCCGCTGGGCGTAAAACTGGTCCAGACCAATAAGGTTGTCAAGACTTCCGTCAACGATTGGTTCCCGGCCGGGGGCCCTTCCCCGGCGTCCGGCACCGGGGCGGCGACCGGCCGCGCGCTGGCCGACATGCGACGGGCACGCAGTCGGCACTTCGGGGGCAATCGGGCGCCGGAGCGCGGAGCTTATGATGATTTTCGGCCAAATCCCTGGCGAGGAAGGGGCGTTTCCCGCCGAGCGTCCCGCACCGGGGTGGACGCCGACCTCCGCATAGGGGAACATCCGGGTTTGGTCCGCTTTGGCATGAGCGGAGCGTGCTCACGGCGAGGCTGTGAGTTCCAGCAGGGTGTTCTCTGGCTCTGACGTCGTGGATAAAGTGCTGCGCAGGAGCAGCGAGCAGTACGTATCCGCGGTCACGGAACCCCCGGAGACCGTTGTCCGAACGGGGAACCAGCGTGCCGACCGCAATAGCTGTCACCAGCGCAGACCTGGTGCTACCGCCGATGGATCCGCACACGCCCACGGCCGCGCTGCTCCCGCCGCCCGAGGACGCCCCGCTCGACGCCGCGCTCGCCGACGTCTCCGTTCTGCTGGAGCAGTACGGACACGTCGTCGCCCTCTATCCGGCGACGATTCCGGTGGCGCACGAACGGCGCCTGCACACCGTGCGGTCGGTGTTGGAGAGCAATCGCATCGCCCTGCTGAAGCTCGACCTGCCGCCGCTCGCCGTCGCCGTACTGGTGCGCCAGCTCAGACAGTTGTCGATCTGCGACTTCGGCGCCGGGATAGTCGCGTCCGCCGCCCGACTGCTCTCGCACTACGTGCACGCCGGCGCCGTACTGCATTCCGTGGCCCGGCTCGACCGGGTCCCGGTGACGTTGAAGTCGCACGCGAAGTCGTGGGTGCCCGGCGCCCAGTTCGGGGTGCTCGCCCACCCCGCCCCCGAGCTCGTCAAGATCGGCGCCGCGGAATCGCCGGCGCAGCAGCTCACCGGGCCCGACTTCGCCACCCGCCTGGTGTACGCGAAGGGCCAGGCGCAGCCCGACTGGGTCACCGGCACCCTCGCACCCCAGTGGCAGGTCCAGGGCGTGGAGGAGGTCCCGCTGCCGGCCGCTTCGGCGACCTGGTGGGGCACCGGGAAACTCGTGGAATTCGCCGCCTTCCTGCCCGACGTCTCGATTCTCTACCAACTGGTCTCGTCCGTCCGCAGAGAGGTGTGCACCTGGTGCGGAATCGAACTCATCGGTGACGTCTGCGCCTTCTGTTCGGCCCCGCTCGCCGCGGTCGGCAACGGCCGCCACCCCGATCAGGGGCAGTTCCGCCATTCCGGGGTTCCGGGCCGCGGCCCGTCCGCACGCTGAACCCGCCAACACCCGCACGTCCCCGAACGCTCCGCTACGCAGAAGACGCAGAAAACACAGAAGACGCAGCACTCCCCGAACTCCCCGAACCGAACTCCCCGACATCCCGTCCGTGACCGTTAGCGACCGTTAGCGAACGAGGTTCCCCAGCTCATGAATTCACGTCAACGCCGAGGCGTCATCCTGATCGCCGTATCGGTCCTCTGCGCCCTCGCCGCCGTCGCCGGGGTGGTCGTCGTGATCGGCGACGTGAATTCGAAGGTCGGCCCCGAGGTGTCCGCGTACCGGCTGAAGTCCGACGTGGCCCCGTACACCGCCCTCACCCCCCAGCAGTTCGAAGAGGTCGCCATTCCCGAGCGCTGGCTCTCCGACAGCGCCGTGCGGGACGTCGCCCAGGTCAACGGGAAGATAGCCGTCACCCGGCTCAAGAAGGGCTCGCTGCTCCAGGACGACATGATCGTCAAGCGGCCCGCCCTGGCCGCCGGGGAGCAGGAGATCGCCATCATGGTCGACGCCGCGACCGGGGTCGCCGGCAAGATCAGCCCCGGTGACCTGGTGAACATCTTCGCCACCTTCGCCGGCAAGCGGGACAGCGACCCCGACGAGTCCCGGATCATCGTCTCCGGCGCCCGCGTCATCGACGTCGGCGAACTCACCCCCATCGGCGCCGGCCGCAGCGAGCGCCGCGACGCCGCCCGCGAGGCGGTGCCGATCACCTTCGCCCTCGCCACCGCGGACGCCCAACGCGTCGCGTACGCCGAGTCCTTCGCCGAGAACGTCCGGCTCGCCCTTCTCGCCAAGGGGACCGCAGCCGCGTTGCGCCCCGGCGACAGCACCTACACCCTCGACGAAGACAAGAACAGGTGAGTGCTGCATGACCACACGCATCCTGCCGGCCGTCGGCGACCCGGACGCGGCCCGGTCGATCACCACCCTGCTCGGCCAGCTCCCCGACGTGGAGCCGGCGCCCGCGGTGGGCGACTCGACCTCGCTGCTCGACCTGCTGGCCCGGCTGGCGGCCGAATCGCTCGACGAACTGCCCGAGGTCGTGCTGGTCCACGAGCGGATCGGCCCGGTGCCGGCGCTGGAGCTGATCCGCGAGGTGGCGCTGCGCTTCCCCGCGGTCGGCGTGGTCCTGATCACCGTCGACGCCGGCCCCGGCCTGTACTCGGCCGCGATGGACTCCGGTGCGCGCGGGCTGCTCGGGATGCCGCTGTCGTACGAGGACCTGGCGCAGCGCGTGCAGGCCGCGGCCGGCTGGTCCACCGGCGTGCGCCGGCACCTCGGCCACGGTGCCGAGCCGGGGCCCGGGGCCGGGGGCACGGTCGTCACCGTCAGCGGGGCGAAGGGCGGCGCCGGCGCCACGGTCACCGCCGTCCAACTGGCCCTGGCGGCCCGCGCGTCCGGCCGCACGGTCGCCCTGGTCGACCTGGACCTCCAGGCCGGTGACGTGGCGTCCTACCTCGACGTGCAGTTCCGCCGCTCCATCGCCGACCTCGCGGGCATCCAGGACATCTCGCCCCGAGTGCTCCAGGACGCCGTCTTCGCCCACCAGACCGGCATCGGGCTGCTGCTGGCGCCCGCGGAGGGCGAGCGCGGCGAGGAGGTCGGCGACCGGGCCGTACGCCAGGTCGTCAGCGCGCTGCGCAGCCGGTACGAGGTCGTCGTGGTGGACTGCGGCACCCAGGTCACGGCCGGGAGCGCGGCGGCGATCGAGAGCGCCGACACCACGCTGCTGGTGACCACGCCCGACGTGGTCGCGGTGCGCGCCGCCAAGCGCATGGTGCGGATGTGGGAGCGGCTCCAGATCCGCAAGGCGGAGGAGACGGTCGTCGTCGTCAACCGGCACACCCGCGGCACCGAGATCCAGCCACCGCTGATCGAGAAGATCACCGGCACCCGGGTCGCCAAGTCGGCGGTGCCGGCGGGCTTCAAGGAGCTCCAGCCGGTGGTGGACGCGGGCCGGATGCAGGACCTGGAGGCCAAGTCGACGGTGAAGCAGGCGCTGTGGAGCCTGGCGGGGGAGTTGGGGCTGGTGAGCGCCCAGGCCCTGGAGCCGTCGCCGAAGCAGAGCCGGTTCCGCGGCGACCGGGGCTCCATCGGACTGCGTCGGGCGCGGTCGAAGTGAACGCGCGCGACGACCGGGGGCAGGCCACCGTCGAGTTCGTCGGCACGCTCCCGATCATCCTCATCACCGTGGGCCTGCTGTGGCAGGCGGCCCTCACCGGGTACACCTTCGCCCTCGCGGGGAACGCCGCCGACGAAGCAGCCCGGGCCGGCGCCGTGGGCGGCGCCGACGCCTGCGCCGCGGCCGCCCGCCGCACCCTCTCCGGCGCCTGGCAGGGCGTCGCCACCGACTGCCGCGTGGACGGGGAGATGTACCGGGCCACGGTGGAGCTGCGGGTGCCCGCCCTCTTCCCCGGCGGCGTCGACCTGCCCATCACCGTCCCCGGCGAGGCCGCCGCACCGAACGAGGAGCGGAACAGGTGAGGGCGCGACGGGACGACCGGGGACAGGCCGCGGTCGAGTACGCCGGGATCGTCGCCCTGCTGATCTTCCTCGCCCTCGCCGCGATCCAACTCGGCGTCGTCGCGTACGCCGCCCAGCAGGCCGGCACCGCGGCCCGCGCCGCCGCCCGCGCGGAAGCCGCACCGGACGGCGGCGGCCGGGCCGTCCCCGCGGGCCGGGCCGCGATCAGCGGCTGGCTGGCGGACGGCACCGACATCGACGCGGGGCGGTGCGGCGACGGCGACGGCGAGATCTCCGCGACCGCGTCCGTACGGATCCCCGCGCTGCTGCCGCTGCTCGACTTCGACCCCGCCGTGAGGACCGTGACGATGCCCTGCGACTGACCCCCGCCACCCACCCGCACCACTGCCGGCAAGACCCCTGCGACACCTGGGAGATGAGGACATGAGCCTGCGGGCGCGCATCAGCAGCCCCGAACCGGTCGGCGGCCGGGGCGAGGTCAACCGTCTCGTCGCCGTCTACCGGGCCAAGCTGCTGGAGGAGATCGACCTCGCGGAGATGTCCGCGCTCGCCGCCGCCGACCGGCGCGTCCGGCTGGAGCGGGTCCTCGGCCACATCATCAGCCGCGAGGGCCCGGTGCTCTCCACCGCCGAGCGCGCCCAACTCATCCGGCGCGTCGTCGACGAAGCGCTCGGCCTCGGCATCCTGGAACCGCTGCTGGAGGACGCCTCCATCAGCGAGATCATGGTCAACGGGCCCGAGCAGGTGTACGTGGAGCGGGCCGGCCGGCTGGAACTGCTGCCGATGCGCTTCTCCTCCACCGAGCAGCTGATGCAGACCATCGAACGCATCGTCTCCACCGTCAACCGCCGGGTGGACGAGGCCAATCCGATGGTCGACGCCCGGCTGCCGTCCGGCGAGCGCGTCAACGTCATCATCCCCCCGCTCTCCCTCAGCGGCCCCGTCCTGACCATCCGCCGCTTCCCCCGCGCCTTCACCCTCCAGGAGATGATCGCCATCGGCTCGCTGGACGAGCAGATGACGCTGCTGCTCGCGAGCCTGGTGCGGGCCAAGTTCAACGTGATCGTCTCCGGCGCCACCGGCACCGGGAAGACCACCCTGCTCAACACCCTGTCCGGGCTGATCCCGGAGGGGGAGCGGATCGTCACCATCGAGGACTCCGCCGAACTCCAACTCCAGCAGTCGCACGTCATCACCCTGGAGAGCCGCCCGCCGAACGTCGAGGGCAAGGGCCGGGTCACCATCCGGGACCTGGTCCGCAACTCCCTGCGCATGCGCCCGGACCGCATCGTCGTCGGCGAGGTCCGCGGCGGGGAGACCCTGGACATGCTCCAGGCGATGTCCACCGGCCACGACGGCTCGCTGGCCACCGTGCACGCCAACAGCGCCGAGGACGCGCTGATGCGGCTGCAGACCCTGGCCTCCATGTCCGAGGTGGAGATCCCCTTCGCCGCCATCAAGGACCAGATCAACAGCGCCGTCGACGTCATCGTCCAGCTCACCCGGCACGCCGACGGCTCCCGCCGGGTCACCGAGATCGCCGTGGTCGACTCCGCGGGCCGCGAGGAGTACCGGATCGTCTCCGTCTGCCGCTTCGAGGCCCAGCCGATGTCCGCCGACGGGCGGGTGCACGGCAGGTTTGCGTACCACCCGGTGCCGCGCCGGATCGCCCAGCGGCTCCATCTGAAGAACGAAGTCCTGCCGCTGGTGTTCGGGGTCGCCGGGTCGGACGGGGAACTCGTCGTCCGCGGCACGAGCACCGGATAGGCCGCGGTCCGCGGAACGAGCACGGGACAGACCCCGGTCCGCGGAACGAACACCGGACGAGCCCCCAGCACCCCACCCGCCGCCCCCTACTGGAGAAGGTCCCCGCCCGACATGAACCTCCTTCCGCTCCTGACGATCGGAGCCACCCTCGTCGCCGGGGTGCTCGGCGTCATCGGCGTGCACCACTGGTCCCGGGGCCGGGCCCAGCGGCAGGCGCTCGTCGAGCGCATGGCGCAGACCGGACTGCCCGCGGCCCTCCCCGGCCGGCGCCGCCGCTTCGCCGCCGTCGACCGCAGGGTGCGGCGGACCCGGTACGGCAGGCGCCTGGAGCGCCGCATCAAGGCGACCGGCCTCGACGTCACCCCCGGCGAGTACGTCGTCTACGCCGTCCTCGTGCTGCTCGTCGTCTATCTCGTCGTCGCCGCCGTCCTCACCCCCTACTTCGGGGTGCTCGCCGCGCTCGCGGCCGCCTGGGGCGCGAGCGCCTTCCTCAACTGGCAGCAGCAGAAGCGCACCGAGGCGTTCATCAACCAGCTCCCCGAGCTGACCCGGGTCCTCGCCAACGCCACCCAGGCCGGCCTCGCCCTGCGCACCGCACTCGCCATGGCCGCCGAGGAGCTCGACGACCCCGCGGGCCAGGAACTCGGCATCGTCGCCGACCAGCTCGCCGTCGGCCAGAGCCTCGACGACGCCCTCGGCGAGCTGGGCGAACGGCTCCCGTCCCGCGAGCTGATCGTCCTCGTCACCACCCTGATCCTCGCCAACCGCGCCGGCGGACAGGTCGTCAGCTCCCTGCGGAACCTGACCCAGACCCTGGAGGAGCGCAAGGAGACCCGGCGCGAGGTCACCACCATGCTCTCCCAGATCAAGGTCACCGCCCTCGCCGTGCCGCTGCTCGGCTTCGGCTTCCTGCTGATGATCAACACGATGACGCCGGGCGCCCTGGACGAGATGACCGGCAGCTTCACCGGCCAGATCGCCACCCTGATCGCCATCGGCCTCTACGCCGTCGGCGGTCTCCTGATCCGCCGGATGTCCAGGATCCAGGTCTGAGGAGGGCCACCAGATGATCCCGCTCCTCCTCGCCCTCGCCCTCGGACTCTCCGTCTACGGGATCTTCCACGGCGTCCGGATGTACCGCGCCGACGCCAAGCTCCCCGGGGACCTCGCCCTCGCCCTGGAGGTCGGCGCCAGCCGCACCAGCGCCGTCGGCTCCGGCCTCGACCGGCTCGGCATGCGCTACGCCCCCGCCGTGCTCGGCGCCATGGGCCCGAAGCGGGTGGACGCGCTGCGCCGCCGGCTCGACATGGCGGGCAACCCCGGCGGCATGACCGTGGACCGCTACGCCGCCCGCCGCGCCGTGTACGGGGTCCTCGGCGTCCTCGCCGCGTTCTCCATGCTGCTGCGCGGCCAGTTCCTGGTGGCGATCGCGGCCCTGGCCTTCGGACTGGTGTGGACCGACGTCATCATCCGGGCCGCGATCCGCCGCCGCCGCGCCGACATCGAGCGCACCCTCCCGGACTTCCTCGACGTCCTCGCCGTCGTGGTGTCGGCCGGACTCGGCTTCCGCCAGGCCCTGGAGCGGGTGGCGGAGAAGTACGAGGGCCCCTGGTGCGACGAGGTCCGCATCACGCTGCGCCAGATGGACATGGGCGTCAGCCGCCGCGACGCCTTCGACCAACTGCGCCGGCGCAACGACTCCGAGCAGGTCTCGATGTTCGTCACCGCGCTCCAGCAGGGCGAGGAGTTGGGCGCGCCGATCGTGGACACCCTGATCCAGATCGCCACCGACATGCGCCGCACCGACGCCCAGCAGGCGCGCCGGGAAGCGGCCAAGGCCGTCCCGAAGTCCACGCTCGTGGTCACCCTCGTCATGCTGCCCGCCACGATGATCCTGATCGTCATGAGCTTCTACTACGGGTCGGGGGTGGACCTCGGGGACGTGCTCGGAGGCTGAGCCGCCCTCCCCTGACGACAAGACGCCAAGACAACAAGCCGCCAAGCCGACCAACCGCCCGCGCCCCGCGGTCCGTACGCGAACGCCGTGCCCGAGAGGAGACAGCCGCCGTGTCGCTGCACCAACATCCCCACTCCGCCGAAGGAAGTTGCGGCGGGGCCGAGTTCGCCGGACGGCCTTCGCTTTCGCAATCGAATGTGGGACATTCGAGCACGGAGCCCGGGCCCGCGGTGTTCGACCCGTCGCACGGGGTGGTCACCGCGCCGAGCCGACGGGAGGTGGAGGTGGTGGAGCTGACCGCGGCCGGTCCGACCGAACACCGGCCCGCGCGCCCCGAACGCCCGTCCGGCGCGCCATCCGTCGAGGACCACGAAGTCGACGAGCGAAACCGCCCCATTGCGGATCAACTCGCCCGTCCTGCTCGACGTTGGGCCCCGGGACCTATTCGCTTCCGCCGCGCCTCGGCATACAGTTCAGACGCTGCCATCCGTACGTACCGCGAGGGAGTCGTCACGGCGGGTGGCGCCAGAGACCGGTACGACCCCGGCGGGCATCGGGCCGTCGGCGCCGAAGGGGAAGACGATGTCGAACGTGACGCTGAAGGCCGTGGTCAGGGCCCGGGTGTACATCGGGACGTGGACGGCGGCGACGGCGCGCGCGATGCGGGAGCGCGGCGACCGGGGGCAGGGCGCGGTGGAGTACGTGGGGGTGATCGTGCTGGTGGCGCTGATCATCGCCGCGATCGTCGGCTCGGGCGTGGCCAACGACATCGCCACGGGCCTCAAGAACAAGGTGGCGGACGTCCTGAACACGGGCGGCGGGAAGTAGCGCGCCGGCCCGGTGCCAGCGACGGTCGCCGTCGCGGTTTCGGTCACGGTCGGGAGGCGGGTCAGGCGGCCCCCCTCTACATCGCCATGGTCGCGCTGGTCCTCTTCGCGGCCCTCGCGTTCTTCGCCGTCGGCCAGGCCGGCGCCGCCCGCAACGGCGCCCAGTCGGCCGCCGACGCCGCCGCGCTCGCCGCCGCCCAGGACTCCCGCGACCTGCTGGGGGAGGACCTGTGGGCGCCCCCCGTCGACGTCGAGTTCCTGCGTCGGCTGCTGTCCGGCGACGCGTCGGGCGAGAGCGGCACGGCGTGCGCCGTGGCGGCCCGGCTGGCCGGCGAGAACGAGGCCACGGTGCTGGACTGCGGCCCGCCCGCCGACGGGCGCTGGGGCTTCACCGTGCACGTCCGGGCGGTGAATCCGGTGGGGGACACCGTCCTGCCGGGCACCGAGAACGACCACGCGGAGGCCACCGCCACGGCCGTCGTGGAGCCGCAGTGCGACTTCGACCCCGCGCCGACGCCCGAGGCGCCCGAGAGCCCCGGCGCTCCCGGCGACGACCCCGAGGCGCCCGAGGACCCCGACCCCTCGGCGAGCGCGCCCCCGGGCGACGGCGACGACACGCCCTCCCTCGGCGAACTCCGGTGCGACGGCGGGTCCTTCGAGCTCGACCCGGACGAGCCCGACGGCCTGCCCGAGATCTCCGACCTCCTCGCCGTACGGCTGGCCGAGGACTGACCTTCCGCGACCGACGCAGACGCAAAGGAACAGCACTGATGAGTACCCGGCACGGAGCGAAGACCCGCAGAGGGGTCCCGGCCGCCCTGGTGGCGGTGGCCCTGACGTTCTCCCTGGCCGCGTGCGGGGGCGGGGGCGACGGCGACGACGGGAAGAACGCCAAGGACGCCCCGAAGGCGTCGACGCCCGCGGACGGGTCGGGCGACGGACCCAAGGACGGCGGCAGCGCCGAGCCCCAGAGCTCCGAACCCCTGGCGACGATCAACGGCTCCAACGGCTTCCAGATCACCATCCGCACCGCGGAGCGGGACAGCGGCGGCTTCCTGACCGTCGAGGGCGTCCTGAAGAACACCAGCGGCAAGAGCCAGTTCCCGCCGCTCCAGTGGAACGGCCAGGAGACCAAGGTCAGCCAGACCGGCCCCTCGTTCGCCGGGATGACGCTCGTCGACAAGACCGGCAAGAAGCGCTACTACGTGCTGCGCGACACCGACGGGTACCCGCTCACCACCACCGGCCTGACGACCATGCAGTCCGGCCAGAGCATCGACTTCTTCGCCCAGTTCCCCGCCCCGCCGGAGGGCACCAAGTCCGTCGACGTGCAGATCCCGCTGATGCCGACCGTGACGATCGGGCTGTCATGACGCGCGGCCACCGCCACCCCCTCGCGGCCTCCGTCGCCGTGCTGGTGCTGGTCACCGGGGTGCAACTGACCGCCGTGCCGGCCGCGTCCGCCGACGGCCCCAGCGTCCCGCCCGGCACCGAACCCAGCGCCACGCCCCCGCCGGTCGACCCGAAGGACCCCGGGCTGAAGATGCGCGAGGGCGCCACCCTCGCGGACGCGCGCGTGCTCGACATCGTCTCCATCGTGGAGACCGAGGGCGGCGAGGAGCGCCGCGAGGAGACCACGACCTCGCTGACGTTCGCGCTCCAGGCCGAGGTGCTGTTCGGCAAGAACAGCGCGAAGCTCACCCCGCAGGCCAGCAGCCGGGTCGCCGCGATCGCCGCCGAGGTCAAGAAGCACGGGCCGCCGGCGGTGCGGGTGTTCGGCTTCACCGACGACCTCGGGACGTACGACCACGGCAAGGTGCTCTCCAAGCAGCGCGCCGACGCCGTGCACTCCCTGCTCAGCGGGGAGCTGAACGACCCGGGCATCCGTTACGACGTGCGCGGCTACAGCGAGGACTACCCGATCGCCGACAACGCGACCGAAGAGGGCCGCCGCAAGAACCGCCGCGTCGAGGTCACCTTCCCCACGGGCGCCGGCAGCGACCCCGCCTGAGGCCGTGTCAGTCCCCCGCGCCCGCACGCCGAACGCCCCACCCGTCGTCCGCCCGACGGACCGGCCGCAGTACGCTGCGGCCGGTCGTCGACCGCGCGGGTCGACCGGGTGCGGCCCCCGAGGGCCGAGGGGGAGCGGACGGATGGGGCAGGTCGTGCGGGCGCTAGGGGCAGGGGTCTGCCTCGTCCTCGCCACCGCGCAGGTCCTGGCGCAGTCCGCGCCACCGGCCGCCGCCGCGGACGGGCCGGACTGGCCGGCGCGGCCGTACGGGACCGCCGACGGCGCACGCGCCGTGCAGGGCGCCGCATCGGGCGACCGCGCGCCGGCGCTGAGCCCGGGGACGTACACCGACGTGCTCTCCGCGGGGGAGCGCAAGCACTACCGGGTGCCGTTGGACGACCGTTCCAACGCGTACGTCTCCGCGGTGCTCGCGCCGCCGCCCGGGGGCACGGTCGCGGCGACCGCCGGGATGCGGATCGGGCTGGCGGACGCGGGCGGTACGAAGTGCAGCGACATCACGGACGTCACGTTCGGCGCCGACACGCCCCGGCCCGTCGCCGACTACGCCACGCGCCGGATCGCCCCCGGCCGCGGGTGCCAGGCCGAGGGGGAGTACGTCTTCACGGTCGAGGCGATCGGGGCGGGCTTCGGTGACGGTGACGGTGACGGTGACGGCTCCGGCGCGCGGAAGTGGCCCGTCGAGATCAGGTTCATGCTGGAGCCCGGCCTGAAGGCGGGCAGTTCGGCGCCCTCCACCGGCCCCTCGGACCGGGGGCGCTCCCCGCAGCCACCGCAGGGCGCGCCGAAGGGCGCCGAGGGCGGCACCGGCTTCAACGACGCCCGCGCCATCGGGCAGGGCCGCTGGCGCGACGTGCTGAACCCCGGTGACAGCCACTACTACAAGGTCCCGCTCGACTGGGGGCAACGCCTCTTCCTCGACGCGACGTTCGGCTACGGCGGCCAGGACGGCGACGGCAGCGACAGCCCCCGCGACGGGCGGAAGGTGCCGGACGGGGTGCAACTCGCGCTCTACAACACCGCGCGCGGCTTCGTCGAGAGCGTGGACGCGGACCACCCGGACCGCTCCGTCACCCTCGACACCGCCCCCGCCGCCTTCGCCAACCGCGTCGTCAGCCGCAACGAGGTCGGGGCGATGCGCTTCTCCGGCTGGTACTACGTCCGGGTCTCGCTCGCCCGCTCCGTCGCCGCCCCGACCCCGCTGACCCTCGGCGTCGGCATCGGGGGCGAGCCCGCCGAGGCGCCTCCGTACGACGGCGACCCCCGGGCCGCGGGCTTCGGCGTCACCACCGGCGAACGGCTGGGCGCCGCCGCGGGCACCGGCAGCGACTCGGGCGGCGACTCCGGCGACAGCACCGCGATGCGGATCGTCGGCTACTCGGGCATCGGCCTCGGCTCGGCCCTGGTGCTGGGCCTCGTCGCCTGGACGGCGGTGGCACGCCGCTCCCGCGCCCAGGCGTCGTCCACCCCCTGGAACCGCTGACGTCCCCTCACCCACCGAGCCCCACGGTTTCGCCGTGCGGCGGGCTGTGTTGTTGCGTCTGCGGCCCGTCGGTGGGTTGACCGCGTAGTTCCGCCCCCTCGGCCCCAGAGGGCCTGGGGGACCCCAGCGCCCCTAAACCCTCGTCCCGCAGGTAAACGACGGGGGCAGCGAATCAGGGGCGCGGGGAACTGCGCGATCAACCCACCACCGGCCGGTGGAGGTCAATGCTCCCGTGGGGAAGCGGCGCGGGCATTGAGGGGCGCGGAGATACTGCGCGATCAACCCACCACCGGCCGGTGGAGACCAACGCACCCGCGGGGAAACGGCGGCCCTGTCCAAGCGCCCACCCCTACGCGTCGTCGCCCGCCGTGGACACCGTCAGGACCGCACCGACCTCGACGCCCCAGCCGGCGAACGCCCCCGCCCGCGCCTCCAGGACGTGCCGTGCCCGCAGCCGGGGGAGCGCCAGCCGGCCGGGGACGAGCGTGTGCAGATCGACGACGCGCAGCTCCCGGTCGAGATAGGCCACGTCGATCGCGAAGCGCATCCCCACGGTGTGGACGCAGTTGCACCGGGTCAGCAGCAGCGCACCGGCGATGCCGTCCCGCCCCAGCAGCCCGCGCCGCCGGGTGCCGTACGACGCGGCGATCTCCACCGCGACCCCGCCCGGTTCACCCGTCGGCACGCCCAACCTGCCCGTGCCGCACTGCCATTGCCGATTCCGCCCCATGGCAGGGACGGTAGCGCCAGCGGGACGGACCGGAAGCGACCGGGGCGCACGACCCCCGCGCACGCGCCGGCATACCCTCTCTGCCGTGTTGTCGTACGCCTCCCTGATCGCTGCCGCCGCCCTGTGGGGCGCGGGCACGGGGCTGTTGGTGCCCCGTGCCGCGTTCCGGCTCGCCGTGGAACCCGAGCAGGCGTGGCGGGACGCCTGCCCGGTCGGGCACCGCTTCACCGGGCCCGCGGCCGGCTGGCTCGGCGGGCCGTCGTGCGGGCCGTGCGGGGCGCAGCTCCGGGCCGTCGTGGTGGGCGCCCCCGGCGTGACCGTCCTCGTCTGCGCCGTACTTGCCGCCGCGACCGGCCCGCGGCCCGAACTCGCCGTCTGGCTGCTGCTGACGCCCTTCGCCGTGCTGCTCGCCCTGGTGGACCTGCGGGTGCACCGGCTGCCGGACCAAGTGACGTTGCCGCTCGCCGGGGCCGCCGCCGCACTGCTCGGCGCGGTGTCGCCGCTGCCGGGCGCGGCCGGCTCCTGGCCCACGGCGCTGCTCGGCGGGCTCGCCCTCGGCGGCGGCTACTTCCTGCTGTTCCTGCTCCACCCCGACGGCCTCGGCTTCGGCGACGTCAAACTCGCGCTCTCGCTCGGCGTCGTCCTCGGCTGGTACGGCTGGTCGGTGCTGTTCGCCGGCGCGTTCGCCGGGTTCCTCTTCGGCTCGGTGTACGGGCTCGGCCTCCTGGTCGCCGGGCGCGCCCGGCGCGGGACGGCGATCCCGTTCGGACCGTTCATGATCGTGGGCGCGCTGGTGGGGGTCCTGCTGGGCGCACTGGCCGCGCCCGCGTGACGCACCGCCCCGCAGCGCGTCGCAACCGACGCCGCGTGCTGATCCGCCGGGGAGCGCGAGGCAGCCCTTAGCATCCGGGTGTATGCGGACATTTTCTGACAGATGGGTGGGGTGGCGCGGTGCGCTGCGTACGCGCACACGCCCGCGCACCCCCGCGGTCCCCGGCATCCCCGCGCCCTCGCCGGAGCCCGGCTCCCGCCCCGCTGCCCGCTTCCCCACCGCGCTGCTGCCCTGGGCCTGGGCGGCGGCGCTCTTCGCGCTCTACGCGACCGTGTCCGTCCGCCGACACCTGCTGATCCGCACCACCGGCTTCGACCTCGGCATCTTCGAGCAGGCCGTACGCGCCTACGCCCAACTCCAGCCGCCGCTCGTCCCCTTGCGCGGCGAGGACTTCAACCTCCTCGGCGACCACTTCCACCCCGCCCTCGCCGTCCTCGCGCCGCTCTACCGGATCTGGCCCTCCCCGATCACGCTGCTGCTCGCCCAGGCCGCGCTGCTCGCCGTCGCCGTCGTCCCGCTCGCCGGCTGGGCGCAGCGCGTCCTCGGCCGCCGACCCGCCCACGCCGTCGCCCTCGCGTACGGACTGAGCTGGGGCGTCGCGTCCGCCGTCGCCTTCGACTTCCACGAGGTCGCGCTCGCCGTACCGCTCATCGCGTACGCCGTCGTCGCACTCGGCCAGGGCCGGTACCGCGCCGCCGTCGCCTGGGCCGCGCCCCTCGTCCTGATCAAGGAGGACCTCGGGCTCACCCTGGCCGCGCTCGGCGCCTACGTCGCCTGGAAGGGGCCGCGGCGGCTCGGGTTGCTCACCGCGCTCGCCGGGCTCGTCGCGTTCGTCGTCGAGATCAAGCTGCTCCTCCCGGCGTTCAATCCGGCGGGCGGGTACGCACACGGCGAGAACCTCGGCGAGGGCGCCCACGCCTCGTTGCTCGCCACCATCGCCTTCGCCCCGCTCGACGCGCTGCGCCCGGACGTCAAGGCCACCACCCTCGTCCTGGTCTTCGCGCCCTCCGCGCTGCTCGCCCTGCGCTCCCCGCTGGCGCTGATCGCCGTGCCGACCCTGACGTGGCGCATGCTGTCGCAGAACGCCTTCCACTGGGGCCTGTCCTTCCACTACAGCGCCGTCCTGATGCCGATCGTGGCCGCCGGGCTGATCGACGCGCTGCGGCGCTGGCGCACCGCGGAGCACCCGCTGGCGGCCCGCCACGTACGGGCGTCCCTGGTGACCGCCCTCGCCGTCACCGCCGTACTGCTGCCGAGCTTCCCCCTCGCACAACTGGCGCAGCGGGCCACGTGGCGGACCGGCCCGCACGTCGAGGCGGCGCGCTCACTGCTGGCGAAGATCCCGGACGGGGCGAGCGTCGCCGCGACCAACCGGCTGGTGCCGCAGCTCACTTCGCGCTGCGACGTCGTCCTCTTCCCGACCTTCCCCGTGCACTCGCGGCTGTACCGCTACGACCGGTCGCAACTGCCGCGCCCCACGGCCGAGTGGATCATCCACGACAGCCAGCCGGCGCCGGCGTGGCCCTACCAGGCGGGCCACTGGCCCTACCCGCCGGAGCAGCAGGCGGCGGAGCTGGAGGTGGCCCAACGCCGCTACGGCTACCGCAAGGTCGCGGAACGCGACGGCGTGACCCTCCTGAAGCTGGGCCCCCCACCGGCCCACGCCCCCTTGCGCCACTGACCCCAGCGCCCCGCCCCCCTCCTCACGCCCCTGGACGTTTCCGCCGTTTCCCCGCGGGGTGCGTTGGTCTCTGCGGCCCGGTGGCTGGCTGGTCGCGCAGTTCCGCCCCCTGTGCCGTCCGGGCGTAGGGCCCAGGCCCCTCTGACGTACCCGCCGTGGCCCGTGAGCTGCGCTGGTCTCTGCGGGCCGGTGGGTGGCTTGTCGCGCAGTTCCGCCCCCTATGCCCAGAGGGCATGGGGGGACCCCCAGCGCCCCTGTTTTGCTGCCCCAGGCCACCCACCGGCCCGCAGAGACCGTCGCGCCCCGCGGGGAAACGGAGGGAACGTCAAGGGGCGTGGGGCCCGCGCCCGGACGGCACAGGGAGGTGAGAGGCGCGGGCGTGACGGCAGGGAGAGGGAGCCGCGCTGGGCGCGGGCGGAGGTGCGTTTCTTCGGGTGCGGCGGAAGTGGTGTACTGGCCGGACGGGAAGCATTGAGGTCGGACGAGGAGTCGCCGTGGGCAGTCGCAAGCCGGAGTACCAGTGCGGACTCGACGCCGCGGTCGACGTCGTCGGCGGCAAGTGGAAGCCGCTCATCCTGTGGGCGTTGCACGCACACGCGCCCATGCGCTTCGGAGCGCTGCGCCGCGGGCTCACCGGGATCAGCGAGAAGGTGCTGATCCAGCAGCTGAGGGAGCTGGAGGCGGACGGCGTGGTGCACCGCGAGGTGTACCGGGAGGTGCCGCCGCGGGTGGAGTACTCGCTCACCGGCATGGGGGAGTCCCTGAACGCCGCCCTGGTACCCCTGGGGCTCTGGGGCGAGGTCTACAAGGACCAGATCGTGGCCAACAAGGAAGAGCCCAAGGTGGCGTGAGCCCCGCCGGGACACGCGTCAACCCGCCGCCTTTTGCGCCTTACCCCTTCGGGGGATCCCCCGTTCGGGCGGCTCACCGGCCCGCACCCGCCCAGTCCTGGGGCCATTCGCCGGCAATCACGGGGCCCGCGCCCGCGTACGCTCCGCCGTTCGCAGCAAGCGGCACGACACCGCAGGCGGGGCGCCCCGTGGCGGTGCGCCGGAGACCGCCCCCGACGCGTTATGGTGGAAACCCCCCCTCGGGCCGGTCCGTATCCCCCCCCCCACGGACCGGCCCGGTTTCTTTTCCCGCGCACCACGGCGCACGCGAGCGCCGGAACGCAGGCGCCCAGGACGCGAGCGTCCAGAACGCAAGCGTCCGGAACCGCAGGCGCCCCGGACGGTGCCGTCAGCCCCGGCGGGCCCAGATGTTCGCGCCCTCGGTCTCCACGGCGAACTCGTCGATCGCCGCCAACTCCTCCTTCGTCAGCGGCGCTCCGGACAGCGCCGCCACGTTCTCCTCAAGCTGGCCCACGCTGGACGCGCCGATCAGCGCGGACGTCATCCGCGGATCCCGCAGCACCCAGCTCAGCGCGAGCTGCGCCAGCGACTGGCCGCGGCCGGCCGCGATGTCGTTCAGCCCGTTCAACCGCCGCACGACCTCGGCCGACAGCAGGCCCGGGTCCAGGGACTTGCCCTGGGTGGCCCGCGAGCCCTCCGGGATGCCCTTCAGGTACTTCCCGGTGAGCAGGCCCTGCGCCAGCGGCACGAAGGCGATGCAGCCCATGCCTGCCGCCTCCAACGCGTCCAACAGCCCGTCGTCCTCGATCCAGCGGTTGATCATCGAGTACGACGGCTGGTGGATCAGGGCCGGGACGCCCATCTCCTTCAGCAGCCGGGCCGCCTCCGCCGTCTGCGCCGCGTTGTACGACGAAACGCCGACGTACAGCGCCTTGCCCTGCTGGACGGCCGAGGCGAGCGCGCCCATGGTCTCTTCCAGCGGGGTGTCCGGGTCGAAGCGGTGCGAGTAGAAGACGTCGACGTAATCCAGGCCCATCCGCTGCAAGGACGCGTCGAGCGACGACAGCAGGTACTTGCGGGAGCCCCACTCGCCGTACGGGCCGGGGTGCATCAGATACCCGGCCTTGGTGGAAATGATCAGCTCGTCACGGTATCGGGTGAAGTCCTGGGCGAAGATCTTGCCGAAGTTCAGCTCGGCGGAGCCGGGCGGCGGTCCGTAGTTGTTCGCCAGGTCGAAGTGGGTGACCCCCAGGTCGAAGGCGCGGCGCAGGATCGCCCGCTGGGAGTCCAGCGTGCGGTCGTCGCCGAAGTTGTGCCAGAGGCCGAGGGAGACCGCGGGGAGCTTCAGCCCGGAGCGGCCGCTGCGCCGGTACTCCATGCTCCCGTACCGGTCGGCGTCGGCGAGATAGGGCAGATGTGCGGAGGATTCAGTCACGTATCTCTCCTTATCACGGACTTGTGACAGACCGGGTTGGGCCGGGGTGGCCCGTGCGCAGTACTGTGGCGCCTTCAGGGGATCGCCGCACGGCCCGAACGCCGCACCCCGCGGCACCCCCGCGCGGGCGCGGGCAGGGACCGGTGCGCGTCGCCCACCCACGGACCCGGGGAGACCCCGCGGTCCCCGACATTCAGGTCCGACGAGCCCCGGACCGGGTCGGTGAGCCCGATCAAGACCGAGAGGTGGACTCTGTGAACTTGCGGGACCTGGTGTACAGGCTCTACGCACGCCGGGTGGAAGGCCGACTCGACCACTCCCAGGTGCCCAAGCACATCGGAGTCATCCTCGACGGCAACCGGCGCTGGGCGAAGGCGTCGGGCGGCACCACCGAACAGGGACACAAGGCCGGCGCCAACAAGATCCAGGAACTCCTCGGCTGGTGCGCCGAGACCGACGTCGAAGTCGTCACCCTGTGGATGCTCTCCACCGACAACTTCGACCGGCCCGAGGAGGAGCTGACCCCCCTGCTCGGCATCATCGAGCAGGCCGTGCGGGACCTCGCCGCCGACGGCCGCTGGCGCGTCCACCACGTCGGCACCCTCGATCTGATGCCCGCCCGCACCCAGACCGTGATCAAGGAAGCCGAGCAGGCGACCGTCGACCACACCGGCATACTCGTGAACGTCGCCGTCGGCTACGGGGGCCGGCAGGAGATCGCCGACGCGGTCCGCTCCCTGCTGCTCGACGCCGCGGACCGGGGCACCAGCTTCGACGAGCTGGCCGAGACCGTCAGCATCGACCTGATCTCCGAGCACCTCTACACCCGCGGCCAGCCCGACCCCGACCTGGTGATCCGCACCAGCGGCGAGCAGCGCCTGTCCGGCTTCATGCTCTGGCAGAGCGCCCACTCCGAGTACTACTTCTGCGAGGTCTTCTGGCCCGCGTTCCGCAAGGTCGACTTCCTGCGCGCACTGCGCGACTACGCGGCCCGGCACCGCCGCTACGGCGGCTGACCCCGCCCCGGCACCCCCTGTTCACCCACGCGTCGCTCGAAGATCCGGCATGGCGGCGCTTGATCGAGGGCATATTCCTTCCAGGTCGACGTCCGGTCCACGAACGTCGTATCTCAGTGGGCGGCCCACCCGCCCGCCCGGGAGGCCCTTTGCACTCGACGGAACGCACCAGCCGTGCGGACCCCAGGAGAGGGCCGGCGCTCGGCCCGCGCACTGCGGCCCGAAACCCGGCTCCCATCCCCGCCCGAGGGCGGGGGCGGTCCCCTGACACCCGAGACAGGTGGACCCTGGCCCGCGACGGCTCGCACCGTCGACCTCTTCCGAGGGGGTACGTCCTTCCGTGGTGAACAGCAGCACCAAGCGCCGCACGCCCGACCGGCGCACGTACGTTCTCGACACCAGCGTCCTGCTGGCCGACCCGAACGCGCTGACCCGCTTCGACGAGCACGAAGTCGTGCTCCCGATCGTGGTCATCGCCGAACTGGAGGCCAAGAGGCACCATCCGGAGCTGGGGTACTTCGCACGCCAGGCCCTGCGTCTGCTCGACGAGCACCGCATCCGGAACGGACGCCTGGACGCCCCCGTACCCCTGGGCGACCTCGGCGGCTGTCTGAGGGTCGAACTGAACCACTCCGACCCAGGGGTGCTCCCCGCCGGCTTCCGCCTCGGCGACAACGACTCGCGGATCCTCGCCGTCGCCCGCAACCTCCAGGCCGAGGGGTACGACGTCACCGTCGTCTCCAAGGACCTGCCGCTGCGCATCAAGGCGTCCTCCGTCGGGCTCCTCGCCGAGGAGTACCGCGCCGAGTTGGCCATCACCGAGTCCGGCTGGACCGGGATGTCCGAGCTGACGCTCAGCGCCGACCAGGTCGACCTGTTGTACGGCGAGGAGAGCCTGTACGTGCCCGAGGCGGCCGAGTTGCCCGTGCACACCGGCCTCGTCCTGCAGTCCGAGCGCGGCAAGGCGCTCGGCCGGGTCACTCCGGACGGGAACGTCCGGCTGGTCCGCGGCGACCGGGACGTCTTCGGCATCCACGGCCGCAGCGCGGAACAGCGCATCGCGCTGGACCTGCTGCAGGACCAGGAGGTCGGGATCGTCTCGCTCGGCGGCCGGGCCGGCACCGGCAAGTCGGCGCTGGCGCTCTGCGCCGGCCTGGAGGCCGTCCTGGAGCGCCGGCAGCACGAGAAGGTGATGGTCTTCCGCCCGCTGTACGCGGTCGGCGGCCAGGAGCTGGGCTATCTGCCGGGCACCGAGGCCGAGAAGATGAGCCCCTGGGCGCAGGCCGTCTTCGACACGCTCTCGGCCGTCGCCGGCCGCGAGGTCATCGAAGAGGTGCTGGGCCGCGGGATGTTGGAGGTCCTGCCGCTCACCCACATCCGGGGCCGTTCGCTGCACGACGCCTTCGTCATCGTCGACGAGGCCCAGTCCCTGGAAAGGAACGTGCTGCTGACGGTGCTCTCCCGGATCGGGGCCAACTCCCGCGTCGTGCTCACCCACGACGTCGCACAGCGGGACAACCTCCGGGTCGGACGGTACGACGGGGTCGTCGCCGTGGTGGAGAAGTTGAAGGGCCATCCGCTCTTCGCCCACGTCACGCTCACCCGCTCGGAGCGCTCCCAGATCGCCGCACTGGTGACCGAAATGCTGGAGGACAACCAGATCTGACGGGTCTGGCGGATCTGTGCGGTCTGACAGGTCTGCGGGCATTCGCGACGCCGTCCCGCCGAAGGCGCAAGAGCCTAGCGGGGCGGCGTCGTTCCGTACCGCCGAACGGCGGAAAAACTTGCCGCACGGCACGTGTGAGCTTTCACACGCAACGGAGAATTGCCTTGCGGCGTTGAGTTCCGGCAAAGTCTTGCTTCCGTCAGGCCCCGCACACGGCACACCCGTACCACTCGTGGTGCACCGCATCACCCACAACTCCACACCTGCCGCCGTGTGCCGCCCGCGAGAACCACCGGCCGCTCCCGTGAAAAACCGGGAACCGGCCACGGGCCAGCGCCTCCTGTGACCCACGCCAACGGAGGCCCGCGACAGGGGCACGATTCGCCCGCGGGGTCACCTGTGCGGGCGATGCTGGAAGGAAACCGTGTGAGCCGGATCTCGGTCCGGGGATTCGCAGTGGCCTCTGCCACCGCGGTCACCACCGTCGGAGCCGTCGTCGGCGTTGCCTCGGGCAGCGCCTCGTCCACCTCGGACAACATGGAGACGGCCGCGTCCGACGCGACGACCCTCCTCGCAGAGGTGCCCATGGGCCAGCAGGCCCAGGTGCAGTCCCTGTCGTTGGCCGACCAGGCCGACGCACAGGCCGCAGCAGCCGAGTCGACGGCCAAGAAGGCGGTCGAGGAGTCCGCGCGCCTCCAGGCGGCGGAGACCGCCAAGGAGAAGAGGGCCGCGGCGGACGCCCAGGCGAAGAAGGAGCAGGAGGCGAAGGAGAAGAAGGAGCGCGAGGCGAAGGAGCGGGCCACCCGCGACAAGCAGCGCGACGCCTCCAGCTTCGCCGCCAAGTCCTCCTACAGCATCTCCGAGGTCAAGGAAATGGCCCGGCAGATGATCCCGGCGGACCAGTTCCAGTGCTTCAGCAACATCGTGGAGAAGGAGTCGGGCTGGCGCTACACCGCCCAGAACCCCTCCTCCGGTGCGTACGGGCTCGTCCAGGCGCTGCCCGGCACCAAGATGGCCTCCGCGGGCGCCGACTGGCGGACCAACCCGGCCACCCAGATCAAGTGGGGCCTGAACTACATGAACAACCGGTACGACAGCCCCTGCGGCGCCTGGCAGTTCTGGCAGGCCAACCGCTGGTACTGAGACCGGCGCGCTCTCAACTCCACGGAGCCCCTCACCGTCCTTCGGTGAGGGGCTCCGCGCGTGTTGTAGCGTTCTCGGTTCCGGGGCTCCGGGAAGCATGGGGGGAAGCACATGTCACGACTGCCACGGTGGCTCGCCGGGGTGGGGGCCGGCCTCACCAGGGTGTCCGAACGGCTGGACGCCAGACGGGACGAGGCGCTGACCGAGCAGGGCGATGCGAAGACGACGGCGGGCGACCCCGGAGCCGACGCACCTGCCGCAACGACCGCCGCCGAGACGGTCGGTGCCGAGACGGCCGGTGCCGCGCCCGCCACGGCCGCCGCGGTGGCGACCGTGCCCGCGCCGCCCGCGTACGCGCCTGCCGTGCCCCCGCGCCCCGACCCCGTCTCCGCCGTGCCGTGGGGCATGCGGGTCGCCGCCGAGGCCGGCTGGCGGCTGCTGGTCATCGCCGGCACCCTGTGGGTGTTGATGCGGGTCATCAGCGAAGTCCGGCTGGTCGTCCTGGCGTTCACCTCGGCGCTGCTGATCACGGCGCTGCTCCAGCCCACCGTGGCCCGGCTCAAGCGGTGGGGCATGCCGCGCGGCCCGGCCACCGCGGTGACGGCGATCGCCGGGTTCGTGGTGATGGGCCTGGTCGGCTGGTTCGTGGTGTGGCAGGTCATGGAGAACCTGGACACGCTCTCCGAGCGGGTCAGGGACGGCATCGAGGAGCTCAAGCAGTGGCTCCTCGACAGCCCCTTCCACGTGACCGAGAGCCAGATCAACGACATCGCGGAGAACCTCAGCGGGACGATCAGCTCCAACACCCAGGAGATCACCTCCGCGGGCCTCCAGGGCGTGACCGTGATGGTGGAGATCCTGACCGGCTTGGTGCTGGCGATGTTCTCCACGCTCTTCCTGCTGTACGACGGCAAGCGGATCTGGAACTGGTTCCTCAAGCTGGTGCCCGCGCAGGCCCGCGAGGGCGTCGCCGGCGCCGGGCCGCGGGCCTGGCGCACCCTCACCGCGTACGTCCGCGGCACGGTGCTGGTGGCCCTGATCGACGCGATCTTCATCGGGCTCGGCATCTACTTCCTCGACGTCCCGATGGCGGTGCCGCTGGCCGTCTTCATCTTCCTGTTCGCCTTCATCCCGCTGGTCGGCGCGGTGATGTCGGGCGCGCTCGCGGTCGTCGTCGCCCTGGTCACCCAGGGGGTGTTCACCGCGCTGCTGGTGCTCGCGGTGGTGCTCGCGGTGCAGCAGATCGAGGGGCACGTGCTGCAACCCTTCATCCTGGGCAGGGCGGTGCGGGTCCATCCGCTCGCCGTCGTCCTCGCGGTCGCGGTGGGCGGGATCACGGCCGGCATCGGGGGCGCGGTGGTGGCCGTGCCGCTGGTGGCCGTCACCAACACCGTCGTCGGCTACCTACGGGCGTACGGCAAGGAGCAGTCGTTGCGGAACGCCCCGCCGCCGCACGGCTCGACGGCGGTCGGGGCCTCGCCCGACGCGCCCGTCGACGCGCCGACGGCGAACGCGCCCGCCGCCGCTGCCTCGGCGGCGCCCGCGGTGCAGGCCAAGCCCGTCACGGAGAACGGGACGTGATCTCCGAACCGGAACTCGTCGGCGGCGCCGACGGCGACCCCGTCCCCGAACTCCCGTTGCCGCAGGAGCCCGCGCCGCGCCGCCGCCCGTCGCCGCGCTCCTGGCTGTGGGGGCTCGGCGGCGCGGTGGTCGCCTCCGCGCTGTGGGCCGGCGGGCTCTACGCGTACCACGCAACCGCCGACGGCGGCCCGGGCACCGGTCCGTACGGCACCGTCGACGACCTGTGCGGCAAGACCGAACTGAAGTCGCTGACCGCGATCTACGGGGAGGTCCAGACGCGGGAGCCGGACACCCGCACCCACGAGGCGCTGGACCGGGCGTCCTGCTACGCCTTCTTCCAGGCCCCGTCGGACAGCGAGGCCCCGGGGGAGGGGGCGGAGCTCAGCGTCAGCGCGTCCGCCGTGTACGTCCTGCACAAGAAGACCGACCCCGGGCCGGAGTTCGACGGGGTCGTCGCGACCGAGTCCGAGATGATGAACAGCACCTCGGAGGAGGTCGCGGACCTCGGCGAACGCGCCTATCTGGCCAAGGGGGACGGGCACCTGGCGCTCCAGGTCCTGGACGGTCAGGCCGTGGTGCGGTTGTCGCTCGACGTGTACCAGGCCGACCCCGAGGGCTCGACGGACGCCGAGCCCCTGCCCGACGTCGCGGACAGCAAGGACCTGTTGGTCGCGGACGCCCGGGCGCTGTTGGCCGAACTCCGCAACGGCGACGGGTGACGCACCGCGGCAACAGGAAGGGCCCGTACGACCGGAGTCGTACGGGCCCTTCGCCGTCGTGCGCGCGGTGCCGGCTCAGCCGGCGAGCACGGCCTCGGCTTCGAGGGTGGTGCCCACGGCCTGGACGACGGAAGCGATCTTGACCGCCTCCTGGACCGTCTCGCGGTCCACGCCGGCCTTGCGCAGCACCTGCTCGTGGGAGTCCAGGCACTGGCCGCAGCCGTTGACGGCGGAGACGGCGAGCGACCACAGCTCGAAGTCGACCTTCTCCACGCCCGGGTTGCCGATGACGTTCATCCGCAGCCCGGCGCGGAGCGTCCCGTACTCCGGGTCGGACAGCAGGTGGCGGGTGCGGTAGAAGACGTTGTTCATCGCCATGATCGCCGCGGCGGCCTTGGCGGCGTCATACGCCTCGGGGGAGAGGTTCGCCTTCGCCTCGGGCTCCAGCTCGCGCAGCGCGATCGGGCTGCGGGAGGCGATCGCCGTGGCGAGGACGGTGCCCCACAGCTGCTGCTGCGAGAGCTTGTCGTTGTTGCCGATGACGGAGCCGAGGTTGAGCTTCAGGTCCTTGGCGTAGTCCGGTATGGCGGACTTCAGGGCGTCCAGCGACATGCGTCACTCACCGGCCAGCAGCGCGACGGGGTCGAGGGTGTTCTCGCCCTTGCTCCAGTTGCAGGGGCACAGCTCGTCGGTCTGCAGGGCGTCGAGGACCCGCAGGACCTCCTTGGGGTTACGGCCCACGGACCCGGCGGTCACCATGGTGAACTGGATCTCGTTGTTCGGGTCGACGATGAACACGGCGCGCTGGGCGAAGCCGTCCGCACCCTCGATGCCGAGGTCCCGCATCAGCTCGTGCTTCGAGTCGGCCAGCATCGGGAAGGGCAGGTCACGCAGGTCGGCGTGGTCCTTGCGCCAGGCGTGGTGGACGAACTCCGAGTCGCCGGAGAAGCCGAGCACCTGCGCGTCGCGGTCGGCGAACTCGTCGTTCAGCTTGCCGAAGGCGGCGATCTCGGTCGGGCAGACGAAGGTGAAGTCCTTCGGCCAGGCGAAGACGACCTTCCACTTGCCCTCGTAGGACTTGTGGTTGATGACCTCGAACTCCTTGCCGCTCTCCAGGGAGACGCAGGCAGTCAATTCGAAGGTGGGGAACTGGTCGCCGACAGTGAGCACGGGTCACTCCATGGTGCTGAGGGGTTGGACAAAAGGCACCCTGTCACACCCGGGATCGCGGGTGAAATTGATCAATCCAGTCAACCCGATCGGGGTCCCCTATCAATTGCGCCGTCCGTGGCGCCCGATCGGCGGCCGCGGCTCAAGGCGGCGCCCGAAGCGCGCGCGGGACGCCGACGCCGGCCGTTGTGGCGCGACGGGTGCGGTCCGGGGTGAGTTGATCATCGCGTCGCAGGTCAGGGGCTATCCCTGCGGTGTATACACGCGGTGTATACGGGGTGTGTATAGTCATCGGCATGTCCATCGGTCACACCCTCCTAGGGCTTCTGGAATCGGGCCCCCGCCACGGCTACGACCTGAAGCGCACCTTCGACGAGAAGTTCGGTCACGACAAGCCCCTGCACTACGGCCAGGTCTACTCGACCATGTCCCGGCTCCTGAAGAACGGCCTCGTCGAGGTCGACGGGATAGAGGCCGGGGACGGGCCCGAGCGGAAGCGGTACGCCATCACCGACGCCGGGGTCACCGACGTCGCCGGGTGGCTGTCGCGCCCCGAGGCCCCCGAGCCGTACCTCCAGTCCGTCCTCTACACCAAGGTCGTCCTCGCGCTGCTCACCGGGCGCAGCGCCGCGGACCTGCTCGACACCCAGCGGGCCGAGCACATCCGCACGATGCGCGTCCTCACCGACCGCAAGCGCCGCGGCGACCTCGCCGACCAGCTCATCTGCGACCACGCCCTGTTCCACCTGGAAGCCGATCTGCGCTGGCTGGAACTGGCCGCCGCCCGTCTCGAAAAGCTCGCCAAGGAGGTCGGCGCGTGACCCCCGAAGGTTCCCTGCTCGTCGCGGATTCGCTGCACAAGGCGTACGGGCCCACGCCCGCGCTCGACGGCGCGCACTTCTCCATCCACGCCGGTGAGGTCGTCGCCGTCATGGGGCCCTCCGGCTCCGGCAAGTCGACGCTGCTGCACTGCCTCGCCGGGATCGTCCGCCCCGACGCCGGCTCGATCCGCTACCAGGGCCGCGAGCTGACGTCCCTGTCCGACCGCGAGCTCAGCCTGTTGCGGCGCACCGAGTTCGGCTTCGTGTTCCAGTTCGGGCAGTTGGTGCCGGAGCTGACGTGCACGGAGAACGTCGCCCTGCCGCTGCGGCTGGCCGGCACCAAGCGCAAGCCGGCGGAGGCCGTGGCCCGGGAGTGGCTGGAGCGCCTGGAGGTCGCGGACGTCGGCGGCAAGCGTCCCGGCGAGGTCTCCGGCGGACAGGGGCAGCGCGTCGCCGTCGCCCGCTCCCTGGTCACCTCCCCGCGGGTGCTCTTCGCCGACGAGCCGACCGGCGCGCTCGACTCCCTCAACGGCGAACGCGTCATGGAGCTGTTCACCGAAGCGGCCCGCGCCGCCAACACCGCCGTCGTCCTCGTCACCCACGAGCCGCGCGTCGCCGCCTACTCGGACCGCGAGATCGTGGTGCGCGACGGCAAGTCCCGCGACCTGGAGCACGCCGTATGACCGCGCGAGGCCGCACGGCCGTACGGGACTGGGCGCGCGACCTCGCCCTCGGCCTGCGCTTCGGGGCGACCGGCGGCCGGGAGGGCTGGACCCGCACCGTGCTGACCGCGCTCGGCGTGGGCGTCGGGGTCGCGACGCTGCTGTTCGCCGCCTCCGTGCCCCGCATGGTGGAGCACCGCGACGACCGGGAGGAGTCCCGCTACTGGATCTCGGCCGGCGAGCAGGGCGAGGCGCCGGCGAAGCCCACCGACAGCACCGTCGTGCTCGCGATGGCGAACACCGAGTACCGCGGCGAGGCGGTCGGCGGCGAGGTCATGCGCGCGGACGGCGCCGACCCGGTCCTGCCGCCGGGCGTCGACCGGATGCCGGGACCGGACGAGATGATCGTCTCGCCGGCCCTCGCCGAACTGCTGCGCTCCGCCGACGGCAAGGTGCTGGCCGACCGGCTCGACCACCGGATCGTCGGCACCATCGCCGACCGGGGGCTGGTCTACCCCGACGAACTGCGCTACTACCTCGGCAGCTCCACGCTCACCGTCGACAACGGCGGGGAGCGGGTCCAGGGGTACGGGATGTACGCCGCGATCTCCGGGCTCGATCCGGTGCTGGTGGTCCTGATGGTCTTCATCTGCGTGGTGCTGCTGGTGCCGGTCGCCATCTTCGTGGCCACCGCCGTCCGCTTCGGCGGCGAGCGCCGCGACCGCAGGCTGGCCGCGCTGCGGCTGGTCGGCGCGGACGTGCGGATGACCCGGCGGATCGCCGCCGGCGAGGCGCTGTTCGGCGCCCTGCTCGGACTGGCCGTCGGCATCGGGCTGTTCGCGGTGGTCCGGGCCTTCGCCGGCTCCTTCAACCTGTTCGGGATGGGGGCCTTCCCCTCCGACGTCGTGCCGCTGCCCGCGCTGGGCGCGCTGGTCGTCGTCGCGGTGCCCGCCGCTGCCGTCGGAGTCACCCTCTTCGCGCTGCGCACCGTCACCATCGAACCGTTGGGCGTCGTGCGGAACACCGGCGAGAAGCCGCGGCGGCTGTGGTGGCGACTGCTGCTGCCGGTGGCCGGTCTGGTGCTGCTGCTGGTGAGCAACGACTCCAGCGGTCCGGCCGAGACCGATGCGGAGCTGTACGCGATCGCGGGCGGCGCCGTGCTGGTGCTCGTCGGGCTGACGACCCTGCTGCCCTGGTTGGTGGAGGCGCTGGTCAAGCGGTTCACGGGCGGGCCGGTGCCCTGGCAGCTCGCGGTCCGCAGGCTCCAGCTCAGCGGTGGCACGGCCGCCCGCGCGGTCAGCGGGATCATGGTCGCCGTCGCCGGCGCGATCGCGTTGCAGATGCTCTTCGCCGGCGTCGAGGACAACTTCAAGAAGTCGACCGGCGCGGACCCGTTGCGCGCTCAACTCGCCGTCAGGGCCGAGCGCACCACCGAAGCGCTCGCCGCGCGGACGGTCGCCGACCTGCGCGCCACCGAGGGCGTCAGCGCCGTCAACGGCGTCGTCGAAGGCTACGTCTACGCCACCGAGGGAGCGGCCGAAGCCACCCGCGACCTCGTGCCGCTGATCGTGGGCAGCTGCGCCGACCTGCGCGAGCTGGCCGTCATCACGTCCTGCACGGACGGCGACACCTTCGACGTGCGCAGGGCCCAGCCCAAGGCGGGCGGCGCGGGAACCATCGAGGGCGTCGTCGCCAAGGGCGGTCAGGTGCTCCTCGCCGACCCCGACGCCCCCCTTGCCGGCGGTCGCGGCGAAGGGCCGGTGCAGCGCTGGACGCTACCCGCGGACACCCAGACCGTCGCCACCCGCCGCGACCCGGTGGGCAACGAGAACGTCGGCATCTTCGCCACCCCCGGCGCCATCGACGTGGACGCGCTGGGCCGCGCCGGCGCCCGGGTGCTGGTGCAGGTCGACGACTCGGTGACGGACGCCCGGGAGAACGTCCGGGCCTCCGTCGCCCGGATCGACCCCGCCATCGGCGTGACGACGATCCAGGCGGTGGAGACCGACTCCAAGTACGCCGACGTGCGCACCGGGCTGCTGGTCGGGTCGGTCGTGACGATGCTGCTGATCGCCGCCTCCATGCTGGTCGCCCAGATCGAGCAGCTCCGCGAGCGGCGCCGGCTGCTGTCGGTGCTGGTCGCCTTCGGCACCCGACGGTCCACCATCGCCTGGTCCGTGCTGTGGCAGGCCGCCGTGCCCGTCGCCCTCGGCACCGCGCTGGCGATCGCGGGCGGACTCGTCCTCGGCGCGACCATGCTGCGGCTGGTGGGGCACGAGGTCACCCAGTGGTGGGTGTTCTTGCCGGTGGCGGGGGCCGGGGTCGGGGTGGTGCTGTTGGTGACCGCGCTCAGCACGCCCCCGCTGTACCGGATGATGCGCCCCGAGGGGCTGCGCACCGAGTGACCGCGGCGCGGACGTCTTCGTCCGCCGACGGGCGCGCGGCCGGCGGAGCGTGCAGCCGTACGGGCAACGCGGCCAGCGCCGCCCGCAGCGCCCGCGCGAACTCCTCGAACTCGCCCTGGCGAGCGGCCCCGGTCCGCATCGCCAGGGCGATCCGGCGCGAGGGCGCGGGGTCCGCGAAGTAGCCCGTGCCCAGCGCGCCGCGCCCGGTCTCCACCTCCACGGCGGTCCGCGGCAGCAGCGTCACCCCCAGGCCGCCCGCGACGAGCTGCACCAGGGTGGCCAGCCCGGCGGCGGTCGTGGTCACCGGGGTGTCCGGCCCGCGCCCCGCCTCCCGGCACACGTCCAGGGCCTGGTCACGCAGGCAGTGGCCCTCGTTGAGCAGTAGCAGGGGCAGTTCGCGCAGCGCCTCCCGCGGGATGTCGGTACGCCCGCCGAGCCAGTGCGCGTCCGGTGTGACCAGGACGAAGTCCTCGTCGAACAGGGGCAGTTCGGTGACGGTGGGCACGCCGAGCGGCACCGCGAGCAGCAGCAGGTCGAGCCGGCCCGCGGCCAGCCCGTCGAGCAGCGAGGACGTCTGCTCCTCGTGCACCTGGAGGTCGAGGTCCGGATACGTGTCGTGGACCAGCTTGAGGACGCTCGGCAGCAGGTAGGGCGCGACCGTGGGGATCACCCCGAGGCGCAGCACGCCGGTGAACGGCGCGCGTACCGCCTCCGCCTCCTCCAGCAGTTCGCCGACCGCGTCCAGCACCGCCTTGGCGCGGGCCGCGAGCCGTTCGCCGGCGGGGGAGAGCAGCACCTTGCGGGTGGTGCGCTCCACGAGTTGCACCCCCAGCGCCTCCTCCAGCGCGGACACCGCACCGGAGAGCGCGGGCTGGCTGGTGCCGATGGCCGCGGCGGCGTCGCGGAAGTGCAGGTGCTCGGCGACCGCCGCGAAGGCGCGGAGCTGCGCCAGCGTGGGCTGCCGGCCCCGCCCGCCCCTGCTGGCCGGCGTGCCCTTGTGTGAGTGTGCGTCCCGGTTCGCCCCGGCCATTGATGCGTTTCCCCTATCGAGATCCTTGACTTTGATCGCCTCGATGGTAATCGCGCTTGGTCCTTCACCCCGCAGCGGGGTTGCGCGACCCCGCCGTGGGCGGCCGAGCGATGACGGCGCCTGCGGGCCGTGGTGGGTTGCTCGCACAGTTCCCCGCGCCCCTGATTCGCTCCCCATGTCGTCCACCTGCAGGGCAGAGGGTTAGGGGTGCGGGGAACTGCGTGACAAGCCACGGGCGGGCCGCGGGCGCCAACACCGGGCACCCGACGCGGCGGGAGCCGCCGTCAGTGCGGGGTGATACGAAGGGGGCATGCGCAGCCACGACCGTACGCAGGCCGCCGACGAACCGTCGCCGGAGGCGATCCGCGCGGGCGACGAGGCGGTCTTCGCCGCGCTCGCCCAGCGCCACCGCCACGAACTGCGCGTGCACGTCTACCGCATGCTCGGATCGTTCACCGACGCCGAGGACCTGGTGCAGGAGACCCTGCTGCGGGCCTGGCGCAAGCGTGAGAGCTTCGAGGGCCGTTCGACCTTCCGCGCCTGGCTCTACCGGATCGCGACGAACGCCGCGCTCGACTTCCTGGCGGGGCCCGCCCGCTCCCGGGAGGTCGTCACGGCGGTGGACGGCGCCGGCGCGCCCGCCTCGTCCGCGCTCGCCGAGGTGACCTGGCTCCAGCCGTACCCCGACGAACTGCTCGACCTCGCCGCCCCCGACAGCGGGGAGCCGCACGCGGTGGCCATCGCCCGGGAGACCGTCGAGCTGGCGTTCCTGGCCGTCATCCAGCACCTGCCGCCGCGCCAGCGGGCGGTGCTGGTGCTGCGGGACATCGCCGGCTGGCCTGCGCAGGAGACGGCGGAAGCCCTGGACCTGAGCGTCGCGTCGGTGAAGAGCGCGCTCCAGCGGGCCCGCGCCACCCTGCGCGAGAACCTGCCCGAGCGGCGCGCCGACTGGGGCGCGGCCACCAGCCCCAGCGCGGACGAACGCGCCCTCCTCCAGCGCTACCTGGCCGCGTCCCGCGGGGCCGACCTGTCGGCGCTGGCCGCGCTGTTGCGCGAGGACGCCCGACAGACCATGCCGCCGCACCACCTGGTCTTCGAGGGGCGCGCGGCCATCCTCGACCTGTGGCGCCCGGTGCTGGAGGGGAGCGGGGCGTGGGGCGATTGGCGCTCCGTGCCGTTCGCGGTCAACCGCCAGCCCGCCGCGGTCAACTACGTCCGCCGCCCCGGCGAGGCCGACTTCACCGCGGTCAACGTCGACGTGCTGCGGATCGAGGACGGTCTCGTCGCCGAGATCACCACCTTCGACCCCCAGCTGCTGCCGGGGATCGCCCCCACCCTGGAGGTGTGACCGGGGTCACATCCCCTTCGTCGATTCCTTTCTCCCGGGCCGCTCGTCATACGAGCACCAACGCACCAACGCGGTCATGAACCAACGAACCGCAGCGAACCGGGAGGAAACCCTCATGACGAGCAACACGAACAACACGAACACCGCGGACAGCACGAACACCGCAGACGCCGCCGCGCCCGCCGACGACGCGGTCATCGCGGCCGTCGCCCAACCCGACGCCGAGATCCGCAAGCTGGAACGCCTGATCGGCACCTGGCGCGTCAGCGGCGGCGCCGAGGGCACCGTCTCCTACTCCTGGCTGCCCGGCGGCTTCTTCCTGTTCCAGGACGTCGACCTGAAGCAGTACGGCCAGCCGGTCACCGGCATCGAGGTCATCGGCCGCGAGAAGCCCTTCGGTGCCGAGGAGCCCGGCGAGGACATCAAGTCCCGCTACTACGACAGCCAGGGCAACACCTTCGACTACGTCTACGAGATCGAGGGCGACACCCTGACCATCTGGGGCGGCGAGAAGGGCTCCCCGGCGTACTACCGGGCCACCTTCAGCGCGGACGGCGACACCCTCTCCGGCGCCTGGGTGTACCCGGGCGGGGGCGGCTACGAGTCCGTCATGACCCGGGCGTGACCCGGCCCCGTTGAGCCGAGGGCCCGGCGCGGCGGGCGGCCCCGGCCACGGCCCCCGCCCCCGGTCACAGGGTGCGCCGGATCAGCAGACTGCCCAGCGGGGTGCGCCGGTGCAGCACCGTCCGCCCCGCCCGTACCGTCGTGATCAGCCCGGCGCCCCGTAGCGCCGCCGTGTGGCCGGAGACCGTGGCGTCGCTCAGCCCCAACCGGCGCGCCAGCGAACCGGTGGTGTGCTCGTCGGCGAGCAGCAGCAGCACCGAGCAGCGCGTCCGCCCCAACACCCCGACCAGCGCGCACGGCGCGTCGTCGGCCGGCTCCAGTGGCAGCCCGGGCCCGGCCGGATAGGTCAGCACGGGAGCGCCCGACGACGGCTCGGCGACCAGCGGCCCCGCGGTCCAGTGGAAGGTGGGCTGGAGCAGCAGCCCGCGCCCCGTCAGCTCCAGGTCCCGGTCCGCCCCCGGCGCGTCGCACTCCCACACCGTGCCGTCGCGCAGCCGGGCCCCGGGCACCAACGCGCCGACCGCTGCGCCCACCCCCTGCTCGGCGACGGTCAGCGCGTACCGGGTGAACTCCGCGCGGTGCAGGTCCTCGACGCGGGACCACACGGGCCGTACGACCGCCTCGAAGGCGGCGAACTGGGCGCGCCGCAGCGCCTCCCAGGCGCGCGGGTCCCCGGCGCCCCCGCCGCCCGCCCAGAACGGGGCCGACGGGCGGGCCGCCGCGCCGTGGAGGCGTCCGCCGTCGGGTGCCCGGCCCGCCGGCACCAGGTCCGCCAACGGCCGGGCGGCGTCCGGCAGGGACCGCAGCAGCCGCTGCCGCCAGCGGCCGAGCAGCGGATCGTCGTCGTGGGTCAGCACCATCGTCGCGAGGGCCGCGTTCAGCTCCTGCGAGGGGTCCGGTCTGCGGGCGAAGCGGACCTGGGCGAAATCGACAGCGCTGAAGTGGATCCGGATCAAAGCTCGTCCTTCCCCCGTCGCCCCGCACCCCGCCCCTCGTGGCGGAGCGTTCGCGGGGCGCAGTCGCCAGACCTGGCCATCCTTTCGGTCTGGCCCTCAAGTATTCCCCGCGGCCCACCGAGGGGGCCAGCATGCAGATATGACGACTTCCAGCCCATTCCACGGACACGGTGGCGGATTTCGCAGTCGGGCGGCGGCTGCGTTACCCGGTCGCCGTGCCGTCATCAGCGCCTCCGCCGGCCTGGCGGGCACGGTGCTGTTGACCGGCGGTGCCGTACCGCGGGCCAAGGCGTTGCCGCCCGATCGGCCCGCTCCGTCCGCCGCCCCGCCCGTCGTGCCGACCCTGCCGAAGCCGCTCGGTCCCCACACCGTCGGCGTCGTCGACCTCCACCTCGTCGACCGCTCGCGGCGCGACCCGCTGCGGTTCGCCGTTCCCGAGCGCGAGCTGATGGTCTCGGTGCACTACCCCGCCCGCCGGGTCCCCGACGACGCGCCCGCCGCCCCCCAGATGACGCCGGCGGCGGCCCGGTCCTTCGCCGAACTGGCGCCGGTGGTCCACCCCGAACTGCCCGGCGCGGGCGTCGACTGGGCGGCCGTCACCACGCACGCGCACCCGGGCGCCGAGCCGTGGGGGCGCCGGCGCCCGGTGCTCCTGTACAGCCCCGGCGTGCGCGAGCCGCGCACCCTCGGCACGCACCTGGCCCAGGACCTCGCCAGCAGGGGCTGGGTGGTGGTCAGCGTCGACCACCCCGGCGACGCGTCCGAAGTCGACTTCCCCGGCGCGACGCAGTACCGGCACACCACGCTGGTCACCACGGAGCTCCGCGGCGAACCGCGTCAGGACCCCGACCTCTACCGCGCGCTGATCTCCGCCCGGGTGGCCGACGTCCGCTTCGTCCTGGACTGTCTGCAACGGCTCGCCGACGGCAAGGACGTGGACGGCGTCGGGCCGCCGCTGCCGAAGGGCCTGCCCGCCGTCTTCGACCTGCGCCGGGTGGCCGCGTACGGTCACTGCGCCGGCGGTACGGCCGTCTCCCAGGCGCTGTACGAGGACCGCCGCATCCGGGCGGCGGTGAACATGGAGGGGTACTTGGACGTCCCGGACGGCCCGGGCCGACCGGGGCGCCCCCTCCCGGTCGCCCGGCACGGCACCGACCGGCCGCTGGACCTGCTCGCCACCGACGGCTACGCCGGCCGCACGGAGCTGGAGCGCTCCTGGGCGCCGCTGCTCGCCCGGTCGGGGGACCGGGTCGGCCGGCTGCGGATCGCCGGCTCGAACCACTGGATATTCAGCGACTACCTGACGGTGGCGCCCCAGTTGGTGCGGGCCGGGCTGATGACCAAGGGCGGTCGGGACGGCATGGTCGGCCCGGTCGCCGTGGACGTCTCCCTGCCCCTGCTCAGATCCCGGCTGACGTCCTTCTTCGCGAAGCACGCACCGGTCGCCGCGCGGGAGTCCCGGGCGGCGACCGAAGCAGCCGGGTAGCAGCGGCGCGTCAGGCGGTGAAGCCGCCGTCGACGGCGATCCGGGCGCCGGTGACGTAACCGGCGTCCGGGCCGGCGAGATGGGCGACGACGGACGCCACGTCGACCGGCTCGGCGAACCGGCCCGTCGCCGTGTAGCCGCGGATCGTCTCCGCCATCGGGCCGTCCGCCGGGTTCATCTCGGTGTTCGTCGGCCCCGGGGCGACCAGGTTCACCGTGATGCCCCGCCCGCCCAACTCGCGGGCGAGCGCCTTCGTCATGCCGACCAGGGCGCTCTTGCTCATCGCGTAGAGCGAGAAGCCGGGGAAGGGGACGTACGCGGCGACGTTGCTGCCGATGCTGATGATCCGCCCGCCGTCCGTCATGTGGCGGGCGGCGGCCTGCGCCGCGAGCAGCGGGCCGCGGACGTTGACCGCCAGGGTGCGGTCCACGTCCGCGAGCGAGAGCTCCTCCAACGGGCCGACGACGAACGCCGCCGCGTTGTTGACCAGGACGTCGATCCGGCCGAAGGCCGCCACGGTCTGCGCCACGGCGTCCCGCACCGCCTCGGGGTCCGCGGCGTCCGCGCGCACCGCGACCGCCCGACGGCCGATGGCTTCGATCCGCTCGACGACCTCGGCGGCCCGGTCGGCCCCCTGCTGGTACGTGAGGGCGACGTCCGCGCCCTGCTCGGCGAGGCGCAGGGCCACCGCCGCTCCGATGCCCCGGCTGCCGCCGGTGACGAGTGCTGCACTTCCATCCATACGGTTCATGGCATCGATCCTGGTCGGACGGGCCGCCGCGGTCCGGCGGTATCCGGACGTCCACTTGCGGCCCCGGCGAAGGCCGGTCGAACCGCGCCGCAGGGGCAACCCTGAGTGCCTTTCGTGAGTCGGTTCTCATGGGGCGCGGAGAATCGCGGGGAAGGCGAGTGCTGATTCTCACGTCCGGAAAGAGGGGATCGGTCGGGCTTTGTCACAGGGAGCGGTGTTAGCTTTCTTAGCTGCTTCCGGTCGGGCTGCGACCTGGGACGAAGAGCTGAGCGAGAGCGGAGCGGGACGGGTCATGGGCCGAGCCGAGGAGCGACGAGCCCGGCAGCGCGATGCGCGCCGGGCGAAGAAGGGGACCAAGCCCACGGGCATACGCCGCTTCTTCACCTGGAAGAAGATGCTGGGCACCTTCCTCGGCGTCTGTCTGCTCGGCATGGGCGCGTTCTTCGTGCTCTACCTGATGGTGCCGGTCCCGGCGGCCAATGCGCACGCCGAGATGGAGAGCAACGTCTACAAGTACAGCGACGGCACCATCCTGGCCCGCACCGGCGAGTACAACCGCGAGATCATCGGCCTGGAGAAGCTCAGCGAAGAGGTCAGGTACACCTTCGTCGCCGCGGAGAACAAGAGCTTCTACAAGGACAACGGCATCGACTTCAAGGGCACCACCCGGGGTCTGCTGAACACCCTGTCCGGCAAGGGCAAGCAGGGCGGCTCGACGATCACGCAGCAATACGTCAAGAACTACTACCTGAACCAGGACCAGACGGCGACCCGCAAGCTCAAGGAGCTGGTGATCGCGCTCAAGGTGGACCAGGAGAAGAGCAAGGACGACATCCTCGCCGGGTACATCAACACCAGCTACTACGGCCGCGGCGCGTACGGCGTCCAGGCCGCGGCGCAGGCGTACTACGGCGTCGACGCGGAGAAGCTCTCGGTCCAGCAGGCGGCGTACCTCGCGGCCCTGCTCCAGGCCCCGAACCAGTACGACTGGGCGCTCGCGTCGGAGACCGGCAAGAAGCTGGTGACCGACCGCTGGAACTACGTCCTGGACAACATGGTCGAGATGGGGAAGCTCGACTCGGCCAAGCGCGCCGGCCTCACCTTCCCGCAGCCCAACCCGCCCAAGGCCGCCCCCGGCATGGGCGGTCAGGCCGGCTACCTCGTCGAGGCCGCCAACGCCGAACTCGCCCGCGCCGGCATCAGCGAGCAGGACATCAAGGCCGGCGGCTGGACGATCACGCTCAACATCGACCCCAAGCGGCAGAAGGCGCTGGAGAACGCGGTCAACAAGGAGCTGGAGGCCAAGCTCGACCGGAAGAAGGACAAGAAGGACGCGACGGTCCAGGCCGGCGCGACCTCCGTCGAGGCGGCCACCGGGCGGATCGTCGCCATGTACGGCGGCGTCGGCGCCACCGAGCACTGGCTCTCCAACGCCACCCGCCGCGACTACCAGCCCGCCTCCACCTTCAAGCCGATCGTGCTCGCGTCCGCGCTGGAGAACGAGTCCCAGACGCAGGACGGCCAGCCGATCAACCTGAACACCATCTACGACGGCACGAGCAAGCGGCCCGTCGTCGGCAGCGACACCCCCTTCGCCCCGGAGAACGAGGACGACCGCGACTACGGCGAGGAGATCACCGTCCAGAAGGCCACCAACAGCTCGGTGAACTCGGTGTACGCCCAGATGATCGTGGACGTCGGCCCCGGCGACACCAAGGACACCGCGCTGGACCTGGGCATGAAGGACGGCGACGGCTGGCCGGAGCGGCCCGCCATGTCCCTGGGCACCATGGGCGCCTCCACCGTGGACATGGCCGGGGTGTACGCCACCTTGGACAACCACGGCAAGAAGGTCACCCCGACGATCGTGAAGTCCGCGGAGCACCGGGCCCGCAAGGCGGACCGCAAGGACCCGGTCGGCGAGCAGGTCGTCTCCCGCGGCACCGCGGACACCGTCACCGCCGCGATGGAGGGCGTCGTCAAGGAGGGCTCCGGCCGCCAGGCCGGCGGCGGCTACGACGCCGCGGGCAAGACCGGCACCTCCGAGAACAACCGCTCCGCCTGGTTCGTCGGCTACACGCCGAAGCTGGTCACCGCGGTCGCCCTGTTCGGCGAGCAGTCCGACGGCACGGGCCAGGTCACGCTGACCGACACCATCAACCCCGGCCGGGCCAACGGCGGTGGCGTCCCGGCGCGGATCTGGAAGGCGTACACCTCCGCGGCGCTGAACTCCGCGGACGCGCGGGCGAAGTTCGACCTGGAGGTCAAGGAGCCGGCGCGGGCCCAGCCCGACCCGTCGCCCTCGCAGAGCGAGATCGACCCGTCGCCGTCGCGCAGCGAGGAGCGCCGCGAGGAGGAGGAGCCGCCGGTGACGCCCTCCACGTCGTCGAGCCGCCCCCCGACGAACGACCCGTCCCCCTCCCGCAGCGAGGTCGACCCCTCCCCGTCCACGTCCTCCTCCGGTCCCCCGACGTCCCCCTCGGGCGCGAGCGTCCCCCGCTAGTGCTGTGACCGGAAAGGTTTGCCGGGTGGCTCGCGGTGTCCGGTGCGGTGCATCGCAGGGCGGAGGATCTCCCGCGTACTGGACGTACTCGGGTGATGCGACAACGCAGCGTGGGGGCACCACCGTGCCCGCAGGGCACAGGGGGAGTGCCGTGCCGGGCGCCGCGAGCCGGTGAACCTTTCCGGTCACAGCACTAGGTCCGCGGGGCGGGGGCAGGCGACCCGGGGTGCGAGGGGGGCACCCTGTCCCCACGAGCGCCTTGAGGGGAGCACCCCAGGGGCGCGGGGGGTGCTCCCAAAGACGTCAGCCGCCGTTGACCTTGGACGCGATGCGGTCGCCGAGCGTCTTGTCGACGTTGCGCCAGTACTGGAACGCCCGGTCCAGCGTCGGACGGGACACCCCTTGCAGCAGGTGGCCCGAGACGTTCGACACCAGCCGGTCCCGCGCCTCGTCGTCCAGGACCTCGCGCACCTGCGTGCCCGCCTGACCCCAGTCGTCGTCCTCGCGGTGCAGCTTGTACGCCTCGCGCACCATCTCCCCGGCCGTCGCCCACCCCGCGACCTCGCCGAAGCGGGTGGTGTCCGCCGCCGGCCCGCCGAAGGAGTTCGGCGCGTACGGCATCGCCGTGTTCGCGGGGAAGTACCGCATCGGGCCGTCCTTGGCGTACGAGTTCACCTGCGAACGCGCCCGGTTCGGCGGCAGTTGCGCGTAGTTCGGGCCGATCCGGTACCGGTGCGTGTCCGGGTACGAGAACAACCGCCCCAGCAGCATCTTGTCCGGCGACGGCCCGATGCCCGGCACCAGGTTCGACGGCTCGAACGCGGCCTGCTCGATGTGGACGAAGTAGTCCTCCGGGTTCTGGTTCAGCGTCATCCGGCCGACCTCGATCAGGGGGTAGTCGCCGTGCGGCCACACCTTGGTCAGGTCGAAGGGGTTGAAGCGGTAGTCCGGCGCGTCGTCGAACGGCATGACCTGCATGTACAGCGTCCAACTCGGCGCGTCCCCGGCCGCGATCGCGTCGTGCAGATCGCGCCGGTGCTTGTCCGCGTCCACCCCGGCCAACTCGTCCGCCTCGGCCTGGGTGAGGTACTCGATCCCCTGGTCCGTCTTGAAGTGGTACTTCACCCAGAACCGCTCGCCGCCGCCGTTCACCCACATGTAGGTGTGCGAGCTGTAGCCGTTCATGTGGCGGTAGGTCCGGGGGATGCCCCGGTCGCCCATCAGCCAGGTGACCATGTGCGCGGACTCGGGGGACAGGGTCCAGAAGTCCCACTGCATCTCGTTGTCCCGCAGCCCGGAGTCCGGGCGGCGCTTCTGCGAGCGGATGAAGTCCTGGAACTTCTGCGGGTCGCGCACGAAGAAGACCGGCGTGTTGTTGCCGACCATGTCGTAGTTGCCGTGCTCGGTGTAGAACTTCAGCGCGAAGCCGCGCGGGTCGCGCCAGGTGTCGGGGGAGCCCTGCTCGCCGGCGACCGTCGAGAAGCGCGCCAGCATGTCGGTGCGCCTGCCCGGCTGGAAGACGTCGGCCTTGGTGAACTGGCTGACGTCGTTCGTGACCTCGAAGAAGCCGTACGCGCCCGCTCCCTTGGCGTGCACCACCCGCTCGGGGACCCGTTCGCGGTTGAACTGGGCCATCTTCTCGATCAGGTAGTGGTCCTGGAGCAGGATCGGTCCGTCGGAGCCGACGGTGAGCGAGTGTTCGTCGCTCTCCACCGGAATGCCGACGTTGTTCGTGGTGTAGGGGGTCTCGCTCACGAGCGCCTCCCGTCGTGAGACATGGATGGGTCGCTACGGGCGCCGTGTACCCCAGTGAACTCCGCCGACACGTCGTCGGCAACACGTGGCCGGCGCCGTGCCGCCGCCCGGGCGTACCCGGACGACGGCACGGCGCCGATCGCAGCGTGTGACCCGGACAGGACCTACGGGCGGGTCGGCAGCTCGAACCAGACGACCTTGCCGCTGGAGAGCCGGGTCGCTCCCCACCGCCTGGCCAGGCGGTTCACCAGGAACAGCCCGCGCCCGCCCTCGTCCGTGTCCCGTGCCTTGCGCTGGCGCGGCAACTGCGGAGAGTCGTCGCCGACCTCGCAGCGCAGCACCTCCGTACGGAGCAACCGCAGCGTCACCGGGCGCTCCGCGTAGCGCACCGCGTTGGTGACCACCTCGCTCACCAGCAGCTCCACCGCGTCGGACAGCTCCTCCAGGCCCCACCTGGCGAGCGCCCTGCGCGCCAGCCGGCGGGCCCGGCCGGGAGCCGCGTCCTCCGGGTCCAGGAACCAGTACGCGACGTCACTGGGCGCGATCCCGTCGAAGCGGGCCGCGAGCAGCGCGATGTCGTCGTCCCGGTCGCCGGGGCCGAGCATGTCGAGCACGTCGTCGCAGAGCGCTTCCAGCGGCGGCGCGTGGTCCGGTCCGGTGAGCTGGGCGGTGGCGTGCAGCCGCTCCCGTAGCTGCTCGATGCCGGTCCACACGTCCCGCAGTCGGGATTCGACGAGCCCGTCGGTGTAGAGCAGCAGGGTGGCGCCGGCGGGTGCGTCGAGTTCGACGGCTTCGAAGTCCACGCCGCCGACGCCGATGGGGGCGCCGGGCGGTACGCGCAGGACTTCGGCCCGGCCGCCGAGGTGGAGCAGGATGGGCGGCGGGTGGCCGGCGTTGGCGATGGTGATCCGGTGCGAGACCGGGTCGTACACCGCGTACATGCAGGTGGCCATCCGGTCCGTGCCCAGCCGCTGGGCCTGCTCGTCCAGGTGGTGCAGGACCTCCTGCGGCGGCAGGTCGAGCCCGGCGAGGGTCTGGGCCGTGGTGCGGAGCTGGCCCATGATCGCGGCGGAGGTCATGGAGTGGCCCATGACGTCGCCGACGACGAGGGCGACGCGGCTGCCGGGCAGCGGGATCGCGTCGTACCAGTCGCCGCCGACCCGCGCGGTCTCCGCAGCCGGCAGATAGCGCGAGGCCAGCTTGACCCCGGTCGGCTGCGGCAGGGAGTCGGGCAGCATCGTGCGCTGGAGCTCGTCCGCGATGTACGCCTCGCGTCCGTACAGCACCGCCTTGTCGATGCCGAGCGCGGTGTGCGTGGCGAGTTGGGCCGCCACGAGCAGGTCGTTCGGCTCGAAGGCCGGCCGGTCGGGGCGGCGCAGGAAGACGGCAGCACCGATCACCCGGCGCCGCCCGCGCAGCGGTGCCAGGATCGCGCGGTGTCCGTTCGGCACGGTCCGGCCGGCGCCGAGCAGCTCCGGCAGCGCGGCTCGGGCCGCGGCGGAGTCGCCGAAGACCGGCCGCACCCCGCGCAGCACCTCGGAGAGCGCGCCGCCGGAGCGGACCTCGCACTGCTCGGCCGCGGGCGCCAGCTCGTTGTGCTGGTCGATGACGGGAAGGAGGCCCGTACCGCCGAAGTCGGACCCGTCTTCAGCTAAACGCAGCCGGTCCGTGCGGCGCAGCCGCAGCAGGAACGGCGAGACGGGGCGCTCGTCGCCCACCGGCAGCGGGTCGCGCAGATAGACCAGGATCGCGTCCGAGAACGTCGGCACCGTGGCCCGGCACAGGCCGAGCACGATCTCGTCGAGGTCTATCCCGCGGGCGATCCGTCGGGTCGCGGCGCCCACGAAGCGCAGTCGGTCGCCCTCGCGGCGGGCCGCGCCGGCCGCGTCGAGGGCGGCCCCGCCTGGTCCGCCGGTGCCGCCGACACCGCCGGTGGCCGTGGTGGGGCTGGTCGGCGGAGGACCGCCGGCGCCCGGGCCGCCGGGTGCCGGCACCGGGGAGACGGTGGCGGACATCGCGGTGGCGCCGGCCGACTCCGCCCGCGGCCGGGTGCGTTCCTGCGACCGGGCAGCCAAGGGCTGCCGGCCTTCATGGGAGGTGGGCTGCTCCGTCACGCGTGGGCTTCCGTCCATCTGGGCCGGGTGTGCGATGCGTACGCCTCAAGGACCGGTATACCCGCTCCGTGGGCGACGTCGACAGGGTGGCGGAGGCCCCGCACGGCTCCACCCCCTCGTGGTGACTCTAGTGACTCGCGACGACTCTTTGGTGACTTACGGTCAGGCCCTGCGCTGCGCTCAACGATGACCGAAGGAATGGCGAACGAGTGCAGAACGGTGAGCCTTGCGGACGACGATCCTACGTTTGCCCCCCGGGGGCGCATCAAGAGTCTCACGACGTCCTTCACGCCGGAGTGCGTTCTTGGACCGGAGTCGGACAACTTGTGACGGCGAACACCCTCACATCTGGGCCGTCACCCGCACATCTGCGTCGTCGACGGGGTGTTCGCCCCTCTTTCGGCCGGTCCCGGCGCCAGCGCGCCGAGTTGACCCCGGGTCGGTGTGCTGCTCCGGGTGCTCCGAGGTTTGGGGGCGCGACCGCTTGGCGGGGCAGCGCGCTCAGGGCGCAGTTCGCGCGGGTGTGCGCCCCCAGTCGCCGGGAAGCTCCGGCACGTGCCAGGCCGGGTCGGGTCGCCAGTGCTCCCAGCCGTCCGAAAACGGCGGCCCCCAGCCCTTGATGACCTCCACCGCGGCGGCGCCCGCACGACGGACCCGCGCGGCCTGCTCCGCACCCATCAGCCCGGCGCGCTGCGCCTCGGCGAACTCGTCCTCGTCCAGCCACAGCCAACTGCGGTCGGGGAGGACCGAGATGTCTAGAAAGTGGTCTTCGGAGTCGATTCCTCCACACCATCGAGTATGCGGCTCTTCCAGGTTGACGTACCAACTACGGAACGTCCAGCCCTCGTCCCAGAAGAGCCACACCGACCACGGCTCGCCCGGCCGCACCAGCTTCAGCACGCCCGTGCCCCGCCAGTGGTCGCGCACCACCGTGCGCGGGGCGGTGTAGCGGGTGGCCAGCGGTTGTTCGTGCAGCGGGGTGCCGTCCGCGATGACCGGCTTGATGCACGGGGTGCCGGGGGCGATCCACACGGCGAGCAGGTCCGCGCTGTCCTGAACGACCGTCGCCGGCCGGCAGATCAGAAAGCCGGCCTGCTCCGCCCGCTCGCCGTGCCCGGCTGCCTCGCCGCGCCCGTTCCGTCCGTCGCGTTGGTCGCGCTGGTCGTGCTCGCCGCGCCCGTTCCGTTCGTCGCGCTGGTCCTGCCCGCTCGGTTCGTCGTACGCGCCGTGGTCGCGGTAGCGCCACAGGATGTGCTCGCCGGGGCGCCAACGGCGTTCCACGCCTTCCGTGCCTGTCATGAGCAGATCTTAGGAGGTCAGGGACGCGTCATCCGCAGGACGTCGAGGGCCTCGTCGAGCTGCTCCAGCGTCAGGTCGCCGCGCTCCACGTACCCCGACTCCAGCACCACCTCGCGGATCGTCTTGCGCTCCGCCAGCGCCCGCTTCGCCACCTTCGCGGCCTCCTCGTACCCGATGTAGCGGTTCAGTGGTGTGACGACGGACGGCGACGACTCCGCGTACTCCCGGGCCCGCTCGACGTTGGCGGTGATCCCGTCGACCGTGCGGTCCGCGAGCAGCCGGGCGGCGGCGGCCAGCAGCCGGACCGACTCCAGCAGGTTCTTCGCCATCACCGGCAACATCACGTTCAGTTCGAAGTTGCCGGCGGCGCCGGCCACCGCGACCGTGGTGTCGTTCCCCGTCACCTGGGCCGCGACCATCAGGACCGCCTCCGGAACGACCGGGTTGACCTTGCCCGGCATGATCGACGAACCGGGCTGGAGGTCGGGGAGGTTGATCTCCGCGAGCCCGGTGCGCGGACCGCTCGCCATCCACCGCAGGTCGTTGGCGACCTTCGTCAGCGAGACGGCGATCGTCCGCAACTGCCCGGAGGTCTCCACCAGCCCGTCGCGCGCGCCCTGCGCCTCGAAGTGGTCGCGCGCCTCGGTCAGCGCCAGCCCGGTGGCGCGGGACACCTCGGCGATCACGTCGGCGGAGAAGCCGGGCGGGGTGTTGATGCCGGTGCCGACCGCGGTGCCGCCGAGCGGCAGCTCCGCCAGCCGCGGCAGCACGGCCCCCAGCCGCTCCACCCCGTACCGCACCTGGGCCGCGTACCCGCCGAACTCCTGGCCCAGCGTCACGGGGGTGGCGTCCATCAGATGCGTGCGCCCCGACTTGACGACGTCCGCGAACTCGGTCGCCTTGCGCTCCAGGGCGCCCGCCAGGTGCTCCAGCGCCGGGATCAGGTCGCCGGTGACGGCGGCGGTGGCCGCGATGTGGATCGAGGAGGGGAAGACGTCGTTCGACGACTGGGAGGCGTTCACCTGGTCGTTGGGGTGGACCGGGCGGCCCAGCCGCTCCGCCGCGAGCGTGGCCAGCACCTCGTTCATGTTCATGTTCGACGACGTGCCGGAGCCGGTCTGGAAGACGTCCACCGGGAACTGGTCGTCCCAGCGCCCGTCGGCGACCTCGGCCGCGGCGCCCGCGATCGCCTCCGCCACGTCCCCGTCCAGCACCCCCAGCCGGGCGTTCACCAGCGCGGCGGCGCCCTTGATCCGGGCCAGCGCCGCGATGTGGGAGCGCTCCAGGCGCTGCCCCGACACCGGGAAGTTCTCGATCGCCCGCTGCGTCTGGGCCCGCCACTTCGCCTCGACCGGGACGCGTACCTCGCCCATGGAGTCGTGCTCGATGCGGTACGCGCCGTGGTCGTGCGCCTGGTCGCCGGTGGTGGACATGGGCTGTGTACCTCCTGAAGGACTCCTGCAAGGCTCCTGAAAAGGTGAGCACTTGTCTTGTTCTGCCTATTCCCCTGTGCGCTACCTGCCAGTAGAACCCGGGGTAACCCAAGAGCAGGGGAGGCGCACATGACGCACGTGAAACACCCGCCGAAGCGGACCGCCCGGCGCGGACTCCGCCGCACCGTCGCCGCCGTGGCCGCGCTGGCGGCCGCCGCCGTCGGCCTGGCGGCCCCGGCGGCCACCGCGGACCCCGGCGCACCCGCCGCCGCACCGACCCGCGCCGTGGCGCCGCTGCCGCCGGAGCTGGAGGCGATCCGCGCCGCGGAGGCCGTGAAGCTGTACGGCAGCCCCGAGGTGCGCCCGCCCGCCCAGCGCAAGACCGGGCTGATCTCCCTCGGCGACAGCGAGATCTCCGGCGAGGGCGTCGGCACCTACGAGCCCGGCACCGACGGCCCCACCAACTGGTGCCACCGCTCGCCCGACGCGGCCATCCACCGCACCGGCATCGCCGCGGACGTGACGTACAACGTCTCCTGCTCCGGCGCGTACACCGGCAACATCCGCATCGGCGGGTCCAAGCAGTACGCCGACGAACTGGTCCAGAGCGACAACCTCGCCGTCAAGGCGCGCAACACCCGCATCAAGATGGTGCTGCTGGTCGCCGGGGCCAACGACGACCTCCAGTTCGGCCCGGTCATGACCGACTGCGTGGTGCGCTACGTCACCCTCCAGGGTCCCTGCGCCGCCAAGTACGCCGCCGGCTGGCAGGCCCGCGTCGACGGCCTCGTCCCCAAGGTCGAGTCCACCGTGCGCGACCTGCGCACCGTGATGCGCGACGCCGGGTACGCCGACGGCGACTACAAGCTCGTCGTCATGGGCTACCCCAGCCCCATCGGCCCCGACTTCCGCGACAACCCGGACTTCCCGGGCAAGCTGATCTGCGGCGGCATGGGCTACGACTCCGACACCACCTGGGGCCGAGACACCGCCGTGCCCGCGTTCCAGCGCGGCATGCGCCAGGCCGCCGCCTCCACCGGCGCGACCTACCTCGACAACTCGCGGCTCTTCCACGGCCACGAGGTCTGCACCCAGAACACCTGGGTCCGCGGCCTCTACCTGGACCTGTCCAACCCGGTCCCGCCCAGCGAACACACCGCCCGCCAGTCCTTCCACCCCAACGCCCGGGGCCACCAGGCGTTCGCCGCCTGCCTCACCCAGCTCTACGGCTCCGCCCTGCGCGAGGCGAGCTGCGCCGAGACCAGCTCCGACGCCAAGCCCGTACTGCGCCCCTTCGCCTGGGACGACGCCTACGCCCCCTTGCGCAACCAGGCCACCGGCGGCTGCCTCGACGTCTCCGGCTCCGTCACGCGCAACGGCACCGCCGTCGTCGGCTGGGACTGCCACGACGGCCGCAACCAGGGCTGGTGGTACGACGCGAAGGCCGCCACCCTGCACACCGAACTCTCCCAGGACCGCTGCCTGGACGTCCCCGGCGCGCAGTACCGCTCCGGCGCCGAACTGATCGTCTGGGACTGCTCCGGCGCACCCAACCAGCGCTTCGTCCAGCAGGACGGCACCCTGCGGCCGAGCGCCGCGCAGAACTTGTGCGCCACACAGGAATCGGCGAACTCCCCGATCCGCCTGCGGGCGTGTACGGGCGCGGCGAACCAGCGGTTCGCGTAGGGACGCGAGTACCTGCCGGCAAAATCAGCCTCGCCGGCGGGGACAAAGCCAGCCGGGCCGGCAAAATCAGCCTCGCCGAAGGGCTGTCGCGCTCGACATCTCGATTCGGGGCGTCGACCGCGACAGCGGCGGAGGGTAATACAGCATCGCCGGCGAGGCTGATTTTGCGCTGCCGTCGCCTGCTGGAGCGCGAGCTTCTTCGGCTCAAGGCGGACCGCGGCGCCGGCGAGGCTGAACTTGCGCCGCCTGTCGCGAGTCAGAGCGCGAGCCCCCTCGGGGCAAGGAAGACCGCGGCGCCGGCGCAGCCGGATCCGCTCAGCCCAGGCCCGGGCCGCGGACCGGGATGGAGGTGAAGGTGGGCGCGGGGGCCGGCTCGGTGAAGAAGTCGTTGCCCTTGTCGTCCACGACGACGAACGCCGGGAAGTCCTCCACCTCGATCCGCCACACCGCCTCCATCCCCAGCTCCTCGTACTCGACGACCTCGACCTTCTTGATGCAGTCCTGCGCGAGCCGCGCCGCAGGGCCGCCGATCGAGCCCAGGTAGAAGCCGCCGTGCGCGGCGCACGCGTCCGTGACCTGCTTGCTGCGGTTGCCCTTGGCGAGCATCACCTTGGAGCCGCCCGCCGCCTGGAACTGCTCGACGTACGAGTCCATGCGCCCGGCCGTGGTGGGCCCGAAGGACCCGGAGGCGTAACCCTCGGGGGTCTTCGCCGGGCCGGCGTAGTAGACGGGGTGGTTCTTCAGGTACTCCGGCATCTCCTCGCCCGCGTCCAGCCGCTCCTTGATCTTCGCGTGCGCGATGTCCCGCGCGACCACGAGCGGACCGGTCAGCGAGAGACGCGTCTTGACCGGGTACTTGGTGAGCTCGGCCAGCACCTCGTCCATGGGGCGGTTGAGGTCGATCCGGACCACCTCGCCCTCGTCGAGGTGCTCGTCCGTGGTCTCCGGCAGGAAGCGCGCCGGGTCCTTCTCCAACTGCTCCAGGAAGACGCCCTCCGCGGTGATCTTGGCGACGGCCTGGCGGTCGGCGGAGCAGGAGACCGCGATCGCCACCGGCAGGGAAGCGCCGTGCCGCGGCAGCCGCACCACCCGCACGTCGTGGCAGAAGTACTTGCCGCCGAACTGCGCGCCGATGCCGATGCGCTGGGTCAGCTCGAAGACCTTCTGCTCCAGCTCCTCGTCGCGGAAGCCGTGCCCCGTGGCGGAGCCCTCGGTGGGCAGCTCGTCGAGGTAGTGCGCCGACGCGTACTTCGCCGTCTTCAGGGCGTACTCCGCGGACGTGCCGCCGACCACGATCGCGAGGTGGTACGGCGGACAGGCCGCCGTGCCCAGCGAACGGATCTTCGCCTCCAGGAACTTCATCATCGCGGCCTCGTTGAGGACGGCCTTCGTCTCCTGGTAGAGGAAGGACTTGTTCGCCGAGCCGCCGCCCTTGGCCATGAAGAGGAACTTGTACGCACCGCCGTCGGTCGCGTACAGCTCGATCTGCGCCGGCAGGTTGGATCCGGTGTTCTTCTCCTCCCACATGGTCAGCGGCGCCATCTGGGAGTAGCGGAGGTTCAGCTTGGTGTACGCGTCGTAGATGCCGCGCGACAGTGCCTCCTCGTCGCCGCCCGCGGTCAGCACGTTCTGTCCGCGCTTGCCCATCACGATCGCGGTGCCGGTGTCCTGGCACATGGGCAGGACGCCCGCGGCGGCGATGTTCGCGTTCTTCAGCAGGTCGAGGGCGACGAACTTGTCGTTCGACGACGCCTCGGGGTCGTCGACGATGCGGCGCAGCTGCGCGAGGTGCGCGGGGCGCAGGTAGTGCGAGATGTCGTGCATCGCCTCGGCGGCGAGCTTGCGCAGCGCCTCCGGCTCGACCTTGAGGAAGGTCCGCCCGTCGGCCTCGAAGGTGGAGACGCCCTCGGAGGTCACCAGGCGGTAGGGGGTGGTGTCCTCTCCCAGGGGGAGCAGGTCGGAGTACTGGAATTCCGGCATGACGGCCATTCCTCACACGGCGGGCATTGGCATACGACACCGACGGGCGACGGCGCGCCCCCCAGCGTAGAACGCGCGCGGGCGGGCGAGCGGGTGAGGTAAGGCTCAGTAACCGTCGGGCGGTGACGGTGCGGCTGCGGGTGGTCGCGGGCGGTCCTGCCCGGGGGCGGGCGAGGCGGGTGACGATCGGGGCAAGCGGGGCGAACTGCCCTGTCCAGTAAGGGGAGGATCGGGGGCATCCCCGATCCTCCTCAGGGTGTTGCCTCTAGTTGCGATCTATCGCGTTTCGCTACCCTTGGGACGTGGACCTCGAAAAGCACCCGCAGAAGCCCGTCGCCCCCGCGGAGAACGGCCCGGCCGCCCGGCCGTCGGACTCCATGCGGGCGTCCGACGCCGACCGGGACCGGATCGCCGACATCCTGCGGGACGCGCTGGCCGAGGGGCGACTGGACGCCGAGGAGCACTCCGAGCGCATCGAGGCGGTGTACCGCGCCAAGACCCTGGGCGAACTGCAGCCCATAGTGCAGGACCTGCCGGCCGCAGCCGCTGCCGCCAAGGCGCGGGAGGCCGCTCCGTACGGGTACGGCCCCGAGGTCGGCGCGGGCCCGGGGGAGAACCTGGTCGCGGTCTTCTCCAGCACGGTCCGCAAGGGCCGCTGGAGCATCGGCCAGCGCACCAACGCGTATTCGATCTTCGGCAGCATCGAGATCGACCTGACCGAGGCGCTGTTCCAGCAGCGCGTCACGGTGATCAACGCCACTTCGATCTTCGGCAGCGTCGAGGTGCGCGTCCCGGAGAACATCACCCTGCGCGGCACCGGCAGCGGCCTCTTCGGGAACTTCGAGATCCGCGCCCTGGAGGCGGCCAACCCCGACGCCCCGGTCGTCGTCGTCAGCGGATACTCGGTCTTCGGCCACGTCGAGGCCAAGCCGAAGCGCGGCCGACGGGTCGCCGACCTCCACAACCGCCTGCGGAAATACCTGAGCTGACCGCAACGCCCGCGCCGGGCCGCCGGCGTCGGCTTCCCGCCACGAGCCTCCGTGCGCTGGCAGTGCCCCCGGAAGGGAGGGCCACTCAGTGCATAGGCGTGCGTACAGCGGGTAGGGAGAGCTGCATCGCCTCTCGCTCGCGAAGCCGTCGTCAGGAGTAGACCCGTGCTGCAACTGCCGTACCAGTCCTTGCCGGTGACCGCCGTTCCCACTCAGCGGGCCCCAGTGAGGGAAGACCAGGACGGACCCTGGCACGCAGAGGCAGTGTGCCGTCGGGACGAGGCCGGACTCTTCTTCGCCCCCTCCAAGGAGCCGACGGCGGCCCGGCTCTCCCGAGAGGACGCGGCGAAGCGCGTGTGCGCCCGCTGCCCGGTCATGGTCGAGTGCCGCGACCACGCGCTCCTCCAGCCGGAGCCGTACGGAGTGTGGGGCGGTCTGACGGCAGCGGAGCGACGCGTCCTCCTGGCCCGCCGTCGCCGCCGCGCCACGACGAAGAAGAACGCGGCGTAGCCCCCGTGCGGGGGTGCTTGCGCCAGGCCCCCTCGCCGTAGCCGTACGGGAGCGTCGGCCCCACCGGGCCGCAGGGAAACACGCTCCCGCAGGTGTACGGCGAGGGGTTCTAGGGGCGCTGGGGTCCCCCCATGCCCTCTGGGCGTAGGGGGGCGGAACTGCGCGAACAGCCCACCGCCGGGGCGCGGAGACCAACGCTCCCGCGGAGTCACGGCGGGTAGGTCACCCGCAGAGCCCCCCGCAGGGGAGGCGCGAGCCGTGCACGCGCGGGCGGTCCGGGGCGCCCCGGGCTACTGGGCGCGGTCGAAGTCGATCGCGCTGTACGCGCGGAGCTTCGACAGTCGGTGCGTCGAGTCGATCTGCCGAATCGTCCCCGACTTCGACCGCATCACCAGCGACTGCGTCGTCGCCGTCTCCGCCCGGTACCGCACCCCCCGCAACAGCTCCCCGTCCGTGATCCCCGTCGCCACGAAGAAGACGTTGTCCCCGCTGACCAGGTCGTCCGTGAGCAGCACCCGGTCCAGGTCGTGGCCCGCGTCCAGCGCGCGCTGGCGCTCGGCTTCGTCCTTCGGCCACAGCTTGCCCTGGATCGTGCCGCCCAGGCACTTGATGGCGCACGCGGTGATGATGCCCTCGGGCGTACCGCCGACGCCCATCAGCATGTCGACGCCCGTGCCCTCCCGCACCGCCATGATCGCGCCGGCGACGTCGCCGTCCGAGATGAACTTGATGCGGGCGCCGGTCTCGCGGATCTCCTTGACGATGCCGTCGTGCCGGGGCCGGTCGAGCACGACGACCGTGACGTCCTCGGGGGAGGAGCTCTTCGCCTTCGCGACCCGGCGGATGTTGACCGAGACGGGCGCGTTGATGTCGACGAAGTCCGCCGCCTCGGGGCCGGTGACCAGCTTGTCCATGTAGAAGACCGCGGAGGGGTCGAACATCGTGCCCCGGTCGGCCGCCGCCAGCACCGCGATCGCGTTCGGCATGCCCTTGGCGGTCAGCGTCGTCCCGTCGATCGGGTCGACGGCGATGTCGCACTCAGCGCCGGTCCCGTCGCCGATGCGCTCTCCGTTGAAGAGCATGGGCGCTTCGTCCTTCTCGCCCTCGCCGATGACGACGACGCCGTTCATCGAGACGGTGTGGACGAGCGTCCGCATGGCCTTGACGGCAGCACCGTCCGCGCCGTTCTTGTCACCGCGCCCGACCCACCGCCCCGCGGCCATCGCGGCGGCTTCGGTGACCCTGACCAGTTCGAGGGCGAGGTTGCGGTCGGGGGCCTCGGGCGAGACCTCCAACTGGGACGGCAGGTTGTGCTCGGACATCGGAGCGCACCTTTCTGTACGACGACGACCGTAAATGAGGGTGATCCGACTCTATCGTCAGAACGACAGAATGAGCAGCGGGGCCCACGTTTGAGCGCGGGGGGCGGATGCGACGATGGGGGGCGTGGCAGGTATGCGAGGCAAACAGACGGTGCGGGACATGGTCCTGTCGATGGCGGTCATCGGAGCCGTCGTCACGGTGATCTACTTCTTCCTCCCGAACGACGACAGCGATCAGATGAAGCCGGTGGACTACCGGGTCGAGCTGGTGACGGCGCAGCGCGCGGCGTCCTATCCGGTGCTGGCGCCGGAGGGGCTGTCGAAGGGCTGGAAGCCGACTTCGGTCCGGTACGACGGGCAGGCGGGGCAAGCTTGGCACCTGGGCTTCCTCGACCCGGAGCGGGAGTACGTGGCGATCGAGCAGTCGTCCCAGCCGTACCGCAAGTACGTCCCGAAGGTCACCGAGAAGGCGGCCAACACCGGCAAGACGCAGATGGTGAACGGCGAGCCGTGGGAGCACTGGACGGGCCCGAAGTACGACGGCCTGGTGCGCCAGCACGACGGCGTGACGACGGTCGTCACGGGTACGGCTCCGCTCGCCCGGCTGACGGAGATGGCCGAGTCGCTGAAGGCCGGGGCCACCCTGCCGTCGGCCGCGCCGTCCGCGCCCGCGGCCCCCGCCCCGTCCGCACCGGCACGGGCTCCTGACCTCCTGCACCGCGCAGGCGGCGTGACGTGACACGGGGCCGCCGCATCCGACTCCCGGATGCGGCGGCCCCGTGGCGTTCGTTCGGCTGCGGCGACCCGTCGCGCCGACCCGTCAGACCGAGGTGACGACGTCGTCGTACGCCAGTCGCGGCGAGCGCGGGAAGGACGCGTCCGGCCCCGGCCGACCGATGTTGATGATCATCAGCGGGGTGTGGTCCCCGTCCAGGAACTCCCGCTGGACCCCGGCGAAGTCGAAGCCCGTCATGGGGCCGGCCGCCAGGCCGGCGGCGCGGATGCCGACGATGAAGTACGCGGCCTGGAGCGAGGCGTTCACGCTCGCGTTCCGCTCGCGGACCGGGCGCTCCGAGAAGAGGTCCTTGGCCTGCGGGAAGTGCGGGAGGAGCTGCGGCAGCTCCTCGTGGAACTCGTTGTCCGCGGCGAGGACGGCGACCAGCGGGGCGGTTGCCGTCTTGGCCCGGTTGCCCTCGGCCATGTGCGGGAGCAGCCGTGCGCGGGCCTCGTCGGAGCGGACCAGGACGACGCGCAGCGGCGTCTGGTTGAAGGCGGTCGGCCCGAACTTCACCAGGTCGTAGATCGCCCTGGAACTGCTCGTCGGTCACCGGTTCGTCGGTGAACGTGTTCGCGGTGCGCGCCTCGCGGAAGAGGAGGTCCTGGGCGGCGGTGTCGAGAGCGAGGGACATGCTGGGGAACCTTCCGATGGTTCGTCGATGCGGAATCGGAGGGTCCAACCGTAGCCTCATAGGTTAAATTTCAACTATTCGGGGAGTGTGAGGCACCTCATAACCGCCCGAGGTGGGGGTACGCGACCTCAGCGCCGGCAGAAGCGCAGGTCGGAGGCGGGTCCGCACCCGCGTCGGCCCGTAGGGCGCCGTCGCGGCTACTCGCCCCCGCCGCCCCCGGCGTCCGCCGCGAGCGTCGCGTCCAGCCGGGCCCGCGCCCCCTCCAGCCAGTGCCGGCAGACCTTCGCCAGCTCCTCGCCGCGCTCCCAGAGCGCCAACGACTCCTCCAGCGTGGTGCCGCCGGCCTCCAACCGGCGCACGACGTCGATCAGTTCGTCCCGCGCCTGTTCGTAGCCGAGCGCGGCGCGCTCCGACTCGTCAGCGGCGGCCCCGCCCCGCGCGGCGTCGCCCGGCGTCGTCCCGTCGGTCTCGTCCGTCTTCGCAGCCATGTGATCCTCTTCCTGGTCCTTGTTCCCCGTGCTCGTTCCCCGCGCTCCGTGATCGCGGGCCGCCGGCGCCCCGGCCGCTCGCTACGCGCCCTCGACGGCCCGCGCGACCCCGTCCTGCGGGCCCTGCGGCGCGGACTCCACCCGTACGGCGAACTCGCCCTCCGAGACCCGGGCACGCAGCGCGTCCCCGTCCGCCACGTCCGCCGGCGAGCGCACCACGCCCCCGTCGGCGCGCTGGAGCACCGCGTACCCCCGCTCCAGCGTGGCCGCTGGCGACAGCGACACCACCCGGGCCCAGGTGTGCGACAGCTCCGAATCGGCGCGGTCCAGCAGATGGCCCAGGACGCGCCGGCCGCGCGCCGCAAGAGCCGTCAGCTCCGCCGCCCGCTCGTCCACCATCCGCTGCGGATGCTCCATCACGGGGCGCGCCAGGGCGTGCGCCAATCCGCGCTCCTCGCGCTCCAGCAGCCCCCGGACCGTGCGCAGCGCGCGGTCCCGGAGCTGGCGCACCCGCTCCAACTCCTCGCCCACGTCCGGTACGACCTTCTTCGCCGCGTCCGTCGGGGTGGACGCCCGCAGGTCGGCGACCAGGTCCAGCAGCGGCGAGTCCGGCTCGTGGCCGATCGCCGACACCACGGGCGTACGGCACTCGGCGACCGTACGCACCAATTGCTCGTCCGAGAACGGCAGCAGGTCCTCCACGCTGCCGCCGCCGCGCGCCACGACGATCACGTCCACCTCGTCCAGCGCGTCCAACTCCTGCACCGCCCGGACGACCTGCGGCACCGCGTGCACCCCCTGCACGGCGACGTTGCGCACCTCGAAGCGGACGGCGGGCCAGCGCCGGCGCGCGACCTCCAGCACGTCCCGCTCGGCCGCCGACGCCCGACCGCAGACCAGCCCCACCCGGTGCGGCAGGAACGGCAGCGGCTTCTTGCGCCCCGGCGCGAACAGGCCCTCGGCCGCCAGCGACCGCTTCAGCTGCTCCAGCCGCACCAGCAGCTGGCCCACTCCCACGGGCCGTATCTCCGCGGCGCGCAGCGAGAGCTGCCCCCGCGGCGCGTACCACTCCGGCTTGGCGTGCACCACGACGTGCGCGCCTTCGGACACGACGTCCGCGACCGCGTCGAAGACCTGCCGGAAGCAGGTGACGCTCACGGAGATGTCGTACGAAGGATCCCGCAGGGTCATGAACACGACGCCCTGACCGGGCCGCCGCGACATCTGGGTGATCTGCCCCTCCACCCAGACCGCGCCGAGCCGGTCGATCCACCCCCCGATGAGCCGCGAGACCTCCCCGACGGGCACCGGGGCTTCCGCGGACGTGTTGAGAGCCATACGGGGGAGCGTAACGGCCGGGTGTGACAACGCGACGCGTCGTGACGGGACGCGCGGCGCCCCGCCCCGAAAGCCGGGGCCGCGCTCAGAGCGCCCCCGGTCGCTCCCAGCGCACCGCCAGCACCACCAGCCCCACACCCAGCCACACCACGCCCACCACCTGCGCCGACGTCGCCGCCTCCGCCATCACCGCGATCAAGATCGCCGCGCCCACCACCGGCACCACCACGTGCCGCAGCCAGTCCGGCGGCCCCGCCATCCGGCGCACCACGAACCACCCCACCACGCTGGCGTGCAGCAGCACGAACGCCGTCAGCGCACCGATGTCCACCACCGAGACCAGGTGGTCCAGCCCCTCGGGCCGGCGCGCCGCCCACACCGCGGCGACCAGCGTCACCACCGCCGCCGCCAGCAGCGCCACCCGCGGCACGCCCGCGTTCGTACGGGCCAGCCCCCGCGGCAACCGCCGGTCCCGGGCCATCGCGAAGAGCAACCGCCCCGCCGCCGCCTGCGCCGCCAGCGCCGCGAACGCAGCGCCGATCGCCTTGCTGACCGCGATCAGATCGTGCAGCCAGGTCCCCACGGACGAGTCCACCGCGTCGTAGAACGCCGTCCCCTGCTTCTCCGGCGCCGCGGCCAACTCCGCCGACGAAGCCGGCTCCAACAGCGCCACCAGATACGTCTGCGCGAAGAACAACAGCCCCGCCAGCACCAGACAGAGCAGCACCGCCCGCGCCACCTGCTGCGACCCCCCGGTCACCTCCTCCGCGAACGACGCGATCGCGTCGAAGCCGAGGTACGACAGCACCGCCACCGACACCGCGGCGAACACCGCCGTCAGGGAGAAGGACAGATCGCCCGTGAGCGGCGACAGCCAGCCGCGCTGCGCACCGTGCTGCGCCAGCACGACGACCGCCGACACCACGAACACCAGCAGCACCACGATCTCCATCACCAGCACCGCGAAGCCGACCCGGGCCGCCGGCCGCACCCCCCACAGGTTCAGCGCGGTGGTCACGACCACGGCGAGCATCGTCCAGATCCACCGGTCGACCGCCGGCACCAGCGCCTCCATGGCGATTCCGGAGAAGAGGTACGCCACGGCCGGGATCAGCAGGTAGTCGAGCATCGCCATCCAGCCGGCGATGAAGCCGGGCCCCTGACCGAGGCCCTTCGACGCGTACGTGAACACGGAGCCGGCGCGCGGCGCGACCCGCACCATCTGGGCGTAGCTCACCGCCGTGAAGGCCATCGCGACCGTGGCGACCACGTACACGAGGGCGACCGCGCCGTGCGACTTCGCGTCCAGGGTCCCGTAGACCCCGACGGGCGCCATGGGGGCGATGAAGAGCAGACCGTAGACCACCAGGTCGCGAAAGCCCAGGGTCCGTCGCAGTTCGCCGTTGCCCGCCGCCGCGCCCGTACCGCTGTCCGTACTGCCGCTGCCGCCGCTGTCGTCGCTCGACTCGGGAACACCCGCGGTCATCCGGCCCTCCGTCCGCCCGTCGCCCGGTCATCGCCGTCCGTCACCGTGCCCGCGGACGCCCCACGGCACCCCGCGCACACCCAGACAGTCTTTCTCCAAGCGGTGAACTCCCGCCTCTTCTGCTCGGCCTTACGATGGGGTGCATGACTGCAACGCCTCCAGCCCGTCGCGTCCTGCTCGCCGCTCCCCGTGGCTACTGCGCGGGCGTGGACCGTGCCGTGATCGCCGTCGAGAAGGCCCTTGAGCAGTACGGGGCGCCGATCTACGTCCGCCACGAGATCGTCCACAACAAGTACGTCGTGCAGACCCTGGAGAAGAAGGGTGCGATCTTCGTCGACGCCACGGCGGAGGTCCCCGAAGGCTCCATCGTGATGTTCTCCGCGCACGGCGTCGCCCCCGTCGTCCACGACGAGGCCGCCGAGCGCAAGCTCGCGACGATCGACGCGACCTGCCCGCTGGTGACCAAGGTCCACAAGGAGGCCGTCCGCTTCGCCAAGGAGGACTACGACATCCTCCTCATCGGCCACGAGGGCCACGAAGAGGTCATCGGCACCTCCGGCGAGGCCCCCGACCACATCACCCTGGTCGACGGCCCGGACGACGTGGCGAAGGTCGAGGTGCGCGACGAGTCCAAGGTCGTCTGGCTCTCCCAGACCACCCTCTCCGTCGACGAGACCATGGAGACCGTCGACAAGCTCAAGGAGAAGTTCCCGCAGCTCATCTCGCCGCCCAGCGATGACATCTGCTACGCCACGCAGAACCGCCAGATCGCGGTCAAGCAGATGGGCGCCGAAGCCGACCTGGTCATCGTCGTCGGCTCGAAGAACTCCTCGAACTCGGTCCGGCTGGTCGAGGTCGCCCTCGGCGCCGGCGCGGGCGACGCCCACCTCGTCGACTTCGCCGACGAGATCGACGAGGCGTGGCTGGAGGGCGTGTCGACCGTCGGCGTCACCTCCGGCGCCTCCGTCCCCGACGTACTGGTCGAAGGCGTCCTGGAGTGGCTGACGCAGCGCGGTTTCGAGGACGTCGAGCTGGTGAAGTCCGCCGAGGAGTCGATCACCTTCTCGCTGCCGAAGGAGCTGCGCCGCGACCTGCGCGCCGAGGCGGCGGAGCTGGTGGCCAAGGCCGGTGGGCCGAGCGCGGGGTGACCCCCGCCGGCGCTCCCGGGGTGCGCGTGCCGACCGGCCCGTAACGTGGTGTCCATGAACGTCTTCGGAGTGGACATCGGTGGATCCGGCATCAAGGGCGCGCCCGTCGACCTTGACGCCGGAGACCTGGCACAGGAGCGCTACAAGGTCCTGACCCCGCAGCCGGCGACGCCCGACGCGGTCGCGGACGGCGTCGCCGAGGTGGTGCGGCACTTCGGCTGGACCGGCCCCGTCGGGATCACCTTCCCCGGCGTGGTCACCGGCGGCGTCACCCGTACCGCCGCGAACGTCGACAAGGGCTGGATCGACGTCGACGCGGCCCAGCTGCTCAGCTCCCGCCTCGACGGCAGCGCGGTCACCGTGCTGAACGACGCGGACGCGGCGGGCGTCGCCGAGATGACCTTCGGCGCGGGCCGCGGGCGCGGCGGCACCGTGATGCTGCTCACCTTCGGCACGGGCATCGGCAGCGCCCTGTTCGTCGACGGCCGCCTGGTGCCCAACACCGAACTGGGCCATCTGGAGCTGCACGGCCGCGACGCCGAGACCCACGCCTCCACCAAGGCCAAGGAGGACGGCGACCTGTCCTGGGCGCACTGGGCGCGCCGGGTCCAGAAGTACCTGGCGCACGTGGAGATGCTGTTCTCGCCGGAGCTGTTCATCATCGGCGGCGGCGTGAGCCGCAAGGCCGAGAAGTTCCTCCCGCTGATCGAGGGCGTACGGGCGGAGATCGTGCCGGCGCAGCTCCAGAACAACGCGGGGATCGTGGGCGCGGCGATGGCCTGCTCGGCCGCCGAGCACTGACCGGCCCGGTGGCTCAGCGCCCCCGGCCCACCGGGGGCGCCGCGGGCCGTCCTCGGCGCTTGCGCCGACCCATCTGGCGCACCTTCCGCACGCAGGTGATCAGCCCCGCGACGAGCGTGCCGCCGTACAGCCAGCCCGCGTGCACCGCCAGCGCCGTCACCACGGCCATCACCTGACCGCCGATGCCGCCCTCGCCGCCGGAGATCGGCACCACCCCGGCGGCGAACGCGATCGGCACGCTGATCGGCGCGGTGACCAGGTCGGCCTCGCGCACCCACAGCGCGGTCAGGGCGCTGACGACGAGGAACAGCACGCCGTACAGCACCGCGGAGCCGTCGAAGAGCAGCCAGTCCAGACAGCCCAGCAGCACCATGGCCACCAGCGCGAACAGCCCGGCGCCCAGCCCGGTGAGCCGCGGGCTCGGCAGCTTGCGCAGGACGAGCACCAGCGGCGGCACCGGACGCCGGGACCGCGCGGGCCGCACCCCGTACACGACGGGACGGTCCGCGAGGGCGCTCTGCGGGGAGAGCGGACCCTGCGCGGAAGGCGTCTGGGGCCGCTGGCGGCGCTGGGGGTTACTCGTCCTTGGCTGCTCCACCCGAACAACGTAGGTTGCGACGGGGGCGGAATCCGGCTCAGGACACGCCCTTTGGACGACCTTGGCGAAGAGTTCGACTCCACCAGCCTCCTTCGGACGGCTGCGCGTGCGGACGGGGGCTCCGGGCCGGGCACCGCGGCGTCCCGAGCCCCGACCGTGGAACCCCCGCGCGGGCCGTAAACTGGGGGATCGGCCCGGTGCGGCCGAAGCACCCTCTCGTCCACGCAGTCCCCTCCCAGCCCAGGAAGTCGCCACCGTGTCGCTCACGATCGGAATCGTCGGCCTGCCGAACGTCGGCAAGTCGACCCTGTTCAACGCCCTGACCAAGAACGACGTGCTGGCGGCCAACTACCCGTTCGCCACCATCGAGCCCAACGTCGGCGTGGTCGGCGTCCCCGACGCGCGCCTCGCCAAGCTCGCCGAGATCTTCGGCTCCGAGCGCATCCTCCCGGCGACGGTCGACTTCGTGGACATCGCGGGCATCGTCCGCGGCGCCAGCGAGGGCGAGGGCCTGGGCAACAAGTTCCTGGCGAACATCCGTGAGTCCGATGCGATCTGCCAGGTCATCCGGGCCTTCAAGGACGAGAACGTCGTCCACGTGGACGGCAAGGTCTCCCCGAAGGACGACATCGAGACGATCAACACCGAGCTGATCCTCGCCGACCTCCAGTCCGTCGAGAAGGCGGTCCCCCGCCTGACGAAGGAGGCCCGCCTCCAGAAGGACAAGGTCGCCGTCCTCGCCGCGGTCGAGTCCGCCCAGAAGATCCTGGAGTCCGGCCAGACCCTCTTCTCCGCCGGCATCACCAAGGGCACCGAACAGGGCGACCTGCTCCACGAGCTCCACCTGCTGACCACGAAGCCCTTCCTCTACGTCTTCAACGTCGACGAGGACGAACTCGTCGACGAAGACTTCAAGGACGAGCAGCGCGCCCTGGTCGCCCCCGCCGAGGCGATCTTCCTCAACGCCAAGATCGAGTCCGAACTCATCGAACTCGACGACGACGAGGCCCTGGAGCTCCTCCAGTCCATGGGCCAGGAAGAGCCCGGCCTCGCCACCCTCGGCCGCGTCGGCTTCGCCACCCTCGGCCTCCAGACCTACCTCACGGCCGGCCCCAAGGAATCCCGCGCCTGGACCATCAAGCAGGGCGCAACGGCCCCCGAGGCGGCGGGCGTGATCCACACCGACTTCCAGAAGGGCTTCATCAAGGCGGAGGTCATCTCCTTCGCCGACCTGATCGCCACCGGCTCGGTGGCGGAGGCGCGCGCGAAGGGGAAGGCGCGGATGGAGGGGAAGGAATACGTGATGCAGGACGGGGACGTGGTGGAGTTCCGGTTCAACGTTTGAGCGGTTCCATGCCGAGTGTGAAGTGATCTCGCAAGCGTGCAGCAGAGAAGGGGTCGGCCCTCAAGGAGCCGACCCCTTCGTCGTTCACGGTGCTGGATGGGCGTTGGTCCCTACTCGGTGGATCGTTCGAGCAGGGGCTCAAACTCGGAATCCTCCTCGCCGGGGACGTGCGGGAGGAACCCGTCGGGGACGGTGCGGGCGGCGGTGGTCAGCAGGCGGTCCAGGGTTTCTCGGTCGGTGGCCGGGGGAAGGCGGAGCGCGGCGAGGAGACGGTTGCGGACCGTGGGGTGGTCCGGGTGGTCGTCGAGGTAGTCGGCGTTGAGGGCCGGCGGGCGGAGGCCGGCCAGGGCGTCGTGCCAAGACGGCAGGGCGATGGCGAGGGCCAACGCTTCGGCGAGGGACTCCGCGATGAGGGAGGCCCTGCCTTCGGAGTCCGTGTAGAGAACGGGGCGGGGGCCGTCGGAGACCGGGCCGCAGAGGTAGTGGGTGCCGCCCGCGTTGCAGCCGGCGACGGGCTCCACTGCGAGGCCGTTGGGCAGGGCGATCGACTCGATCGGGTCCGTGCGGGCGAGGTCGAACTCGCCGTCGTGGGACAGGTAGGCGGCCGCCTCGGGATGCGTGGCGATCCTGCGGAGTAGTGCGTCGTCCGAGAGGGCGGCCGGATTGAGGGCCCTGGCGATCGTGGGGGTGAGGGGGTGTCCGGCGAGGACGTGGCGGACGGCGTCGAGGGGGACGGAGCGCTCGTAGTAGTCCTCAAAGTGGGCCTGGGCGGCCTCGGGGGAGCGATGGGTGAGGAGGCGGAAGAGGGAGTCGGAACCGTCTGGGGTCCCGCTGCCCTTGGGGAAGCCGATGTTCGAGCCGGTGCGCCAGGCGGGGGAGCCGGTCTCCCGCCACAGGCAGGCGGTGACCCGGGGCGTGTCGATGTCCTCGTCGCGGAAGGCGGGTTCGTCCAGGAACGGGCGCAGCGTGGAGGGCACTTCGTCGACGACACCGGGCCAGACCCGCTTGTTGTCCGTTCTGTACGGGCTCATCTCCGACTCGTGGGCGAAGCCCCGTATGAGCACGCCGGCCGAGGTGAAGAGGACGGAGAAGTCGTCACCCGAGCCGTTCGCCATCAGGGCTGCCTCGGTACCAGGTCCCCAAGTGGTGTCGAAGGTGTACTGGCAGAACTGCGGATCGTCGCCGATCGCGGTGTCCAGGACGGCCAGTGCGCGGAGATGCGCACGGAGTTGCTGCGGTTCGGGGAGAAGGGCGACGGTCTCGTGCACGGTCCTCATGGCGTTATGGAAGCATCCGCCGCAGACAGTTGGGCGTTGCTGCATTTCCAACTCGGTCCGCTTTGCCGAGTTGTGTGTGGGCGGGAGGGCTGATGTCTGCTGTGCCGTAGGCCCGAGCGAGCTTCGCAGGCTACCTGTCGAGGTCCTCAAGGGCCTTGTCGAGGCCCTCCACGAAGTCTTGCCGCGACGGCAGGCAGGCCACCGGTCCCTGTGGATCCAGGAGTTCAAGCATCCGCAGCCGGTGCTGGGAGAAGCGCTTCTGGAATTGGGCTTACCGGACGTGCCCTAGTTGAGCGGGCGGAACGTCGACACCGTGAAGGAGACCGTCACCGGCTGGGGGTTCGGGAGGGCGGCGACCCGGGTGTTGAGGGTGTCGGGGGGGATGTGGTGGGCCGAGGGGGTCATCGTCACCAGGTTGAGCACGTCCGGTGCCGGGAGGTGGATGACGTACTCCAGGGTTTGGACGTCCTCGCGGCGGAAGGTGGTGGAGAGCGTTTGGTGGAGCCGGTCCTCCTTCGTCGGGTCGACGTTCAGGAGGTCGAGGGCGGTGCGGAGTTCGTGGAGGTGGGTGGGGGCGGGGGTGACGACGAGGAGGGTGCCGGTGGGGTGGAGGACGCGGTGGAACTCGGGGGCGTTGCGGGGGGCGAAGACGTTGAGGAGGAGGTGGACGGAGTCGGTGCGCAGGGGGAGGGGGCGCCAGACGTCCCAACTGGCGGCGGCTGCGCGGGGGTGGATGCGGGCGGCGGAGCGGAGGGCGTGGGGGGAGGTGTCGAGGCCCAGGCCGGTTGCCGCGGGGAGGGCGTCGAGGGCGGCGGCGAGGTAGTGGCCGGTGCCGACGCCGGCGTCCAGGAGGGTGGCGTCGGGGGTGGGGGCGAGTGCGGCGGCGCGGGCGGCGAGTGCGGTGGCGAGCGGGGCGTAGTGGCCGGCGTTCAGGAAGGCGGTGCGGGCCCGGACCATCGCGGGGGCGTCGGCGGTCGCCGGTCCGCGGTGGCCGGTGAGGAGGCCGACGTAGCCCTGGCGGGCGATGTCGAAGGTGTGGCGGGCCGGGCACCGCAGGGTGCGTTCGACCGCTTCGAAGGGGGCCGAGCACACGGGGCACAGCAGGACGGACAGCATCCGTTCAAGGGCGGCGGACGGTGCTGCTGGCATCTGGGGTCGCTCCTCGGCGGGGTGGGTCGACCCTTGCCGCCGGCGCTCGCCGCAGGTCGTACGGGCCGTTGCCCAAGGGTACTGCCGGAGCGATCATCATTTTGACTGCTTCCCGGCCGCCCCGTAGCCCGCGTCGGCCAACTCCGCGATGACCTCCGCGTGGCACTTCTCGGGGACGCACCAGCAGCCGAGCCGGTGGCCCCGCAGTGCGGGGAGCTGCGCCAGCAGGTCGGGGCGGGAGAGCAGGTAGTCCCGGTAGCGGGCCATGACCTCCGACCGGGTGCCGTCGCGGCCGGGGTGCCACGGGCAGGACAGCGGGGAGCCGTCGAGGTGCCAGCCGCCGCGGTGCATCGCGCGGCCCACGTAGAGGACGTCGTCGTACGCGGGGTCGTCGCGGTGGCCCTTCAGGTTGACCACCGTGGTCTTCGGGCGTGCTCGTGCCATGGAACGGATCCTCGGCGAGGGGCGGGCGGCGCGCCACCGCGACGGGGCCTGTTGGCGGGTACGGCACGGGTACGGCTCCGGGCGCGTCGGGCGGCCCGGGGCACGGTTGGGCCGCAACGCGGGCCGGGCTCCTGCATCGCGCCCCGCCGTACCCCGAACGGCGCAATGTTTATACGATTCTGAACTGATTCCCGTGCTTTCCCGCACCCCGACGGCCCCGGCCCCCTCCCCGGCGCGACTCGGCAACCGGGCGCATCCCCGATGAGGAGTAGGACACCCGTGGACCCCTTCAAGCCGCCAGGGCCCGACCAGCCCGGCCAACAGCCCCAGCCCGGCCAACAGCCGCAGGCACCGCAGCCCGGACCGTACCCGGGGCAGCAGCCCGTACCGCCCGGGCCCGGGCAGCACCCGGCGTACTACCCGCACCAGCAGTACCCGGCGTACCCCGCGGCCCCCGTCGCCCCGACCGTCAACGGGCTCTCCATCGCCTCCCTCATCTCCGGCATCGTCTGCTGCCTGCCGCCGCTCGGCCTGGTCTTCGGGCTGGTCGGGTTGCGGCAGATCAAGCGCCGCGGCCAGCGCGGCCGGGGCCTCGCGATCAGCGGCATCGTGCTCTCCACCGTCTCCACGCTGCTGATCACCCTCTTCTTCGCCACCGGCGGCGCCGGCGAGTTCTGGAAGGGGTTCAAGGAAGGGGTCGACGAGGTCGCGAGCCACCGGACCGTCGATGACCTGCGCAAGGGCGACTGCTACGACCTCCCCGGCGCCGGCGACAAGGACGGCAAGGAGGTCTCCGACGTCAAGGTCATCGACTGCGGCAGCCCGCACGAGGCCGAGATCACCGGCGGCTACGCGATCACCGGATACGACGACTACCCGGGCGAGGAGGCCCTCGCGCCGGTGGCCGAACTGCGCTGCGAGGAGATCGACTTCGCGTACGCCATGGACGTGTGGGCGATCCCCGCGTCGATGGAGCCGTACTACTACTTCCCCACCGGCGAGAGCTGGAAGCAGGGCGACCGCCGGGTCAGCTGCGGCTACTCCACCACCAAGAACGAGAAGACGACCGGCTCCCTGCGCCGGGACGCCGGCACCCTCACCGCCGACCAGGTCGCCTATCTGAAGGCGGAGAACGGCTTCCTGCGCTCGGGCTTCCGGTTGCCCGAGGACGAGTTCACGGCCGCCGCCCATCTGCACCGAGCCTGGGCGAAGGACACCTCCAGCGCCCTCGCCGACTCCGCGAAGGCCCTGCGCGGCCACTCGTGGCAGGGCGACGTGCGCAAGACGGTGCTACAGCGCGCCGACCAGTTCGACGCGTCCCGCGCGCACTGGGACAAGGCGGCGAAGGCCACCAGCGAAGAGGTCTTCTGGGACCACGTCTACTCGGCCGACGAGGCGCTGAAGGTCGACACCGAAGTCGCCATCCGCAAGGCGCTGAAGGGGCTGGAGACCGCGGCACCGGCCCGGGAGGAACGCGTCTGAGGACGGCCGGCCGGGGCTGGCCCGCCGCCCCGGCCGTACGCCGAAGCCGTACGCAGGAACGGCCGCACGCAGGAGCACGGGCAAGGCCACGGGCGGCGAGCGCGCACCGGACCGGATCGATGGCGCCGTCCCGTACCGCCTCCGGCAGGGCGGCCGGCTGACCGACGTCGAGCCGGCCGGGCGCGTCGGTCCGATGCCGATGCCGATGCCGACGCCGCCGCGGAATGGCGGAAGAGGCCGGTGCCCGGGCCACCGACAGCCCTGCGACACCGACCTCTTCCCAAGGACGCGCCCCGGCCCCTGCCCGGGCCGCGTCCCGTCCGACGGCGCGCACGTCAGCGCGCGCCTCAGCCTTCGGCCGGTGGCTCCCGACCTTCAGCCCGCAAGCTTCCGGTCCCAGCTTCGCATCCGACCGTCAGTCGTCGTGCGACAACCCCCGGTCCACGGTGCGCATCAGCTCGCCGTCCGCCGTGTCCCCGTCGAGGGACCAGAACATCGCGCCACCGAGCCCCCGGTCGCGGATGTACTCCGTCTTGGCGCGCAGCACCTTCGGGTCGTCGTACGTCCACAGGGTGTTGCCGTCGAAGAGCCATGCCTGCCCGTGCTTCCGGTACACCTCGTACTGGCCCGACGCGGCCAGCTTCTTCAGCTCCTTGTAGTCCTCGAAGCCCGGCTGGAACTTCGCGGGAGCGGGCTTCTCGGCCGGCTGCCCCATGCCGTCGCCGCCGCCCTTGACGCCCGTCCAGCCCTGGCCGTACGCGGGCATGCCCATCACCAGCTTGTGCGCCGGTGCGCCCCGGCGCAGCCAGTCGTTCACGGTCTGGTCCACGCTGAAGTCGTTCTTCGCGTACAGCGCCGACTGCTGGGCCGTGGTCTTCTCGCCGGAGACGTGGAAGTCGTAGCCCTGGAGGTTGACGAAGTCGAAGTCCTTCATGATCTTGCGGACCTCGAAGCCCGCGTCGATCTTCGCGGGCGCCGTCGGCACGAAGGCGGACAGCTCGTAGCGCTTGCGCTTGCCGTCCTGCTGCTTCGGCTGGCCCTTCGCGTACGCGTCGAGCTGTTTGCGGAACTCCCGCACCACCGCGGTGAAGTTCTGCTTGTCCTCGGGCCGGTAGACCGTGTCGTCCTCGCCCGACGAGCCCGGCCACTCCCAGTCCAGGTCGATGCCGTCGAAGACGCCGGCCGCCGCGCCCTGTCCGCCGCGCGCGCCGTCGACCGGCAGGTTGCCCTTGATGTAGAGGTCGATGCAGGAGGAGACGAACGCCTTCCGCTTCTCCTCGGTGAGCACCGCGTCGGAGAAGTGCGTGGACCAGCTCCAACCGCCGAGGGAGATCATCACCTTGAGGCCGGGGTGCTTCGCCTTGAGCTCGACGAGTTCGTTGAAGTTGCCCGCGAGCCGCTGGTCGGGGGAGTCGGTGACGCCGTCCACGGAGTCGGCGGCGGGCACGGGCCGCTGGTAGTCGGCCCAGGGGTCCGCCTCGCCGGCCGGGCCCTGCATCATGCACTTGCCGTCCGGGCTGACGTTCCCGAAGGCGTAGTTGATGTGGGTGAGCTTGGCGGCCTGGCCGCTGGTGTCCAGGTCCTTGACCTGGAAGTCGCGCCCGTACACGCCCCACTGGGTGAAGTAGCCGATGCGCTTGTACGAGCGGCGGTCGTCGTCGCCGTCGTGGCGGTCCCCGCCGTGCGCCACGGCGGTCGGTGCCAGGGCGGCGAGGAGGGACAGGGAGGTGGCGGCAACAGCGGTCCGGACGAGGTTTCTTCGACGCATGGGGGCTCATTCCTGTGCGTGGTCCCGGCGGGGCGGTGGGCACGGGCCGGGGCACGGCCGCGCACACGTGCGCCGGGCTCTTCCGTGAACGGGCGTCGTGCAGCACAGGACGCTATTGGTCTGGACCATTAAGGTCAATGGTTTGATGCGGAACGATCGTTCGTACTTGCGGTAATGCCCTGTCGGAGCGGAACTCCTCACCGTGCGCGATGCTTTGGCCGATGGTTGCAGGCAACAACCCACCGTTGCGAGGCTGTTGCTGTCTGTCAATGTGATGGGAGTGGCCAGTGGGCATCGGTGAGCAGCCGGCGTATCTGCGCGTGGCGAGCGACCTCCGCCAGAAGATCGTCAGTGGCTCGCTGCCGCCGCACACCCGGCTGCCCTCCCAGGCCCGGATCCGCGAGGAGTACGGGGTCTCGGACACCGTCGCCCTGGAGGCCCGCAAGGTCCTGATGGCGGAGGGCCTGGTCGAGGGGCGGTCCGGGTCCGGCACGTACGTGCGCGAACGGCCCGTGCCGCGGCACATCGCCCGCTCCGGCTTCCGCCCCCCGTCGGGCGCGAACCCCTTCCGGCAGGAGCAGGCGACCGACGGGCTGCGCGGCACCTGGGAGTCGCGCAGCGACCAGGACGAGGCGGACGAGGAGATCGCGGAGCGGCTGGGCGTCCGGGTCGGCGACCGGGTGATGCGCACCCGCTACGTCTTCCGGGAGAACGGCGAACCGATCATGCTCTCCACCTCCTGGGAGCCGCTGGAGCTCACCGGGCGGACCCCGGTCATGCTGCCGGAGGAGGGGCCGCTCGGCGGCTGCGGCGTGGTCGAGCGGATGGCGGCGATCGACGTCGTCGTGGACAACGTCTCCGAGGAGGTCGGCGCCCGGCCGGGGCTCGCGGAGGAGCTGCTGGCGCTCGGCGGGGTGCCGGGGCACCTGGTGATGGTGGTCTCCCGGACGTACTACGCGTCCGACCGCGCGGTCGAGACGGCGGACATCGTGGCTCTGGCGGATCGTTTCCGGATCGCGTACCGCCTGCCGGTGAAGTGAGCGGGGCGTAGTCGGCGGAGCCGCCTGGGGACGGGCCGGCGCCGTCGGGCCTTGTGCCTGTCGGACCTGTGGCCGGCTGGTCCCCGACCGTCGAGCCTCGGGCCTTCCGGTCCGCGACCGTCCGTTCTGAAGCCGTCGGGCCTGGGTCGTCGGGGCCGGACCGTCGGTGTGTGCGCCCGGACTGCCGGGTGCGGGCCCGCACTGTCGGTGCAGGCCCTTATGGTGAGGTTCGTACGACGCCGTGAAGGTGCTCAAGGTCGACGGACTCGCTCCGGCGGCCGCGTACGGACGGCCACGTACCGACCTGCTCCGGTCGCGGTGCAACAGGAGAGGCATGCGGGGCGCAGGGGGCGCATTCAGTGGTGCGCGCCCCCAGTTTCCTATCTCTTTGTGAAAACCCGTATCCGCTGAGTGAAGGTCAGGCGTAGGCTCCGGCATATGCGTAGTGCGGTTTCCCGGCGATCTTCATACCTGCTCGGACCCACCGAGGGAGGGGAGCGATGAGCGACAGCACGGTCCTGACCTGGCTCGTCATACGCCAGGACGACAACGGCAACCGCTATCGCGTCGGCCAGTACGCCACCGAGGACGAGGCCCAACGCATCGCGGACTCCCTCGATGTCAAGGGGCACAAGCAGCTCTATCACGTGGAGCGCATGGGGCAGTCCCGCCCCTGAGGCCCACGGGCCATGTGGACGTGCGCTGACGACGGCCGGGGCCGGCGGCGGGGCGCGGGTACGCTCCGGCGCATGACAGATCACGATCGCTTGGTGGTGGCCGGAGCCGTTTACCACCGCGGCCGGTTGCTGGCCGCGCGCCGCAGCGCCCCCGCGGAGGTCGCGGGCCGCTGGGAGCTGCCCGGCGGCAAGCAGGAGCCGGGCGAGCGGCCGGAAGAGGCGCTGGTCCGCGAGTTGCGCGAAGAGTTGGGCGTGGAGGCGGAGCCCGTCGCCCGGATCCCCGGCGAGTGGCCGCTGAAGCCGGGTTACGTACTGCAGGTGTGGACGGTGCGGCTGCTCTCCGGCGAGCCCCGACCGCTGGAGGACCACGACGCGCTGCGCTGGCTCGCCCCGGACGAGACCGACGCCGTCGACTGGCTCGACCAGGACCGGCCGGCCGTCGCCGAGGCCGCCCGGATGCTGCGCGAGGGCACCGGCTGAGACCCGGTCGAAGTGGCTCGCCGGCGCGGCGGTCCGCTCGCCCGTCACGCGGTCCGTCCGTCCGTCCGTCCGCCCGTACGCCCGCCCGTCGCGCGGTGATCTCATGGGCGATCGGCTCGGAGCGGGGCGGCTCGCCGGGCGGTCGCCGTGGTGCGGACAGTGCGCCCCGGATGGGGGGATATCTCAACGGGCATTTCGGGTATGTGATGATTAGCCACCCGATATGGGGCGGACATCTGCTGCTGGTCCGGGAAGTGAAGTGAGCGGTGTGATCGACACCGACAGCACGAGCGCCGAATGGACCTTCCCCGCCGAGCCCGGCGCCGTGCGCTCCGCCCGTCACGCCGTCCGGGACACCCTTCGCGACTGGGGACTGGACCACGGTGTGGGCGATGTCACAGTGCTGCTGGTCAGCGAGTTGGTCACCAACTCCCTGCGGTACGCATCCGGCCCCATCGGCGTCCGACTGGTCCGCCGCGAGCAGGTCGACGTCGCCCCCTCCCTCCTTGTGGAGGTGTCCGATCCGCTGCCCGACCCGCCCGTCGAGCGGACCGCGGCCCCGGACGACGAACACGGCCGCGGACTGCAACTCGTCGCCGGATCGGCCCGTCGCTGGGGTACCCGACGTGGAAGTACTGGCAAGACCGTGTGGTTCGAGCTGGCTCTCGCCGGTTAAAAGTGTGAAGGGACAACGATCACTGCTGACACGGCGCAAAATGAACGAGACCGTGCTGTGATCGTGAACGCCGTGTCCGGCACGGCCGTAGTGCTGAATACTGCGGTCATGGCCGGTCCGGTGCGGTGAGCTGGAGGGGACGGTCGCGTGAGCGAGATACCTGGGACGGCGGGCGGTGCCGTGTGGCAGAGCAGTCCGCCTGGCTCGATCTACGACTACATCAAGGTCGCCTCCTTCTCGATAGGCCCCGACGGGCTGGTCGACCAGTGGAGCGGGCGCGCCGTCGACCTCTTCGGCATCACGGCGTCCGAGGTCAGGGGCCGGGACCCGATCGAGGTGCTGCTCCCCGAGGAGTTGCGGCCGCGCGGCCGGCACCGGGTCAAGGAGATCCTCGACGGCAAGGAGTGGACGGGCCTCGTGCCCTTCCGGCTCCCCCACTCGCCCCGCAGCCACGGCCTCGCCGAGGTGTACGTGATGCCGACCGAGACGGAGAGCGGCGAGCGGGCCGCGCTCTGCATCGTCGTGGACGTACGGGCCCTGCGGCAGATCGAGACCGACCTCGCCGCCTCGCAAGCCATTTTCGGCCAATCGCCCTTCGGGTTCGTGCTGTTCGGCACCGATCTGAAGGTGAAGCGGGCCAACGAGCGCTTCGCCACCGTCTTCGGCGGCAGCGCTGACGACCACCGCGGACGCACCGTCCACGACTACCTCCCCCGCGGGGAGGGCGACCGGATGGCGGCCGCGCTGCGCCGCGTCCTGGAGACCGGCGAGTCCGTGATCGACCTGCAACTGGTCGGCTCGTGCCCCGACTCCACCGAGCGCAGGCACTGGTCCATCAACCTCTACCGCGTCCACAGCGGCACCGGCCGGACCATCGGAGTGGCCGGCATCGGCACCGATGTGACGCGCCGCCACGTGGCCGCGCGGGAGGCCGCCAGCGCCCGGCGCAACCTCGCCCTGCTGAACGAGGCGAGCGCCCGCATCGGCAACTCCCTCGACCTGGAGACCACCGCCCGCGAACTCCTCGACGTCGCCGTCCCCGGCTTCTGCGACCTCGCCTCCGTCGACCTGTACCAGGCACTGCTGGCGGGCGACGCGGCACCGCCCGAGCGCCAGGCCGCGCCCGCCACCGGCGGCGGAGGCCGGGGCAGCGCCGCCCTGCGCCGGGTCGCCTTCGCCAGCGCCGTGTCCGACGCCCCGCTGATCACCACCCCGGGGTGCGGCTCCCGCGGCCGCACCCCGACCGCCGTCGGCGAGGTCCACCGCTACGGCGCCGACTCGCCCTGCGCACGGGCGCTGCGCACCGCCCGGGTGCACACCATCCCCGCCGAGGACGGCGGGCTCGTACAGTCCACCCTCGCCGTTCCGCTGGTGGCGCACGAGGTGGTGGTCGGGCTGGTGCAGTTCTCCCGTACGAAGGGCAGCGAACCCTTCGGCGAACGGGACCGGGCGCTCGCGGTCGAACTCGCCGCGCGCGCCGCGGTCTGCATCGACAACGCCCGCCTCTACCGCAGGGAGCACGAGCGCGCCCTCATCCTCCAGCGCAGCCTGCTCCCGCCGGGCGATCCGGAGGCCGCGGGCCTCGACATCGCCTGTCGCTACCTGCCGGGCAACACCACCACCGAGGTCGGCGGCGACTGGTTCGACGTCATCGAACTGCCCGGGCACCGCACGGCGCTGGTCGTCGGCGACGTCATGGGCCGGGGGCTGCGGTCCGCGGTGGCCATGGGCGAATTGCGCACCGCGGTGCGGACCCTCGCGCTGCTCGACCTGGAGCCGGCGGAGGTGCTGTCCGCGCTGGACGAGATAGCCCGCGGTCTCGGCGGCCCCAGCGGAGCCCAGCCGGGCGCCCGCGCCGCCCACAAGTCCCGCGAGGCCGACCTCTCCGAGGTGTACCTCGCGACCTGCGTCTACGCCGTGTACGACCCCGTCACCCGCCGCTGCACCTTCGCCAACGCCGGACACCTGCCGCCCGTCCTGGTCGAACCGGGCGAGGAGCCGCTGCTGCTGGACGTGCCCCCGGGAATGCCGCTGGGCGTGGGCGGGGAGCCGTTCGAGGACGTCGAGGTCGAACTGCCGGAGGGCGCGCTCCTCGCGCTGTACACCGACGGGCTCGTGGAGTCCCGCGACCATCCGCTGGACGAGGGGCTACGGGCGTTCCGCGCGGCGATCGCGGAGCCTGCGAAGTCGCTCGCGCGACGGGACGAGGAGGCGCCCCCGCTGTCCCTGGAGGACGTCTGCGACCACGTCCTCACCACCCTCGACACCCGGCACGGCGAGGACGACATCGCCCTGCTGATGGCCCAGGTGCGGGGCCTGCGGTCGGACGCGGTGGGCGACTGGACCCTGCCGCGCGAGCCCCGCTCGGTGGGCCGGGCCCGCGAGCTGTCCCGCGCCCTCCTGGTCTCCTGGGACCTTGAGCCCCTGGTCGACACGGTGGAACTCCTGGTCAGCGAGCTGGTCACGAACGCGCTGCGGTACGGGGAGGGCGAGATCCGGCTGCGGCTGCTGCGGGACCGCACGCTGGTGTGCGAGGTCTGGGACTCGGGCCTGGTCCAACCCCGCCGCCGGCGCGCCCGCGACACGGACGAGGGCGGCCGCGGCCTGCAACTCGTCGGCCTCCTGAGCGCGGCGTGGGGCTCGCGCCGCACTCCGCGCGGCAAGTCGGTCTGGTTCGAGCTCGCCCTCCCGGGCGGGGGTGCGTCGGAACCGACGGTGGAGCAGTTGCTGAGCATGTTCTGAACGGGGGCGGCGGCAGCCTGTGCCTGGAGCGGCCACGGGCCGCGGGGCCGTACGCTCTCTGCCGTCCGCGGCCGCCCATCACCAGGCCGCAGAGGTCGGCGCGGCCGCCCGCGCGGGGCACCCCGATCAGCCCGCTGACTTCAGCGCGGCGAAGCGGGACTCGACCTCCGCCGTGTCGCCCGTCGCCTCCAGTTCCTCGAACTGCGCGTCCAGGGAGGACGCCGCGAGTTCTCGGCGGCCCACCGCCCTCGCCTCCTCGCGGCGGACCTTGTCCTCGAAGCGGCCGAGTTCGCTCGTCGGGTCGAGCACGTCGACGCTCTTGACCGCGTCGACCATGCGGTTCTGCGCCTCCGCGGTGCGGGAGCGGGCCACCAGTTCGTTCCGCTTGGCCTGGAGTTCGGAGAGCTTGCCCTTCATCCGGTCGAGCCCGGTGCGCAGTTGCGCGACCACCTCCGTCTGGGCGGCGATCACCGGCTCCGCCGCCTTCGCCTCCTTCTCCGACTGGAGTTGGCGCTGGAGCGCGACCTTGGCCAGCCCGTCGAAGCGGTCCGCCTCCGCGGCCTGGCCCGCCGCCCGTAGCTCGTCCGCCTTCTTGCTGGCAGCGAGCGCCTTCCCGCCCCACTCGCCGGCCGCCGCCACGTCCTCCGCGTGGTCCTGCTCCATCAGCCGCAGGTTGCCGATGGTGTCCGCGACGGCGCGTTCCGCCTCGCCGATGTTGTTCGCGTAGTCGCGGATGAGCTGGTCGATCATCTTCTGGGGGTCCTCGGCCTGGTCCAGCAGGGCGTTGATGTTGGCCTTCGCCAGTTGGGCGACCCGGCCCAGGATGGTCTGCTTGGTCATCGTGCTGCTCCTCCTTGAGACGCCGTGACGGTCCGCGCCGTGCGGGTGCGCCGTGCCCTTCAGAAACGCCCCCCGCCCATCCGGCCGCGGGTGCCGCTGCCGCCGAAGCTGCCGGGCCGGCCGCCGTACCCCCCGCTTCCGCCCTCGAAGCCGCCGCCCCCTCGCCCTCCTCCACCCCCGCCGAACAGCCCGCCCAGGATGATCCCGCCGAGGACCGCACCGCCCAGACCGCCGCCCGCGCTGCCGCCGCCGCCCGGGCCGAAGCGATTGCCGTACGCGCGTACGTCCTGCTCCGCGATCCGCAGCGCCTCCCGGGCCAGCGCGTCGGCCCGCTGGGCCTCGGCGAGCGCGGTCCGTGCGTCGCCGGCTCCTCCGGTGGTCGGCCGGGCCGCCAGCTCCAGGTGTCGCTGCGCCTCGGCCAGCCGGGTGCGCGCCTCGCTGCCGACGGCACCGCGGTGCGTGGTGACGTAGTCCGCGGCGGCACCCACCGCGGCGCGCGCCCCCAGCTCGGCCTGGCCGAGCAGCCCCCGCGCCCGTCGCACCTCTTCGTCGGCGGCCCGCGCGCCCGCGAGCGCCTCGTCCAGCGCGGCGTCCGCTTCGTCCAGGCGGCGCAGCGCGTCGATGGGGTCGTACCGTTCGGCCGCCATCTCCCGACGCACCTCCGCGGCCACGGCCTCCGCCCGGGCGATCCGGCCCTGGAGCGAGGCAGTGGACTCCTCGGGCGCGGTGCCCTTCAGTACGCCGCGGGCCTCGGCGAGGTCGCTGTCCGTCTCGGTGAGCGCACCGGGCAGCGCGCCCACCGCTTCGGCGATCTCCTGCGCCCGCCGGTCCACCGCCTCCACCAGCCGGGTCGCCTGGGCCAGCGCGCCCTCGGCCGCGCGGATCTGGACGGCGGCGGTCGCCCGGTCGGCGCCGTCGAGCGCCGTACGGGCCCGATCGACGGCGGTCTTGGCGAAGACGAGCCGGTCCCGGGCCTGCGCGGGGTCGCCCGCGACCGGTGCGGACGCGGAGGGCGCGTACCGCTGCTGCATCACCGTGAGCGCGGCCTCCGTGCTGATGGCGCGCCCGTCCAGCTCGGCCCACGCGGCGCGCACCGCCTCCCACGCGTCGGGCGCGGTGCGCTCCAGGTCCCGCAGCCGGTCGAAGTCCGCCGCCTCCGCGTCGAGGCGGCGGTCGGCGTCCGAGCACCGTTCCACGATCTCGGTCAGCATGCGGCGGCGCGTGGCGTCGTCCTCCGGGAACGCGTCGTCGAGTTGCTGGCGCAGCCGGAACGCGGCGGTCAACTGCGCGCGGGCGTGGGCGACGGCCTCGACGAAGGGTTTCGCCGCGGCTTCGCCGAACTGCGCCGTCGCGAAGCCCAGCTCCTCCTGGCTGGTGCGCAGGGCGTCGTCGGTGTCGACGAGCGCCTGCCGGGCGGCTGCGTCCAGTTCCTGGAGGGGCGGACCGGTGTCGGCGCCGCCGCCCCAGCCGGCCTGGCCGCCCTGCGGGGTGGTGCGGGTGGCGCTGCGCTTGCGCCGGCGCAGCGCGGCGTACCCGGCGACGCCGGCGACCGCGATCGCGACCCCGACCGGCAGCACCAGGTCCCCGGCGCCGGTCCCGACGGGCGCGGCGCCCGGGTCCGGGTCGCCGGGCGTGACGGCGGGCGTCGGCACGGGTTGCCCGCCGAGCGCCGCGTCGTATCCGTCGGCGGCGCCGATCGCGGCGCCGGCCCAGTCGTGCTGCCGCAACGGCGGCACGATCGCGGTGCGCGCGACGTCGGCGAGCTGGGCGTCCGTGAGCCGGGACGCGGCGGCCACCCAGTACGCGTACTGCCGCTCGTGCGTGGCGACGGCCAGCAGCACGTCGTCCGTGCCGAGCCCGTTGCGGCGGGCGGTGGCGTCGGCCCAGCCCTGGGCGGTGTGGTCGGAGAAGTCCCGCACGTACACGACGAAGAGCTGGAGCCGCTGGCCGTCGTACAGCCGGTCGAGCGCGCGCGTGACGTCGGCCGTACGGGTGCCGAGGGCGCCGACGCGGTCGGTGATCTGGCCGTCGCGGGAGAGGGCGACGGGGTCGTCGAGCGGCGCGAGGGCGGTGGCGGTGGCGGGTGGGGGTGCGGGTGCCGCGGGGCCGCCCAGCGCCCATGCCGCCACCAGCGCGGTGGCGAGCAGCCGGTGGGCGATTCGCGTCACATGGGGAGGCTATGTCCGTGCCTTTCCCGTCGCGACTCGACGACGCCTCCCTCGACCGCGGTAGCCCTGCGGGCCGCGGGTGGCTCATGTGGACGCGCTCGCCGCAGCCCTGCGGGTTGCGTTGGTCTCTGCGACCCGGTGGTGGGCTGGTCGCACAGTTTCTACCCCTGTGCCCTGCGGGCACGGGGGGACCCCAGCGCCCCCAAGCAGCGCCGTTTCTCTGCGGGTGCGGTGGCCTTGTGCCGGCAGTCTGTGGCTTGTCGCGCAGTTCCGCCCCCCACGCCCAGAGGGCGTGGGGGCCCCAGCGCCCCTGAAGCCCCCTTTCGTCTGCGGGCTGTGTGTGGCTGGTCGCGCAGTTCCCCGCGCCCCTGGTTCGCTGCCCCCATCGGATACCTGCGGGACGAGGGTCTTTAGGGGCGCTGGGGGTCCCCCCACGCCCTCTGGGCGTAGGGGGCGGAACTGCGCGAACAAGCCCCACCGGGCCGCAGGCGGCGGACAACGGGTGGGTCCGCGGCGAGTGCCCGTCAGTCAGCCCAGCAGCGCAGGCGGCGCAGGCGGCGGGTGACGGCGACCCCCGGGTTCCGCTCCCGCGGACAGGAGCGGACCCGTACCACCGTGGAGGCGGCACGTGGCCCGGCCGCGGCGGGTTCCCCGACCGCGCCCGGGCCACGTGCCGGCGGTCAGTCAGCGCGGCGGCGGATCTTGTTGCCGAGCCACACCAGCGGGTCGTACTTCTTGTCCGCCGCCCGCTCCTTCAGCGGGATCAGCGCGTTGTCCGTGATCTTGATGCCCTCGGGGCAGACCTCGGTGCAGCACTTCGTGATGTTGCAGTAGCCGAGGCCGTGTTCCTCCTGCGCCGTCCGCTTGCGGTCGAGGCCGGTCTCCGCCGCCGCGTCGAGCGGGTGCATGTCCAACTCGGCGACGCGCATCAGGAAGCGCGGGCCGGCGAACGCGGGCTTGTTCTCCTCGTGGTCGCGCACCACGTGGCAGGTGTCCTGGCACAGGAAGCACTCGATGCACTTGCGGAACTCCTGTGCCCGGTCGACGTCGACCTGCTGCATCCGGTACTCGCCCGCCGCCACCCCTTGCGGGGGGACGAACGAGGGCACCTCACGGGCCTTGGTGTAGTTGAAACCCACGTCGGTGACCAGGTCGCGGGTGACGGGGAACGCCCGCAGCGGCGTCACCGTGATCGTTTCCTCGCGGGAGAAGACGGACATCCGCGTCATGCACATCAGCCGCGGCCGCCCGTTGACCTCGGCGCTGCACGAACCGCACTTGCCCGCCTTGCAGTTCCAGCGCACCGCGAGGTCGGGCGCCTGGGTCGCCTGGAGGCGGTGGATGATGTCCAGGACGACCTCGCCGTCGTGGACCTCGACGGCGAAGTCCCGCAGCTCGCCGCCGTCCTGGTCGCCCCGCCACACCCTGAAGCTGGCCTGGTACGCACTCACTCGTAGAGCTCCTCTTCGGCGAGGTACTTGACCAGCTCCTCCTTCTCGAAGAGGGCGAGCAGGTCGGGTCGGATGGGGTCGGTGGTCTTCCGTTCCAGGGTGATCTGCGGGGCGCCGGGGTCGGTGGCCGTACGCGCGCCGGTCGGGTCGACCAGTCGACACAGCAGGTTCGCCCGCCGCCAGGAGCGGTCCATCGCGGGGTGGTCCTCGCGGGTGTGGCCGCCCCGGCTCTCGGTGCGTTCCAGGGCCGCGCGGGCCACGCACTCGCTGACCAGCAGCATGTTCCGCAGGTCGAGGGCGAGGTGCCAGCCGGGGTTGAACTGGCGGTGGCCCTCGACCACGGCCCGCCGGGCGCGCACCCGCAGCTCGGCCAGCCGCTCCAGGGCCCGGCGCATCTCGCCGTCGCGACGGATGATGCCGACGAGGTCGTTCATCGTCTGCTGGAGGTCCTGGTGGACGGCGTACGGGTTCTCCAGCCCGCCGTCCCCTTCGTCAGCGGCGTCGGCGCCCGCGGCCGTGGCCGTGCCGAAGGGGCGCAGCGCCTCCGCGGCCGCCGCGTCGATCTGGGCGTCGTCCACCACGGCGCGCTCGCCCGACTCCAGCGCGTACTGCGCCGCGTGCAGCCCCGCCCGCCGTCCGAAGACGAGCAGGTCGGAGAGGGAGTTGCCGCCGAGCCGGTTGGAGCCGTGCATCCCGCCGGCGACCTCGCCCGCCGCGTACAGCCCGGGCACGCCGACCGCCGAGGCCGTGTCGGAGTCGACGGCCACGCCGCCCATCACGTAGTGACAGGTCGGGCCGACCTCCATGGCCTCCGCGGTGATGTCCACGTCCGCCAGTTCCTTGAACTGGTGGTACATCGACGGCAGTCGGCGTCGGATCACCTCCGCCGGCATCCGGGTGGAGACGTCGAGGAAGACGCCGCCCGCCGGCGAGCCGCGCCCCGCCTTCACCTCGGAGTTGATGGCGCGGGCCACCTCGTCGCGGGGGAGCAGTTCCGGTGGACGCCGGTTGTGGTCCGGGTCCTCGTACCAGCGGTCGCCCTCCTCCTCGGACTGCGCGTACTTCTCCTTGAAGACGTCGGGGACGTAGTCGAACATGAACCGCTTGCCCTCGGAGTTGCGCAGCACCCCGCCGTCGCCGCGCACCGACTCGGTGACGAGGATGCCCTTCACCGACGGCGGCCAGACCATCCCGGTGGGGTGGAACTGCACGAACTCCATGTTCAGCAGCGGTGCGCCGGCGAGCAGGGCGAGTGCGTGGCCGTCGCCGGTGTACTCCCAGGAGTTCGAGGTGACCTTGAAGGACTTGCCGATGCCGCCGGTGGCGAGGACGACCGCGGGCGCCTCCAGGACGAAGAAGCGCCCGGACTCGCGCTCGTAGCAGAAGACGCCGGTGACCCGGTCGCCGTCCTTGAGGACGCGGGTGACGGTGCACTCCTGGAAGACCTTCAGCCGGGACTCGTAGTCGCCCGTCTCGGCCGCGTCCTCCTGCTGGAGGGAGACGACCTTCTGTTGGAGGGTGCGGATCAGTTCGAGGCCGGTGCGGTCGCCGACGTGTGCGAGCCGGGGGTACTCGTGGCCGCCGAAGTTGCGCTGGGAGATCTTGCCGTCGGCGGTGCGGTCGAAGAGCGCACCCCAGGTCTCCAGCTCCCACACCCGGTCGGGGGCCTCCTGCGCGTGGAGCTCGGCCATCCGCCACTGGTTGAGGAACTTCCCGCCGCGCATGGTGTCGCGGAAGTGGACCTGCCAGTTGTCGCCGGAGTTCACGTTGCCCATGGAGGCGGCGATGCCGCCCTCCGCCATCACGGTGTGGGCCTTGCCGAAGAGGGACTTGCAGATCACGGCGGTACGGGCGCCCTGCTGACGCGCCTCGATGGCGGCGCGCAGGCCGGCGCCCCCCGCACCGACCACCACGACGTCCCACTGCTGGCGTTCGAGTTGCGGCATGTCAGAAGAACCTCGGATCGTCGATGGCGCCGGACGCGAGCAGGTACACGTAGAAGTCGGCGACGGCGACGCTGATCAGCGAGGCCCACGCCAGCATCATGTGCCGGCCGTTCAGCCGGCTGACCCAGCCCCACATGCGGTAGCGGACCGGATGCTTGGAGAAGTGCTTGAGCCGTCCGCCGACGATGTGCCGACAGGAGTGGCAGGACAGGGTGTACGCCCAGATCAGCACGATGTTGACGAGGAAGATCAGGGTGCCGAGGCCCATGTGGCCCCAGTCGTAGTCCTCGTCGCGGAAGGTCAGCACGGTGTCGTAGGTGAGCACCCCGGCGACCAGCACCGCCGCGTAGAAGAAGTAGCGGTGGAGGTTCTGGAGGATCAGCGGGAAGCGGGTCTCGCCGGAGTACGAGCGGTGCGGCTCGGCGACCGCGCAGGCGGGCGGCGAGGCCCAGAAGCCCCGGTAGTACGCCTTGCGGTAGTAGTAGCAGGTCAGCCGGAAGCCCAGCGGGAAGATCAGGATCAGCAGCGCGGGCGACAGGCCCCACCAGCTGCCGATGATCCCCCAGTCCGTGCCCGCCTTCATGGGGACGCAGTCCACGGAGAGGCAGGGGGAGTAGAAGGGCGACACGTACGGCGCGGAGTAGTAGTCGGCGCCGGAGAAGGCCCGCCACGACGAGTAGACGACGAAGGCGAGAAGTCCCGCCGCGGTCGCCGCGGGGGAGAGCCACCAGCGGTCGGTCCGCAGGTGGCGCGGGGCGATGGCGGCGCGCGTCGGGCCGTGCACACCCGCACGCGCGCCCCTCTGCGGGCCCGAAGGCCCGTCCTTATGGACTTGTGACGGTTCGGTACCAGTGGCCAACGAAGGTCTCCTAGGGAGCGCGGCGGTCTCGGACGCCCAACCCCTCGTCGTCGGAGTCCGTCCACAGCGCGGAGTCGTACGGCGCGTCCGGGATGGTCACCAGCTCCTGGCGGTCCCCGGCCCGGTCCGTGTTCAGGCCGGTGCCGCGGGGCCGCGCACCCACGCCGCCCAGTCGGTCGACGGTGCGTTCCAGCTCTCCGACGCGCTGGACCAGATCGTCGAGACGGCGCGTGATCGCGGTCAGTTCTTCCTGCTCGGACATGACGTGTCCTCACTTCCGCAGGGTGCGGTGGCGTCGCTCATGCGCCAGCGAGTGTTGCGCGTCACATCCCCGCTTGTGAAGGGACGCGCAGGGATTGCTGGCGCACGGGCTACGTGCGCGCCCCTGGTTGTCTGGATCTCACTCCCTCCATTTTGTCGCTTCGTGAGCGTTTTGTTACGTATGTCGGTGGGCCGGCTGGGTGACCTTGTGCGCCGGTAGCGCCGTGTCGACGCCACCGTGTGCGCTTCGTCCACTTCAGTGGACCGGAATCGGTGTGATCGGTGTGATGATCGTGAAAGGTGGACCCATGGCCCAGGCCCGGACCTTCCAGACCTTCCGGTCCCGGACGCTGCGCTCCGTGGCCCTGCTGACCAGCTCGGTCCTCGCCGTGCCCGCGCTCGCCGGGTGCGGCGCCGACGAGGAGGAGCTGACCGGGCGGCCCGCGGCCCAGGACATCGCGCAGACCGTGCGCCAGAAGGTGGGCGAAGGCGGCACCCTGCGCTGGGCCGTCGACTCCATGCCGACCACGCTGAACGCCTTCCAGGCCGACGCCGACGCCGCCACCGCCCGGGTCGCGCAGGCCGTGCTGCCGGCGCTGTTCACCCTGGACCCCAAGGGCCGCCCGCAGCGCAACCCCGACTTCCTGGAGTCCGCCGAGGTCATCGAGCGCGAGCCCAAGCAGGTGGTGCTCTACAAGCTCAACCAGAAGGCGGTGTGGAGCGACGGCCGGGAGATCGGCGCACCCGACTTCGTCTCCCAGTGGCGGGCGCTCAGCGGCCAGAACACCGCCTTCTGGACCGCGCGCAACGCGGGGTACGACCGGATCGAGGAGATCCAGAAGGGCGCCAACGACCTGGAGGTCAGGGTCACCTTCAAGAAGCCGTACGCCGACTGGCGCTCCCTCTTCACCCCGCTGTACCCCAAGGACGTCACCGGCGCCCCGAACGCCTTCAACGACGGCGCGCGCAACACCATCAAGGCCACCGCCGGCCCCTTCATCCTGGGCGCGGTGGACCGCAAGAAGAAGGACGTCACCCTGGTCCGCAACCCCCGCTGGTGGGGCGACCAGCCCAAGCTGGACGCGCTGGTGCTCAGCGCCGTGCCCCGCAACAAGCGGGCCGGCGCGCTGGCCAGCGGAAAGGTCGACGTCGCCGAGGTCGACCGGGCGACCGCGGACCGCATCGCGCTGGCCGTGCGGAACAAGTCCACCGGCGGCCAGCAGCCCGGCCACGGCCCCGCCGCGGCCCAGACCCCCGCCAAGGCGCTCAAGTCCTGGGCGCTCGCCAACGGCTCCGACGAGGAGGCCGCGGAGATCGCGCAGGCCGCGCGGGAGCAGACCGCCGAGGCGATCGAACGGTACGCGGTCGAGCAGGCCGGGCTTCGCGGCTTCGCGGTCCGCAAGACCCTGGAGCCCGCGTACACCCAACTCGCCCTCAACGGCGAGTCCGGGCCGCTCGCCGACGACCGGGTGCGACGGGCCGTGGCACGGGCGCTGAACCGCAAGGAATTGGCCGAGATCGTCCTGCGCCCGCTGGGGCTGCCGGCGAATCCGCCCGGCAGCCACCTGGCGCTGGAGGGCCAGCGCGACTACACCGACAACAGCGGCGCGCTCGGCGAGCAGAACACCCAGGAGGCGCAGGCGCTGCTCGCGGACGCGGGCTGGACGCCCGGCGGCGCGGTCAAGAAGCCCGCACCGGCGAAGGCGGGCCCGAGCGGGTCCGCGTCGGCGTCCCCCTCCGAAGGCGCGGAGGAGTCGTCGGACGGGAAGGCCCCCGGACGGGAGACGGCAGCCGGCGCCGCGAAGAAGCGGCAGGAGGGGCCCTCCCAGGAGGGGCTGTACATCGTGGGCGACGAGGGGGCCGACGGCACGCGCGTCCTGGCGCCCGCGCCGGTGTCGTACGAGGACCTGTCCGTACAGCAGCGGGTGATGGCGGCGGACGCCGATGGCGCCCAGGGCGCCGACGGCGCCGACGGGAAGAAGGCGCCGGGCAAGGGCGCCGCCGGAGCGTACGCCCCGGCCGGCACCGCAGCGCCCGTCGCCGCGGGCGGACGCGTCGGCAAGGACGGCAAGGCGCTCACGCTGCGTTTCGTCCTGCCGTCGGGGCCCGGGTCCGACTCGTTGCGGGCGGTGGGCGAGCGGGTCGCCCAGATGCTGAAGCGGATCGGCGTCCAGACGCAGATCACCAAGGTCTCCGACGAGAGCTACTTCCGGGACCACATCGCCTCGGGCCAGTACGACCTCGCGCTGTACTCCTGGCCGGCCACCGCGTACCCCGCGACGGACGCCCGCCCGATCTACGCCAAGCCGGAACCCGCGAGCGACGGCTCCCTGCTGGTGGAGCAGAACTACACCCGCGTCGGTACGGACTACATCGACCAGCTCTTCGACCAGGCGGCGGGGGAGCTGGACGAGGACGAGGCGCGCGACCTGGTGCGCCGGACGGACGCGCGGATCTGGGCGGCGGCGGGCTCGATCCCGCTGTACCAGCGGCCGGAGCTGGTGGCGACGCGGCCGGCGGTGCTGAACGCGGGGGCGTTCGGCTTCGCGACGCCGCGGTTCCAGGACATCGGGTTCACGCCGGCGGCGGCGAAGAAGGCGGGTCCGCCGCCGGTGCTGCCGAAGCCGTCTCCGACGGGCGAGGCGGGCGCGGAATCCGAGGACGGGTCCTCGGAAGACGAGTAGCCCCGCCGCGCCGTAGCCCTGCGGGCTGGTGGTGGGCTGGTCGCGCAGTTCCCCGCGCCCCTGGACCTTCCCTCCGTTTCCCTGCGGGGCGCGACGGTCTCTGCGGGCCGGTGGGTGGCTTGTCGCGCAGTTCCCCGCGCCCCTGACTACCTCGCCGTGGTCGTGCTGGTGCGCTGGTCTCCGCGGGGAAACGGCGGGAACGTCCAAGGGCGGGGGCGCAAGGCCGCCCGGGGGACGGTGTTTCCCGGAGGAGGGGACGAGGACGCCCCTCCGGGCGGGTTACCTGGGGTAATCCGCCTGGGTGGGCGGGAAGCTCAGATGTCGCTCAAGGCGCTTGCTCGGGGGCGCGGCGGGCGGGAGGATCGGGGCCGGGGGTGGACCGGGAGGCCCCGGATCGCGCGGGCCCGTACCATGGGACGAGCCGTGGGCGTTCGCCCCGGCGGGCGTCAGAGGAAGCGCAGCCCTTCACGAACGCCGCATCCCACGATCGAGAGAAGCGCCAGCCAGCATGCCCACCCGCTCCGATATCCGCAACGTCGCCATCGTCGCCCACGTCGACCACGGCAAGACCACGCTCGTCGACGCCATGCTGAAGCAGGCCGGCGCCTTCGCCGCGCACCAGCAGGTCGACGACCGGGTCATGGACTCGAACGACCTGGAGCGTGAGAAGGGCATCACGATCCTCGCCAAGAACACGGCGGTGAAGTACCACCCGAAGGACGGCGGCGCCCCCGTCACGATCAACATCATCGACACCCCCGGCCACGCCGACTTCGGCGGCGAGGTCGAGCGCGGCCTGTCCATGGTCGACGCCGTCGTGCTGCTGGTGGACGCCTCCGAGGGCCCCCTCCCGCAGACCCGGTTCGTCCTGCGCAAGGCGCTCCAGGCCCGGATGCCGGTCATCCTCTGCATCAACAAGACCGACCGCCCGGACTCCCGCATCGACGAGGTCGTCAACGAGACCTACGACCTCTTCCTCGACCTGGACGCCGACGAGGACCAGATCGAGTTCCCGATCGTCTACGCGTGCGCCCGTGACGGCGTCGCCTCGCTCACCAAGCCCGCCGACGGCACGGTCCCGGCCGACAGCGACAGCCTGGAGCCCTTCTTCTCCACCCTGCTGGAGTACGTCCCGGCTCCCGACTTCGACGAGTCCGCCCCGCTCCAGGCGCACGTCACCAACCTGGACGCGGACAACTTCCTCGGCCGCATCGCCCTGCTGCGGGTCGAGCAGGGCGAGCTGCGCAAGGGCCAGAACGTGGCCTGGATCAAGCGCGACGGCTCCATCTCCAACGTCCGCATCAGCGAGCTGATGATGACCGAGGCGCTCACCCGCAAGCCCGCCGAGGTCGCCGGCCCCGGTGACATCTGCGCGGTCGCCGGCATCCCGGACATCATGATCGGCGAGACCCTGGCCGACCCGGAGAACCCGATCGCGCTGCCGCTGATCACGGTCGACGAGCCGGCGATCTCCATGACCGTCGGTACGAACACCTCGCCGCTCGTCGGCCGCGGAGGCACCGGCAAGGGCGCCGACAACAAGGCCGCGGTCAAGGACCGCAAGGTCACCGCGCGCCAGGTCAAGGACCGTCTCGACCGCGAACTGGTCGGCAACGTCTCCCTCCGCGTCCTGGAGACCGAGCGCCCGGACGCCTGGGAGGTGCAGGGCCGCGGTGAGCTGGCGCTGGCGATCCTGGTCGAGCAGATGCGCCGGGAGGGCTTCGAGCTCACCATCGGCAAGCCGCAGGTCGTCACCAAGGAGGTCGACGGCAAGGTCCACGAGCCCGTCGAGCGGATGACGATCGACGTGCCCGAGGAGCACATGGGCGCGGTCACCCAGCTCATGGGCGTCCGCAAGGGCCGGATGGACAACATGTCCAACCACGGTTCCGGCTGGGTGCGCATGGAGTTCGTCGTGCCCTCCCGGGGTCTGATCGGGTTCCGCACGGAGTTCCTCACGAACACCCGCGGCACCGGCATCGCCCACTCCATCCACGAGGGCCACGAGCCCTGGTTCGGCACCCTCACGACCCGCAACAACGGTTCGCTGGTCGCCGACCGCTCGGGTGCCGTGACGGCCTTCGCGATGACCAACCTCCAGGAGCGCGGCGTCCTGTTCACGGAGCCGGGCACCGAGGTGTACGAGGGCATGATCGTCGGTGAGAACTCGCGCTCCGACGACATGGACGTGAACATCACCAAGGAGAAGAAGCTCACCAACATGCGCTCCTCCTCCGCCGACTCCTTCGAGGCGATCGTGCCGCCGCGCAAGCTCTCGCTGGAGCAGTCGCTGGAGTTCTGCCGGGACGACGAGTGCGTCGAGGTGACCCCGGAGGCCGTGCGCATCCGCAAGGTGAACCTGGACGCCCGGGAGCGCGCCCGCGCGGCCTCCCGCGCCAAGCACGGCTGATTTTCTCCCCCGCCGGCCGACCCCGCCGGGCCGTACCAGGCCCGGCAACTCGGCTGTAAGCGGCGTAACGGACATATAGCAACAAAGTAAACGGCCCGGACGGCCCCGCAAGTTGGGGGCGTCCGGGCCGTTTGCTGATGTCCGGGGGGTGGAAGACTCGGTGACTGAAGCCCGATCAGAGGATCGGCGTCAACAGGTTTTCGTACCCCGGCCGTCCGACTATCGGGCGTAGCTCACCGGAAACCTGTATTAACAGTCCGTTTCGGGGGTGTCTGTCTGCGATCCCTTTGTCCGAATTTTGGGCCTCAAGGGCTGACTGATGTTGCCAAAACGAGATGCTTTAAGTGTGGTTTACGGCGTGAACTTACCCAATAGTTGGCTTCACTGAGCTCGGGTCAACGGGTCATGCGCTGTGGGGAGCGCCGACTCACGAGCACACTCGGGGCACTTGAGTGCGATCGCCGTCAGGGGTGTCGGCGTACCGCGTAACTCGACGTGTCCCTTATGCAGTGACAAGTGAACTCATGAGGAGGACCCCATGCGTGGTGCCATAAGCGCCGAATGGGTCGTGCGTGCGATAGTGATCCCCATGGGGGCTGAGCGATCGTGACGAGCTCAGCGCACACCAAGGACGCACAGACGTCCGTGGTCCTGGACGACGCGGAGATCGAGCCCAAGAGCCCGGCGCCGCAGACGAAGGACCCCGTCGGGCTCTCGCCCGGCCAGCTCATGTGGCGACGGTTCAAGCGCGACCGCGTCGGGGTCACCTCCGCGTGCATCGTGATCTTCTTCTTCGTGATCGCCGCCCTCGCGCCCGTGATCGCCAAGGTGTACGGCAAGAACCCGTACGAGCTCTACGGGCAGGACAATCCCGAGCTGCTCGACGAGTTCAGCATCCCGACCGGAACCTTCGGCGGGGTCACCGGCGACCACTGGTTCGGCATCGAGCCCATCCTGGGCCGCGACGTGTTCACCCAGTTGCTGTACGGCATGCGCACCTCGATCTACACCGCGCTCGCGGCGACGATCGTGATGGTGACGGTCGGCGTGCTGATCGGCCTGGTCGGCGGATACTTCGGCGGGAAGATCGACTACTGGCTCGGCCGGTTCACCGACTTCCTGCTGGGCTTCCCCAGCCAGCTGTTCTTCATCGCCTCCATGCCCGTCATCACGGCTGCGTTCGTCAGCCCCGAGGACGCCACTCCCACCTGGTTGCGTGCCACCGCGATCATCGTGGTGCTCTCGTTCCTCGGCTGGATGGGCCTGTCCCGTCTGATCCGGGCCGCGTCCCTCTCCCTGCGCGAGCGGGAGTTCGTGGAGGCTGCCAAGGTCGCGGGGGCTTCGCCCTGGCGGATCATCCGCAAGGAACTGCTGCCCAACCTGGTCACACCGATTCTCGTGCAGGCCACCCTGATGCTGCCCGCCACGATTCTCTCGGTGGCCTTCCTCTCCTACGTGGGTGTCGGGTTCGTCGAGCCCACTCCTGACTGGGGCCGGATGTTCGCCAATGGTGCGGACGTCTACGAGCAGGACCCGGCGTACATGTTCTTCCCGGGTATCGCGATGGTCGTCTTCGTCGTGTCCTTCAACCTGCTGGGCGACTCGGTACGGGACGCCTTCGACCCCAAGTCGGGACGCTGACCCTCCCACTGCGGACAGTTTGCCGCTCAGGCTCCGGTGCCGACCGGTCGAACGGTCGGCGCTGTTGGATCACTACGGACAGATAGGTCTCATCACCATGAGCATCTTTGGCACGCGCAAGGCGCGCGCTGTCGTCGTCGCCCTGGCGGCGGGCTCGCTGGCCCTCACCGGCTGCGGCAGCAACGACGGCGGCGACTCCAAGGACAAGGGCAAGAGCAAGGAGGACGCGGCCAAGCAGTCCGCGGCCGTCAGCTTCGGTGACGCCAAGGCGTCCACCGGCCCCGCGACCCCGATTCCGGGTGCCAAGCCCGGCGGCACCATCGCCATCTACCAGGCGGACGACTTCTCCCACCTGGACCCGGCGCAGAGCTACGTCAGCGACGCGCGTCTGCTGGGCCGTCTGATGCACCGCGGTCTGACCCAGTACCAGGAGGACGAGACCGGCAAGCTGACGGTCGTCGGTGACATCGCCACCGACTCCGGCTCCAGCAGCGACGGCGGCAAGACCTGGAAGTTCACGCTGAAGGACGGCGTCAAGGACTCGGCGGGCAACGTCATCACGTCCGAGGACGTCCGCCACACCATCGAGCGCATGTACGCGCCGTTCATCACCGACGGCCCGCTCTACATCCAGCAGTGGCTCTCCGGCGAGGGCACCACCTACCGCAAGGCGCTCCCGGACGGCCCGTACAAGGGCGCCAAGCTGCCGGACGACGTCCTGGAGACCCCGGACGCCAAGACCGTCATCTTCAAGTTCAAGACGGCGCAGCCGGACCTGCCGCAGGCGCTGGCGATGACCGGCTACTCCATCGTCCCCAAGAAGGCGGACACCAAGGAGAAGTACGACACCGCGCCGGTCTCCCTCGGCCCGTACACCTTCGACGTCGCCAACTTCAAGCCGGGCAAGTCCGCGAAGCTGGTCAAGAACCCGAACTGGGACCCGAAGACCGACTCGGTCCGCCACCAGTACGTGGACGGCTTCAACGTCTCCTTCAACCAGGACGACGAGGCCCAGACCAAGGCGATCCACTCGGACCGCGGCGAGGCGGCCAACGCCATCCAACTGACCGGCACGGTCGCCACGACCCAGGTCCGCAACGTCATGTCGGACGCCAAGGCCAAGGCCCGCACGATCCAGGGCTACCAGCCCTACGTCTGGCAGCTGAACTTCAACCTCGACCGGATGAAGGACAAGAAGGTCCGCGACGCCATCACCCTGGCGATGCCGAACCAGAACATCTTCCAGCCGGACGGCGGTGCCTACGGCGGCGAGGTCGCCACCGGTCTGCTCGCCCCGACGCTGCCGGGCTTCGAGAAGGACTACGACCCGTTCGGCAAGGCCAAGAAGCCGAACGGTGACATCGAGGCCGCCAAGAAGCTGATCAAGGAGGCGAACGCCGAGGGCCTGAAGGTCACCTACGCGTACGCCAACACCCCCAAGCGTCAGCAGCAGTCGGTCGTCATCGAGAACGCTCTGAAGAAGATCGGTCTCAACGTCCAGAAGAAGGAGATCGACGGCGCCACCTGGTACGAGCAGGTCGGCAAGGTCAACAACGGTCTCGACCTCTACATGACCGGCTGGGGCCAGGACTGGCCGGCGGCGTCCACCGTGATCCCGCCGCTGTACGACGGCAAGCAGCTGCAGGACGGCTCCTCGGTCTACTCCCACATCAATGACCCCAAGGTCAACGATGAGATCGCCCGGATCAAGAAGATCACGGACCCGGCCGAGGCCCAGAAGGCGTGGACCGCGCTGCACCACGACATCGTGGAGCGCATCAACCCGGCGGCGCCGCTCTACTTCACCCGGTCGCTGCAGATCCAGGGCTCGAACGTCGGCGGAGCGCGTTACTCCAACGAGCTGAGCGCGATCGACGTGACGCGCCTCTACCTCAAGAAGTAACCACCACCGCTCAGCGCGCGGGCCGGCTCCGGGGGGTGCACACAACAGTGCGGCACCCCCCGGAGCGCGGGCCCTCCCGTTCGTACCCCCCAAAGCCGCCGTCCTGAGAGCAGCGACCAGCCATGCTTCAATTCATCATTCGTCGGACGCTTGGCGCTGGCCTGATCCTCTTTCTGATCAGCGCGTTCACGTTCTTCATGTTCTTCGCCATCCCACAGGATCCAGCTCTGCTGGCGTGCGGAAAGAACTGCACCCCCGACGCTCTTGAGGTCATCCACAAGAACCTTGGCCTCGACGACCCGGTGCCCGTGCAGTTCTGGAACTACGTGGTCGGGATCTTCGCCGGTCGTGACTTCGCCGTCGGTCACTGCTCGGCCCCCTGCTTCGGCGTCTCCTTCGACAACCAGCAGATGGTCTGGGACACGATCCTCGACCGCCTCCCGCTGACCATCTCGCTCTCGGCCGGTGGCCTCCTGGTCTTCCTGACCGTCGGCCTGGGCGCCGGCATGATCGCCGCCGCGCGCCGCGGCACCGCGGTCGACAAGTTCTTCAGCGGCAGCTCGCTCGTCCTGTCCTCCCTGCAGATCTACTTCCTCGGCCCCGTCGTGATGGGCATCTTCGTCTACAGCAGCGGTCTGCTGGACAAGCCCGCGTACGTGCCGTTCTCCGAGGACATCGGCGGCTGGTTCATGGGCCTGCTGATCCCCTGGTGCGTGATGTCGGTCATCTTCACCGCCAACTACACGCGTATGTCCCGCTCGACGATGATCGAGCAGCTCCAGGAGGAGCACGTGCGCGCCGCCCGGGCCAAGGGCATGTCGAGCAAGTACGTCTTCTTCCGCTACGCCTGGCGCGGTTCGCTCACCCCGATCGTCACCATCCTCGGCATCGACCTCGGCGCGCTCTTCGGCGGCGCCATGGTCACCGAGCTCACCTTCGGCCTCGCCGGCCTCGGTCGGCTGGCGCGCGACTCGGTCATCGACAAGGACCTGCCGCTCACCATGGGCGTGATGATCTTCAGCGCCGCCCTGATCCTCTTCTTCAACATCATCGTGGACGCCTTGTACGCCCTCATCGACCCGCGCGTGCGCCTGTCCTAGGAGAACGACCGTGACCACTCTCACCAAGACCGAAGGTGCTCCGGCTCCGAACGACTCGAAGCCGTTCCTCTCGGTGCGCGACCTGAGTGTCCAGTTCTCCACCGAGGACGGCGTCGTCAAGGCGGTGGACGGGCTCTCGTTCGACCTCCAGCGCGGCAAGACGCTCGGCATCGTCGGCGAGTCCGGTTCCGGCAAGTCGGTGACCAACCTGACGATCCTGGGCCTGCACAACCCGAAGAACACCACCATCGGCGGCTCCATCGAGCTCGAAGGCCAGGACCTGACGAACGCGTCGGAGAAGCAGCTCGAAACGCTGCGCGGCAACAAGATGGCGATGATCTTCCAGGACGCGCTGACCGCCCTGTCGCCGTACTACACGATCGGCCGGCAGATCTCGGAGCCGTTCCGCAAGCACACCGGCGCGAGCAAGAAGGAGGCCCGGGACCGGGCCATCGAGATGCTCGGCAAGGTCGGCATCCCCGACCCCAAGGCCCGGGTGGACGACTACCCGCACCAGTTCTCCGGCGGCATGCGCCAGCGCGCGATGATCGCCATGTCCCTGGTGTGCAACCCGCAGCTGCTGATCGCCGACGAGCCGACCACCGCGCTCGACGTGACGGTCCAGGCGCAGATCCTCGACCTGCTCAAGGACCTCCAGCAGGAGTTCGGCTCCGCGATCATCCTGATCACCCACGACCTGGGCGTGGTCGCGAACACCGCCGACGACCTGCTGGTGATGTACGCAGGGCGGGCCGTGGAGCGGGGCTCCGTGCGCGAAGTGCTCAAGGAGCCGCAGCACCCCTACACCTGGGGTCTGCTCGGGTCGATGCCGCGCCTTTCGGCGGGCGTGGACGAGCCGCTCCAGCCCATCCCGGGCTCGCCGCCCAGCCTGCTCAACCCGCCGACCGGCTGCCCGTTCAACCCGCGGTGCGCCCACGTCGACCTGGTGGCCGGCGGTCGGTGCACGAGCGAGCGTCCGCCGCTGCCGGACGGGCGCGCCGCCGCGTGCCACATCCCGGCGGACGCGCGGCAGCAGGTTTTCATCGAGAGGATTCAGCCCCGCCTGGGCTGACTGACCCGGCGACTGGGGTATGACCATGAGCGAGAACACCAAGACCACGGCGGCGACCGACGCGTCCCCGCAGCAGCGCAACCGGACCTCGTCCGAGCCGCTGATGCAGGTGCAGGGGCTGACCAAGCACTTCCCCATCAAGGGCGGCTTCCCGATCAAACGGGTCGTGGGCGCGGTCCAGGCCGTCGACGACGTCAGCCTGGACATCTACCCGGCCGAGAGCCTCGGCCTGGTGGGCGAGTCGGGCTGCGGCAAGTCGACCACCGGTCGACTGCTGACCCGTCTGCTGGAGCCCACCGGCGGCAAGATCAGCTACCAGGGCCGGGACATCACGCACGCGAGCCGCAAGCAGCTCGCGCCGATCCGGTCCGAGATCCAGATGATCTTCCAGGACCCGTACGCCTCGCTGAACCCGCGGCAGACGGTCGGCACGATCATCTCCAGCCCGATGGAGATCAACGGGATCAACCCGACCGGCGGCCGGGAGAAGCGGGTCCGCGAGCTCATGGAGTTCGTCGGGCTCAACCCGGAGCACTTCAACCGCTTCCCGCACGAGTTCTCCGGCGGTCAGCGCCAGCGCATCGGCGTGGCCCGGGCGCTCGCCCTGGAGCCGAAGCTGATCGTGGCGGACGAGCCCGTCTCGGCGCTGGACGTCTCCATCCAGGCGCAGGTGGTGAACCTGCTCCAGGACCTCCAGCGGGACCTGGGCATCGCGTTCGTGTTCATCGCGCACGACCTGGCCGTGGTGCGGCACTTCTCGCAGCGCGTCGCGGTGATGTACCTGGGCAAGGTGGTGGAGGTCGCCGACCGCGACTCCCTCTACAACCGGCCGCGTCACCCGTACACCCACGCGCTGCTGTCGGCGGTGCCGGAGGTGGACGTCGACGGTGACAAGAAGGAGCGCATCCGCCTCGCCGGCGACGTGCCGTCGCCGATCGCACCGCCGTCCGGCTGCCGGTTCCGCACCCGGTGCTGGAAGGCGCAGGACAAGTGCGCGACGGAGGCGCCGCCGCTGGTGCAGTTGGACGGGAACAGGGACGGGCACCTGACCGCGTGCCACTTCCCGGAGGACCCGTCGACGGAGGCGCGCGCGGAGGACATCGTGCTGGACCCGGCGCTTGCGGCGCTGGAGGACGAGCAGAAGTAGCTCGCCGACGCGGTTTGTTTCGGCCCGGCCCCGGGCGCCCTTGCCGGCGCGCCCGGGGCCGCGCTGTGCCCTCCGGGCGGGTCGGCGAGTTCACTGCGGGTCGCGTGACGGCGTCGCTGCCCCCTTGCGCGTGTGGCTTCCCGTGCCCTCGGCCCCGACGCCCCTGGACGTACTCGCCGTTTCCCTGCGGGGCGGCACGCTGGTCTCTGCGGCCCGGTGGGTGGTTTGTCGCGCAGTTCCCCGCGCCCCTGATTGCCCACGCCCTGCGGGCGTAGGGCAACACGTGCCCGACCCGCAGGTGGTCGACAAGGGCAGCAGAGGCGCTGGGGTCCCCCCCCATGCCCTCCGGGCGTAGGGGGCGGAACTGCGCACAAGCCACCACCGGCCCGCGGAGACCAGCGCACCGGCACGACCACGGCGAGGTAGTCAGGGGCGCGGGGAACTGCGCGACCAGCCACCCACCGGCCCGCAGAGACCATCGTGCCCCGTGGGGAAACGGTGGGAAGGTCCAGGGGCGCGGGGAACTGCGCGACCAGTCACCCGCCGGCCCGCGGAGACCAACGCACCCGCAGAGAAGCGGCGGGTACGTCAGAGGGGCCGGGGCCCTGCACCCGGAGGGCACAGGGGGCGTGGGGAACTGCGCCACCAGCCACCCACCGGCCCGCAGAGCCCAACGCACCCGCGGGGAATCGGCGACGGTGTCGTGGGCGTCCCGCAGGGGGAAAACTGGTTGCTGGCGGATCGCGCCCGCGCTCACAGTGGGGGCATGGACGCGCATTCCGTACGGCCCGCAACGCTCGACGACGCCGCGCTCGTCACCGACCTCCTCAACGCCGTCGACGTGCTCGAAGTCGGGCGGCCCGAGACCGACCTCGTCTCCGTGCGGGCCGACCTGTCGCACCCGGACGCCGACCTGCCGCGCAATTCCTGGCTGGGGTTCGTCGGCGACGAGCTGGTGGTGTACGGGCTGCTGTGGGACGACTCCGACGCCGAGCGCATCGACATGGACCAGTACGGGCTGCCGGAGCACCAGGACCTCGCCGAAGAGGTCATGGCGCTCATGGAGGCGCGGGCCGTCGAGAAGGCCGGGGAGAACGGCGCGGAGCGGGCCGTGGTGCACCTCAGCGTGAACGTGAACCCGACGCTGGACCTCGCCATGCTCGGCCGCCGCGGCTGGAAGCCGGTCCGCCGCTACTACGTGATGACCCGCCGGCTCGCCCCGGACGCGGACCCGCAGCCCACCCCGCCGCCCGGGCTGACCCTGCGGGACTGTCGGGACGAGGCCGACCGCCGCACCGCGCACGCGCTGCTCCAGGAGACCTTCGCCGACCACTACGACCACCAGGACCGCTCGTACGAGCAGTGGCTCGACGACCTCGGCGAGCTGGTCGACTGGTCGATGCTGTGGATCGCCGCGCTGGACGGCGAGGACGTCGCCGCCCTCGTCACGTCCAACCACCGCAAGGCCCACGCCTGGATCAACGCCCTGGGCGTGCGCCGACAGGTGCGCGGCAAGGGCGTCGGGGGCTTCCTGTTGCGGCACGCCTTCGCGACGTACGCCGCACTCGGCCGCGACCAGATCGGTCTCGGCGTGGACACCGACAACGAGAGCGGCGCGCTGCGGCTGTACGAGGCGCACGGCATGGGTCAGTACTTCGCGGTGGACACCTGGGAGGTCACCCTGCCCGTGCGGGGGACGTGACACCTCCACCGTTCGGGTGAGCTGACATGCGGTCCACCCCGTTATGCGGTGATATTCGGTCCTAGACGAGGCGGAGTCCAGGACCGAGGAGGCACCGGATGCGGGGAGCCGCGCACGCCAGCAGGATCGTCGCCGCGGCGGTCGTCACCCTCGCGGCGACGACCCTGACGGCCTGCGGCGGCGGCGCGGAGGACCTCGGCAGCGGACCGGACGGCGTCGTCCGCTCCTCCTGGGGCGACCCGCAGAACCCCCTGGAGCCCGCCAACACCAATGAGGTGCAGGGCGGCAAGGCCCTCGACCTGCTCTTCCGCGGTCTCAAGCGGTACGACCCGAAGACCGGCCGCGCCGACGACATGCTCGCGGAGAAGATCGAGACCACCGACTCGACCACCTTCTTCGTCACCGTGAAGGACGGCTGGACCTTCAGCAACGGCGAGAAGGTCACCGCCCGCTCCTTCGTGGACGCCTGGAACTACGGCGCGTACCTCAAGAACAACCAGAAGAACGCGTACTTCTTCGGCTACATCGAGGGGTACGACCAGGTCCACCCGGCCAGCGGCGAACCCACCGCCACCACCCTGTCCGGGCTGACCGTCACCGGTGAGCGCACCTTCACCGTCAAGCTCAGCCAGAAGTTCTCCACCTGGCCCGACACCCTCGGCTACAACGCCTTCGCCCCGCTGCCCAGGTCCTTCTACGACGACCACGCCGGCTGGCTCGCCAAACCCGTCGGCAACGGCCCGTACGCCGTGAAGTCGTACGTCCGCGGATCCCAGATGTCCCTGCGCCGCTGGGACGGCTACCCCGGCCCCGACAAGGCCGTCAACGGCGGCGTCGACCTACGGGTCTACACCGACAACAACACCGCCTACACCGACCTCGTCGCCGGCAACCTCGACCTCGTCGACGACGTCCCCGCCGCCCAACTGCGCAACGTCAAGAAGGACCTGGGGGACCGCTACATCAACACCCCGGCCGGCATCATCCAGACGCTGGCCTTCCCCTTCTACGACGCGCGGTGGAACACCCCGCAGGGCAACAAGATGCGCACCGGCCTGTCCATGGCCATCAACCGCGCCGAGATCACCTCCCGGATCTTCCGCGGCACCCGCACCCCCGCCAAGGACTGGACGTCCCCCGTCCTCGGCGTCGAGGGCGGCTTCAGCGAGACGCTCTGCGGCGACGCCTGCACCTACGACCCCGCCCGGGCCAAGAAGCTGGTCGCCGAGGGCGGCGGCATCCCCGGCGGCACGATGAAGATCTCGTACAACTCCGACACCGGCTCCCACAAGGAGTGGGTCGACGCCGTCTGCAACAGCATCAACAACGCGCTCGGCAACGACCGCGCCTGCGTCGGCAACCCCATCGGCACCTTCGCCGACTTCCGCAACCAGATCACCCAGTCCAAGATGAGCGGCCCCTTCCGGGCCGGCTGGCAGATGGACTACCCCCTCATCCAGAACTTCCTCCAGCCGCTCTACTACACCGGCGCCTCCTCCAACGACGGCAAGTGGAGCAACGAGGACTTCGACCGGCTGGTGGACGAGGCCAACGCCGAGTCCGACACCGCCAGGGCCGTCCAGACCTTCCAACGGGCCGAGGAGGTGGTCCGGGACCAGATGGCCGCCATCCCGCTCTGGTACCAGAACGGCAGCGCCGGCTACTCCCCGCGCGTCTCGAACGTCGCGCTCAACCCCTTCAGTGTCCCGGTCTACAACCAGATCAAGGTCGCCTGACGGCGCCGCCTCGGGAGCCCCCATGGGACGTTACGTGATCCGGCGTCTGCTCCAGATGATCCCGGTCTTCTTCGGCACCACCCTGCTGATCTTCCTCATGGTCAACGTGATGGGCGACCCCATCGCCGGACTCTGCGGCCAGATCCAGTGCGACCCGGCGACCACCGCCCAACTCCGGGCCCAGTACGGCCTCGACAAGCCCCTGTGGCAGCAATACCTGAACTACATGGGCCACGTCTTCACCGGGGACTTCGGGACCGCCTTCAACGGGCAGCCCGTCACCGAACTGATGAGGAACGCCTTCCCCGTCACCATCCGGCTCACCCTGGTCGCCATCGCCTTCGAGATCGTCATCGGCATCACCCTCGGCGTGCTCACCGGACTGCGCCGCGGCCGGCCCGTCGACACCGGGGTGCTGCTGCTCACCCTCGTGGTGATCTCCGTGCCGACCTTCGTCACCGGGCTGCTGCTGCAACTCCTGCTGGGCGTCGAGTGGGGCGTCATCAAGCCCGCCGTCTCACCCGGGGCGCCGCTCGACGAACTCATCGTGCCCGGCCTGGTGCTCGCCTCCGTCTCCCTCGCGTACGTCACCCGGCTCACCCGCACCTCGATCGCCGAGAACGCCCGCTCCGACTACGTGCGCACCGCCAAGGCCAAGGGGCTGCCGCGGCACCGGGTCGTCACCCACCACCTGCTGCGCAACTCCCTCATCCCGGTCGTCACCTTCATCGGCACCGACATCGGCGCCCTGATGGGCGGTGCCATCGTCACCGAGCGCATCTTCAACATCCACGGCGTCGGCTACCAGCTCTACCAGGGCATCGTGCGCCAGAACACCCAGACCGTGGTCGGCTTCGTGACCGTGCTGGTGCTGGTCTTCCTGCTCGCCAACCTGCTCGTCGACCTGCTGTACGCCGTACTCGACCCGAGGATCCGCTATGCCTGAGCAGCCCCCCGAGCGGTTCGACGAAGGCGGGGCCATCGCGCCGACCGGCGCGGGCGGCACCATGGACCTCGCCACGGCCGAAGGCGCCACCCTGGAGAAGACTCCAGGAGGGCCGCTGGGCACCGGACCCGCCGGCAAGCCCCGCAGCCTGTGGTCCGACGCCTGGCGCGACCTGCGCCGCAACCCCGTCTTCATCGTCTCCGCGCTGATCATCCTCTTCCTCGTCGTGATCGCGATCTGGCCGCAGGCCATCACCTCCGAAAGCCCCCTCGACTGCGACCTCGCCAAGTCCCAGGAGGGCTCCCAGCCCGGCCACCCCTTCGGCTTCGACGGCCAGGGCTGCGACGTCTACACCCGCACCGTGTACGGCGCCCGGGCGTCGGTCACCGTCGGCGTCTGCGCCACCCTCGGCGTCGCCCTCCTCGGCTCCGTCCTCGGCGGCCTCGCCGGCTACTTCGGCGGCGCCGGCGACGCCCTGCTGTCCCGGCTCACCGACATCTTCTTCGGCATCCCGGTGATCCTCGGCGGCCTCGTCCTGCTCTCCGTCGTCACCAGCACCACCGTCTGGCCGGTGATCGGCTTCATGGTGCTGCTCGGCTGGCCGCAGATCTCCCGGATCGCCCGCGGTTCGGTCATCACCGCCAAGCAGAACGACTACGTGCAGGCCGCCCGCGCCCTCGGCGCCGCCAACTCCCGCATCCTGCTGCGCCACATCGCGCCCAACGCCGTCGCGCCCGTCATCGTCGTCGCCACCATCGCCCTGGGCACGTACATCTCCCTGGAGGCGACCCTGTCCTACCTGGGCGTCGGCCTCAAACCGCCCACCGTCTCCTGGGGCATCGACATCTCGGCCGCCTCCCCCTACATCCGCAACGCCCCGCACATGCTGCTGTGGCCCGCCGGCGCGCTGGCGATCACCGTGCTGGCGTTCATCATGCTCGGCGACGCGGTGCGCGACGCCCTCGACCCCAAGCTGCGCTGAGGAGTGCCGGCATGCTGCTCGAAGTACGCGACCTGCACGTGGAGTTCCGCACCCGGGACGGCGTCGCCCGGGCCGTGAACGGGGTGAGCTACCACGTCGACGAGGGCGAGACGCTCGCCGTGCTCGGCGAGTCCGGCTCCGGCAAGTCGGTCACCGCCCAGGCGGTCCTCGGCATCCTCGACACCCCGCCCGGCAGGATCACCGCCGGCCGGGTCCTCTTCCGCGGCCGGGACCTGCTCGCGCTCGACGAGGCCGAACGCCGCAAGGTCCGCGGCGCCGAGATCGCGATGATCTTCCAGGACGCGCTCTCCGCGCTGAACCCGGTGCTCAGCGTCGGCGCCCAGCTGGCCGAGATGTTCACCGTCCACCGCGGCCTGAAGAAGAAGGAGGCCCGGGCGAAGGCGGTGGAGCTGATGGAGCGCGTCGGCATCCCCGCCGCGGCCGAACGCGTCGGCGACTACCCGCACCAGTTCTCCGGCGGCATGCGCCAACGCATCATGATCGCCATGGCGCTGGCCCTCCAACCCGCCCTGATCATCGCCGACGAACCCACCACCGCGCTCGACGTCACCGTCCAGGCCCAGGTCATGGACCTGCTCGCGGAACTGCGCGACGAGTACGCGATGGGCCTGATCCTGATCACCCACGACCTGGGTGTCGTCGCGGACGTCGCCGACCGCATCGCCGTGATGTACGCCGGCCGGATCGTGGAGAGCGCCCCCGTCCACGACATCTACAAGGCCCCGGCCCACCCCTACACCCGCGGACTGCTCGACTCCATCCCGCGCCTGGACCGCAAGGGCCAACAGCTTTCCGCGATCAGCGGCCTGCCGCCGAACCTGATGGCCGTGCCGCCCGGCTGCGCCTTCCACCCGCGCTGCCCCCTGGTCCGCGACGTGTGCCGCACCGACGAGCCGCCGCTGTACGAGGCGGGCGAGGGCCGGCACAGCGCGTGCCACTTCTGGCGGGACACCCTGGCCGGCCGTCGCGACTGGAAGGGCGAGGAGGCCCCCGGTGCCTGAGACGATCATCGAGGTGCGCGACCTGGTCAAGCACTACCCCCTCACCCGGGGCATCCTCTTCAAGAAGCAGGTCGGCGCGGTGCGCGCGGTCGACGGCGTGGACCTCGACCTGTACCGGGGCGAGACGCTCGGCATCGTCGGCGAGTCCGGCTGCGGCAAGTCCACCCTCGCCAAGATGCTGGTCCACCTGGAGCGGCCCACCGCAGGCGTGATCCGCTACAAGGGCGAGGACATCACCAAGCTGTCCGGCCGCGCGCTCAAGGCGGTGCGCCGCAACATCCAGATGGTGTTCCAGGACCCGTACACCTCGCTCAACCCCCGGATGACGGTCGGCGACATCATCGGCGAGCCGTACGACATCCACCCCGAGGTGGCGCCCAAGGGCGACCGGCGCCGCCGGGTGCAGGAACTGCTGGACGTGGTGGGCCTCAACCCCGAGTACCTCAACCGCTACCCGCACCAGTTCAGCGGCGGCCAACGGCAGCGCATCGGCATCGCGCGGGGGCTCGCGCTGCGGCCGGAGGTGATCGTCGCCGACGAGCCGGTGTCCGCGCTGGACGTCTCGGTCCAGGCACAGGTGGTGAACCTGCTGGACCGGCTCCAGGACGAGTTCGGCCTTTCGTACGTCTTCATCGCCCACGACCTGTCGGTGGTCCGGCACATCTCGGACCGGGTGGGGGTGATGTACCTGGGGCGGGTCGTCGAACTCGGCCGGGACGAGGAGATCTACGACCACCCCACGCACCCGTACACCCAGGCGCTGCTGTCCGCGGTGCCGGTGCCGGACCCCGAGGCGCGCGAGCACCGGGACCGGATCATCCTGCACGGGGACGTGCCGTCGCCCGCGCACATCCCCTCCGGCTGCCGCTTCCGCACCCGCTGCTGGAAGGCGCAGGAGCGGTGCGCGCTGGAAGTGCCGCTGCTGGCGGTCCCCGCGGAGTTCCGGCTGACGGCGGAGGGCCCGGCGCGGCACCCGTCGGCGTGCCACTTCGCGGAGGAGCGCCGGGTGGTCCCGCCCGAGCCGCCCGAGCCGCCCGAAGCACCCGAGGCGCCGGAGCCGCCGGAGTCATCAGTGGGGTGACGTCGTTTTACCTGCGGGCAACGTCCCCGACGCGCGTCCGATATACGCGCGCGCCAAGCTCACCCCACGGCCGTGCGGGTGCCGTCCCCGGCCGGGACGCCCCTCTGACGCGCCCCGGCCGGTCGTCCCGCCCCCACACCCCTGAAGGACCGGGGCGGAGCCCACCCGCAGGGCTACACCCCCAACGCCCTCCTGAGGAACGCCACCTGGACGCGGAGCAGGTTCTCCGCGACCTCCTCCTGAGGGGTCATGTGGGTCACGCCGCTCAACGGAAGCACCTCGTGCTCGCGGCCCGCGGCCAAGAGCGCGGAGGAGAGGCGGAGGGTGTGGGCCACCAGGACGTTGTCGTCCGCGAGGCCGTGGATCAGCATCAGCGGCCGCACCGGCTCCTGCGCCCCGCTCAGCCCCTCGTCCGTCACCACCGAGTTCGCCGCGTACACCTCCGGCCGCTCCTGCGGCAGCCCGAGGTACCGCTCCGTGTAGTGCGTGTCGTACATCCGCTGGTCGGTCCCCGGCGCGCCCGCGATCCCCGCGTGGAAGACGTCGGGCCGCCGCAGCACCGCGAGCGCCGCCAGCGAGCCGCCGTAGGACCAGCCGCGGATGGCGACCCGGTCCAGGTCCAGCGGGAACGTGCGGGCGAGCGCGTGCAGCGCCGCCACCTGGTCGTCGACGGAGTGCAGGAACAAGTGGTCCTTGACCGACTTCTCCCACGCGGGGGAGCGGCCCGGCGTGCCCCGCCCGTCCGCGACGACCACCGCGAAGCCCTGGTCGGCGAACCACTGCGAGGTCAGGTACGGATGGTGCGCCGCGTACACCCGCTGCCCGTGCGGGCCGCCGTACGGGTCCATCAGCACCGGCAGCGGGCCGTCCCCCTCCCGGTAGCCCGTCGGCAGCAGCACCGCGCACGGGATGCGCTGCGGCCCCGCCTCGCACAGCCGGGGCCGGGCGGTGATCACCGGCTGCTCGGCGAGCGAGGCGACCGTCGCCACCCGCTCGCCGTCCCGCAGCACCCGGAACGTCGAGCCCGGCACGTCGGGCCGCGCTGACGTGAGCACGGTCACCGCGCCCGACCGGACCGCCGTGTGCACCCCGGGCCTCTCGGAGACCCGCTCCACGCCGAGTTCGTTGACCCGGTACACGTGGACCTCGCCGATCTCCGGCTCCGCCGCCTCCTCGCCCGCCGACGCCGTCACCAGCACGTCGTCGTCGCCGATGTCGAGGACCGCCCGCACGTGCAGCGCCGCCGTGGTCAACACCCGGTCCCCGACGGTCAGCACGCGCGCTCCGCCCTCGTCGGCGATGCGGACGAGCCGTCCGTCGGCCGCCCGGGCCGGCACCCCGGGGAAGAGTTCCAGCCAATCTGGATCTTCGTCGACGTGGACGGTCCGGGTCGCCCCGGACGCGGTGTCCACGGTCAGGCACCGCTGGGTGCGCTGGTCGCGCGCCTGGACGAGCAGCAGCGGCGCACCGCCGCTCGACCACTGCACCCGAGCGAGGTACGGGTGGCGCGCCCGGTCCCAGACGACCTCGGTGCGCTCGCCGTCCAGGCCGATCAGGAAGAGTCGTACGTCCGCGTTGGGCGTGCCGGCGAAGGGGTACGCGACGGACTGCGGCTCCCGCTCGGGGTGCGCCGGGTCCGACAGCCACACGCGCCGCACCTCCCGCTCGTCGACCCGCGCCACCAGCAGCCGGTCCGAGTCGGGCGACCACCAAAAGCCCCGCGGGCGCCCCATCTCCTCGGCCGCGACGAACTCCGCGAGGCCGTAGGAGACCCGGTCCTCCTCGGGCCCGGCGAGCACCCGGTCGCCCTCGCCGGCCACCTCGGCGACGCGCAGCGCGCCGCCCGCCACGTAAGCCACCCGCCGCCCGTCCGGCGACGGCCGGGGGTCGATCACCGGACCCCGTACGGGGAGTTCCCGGGTCGTCCCGGTCGACAGTTCCGCCGTGAACAGACGTCCGGACAGTGCGAAAGCCGCCAACTCGCCGGCCGAGTCCAGTGCATAGCCGACGATGCCCGCAGCACCCTCCCGGCTGCGTTCGCGTCGGGCCCGCTCCGCCGCCGACAGCCGCTCCGGCCCACCGCCGAGCAACTCCCGCGGGTCCGCCACCAGCCGCTCCGCCGGCTGCGTCGCGCCCTTCTCCGTACCCCCGGCGTCCCGGGAACCCACCAGGTCAAGCGCCCACAGCCCGCCGGCGGGGTCCGTGCCGGACGCCGAACGCAGGAACACCACCCGTGATCCGTCCGGCACGACGGTGAACGCACGGGGCGCACCGAGCGCAAAGCGTTGTGTACGAGCGAACTGGCGGGGAAAAGAAAGCTTGTTCCGCGTGGTCATGTGACCGAACCTAGCGGGCGTGCGCCCCGCGTGCTGCCGTGCACCAACCGATGCGTGGGCGTGGATAGTTATGATCCGTAGCGCGAGGTGGGTAGGAACCATCTGGCACATGCGACCTGCCCGTCCCGACCGAGTCTCTGTGGAGGTGAACCGCCGTGGCACTCTCGATTTCGGCGGTGGTGCTGCTGGCGATCGTCGTCTTCCTGCTGATCCGGAAGTCCGGGCTCAAGGGCGGGCATGCGGTTGTCTGCGTGTTGTTCGGTTTCTTTCTCGCGAGCTCGTCCTTCGAGCCCACGATCACCGACCTGACGACGAGCGTGGCCGACATGGTCGGCGACCTCAAGTTCTGACGGTCCGACCACCGGCGTCCGAACGAGCCGTCGTCCCGGCGGCTCGACCCGGACCCCACCCTTCACCCCGGCGCGGGGCCGTCGAGCGGCGGACCCGATGGCCGGAGGATCACGTTCCGCGGCGGCGGTCCGGCCTTCCCTCGTAGGCTGTGTGCATGACGGACCTTCCCACCCGTCGTCTGCTCCTCGTGCACGCGCACCCGGACGACGAGTCGATCACCAACGGCGCCACGATGGCCCGCTACGCCGCCGAAGGCGTGCAGGTCACCCTGGTCACCTGCACGCTCGGCGAGGAGGGCGAGGTCATTCCGCCCGACCTCGCCCATCTCACCGCCGACCGCGACGACGCGCTCGGCGCCCACCGCGTGGGCGAGCTGGCCGCCGCGATGAAGGAGCTGGGCGTCACCGACCACCGCTTCCTGGGCGGGCAGGGGCGCTACCGGGACTCCGGGATGATGGGCCTCGCCCAGAACCGTCGCGAGGGCGCGTTCTGGAACACCCCGGTCGACGACGCGGCCCCGGACCTCGTCGAGGTCATCCGCTCCGTGCGCCCGCAGGTCCTGGTGACGTACGACCCCGACGGCGGCTACGGGCACCCCGACCACATCCAGGCCCACCGGGTCGCCATGCGCGCCGCCGAGCTGGCGGGGGAGCGGGCCTTCCGGCGGGACCTCGGGGAGCCCTGGACCGTCGCCAAGGTGTACTGGACCCGGGTGCCGCGCTCGGTCGCCGAGGAGGGCTTCGCCCGGCTCCGGGCGCAGGGCGTGGAGTTCCCCGGGGTGGCCGCGCTGGACGACGTTCCGGGCGTGGTGGACGACTCCGTCGTCACCGCGGAGATCGACGGCCGCGAGTACGTCGGGCAGAAGGCGGCGGCGATGCGCGCGCACGCCACCCAGATCGCCGTGGACGGGCCCTTCTTCGCACTCTCCAACGACCTGGGGCAGCCGATCTTCACCACCGAGTACTTCGAGCTGGCCGAGGGCCGCTCGGGCGCGCCCGCGGGACAGCGGGAGCACGACCTGTTCGCGGGGCTCGCCGGAGCGGCCGGGGGCCCGGCCGGCTCGGCGGTGTCGGCGTGAGCGGGGGCCCCGGCGCCGGCCTGGCCCGCGACTGGACGACCCACCGGCCCCGGCCGGGACGCGTCGCCGCGTACCTCGGCCTCGCCGTCCTCGGTGCGTTCGTCGGCATTGCGGGTTCGCTGGTGCAAGCGGCCTGGCTCCCGCTCGGGTTGCTGCTCGCGCTGCTCGGCTCGGCGGGGCTCTTCTACGGTGCGCGCGAGGCCACCGGCAACCAACTCGGCGTGCTGTCCGCGGCGGTCGGTTGGCTGGTGGCGATCGTGCTGCTCAGCATCGGACGCCCCGAGGGCGACGCCCTGTTCGGCGCCGGCGTCGGCCCGCTGCTGTTCATCCTGGGCGGCATGGGCGTCGCTGTGATGTGTGCCACCCTGGGCCGACCCTTGCAACCGGGCGGCCGTTCCGGTCGACTTGAGGGGTAGCGGTGCGGTAGGAGCGCGACCCGATCGAGTGGGACCGCGAAGAGCCCGACCGAGTGCCCGGCCCCCGGTGCGGTGGGCCGCACGGCGCCCGCCTGCGGCCCCGTCGGAATGAGGCTTTCCACAGTCGTGGGGTGAGCGTCAGCGACGGCCAGTATGGTGGTGCGCGCCGCCGAGCCGCCCTCAGCACGTGGAACACAGTAAGAAGCGGGCGGCGAAGCCAACCGGGAGATCCTGCTTTGAGTCGTGAAACTGACAGTTCGTCCTCCGGGCCGCAGGGGCGCGGCGGAGCCGCGTACCCCTCGGGGACGCCGCCGTACGGTTCGCGCCGCTACGCCGGCGCCGACGGCGAGCCGAAGCCGGACGCGGCCAAGTCCGAGCCCAAGACCGAGACGACGATCACCACCCGCATCCGCATCAACATCCCCGGGTCGCGGCCCATTCCGCCCGTGGTGATGCGCAAGCCCGTGAACGAATCCGAGTCCGCGACGCCGGCGCCGGGACCCGGTGGGGAGGGCGAGACGGAGCGCACCGCGGCCATGCCGGTGTTCGACGCCACGGCGCCACCGCCCGCGCCCGGTGCCGGCACCGAGCCGCGGCCCGACGCCGGCGGCCCCGAGCCCACCAGCGACTGGTTCGCGCCGCGCAAGTCCGGCACCAACGGCGCCGGGCTGCGGGTGCCCACGGGCCCGCCCGGGACCCCGACCGCGGGCACCACGACGGGCGGGGCGAACGGCACGGCCGGCGCGCCGCCGCGGAGTTCGCTGAGCGACCTCGCGGGCGGTACGGGGTCGGCGGCAGCGGCTGGCGCCGGTGCGCCCGCGTCCGGTCCGCAGACGCCCGCGCTGGGCGTACGCACGCCGTCAGCGCCCGGAGCGACGGGGCCGTCGGGCCCGGCCGGGCCCACGACCGGTCCCGCGCAGGGCACCATGCCGGTCGCCCCGGGCGCCGGCTCCGGTGTACCCGGTGTTCCCGGCGCGCCCCGGATGTCCGACGACACGGCCGTACTGACGCCGCAGAAGCCCGCGCCCGCGCCGGGTGGCGCCGCTGGTACCGGCCCCGGGGGCAACGTCTCCGGCGAAACGCTCACCAGCGGCGTGCCGGTCGTCAAGCCGGAGCCCTCGGGCTTCCCCGCCGGTCCGCACGGCGCCGCGGCAGCTCCCTCCGACGCGGCCGCACCGCCGTCGAAGCCGGGGGGCGCCTCGGCCGCGCCCTCTTCGCCCTCGTCGCGCCCCGCGCCGCCGCCCGCCAAGAAGAAGGGCCGCTCCAAGCTGGTGCTCGTCGGCGTGGCGGCCGTCGGCGCGGTCGGCGTCGCCTACGGCGCCGGCCTCCTGCTGAACCACTCCGACGTGCCGAAGAGCACCACCGTCCTCGGCGTCGACATCGGCGGCGGCACCCGCGAGCAGGCCGTCGGCAAGCTCGAAGGCGCCCTCGGCAAGCGCGCCGCGGCCCCGCTCAAGCTCTCCGTCGGCGGCAAGGAGGTCGAGCTCGCTCCGGACAAGGCGGGCCTGTCCCTCGACAGCCAGACCACCGTGCGCAACGCGGCCGGCAGCGACTACAACCCCGTGTCGGTCATCGGCTCGCTGTTCGGCGGCGAACGCGTCGCCGAGCCCGTGATCGTCGTGGACGAGGAGAAGCTCCGCGCCGCCCTCACCGACCTGGCCGGCACGGCCGGTTCCGCGGTCGAGGGCACGATCAAGTTCGAACCGGGCGAGGTCGTCCTCGTCCCCGGCAAGGCGGGCAAGTCGCTGGACGCGGACCGCTCGCTGCTGTTGGTCAAGGACGCGTACCGGGCGCAGGTCGAGAAGGGGCGGCCGAACGTCGTCGAACTGCCCGTCGCCGAACGCGAACCGTCGATAACGCAGGCGGAGCTGGAGCGGGCGAAGAAGGAGTTCGCCGACCCCGCGATGTCCGGGCTGGTCACGGTCAGGGCGGGCGGCAAGAAGATCGACTTCGGCCCGAACAGGTCGCTGCCGCAGATCCTGTCGATGAAGGCGATCGACGGGAAGTTGGTGGAGGTCTACGACAAGGAGGCGATCGCCGAGCTGGTGGGCGGTACGTTCCAGGGCGTGATGATCACGAAGGGCGACGGCAAGCAGCACCAGTTGGGCCCGGACGACATCGCCCAGGCGATGGGTCCGGCGCTGCGGGGCAAGACCCGGGAGGACCGCACGGTCGACATCCAGCTCGACTGACGCGCCCCGCGCAGCCCCCTGCGGGCTGCGCGCCGCACCACCCGAACGCACCCGCGGGTCCCCTGCGGGTGCGTCGGTGTGTGCGGACGCGTTCTGACTGCCCGCGCGGCTTCTCGTGCGGCTGGACGTCTCCGCGGTTCCCCTCCGGGAGCGTTGGTGTGTGCGGACCGGTGGTGGGCTTGTCGCGCAGTTCCCCGCGCCCCTGGTTGCCCCCTGCCGGCTTGCGGGGATTGATCACCCCGATTCCCCGCAGACGAGCGAGGCCCCTCAGAGGGGATGAACTGTGCCCGCAACCAAGGACGGGCTGCAGGTAGGCATCGGGGAGCGCAACACAGGGGCGCGAGGAACTGCGCGGGCACCCCCCCCCACGGTCCGCACACACCAACGCTTCCACAGGGGAACGGCGGGGATGTCTAGGGGCGCGAGGAACTGCGCGGGCAACCCCCCCGCGGTCCGCGGAAACCGATGCTCCCGCAGGGGAATGGCGGGGATGTCTAGGGGTGCGAGGAACTGCGCGGGCAATCCTCACGGTCCGCGGAAACCGATGCTCCCGCAGGGGAACGGCGGGGATGTCTAGGGGCGCGAGGAACTGCGCGGGCAACCCCCCACGGGCCGCACACACCAACGCTCCCGCAGGGGAACGGCGGGGATGTCTAGGGGCGCGAGGAACTGCGCGGGCAACCCCCCACGGGCCGCACACACCAACGCTTCCACAGGGGAACGGCGGGGATTTCCAGGGGCGTTGGGAGTTCCCCCATGCCCTCTGGACATAGGGGGCGGAACGGCGCGACAAGCCCACCACCGGCCCGCAGAGACCAACGCTCCGGCGGGGGAACGGCGGAGACGTCCAGCCGCACGAGAGGCTGCGCGGGCAACCACACGACCCGCACACCAGCGCACCCGCAGGGGGCGAGGCTCTCGTCAGTTGAGCCTCGCTCGGGCCGCGCGGGCTCGCGAGCGCAGCGTCTCCGCGGTGGTGGGGTCCACCTCCGCCACCACCTCCGCGTAGGACTCCAGCTCCACCGCACCCCGCAGGAACTCGCCCCGCTGCACCAGGAGTTCCGCCCGTTCGTAGCGCAGGCGCGCCGGGTGGGAGGGGAGCGCCAAGGAGAGTTCCACCGCCCACAGGGCGACCGCCGACTGCTCCGGGCGGGCGGAAGCCCACGCGCGGATGTTGTTCAGCACCCGGCCCACCACCTCCAGCACCGGCGCCGGCTGCAGCATCGAGGCGGCGGGCGGCACCCCCGTCGCACCCGCCACCATCAGCGCGGCCTCCGGGCCGGTCAGGACGCGTCCGCCCGCGAACGGGTCCGCGAGCACCTGGTCCTCCGGCGGGCCGAAGCCGACGACGAAGTGCCCGGGCAGCGCCACCCCGTACACCGGCGCCCCCGCGCGCCGCGCGACCTCCACCCAGACGACGGACAGCAGGATCGGCAGCCCGCGCCGCCGCTCCAACACCTCGTGCAGCAGCGAGGACTCCAGCCGGCGGTAGTCGCCGGGGGTGCCGTGGAAGCCGTGCTCGTCGCCCAGCAGCCGCTCCAGCGCCGTCGCCCACGCGCGCGGCGTGTGCAGGCCGTACGGGAGTTGCCCGGCCAGCCGGTCCAGTTCGATCTGCGCCGCGTCCACCCCGGCGTCGTCCAGCGATGGATCGGCGACCCGCCCCAACAGCAGGCACAGCAGCGCGAGGTCGGGCCGTTCGGCGCGGGCCTCGGCGGCGAACGCCTCCCTGGGGTCGTCCGCCCGCGGGCCGTCCGGCTCGTCACGCATCGGAGTGGCCCTGGGGTGCGCGGTAGTGGTGGTAGCTGTGGTGCGTGGTGAAGCCCATGCCCTCGTAGAGCGCGCCCGCGCCCGCGTTGTCCGCCTCCACCTGGAGCCAGGCCGCCGACGCCCCCTCCTCCAGGGCGCGCCGGGCCAGCGCGGTCATCACGGCCGTGGCCAGCCCCTGGCGGCGGTGCGCCGGGTCCACCTCGACCGCCATGAAGCCGGCCCACCGGCCGTCCACCACGCACCGCCCGATCGCCGCCGGCACGTCCGGTCCGCCCGTGCCCGGCACCGCCGCGAACCACACCGAGGGGCCCCCGGCCAGCACCTTCAGCACGTGCGGGCCGGGCTCGCCGGACCGCTGGTAGCGCCGCAGCCAGCCCGGCCCCAGCTCGTCGACCGAGCGCGCCAGCGTCACCCGCGCCACGTCCGCGTCCAGGTCCCCGACCGCTGCGAGGCCGGAGATCCGCACGTCCGCGGACACCTCGCGCCGCCAGCCGCGCTCCGCCAGCTCCGCGCAGAGCACCTCCTGCGTGCCCGCGGCGCCGGTCGCGGCCTGGACGTACGCGGGCAGGCCGCGTTCCCCGTACCACTCGCACACCCGCGCCAGCGCCCGGTCGAGCGGGACGCCGGGGTCGCCGAGCGCCAGCGCCGAGTTCGCCCGTCGGGTGAAGCCGACGGAGGGGCCGGAGCGGGGCCCGCCCGGCGCCTCCTGGTACGCGGCCCGCAGCCGCCACTCGCCGAGCGCCTCGCTCTCCACCGGCGGCCACGCCCGCGCGCCGGCCCGGGTCAGCTCGACGAAGTCCGCGGCCGGCAGCCCGCGGCGCCGCGCGGGCGCGGCCGGCACCACCTTGCCCGCCGCCAGCTCGCCTTCGGGCACGCGCACGGACCGCCCGTCGCGGCGAGTGATCACCAGCACACCTTCGTTCCACGATGTGAGAACGCCGACCGTGTCGGTGAACGCCCCACCGCCGCCAGCGGGGTCGACAAAGCGCCTAATGGATACTCGTTTACCCACGTCAAGAGGTGTAATACGGACTTTGAGGCGACCGGCGCCGGCAATTTCCACTGCTCTGTGAGCCCCTCGTGTTCGGATCGTCTCCAGGAACGGAGATACTAGGGGCGGGCATCGACGACGCCGCGCTCCCGCGCAAGCCAAGAGCCCTACCAAGGAGGAACGACAGCGTGACCTACGTCATCGCGCAGCCTTGTGTCGACGTCAAGGACAAGGCATGCATCGAGGAGTGCCCCGTCGACTGCATCTACGAGGGCTCCCGGTCCTTGTACATCCATCCGGACGAATGCGTCGACTGCGGGGCCTGTGAGCCCGTCTGCCCCGTCGAGGCGATCTTCTACGAGGACGACACCCCGGAGGAGTGGAAGGACTACTACAAGGCGAACGTCGAGTTCTTCGACGAGCTGGGCTCTCCCGGCGGCGCCTCCAAGCTCGGGCTGATCGAGCGGGACCACCCCTTCATCGCCGCGCTGCCGCCGCAGAACGGCTGATCCGCCGGCGAGCGAGCCGATCCCTGCCGGTCCCGTACGGTCGACGTCCGTACGGGACCGTTGCGTTTCTCCCGCCTCAGCCCGCCCTGGCCGCGCCCCGGCCCGGGTCGTCGATCCGCACGTACGAGAAAGAGAAAGCCCGTGTCCGCAGCTCCGTCAGCACCGTCAGCCCCTTCGGGCTCCCCGCGCGTCTCGGCGCGCCTGCCCGTCTTCCCCTGGGACAAGCTGGAGCCGTACAAGGCGACGGCCGCGGCCCACGCCGACGGCATCGTGGACCTGTCCGTCGGCACCCCCGTGGACCCCGTCCCCGAGGTCATCCGGCAGGCCCTGACCGACGCCGCGGACTCCCCGGGCTATCCGACGGTGTGGGGCACGCCCGCCCTGCGGGACGCGCTCACCGGGTGGGCGGAGCGACGGCTCGGCGCGGTCGGCGTGACGCACGCGAACGTGCTGCCCGTCGTCGGTTCCAAGGAGCTGGTGGCCTGGCTGCCCACGCAACTCGGTCTCGGGGCGGGCGACGTGGTGGCCTACCCGCGGTTCGCCTACCCGACGTACGAGGTCGGCGCGCGGCTGTGCGGCGCGACCCCCGTCGCGTACGACGACCCGACCGAGCTGGACCCCGCCACGCTGAAGCTGCTGTGGCTCAACTCCCCCTCCAACCCCACCGGTCGCGTCCTGGCCAAGGACGAACTGGTCCGGATCGTCGCCTGGGCGCGGGAGCACGGCGTCCTCGTCCTCAGCGACGAGTGCTACTTGGAGCTGGGGTGGGAGGCCGAGCCCGTCTCGGTGCTGCACCCGGACGTCAGCGGGGGCACGTACGAGGGCCTCGTCGCGGTCCACTCGCTCTCCAAGCGCTCCAACCTGGCCGGCTACCGGGCCGCGTTCGTCGCCGGTGACGCCGACGTGCTCGGCGAGCTGCTCCAGATCCGCAAGCACGGCGGGATGATGGTCCCCGCCCCGGTCCAGGCCGCCACGATCGCGGCGCTCGGCGACGACGCCCACGTGGCCGAGCAGCGGCTGCGGTACGCGGCCCGCCGCACCGCGCTGCGGGCGGCGCTGGAGGGCCACGGCTTCCGGATCGAGCACAGCGAGGCGGGCCTCTACCTGTGGGCGACCCGCGACGAGCCGTGCTGGGACACCGTGGCGCACCTCGCCGAGCTGGGCGTCCTGGTGGCCCCGGGAGACTTCTACGGGCCGGCGGGGGACCGCTTCGTCCGGGTGGCGATCACGGCGACGGACGAGCGCGTGGCGGCGGCGGTCGAGCGGCTGACCGCGTAGCCGACCGGCGCGGCACGGCACGGTGCGGGCGAAGAAGGCGCCGACCGGCGAAGGCGCGCCGCGCGTACGGCAGAAGGCGTGCACACGGGCGAAGGCGTGCACACGGGAGAAGGGCCCGGGAGCGAGTGCTCCCGGGCCCTTCCGGCTGCTGCCGCCTGGTCGCCGTCAGCCGAGCGGCAGCCCCTGGGTCGGCAGGCCGCCGCCCAGGGAGCCGGGGGCGAGGCCGCTGTTGCCGAGCGAGTCGGTCGCGGCGCCCGTGGTCTCGCCGAGCAGGCCGCCGGCGCTGCCCGCGGCGTCGCCCGCGGTCTCCTGCGCGGCCGGGGCCGCCTTCTTGCCGGCTCCGCCGATCGCCTTGCCCGCGGCGGGGACGGTCTGCTCGACGGCCTTGCCGCCCGTCGCACCGGCCAGCTGGGTCGTCTGCTGCGTCGCGCCGTCGACCGCGCCGCTGACGCCGTTCGCGTCCAACGCCGTCAGCCCGCCGAGCGGCGCGGCCTGCCCGAGGTCCACGGCGCCGGCGGAGCCGGCCGCACCGAGGACGGGGGCGGCGCCCGCCGCGACGAGCAGCGCGGCACGGGCGATCCGGCGGGTCAGGGGGAGGGACATGATGCTCCTTGAGACGAAGGTTGGGACGGGAGTGGCACGGGGTCGTGCTGCCCAGACAACCGCTCAGGGGGGCGGGGAAGTTGCGGTGCGCAAAGGTAAAGAGTTGGTAATGCGTCGCATAATCGTCCCTGGCTGAAAACGGGCAAACGGCGCAGGGCTCGACCTCGTGCTGAACCGTCACTTCCCGCTGTTCCCTAGGGAATCGCCCGGGAGCGCCCTACGGCGTCCGTGCGCCACCCGGGGCCATTGGAGTGACCCACTGGAACTACGCCCCACGAGGGACGGCTCGCATCAGCGTGCGAGTCTGATCCGTACCGATTCCTGCGCCGTGCGGGCGCCGGGGACCTCCGCGCCGGCCGCCGTCACCCGGTCCGCACCGGACGGCGCGGAGCCGCCCGGGCCGTCCTTGCGCCAGCCCTCGGCGGCGTCCTCCGCGCGCCAGACGCGGCCCCCGAACGCCACTTCCTCGATGCCCAGCTCCTCGGCCCGCGCCACGGCCCAGTGCGCGAGCTCCCAGCCGCGCTGCTCGCCCGAGCCGAGGGCCGCCGGCCGCACCGGCACCGACAGCAGCGTGGAGGAGGCGCCGCCCACCGGCCCGTCGGCCGTCTTGAGGCCGAACGCGCGCGTCAACTCCTTGCGCACCCGCGCCGGATCGCCCGCCGCCTCGACGCCGCTGCGCGGCGTGCACGTCAGCGACGCGCCCGCGCGCCCCGTCAGGGCCGCGGCCAGCAGCGCCGCGTTCGGCTCGTGCTTCGCGTACGCCTGCGGGAAGCCGCTGCGCTGCACCTTCTGCGCGGCCACCGTCAGCGGCAGCCGCGAGTACCCCGGCACCTTCTCCAGGCCCTCGTAGAACTTCCCCGCGGCGTACACCGGGTCCATGACCTGCTCGGGGCTGCCCCACCCCTTCGACGGGCGCTGCTGGAACAGCCCCAGCGAATCCCGGTCGCCGTGGTCGATGTTGTACAGCGTCGACTCCTGGAGCGCCGTCGCCAGCGCGATGGTCACCGCCCGCTCGGGCAGCCCGCGGGTGGTGCCGATCGCCGAGATCGTCGCCGCGTTCGACGCCTGCTCCGTACTCAACTCGTACGTCGGGCCGCCCCCGCCCGCCGCGCGCACCGTGCAGCCGGGAACCGAACTCCCCGTCGACTGCTGCACCACGACGTAACCGATCAGCGCCAGGAGGACGGCGGAGCCGGCGGCGACCCGCACGGCGCGACTGCCGCGCCGGCCGGAGGAGGCGGTTTCGGACACAGGCACACCGTACTAGGAGAACCGTCTCCGCAGGTCCCGGGTGGGTTGACGGCCGAAAACCGATGTCGGAGCCGCCCGTAGGACGGCCGGCCGCACCGCTTCACCGGCCCCCGCTAAGGTCGTCCCCATGTCGCCCACCGCACTCGACCTCTCGCTCGCCGGCCCCGCCCTCACCGCCGCCCTCGTCGACTTCCCCTCCGTCAGCGGGGAGGAGCAGCCCCTCGCGGACGCCATCGAGACGGCGCTGCGCGCCCTGCCGCACCTCACGGTCGACCGGTACGGCAACAACGTGGTGGCCCGCACCCACCTCGGGCGCCCCGAGCGGGTCGTGCTCGCCGGGCACATCGACACCGTCCCGATCGCCGACAACGTCCCCTCCCGGCTCGACTCCGACGGCGTCCTGTGGGGCTGCGGCACCAGCGACATGAAGGCCGGCGTCGCCGTCCAACTCCGCATCGCCGCCACCGTCCCCGAGCCCAACCGCGACCTCACCTTCGTCTTCTACGACAACGAGGAGGTCGCCGCCCACCTCAACGGCCTCGGGCGGATCGCCGACGCCCACCCCGACTGGCTGGCGGGCGACTTCGCCGTCCTGCTCGAACCCTCCGACGCCGAGGTCGAGGGCGGCTGCCAGGGCACCCTGCGCGTCCTGCTGAAGACGACGGGGGAGCGGGCCCACTCCGCGCGCAGTTGGATGGGCACCAACGCCATCCACGCCGTCGCGCCGATCCTCGCCCGCCTCGCCGCGTACCAGCCGCGCCGCCCCGTCATCGACGGCCTCGAATACCGCGAGGGGCTCAACGCCGTGCGCATCGAAGGCGGGGTGGCCGGCAACGTCATCCCCGACGAGTGCACCGTCGCCGTGAACTACCGCTACGCCCCCGACCGCAGCGAGGCCGAGGCCGTCGCCCACGTCCACGAGGTCTTCGCGGACTGCGGCGTCGCGGAGTTCGTCGTCGACGACCACTCCGGCGGGGCGCTGCCCGGGCTCTCGCACCCCGCCGCCGTCGCCTTCATGGCGGCCGTCGGCGGCACGGCCCGGCCCAAGTTCGGCTGGACCGACGTCTCCCGCTTCAGCGCGCTCGGCGTGCCCGCGGTGAACTACGGGCCCGGCGACCCGCTCTACGCCCACAAGCGCGACGAGCACGTCGTCGTCGACCGCATCGCGCAGTGCGAACAGCGGTTGCGCCAGTGGTTGACCGGCTGACCGAATTACGCTGGGGCGAGCAACGACGTTCCATGTTCGACGTTCGGCGGAGGGAGCAGGCATGAGCAACCCCGGAGGTTCTCGCGACTGGGAGGAGCAGCGCCTCGGACCGGTGCTGCGGCGCCGCGAGCAGGTCCAGGCCGGCACCACGGACCAGCGCCTGCTGGACACCGAGGGCGACTCGCAGTGGGTGCACACCGACCCCTGGCGGGTGATGCGGATCCAGTCCGAGTTCGTCGAGGGCTTCGGCGCGCTCGCCGAACTGCCCAGTGCGATCAGCGTCTTCGGCTCCGCCCGCACCCGCCCCGACACCCCCGAGTACGAAGCCGGCATCCAGATCGGCAAGGCGCTGGTCAACGCGGGCTTCGCGGTGATCACCGGCGGCGGGCCGGGCGCCATGGAGGCCGCCAACAAGGGCGCGCGGGAGGCCGGCGGCATCTCCGTGGGCCTCGGCATCGAGCTGCCCTTCGAGCAGGGCCTCAACCCGCACGTCGACATCGGGGTGAACTTCCGCTACTTCTTCGTCAGAAAAACGATGTTTGTGAAGTACGCGTCCGGGTTCGTGGTGCTTCCCGGCGGTCTGGGCACCCTCGACGAACTCTTCGAGGCGCTGACGCTCGTCCAGACCGGGAAGGTCACCCGTTTCCCGATCGTGCTGTTCGGCTCCGAGTACTGGAGCGGGCTGGTCGACTGGCTGAAGAACACCGTCGTGGCCCAGGGGAAGGCGTCCGAGCGGGACACCCTGCTCTTCCACGTGACGGACGACGTCGAGGAAGCGGTGAACCTGGTCACCAAGGAGACCGGGCGCTGACGGGAGGACGACGCACGACGGGACGGCCGGGTGCGCGCACCCGGCCGCCCCGCGTCACGCCAGGCCCCGGCGCGCCACCCGCGGCTCCCGGTGGCCGCTGATCGCCCGCACCATCTCCAGCACCTGCCGGGTCTCCGCGACCTCGTGCACCCGGTACACCTGCGCCCCCAGCCACGCCGAGACCGCCGTCGTCGCCAGGGTGCCGATCAGCCGCTCCTTCACCGGGCGGTCCAGGGTCTCGCCCACGAAGTCCTTGTTGGAGAGCGAGACCAGCACCGGCCAGCCGGTGTCGACCATCTCGTCCAGCCGGCGGGTGGCCTCCAGCGAGTGACGGGTGTTCTTCCCGAAGTCGTGCCCCGGGTCGATCATGATGCCGTCGCGCCGCACCCCGAGGGCGACCGCCCGCTCGGCGAGCCCCAGCGTGACTTCCAGGATGTCGGCCATGACGTCGTCGTACGCGATCCGGTGCGGTCGGGTCCGCGGCTCCACCCCGCCGGCGTGCGTGCACACCAGCCCCGCGCCGTGGCGGGCGGCGACCTCGGCGAGCTTCGGGTCGACCCCGCCCCACGCGTCGTTGAGCACGTCGGCGCCGGCCTCGCAGACCGCGTCGGCGACGTCGTGCCGCCAGGTGTCGACGCTGATGACGACGGACGGGAAGCGCCGGCGCACCTCGGCGACGAAGCCCACGGTGCGCCGGATCTCCTCCTCGGCCGTGACCTCGTCGCCGGGGCCGGCCTTGACCCCGCCGATGTCGATGATCGCCGCGCCCTCCGCCACCGCCTGCTCGACGCGGGCGAGCGCGGGCTCGTCGCGGAAGGTGGCGCCCCGGTCGTAGAAGGAGTCCGGGGTGCGGTTCACGATCGCCATGATCACCGGCTCGTGCCGGTCAAAGGCACGCTCTCCCAACCGCAGCATCGGCTCTTTCCCCTCGTCGTGGTCCGGCGGCGACGTGTCAAGGGTCCGGCTGTGACCTCAGGATCCGCCGTGTGGACCCTAAGCCATCGCGACGTGGCACGATCAGCACGGGACGGTTTCCGCTCAGGGAGGGTCGCTCGTGTTCTTGTTCCTGGCCATCGCGATGGCCGTGGTCGTCGGCGCGGTCACACTGGCCGTGGTCGGCGGTGGTGACACCGCCGCCCTGCCGGACGTCGCCCCCGAGCAGTTGGTGGACCCGCTGCCGGCCGCCCGGCCCGTCGGGCGGGCCGACGTGGAGGCGCTGCGGCTGCCGGTCTCCCCGCGCGGCTACCGGATGGCCGACGTCGACGACGTCCTCGGCCGGCTCGGCGCCGAACTCGCCGAGCGGGACTCCCGGATCGCCGAGTTGGAGGCCGCGCTCGCCGGCGCGAAGGCGACCGCCGTCGGCGGCCCCGAGATGTTCGCCGAGCCGGGCGTCGAGGACGCCGTGCCGGAGGCCGACGCCCCGGCGCGCGGCGACGCGGACGAGGCGGGCGACCGATGACCGCGGGCGGCCCGCAGGCCGGACCCGACGGCAGGCTCCGCTGCCCCTGGGGACTGTCCACCGACGACTACCGCGCGTACCACGACGACGAGTGGGGGCGCGCCGTCCACGGCGACGACGCCCTGTTCGAGCGGCTGTGTCTGGAGGCGTTCCAGTCCGGGCTCTCGTGGATCACCATCCTGCGCCGCCGGGACGGCTTCCGCCGCGCCTTCGCCGACTTCAAGATCGCCGAGGTGGCGACGTTCACCGAGGCCGACCGCGAGCGGCTGCTCGCCGACGAGGGCATCATCCGCAACCGCGCCAAGGTGGACGCGACCCTCGCCAACGCCCGGGTGCTGGTCGACTGGGCGCCCGGCGAACTGGACGCCCTGATCTGGTCGCACGCGCCCGACGGGGCGACCCGCCCGGCCCCGGCGACGCTCGCGGACGTCCCCGCGGTCACGGACGAGTCCACCGCGCTGGCGAAGGCCCTCAAGCAGAAGGGCCTGCGCTTCGTCGGCCCGACGACGGCCTACGCGCTGATGCAGGCGTGCGGCCTGGTCGACGACCACCTTGAGGGCTGCGTGGCCCGCGGGCGCGTCTGACTCTTTGGACGTAGCCGCCGTAGCTCTGCGGGAACGTTGGTCTCTGCGGCCCGGTGATGGGCTTGTCGCGCAGTTCCTCCCCCTGTGCCCTGCGGGCACGGGGGCACCCCCACCTACGCCCAGAGGCGTGGGGGGTCCCCCAGCGCTCCTAAACACCTTGCCCTCAGCCCGCAGAAGAGTGACGGGAGAAGCGAAACAGGGGCGCGGGGAACTGCGCGACACCACCACCGGGCCGCAGAGACCGACGCTCCCGGAGGGAAGACGGCGGCTACGTCCACACGCACACGGAAGCGCGCGGGACCCGCAGAAGGCAACACTCCCGGAGGGAAACGGCGAGGTCCCAGGGGCGCGAGGATCAGCGGCCCACGTAGCGGGGCGCCTCCTTCGCGACGAAGGCGCGCACCGCGATGCCGTGGTCCTCGGACGCGCCGGCCCGCGTCTGGAGCTCGTCCTCCTTGGCCAGCGTCTCGTCCAGCGAGTGCGCGGCGGCGTGCGCGAGGGACTCCTTGATCGCCGCGTACGCCACCGTCGGCCCCTGTGCCAGGGTCCGGGCGACGGCGAGCGCCTCGGCCGGGAGGTCGTCGGCCGGGACGACCTTGTTGGCGATCCCGAGGTCGTACGCCTCCTGCGCGGACAGGGTGCGCGGGAAGAGCAGCAGGTCGGCCGCGCGGCCCTGGCCGACGAGCCGGGGGAGGGTCCAGGACACCCCGGAGTCGGCGGTGAGCGCGACCCCGGCGAAGGCGGTGGTGAACTTCGCGGTGTCCGCCACGACCCGGTAGTCCGCGGCCAGCGCGAAGCCGAGGCCCGCGCCCGCCGCGACGCCGTTGACCCCGGCGACGACCGGCTTCGGCATGGTGGCCAGGGTCCGCACCACCGGGTTGTAGTGCTCGCGCACCGTCGTCATGGTCTGCTGGGTGCCGGCCTCGCGGTCCGCCGCCAGCAGCGTGACGTGCTCCTTGAGGTCCTGGCCGACACTGAAGGCCCGGCCGGTCGCAGTGAGCAGCACGGCCCGTACGGCGGAGTCGGCGGCGGCCGCCCCCACGGCGTCCCGCAGCGCCACCTTGGCCTCGACGTTCAGCGCGTTCATGGCGTCGGGCCGGTTGAGCGTGATCGTCGCGAGTCCGTCGGTCACGTCGTACAGCACGGAGTCGGCCATCTCGGGTCCCCTTTGCGGCTCTCTTGCGTCGTCTGCCGGGTCGCCCGCGGCACTGGTGGCTTCTTCCCCGTCGTGCGGGGGCCCCAGCTCAGCACGGCGGAGATCCACTGGACAGAGGTACGCGCTGTGACCTGGCTCAAACGGAATCTTCGGCGGGGTACGGGGCGCGCACGGACCCGGACCGGCCCCGGGCGCCGGCGGAGTATTGCAGGTGGATCGCCGAATTGGGTGGTTTTGGGAAAGTACGTTGCCTAAGCGATGCCGACCGATGTTGGTCATCGGGTCCCGCCATGCGGGATAATGACCTGGAAGCAATGTGTTCGATGCCGTGACGAGCGCCTGCCCAGGGCGCAGGTCGGTAGACGATGAGCTGGTTTCAGGAAGGGGAACGAGCATGGCGGCCATGAAGCCGCGGACGGGCGACGGCCCGCTCGAGGTGACCAAGGAGGGGCGGGGCATCGTCATGCGCGTTCCGCTCGAAGGCGGCGGTCGGCTCGTCGTCGAGCTGACCCCGGACGAGGCCGACGCGCTCGGCGACGCCCTGAAGAAGGTCGTCGGCTAAGGCGCGAGCCACCCCAGGACCGGATCGCCGCCCCGACATCGCGAGGTGTCGGGGCGGTGGCGTGTCCGGGAGCCGCTGCGCCGCGGCTCAGCCCCGGCGCACCGCGCACAGCAGGCCGTCGCCCACCGGCAGCAGCGAGGGCACCAGCTCCTGGCTCTCGCGGACCGCGCGCAGCAGCTCCCGCAGCCGCAGCACCTCCGCGGGCTGGGCGGCCGAGTCGACCGTACGGCCCCGGGCGAAGACGCCCTCGAAGCAGACGATTCCGCCGGGGCGCAGCAGGCGCAACGATTCGGCGAGGTAATCCAGGCACTCCAGCCGGTCGCCGTCGCAGAAGACGAGGTCGTACCCGCCGTCCGCGAGCCGGGGCAATACGTCCAGGGCGCGCCCGGGAATGAAGCGGGCGCGGTTGCTGGCGAATCCCGCCACTTGGAAAGCCTGCTTGGCGAACTGCTGGCGTTCCGGTTCCAGGTCGACCGTGGTCAGCACGCCGTCGGGGCGCATGCCCTGGAGCAGATAGACGCCGGAGACGCCCGTTCCCGTGCCGATTTCCGCTACCGCTTTCGCGTCCGCCGTGGCCGCCAGCAGACGCAGCGCGGCGCCGGTGCCTGGCGACACCGAGGGGACGCCCGCCTCCCGGGCCCGGTCGCGGGCCCAGCGCAGCGCGTCGTCCTCGGCGACAAAGGCGTCGGCGAACGCCCAGCTTGTCTGCCGGTTTGCGGTAATGGGCCTCTCCTGTCCCCGTAGTTGAACGCGACGTTGACTGTATCCGCTGCGGGTGGGAACCCGCAGATGGGACCGCGCGTTGGAAGAAAGGGCACGACAAGGCGCGACGGGGCGATGTGCGGGAACGGGCGGGCGGGGGCCGGCGGGAAGCGCGCGGAGGAAGAAAACCGGGGGGACGGATGGATCGGGCAGGTAAGCGGGATCCAAATTCGCGTAAAGATTCTTATCCGGAGCTAACGGACGGAGTGGCTATGGTAGGGGCTCCGCTGGACACCACCAGAGCCGACAGGGGAGGTGCGGCTGCACCTGCGGATCGGAAGGGAGCGCTCCGCCGCTTCCTCATCAGGTCACCGGGTGAGCCGAAATTTGTGACCCACAATGCTGACCGTTCCACCGCCACCACCGCAGCCACCGCGACCTTCGCATCGGATGCGGAATCGCAGGCGTGGACGCCCCCCACCTGGGAGGAGATCGTCAGCACGCACAGCGGTCGCGTCTACCGCCTCGCCTACCGCCTCACCGGGAACCAGCACGACGCCGAAGACCTGACCCAAGAGGTCTTCGTCCGCGTCTTCCGCTCCCTGTCGACGTACACCCCCGGCACGTTCGAGGGCTGGCTGCACCGCATCACCACCAATCTCTTCCTGGACATGGTCCGCCGCAAGCAGCGCATCCGCTTCGATTCGCTCGGCGACGACGCGGCGGAGCGGCTGCCCAGCCGCGAGCCGTCCCCGCAGCAGGCTTTCAACGACACCCACTTCGACGCCGACGTGCAGCAGGCCCTGGACACCCTCGCGCCGGAGTTCCGCGCCGCCGTGGTCCTCTGTGACATCGAGGGCCTGTCGTACGAGGAGATCGCCGCGACGCTCGGGGTCAAGCTCGGCACCGTCCGCAGCCGGATCCACCGCGGTCGTTCGCATCTGCGCAAGGCCCTGAAGCACCGCTCGCCCGAGGCGCGCGCCGAGCAGCAGCGCGCCCTGGTGGGGGCGGTCGGGCTCGCAGGGGAGGGCGGCCCGGCGTGAGCGGATCCAGCCCCATTTCCCCGACCCCCGCCGAGCAGCACCTCGGGGATCGGCTCGCAGCCCTGGTCGACGGAGAGCTGAAACACGACGCGCGGGACCGGGTCCTCGCCCATCTCGCCACCTGCTCCCGCTGCAAGGCCGAAGCCGACGCCCAGCGCCGGCTCAAAGACGTCTTCGCGCACGCCGCGCCCCCGCCGCCCTCCGAAGGGCTGCTCGCGCGGCTCCAAGGGCTGCCCGGAGGCCCCGGCGTGCTCGGCGGCTCCCGGGACGAAGACGAGACCGGCGGCCCGTTCGGCGGGCGCATGGGGGACGCCGAGGCCCTCTTCGGAGCGCTGAGCCCGTCCGCGGGAAGACCGGGCGTCCGCCGCCCGGGATCCTTCGGATACGTTCCCGGGCCGCATCCGAGCGCCCACGGGCCGGGACTTCCCGGCCTCCCGGGCCGTCCGGCCCCGGCCACCGGATTCCGGATCCATGAGGTCGGCCGCCAGGACGCCGACCGCTCGCTCTGGCGCGGCCGGAGGTTCGCCTTCGCGGCGGCCAGCGCGGTGTCCTTCGCGGCGATCGCCCTCGGCGCCTCGCTGCCGCTGGAGTCGTCCTCCTCCGGCTCGCGCGCCGGCGGCCAGGGCGGCAGCACCACCCCGCTGCGGGCCCCGGCACCCAACGGCACCCAGGGCACCGGCGCCACCCCCGGCAGCGGTCTGGGCGTCGGTGCCAACGCCCCGACCACCGCCGCAGCGGCCCGCGCCGCGGAGTACGAGCGGCGCAGGAGCAGCGGCACGGGGTCCACGCGGTCGGAGGAGCGCACCACCTCGGGTCTGGTCCCGCTGGCCGCCCCGGCGCCCCTCGGCCTGGCCTCCCACCCCTCCCGCTCCGTGCTGTACTCGGCGTTCCCCGCCTTCAAGGTGCCCCCGCTGATACGTCCCACGGGCAGCGCGCTACAGCTCTCCAGCGTCCCGGACGCCGTCGCGCAGGCGACGCCCTCGCCGACGCACCTGGTCGCCCCCTCCCCGGGGCCCGGACCGCAGCACGCCCGCTGACGTCCGTCCTCGGTGGAGCCCTGCAAGGGGATTCGCAAACCTGGTTGAATCTCTGAAGGCGTGCGCGTGGGCGCCGCGTAATCGGCATTTGCGGGGAGAGCATGGACGACGGGAAGCCCACCGGACCCAAGGCGAAGTGGTGGAGTCGGCCCGGCGCGGGTCAGGGGACTCCCCCCGAGCCCGCGGAGCCGCCGGTGGCACCCGAGCCCGCGGAGCCGCCGGCACCCCACCCCGGGGCGCCGGCGCCGGGGCAGCAGCCCGCCGACGCGGTCCCCGCCGAACCGGGCCCGGTGACCGAGCCCGCCGCGAGCGGCACACCGGTGCAGCCGCCCCGGCCGCTGCACGAACCCGACCCGTACGGCACCCCGCCGTACGGTGGCCCCGGGCCGTGGGCGCCCGCCCCGCCCGTACAGCGCCCCGTACCGACTCCCGCGCACGGCACTGCCGTACCTCCGCCGCCGGCGGCTGCGCCCACCGGTGCCGACGCCGGGCCCCCGCCGCCCGCATCGGCCCCGGCGCACCCCGCCGCGCAGCCGGCGACGGACGGCGCCGGATTCGCCCCGCCGCCGCACACGACCCAGCAGTTCCCGGCCCAACAGCCGCCGGTCCAACAGCCGGTCGTGCCGACGCAGGCCGCGCCGCAGCCGGCCTCGCAGTGGCTCCAGTACGACCCGTGGGGCGCCCCCGGGGCCTCCGGCGCGCCCGCGGCGCCGCTCACCCACCCCGGCGGCCCCGGCCGCCGCAAGGGCGGCCGCGGCCCGCTGGTGGCCGGCGCGGTGCTGCTGGCCCTGGTCTCCGGCGTCATCGGCGGCGGCATCGGCTCGTACACCGAGCGCAACGGCGGGTTCGGCAGCGATCTGATCGAGCTGGACCAGGCCCCGAAGGACAACGGCGGCCGGGCCCCCGAAAGCGTCGCCGGCATCGCCGCCAGCGCCCTGCCCAGCGTCGTCACCCTGCACGTCAGCGGCGCCGGCGAGCAGGGCACCGGCACCGGCTTCGTCCTGGACAAGCAGGGCCACATCCTCACCAACAACCACGTCGTCGACCCCGCCGGCAGCTCCGGCGAGATCACGATCACCTTCAGCAGCGGCGAGAGCGCCCGCGCCACCCTCGTCGGCAAGGACGCCGGCTACGACCTCGCCGTCGTCAAGGTGAAGGGCGTCGCCGGCCTCACCCCGCTCCCCCTGGGGAACTCGGACAACGTCCGCGTCGGCGACCCCGTCGTCGCCATCGGCGCCCCCTTCGACCTCCAGAACACCGTCACCTCCGGCATCATCAGCGCCAAGGAGCGCCCGATCACCGCCGGCGGCGAACGCGGCGACGGCAGCGACGTCAGCTACGTCAACGCCCTCCAGACCGACGCCCCGATAAACCCCGGCAACTCCGGCGGACCGCTCGTCGACGCCAAAGCGCGGGTCGTCGGCATCAACAGCGCCATCCGCGCCGCGGACACCGGCGACGGCCCCGAGGGCGGCCAGGCCGGCTCCATCGGCCTCGGCTTCGCCATCCCCATCAACCAGGGCAAGCGCGTCGCCGAAGAGCTGATCAACAACGGCAAGGCCACCCATCCCGTGATCGGCGTCAATCTGGACCTGAAGTACAACGGCCCCGGCGCCCGGGTGGCCGAGAAGAACAAGGACGACAGTCCCACCGTCGTCCCCGACGGCCCCAGTGCCAAGGCGGGCATTCGGCCCGGCGACGTGATCACCGAGGTCGACGGGCAGAAGGTGAGCGGCGGCGAGGAGCTGATCGTCAAGATCCGGGCCCACCGCCCGGGCGACGAACTGGAGCTCACCATCGAGCGCGCCGGCAAGGAGCTGACGAAGAAGCTGACGCTCGGCTCCTCCGAAGCCGGCTGACCGCCCGCTGCCGTACGCCGGCACCGGCGCTGACACCGGTGTCGGCGCACCGGTCGGCGTACGGCCCGTGAACAGCGGATGTACGCCGCGCCGCGCCGGCGATCAGGGCGTCCCGGCACGTGACGCACGGAAGTTCCGCCGGGTACCGTGGTTCGGGTCCGGACCCGATTCGACCCACGGCACACGGAGAACACGAGGAGCAGCAGGGTGTTCAATGACATAGGCGTACTGGAGCTGGTGGCTCTCGTCGTGCTCGCCGTGCTGATCTTCGGCCCCGACAAGCTCCCCAAGGTGATCCAGGACGTCACCCGCACGCTCCGGAAGATCCGTCAGTTCTCCGACAGCGCCAAGCACGACATCCGCGAGGAACTCGGCCCGGAGTTCAAGGACTTCGAATTCGAGGACCTGAATCCGAAGACGTTCATCCGCAAGCACCTCAACGAGAACGAGGAGCTGCGCGAGCTGAAGGAGCTGGGCAGCTCCTTCGACCTGCGCAAGGAGATGAACGAGGTCGCGGACGCGGTCAACGGCACCGAGTCGGCGGACTCCGACGCCGACCGGCCCGTGCCCGCCGCGGTCCCCGGCCCGTCCGACGGCACCCCGGACCTGTTGAAGAAGTCCACCGGCACCCCCGACCTGCTCAAGAAGCCCGCTGCCGGCACTCCTGACCTGCTGAAGAAGCGCGAGCCGGCCGAGCAGACCACGCGTCCGCCCTTCGACGCCGACGCCACCTGAGCCCCTCCCGCGCCGCTGCGCCCCGACGTGCGGGGGCGTTCCGCCGGATGCCACGGGCCGTACCCCGCCCGGGCGGTCCCCGGCCCGCCCGCGTCCGCAGTCGGGTCGTATCCGCCCGCTGGACCCCGGTCAATCCCTGGGAGTCGCAGCGGGGTGGTTATTCTCTCCATCTGTCAGGACGCGAGGACGCCCGAGGGGGGCGGGTCCGCTCCGGACCTGGGACACGGAGGAAGGCGGCCGGGTAGATGGAGACGACGAGTCGGGAGGCGGACCAGACCGCGGACGGGCCGACGCCGGCCTTCCACGGCCGGGGCACCCTCGACGACTACGCCCGTGCGTCCTTCCCCTGGTACGGGCTCGACGAGGCGTTCACCGGGCAGCGCCGGCTGATGCAGGTCGCCGCGGCGGCCGACGGCGTCGTGCAGCACGGCTCCCTGGGCCACGGCGACGCGCCGTCGATACGGTCGGACGCCGCGGCCTCCATGCGGGAGCGCTTCGCGGTGGTCGTCACGGTCGCCGCCAGCCCCGTGCGCCGCAGCGGCGACGGCACGGGCGTCCTGGAAGCCACCACGGTCTCCTCCGCGGCCTGGCTGGCCGGCTCCGGGCTGCTGGCGCACACCTGGCCGCCGCAACTGGACCACGCGCTGCGGGACGACTGGCTGGACCAGCAGACCGAGACGGCCTTCGTCCTCGCCGACGACCTCGACGGGCCGGAGTGGTCGCAGCTGTCGCTGCCGGTGAACGGCGAGCCCACGCCCTTCCACTACCGCGAGACGGACTACGGATGGGTGCTGGCGGGCTCCACCAGCTCCACCGCCGGCTCCGACGGCACCGGGGGCCCGGGAGTGCACCTGGGGGCGTACGGGCGCGGCATGAGCGCGTACGGCCTCGGCTTCTCGGTGGTGCACGACCTCGCGCCGTACGAACAGGACGCCTTGGCCTGAGGCCCCGCCCGCCTACGCACGAAAGGACCGGGGGCGCCCGATGCGGGCGCCCCCGGTCCTTTCGTGCGTACGGAACTGAAGAACTCTTAGAACTTGTTCCGGGGTGTGATGCCGAGGCTCAGGCCGGCCAGCCCGCGCTGTCGGCCGCCGAGCTTCCCCGCGATCGAGCGCAGCGCCGCGCCCGCCGGCGACTCCGGGTCGCTGAGCACGACGGGCCGGCCCTCGTCGCCGCCCTCCCGCAGCCGTACGTCGATCGGGATGGCGCCCAGCACCGGAACGTTCGCGCCGGTCGTCTTCGTCAGCCCCTCCGCGACCTTCTGGCCGCCGCCGGTGCCGAACACGTCGACCATCTCGTCGCAGTGCGGACAGGGCAGCCCGGACATGTTCTCCACCACGCCGACGATCTTCTGGTGCGTCTGCACCGCGATGGAGCCGGCGCGCTCCGCGACCTCCGCCGCGGCCTGCTGCGGGGTGGTGACGACCAGGATCTCCGCGTTCGGCACCAGCTGGGCGACGGAGATCGCGATGTCGCCGGTGCCCGGCGGCAGGTCGAGCAGCAGGACGTCCAGGTCGCCCCAGTAGACGTCGGAGAGGAACTGCTGGAGCGCGCGGTGCAGCATCGGGCCGCGCCACACCACGGGGGTGTTCCCCGGGGTGAACATGCCGATGGAGATCACCTTCACGCCGTGCGCCGACGGCGGCATGATCATGTTCTCGACCTGGGTGGGAAGGCCGTCGGCGCCCAGCATCCGCGGCACCGAGTGACCGTAGATGTCGGCGTCCACCACGCCGACCTTCAGCCCGTCCGCGGCCATCGCCGCGGCCAGGTTCACGGTCACCGAGGACTTGCCGACCCCGCCCTTGCCGGAGGCGACCGCGTACACCCGGGTCAGCGACCCGGGCTTGGCGAAGGGGACCTCCCGCTCGGCGGTGTTGCCGCGCAGGGCGGTCGCCAGCTCCCGCCGCTGTTCGTCGCTCATCACGTCCAGCGTGACGTCGACCCGGCTGACGCCGTCGACGCGGGCGACCGCGTCCGTGACGTTCTTGGTGATCGTCTCGCGCATGGGGCAGCCGGAGACCGTGAGGTACACCGTGACGGCGACCGCGCCGTCCGCCCCGACCTCGACCGATTTCACCATGCCGAGTTCGGTGATCGGTCGGTTGATCTCGGGGTCGTTCACCGTCGCCAGTGCTTCGAGCACCGCGTCTTCCGTAGCCATACGGAGATGGTACGGCGCGGGCTCCCGCCGCCGGAAAGGCCGTCAGCGGTCGCCTTCGTCACGCTCCGGTGCGGCATCCCCCGGGAATACGGCCGCCCGCTCGTCCAACTCGCGCAACTCCCCGAGGTCGCGCACCAGGTCCTGGAGCTCGGAGCGGATCCAGTCGCGGGTGGCGACCTCGCCGAGGCCCATCCGCAGGGACGCGATCTCCCGCGTCAGGTACTCGGTGTCCGCGATGGAGCGCTCGTTCTGCTCGCGGTCCTGCTCGTGGGTGACCCGGTCGCGCTGGTCCTGGCGGTTCTGCGCGAGCAGGATCAGCGGCGCGGCGTACGACGCCTGGAGCGACAGCATCAGGGTCAGGAAGATGAACGGGTACGGGTCGAAGCGCAGCGACGCGGGGGCGGCGATGTTCCACACCACCCACATGATGATGACCGCGGTCATCCAGACGATGAACCGCCCGGTGCCCAGGAACCGCGCGATCCGCTCCGACAGCCGGCCGAACGCCTCCGGGTCGTACTCCGGCAGCACGGTGCGCCGCGGCACCTGGGGCAGGTCGAGGCGGGCGCGGGCGCGCACCGACGGCCGCTCCTTCTGCTCCGCGCGGTCGCGGTCGGCGGGCTGCCCGAGGTCGCCGCTCATGACCCGTCCCCGCCCTTCACGACCCGTACCCGCTGCTCATGACCCGTCCCTGCCGCTCATGACCCGGCCGCCCGGTCGGCGTCGTCGTGGAGGGCGGACTCCTCGAACTCCGTCTCCCGCCAGTCCTCCGGCAGCAGGTGGTCGAGCACGTCGTCCACCGTCACCGCGCCCAGCAGCGAACCGCTCTCGTCGACGACCGGCGCGGCCACCATGTTGTACGCGGCCAGGTAGCTGGTCACCGCGGGCAGCGGGGTGTCCGGCGCGAGCGGCGGCAGGTCCGAGTCGACGACCGAACTGACCAGGGTGTACGGGGGGTCCCGCAGCAGTCGCTGGAAGTGCGCCGTCCCCAGGTACTTGCCCGTCGGCGTCTCGTCCGGCGGGCGGCACACGTACACCTGCGCCGCCAGCGCCGGCGACAGGTCCTCCTGGCGCACCCGGGCGAGCGCGTCCGCGACCGTGGCGTCCGGGCGCAGCACGATCGGCTCCGTCGTCATCAGACCGCCCGCCGTGCGCTCCTCGTACGACAGCAGTCGGCGCACGTCCGCCGCGTCGTCCGGCTGCATCAGCCGCAGCAGCCGCTCCTTGTCGTCCTCCGGCAGTTCGGAGAGCAGGTCGGCCGCGTCGTCCGGGTCCATCGCCTCCAGGACGTCGGCCGCGCGCTCCTGGTGGAGCTTGCCGAGGATCTCGATCTGGTCGTCCTCCGGCAACTCCTCCAGCACGTCCGCCAGCCGGTCGTCGTCGAGGGCGGCCGCGACCTCGCCGCGGCGCTTGGGGGAGAGGTGGTGCAGCACGTTGGCGAGGTCGGCGGGGCGCATCCGTTCGAAGGTGGCGACCAGGCTCTCCGCGCCCTGCGCCTCCTCCTCCAGCCGGAACCCGCTCACCGCGGACCACTCCACCGTCAGCGTCTCGCCCTTGCGGCGCAGCGCGCCGCCCCGGCCGCGGCGCACGAAGACCCGGTCGACCTCCCACTCCCGGCGCGCCGGCAGCCGCTGCACCGAGACGTCGAGGACGGTCACCTCCTCGTCGGTCTCCACCAGGTGCACCCGACGGTCCAGCAGTTCGCCGAGGACCAGGCGCTCGGTGGGGCGCTGTTCGAAGCGGCGGACGTTCACCACGCCCGTGGTGATGACCTGGCCGGACTCGATGCCGGTCACCCGGGTCATGGGCAGGAAGATCCGGCGCCGGGTCAGCACCTCCACCACCATGCCGAGGAGCCGGGGCGGCCGCCGGCCGACCCTGAGCATGACGACGAGGTCGCGGACCCGGCCGACCTGGTCGCCGTTCGGATCGAAGACGGGCACGCCGGCGAGGTGGGAGACGAAGATGCGGGGGGTGCTCGCCGCCATGCTGCCCCCTTTCCCTGTTTTCGGGGGCTTCAGGCTAGCCCGTGCCGTTTCGTTCCGCCGGCGTTCGGCGTCCGGATGGCTGCGCACGGCTGCCGCCGAAGCGCTCGCGCGGCACGGGTACGCTGCGCTCTGCACCCCCCTTTACCAGCAGTGCTCCCAGCAGTACCCCAACAGCGATGCGAAGCAGATGAGAGGCAGTGCGCAGGTGGCCCTTCTCCCGTCCGTCCCCCGTGCGCGCCGGGCCGTCGTGGCCGCGGTGCTGAGTGCGGGGCTCACCGCAGGGCTCGTGTCGTGCAGCGAGGCCGAGGACCCGGACAAGGGGACGAACGGCCTGGGCAAGCTCCCCGCCGCCGAGATCGAGAACCAGGCGCGGGCGGCGGCGGCCGAGGCGAAGTCGGTGAGCCTGTCCGGCACGCTGGTCAGCAAGGGCGGCACGTACAAGCTGAACATGCGGCTGAAGGACGACGGCGGCACGGGGTCGGTGACGGCCGGCGACAACACCTTCGAGCTCCTGCGGGTCGCCGACGACCTCTACCTGAAGGCGGACGCCGGCTTCTGGGCGCCGTCCGCGAAGTCGGACGCGGACGCGGAGGCGGTGGAGAAGCTGGAGGGGAAGTACGTGAAGGTCCCGGAAGGTGACCCGGCGTACGACCAGTTCCGCGGCTTCACCGACAAGGACGCGCTGCTCGACGGCTTCCTCGGCATGACGGGCGAACTGAGCAAGGGCGACCGCACGAAGATCGGCGGCGTCCGCACCATCCAGGTCTCCGCGGGGGAGGGCGCGGGCGGGGTGCTGGACGTCTCGCTGGAGGGCGCGCCGTATCCACTGCAGTTCGCGCGGGCGGGGGGCGGGGGCGTGCTGACGTTGGGCCGGTGGGGTGAGGACTTCCCGCTGGCAGCGCCCCCGACGTCCGCGACGGTCGACTACGGCAAGTCGCTCCCCAAGACGATCGACTGACCCCCTCGCGGGTGCGGGTGCGGGTGCGCCCAGCGCCCTGACGACCTCGCCGTTGCCCTGCGGGCGCGTTGTCCCCTGCGGCCCGGTGGTGGGTTGCTCGCGCAGTTCCTCCCCCTGTGCCCTGCGGGCGCCGTTGGTCTCTGCGGGTGCACTGTGGCTTGTCGCGCAGTTCCTCGCGCCCCTGTTTCGCTCACCTCGTCGTGACCTGCGGAGCCGGAGGTTTTAGGGGCGCGGGGAACTGCGCGAGAACCACGCACGGGTCGCAGAGACCAATGCTCCCGTGGGAGAACGGCGGGGGTGTCAGGGGGCGGAACTGCGCGACCAGCCCACCACCGGTCCGCAGGGGGCGGCGAGGTCGTCCGAGGCGTCAGGCGCGGCGGGCGCGGCCGCGGCCGCGTCCGCGGAGGAGCTTCGGGAGGGCCGCCGGAATCGGGGCCCGGGTCGTCGCAGAGGTGGGCCGCGGGGCCGTCGCCAGGGAGCCGTCCGGCAGGGACGCACCCACCGCCGCCAACTCCAGCCGCAGCACTCGGCACCCCCGTGCCCACTCCTCCCGCAACCCCTCCGTGTCCGTCGCGTTCAGCCGCTTCGTCTTCAGCTCGGCGACCGCCGACTCCCACTCCTCGGAGCGCGGTTCGAGTTCGCGCACGGACGCGGTCCAGGACACCAGCCGGCCGCCCTTGTCCTTGCTGCGCACCGTGACGGTCGCGCGCCCGCCGGCCACCAGGCCGGGCAGCGGCTGTTCCTGCGGGCCGTCGCCGACGACGTGCGCAGCGCCGTCGTGCCAGACGTGCCACAGCGCCCGCTCCTCCGCGCCCGCGACCTCGCCGCGCACCCACACCAGCCCGGACTTCTTGGTGGCCTCTTCGACAAGGGCCACGTCCAAGTCGGACGGCTCGGACAGGTCCGCCCGCTGCGTCGGTGTCATGGCCGCAGCCTACCGCCAGGCGTTACAGCCACCCCCCGCAGCCGACCCGCGCCGCCGCCCCTCACAGCCAACCGTTCCGCTTCAGCGTGCGGTGGATGGCGAAGCAGATGACGCCGATCGCCGTCAGCACCATCGGGTAGCCGTACTTCCAGCCCAACTCCGGCATGTAGTCGAAGTTCATGCCGTAGATCCCGCACACCGCCGTCGGCACGGCGATGATCGCGGCCCACGACGTGATCTTGCGCATGTCCTCGTTCTGCGCGACCGTCGCCTGAGCCAGGTTCGCCTGGAGGATCGAGTTCAGCAGCTCGTCGAAGCCCAGCACCTCCTCCTGGACGCGGGCGAGGTGGTCCGCGACGTCCCGGAAGTACTTCTGGATGTCCGGGTCGATCAGCCGCATCGGCCGCTCGCTGAGCAGCTGCATCGGCCGCAGCAGCGGCGTCACCGCCCGCTTGAACTCCAGCACCTCCCGCTTGAGTTGGTAGATGCGGCCCGCGTCCGTGCCGCGCGGGCTGCCCTTGGAGGGTGCGGAGAAGACGTCGATCTCGACCTCGTCGATGTCGTCCTGCATCGCCTCGGCGACCGCGATGTAACCGTCGACGACGTGGTCCGCGAGGGCGTGCAGCACCGCCGACGGGCCCTTGGCCAGCAGCTCCGCGTCCTTCTGGAGCCCGTGCCGCAGCGCCCGCAGGGAGCCCTTGCCGCCGTGCCGGACCGTGATCACGAAGTCCCGGCCGGTGAAGCACATGACCTCGCCCGTCTCGATGACCTCGCTGGTCGCGGTGAGCTCGGCGTGCTCGACGTAGTGCACGGTCTTGAAGACGGTGAAGAGGGTGTCGTCGTACCGCTCCAGCTTCGGCCGCTGGTGCGCGTGGACGGCGTCCTCCACGGCCAGCGGGTGGAGCCCGAACTCCGCGGCGATGCCGGCGAACTCCTCCTCCGTCGGCTCGTGCAGCCCGATCCACGCGAAGCCGCCGCCCTCCCGGACCCGCAGCATCGCCTCACGCGGCGTCAGGCACGTCTCGCTCGTCACCCGCTGCCCGTCGCGGTAGACGGCGCAGTCGACCACCGCGCTGGAGGCGGACGGGTCGTGGGCGGGGTCGTACGAGCTGTACGGCGCGCTGCTCTTGCGCAGGGCGGGGCGGACGGCGGCGCGCAGGTCACGGATCATCGACACGGCTGGCTCCTTCACGGAGGGGCCGTCGGGGCGCGTGGCGTGGCACAGCCCGGAATGGGGACGTGGTCCTCACGTCCGCAAAGCGGGCGGCACCGCGGGGTGCGCGGTGACGGCGTTCGCTACAGACAGGCAAAGACAGCAGGGAAAGCAGCAAGAAGACGGGGGCGCTGTGCTCTTCCGCCGTGCGGATCGCCGGTGCGTCACGGAGCGTCGGGTGCGGACGTACGAGTACGGGCGCGGGACGGGCCGTGGATCGCGGTGCGGTGCGGGGGTCAGCTCATCGGGAGAAGTGATGGCGCTGCGCGGAAGAGCGGTTGGTACTACACGGTCGACTTCGATCCACCGTGGATCCCACCTCCTCCGGCCGGTCCCCCGTGGGGGATAGACGAGCTGCCCGGGACCGGAGGGCGGAGCTGGCGTCCGCCTTCGGGTGGACGCCTTCGCGTCGATGTCCCGACCAGCCTCCAACACTATCAGCCGACTGACGGCCAACTGGTGTCCTTGCCCGTTCCCTACGCGATTTATGCTCGCCGGATGGCAGAAGTTCTCGCTCTGGTCGAGGCGCGGTTGCAGACGGCGCTCGGTGCGCCGGACGCGCGCGCCGCGGTGACGTTCCTCGGGACGGACCGCATCGAGGTGCTCCGCTTCCGTGCCGACGACGCGCGCGGCGGCAGTGACGGCGGCAGTGACGGCGCCGGTGGTGGTGAGGGGGGCGGCGGAATCGTGCGGTACGCGACGCTCGGGATGTCGGCCCACCCCATGTCCGACCCGACCGCGGTGGTCGCGGACCCGGTCAAGGGACCCCGCGCCGAGTTGGTCCTGTCCGTGCGTTCGGGGCTCGCGGACACCGACCGGGTGCTGCGCCCGCTCGCCGTACTCGCTGCGTCCCCCCAGGTCGAGGGCGTCGTCGTGGCCCCCGGCGCCTCCCTCGACGTCGGCGAGGCGCTGTGGCCGGGCGCCCCCTTCACCTCGGTGCTGGTGGGCGAGCCCGGCGGACTCGTGGACGACCTGGAGTTGGACGCCCCGCTGGAGGCCGTGCGCTTCCTGCCGTTGCTGCCGATGACGCCGAACGAGGCCGCCTGGAAGCGCGTCCACGGCGCCCAGGCGCTGCAAGAACGCTGGCTGACCCACGGCACCGACCTGCGCGACCCGCTGCGCGCGCCCGTTCGGCTGGACTGACGTTCCGGGTACCTCCGCGGGCTGCGCTTACACCCGGTGCCGTGCGATCGCAAGCGCACCCGCCGGAAAGGGTGATCGTCCTTGACGTGGGGGCGGGCGGGTAGGACCGTTGGGCCCTATGAGGGGCGAACCCAGTTGCCCGAAGTGCGGTGGGCGGGTCAGGGCGCCCGGACTCTTCGCCGACGCCTGGCAGTGCGATGTCCACGGCGCCGTGCATCCGCTCCAGCCGGTGATCCCGCCCAGTGTCGAAGCCCTCGGCGTCGTGGTGCACCGCGCCCGGGTGCCCGTCTGGATGCCCTGGCCGCTGCCGGTCGGCTGGCTCTTCACCGGCGTCGCGTACGCGGGCGACGACCGCAGCGGCGGCCGGGCCACCGCCGTCGCCTGCACCGGCCCGGGCCCGCTCGGCGGCATCGGCGAACTGCTGCTGGTCGCCGAGGAGTTGGGGGTCGGCCTCGGCGCGCGCTACGCCGGCATCGACGGCCCCGACCCCGGCCCGCACATCCACTTCGACCGGGCGCCCCAGGCGAAGATACTGGCCGCGGGCCGCCCCACTCCCCTGTGGCACGTCCGCGCCGCCCCCGACGACCGCGCGGTCTTCGCGGGCGAGGCGCGCGGGCTGTGGCTGTGGGCGATCGTCTGGCCCGAGCGCTCCGGACTGCTGATGTACGACGAACTCGTCCTCACCGACCTGCGGGACGCGGGCGACGAAGTCGAACTGGTCCCCTGCGGTGCGTTGTCGCCACGGCTGCTGTCCTAGGCCGTCTGCGCGTATGTCCCTGCGCGTATGTCCCTGTGCGTATGGACGTAGCCGCCGTAGCTCTGCGGGAGCGCTGGTCTCCACCGGCCGGTGGTGGGTTATTCGCGCAGTTCCGCCCCCTGTGCCCTGCGGGCGTGGGGGGACCCCCAGTGCCCCTAAGCCCCCTGACCTCAGCTCGCAGCAAAGTGACGGGAGCAGCGAAACAGGGGCGCGGGGGAACTGCGCGACCAGCCCACCACCGGGCCGCAGAGGTCAACCCTTCCGCAGGGAAACGGCGGCTTCGTCCGGAGGCGCAGCAGGTCCGGACGAGGCACGTGCGGGCCGCTGCGTGCGCGCGGTCGTACGGGTGAGCGGGCCGGATACACTGAATCGGCCCTCGTCACGACCGTTCCGACCGCCCCGTTCGTCCCACCTCACCCTTGGAGTCCCGCGTGCGCATCGACCTGCACACCCACTCCACGGCGTCGGACGGTACGGACACCCCCGCCGAGCTGGTGCGCAACGCCGCCGCTGCGGGGCTGGACGTGGTGGCCCTCACCGACCACGACACCACCCGCGGGCACGCCGAGGCGACCGCCGCGCTGTCCGGCCTGGAGCGCCCGCTGACGCTGGTCACCGGTGCCGAGATCTCCTGCGCGCTGGACGGCGTGAGCCTGCATCTGCTGGCGTACCTCTTCGATCCCGCGGAGCCGGAGTTGCTGCGCGAGCGCGAGTTGCTGCGCGATGACCGGGTGCCGCGGGCGCAGGCGATGGTGGCCAAGCTCCAGGAGCTCGGCGTGCCCGTCGAGTGGGCGCAGGTCGCCCGGATCGCCGGCGACGGCACCGTGGGCCGTCCGCACGTCGCCGCGGCGATGGTGGAGGTCGGCGCCGTGCCGACGGTCTCCGACGCGTTCACCGAGGAGTGGATCGCCGACGGCGGCCGGGCCCACGTCGTCAAGCACGAACTCGACCCGTTCACCGCGGTCCGCCTGGTCAAGGCGGCCGGCGGGGTCGCGGTCTTCGCCCACCCGGCGGCCGTCAAGCGCGGTCGTACGGTCCCCGAAGAGGCCATTGCCGAGCTGGCCGCCGCCGGCCTCGACGGCATCGAGGTCGACCACATGGACCACGACGGGCCCACCCGCGCCCGGCTGCGCGCACTCGCCGCGGACCTGGGGCTGCTGACCACGGGCTCCAGCGACTACCACGGCAGCCGCAAGGACGTCGCCCTCGGGCAGTACACCACCGACCCGGAGATCTACGGCGAGATCACGCGCCGCGCCACGGGCGCGTTCCCGGTCCCGGGCGCGGGTGGGCGCCCCGCGTAGGACCGCGCCCCGCGCGCCGTCCCCCACCTCCCTCCGCACGGCCCGTGCGCAGGCTGAACCGAGCGTCGGCACCTCCGTGCCGCGGCCCTCGGCGCCGCGCGGGCGTGCCCCTCCCCACCCTGCTCACACGTTCCTTCGCGACCCCTTAGGCACCACCGTGTTCGACGCCGCCGTATTCGGCTCCCTCTTCCTGACCCTGTTCGTCATCATGGACCCCCCGGGGATCACTCCGATCTTCCTCGCGCTGACCTCCGGGCGCCCCGCCAAGATGCAGCGGCGGATGGCCTGGCAGGCCGTCGCCGTCGCCTTCGGCGTGATCACCGTCTTCGGCCTCGTCGGGCAGCAGATCCTCGACTACCTGCACGTGTCCGTGCCGGCCCTGATGATCGCGGGCGGACTGCTCCTGCTGCTCATCGCACTCGACCTGCTCACCGGAAAGACGGACGAGCCCAAGCAGACGAAGGACGTGAACGTCGCGCTGGTGCCGCTCGGCATGCCGCTGCTGGCCGGGCCCGGCGCGATCGTCTCGGTGATCCTGGCCGTGCAGAACGCGGACACGGCGGGCCAGCAGATCGCGGTGTGGTCGGCGATCTTGGTCATGCACGCGGTGCTCTGGCTGAGCATGCGCTACTCGCTGCTGATCATCCGGGTGATCAAGGACGGCGGCGTGGTGCTGGTGACCCGGCTCGCGGGCATGATGCTCTCCGCGATCGCGGTCCAGCAGATCATCAACGGCGTCACCCAGGTCGTCCAGGGCGCCTGAGCCCGCGGCCCCCGCCCCCAAACGGCCCGGGACACGACCGTGCCCCCGCGGAGACCCGCGGGGGCACGGTCACGTCTGTTGCTCCGAACGAGCTATGAAGCCGGCGTTTCGGCTGGGCGGATGTAGATGCGCTGGCCCGTTGCTGCGGCCTGCTGCACGATCCGGTTGACGGAGGCGGCATCCACGACCGTACTGTCCACGGCGGTGCCGTTGACGTCGTCCAGTCGCATGATCTCGAAGCGCACGGCTTCTCCCTTCGTCCTGATCCTCCTGCTGGAGAACTGATGCGGTCAGTCATCATCAACATGGGTTGCCGCATCAATTATTCCCTACGCTAAGGAAACTTTTTACGTGTCTAACTACTGGTGGGTTCGTGCGGATCAGGGACGAAGGGGTGCGGTGTGAACGAGACCGGTGAGATCGCGGCCCGGCTGGACCGCACCAACGAACTCCTCCAGCGCGTCCTCGTCGAGGTCTCGCGGACCCCCTCGACCCATGCGATCTTCGTGGACGCGGGGTACGTGTACGCGGCGGCCGGGTTGCTGGTGGCCGGCACCGAGGACCGGCGCTGCTTCGACCTGGACGCCGAAGGGATCATCGAGGCGTTCATCGACAAGGCGCGCGGCATCTTCGCCGACAGCCGACTGCTGCGGGTGTACTGGTACGACGGCGCCCGCCGCCGCATCCACACCACCGAGCAGCAGTCCATCGCCGAACTCCCCGACGTCAAGGTGCGGCTCGGCAACCTCAACGCCAACAACCAGCAGAAGGGCGTCGACTCCCTGATCCGCGGCGACCTGGAATCGCTCGCCCGCCACCGCGCCATCAGCGACGCCGCCCTCGTCGGCGGGGACGAGGACCTGGTGTCCGCGGTGGAGGCGGCGCAGGGCTACGGCGCCCGCGTCCACCTGTGGGGCATCGAGTCCGCGGACGGCAGCAACCAGGCCGAGCCCCTGCTGTGGGAGGTCGACAGCCAGCGCACCTTCGACCTCGACTTCTGCCGCCCCTACATCAACCGCCGCGCCGTCACCACGTACGAGCACGACGGCTCGCCGCCGCCCTCCCGCGAGGAGGTCCGCTTCGTGGGTGCGCAGATCGCGGCGACCTGGCTGGGGGAGCGGGGCCGGGAAGCCCTGGCGGAGCTGCTGCCCGGCCACCCGTACCTGCCCGGACCGGTCGACCAGGACCTCCTGGTCCAGGCCGAACAGCGGCTCCAGACGTCCCTACGCGGCCAGGCCCCGCTGCGGCGCGCCCTGCGGGACGGCTTCTGGCAACACCTCCAGGCCCAGTACTAGCCCGTGCCGGGCCTCGCCGTCGCCCCTACGGTCCGCCCCACGCCACCGGACCGCGGCGGCCAACGCTTCCGCAGGGCAACGGCGGCTCCGTCCAAGGGCACAAGGGAGCGCGACCTGAGCCCGCGCCCGCCCCGACGACCTAGTGGCGGTCCCAGAAGTCGGCGATGGCGCGGGCCGTCTCGGTGGGGCGGTCGGTGTTGGGTGAGTGCTCGGCGCCGGTGACGACCGTGCGCCGCGCTCCGAGCCGTACCGCCATCTCGTCCATCAGCGCCACCGGCCACACCTCGTCCCGCTCACCGCTCAGCACGTGCTTGGGCAGCGACGCCACGGCGGCCAGCTCGTCGACCCGGTCCGGTTCCACGGACAGTTGGCGGCCCGTCGTGATCAGCTGTACGGGGTTGTGGCGCAGCCAGCGCTGCCGCAGGTCCTCGCGGTCCGAGGCGGTGTCCGTCGGGTCCGCCACGTCCACGTCCTGCGGCGTCTCCTGCGCCTGCATGGCCTCCCACACCTCCGCCATCCCCGTCGACGCGAGCGCTTCGCTCAGCATCCGCACCTGTGCCCGCTGGCCCTCGCTGATCAGTGCGGGGCCGGACGACATCAGGGTCAGCGTCCGGAACGGCGCCGCGTCGATGAGGACCGCGGCGCGGGAGATCTGGCCGCCCAGGGAGTGGCCCAGCAGATGGACCGGGCCGCCGCCGGTCTCCTCGGCGAGCGCCACGGCCTGCGCGAGCAGGTCGCGGGCCAACTCCTCCTGTGCGTACGCCTGCGGATCCGCCGGCCCCGCGGTCTCGTACTGACCGCGTCCGTCGACGGCGGCGATCCGGTACCCGGCGTCCGTCAACGGCTGGAGCAGGGCGATGAAGTCCTCCTTGCTGCCGGTGAAGCCGGGCACGAGGAGGGCGGCGCCCCGGTGGCCGCCGGCGGGCGCCTCGGGGGCGGCGTCGAGCACCGCGAAGTCACCGCGGCCGGTGCGCAGGGTCCGGGAGCGCGAGCAGGCGGGCGGCTCGAAAGTCGATGGGCGGCTCATGCGTTGAGGTTAACGGCGCTCGCAGGGGGGTGCCCGACCGGGGCGGAACGCCGACGGCCCGGTCCCTGGGCGGGACCGGGCCGGTCGGTGGTGCGCTGGTGCGCCGGTGGTGTCGCCGGGTCAGCCCTCGGGCTGGGCGACGGCCGCCTTGCGGGTACGGGTCCGCTTCGGCTTGGCCTCCGCCTCCGGGGCCTCCGCCGCGGCGGTCGCCGTCGCCGTCGACTTCACGGCGCGCGTACGGGTCCGCTTCGGCTTCTCCGCGACCTCGGCGGTCTCCACCGAGACGGCGGACTTCACCGCCTTCACGGCCCGCTTCCGCTTCGGCTTCTCCGCGGGCTCGGCCGCGACGTCCGAAGCGACGTCGGCAACGACCTCGGCCGGGGCCTCGGCGGCTGCCACCGTCTTGCGGGCGCGGGTCCGCTTCGGCTTGGCCTCGGCCTCCGGAGCGACCTCGGCCGGGGCCTCGGCGGCGACCGGAGCGACGGCCTTCTTGCGGGTGCGCTTCGGCTTCTCCACCACGTCCGCGACCTCGGCCGGGGCCTCGGCGGCGGGTGCAGTGACCTTCTTGCGGGTGCGCTTCGGCTTCTCCACCACCGCAGTGACGGCGACGGCCTCAGCGACGGCGACCTCCGCCTCCGGCGCCGCGGCCGGCGCGGGGACCTCGGCCTTGACCGCGCGCGTACGACGACGGCGCGGCTGGCTCTCCGCCGGAGCGTCGACCGGCTCGACCGCGCTCGGGACTGCCGTCTCGACCGCCGGCTCGACCGTGGTCTCGACGACGGCCTCCGCCACGGCCGGCGTCACGGCACCGGCCGCGCCGGAGCGCGTACGGCGACGACGCCTCGGCGTGCGCACCGCGGCCGACTCCGCCGGGGCGTCCGCCTCGGCCACGGCCTCCGGCGCGCCCTGCGCCACGGCGGCGTCCGCGGGCTGGCCGGCCCGGGTGCGCCGGCGACGGCGCGGAGTCCGCGTCTTGGCCGGTCGCTCGGGCGCCGCGGCGGGAGCGGCAGCGGCCGACCTGCGCCCGCGACCACCGGTCTCGCCCAGGTCCTCCAGCTCCTCCGCCGCCAGGCCGGCGCGGGTGCGCTCGGCCCGCGGCAGGACGCCCTTGGTGCCCGCCGGGATGTCCAGCTCCTCGAAGAGGTGCGGCGAGGTGGAGTACGTCTCCACGGGGTCGTGGAACTTCAGGTCCAGCGCCTTGTTGATCAGCTGCCAGCGCGGGATGTCGTCCCAGTCGACCAGCGTGACCGCGGTACCCGAAGCCCCGGCGCGGCCGGTGCGGCCGATCCGGTGCAGGTACGTCTTCTCGTCCTCGGGCGACTGGTAGTTGATGACGTGGGTGACGCCCTCGACGTCGATGCCGCGCGCGGCGACGTCGGTGCAGACGAGGACGTCCACCTTGCCGTTGCGGAAGGCGCGCAGGGCCTGCTCTCGCGCGCCCTGGCCCAGGTCGCCGTGGACGGCGCCGGAGGCGAAGCCCCGGCGCGCGAGCTGCTCGGCGATGTCCGCCGCCGTCCGCTTGGTACGGCAGAAGATCATCGCCAGCCCGCGGCCGTTGGCCTGGAGGATGCGCGAGACCATCTCGGGCTTGTCCATTGAGTGCGCGCGGTACACGCGCTGGGTGATGTTCGCGACGGTCGCGCCCTCGTCGTCCGGCGCGGTGGCGCGGATGTGCGTGGGCTGCGACATGTACCGCCGGGCGAGCCCGATGACGGCGCCCGGCATCGTCGCGGAGAAGAGCATCGTCTGCCGGCGGACCGGCAGCAACTGGATGATCTTCTCGACGTCGGGCAGGAAGCCCAGGTCGAGCATCTCGTCGGCCTCGTCGAGCACGAGCGCACGCACCCGGGACAGGTCGAGCTTCTTCTGCCCGGCCAGGTCGAGCAGGCGCCCGGGGGTGCCGACGATCACGTCGACGCCCCGCTTCAGCGCCTCGACCTGCGGCTCGTAGGCCCGGCCGCCGTAGATGGCGAGCACTCGGACGTTCCGCACCTTGCCGGCGGTCAGCAGGTCGTTGGTGACCTGCGTGCACAGCTCGCGGGTGGGGACGACGACGAGCGCCTGCGGAGCGTCGGTGAGCTGGTCGGGCTGCGCCCGGCCGGCCTCGACGTCCGCGGGGACGGTGACGCGCTCCAGCAGCGGCAGGCCGAAACCGAGCGTCTTGCCCGTGCCGGTCTTGGCCTGGCCGATGACGTCGGTGCCGGAGAGGGCCACCGGGAGCGTCATTTCCTGAATGGGGAAGGGGTTCACGATGCCGACGGCTTCGAGCGCCTCGGCGGTTTCCGCCAGGATTCCGAGATCCCGGAAAGTCGTGTGCTGCGTAGTCAGGATGTTGCCTCTTCTGTGAGACGCGGCGCGAGGCGAGCGACGGGGGTCGTACCGCACCTGGATGTCGCACCGGGGTGCTGGCCGGCCGCGGGTTGGCCGATGGCGCGGGACCACTGCCGTCGCTCGAAGCGCTCGTGCCGCTGAGGGGGCCCCTCATCTGTGGACATGCGCGAGAAGGCGCACGGTCCGCGCTGAGGGCGGTCGGTTCGGAGCCGATCGTGCCACCGACCGGGCATCCTCATGGGGTCAGAAGGATCACGAGGATCACTTAAGGAAACGAAATCCTTCATCCCTCAGTCAAAACACTGCGATCGCCCGCCGAACGCGTCATGAAGTCAGACACACGACTGTCATAACGCCCAGCAGGCGCAATACCACTGTACCCCGGATTCGTGCATCTGTGTCGGCCGGTGTTCTGCCGATCTTGTGGGAATCGCGGGAATCCGGGTGCCTCAGGGCTCGGGCCCGGGCCCGAGCGAGCCGCGGGCCCGGCTCGCCGGCCCCTTATGGCACCGGTGGGGACGGCTATTGTGCGGTTCATGGAGACGCCTGACCGAGCCCCTGACCACTCCGCCGACGACGCAGCCGAGACGACCGCGGCGGAAGCCGCCCCCGAGCACACCGGCATCGCCGCCCAGGACTGGGCCACGGCGTCCGCCGACCCCCAGTACCGCGCCGCAGTGGTGGACCTGCTCGGGGCGCTCGCCTACGGCGAGCTGGCCGCCTTCGAGCGGCTCGCCGAGGACGCCAAGCTGGCCCCGTCCCTCGGGGACAAGGCCGAGCTGGCGAAGATGGCGTCCGCCGAGTTCCACCACTTCGAGCGGCTGCGGGACCGGCTCACGGCGATCGAGGAGGACTCGACGGCGGCGATGGAGCCGTTCGCGAAGGCGCTGGACGACTTCCACCACCAGACGGCGCCGTCTGACTGGCTGGAGGGCCTGGTCAAGGCGTACGTCGGCGACTCGATCGCCAGCGACTTCTACCGCGAGGTCGCCGTCCACCTGGACTCGGACACCCGGGCCCTGGTGCTCGCCGTCCTCGACGACACCGGGCACGGCAACTTCGCCGTCGAGAAGGTGCGCGCCGCGATCGAGGCCGACCCCCGCGTCGGCGGCCGGCTCGCGCTGTGGGCGCGACGGCTGATGGGGGAGGCGCTGTCCCAGGCGCAGCGGGTCGTCGCCGAGCGGGACGCGCTCTCCACGATGCTCGTCGGCGGAGTGGCCGACGGCTTCGACCTGGCGGCGGTCGGCGCGATGTTCACCAGGATCACCAAGGCGCACACCAAGCGGATGGCCGCCCTCGGCCTCGCCGCCTGAGCGATCGACGCGCCCCGTCCGGTCCGCCGGAACGGCGTCCTGTCGACCCTCCCCCTCGTACGTCATCCGATGACCGGCTCCGCGTGCTGCTGACGCCGTGCGCGGGCGCGGTCAGAAGGGGAGCGGTCGACCGGCGAGCCGGCGCCGGCCCGCTGGGAGCAGCAGCAGCGACAGCGAGACGCCGGCGATCAGCACCGCGCCCACCAGCGTCCCCAGCAGATGCCCGGGGCCCAGCGCCGCATGCGTCACGTACGCCCCGAAGAGCGCGCCCAGCGGGCCGGTGAGCAGCACCGGACGGCGCGCGGGCAACCGGTCGGCGAGCTGACGGACGGCCGCCCAGGACAGGGCGAGACCGAGCAGGACCGAGCCGATCGCTACCAGCAGCACTGCTGATCACCTCGCGGACGCGGAAGGGGGTGGAGCGGTTACAGCCGGTACTACCCCCCGGTCAGGGAAAGCAACCCTCCACCCCGGGTCTACCGCCGGAAAGAATTGATCTCCGGACGGCCCGCCGCTGATCTTCCGTGGATCTGCCGTCGAGCCGCCGTCGACCTGCGACGAAGCGCCGGCCGACCGCGGCCGTGGGCGCGCATGCGAAGGGGTCCCGGTGGATCGTCCACCGGGACCCCTTTCGTGCCCGCGTTCGAACGGGCCGCCCGCCTTACAGCGCGCCGAAACCCACGCGCCGGGTCGACGACTCGCCGATCTCGACGTACGCGATCCGGTCGGCCGGCACCAGGATCTTGCGACCCTTCTCGTCCGAGAGGCTCAACAACTGAGACTTGCCGGCCAGCGCCTGGCTCACGGCGTCTTCGACTTCCTCGGCTGACTGCGCGCTCTCCAGGACGATCTCCCGGGGCGAGTGCTGCACGCCGATCTTGACCTCCACGGCTATGTCCCTCCGAACGGTCAGTGCGTTTGCGCGGTCACCGCGCCGTACCAGCACACATTAGCCCGGAGGGGTGCCCGCACAGCCGCGCTCGGGGAACGCCATCAGCGAACACCGGCACGCCGCACGCGCCGCGGCAGCGGTCAGTGCCCGTCCGGCTGGGGGTCGGTGCCGTGCAGCGGGAAGCCCGCGATGCCCCGCCAGGCCAGCGACGTCAACAGCTGCACGGCGCGGTCCCGCGGGATCCCGGACCGGCTGGAGAGCCAGTAGCGCGCGACGACCTGGGCGACGCCGCCGAGCCCCACGGCCAGCAGCATCGACTCGTCCTTCGACAGGTCGGTGTCCTCGGCGATCACGTCGGAGATCGCCTCCGCGCACTGCAGCGACACCCGCTCCACGCGCTCGCGCACCGCGGGTTCGTTCGTCAGGTCGGACTCGAAGACCAGCCGGAAGGCGCCGCCCTCGTCCTCCACGTACGCGAAGTAGGCGTCCATCGTGGCGGCGACCCGCTGCTTGTTGTCGGACGTCGACGCCAGGGCCGAGCGCACCGCCAGCAGCAGCGCCTCGCAGTGCTGGTCCAGCAGGGCGAGGTAGAGCTCCAGCTTGCCGGGGAAGTGCTGGTAGAGCACCGGCTTGCTGACGCCCGCCCGCTCGGCGATGTCGTCCATCGCGGCCGCGTGGTAGCCCTGGGCCACGAAGACCTCCTGGGCGGCGCCCAGGAGCTGGTTCCTGCGGGCTCGGCGTGGCAGGCGCGTGCCCCGCGGGCGCGCTGCCTCTGTCTGCTCGATGGCTGTCACGCCGCCTCCCAAAATCGTTCCGTGCGCGGTCTCCGCCGCGCCCGCCATCGTACTTTTGGGTAACCCGGCCGTGCGCGTCGCGGACGCAGAATTTCACGGACCGGACAGTCGCGGTAGCTCCCTATTCGTGGGCAAAGGGGGGCAGGTCGGGGAGGGTGGGGCGGAAGCGGAAGGCCGGCGTCACCGGGTGTCGACGACACGTCACCGGTAGTCGTCCTCGTCCAGCGCCACCACGCGCGCCTGCTCGACGGCGTCGGCCTCGTTCGCCGCGTCGTGGTCGATGCGGGGCGGCGGTCCGTCGTCCTCGGGGCGCAGGTCCGCTTCCTGCTCGGCGGCGTCCGCCTCCGGGACCTCGTTGGTTCCCGAACCGTTGGTCTCCGGATCGGTGGGGTCGACAGCCATGCGGCACCTTTTCTTCTGTCCGCCGTCTTCCGGTCTCTCCCGGCCGGGCCGGACCCGGCCGGTCCGTCTGCCACCTCTTCTTCTCAGGGGTTCCCTTGAGTGGGGTTCCTTCTCTTACGGATTGCGGAGCCACGGGGCTCTTCGCTGCGGGGTTCTCCCGGGGAGGGTTTCCGCCGTTTCCGTTCCGTCCAGTCCCGCCCGCGCGATGGACGGCCCGGGGCCCTGGAGCGGAGCCCTGGAACGGAACCTTCCCCTTTGAGCGTAGGAGCTTGCGCACCGTGGCGCTACGCGTCCGCGTACCCCTTGTGATGCCGAACACACGATTCGCAGTGTGATCCTCTCGTAACATTGCCGCATGTCTTCGACCGAGCTGCCCGGCGCCCTTGCCGCCTTCGTCGCCGCGGTTCCCGAGGTCGCCGCCGTGCGGGTCGCCGAAGGCGAGGAGCTGCGCTCCGTCACCCTGCCGGGGCTCACCCTCACCGTCCGGTCCAGGCCGCCGGCGCGTGCCGGGCTGCCGCCGGCGCTGTACGTGCACGGGCTCGGCGGCTCGTCGCAGAACTGGTCGTCGCTCATGCCGCTGCTCGCGGACGTGGTCGACGGCGAGGCGGTCGACCTGCCCGGCTTCGGGGACTCGCCGCCGCCGGACGACGGCAACTACTCCGTCACCGGTCACGCCAGGGCCGTCATCCGGCACCTGGACGCCTCCGGCCGCGGCCCCGTCCACCTCATCGGCAACTCGCTCGGCGGCGCCGTCGCCACCCGCGTCGCGGCCGTCCGGCCCGACCTGGTGCGCACCCTCGCGCTCGTCTCGCCGGCCCTGCCCGAGCTGCGCGTCCAGCGCACCGCCGTGCCCACCGCCCTGCTCGCGCTGCCCGGGGTGGGCGGCGCCTTCAGCCGGCTGACCGGGGGGTGGAGCGCCGAGCGGCGCACCCGCGCGGTCACGGCGCTCTGTTACGGGGACCCCGGTCGCGTTTCCGAGGAGGCGTTCGGGTACGCCGTGGCCGAGATGGAACGGCGGCTGCAACTGCCGTACTTCTGGGACGCGATGGTCCGCTCGGCGCGCGGTATCGTCGATGCGTACACCCTGGGCGGACAGCACGGGCTGTGGCGGCAGGCGGAGCGGGTGCTCGCACCGACGCTGCTGGTGTACGGCGGACGCGACCGGCTCGTGTCGTACCGGATGGCCCGCAAGGCCGCGGTGGCCTTCCGGGACTCCCGGCTGCTGACGCTGCCGGACGCCGGTCACGTGGCCATGATGGAGTACCCGGAGACGGTCGCCCAGGCGTTCCGGGAATTGATGGACGAATGCGGCAGGAGCTGATCGGGGCCCGTGGGACGACACAGCCGTAAGGGCCCCGGGCCCAAGGGCTCGAACACCGACGGCGGGAGCGGCGCGGCAAACGGTGCCGACCCGGCGGGCGCGGTCGGCGTTCCCGGCGCCGCCCGGGTGCAGGCCGCGGGCGACGTCGCCGGTTCCGGTGTCGGCGTGGGCGTCGACGCGTACGGCGGCGCGGGCGGGCCGGGCGTCGTCCCGGCGTACGACGCCGGTGGCCACCCGGTGGCCGACCCCTATCAGCAGGGTCCGCAGCAGGCGGCCGGTCCGGGTGCGTACCACCCCGGTCACGCCGCCCCCGGCGGGTACGACCAGGGCGCACAGCACCACCAGGGCGCGGCGTACGGCTACGGGGCCGAGCACGCGCCCTCCGGATACGGCGTCCCGACGGCCCGCGGCGGCCATCCCGAGCAGCACGAGGCGGGCGGTGGCTGGGGCGCCGGCGCATCCGCGTACGACCACGGGCAGCACGGTCAGCAGGGCGCGCCGCAGCACCACGCCGGGCCCGCGCAGTACGTCCACCCGGAGCACGCGGCGCCGGCCGGTCCCGAACCCGAGGCGGGCCCCACGGGCTCCCGGATACCGGGCCCGCGCCGGGAGTTCGTCGACGCGTTCGACCCCGCCGCGCAGCCGTCGAGCGGTGCTGCCGCACCGACCGTTCCCGAGCGGGACGGCGCCGGGGAACGCGTCGGCGGCCAGGCCCCGGTCCCGCGCCCCCGGCGCGGCGGCAAGGGCCGCACCCTCACCGGGATCGCCGCGGCGGCCGTGACCACCGTGCTCGCGGTCGTCGTCGCCGGGCAGGTCTCGGCCGAGAACGAACGCCGGGAAGAGGTGCCGGCGACGGGCGACGAGCGCGGCGACGCGGCCGAGTCGGCGTCCCGCTCCGACGACCGGCAGGGCGGGCCGCAGCCGCACGCGCGGGACAGCAAGCCGCAGGCCCCCACGTACGAGCAGCAGCTAGCCGCCCGCTTCCCGATCGACCCGGACTCGACCGCCGAGGGCACCTTCGAGACCGTGCCCGGCTTCGACAAGGCACCCGGCCCGGGCAAGAAGGTCCGCTACCGGGTCGACGTCGAGAAGGGGCTGGACATGGACGGCGCGTTCTTCGCCGCCGCCGTGCAGCGCACCCTGAACGACGAGCGGAGCTGGGCCCGCAAGGGCGCCATGAGCTTCGAACGGATCTCGTCCGGGGACCCCGACTTCGTCATCACGCTGGCCAGCCCCGGCACCACGGACGTGTGGTGCGCCAAGTCCGGGCTGAACACCTCCATCGACAAGGTGAGCTGCGACTCGGCGTCCACGAGCCGGGTGATGATCAACGCGTTCCGCTGGGGGCAGGGCTCCGAGACGTACGGGGAGGACGCGATGGTCGCCTACCGGCAGATGCTCATCAACCACGAGGTCGGCCACCGGCTGGGCCACGGGCACGTGAGCTGCCGTACGGAGGGGTCGCTCGCCCCGGTGATGCAGCAGCAGACGAAGTCCCTGAAGATCGACGGAATCAGCTGCAAGCCCAACCCCTGGGTGTACCCGAAGGGCTGACGTCGCCCCGGCCCCGGGGCGCCCGGAAGGCTGCGGCCTGGTGCTGGGCTGTTTCGCGCAGTTCCTCCCCCCCCCGTGCCCAGAGGGCATGGGGCGGACCTCCAGCGCCCCTGATTCGCTCACCCCGTCGCTCGTCTGCGGACCGCATTCTTGTGGTACCTCCGGCGCTGTCCACGGCCTGCGGAGGAACGGGTTTGGGGGCGCTGGGTGCCCCCGTGCCCGCAGGGCGCAGGGGGAGGAGCTGCGCGACCAGCCCACCACCGGGCAGTAGAGGGCAACGCACCCGCAGGGAAACCGGGGCGTGAGGGAATGGCCCCTACTTGACCGTCGGTGACGGAGTGCATCTGTAGCGCGACGGAACGCGATCGCGCTGTGAAAGTTACGTGTATTCACCCCTTCCGGTGGCGCGGCGGACAACCGTCCGTCGTGCCACCGCCCCGGCGGCTTACGGTCGTTCCGCCGCGTGTCGCCGGGTCAACGGTGGCCGCTCACAAGCGAGATCGGGGGTGCGCACGTGCGGGTCGGACTGCTCACGGAGGGTGGTTATCCGTATGCGTCAGGTGAGTCGTCGGTGTGGTGCGACCGGCTCGTGCGCGGGCTCGTGCAGCACGAGTTCCACGTGTACGCGCTGGCCGGCGCCGCCCCGTGGGGCGTTCGCGCCGTCCACCTGCCGCCGCAGGTGCGCCAGGTCCGCACCGCGCCGTCGCTGACGCTCGGGGACGGCGGACGCGCGTTGCCGCGCCGTGCGCGCCGCCGCTTCGTCGACCACTTCGCGCAGGTCGCCAGCGCGATCTGCATCCCCGGCCCGGACGGGGCGGGCGCCTTCGCTGACGGGCTGTACGGCCTCGCCGAAGTCGCCAGCGAGCACGGCCCGCTGGGGGCGGACCTGCGCTCCGAACACGCCGTACGCATCCTGGAGTCCGCCTGTCGTGCGCCCGGCGCGCACCGCGCGCTGCACGGCGCCACGGTCCTCGACCACCTCGCCGTGGCCGATGCGCTGGAGCGCCGGCTGCGCCCGCTCTCCCTGGACTGGTACGGCGATGGCGCCCTCGGGTCCGTCGACCTCTGCCACGCGGTGTCCGGTGGAGCCGCGGCCGTGCCCGGGCTGTTGGCCAAACGCTTCTGCGGGGTTCCGCTGCTGGTCACGGAGTACGGCGTACAACTGCGCGCGCACTATCTCCACCAGGTCGACCACGCCGCACGGCCCGCCCGGTCCGGTCGGGGCGGCGCTCCGAGTGCAGCGCGCGCCGGCTCGCGCCAGAGCTCGACCCGGGGCGCGTACGCCGGGGGGCAGCCAACCGTACGGCGCGCCCCTCTGAGCACGCCCGTGCGCGCCGTGCTCGCCGCGTACCAGCGCCGGCTCGCCACCGAGGTCTACACCCAGGCGACGATCATCACGCCCGGCAACAACCACGCCCGCCGCTGGCAGGAGAAGTGCGGCGCTGACCGGGCGAAGCTGCGCACGGTCCACCCCGGGCTCGCGGCCGACCCGTTCGCGGCCGTCGGCGAGGCCGAGCACGGCGGCGACCCGTACACCCTCGTCTGGGTCGGGCGGATCGACCCGGGCAAGGACCTGATCGCGCTGCTGCACGCCTTCGCCGAGGTGCGCAAGGGCGAACCCCTGGCCCGGCTGCGGCTGTTCGCCCCGCCCGCCGACGGGCCGGCGGCCGCCGCGTACCTCGCCCACTGCAAGGCGCTGGCCGCACAGCTCTTCCCGGACGAGGCCGCCGACGCGCACACCGTGGGGGACAACCCGGTCTCCTTCGAGGAGCTCGGCGGCCCGGAGGCGCCCGAACCCGCGGACGCCTACGCCGCCGGCGGGGTCGTGGTGCTCTCCAGCGTCGTGGAGGGCTTCCCGCACACGCTCGTCGAGGCCATGCTCTGCGGCCGGGCCACCGTCTCCACGGACACCGGCGCCGTCGTCGAGGTGATCGGCGGCACCGGCCTCGTCGTCCCGCCGCGCAACCCCCGGGCGCTCGCCGACGCCTGTCTCGACCTGATCCGCGACCCGGCGCGCGCCACCCGCCTCGGCGCCGCCGCGCGCGCCCGCGCACTCGAACTCTTCACCGCCGACCAGAACATCGCCGCCTTCCGCTCCCTCTACCTCGAAGTCATCTCCCGCGCCCCGGTCGACCGGGACGCCGTCGACGCGGCCGGGGAACCCCGGCCCTTCGGGCACCCCGCGGAGGCGTGGGTCCCGGTGGAGTGGCGGGGGCCGGAAGCCGCGGTCCGTACCGAGTCGACCGCCGGGAACTGCGGGCCCGGCCCGTTCGCACCGGTGACGGCCAAGGAGGCCCGCACATGACCACGTCACAGATCGCCGACCCGCCGCACGCGGACGAACCCGGTCCGCCGCAGAGCCCCGGGGGTTGGGACGAGCGCTCGGACGCGCTGCTCGACACGGCTGCGGTCGGCGGGACCGGGGCGGCCGCGGGTGCCGGAACGACCGACGGCGCCGGAACGACCGACGGCGCCGGCACCGGCTCGGGGCGCACGCCGCACCGCGCCGCACGCGCCGGCGCGAGGTCGGGCGCCGCGAGTTGGGGCCGGTCCCCCGTGCCGTCGAAGAAGCCCGCCGGTCCGGGCCCCGCGGCCGGCCGGAGCGCGCCGCGCCGCGGCCCCGCCGACCCGGTGAAGACCCTGCTGCACCGCCACCGCGGGCTGTGCGAGCGCGCCGTCGACCCCCTGGAGATCGCCGCCGGGCTCGAAGCGCACGGCGTGACCGACCGGACGGTCGCGCGCTTCCGCCACCGCGACGTGTTCGCGCTGGCTGAGGAGCTGTACGCGCGGGTCCCGCGGGGCGACGAACCGCCCCGCCCCCCGGGGCCGGCGCCCGCACCCCCGCCGGGCGCGATCTGGGCGCTGCTGCCGGCCGGGCTCGCGGCGCTGACCGGCGCGGGCTGGCTGCTCCTGGACGGCCCGCCCCGTACGGTCGCCGCCCTGTTCGGCGCGGTCGCCGTCTCCGTCGCCGTGGTGCTCTGCCTGCGGCACGGGCCCCTGCGGGCGCGGGGGCGCACGGCGCGCACCACCGTCGTGTGGGCGCCGTGTCTGCTCGGCTCCGTCGGGTACGGCCCGGGGCTGCTGGACGCCTTCGCCGCCGACGGGCCCTTCGTCGCGCCCCCCTTCACGCCCGCGCCGCTGGTGGGGCTGGCGCTCGCCGTCGCGCCCGCGGCCTGGTGCGTCCGGCTGTTCGCCGTACGGGCCCGGCGGCGGCTGGGGGTGAGCAGGGCGCTCGGCGCCTTCGCGGCCGGGGTGCGTCCGCTGCTGCTCGGCGTCGTCGCGCTGTACGCGACGGCCCTGACCGCGGCCGTCGCGGTGAGCACCGCCGCCGTCGGCGAAGGGCGGGTCGACGGGGGCGCCTTCGCAGCCACCTGCGCCCTCGGGCTGCTGCTCTTCCTGGCCCGACTGCTGAGCGTGCACGGCTTCGCGCGGGACGCGGCCGTCGGACTGGGCGTCGCCTGCGCGGGCCACGCCCTGGGGCCGGCGCTGCTGGCGGTCGGTCGGCTGCCGGGCTGCGCTTCCCTGGCGCACCCGGTCGAGGCGGCGCTGACGGCGTGGGGCGCGGGTGCCGCGTCCGCCCTGGTGTGCGGGCTGGCCGCCGCCGGGCTGCTGGTGCGGGCCGCGGGCGCACTGTCCCGGGCCTCCGCCCACGCCTCATGACCTGCGCCGCGCCCCGGCCCTCCGGCCGACCGGCGCCGGACCTCTGAGCCGAAACACAAGCGCCAGCCGCATCGGCGGCGCACACGACGACCAGCAACCGCAGACGACACCGCCGCAGCCTCAGGGGCACCGGCCGTGCCGGCGGCCCTGGCAGCACCACCTGCACCTCGCGCACTAGCCGTACCAGTTCGTATCTGTCGCAACTGTCGTCATCCGCTGAACCAGCCGTCGCCGAGCCCTGGCGACGCCTTAAGGAGAGACCGGACATGAACCGCCAGTCCCTAGCCATGAACCGTCGGTACGAAGGGGTCGCGCGATGAGGGTGTTGCTGCTCGGTGCCAATGGATTCCTCGGCCGCTTCGTCGCGGACCGGCTGCTCGCCGACCCCGCCGTCCACCTCACCGCCCTCGGCCGCGGGGACGACGCCGACGTGCGCTTCGACCTCGCCGGCGGCAGCCCCGGCGCCCTCACCCGCTTCCTGACCGCCGTCCACCCCGGCGTCGTGATCAACTGCGCCGGGGCCACCCGCGGCGGCGCCCGCGAGCTGACCCGGCACAACACCGTCGCCGTCGCCACCGTCTGCGAGGCGCTGCGCCGCAGCGGCTGCGGGGCGCGGCTGGTCCAGGTGGGCTGCTCGTCGGAGTACGGGCCGTCCCAGCAGGGCTCGTCGACGGCGGAGGACGCCGTGCCGCGGCCCGGCGGCCCGTACGGCGTGAGCAAGCTCGCCGCGACCGAGCTGGTCCTCGGCTCCGGGCTGGACGCGGTGGTGCTGCGGGTCTTCTCACCCGTCGGGCCCGGCACCCCGGCCGGCTCACCGCTGGGGCGGCTCGCGGAGGCGATGCGCCGCGCGATGCAGTCCGGTGACGGCGAGTTGAAGCTGAGCGGCCTCGGCGTCCAGCGCGACTTCGTGGACGTGCGGGACGTGGCCCGCGCCGTGCACGCCGCCTCGCTCTCCGCCGCGCAGGGCATCGTCAACATCGGTACGGGCCGGGCCGTACGGCTCAGAGACGCGGCGGCGGTCCTCGCCCGGGTCGCCGGGTACGCCGGTGCGCTGCACGAGCTGGACGTGCCGCAAGGACGGCCGGGGGCGCTCGGCGGCGGGTCCCTCGGTCACCAGGGGCACCCGGCGCACCCCGGACACCCAAGTCATCCCGGCCACCCGGGCCACCCGGGTCACGGCCCCGGTCACCTCGGCCACGGCATCGGCCCGCAGCGCACCGAGTCCGTGCTGGAGCAGCTCTCCTCGACCCCGGTCCCGTACCCCGACGGCTGCGGCAGTTGGCAGCAGGCGGACATCCGCACCGCCCGCGACCGCCTCGGCTGGCGTCCCCGGATCAACCTGGAGGAGTCGCTGGCCGACATCTGGATGGAGGCGGCGTGTCGCATCTGACCACCCGGGCCCCGCGGCGACCCCACCCCGCCGCGTCCGGACTGCCGCAGGCGCTCGGCGACGTCGACTGGGGCCGGTTGCGCATCGGCGTCCCCGGCTACGCCCATCCGCTGGTCGCGCCCACGGAGTGGGCCGAGCTGACCCGGCCCGGCACCCCGCTGGACTGGGTGGTGCTGAACGTGGCGAACGGGCCCGGCGCCCGTCCCGACCCGCACTGCCTGGCCGCCGCGGGGCAGTTGACGAACGCGGGCGTGCGCGTCATAGGCCACCTGGACCTGGCCCACGGCGCCCGGCCCTTCGCGGAGCTGGTCGCCGACGCCCACCACTACCTGGAGTGGTACCGGGTCGGCGGCTTCCTGCTGGACCGCTGCCCGGCCGAGCGTCCGGAGCTGGCGGGCGTGCGCCGGATGACGGCGACGCTGAGCTCGCTCTTGGCGGGCCGGGGGCCGGGCGGGTCCGACGGGCACCTCGTGCTGGGGCACGCCGGCCATCCGTACCCCGGATACGCGGAGGCCGCGGACCAGTTGGTGACCTTCTCCGGCGCCTGGACGGAGTACCGCTGGTCGCAGGTGGCGGAGTGGACGGCCGGGTACCCGCCGGAACGGTTCGTGCACTTCGTCCACGGGGTGCCGCGCACGCACCTGGACGAGGCCGTGCGGATCGCCCGCTGGCAGGGCGCCGGGACGATCTTCTTCACCGACCGCCCGGACCGGCCCGCCGCGGACCCCGGAGACCTCCGGAATCCCGCGGACTTCGCGGACCGGGCGGATCGGGTGGAGCCGGACCGGGGGCGAAAGGTGGCATTTGAGGCGCTGCCCGGCTACTGGGACGAAATCGTCTCGCGGATCGGACCGGGTGTCTCGGAATGAGTAGGCGCGTGGCAGTGTTACCAGGGAACAACCGTACTGACTTATCGACGCAACGGAGTCCCCGTGTCGCTGCCACCCCTGGTCGAGCCCGCTGCCGAGCTCACCGTCGACGAGGTCCGCAGGTACTCCCGCCACCTGATCATCCCGGACGTCGGGATGGCGGGGCAGAAGCGGCTGAAGAACGCCAAGGTGCTCTGTGTCGGCGCGGGCGGCCTGGGGTCCCCCGCGCTGATGTACCTCGCTGCGGCCGGAGTCGGCACCCTCGGCATCGTCGAGTTCGACGAGGTCGACGAGTCCAACCTGCAGCGCCAGATCATCCACAGCCAGTCCGACATCGGCCGCTCCAAGGCCGAGTCCGCGAAGGACTCGGTCCTGGGCATCAACCCGTACGTGAACGTCGTCCTGCACGAAGAGCGGCTCGAAGCCGACAACGTGATGGACATCTTCAGCCAGTACGACCTCATCGTCGACGGCACGGACAACTTCGCCACGCGCTACCTCGTCAACGACGCGTGCGTACTGCTGAACAAGCCGTACGTCTGGGGCTCCATCTACCGCTTCGACGGCCAGGCGTCGGTCTTCTGGTCCGAGCACGGCCCCTGCTACCGCTGCCTGTACCCCGAGCCCCCGCCGCCGGGCATGGTCCCGAGCTGCGCCGAGGGCGGCGTGCTCGGAGTGCTCTGCGCCTCCGTCGGCTCCATCCAGGTCACCGAGGCGATCAAGCTCCTCGCCGGCGTCGGCGAGCCCCTGGTGGGCCGGCTGATGATCTACGACGCCCTGGAGATGCAGTACCGCCAGGTGAAGGTGCGCAAGGACCCGAACTGCGCGGTCTGCGGCGAGAACCCCACCGTCACCGAACTGATCGACTACGAGGCGTTCTGCGGCGTCGTCTCCGAGGAGGCGCAGGAGGCCGCGGCCGGCGCGACGATCACTCCCAAGCAGCTCAAGGAGTGGATCGACGAGGGCGAGAACATCGAGATCATCGACGTCCGCGAGGTCAACGAGTACGAGATCGTCTCGATCCCCGGCGCCAAGCTGATCCCGAAGAACGAGTTCCTGATGGGCACGGCCCTGGAGAGCATGCCGCAGGACAAGAAGATCGTCTTGCACTGCAAGACGGGTGTCCGCAGTGCGGAAGTCCTCGCGGTCCTGAAGTCGGCGGGCTTCGCCGACGCGGTCCACCTGGGCGGCGGCGTCATCGGCTGGGTGAACCAGATCGAGCCCAGCAAGCCCGTGTACTGATCCCACCCGCTCCGGGTGCTCTCGGCCCCGGTCGCCCGCCGACGTCCTCCCGACGCGGCGCGCGGCCGGGGCCGCGCCGTCTCCAGCCCGCCCGCCCACGCGTGCGACATCCGCCTGCCCGGCGACCGCATCCGCCTGCTCGGGTGGAACTATCCGCAGGTCGTGCCGCTCTTCGGGACCTTGCCGCGCAGCAGGTAGGCGTCCACGTGGCCGGTGACGCAGGGGGAGAAGCCGTACGAACCGTGGTTCTGCCCCTTGCTGCTGATCAGCACCCCGACCCCGGCGCCCAGGCCGTCCGCCATCCGTCGCGCGCCCTCGTAGGGCGTGGAGGGGTCGCCGGTGGTGCCGACGACGAGGACGGGCGGCGCCCCCTTCGCCGAGACCTGCGGCGACTCCCAGGTGCCCGGCACCGGCCACTGCGCGCACCAGCCCGCCACGTCCCACGCCAAGTACGGGCCGAAGACCGGGGACACCCCGGTGAAGTCCGCCAGGTGCCGGGACTTCACGTCGTCCGCGGTGGGCCTGGCCCGGGCGTCCGCGCACGATATCGCCCGCTGCGAGTGGCTCTTCGTGGAGTAGCGGCCTTCGGCATCACGGGAGTTGTAGCTGTCGGCGAGCTCCAGCAGCTTCGTGCCGTCGCCCCGCTCGGCGGCCGCCAGTCCGTCCGTCAGCAGCGACCAGCGTTCCTTGCTGTACAGGGAGAAGACGACCCCGGTCAGCGCCAGGGACTCGGTCAGCTCCCGGCCCTGCGCCGCCGGCAGCGGCTTCGCGTCCAGCCGCTTCAGCAGCGCCGCGACCTCGGCCGTGCCCTTTTTGGGGGCGGTGCCGCGGCTGGTGAAGTAGTTGTCCAGGGCGCGTTGGAAGCCGAGGGCCTGGTTGCGGGCGCCGCCGGCGAAGTCCGCGGTGGGGTCGACGACCGCGTCCATGACCAGCCGGCCCACGTTCTTCGGGAAGAGGTGGGCGTAGACGCCGCCGAGTTCGGTGCCGTACGAGAAGCCGAAGTAGTGCAGCTTGCGGTCGCCGAGCACGTGTCGGATCACGTCCATGTCGCGGGCGGCGTTCGCGGTGCTGACGTGGGGGAGGACCTTTCCGGAGCGCTGGGCGCAGCCGGCGCCGAAGGCCGCGGAATCGGCCAGGAACGCCTTCTCCTCGGCAGCCGTGTCGGGGGTGTTGTCGATGCGGTGGGACGCCTCGGTCTCCCGGTCGTTGCGGCACACCACGCCGGAGCTGCCCGCCACTCCGCGCGGGTCGAAGCTCACCAGGTCGTACCGCTCGTTCAGCCGGGGGACGTCATCGGCGAAGCCCGGCAGGACGGCGACGCCGGAGGCGCCGGGCCCGCCGAAGTTGAAGACGAGGGAGCCGATGCGGCGCTTCTCGTCCGTCGCCCGGGCGCGGACGAGGGCGACGGGCGTCGTCTCGCCTCCGGGCTTGGCGTAGTCGAGCGGCACGCGGATCGAGGCGCACTGCCACCGCCCGCTCGGGACCTCGGCGCCGGGGTCGTCCGCGGGGGCCTTGCACGCGCGCCACACGGGCAACTGACCGGTGACGGACGCCGGTAGGGCGCCGCCGGACGGGCTGGTCGCCGGGCTGCCGGGCGGGGCGCTCGACGGCGTCGCGTCCGGTTCCTTCCCCGACGCACCGCCCCCGTCGTCGGTGCAGCTGACGGCCGCCCCGGCGAGCAGCACGGCCGCCGCGACCAGCGCCCCCGCCCGAAATCGCCGGTGCCCCGTGCGAATGTGCCCCATGCGAACCCCCCGTGGTCCGTGCCCGACCGGTGCCGAGCGCGTTCCATCGTAGGTGGCCCCACTGACAGCGCCGCGGCCGTACGCGTCCTACTGGCACACCGTCCCGGCCGCGGGCACGCGTCCTTCCAGCAAGTACGCGTCGACGGCGCCCTTCACGCACGTGCTGGTCGCGTTGTACGCCCCGTGCCCCTGGCCCCGGTAGGTCACCTCGACGCCGACGCCCGGCCCGAGCGCGTCGACCATCGCCTTGGCGCCCTCGTACGGGGTGGCGGGGTCACCGGTGTTGCCGATGACGACGATCGGCGGGGCGCCCGGTGCCGAGACGTCGGGGTGGCTCCACGTGCCGGGGACGGGCCAGTCCGTGCAGCTGATCATGCCCCAGCCCAGGTAGTCGCCGAAGACCGGTGACGCCTCGTGGAACGCGGGCAGTTCGGCCTTCGTCTGAGCCACCGAGTAGCGGTCCTTGGAGTCCACGCAGCTGATGGCGTTGAACGCGGCGCCCGAGTTGCTGTACTGGCCGTTCGCGTTGCGGCCGGTCATCGCGTCGGAGAGGGCGAGCAGCAGGGAGCCGTCGCCGCCGTCCGCCTCGCTGACGCCAGCCTCCAGGTACTCCCAGAACTCCTGCGAGTACAGGGACTGCGCGATGCCGTTCAGCGCCTGCGTCTGGGTCAGCTCCCGGCCGCTGCCGGTGGGGATGGGCTGTCGGTCGAGCCGGTCCAGCAGGCCGATGATGCCGGCCTCCACCTCCTCGACGGTGGTGCCGGGCAGCAGGCACTCGTCGCCGCGGTCCACGCAGTCCCGGGCGAAGTTGTCGAGGGCGAGTTGGAAGCCCTTCGCCTGGCCCAGGGAGCTCTGCTCGGAGTCCTTGGTGGGGTCGACGACGGCGTCGAAGACGGCCCGGCCCACGTTCTTGGGGAAGAGGTGGGCGTAGACGCCGCCGAGTTCGGTGCCGTACGAGACCCCGAAGTAGTGCAGCTTGTCGTCCCCCAGCACCTGGCGCATCAGGTCCATGTCCCGGGCCGCGTTGAGGGTGCCGACGTGCGGGAGGGCATCGCCGGAGTTCTTCTTGCAGGCCGTCGCGTAGGACTTCAGGCCCTTCTGGTACGCCGTGATCTCGGCGTCGTCGTCGGGGGTGGCGTCCAGGGCGTAGAAGGCGTCGAGCTGCTTGTCGTCCTCGCACACCACGCCGGCGCTGCGGCCGACCCCGCGCGGGTCGAAGCTCACCAGGTCGTAGCGGGTGTTCAGGGCGACGTAGTCGGTCGCGGCGGCGGGCAGGGTGGCGACGCCGGAGCCGCCGGGGCCGCCGAAGTTGAAGACCAGCGAGCCGATGCGGTCCGCCTCGCGGGTGGCCTTCGCCCGGATGAGTGCCAGCTCGATCGTCTTGCCGCCCGGGTCGGCGTAGTCGAGGGGCGCGTCCATGAAGGAGCACTCCCACTCCGAGCCGCCGGGCAGGGGGGCCGGCGCCGGGCCGCCGCCCTCGGCCTCGGACGGTGCCGGACACGGCTTCCACGTCAGTTTCTGCTCGGTGAGCTTCTTGCCCAGCGGCGAGGCGCCGGTCTCGGGGGAGACCGTGCTCGCCTTCCCGCCCGCCGGATCCTTCCGCTTGCCCGTCTCGCCGCTCTCGGCACAGCCCGCCGCCAGCAGCACGGAGAGGGAGGCGACGAGGGCGGCGGCGCGGACGGCGCTGGCGGTGGTCGGCATGCCGCCATCGTGCGCGGTGCCGCCGCCGGGCGCCCCCGCGGCGGTCCATGCGGGTGGTTTCCGACCGGGCTCCACCAGAGGGCCTGCTAGAGGGAACCCCGGCGCGTGAGGTGGTTGAAGGCGAACCAGCCGGGCAGTACGGGCAGCCACAGCGTCAGGATCCGGTACAGCAGCACCGCCGCGGTCGCCACGTCCCGCGGCACCCCCGCGGCGATCAGGCCGAGGATCAGTGCGCCCTCGACCGTGCCCACGCCGCCGGGCGTCGGCGCGGCCGACCCCAGCGCGTTGCCGGCCAGGAAGACCACCGCGAGGCTCGCGTAACTCAGCGGCTGTTCGCCGTCGTTGAACGCCCGGATCGAGGCGTCCAGGCACATCACGAAGGCGAAGGTCAGCAGGAGCTGCCCGCCGATGCCCGTCAGCAGCTTGCCCGGCCGCTGGAGCACGTCCAGCATCCGCGGCACGACGCCGGCGAACAGCGACCGCAGCCGCGTCGAGACGAACTTGCGCAGGAACGGGATCGCGGTCACCACCAGCACGAGGACCGCGACCGTCAGCAGCCCGGCGATCACCGTCCTGGACGGGCTCAGGGACGGCGTCTTCTCGGTGCCGGTGAGGTAGCCGAAGGTCAGCAGGAGCAGGATGTGCGCGCCGAGGCCGAAGAGCTGCGCCGCACCGACGCTGGCGACCGCGAGCCCGGGCCGTACGCCCGAACGCTGGAGGAACCGGGTGTTCAGCGCGACGCCGCCGACCGCCGCCGGCGCGACGATCTTGACGAAGGAGCCGGCGACCTGGGCGAGGACCGTCTTGGGGAACGGCACGCGCTCGGGCACGAAGCCCAGCAGGCTCATCGCCGCCGCCACGTAGCTGAGCACCGAGAACGCGGCCGCGACCGCCACCCACACCCACTGGGTGCTGCCGAAGTCGGCGGCGAGGTTGTTGCCCGCGATCTGGGAGAGCAGGAAGTACGCCGCGATCGCGCCCGCGATCAGGCTCACCAACGTCCGTGGCCGGATGCGTTCGAGCCGGACCGGCTCCACCGGTGCCTGGGGGCGGATCAGCAGCACCTGATGCCGGATCTGGGTGAGCAGGTCCTCCTCGCGGGCCTCGTCGAGCGCTTCGTCTATGGCCCGTTTGTTGGCCTGCTTCTCCGCCCGCTCGGACTTCCGCACGGCCTTCTTGGCGGCCGCGGCCGTGCGCTCGCCGGCCGCTTCGGCGCGGGCGCGGCGATCCGCGGCGGACGCCTCCAGGACGGCCTCCCGCTCCCGCTCGGCCCGCTCCCGGGCCAGCTTGCGCAGGGTCGCCCGGGTGGAGCGGCTGAGCGCGATCGGCTGGAGCAGCGGCAGACAGTCCGCGACGGCATCGGGGCCCAGCACCTCCAGGGCGCCGGAGACCGCGCGCTCGGCGCCGACCCGCAGCCCGATGGTGACCAAGAGCTGGGCGACGTCCATCCGCAGCACCAGGTCCCCCGCGGCGATCTCACCGCCCCTGAGGTCCGTGAGGATGACCTTGCCGGAACGATCCACCAGGATGGCGTCGCCGGTCAGCCTGCGGTGCGCGATCCGACGCGACTGCAACGCCTTGACCTGGCGCCAGGCCCCCCGGACCACGTCGTCGGTGATCTCCTCGTCCGCCATGTCGTCCAGGCTGCGCCCGCCCAGGTGCTCGTACACGAGCATCACGGCGTCCGGGCCCAACTCGGAGGTGGCGATCAGTTTGGGCGCGTTCGCGCCGGCCGCGATCGCCGCGTACGCGAGCAGCGCCTCCTGCTCCAGGGCCTGGCGCAGGGACTGGAGCGAGGAGCGGCGGGTGGTGATGCTGCGCAGCGTCAGCCGGCGCCACAGCCGGTAGAAGAAGCCGTGCGCCTGCTGCTCGCGGTCGACGACCGTGACGTCGAGCGGCGGCCCGGTCTCCAGGGTGACGAGGTAGCGGCGGCCGCGGTCGCCCTGCTCGGCGCCGCCGCTGCCGGCGGAGCGCAGCGGGGAGGACTCCGGCACGTCCTCGGCGCGCATCGCGGTGACGGGGCGGAAGCCGACGTGGCGCAGGCCCGCCAGCAGGGTCTGCCCGGTGGGGCGCACGTTCGGCGAGCCCACCGCGTAGAGCGTGCCGTACGCCACGGTCCAGCCCAGCAGCACGGTCAGGATGATCGAGAACGGCGTGGTGTACCCGGCGACGAGCATCGCGAAGGCGTCCAGCAGCAGCACCACCCACAGCACGACCCGCCAGCGGGGTCTGCGGGCCATCCCGACGGCCGTCATGTACGCGATGACGGGGGCCAGGTAGCCGTGGACGGGGTCGGTGAGCCCGCCGCTCTGGGACTGGGTGAGCGCGTCCTGGATGCTGGCGGGCGCCACCCGGGCGACCCAGAGGTCGGTGGCGAGGGTGACGCCGTGGGCGAGCACGGCCGCGAGGACGCCGTCGGCGATGCGCAGCCCGTCCCGTTTGATCAGGCGTTCGATCGCGAAGGCGATGGGGACGAGCAGGACGGCGATGGAGGACACCAGGCCGGCCAGCTTGACCAGGAGGTCGGGGGCCTGGCCGGTGCCCTTGTTGATGTCGTTCTCCAGGCCCGTGGTGGTGCCCTGGGCGAACGCGGCGATGGCGAGGACGACGGCGATCGCGAGGATGCCGACCAGGAAGCGCATCAGGTCGGAGGGGCGGTGGACGCGGGCGGCGAGCAGGGGCTCGTCGCCGGACACGCTGTCGACGCCGTCCGTGCAGGCGGCGTCCTTGCCGCGCTTGCCCTCCTTGCCGCCCTTCTCGCCCCTGTTGTGCTTGTCGTCCTCGGGGGTGGCGGAGGCGTCTCGGGCACCGTCGACGTCGGGGGTGCGGCCGGCCGCACCCCCGTGCCGGCCGTTGTCGCCGCTGTCGGCGCCGGCGTCGTCTGCGTGCTTCTTGTCCTCGATCGGTCCTACGTCCTTGGTGGGGGGCGCCTTCCTGGACGGGGCGCCGTCGGCGGGTGCGGCGGGGTTGCCGGGACCCGTGTGCTCCCGGTGGTCCCCGCTGTCGGTCCGGTCCGGCCCGGTCCCGGAGGGGTCAGCCGTCGTCCCGGGCTGCACGCCCTCCCCCTTTCGCCGTCTCGGTCTCTTCCTGCTCTTCCTGCTGCTCGTCCTGAGCGCGCCTCACCGGTCACCGTCCGCACGATCCTGGCACGACCGGACGCCGGGCGAAGGCATCAGGGGGCATCGCGTGGACGTCGCCCGGATGATACTTCGGCTTTTGTCTGCTTTGCCGCTCGTGGTGGTCCGTACCATCCGCAAGTGCCCGGGCCTTGGCGGCGTCGGCAGCTCTGGCAGCTCTGGCAGCTCTGGCAGCTCTGTCGGTGGGGTGGGGCAGGATGGGTCGGATGGAAGAGCTTCCGGAGTACGCGGAGCGGGTCCTCGACGTCACGGAGCAGATCCCGCCCGGCCGCGTGATGACGTACGGCGACATCGCCGAGTGGCTCGGCGAGGGCGGGCCGCGCCAGGTCGGTCGCGTCATGGCGCTGTACGGCGGCGCCGTGCCCTGGTGGCGCGTGGTCCGCTCGGACGGCACGCTGCTGCCCGGCCACGAGCTGGACGCCCTCGGGAACTACCGCGCGGAGGGCACCCCGCTGCGCGAGGCCCCGCCCGGCGCCGAGGGGCACGTACCGCGCCTGGACATGAAGCGGGCCCGGTGGGACGGCGGCGGTGGCGGTGGTGCGGTGGACGACGCTCACATATGACAGCTTCCGGTACGACGGCCTCCGGCACGCGACGGGGGAACGGGCGGGGCCGGTGCCGTACGGAGTACGGAACGGACCGCGCCACGGAGCACGGCGGCGGGGAACGGCGGTCCGAGCGCGTGGTGACCCCGGCGCCGGGTGCAGCCGGGCGCACGGCGGCGGCGAGGTAGCGTCGTCGGGGCGCGGCCCCGGCCGCGCGGGGAAGGGCCGACGCGACTCCGCCCGTCCCTCCACCCACTGTGACCCCGTCCGTTTCCGCTTCCTCTGCTGCTTCTCCTTCACTCCCTGCTCCATCAGCACCACCACACCCACCAGGACCAGCGATCCACGTGACCTCCTCCTCCACCACAGGGCGCACGCCGCACCCGCGACAGGGGCGGCAGGGGGGCTTCCCGCGCCCGCAGGGGCACCGAGGACGTGGCACGAGTGCGTACCGGCTGGTCCGCACTCCGCTCGGGGCCGCAGACCCCCTCCGTCTGGACGCCGCGCAGCGCGCCGTGGTTGACCACGGCCACGGCCCCCTGCTCGTCCTCGCCGGTCCCGGCACCGGCAAGACGACCACCCTCGTCGAGGCGGTCGCGGCCCGGCTGGCCAAGGGCGCCGATCCCGAACGGATCCTGGTCCTCACCTTCAGCCGCAAGGCGGCCGTGGAACTGCGGGACCGGATGGCGCTGCGCCTCGGCGGCGCGCGCGGCCCGCAGGCCACCACGTTCCACTCCTTCTGCTACGCCCTGGTCCGCGCCCACCAGGACGCCGAGCTGTTCGCCGAGCCGCTGCGGCTGCTGTCGGGCCCCGAACAGGACGTCGCCGTGCGCGAGCTGCTCACCGGCCAGCTCGACCTGGAGCGCGAGGGGCTGGCCCGCAACCGCTGGCCCGACGAGCTGCGGGCCTGTCTGACCACCCGCGGCTTCGCCGACGAGGTGCGCGCGGTGCTCGCCCGCAGCCGGGAGCTGGGCCTGGACCCCGAGTCCCTGACGCGGTTCGCCGCCCGCACCGGGCGGCGCGACTGGCGGGCCGCGGCGTCCTTCCTCGCGGAGTACCTGGACGTCCTCGACATGCAGGGCGTCCTGGACTACGCCGAACTGGTGCACCGGGCGGTGCTCCTCGCCGAGCGCACGGCGCCCGCGCGCTCCTTCCCGTACGACTTCCCCTACGACGCGGTGTTCGTGGACGAGTACCAGGACACCGACCCGTCGCAGGTCCGGCTGTTGCGGGCGCTCGTCGGCGGCGGCCGGACCCTGGTCGCCTTCGGCGACCCCGACCAGTCGATCTACGCCTTCCGCGGCGCCGACGTGAACGGCATCCTCGACTTCCCGGCCGCCTTCCCGCGCGCGGACGGCGCCCCGGCGGGCGTCGCCGTCCTCACCGCGTCCCGGCGCAGCGGCGAAACGCTGCTCGAAGCGACCCGGCTGCTCACCCGGCGGATGCCGCTGACCCGGCTGCCCGGCGACAAGGTCCGCGCCCACCGGGACCTCGCCGCGACGCGCGGCGGCGGGCGGGTGGAGGCGTACACCTACCCCACGGCCTCCGCCGAGTTGGACAACGTCGCCGACATCCTCCGCCGGGCCCATCTGGAAGACGGCGTTCCGTGGCACGACATGGCGGTCCTCGTCCGCGCGGGCAACCGCACCATCCCTGCGATCCGCCGCGCCCTGACGTCGGCCGGGGTGCCGCTGGAGGTCGACGGAGCGGACGTGCCGCTGCGCCACGAACCCGCGGTCGCACCGCTGCTGACGGCGCTGCGCGCGGTGGCGACGCAGCCCACTGACGGTGCCGACGGCGACGTGGACGACGTGGATGGCACGGACGGCGAGGGCAGCGAAGTAGGCGACGAGAGCGAAGTAGGCGACGAGGGCGACGAGGGCGGGGCATCGGGCGGCTGGCTCGACGTCGAGACCGCCCTGACCCTGCTCAGCTCCCCCCTCGGCGGGATGGACGCCGCCGACCTGCGCAAGCTCGGCCGCGCCCTGCGTGACGAGGAGCGGGCCGCGGGCAACCGCCTGCCGCCGCCGTCCGACCTGCTGATCGCCCGCGCCGTCGCCGAACCGGAACGGCTGGTCGCGCACGACCCTTCGTACGCCCGCCGTGCACAGGAGCTGGGGCGGCTGCTCGCCAAGGCCCGCGCCGTCCTCGACGGCGGCGGCACGGCGGAGGAGACCCTGTGGACGCTGTGGAACGGCACGTACTGGCCGCAGCGGCTGGAGAACGCCGCCCTGCGCGGCGGCGCGGCCGGGCGCAACGCGGACCGCGACCTGGACGCCGTGTGCGCGCTGTTCGACACCGCGGCGCGGGCCGAGGAGCGCACCGGCGGGCGCGGCGCGCTCAACTTCATCGAGGAGATCGAGGCCCAGGACATCGCCGCGGACACCCTCTCCGGCCGCCAGGAGCGCCCCGACGCGGTGCGCCTGATGACCGCGCACCGCTCCAAGGGGCTGGAGTGGCGCGTGGTGGTGGTCGCCGGGGTGCAGGAGGGGCTCTGGCCCGACCTGCGCCGCCGCGGCTCGCTCCTGGAGGCCGACCGCATCGGCCGCGACGGCCTCGCCGAACCGCTCACCCCCGGCGCGCTGCTGGCCGAAGAGCGACGGCTCTTCTACGTCGCCGCCACCCGCGCGCGCGAGCGTCTCGTCGTCACCGCGGTCCAGGCGCCCGCGGACGACGGCGACCAGCCGTCCCGCTTCCTGGCCGAGCTCGGCGTCACCCCGGTCGCCGTGGCCGGTCGCCCCCGTCGCCCCCTCGCCGTCGCCGCGCTCGTCGCCGAGCTGCGCGCCACGACCGTCGACCCCGAAGCGTCGCCCGCACTGCGGGACGCCGCCGCCCGACGGCTGGCCAAGCTCGCCGCGCTCCAGGACGACGAGGGACTGCCGCTCGTCCCCGCGGCGCACCCGCAGCGCTGGTGGGGCCTGCACGAGCCCACCGAGAGCAGCGCCCCGTTGCGCGACCGCGAACGGCCCGTCGCCCTGTCCGGCAGCGCCCTGGACCAGCTCGCCAACACCTGCGCGCTCCAGTGGTTCCTGGGGCGCGAGGTACGGGCGGACGAGCCCGCCACCGTCGCACAGGGCTTCGGCAACGTGATCCACGTCCTCGCCGACGAGGTCGCCTCCGGCCGCACCCCGGCCGACCTCGCCGTCCTGATGGAACGCCTCGAATCGGTCTGGGACTCGCTCGCCTTCGACGCGCCCTGGAAGTCCGAGCAGGAGAAGCGGCACGCGCGCGCGGCGATCGAGCGCTTCCTGCGCTGGCACGTGATGGACCGCGGCGGGCGCGTCCCCGCGGCGACGGAGCGCGAGTTCGACGTGACGCTGGAGGCGGGTGAGTACGAGGTGCGGATCCGCGGCTCCATGGACCGCGTCGAACGGGACGCGCAGGGCAGGGCGTACGTCGTCGACTTCAAGACCGGCAAGCAGGCGCCGACGGGCGACGAGGTCGCACGCCATCCGCAGCTCGCGGTCTACCAGCTCGCGGTGCGCGAGGGCGCGGTCGACGAGGTCTTCGACGGCCGCCGCCCCGAGCCCGGCGGCGCCGAACTGGTCCACCTCCGCCAAGCGGCCCCCCAGAAGGAGGGCGGCGACGCGTCCCCCAAGGTCCAGGCGCAGGAGCCCCTCACGGGCGAATGGGTCGGCGACCTCCTCGCCACCGCGGCGGGCCGCGTCCTCGACGAACGCTTCACCCCCACGACCGGCCCCCACTGCACGACCTGCACCTTCCGCAACTCGTGCACGGCCCAACCCGAGGGCCGCCACGTGGTGGAGTGACCTCCTGGCACCCCTCCGGGCTGCGGCGCTCCCGAGACCCCCACGGGCTGCCCGGTCCCGGCCCGCGTTCTGGCCGTACCTGTACTGCTGTCCCGGCGACTGCGACCAGCCACAGACGGGCGGCAGACGCCGTCACTGCACACTCATCACGGCGCCACCGCGCCTGCTGAGGCAACGGCATTGCCTTTAGTGGGCAGGGGCAGGACTGCGCGGCCAACCACAGACGGCCCGCAGAGACCAATGCATCCGCGCCGCAACGGCGAGGCCGTCCACCTCCCCCTGTCACACCCGCCGCTTAGCCTTTTCCCGTGACCGCGCCCCGTCTCCGTGACCCCGAGCAGCTCAAGGAGCTCCTCGGCATTCCCTTCACGCCCGAGCAGATCGCCTGCATCACCGCGCCCCTCGCGCCGCAGGTCATCGTCGCCGGGGCCGGGTCGGGGAAGACGACGGTCATGGCCGCGCGGGTGGTCTGGCTCGTCGGGACGGGACAGGTCGCGCCCGAGCAGGTCCTCGGGCTGACGTTCACCAACAAGGCCGCCGGCGAGCTCGCCGAGCGCGTCCGGACCGCCCTCGTCCGCGCCGGCGTCACCGATCCCGACGTGATCGACCCGGACGATCCGCCCGGCGAGCCCCGCATCTCCACGTACCACGCGTTCGCCGGACAGCTCCTCACCGACCACGGCCTGCGCATCGGGCTCGAACCCACCGCGCGGCTCCTCGCCGACGCCACCCGCTACCAGCTCGCCGCCCGAGTGCTGCGCGAGGCACCGGGGCCGTACCCCGCGCTGACCCGCTCGTTCCCCACCCTCGTCAGCGATCTGCTCGCGCTCGACGCCGAGCTGTCGGAGCACCTGGTGGACCCCGAGCGCCTCGCCGCGTACGACGCGGAACTCGCCGAAACGCTGAGCGGCAGCGCCGACGGCGTCCGGCTCAGCAACGCCGAGCTGCGCAAGATCCCCGACGCCGTCGCCGCCCGCCGCGAGCTGCTGGACCTGACCGTCCGCTACCGCCGGGCCAAGCGCTCCCGCGAGCTGCTGGACTTCGGCGACCAGATCGCGCTGTCCGCGCAGCTCGCGCTGGGCCGGCCGGAGACGGGCCGGATCCTGCGGGACGAGTTCCGCGTCGTCCTGCTCGACGAGTACCAGGACACGTCCGTCGCCCAGCGCCTACTGCTCTCCGGACTCTTCGGACGGGGCCGGGGCGCCGGGCACGCCGTGACCGCGGTCGGCGACCCCTGCCAGGCGATCTACGGCTGGCGCGGTGCGTCCGTGGCCAACCTCGACGACTTCCCCGAGCACTTCCCGCACCGCGACGGCACCCCCGCCACCCGGTACGCGCTCAGCGAGAACCGCCGCAGCGGAGGCCGGCTGCTCCAGCTCGCGAACGACCTCGCCGCTCCGCTGCGCGCCCGGCACGAGGGCGTGGCCGCGCTGCGCCCAGCCCCCGGAGCCGAAGCCGACGGCTCCGTCCGCATCGCCCTGCTGCCGACGCACTCGGAGGAGATCGCCTGGCTCGCCGACTCGATCGCCCACCTGGTGCGCACCGGCACGCCACCGGGCGAGATCGCCGTGCTGTGCCGCACCGCGGGCGACTTCCCCGAGATCCAGGGCGCACTGGTGGCGCGCGAGGTGCCGGTCGAGGTCGTGGGGCTGTCCGGGCTGCTGCACCTGCCGGAGGTGGCCGACCTGGTCGCCGTCTGCGAGGTCCTCCAGGACCCGGGGGCCAACGCCTCGCTCGTCCGGCTACTCACCGGCCCGCGCTGGCGGATCGGCGCACGGGACCTCGCGCTGCTCGGCCGACGGGCCCGGCTGCTGGTGCACCGGGCGGGGGCCGGCGACCCCGCCGCGGTCGACGAACGGCTCGCCGCCGCCGTCGAGGGCACCGACCCGGCCGAGGTGATCTCCCTCGCCGACGCGTTGGACACCTTCCTCGACCCGTACGCAGAGGCCGGCTCCGGCACGGCTCCGCGCGGGGACGACGGATTGCCGTTCTCCGCGGACGCCCGGGTGCGCTTCGCCCACCTGGCCGCGGAGCTGCGGGAGCTGCGCCGCTCCCTCGCCGACCCGCTGATGGACGTCCTGCACCGGGTCCTCGGCACCACCGGCCTCGACGTCGAGCTGTCCGCGTCCCCGCACGCGCTGGCCGCCCGCCGCCGGGAGACGCTGGCGAACTTCCTCGACGTCGCCGCCGGCTTCGCCGCGCTGGACGGCGAGGCCACACTGCTCGCCTTCCTCGGCTTCCTGCGCACCGCCGCCCAGTACGAGAAGGGCCTGGACAACGCCCTGCCGGGCGGCGAGAACACGGTGAAGATCCTCACCGCCCACAAGTCCAAGGGGCTGGAGTGGGACGTGGTCGCCGTCCCCGGGCTGGTCGCCGGGCAGTTCCCGAGCGACCGCGGACGGGAGGCGTGGACGTCCCACCCCCAGGTGCTGCCGCACGCACTGCGCGGCGACGCGGCCACCCTCCCGGACGTCACGGCTTGGGACGCCAAGGGGCTGAAGTCCTTCAAGGAGGCCATGAAGGACCACCAGCGCACGGAGGAACTGCGTCTCGGGTACGTGACCTTCACCCGCCCCCGCTCCCTCCTGCTCGGCTCGGCCCACTGGTGGGGCCCGACGCAGAAGCGCAGGCGGGGGCCGTCCGCGTTCCTCGACGCGCTGTACGAGCACTGCGCCGCTGGGCACGGGGAGATCGAGGCGTGGGCGGACGAGCCCGAGAAGGACGCGGAGAACCCCGCACTCCAGGAGACCGGGCCGGACCGGGCCTGGCCGCTGCCGCTGGACCCGGTCTCCCTCGCCCGCCGCAGGGAGGCGGCGCGGACCGTACTGGCGTACCTACGGGAACCGGCAGAGGAGCAGGCGCAGGAGCGCGGCGCCCCTGCTGAGGGGGGCGAGCTGTTCCCGGAGGGCCTGGACGACCTGGAGGCGCCGGACGACCTGGAGGAGCCTGCGTACGACCCGTACGACCCACCCGACGACCCCGGGACCGTACCCGTATCCGTACCGCACCAGGCGGACCCGCCCCCGCGCGAACACGACGCGGACCCCAGGGACCCCGGAGACCCCGGAGACCCCGGAGAGCTCACCCCGGAGGAGGCGCGCGCCATCGCCTCCTGGGACCGCGACCTCGACGCGCTCGCCGGTGAGCTGCGCCGCACCCGCGCCGCCGTGCGCGAAGTGCCCCTCCCGGCCGCCCTCACCGCGTCCCAACTGGTGCGCCTCGCCGAGGACGCCGACGGCTTCGCCCAGGAGCTGGCCCGCCCCATGCCGCGCCCGCCGCAGCCGGCGGCCCGCCGCGGCACCCGTTTCCACGCCTGGGTGGAGTCCCGCTTCGAGGCGCTGCCGCTGCCCCTGCTCGACCCGGACGAGTTGCCCGGCGACGACCGCGGCCCGGACGCCGTGGAGATCGACGACGAACGGGATCTGGCCGAGCTGAAGGAGGCGTTCGAGCGGACCCCGTACGCCCGGCGCACCCCGTACCGGGTCGAGTCGCCGTTCCAGATATCCCTGGGCGGCCGGGTCGTCCGGGGCCGCATCGACGCCGTGTACCGCACCCGGTCCGGTGCCGACGCCCCGGCCGGCGGGTACGAGATCGTCGACTGGAAGACGGGGCGGACCACGGCTGCCGACCCGCTCCAACTCGCTATCTACCGGCTCGCCTGGGCGGAGCAGCACGGGCTCGCGCCCGAGGACGTCGGCGCGGCGTTCGTCTTCGTGCGCAGCGGAGAGGTCGTCCGGCCGGCGTCGCTGCCCGGCCGTGCCGAGCTGGAACGCATCCTGCTGGGCGGCCCGCCGCAGCCGGCGCCCGGTCGGCCGGAGCCGGAGCCGGATCCGGCCGCGGGGCGGTGACCGAGGTGCGGACGGCTGCGGAGGGGGTCGGCGACGCCCGTTAGGCTCATACGCATGAGCGAGACCCCGGACAGCGCCGTCCGTACGTACGTCCAGCAGCACCGCGACGCCTTCCTCGGCGACCTCGCGGAGTGGCTGCGCATTCCTTCCGTGTCGGCCCAGCCCGAGCACGAGGGGGACGTGCGGCGCAGCGCCGAATGGCTCGCCGCCAAGCTGACGGAGACCGGGTTCCCCGTCGTCGAGGTGTGGCCGACGGCCGGGGCTCCCGCGGTGTTCGCGGAGTGGCCGTCGGACGATCCGCAGGCGCCGACCGTGCTCGTCTACGGGCACCACGACGTCCAGCCGGCGGAGCTGGCGGACGGCTGGCACTCGGACCCGTTCGAGCCGCGGTTCGCCGACGGCCGGCTCTACGCCCGGGGCGCCGCCGACGACAAGGGGCAGGTCTTCTTCCACACCCTGGGCCTGCGGGCCCATCTGGCCGCGACGGGCCGGACCGCGCCCGCCGTCCATCTGAAGCTGCTGGTCGAGGGCGAGGAGGAGGTCGGTTCGCCGCACTTCCGCGCCCTGATCGAGCAGCGCCTGCCGCAGCTCGCAGCGGACGTCGTGATGGTTTCCGACACCGGCATGTGGTCCGAGACCACGCCCACGGTCTGCACCGGGATGCGCGGCCTGGTGGACTGCGAGATCCAGCTCTACGGGCCGGAACAGGACATCCACTCCGGCGCCTTCGGCGGCGCGGTGCCCAACCCGGCGACCGTCGCCGCCCGGCTCGCGGGCGCGCTGCACGACGCCGACGAGCGCGTCGCGATCCCCGGCTTCTACGACGGCATCACCCCGCTGAGCGACGCCGAGCGCGAGCTCTTCGCCGAGTTGCCCTTCGACGAGGCGGAGTGGCTGAAGACGGCGCATTCCTCCGGCACGCTCGGCGAGGCCGGCTACTCGACCCTGGAGCGCATCTGGGCCCGGCCGACCGCCGAGGTCAACGGCATCGGCGGGGGCTACCAGGGCGCCGGCGGCAAGACGATCATCCCCGCTTCGGCGCTGCTGAAGCTGACGTTCCGGCTGGTCGAGGGGCAGCAGACGGACGCGATCGAGGTCGCGGTCAGCCGCTGGGTGGCGGAGCGCGTGCCCGACGGCATCCGCTACGACCTCACCTTCGCGGCCGCCACCCGCCCCTGCCTGACCCCGCTGGACCACCCGGCGCTCCAGTCCGTCGTACGGGCCATGGGCCGGGCCTTCGACGGCCAGAAGATCCGTTTCACGCGCACGGGCGGCTCCGGCCCCGCGGCCGACCTCCAGGACGTGCTGGGCGCGCCGGTGCTCTTCCTCGGGATCTCCGTACCGTCCGACGGCTGGCACGCGCCGAACGAGAAGGTGGAGGTGGAACTGCTCCTCAAGGGGGTGGAGACGGCCGCCCACCTGTGGGGGGACCTGGGACAGGCGCTGCGCTGAACCCCTGATCCGCATCGAGCCGAGCGCACCGAGCCGAGCCGAGCGCATCGAGTCGATCGTCGAGCAGTAGGACCGATCGCCGAGCTGCTCGACCGCTGAACCGCTGAACTGGAACCCGTCCGGGGGAGTTGGAAGCACGTGAGCACCGACAGCCAAGTCACCGCAGATCGGCCCATCAGCCTGACCGCCCCCTCGGGGATCGACCGCGAGGCGCACCACCGCCTCGACGAGGCGTGGCTCGCGGCTGCGTGGAGCCACCCGACGACGCGGGTGTTCGTGGTCTCCGGCGGCCGGGCGCTGATCGACGACACCCCCGACGGCCGCACCGAACTGGTCATGACCCCGACCTTCGAGGCGCCCGTCACCGAGACCCACCGCTACTTCCTCGGCACCGACGAGGACGGGGTGCGCTACTTCGCGCTCCAGAAGGACTCGCTGCCGGGCCGCATGGACCAGTCGGCGCGGCCCGCGGGGCTGCGGGAGGCGGGGCTGCTGCTGTCGCCGCGCGACGCCGGGCTGCTGGTGCACGCCGTCGCCCTGGAGAACTGGCAGCGCAACCACCGCTTCTGCTCGCGCTGCGGGGAGCGCACGGTCATCGCGGCGGCGGGGCACATCCGCCGCTGCCCGGCGTGCGGGGCGGAGCACTACCCGCGCACCGACCCGGCGGTGATCATGCTCATCACCGACGCCGATGACCGCGCCCTGCTCGGCCGGCAGGTGCACTGGCCGGAGGGGCGGTTCTCGACCCTCGCCGGCTTCGTCGAGCCGGGCGAGTCGATCGAGCAGGCGGTGCGGCGGGAGGCGAACGAGGAGGCGGGGGTGACCGTCGGCGCGGTCGACTACGTGGCGAGCCAGCCGTGGCCCTTCCCGTCGAGCCTGATGCTCGGCTTCACGGCCCGCGCCACCTCGGCGGAGATCACCGTGGACGGCGAGGAACTGCACGAGGCGCGCTGGTTCTCCCGCACGGAGCTGGCGTCCGCCTTCGCGTCGGGCGAAGTGCTGCCGCCGTACGGGATCTCCATCGCGGCCCGGCTGATCGAGACGTGGTACGGCCGGCCGCTGCCCCGACAGGGCGCCGCCGCGGCCTGACGCACGAGGCCCGCCCTCCGACGGGAGGGCGGGCCTTCGGGGCGCGGGGCCTTCGGCCCCGCGTCAGGCGCCGAGCGCCTGCTTGACCTGCGCGAGGCTCGGGTTCGTCATGACGACCTCGGCGCCGCCGCCGACGGGCACGACCTGGACGGTGGGCACCGTCTGGTTGCCGCCGTTCACCTTCTCCACGAAGGCGGCGGAGTCCGGGTCGTTCTCGATGTTGATCTCGCTGTACGCGATGCCCTCACGGTCCATCTGGCTCTTCAGTCGACGGCAGTAGCCGCACCACGTGGTGCTGTACATCGTCACGGTCCCCGACATCGTCGCTGGCTCCTCTGGCTCGCTGGGTCACGCTCGGTCTGGCTGGGGCGCCCTCGCACCCTCGCGGTGCGGCTCGCACCGCGTAGAACGTACGTGACCTGCTGACGATTCCCGTACCCGGTACCGGGTCCCCGCCCGTACCCGGTACCGGTCTGCGTCTCTGCCGGTGCGGGTCTGCGTCCGCATCCGGTGCGGGATCTGCGTCCGTGTCCGGTGCGGGGCCTCCCGGATCCCGCCGGGCGGACGGGCCGGCGTCCCTTCCGTCCCGGTACGACAATCCGGCGACGGCTGTGGACAACGGCCGCATCCGCCCCCCGAGACCTGGCAGCATGGCGGGGTGACAGCAGCAACGCACTCCTCCCTCTTCCCCCAGGTCCCCGCGTCCGCCGACGCGGTGCTCGAAGGGCTCGACCCCGAGCAGCGCGAAGTGGCGACCGCCCTGCACGGTCCGGTGTGTGTCCTCGCCGGCGCCGGCACGGGCAAGACGCGTGCGATCACCCACCGCATCGCCTACGGGGTGCGCGCGGGCATACTCCCGCCCGCCAGCGTGCTGGCCGTCACCTTCACCAACCGTGCCGCGGGCGAGATGCGCGGACGGCTCCGCCAGCTCGGCGCCGGCGGCGTCCAAGCGCGCACGTTCCACTCCGCCGCGCTGCGCCAGCTCCAGTATTTTTGGCCGAAAGCGATCGGTGGCGAGCTGCCCCGGCTGTTGGAGCGCAAGATCCAGCTCGTCGCGGAGGCCGCGGCCCGCTGTCGAATCCGGCTCGACCGCAATGAGCTACGTGATGTGACCAGCGAAATTGAGTGGGCGAAGGTCACCCAGACCGTCCCCGCCGACTACGCGGCCGCCGCCGCCAAGGCGCTGCGCGACATCCCTCGCGACCCATCGGAAATCAGCCAGATCTACGGGCTGTACGAGCAGCTCAAGCGTGATCGCGCGGTGATTGATTTCGAGGACGTGCTGCTGCTGACCGTCGGCATCCTCCAGGACCGCCACGACATCGCCGACCAGATCCGCCGCCAGTACCAGCACTTCGTCGTCGACGAGTACCAGGACGTCAGCCCCCTCCAGCAGCGCCTGCTGGACCTGTGGCTGGGCGACCGGGAGAGCCTGTGCGTCGTCGGCGACGCCAGCCAGACGATCTACTCCTTCACCGGCGCCACCCCCGACCACCTGCTGAACTTCCGCACCCGCCACCCCACGGCGACGGTCGTCAAGCTCGTCCGGGACTACCGCTCCACCCCCCAGGTCGTCCACCTGGCCAACGGCCTGCTCAGCCAGGCCCGCGGCCGGGCCGCCGAGCACCGCCTGGAGCTGATCTCCCAGCGGGACCCCGGCCCCGAGCCGGGCTACACGGAGTACGCGGACGAGCCCGCCGAAGCGGAGGGCACCGCCCACCGCATCCGCGACCTGATCGCCGCCGGCGTCCCCGCCGGCGAGATCGCCGTCCTCTACCGGATCAACGCCCAGTCGGAGGTCTACGAGCAGGCCCTCGCGGACGCCGGCGTGCCCTACCAGCTCCGCGGCGCCGAGCGCTTCTTCGAGCGCCAGGAGGTCCGGGAGGCCGGCATCGCCCTGCGCGGCGCCGCCCGCGCCGGCGGCAACGACGCCCTGCTGGACGACGCCGAGGACCTGCCGTCTCAAGTCCGCGCCGTTCTCTCCACCAAGGGCTGGACCAGCGAACCTCCGGCGGGCTCGGGCGCCGTCCGCGACCGCTGGGAGTCGCTGGCCGCCCTGGTGCGCCTCGCCGAGGACTTCGCCCGGGCCAAGGAGGACGCCACCCTCGCCGACCTGGTCGCCGAGCTGGACGAGCGCGCCGCGGCCCAGCACGCCCCCACGGTCCAGGGCGTCACCCTGGCCTCGCTCCACGCGGCCAAGGGTCTGGAGTGGGACGCGGTGTTCCTCGTCGGGCTCACCGAAGGCATGATGCCGATCACCCACGCCAAGACCGACGAACAGGTCGAGGAGGAGCGCCGGCTCCTCTACGTCGGCGTCACCCGCGCCCGGCTCCATCTGTCGCTGTCCTGGGCGCTGTCCCGGGCCCCCGGCGGCCGCGCCTCCCGCCGCCCCACCCGCTTCCTGAACGGGCTGCGGCCCGGCTCCGCCGCCCCGGGCTCCCGGGGCGCCGGCGGGGCGGGCGGCGTCGAGCGCGGCAGCCGTCGCAAGCGCCGCGGCCCCGTGCTGTGCCGGGTCTGCGGCAAGACGCTCACGGACGCCGGCGAGATGAAGCTGATGCGCTGCGAGGACTGCCCCTCCGACATGGACGAGGGGCTGTACGAGCGGCTGCGCGAGTGGCGCTCCGACCAGGCGAAGCAGCTCGGCCAGCCCGCCTACTGCGTCTTCACCGACAAGACGCTCATGGCCATCGCCGAAGCCGTCCCGGACGACGAGGGCGAGCTGTCCATGATCGCTGGCGTCGGCGCCCGCAAACTGGACCGCTTCGGAGCCGACGTCCTCGCCATCTGCGCAGGCCAGGACGTGGAGACCGAGTCGGAGGAGTCCTGAGAAAAACTCGTCGGAAAAATAGTTTGCGCATGCCCCGACCGTCCCCATAGGTTCTTAACCACGAGAACAGGCGCTTCTCTGAAGCCCTGTCCTCGTGATGTACTTATCCGAATACGCGTGACCGGCCCCGGCCGGTCCCCGAGACGCCGAGAGGAGGCGAGTCCAGTGATCACCAACAACACCAGCTTCATCAACTTCCAGTCCATGGCCGATCGCTCGGCCGTCGTCTCCGTCTGCTCGCTCGGCTTCTCGACGTCGCTGCTCGCTGCCAATGGCACCCGCTTCGGCAAGGGCACCGGTATGTCCGGCGGCCTGGCCGGCGCTCCCGCCATCTCCATGGCCGGACGTCTCCCCGTTCTGCGCGAGGAGCGCGCCGAACGACCGACGAAGGCACTGGAAGCAGGACTGGCACAGGCCCGGGTCTATGCCTTTGCGGCAGCCAGTGCCGTCACCCCGAAGCAGACGCAGCACCACACCAAGTGGGCCTTCCGTGGGCTCGAACCCTGGAGCGATCCAGCCTGACACGATCAGGCCGGCGCCTTCAGGGCCGCGGAATCCCACTCGGGATCCGCGGCCCTTCTGCTTTCCCCGGTCGGGAAAGCAGCCCCAGGGGCCTCGGGACAGCAACACCCGGTACCAGCCCCCCGGATCCGTCGGGGGACCACCAACCGGCCACCGGCCGGACCGACAAGACGAGGAAAGACACCACCGTGCAACTCGAAGCGCACGCCCCGTCCGTACCGCCTGCCCAGACGCTCTCCCCGCCCGCCCACACGGAGGACCCCGCTTTGACCGCGCCGACCGCGCCCACCGCCCTGACCGCACTCGACGACGCCATCGAGAACCTCGACGTGCCCGTCCCGTGCCGCTCCTACGACCCGGAGGTCTTCTTCGCCGAGTCGCCGGCCGACGTCGAGTACGCCAAGTCCCTCTGCCGCACCTGCCCGCTGATGGAGGCGTGCCTCGCCGGCGCCAAGGACCGGCGTGAGCCCTGGGGCGTCTGGGGCGGAGAGCTCTTCGTCCAGGGCGTCGTCGTCGCCCGCAAGCGGCCCCGTGGTCGTCCGCGCAAGAACCCGGTCTCGGCATGAACGCCAACGGAACCATCGACCGTCCCTACGCGCACGATCCCCTTCAGAAGCAGGACCCCATGCCCCCTTCCACGAACGAGCCTTCGGGCTCCGCGACTCCAGCAGTGACCATCACCGGCGCGACCGCCTCGCGTCAGAACAGGACCCGCGCCATGCAACTCATCCCAGAAGCCCTCGCCCGTGCGCATATGCACGAGCGCCTACGTGAAGCCGAGACGGAACGTCGAGCGGTGCACCTGATCACCGCCCGCCGCATGCAGCGCCGCGCCGAGCGCGTTTCGATGCGTGCCCGTCGCGCGCTCGCCATGGCCGTCATGAACTGACGCGCCACCGGCTGACGCCAACACCCACCACACGGGGGCCGTTCCTAACGGATCGGCCCCCGCGGTGCGTTGCCCCCGCCCCGCTCCTCGGTGGGGTTATCGTCACGACGTGGAACAGCAGCAGAACCCCCTCCCGGACGGGAAGGGCGCCACCGTCGTGTGCGCCCGGTGCGGCAAGAAGGCCAAGGGAGCCCAGCCCACCTGGACCTGTTCGGTGGAGAACCGCACCCGCCGCTACTTCTGCGACGAATGCGCCCGCGCCAACATCAGAGCGATCGAAGGCCGCCTCGACTCCGCCTGGTGGTAGCGCCACCCGAAGACTCCCTGGCCTCCCTGGCCTCCCTGGCCTCCCTGGCCTCCTGGGACTTCCGGGCTTCCCGGAGCCCCTTGAACTGCCGGGACCCTGGGTCTCCTAGCCATTCGCTCCGCCCCGGCCCCCGCCCCTACGGCGTCGCCGTTGCCTTCACGGCCTCCTCGCCGCCGGCCTCTCCAGACTCTCCCCGGCCGGCATCGACGTCAGCCACACCCGCTTCAGCGCCGCTCCCTCCATCACCGCCATCACCGTTGATGTCGTGGTCGTCGTGCTCGTCGGCGTCGTCGTACTCGGGGAGGAAACCAGGGAGCCACCCCTCCAGCTCGTCCCGCAGCCGCACGGTCGCATTCAGCTGACACAACACGCCTATCGTGCTGAGCGTCACCCGGTGTATCAGCAGATACGACGGCGGAAGGTTCAACTGCTTGCCGAGTTGGTGCGCGGGGGAGCGGATGTCAGCGATCCGCGCGGCCTGCGTGCGCATCCAGCTCCGGGTGAAGGTGAACTCGTCCACCTCGGCGGGCTCGATGATCGGCAGCAGATACTCCAGTACCGCATCCGGGTCGAGGTCGATCTCCTCCTTGACGAAGCCCTCCTCGCAGAGCATCGCGTACACCGCCTCGGCTTCGCCCTCCAACGTCATCCGCAGGCAGTCGCCGATCGTCGACGGCAGCCCGCCCGGCAGCCGGTCGACCGTCCCGAAGTCCAGGACCCCCAGCCGCCAGCTCTCGCCGTCGGGGTCGGGCAACAGCCGGAAGTTCCCCGGGTGGGGGTCAGCGTGCAGCAGGCCGGTGCGTGCCGGACCTGAGAACAGGAACCGGGCGAGCAACTGCCCCGCGCGGTCCCGCTGCTCCGGCGAGCCGCCAGAGATCACCTCGGCGAGCGGTATCCCGTCGATCCACTCCGTCACCAGCACCTGGTCCGACTGGTGCACCACGTCAGGCACCAGCACGTCCGGGTCCTCGGCGAACTCCGCCGCGTGCTCACGCTGGGCCTGGGCCTCCAGGCCGTAGTCCAACTCCTCCGAGATCCGGTCGCGCAGCTCCGTGATCAGCGGCTTGATGTCCATACCCGGGATGAGCGGACCCAACAGCCGGGCGAACCGGCTCAGCTGCGTCAGGTCCGAGAGCAGCGCGTCCCCCGCCCCCGGATACTGCACCTTCACGGCGACCTCGCGGCCGTCGTGCCACACCGCACGGTGCACCTGGCCGATCGAGGCGGCGGCCGACGGCTTGTCCTCGAACTCCTGGAAGAGCTCCCGCCACTCCTCGCCCAGTCGCTCCGCCAGCACCGCGTGGACCGTGCGGGTCGGCATCGGGGGAGCGGCGTCCTGCAGCTTGGTGAGGGCGGCGCGATAGGGGCCGGCGACGTCCTCGGGGAGGGCGGACTCGAAGACGGACAGTGCCTGCCCGAACTTCATCGCACCGCCCTTCAGCTCACCGAGCACCTTAAACAGTTGCTCGGCCGTGCGTTGTTGCAGCTCCCGGGTGACGATCTCCGCGGACCTGCCTCCGATCCGCTTGCCCAGCCCCCAGGTGGCCCGGCCGGCGAACCCCAATGGCAGGGCGGCCAACTTGGCGGTCCGGGTGACCGCCTTCCGGGGAAGATCAGACATGAGCCCCTCCAAATCCCAGACAAGCCGTGCCGCGTGAGCCCATCGGCGTGGTGCCGAAGCGGTTACCCGGCCATTGTCTCGTGAGCCGGGGCGAAGCCGGAGGCGTCCCGGCCCCCACTTTTCCCCCAGGCTCCGCACGCGCAGTCGACGTGCGGCACGAACTGCTGCCGCCGCCAGTCGAGCAGGGGCAGGGAGGTCTCCCACCGCGCGTTCGCATGCAGCGGGGACCGGTCGTCGAGGTAGGCCAGCGCATGGGCCGCCGCCAGCCCCGCGACCGCCGTCCCCAGCGCGAGGTCACAGGCGGGCACCGGGGCCCGCCGCCCGCCAGAGCGCCACTGCGCCAACAGCCGCGGCCACCCCGGATCGCGCTCGGTCCGCTCCCATTGCAGACAGCCGGCGCAGGCGCTGCGCCCGGGCAACACCAGCGGGCCCACCACCCCTGTGGTCTCGATCACCCCCGCGTACAGATGCGGGACCTCGGCGCTGATCCAGTCGACGGCCGTCGCCGGATCCGGGGCGTACGCCGCCAAGCCGTCTCGCGGGCAGACCAGGACCAGTGACCGGGCCGGCTCACCACCGGCCGGGACACCCGGACCGCCCCGGGCCGTCGAACGGGGCGGGCGCAGTGGTGCCGAGCGCCGCACCAGTCCGCGGGCCGCCACGTCCCGCCGCTCGCCCACCGACTCCTTCGGCAGCCCGCCGGGCGTTACGTCCCAGGGCGCCACGCTGCCGCCGTCCACCACCTCGACGCTGCCCACACCGGCGCCGGAGAGCAGCGCCGCGACCGTCGCGCCGACCCGTCCCGCACCTCTGACCTGGACGCGCATCGCCCTGCGGGCCGCCAATCGACGCAGCCCGTCGCCCGGCTCGGGGTGCACCAGGGAGAGGGACGCGGCGTCCGCCCTCAGCCGATCGACGGCGCCCGGCCGTCGCGTCAGCGCCTTGACCGGCTGGCCGCCGGCCGTCGGGTCGTCCAGCAGCCCCGCCTTCGCCAGCCGGTCGACCAGAGCGTCGACCCGGTCTTCGGTCAGGCCCATCGACCGTGCCTCCGCCCGCAGCAGCGGCATGCCGCGAGTGCCGTCGAGCAGTTGGAGGAAGGAGCCGGTGGCGGTGTCCACCGGGCCCAACGACACCGCATGAACCGGTGCCACGCCGAACTGGACGGTCTGCCGCTCGCGCCAAGCCCTTCGCAAGGCAGGCTTCACCATCGGGTGCATCTCCACGGCCCCAACCCCCGTCCAATCGAAACGTCCCTAATATCCCTGCGAAATGCGCCCCGTCGAGCGCTTCTGACGACAGAATGCCCAGTCCTGCCGAGGCGGGAGGAAAGTTATCCACAGGGGGGCGCATTAGTCGTTCAAATGCTGCAGCCATGGAGTGGTTCAGCGGAGAACCGTTGCGGAGGCGGTGATTCCCGGCCCTTCAGCGGGTACGGTCGTGGGGTGTCCGTCGATCCTTCCCCGCGCGTCGCTGGGGAGTCCCCGCAGCGCGGTGTAGAAGGCCCGCACGACGGCGCAACGGGTCCGACCGACTCGGCGGGGCACCCTCAGACGACCGGCGCCCCCGACCTGATCCGTCCGCCCGACCTGCCCGCCCTGCCCGACCCGGCCGATCCGACTGCCCCGGCCGATCTCGTCGAACCCGTTGATCCGGCTGATCCGGCTGATGTTGCCGTCTCCGCTGACCCGGCCCGGGAGAGCCCGCCGCCCGCGCCCCGGAAGCCGCGAGCCGCCAGAAGTTCGGGCACCAGCGCCGTCGAGGTCCGCAGGAGTCCCCGCCGGCGCAGGACCGTCTCCGCGTACCGGGAAGGCGACCGCACCATCGTCCTGATCCCCGCCCGGATGTCGGAGGCGGAAGAGCGCCGCTGGGTCGGCGTGATGCTGGACAAGCTGGCCGCCCAGGAGAGCAAGCGGACCCTCGGCGACAGCGAACTCGCCAACCGGGCCGAGCGTCTGTCCGCCCAGTACTTCGAGGGGCGCGCCCGTCCCGCGTCCGTGCGGTGGGTGACCAACCAGAACACCCGCTGGGGCTCCTGCACCCCCGCCGAGGGCAGCATCCGCCTCTCCCACCGACTCCAGGGCATGCCCGAGTACGTGGTGGACTACGTCCTCGTCCACGAGCTGGCGCACCTCCTGGTCCCGGGCCACGGGCCCCGCTTCTGGCAGCTGTTGGAGGCGTATCCGCGCACCGAGCGGGCCAGGGGCTACCTCGAAGGGGTCGTCGCCGCCGAACGCCTGCCTCACCGGCCCGGCACCGACCAGGAGTGACCCGCACCGACCAGGAGTGAGGGACCGGCGACCGACCGTCGATCTCCACGTATCGAATTCGTCCCGGCGCGCGATGACCCCTTGGCTGAATGCCGGACCCAGCAGTTAGCCTGGCGCGACGCAATCTTTTTATCGGGATGGGGGACGGTCGTTACGCATGGCCAGGGAATTCCAACGGGGCCACAAGGCCAAGATCAGTGATCTGACTGCGGGTACGGATCTGTACGTGGGCGTGCAGATCGCCGCGCCCGGCCTCACCTTCGACATCAGCTGCTTCGGACTCGACGCCGACGAACGGCTCTCGGACGACCGGTACTTCATCTTCTTCAACCAGCCGAAGTCACCGGAGGAGTCCCTTCAGCTGCTGGGCGCCCAATCCGGCGACACCGAGTCGTTCCGGGTGACGCTCGACCGCATCCCGGCGAACATCACCAAGCTCTCCTTCACCGCCACGATCGACGGCGCCGGGCAGATGTCCCAGGTCGGCCCCGGTTACATCCGCATCGTGGCCGGCGGCGAAGAAGTCGCCCGCTACCCCTTCAACGGCTCGGAGTTCACCACCGAGCGCGCCGTGATGCTCGGTGACTTCTACCTGAAGGACGTGTGGCGGTTCGCCGCCGTCGGGCAGGGCTTCGACGGCGGCTTGGAAGCGCTGCTGAAGAACTTCGGCGGTGAGGTCGCCGAGGAGCAGCCGGTCGCGGCGCCCACGCCCCAGGCCGCGCCGCCGGCCTTCGGCGCGCCGGCCCCCGTAGCCGCCCCGCCGGCGCCGCAGCCGCCGCAGCCGGCCCCCGCCTTCGGCGGCCCGGTCGTGCCGCCCGCGCCTGCGCCGGCACCCGCTCCGATGCCGCAGGGCGCAGTTCCGCCGGCCCCGCCCGCACCGCCTGCGCCGGCGCCGTACGGACAGCCGCCCCAGCCCGTACAGCCGCAGTTCGGCCAGGTCCCGGGCCAGGTCCCGGGCCAGATGCCGGGCCAGGCCCCCGGCCAATTCCCCGGTCAGATGCCGGGCATGGCCCCGCCGCCGGGCGCCCCCGCCCCCGGCGCCTTCGTCCAGCAGGCGCCCTTCGCGTACGGCCAGACCGGCGTGCAGGGCGGTGTGCCGGGCGGCGTCCCCCAGGGGATGCCGGCCGCCGGCCCCGGGCTGAACGCCGCGCTCCAGGCGTACCGGGAGACCCCCGCCGGCCAGCGCTGGACCCCGCAGAACCCGTACCTGATCCGGGCCGACGTCTCCATGGGCGGCACCGCGGTCCTCGCCCGCTCCGGCAGCATGGTGATGTACCAGGGCAAGGTGGACTTCAGCCACAAGAGCGGCGGCTTCGCCAGCCGGATCGTGGGCAACGCGACCGGGCAGGAGATGCAGTTGATGCGCTGCACGGGCCGCGGTCAGGTCTTCCTCGCCGAGAACAACGCCAACCTGCACCCCATCGAGCTCCAGGGCGACGCGATCTGCGTCTCGGCGGAGAACGTCCTCGCGTTCGATGAGTCCCTCCAGTACGAAGTGCGCAGGATCGAGGGCCACGGCATCCCCGGCGGCGTCCTGTTCACGTTGCAGTTCCAGGGGACCGGGACCGTCGTCGTCAAGACGCACGGCACCCCCGTCGTCCTGCCCGTCACCCCGACCACCTTCGCCGACGCCAACGCCATCGTGGCCTGGTCGGCGGCGTCCCAGGTGGTCCTCGCCAGCCAGGTGCGGCTGCGTCGCAACGCGTACCCGGGGCACAGCGGGGAGACGGTCAACCTCCAGTTCCGGGGCGCGCCCGGCAACTTCATCGTCGTCCAGCCCTACGAGGTCTGAGGGAGCCCGAAGACATGAACCAGCAACTCGCGGGCTTCGCCCCGACCCCCCTCGCGGCCCGGATGGAGAACCACGGCCGCACCATGCTCAAGGTCGCCATGGCCACCGGCCAGGACCTGTTCGCCCGCACCGGCTCGATGGTCGCCTACGAGGGCTTCGTCCAGTACGAGGCCAATCCGCCGGCTGCCCGGCAGGCCGTGGCGCAGTGGGCCACCGGCGAGGGCGCGCCCATCATGCGCTGCCACGGCGACGGCGTGCTCTACCTCGCCGACTACGGCGCGGACGTCGTCGTCATCTATCTGAACAACGACTCGCTCTCGGTCAACGGCAGCAACGTGCTCGCCTTCGACGCCCACCTCCAGTGGAGCGTGGAGAAGGTCAAGGGCATGGCCAAGCTCGCCGGCACCGGCCTGTGGAACGTGGAGATCGCGGGCACCGGTTGGGTGGCCCTGACCTCCCGCGGCACTCCGATCGTCGTGGACTCCGGCCGGGGCCAGGACGAGACCTACGTCGACCCGGACGCCCTGGTGGCCTGGTCGCCCAATCTGAAGGTGAAGGCCAAGCGCAGCCTCAAGGCGGGCGCCCTCATCGGGCGCGGCACCGGCGAGGCGTACCAGATGGCCTTCTCCGGGGAGGGCATCGTCGTCGTCCAGCCGAGCGAGGACAACACCGACCGGCTGCGGATCCGGGGCTGAGGGGGAGCGAAGAACAGCCATGCAGAGCCCACTTTTCACCTACGGCGAGCAGCAGACCCAAGAGCGCTTCGCCGTGCAGAACCCGCAGTTGCTGCGGGTCGCCCTCAACGGCAGTGACGACGTCCTGGCCCGCAAGGGCGCGATGGTCGCCTACCAGGGGATGATCGACTTCGACGGCGAGTACCAATCGCCGAGCCAGCGGCGCTCGCGCGCCCGGACCGGCGAGGGCCTCGACCTGATGCGCTGCTCGGGCCAGGGCACCGTGTACCTGGCCAACCTCGCGCAGCACGTCCACCTGGTGGACGTCGACCGCGGGGGCATGACCGTCGACAGCTCCTACGTCCTGGCGCTGGACTCGCAGCTGAACACCGAGGTGCTGGCCGTCGACAGCGAGTACGGCATCTCGGGGTCCGGGAAGTACCAGCTCAACATCAGCGGTCAGGGCAAGGTCGCCCTGATGACCTCGGGCCAGCCGCTGATGCTCCCGGTCACGCCGGAGTCGTACGTCAACGTGGACTCGGACGCCATCGTGGCCTGGTCGACCGGGCTGCGGGTGCAGATGCAGGCGCCCACCACCTCCACCAGCGTCCGCACCCGACGCGGCAGCACCGGTGAGGGCTGGGAGCTGAGCTTCCTCGGCCAGGGCTTCGTCCTGGTGCAGCCCAGCGAAGTCATGCCGCCGCAGAACGCGTCGATCGGCGGCGGACTGCGCGGCCAGTTCGGCGCGGACGGCCAGAACCGGAACAACGCCTGGAACTGAGCCACACGACCATGCGTAAGGGGCGCCCTCCCATGGAGGGCGCCCCTTACGCGTACGACCGCGGTGGACGTCAGCCCTGGCGCAGCAGCGCTGCGCGGGTCCGCGCCACGAGCCGTACGACGGAGGCGTCCGCGACGTCCGGCACCTCGTCGTAACCGAACCAGCGCAGGTCCAACGATTCGTCACTGATCGCGGCGACCGCGTCGGCCGGCGCGAGCGCCGCGTACTGCACGTCCAGGTGCCAGTGGCACGGAGCGGGGATCGCGTGCCGGTCCAGGACGATCGGGGCGGCGCCGTCCGGGCCGGGGCCCAGCAGCGTCAGCCCTTCGATGCCCGACTCCTCCGTGGCCTCGCGCAGCGCGGCCGCGGCCAGGCTCTCGTCCCCCGGCTCGCAGTGGCCACCCATCTGGAGCCACATGCCGAGCTTTTTGTGGAGCGTCAGCAGCACCTGCTGGCGCTCCGGGTCCACGACCAGGGCGCTGGCCGTGACGTGGCCGACGCCGCACGCCTTCCACATGCCGTCCGGGTGGGCCGCCAGATGGTCCAGGTACTGCTGGCGCAGCCCGGCCTGAGCAGCGTCGCCCCCGTCCTCGTAACCCTTCAGTACGAGGACGGCGTCATCGTGCAGGCTCATCGACCGGCGCCGTCCTGACCGGACTGGCCGTCCTGGCCGCCTTCGTCGTCCCTCTTGCCCTCGGGGCCGCCTTCGGGCTTGTCGTCGGCTGCGCGGCTCCCGTCGCCCTCGGGGGCCCGGCCGCCCTTCGCGCCGGCGTCACCGGACGCGGCCTCGCCGAGCATCTTGTCCAGCTCGGAGAAGTCCAACTGCTCGCGGTGGACGAAACCGTCCGGATCGTCCAGGTCCGAGGCGGTCGGCAGCATGTCCGGGTGCTCCCACAGGGCATCGCGGCCGTCCACCCCGCGGGCGTCCGTGAGCGAGGCCCACAGCCGCGAGGCGTCCCGCAGCCGCCGCGGACGGAGCTGGAGGCCGATCAACGTCGCGAACGTCTGCTCGGCGGGCCCGCCGGACGCACGCCGACGGCGCAGCGTCTCCCGCAGCGCCCCAGCGGACGTCAGACGGCTCGCAGCGGCCTCGTGCACCACTGCGTCCACCCAGCCCTCCACGAGCGCGAGAGCCGTCTCCAGGCGGGCCAGGGCGGCCTTCTGCTGCGGGGTGTCCTCCGGCTGGAACATGCCCTGCTGGAGCGCTTCCTGGAGCTGCTCCGGATTCGACGGGTCGAACTGCCCGACGACGTCCTCCAGCTTGGTGGTGTCGACCTTGATGCCGCGGGCGTACCCCTCGACGGCACCGAAGAGGTGCGAGCGGAGCCACGGGACGTGGGCGAAGAGGCGCTGGTGGGCCGCCTCCCGCAGGGCGAGGTACAGCCGCACCTCCTCCTTGGGGACGCCGAGGTCCTTGCCCAGCGCCGCCACGTTCAGCGGGAGGAGCGCGGCCTTGCCCGCGGGGCCCAGCGGCAGCCCGATGTCCGTCGAGCCGACGACCTCACCGGCGAGCACGCCCATGGCCTGCCCGATCTGCTGGCCAAACATGGCGCCGCCCATGGAGCGCATCATGCCGATCAGCGGGCCCGCCATGGCCTGCATCTCCTCCGGGAGCACACCGCCCATGGCGGTGCCCACGCGCTCCGCGACCGGGTCGACGAGCTGCTTCCACGCCGGCAGCGTCGCCTCGACCCACTCGGCGCGGCTCCACGCCACGGCGGTGTTCGCACCGGAGGGCAGGGACGTCACGCCGTCCAGCCACAGGTCGGCCAGGCGCAGGGCCTCCTCGACCGCCGTGCGGTCGGTGGCGCTCACGGACTCGTCCTTGACGCCGTCGGACGTGCCCTGGGAGACCGTCTGGCGGGCGATCTGCTTCGCCATGTCCCAGTTCACCGGGCCGCCCTCGTAGCTCAGCATCTGGCCGAGCTGCTGGAAGGCGGCGCCCAGGTCATTGGGGTTCAGCGAACCGAACATGGCCGCGAACGGATTGTCCCCGCCGCCGGGCCCCATGCCGAATCCGAAGGGATTCTGGGGCGAGGAACCGCCGGCGCCGCCGCCACCGGAAGCGGGATCCTTCTTCTTGCCCTCGTCGCCGGGCTCCGGCTCCTCCGGCGGAAGGCCGAATCCGAATGGGGTGTCACTCACGGGTTTCCTCGGCTCCTAGGGCCGCCGGCTCCTGGCCGACGGCGAAATGCCCTCCACAACACCACCCAGCGTAGACATCCCGGCCCGCATATGGGCTCGGTGCTCCGTCGGCTCGTGGCCTGCGGCAGGATGGACGCCACCTGGTCCGTACGCGTCGTTCGAGTACGTACTGAAGACAACCGCTGGAGACGCCTGGTGAGTTCCCCAGATCCGCAGGTTCGCGGAGCGCGAAACCGCTCAACCCCGACCCCCGGCGACGGGCCCGCAGGACGCGGACCCGTCGTCGCGGTCACCGGTGCCGCCACCGGTACCGGCGAGCTGTTGACCCGGCGACTCGTCGCGTCCGACGAGGTCAAGCGGGTGGTCGCCATCGACGAACGCCTGGGCGAGGTCCCCGAGGCGCAGTGGCAGATCCTCGACGTCCGCGACCCGGCCATCGCCGAGAAGCTGCGCGGCGTCGACGTGGTCGTGCACCTCGCCCTCGACCTCGACCTGGAGACCGACGACGCCGCCCGGACCGCGTACAACGTACGCGGCACCCAGACCGTGCTGACGGCCGCCGCCGCCGCAGGGGTGCGCCGGGTGGTGCTGTGCACCTCCGCCATGGTGTACGGCGCCCTGCCGGACAACGACATCCCGCTCTCCGAAGACGCCGAGCTAAAGGCCACGGCCGAGGCCACCGCCCTCGGTGACCTGCTGGAGATCGAGCGCCTGGGCCGCCGCGCACCGCGGGCGCACCCCGGCCTGAACGTGACCGTGGTGCGCCCCACCGTGCTGGTCGGCGGCACCGACACCGCGCTCACCCGCTACTTCGAGTCGCCGCGCCTCCTGGTGGTCGCCGGGTCCCGGCCGACCTGGCAGTTCTGCCACGTCGAAGACCTGGTCAGCGCGCTGGAGTACGCGGCGCTGGAGAAGGTGGAGGGCGAGTTGGCCGTCGGTTGCGACGGGTGGCTGGAGCAGGAGGAGGTCGAGGAGCTGAGCGGCATCCGCCGCATGGAGCTGCCGTCCGCCGTCGCCCTGGGCGCCGCCGCGCGCCTGCACCGGATCGGCGTCACCCCCTCGCCCGCCGGGGACCTCGCGTACACCATGCACCCCTGGGTGGTCAGCGTCAGCCGGCTGCACGACGCGGGCTGGCGTCCGCAGTGGACCAACGAGGAGGTGCTGGCCGCCCTCCTGGAGGAGGTGGAGGGCCGTCACACGGTGGCGGGCCGCAGGCTGGGCCGCAAGGACGCCGCCGCCGCGGGTGCGGCGGGGGCGACCGTCGCCCTCCTGGGCACCGCGGCCCTGGTGCGCCGCGCCCGCAAGGCGCGCCGACGGCTGTAGGCGACGGACCCGGGGGACGGCAGCGGCACAGGCGGGGCGCGGCGGCGTCGGAGCGAGCTCCGAGCGGCCGCCCGCGGGGCCCGTTACGACCGGTGTTTCCCGTTGTCAGTGCCGTGCGGCACGATGGGGACCATGACCAGCACCCACGACCATCCGGGGGAGCGGGCGGCCGGCGATCCCCTTCGCCTCCTGGCCGTCCGCGACGCGCCGATCTCGGTGGACGAGGTCTTCCGCGCGGTCGGGGACGACGCGGCGGGCGGCACCGCCCTCTTCGTCGGCACCGTGCGCAACCACGACGGCGGAGCGGACGTCGCCGCCCTGGGCTACTCGGCGCACCCCACCGCCGAAGAGGAGTTGCGCCGCGTCGCGGAGAAGGTCGCGGCGGACTTTCCCGTACGGGCCATGGCCGCGGTCCACCGGGTGGGCGAACTGGCCGTGGGCGACGTGGCCGTGATCGTGGCGGTTTCGTGTCCGCACCGGGCGGAGGCGTTCGACGCCTGCCGCAGGCTGATCGACGACCTCAAGCGCGAGGTCCCCATCTGGAAGCACCAGACGTTCTCGGACGGCACCGAGGAGTGGGTGGGGGCCTGAGGAGCCGGCCCGCTGACGCGCCGACCCCGGTCGGCCGGACCGGCGACACGCCGGCGACGCACCGACGGCGTGCCGATCCCGCCGTGATGCAGCGCCCGAGCGCCGGCCGTACGAGCCTTGAGCCGCCCTCGAACAGCCCAAGGCGCCCGATTTGCGTAACCAGGTCCCTGCGCCGAGCGTTGGAGCAGTGGATGATTAATCTGTTGATCACTCAGCCGGGCTCGGTCCGGTTGCGTTTCTTTTCTGGGGTAGGGAGGTCGCGATGGCAGCGCTCGCCTGGTTGCTGATTCCATTGTTCGCCGTCGTCGGAGCCGCGATATGGGGAGGCTGGGCCTCGCGCAGCCGGACCGCCGGGGACGTGGCGGAACTCGCCGGCTATGCACGGTTCCGGGACGCCATGGAGAAGGCCGGCGCCGGCAGCGGCTCCGGTCAGTAGGCCGCTCGGCCACGAGGGGGCGGGGGCCCGCGACGGGCCCCCTGCACGGGCCGGCAGGGGCGGTCGCCACCCGGCCGGACCGCCCGCGGGCACGCCCCCGGGTCCACCCGCGGCCGCGTGACGACCGATCGGATCGCGCCGGCTTTCCATCCGGTCGCACCCGGTTCCGGCCCGGCCGTCCCCGGACGGACCGGCCCCGACGGTGCACTGACAGCCTCGTCCCGTACTGTCGTTCCATGCCACGCCGCACTACGACGATGCTCACCGCCACGCTGGTCTTCGTCGCGCTGCTGTTCGCGGGGATCCTCATCCCCGTGAAGTACTCGGAGATGTCGCCCGGACCCACGGTGAACACCCTCGGCGACGCCGGCGGCGAACCGGTTCTGCGGATCACCGGCCGCAAGACCTACCCCACCTCGGGCAACCTCAACATGACGACGGTCCGGGTCACCGGAGCCGACTACCGGATGAACCTCGCCGAGGCGCTCTACGGCTGGCTGGCCCACGACAACGTCGTGGTGCCGCACGACACGCTCTACCCGGACGGGCAGACCGAGGAGCAGTCCACGCAGGAGAACGCCGAGGAGTTCAGCCAGTCCCAGGAGAGCGCGAAGGTCGCCGCCCTGAAGGAGCTGAAGATCCCCGTGCAGTCCCGGGTCGTCGTGGCGGCGGTCGTCAAGGACTCCCCGGCGCAGGAGGCGCTGCACGCCGGTGACGTCATCAAGGCCGTCGACGGCACCGCCGTCAAGGAGCCGGGCGACGTCGCGAAGCTCGTCACCAAGCACAAGCCCGGTCAGGACGTCGTGTTCACCATCGTCCCGGCGAAGGAAGCGGCGGCGGCCGAGAAGGCCGGCCGGGAGCCGGACGCCACCGAGCAGGTCACCATCACCACCGCCAAGTCCGACTCCGGGGACCGGGCCGTCGTCGGCATTCAGGCCGGGACGGACCACACCTTCCCCTTCACCATCGACATCAACCTCGCCGACGTGGGCGGTCCCAGCGCCGGCCTGATGTTCGCGCTGGGCATCGTCGACAAGCTCACCCCCGGCGACATGACGGGCGGCAAGTTCGTGGCGGGGACCGGCACGATCGACGACGAGGGCAAGGTCGGCCCGATCGGCGGCATCGCGATGAAGCTGGTGGGGGCGCGGAACGCGGGCGCCCAGTACTTCCTGACGCCCGCCGGCAACTGCGCCACCGCGGCCTCCGACGTCCCCGGCGGACTGAAGCTGGTGAAGGTCGACACCATCGCCGACGCCACCGACTCCCTGGCGAAGATCAAGGCGGGCGACACCGCGGACCTGCCCAGCTGCACCAAGGGCTGACCCCGGCGCACGCCCCGAGCCCCGACCCGGGGCGGCCGCGCCCCGCGGCAGGCGGGGGCGTCACGCCTCGAAGGTCGCCGCCAGCGCGTCCGCGAGCCCGGGCACCAGGTCCGAACCGGTCAGGACGTCCGTCGCCGCGTCCTTCTCGCGCAGCCGCAGCGCGGACTCGCGCGCACCGTCGCGCAGCACGGCCACCGTCATCCGCACCTCCTGCCGGTCGGGGTGCTTGGCCACCCAGCGGGCCAGTCCCGCCTCGTCCAGGTCCTGCGGCACCGACGCCTCCGCCGACGGCGGCAGCATCTGGCGCTCCACGGTGAGCGCGCACCCCGCCACCGCGTCGGGCCAGGCGATCGTGGCGAGGAACTCGTCGAGCGGGGCGCCCGCCGGGATCTCGTCCTGCTCGATCGGCGTCAGCGGCGCCGCCTCCTCGTCGCCGTCCAGACCGAGCTGGGCCGCGAGGGAGGGCTCCTGGGTGCGCAGCCGCGCGGTGTCGACGAGGGCGAAGAGCCGGGCGGGCTGGTCCCAGCCGAGCTTGGCCGCGTAGTCGTCGATCTCCAGTACGGCCCTGGTCAGCGGAGACGCGGCGATCGGACCGCCCGCGCCGGCGGGCTTGGCAGCGGCGGAGGAGGCGGAGGCGTGCGTGGGGGATTCGTTCGGCATGGGCCTCATCCTGCCTCCTTTCGTCCCGGTGGCGAGAATCGGCCACGCTTCGGGCGAAGTGGACCCCCGGGACGGGAACTAGGTAAAGCCTCAGTAAGTTGCAGTAATGGGCTCTACGATCGCGGGGCCCGCTTGACCCGACCGTCCGGCAGCGCGCCGGACGTTCATACGACCGCGAACTTCGAGGTGCGCACGTTGGCTTTCCAGATGCCGGACCGCGGCGGAGGCCCCCCGACCGGGCCACGGATCAGAGTGGGCCGGCCGTCCCGGCGCGTCCGCACCCTGCTCATGACACTCGGCGTGCTGGCGGTGCTGGCCATGGCGTTCGTCATGTTCGCCGGGTTCTGGACGGACTGGTTGTGGTACCGCTCCGTCAATTACTCGTCGGTGTTCACCACCACCCTGTGGACCAAGGTCGGCCTGTTCGCCGTCTTCGGCCTGCTGATGGCGGTCGCGGTCGGCCTGAACATCTGGCTCGCGCACCGGCTGCGCCCGCCGCTGAGCGCGATGTCGCTGGAGCAGCAGAGCCTCGACCGCTACCGCATGGGCATCGCCCCGTACAAGAAGTGGGTGCTGCTCGCGATCACCGCCCTCGTCGGGCTGATCGCCGGCGCCTCCGCCACCGGCCAGTGGAAGACCTGGCTCCAGTGGGTCAACGGAGTGTCGTTCGGGCAGAAGGACCCCCAGTTCAAGATGGACGTGTCCTTCTACGCGTTCGACCTGCCCTGGTACCGCTTCCTGCTCGGCTTCGGCTTCGCGGCCGTCGTGCTCTCCCTGATCGCGGCCGCGCTGACGCACTACCTCTACGGCGGGCTGCGGATCACCAGCCCCGGCGCGCGGGCCACCGCCGCGGCCACCGGCCACCTGTCGGTGCTGCTCGGCCTCTTCGTCTCGCTGAAGGCCGTGGCGTACTGGCTCGACCGGTACGGCCTGGCCGTGAAGTCCAGTGACATCAAGTCCACGGACAACTGGACGGGCCTGCGCTACGTCGACGCCAACGCCTACCTCCCGGCGAAGACGATCCTCTTCTGCATCGCGGTCATCTGCGCCGTGCTCTTCTTCGCGACGCTGTGGCGGCGCACCTGGCAGCTGCCGGTCATCGGCTTCGGCCTGATGGTCCTCTCCGCGATCCTGATCGGCGGGCTGTACCCGGCCATCGTGCAGAAGTTCCAGGTCCAGCCGAACGAGCTGGCCAAGGAGAGCCCGTACATCCAGAAGAACATCGACGCCACGCGCGAGGCGTACGGGATCGACCAGGCGAAGCAACAGGACTACAGCGGCAAGGTCGACCCGAACCGCAAGGCGCAGCAGCGGGCCGCCGCGAATTCGGCCGCCAGCTACCGCGTCGTGGACTCCAACGTGGTCTCGCCCGCCTTCCAGCAGCTCCAGCAGCAGCGCGAGTACTACCAGTTCCCGACGACGCTGGACGTCGACCGCTACCCGGGTCCGGACGGCAAGCCGCAGGACACCGTCATCGGTCTGCGCGAGCTCGACCTCAACGCGATTCCGAAGGAAAAGCGGAACTGGATCAACGACCACTTCAACTACACCCACGGCTACGGAGCGATCGCGGCCAAGGGCACCAGCGTGGTCACCGATCCGAACAAGGGCACGGTCGGATCGCCGGACTTCACCGAGTCCGGGCTGCCGACCACGGGCCAGTTGCCCAAGCACGAGCAGCGGATCTACTACGGCGAGAAGACCGCGCAGTACTCGATCGTCGGCGGCCCCCAGCGGGAGCTGGACTACGAGCCGACCGGCGGTGACACGCAGTACACCAGCTACAAGGGCAAGAGCGGCGTCAGCCTCTCCAACACCCTGAACCGAGCGGCGTACGCGGTGTCCTTCAGCGAGCCCCGGATCCTGTACTCGGGCGCCATCGGCGAGGGCTCGAAGATCCTCTACAACCGCACGCCCAAGGAGCGGGTCGAGGCGGTCGCGCCCTGGCTGACGATCGACGGCGACGCCTATCCGGCGGTCGTCGAGGGCCGGATCCAGTGGATCGTCGACGCGTACACCACGACGAACGGCTATCCCTACGCCTCCCGGACGACGCTCGGCGACACCACCGCCGACTCGCTGACCACCAGCCAACGCGCGGTCGTCGCCCAGCAGAACCAGGTCAACTACATCCGGAACTCGGTCAAGGCCACCGTCGACGCCTACGACGGCTCGGTCAAGCTGTACCAGTGGGACACCAAGGACCCGGTGCTGAAGACCTGGATGAAGGCGTTCCCCGGCACGGTGAAGCCCAAGGGCGACATCAGCCCGGAGCTGAAGTCCCACCTGCGCTACCCGCAGGACATGTTCAAGGTCCAGCGCGAGCTGCTGACCCGGTACCACGTCACCGAGCCCGACCAGTTCTACAGCGGCTCGGACGCCTGGCAGGTGCCGGACGACCCGACGAACAAGAAGGACACCAGCGCGGTCCCGCCGTACTACCTCAGCCTGAAGATGCCGGGCGACGAGGAGCAGAAGTTCTCGCTGACGACGACGTTCACGCCGTCCGGCCGGCCGAACCTCAGCGCGTACATGGCAGTGGACGCGGACGCCAACAGTCCGGACTACGGCTCCATCAGACTCCTGAGAGTCACCGGGACCGTCCAGGGCCCGTCGCAGGTGCAGAGCGAGTTGAACGGCGTGCCCGAAGTCGCCACGTTCGTCCGTGACCTCAGAGGCACCGACTCCGACATCGAGTACGGAAACCTGCTGACGATCCCCTTGGACGGCGGCTTCCTGTACGTCGAGCCGGTCTATGCGCGCGGTGGCAGCGCGAACTATCCGCTGTTGAAGAAGGTGGCCGTCGCCTACGGCGGTGGCAAACCGGTCTTCAAGGACAGTCTGACGGAGTCGTTGGACGCGGCCTTCGGGCAGCAGACGGCCGAGGAGCCACCACCGGGCGAGGACACGACCAAGCCGCCGACGACGCCGCCGACCACCCCGCCGGGGGCGAACGACCCGGCGACGAAGAAGGCCATCGAGGACGTGCTGAAGGCGTACGACGAGGTGAACTCCGTCCTGAAGAAGGACCCGACGGACCGCGAGGCCGTCGGCCGGGCGGAGGACCAGCTCGACGCGGCGCTCGAACGGCTGGCCGCGGCACAGCGGGGCGCTGCCGCCCCACCGGCCGCGCCACCGGCGGGCACCAAGTCGCCACCGGCGACCCAGGCGTCATAGCCGGCGCCGATGCTGTGAGCAGGTTCCATCCCGCGTCGTGATAGTGTCAGAACACACCGACGCGGGGTGGAGCAGCTCGGTAGCTCGCTGGGCTCATAACCCAGAGGTCGCAGGTTCAAATCCTGTCCCCGCTACTGAATCGAAGAGGGCCCGGATCCTTTTGAGGATCCGGGCCCTCTTCGTGCGCATGTGCACCCGGCGGAAGGGTGCGGGGGCCGGAACGCGGAGAACTCGACGCCGAGAACTGCGCGCGCCGACGGGCAAGTTGGGCCCGAGAGTGTTTGACTTATCTCTCTGTGGGCATGTCGACAAAACGCTGAAGTGACCTCACTGGCTGCGATATACCAGATGTACGCGGGTTGCGGGTGGTGCGACGATGGAATTTATGGGGGACAGGGCAACTCTGTTGGAGACAGGGCGGTTTGTGCAGCGTCATGCTGGAACCGCAGCAGATGCACCGCATGTGACGACGAACACTGGTGCTCCTGATGCTGGCGGTGCCAGTGTTGACGCTGTGGAGACCGCCGGTACGGAAGCGCGGCACCGCCGGGCGGCAGACGGCGGCGACACCGCTTCCATGAGCGTGCTCGGTGCGCTGTTGCTGCGCCGCGGCGACCTCGACGACGCCGAGCCGTATCTGCGGTCCGCGACGGCCGCGGGGGACCGGGCCGCCGCGAACAACCTCGGCGTGCTGCTGCACCAGCGGGGCTATCCGGAGGAGGCGGCCGGCTGGTGGCGCGTCGCCGCCGTCGCCGGGTCCGCCGCCGCGGCGCACGCGCTCGGGCGGCACTTCCGCGAGCGCGGCGACGAGCCCGCCGCGGAGTACTGGCTGCGCCAGTCCGCCGAGCAGGGACACGCCCTCGGTGCGTACGCGCTCGCCGACCTGCTGGAGCACCGCGGCGACGTGGGGACCGAGCGGTGGCTGCGGGCCGCCGCCGAGCGGGGGCACCGGGAGGCGTCGTACCGCCTCGCCCGGATCCTGGACCTGCGCGCGGCCGAGGAGACCCGGGCGCCCGGTGCGCTGGACCGCGGCGAGCCCGCGGCCCGCGCCGCGCTGGGCGTCCACACCGAGTCCGGGATCCGTACGGAGTTCGGCTTCCGGCCCGAGACCGGCTTCCGCGGCGAGCCCGGGTCCCGTACCGACATCCCCGTCTCCCGCACGGGCGAGGTGGACGGGGACGGGGAGCGGGGCCGTACGGACACGTCGACCCGCAACCGCCCCAAGGGGCCGCTGTCCCCGCTCGACGAGGCCGCCCAGTGGTACCGGCAGGCCGCGGCGCGCGGCCACCGGCGCGCCGCGCTGCACCTCGGCGCCATCTTGGAGAAGCGCGGCGAACTGAAGGAGGCCGGCCGCTGGTACCTCACCTCCGCGAAGGACGGCGAGGCCCGGGCGGCGTGCGCCCTCGGCTTCCTGTTGCGCGACGCCGGGGACGAGGAGAGCGCCGCGATCTGGTGGCTGCGCGCCGCGCAGGAGGGCGACGGGAACGCCGCCAACGCGCTGGGCGCGCTGCACGCCGCCCGCGGCGAGCCGCAGACCGCCGAGCGCTGGTACCGCGCCGCGATGACCGCGGGCGACGTCAACGGCGCGTACAACCTCGGCCTGCTCTGCGCGGCCCAGGGCCGGATAGCCCAGGCGGAGCAGTGGTACCGCCAGGCCGCCTACGCCGGCCACCGCGAGGCCGCGAACGCGCTCGCCGTACTGCTCCTCCAGGCGGGCGACGCGCTCGGCGCCGAGCCGTGGTTCTCCAAGGCCGCGGAGGCCGGCAGCGTCGACGCCGCGTTCAACCTCGGCATCCTCTACGTCGGCCGGGACGACGACCGCACCGCGCTGGTCTGGTACGAGCGCGCCGCGGCCGCCGGGCACACCGAGGCGGCGCTCCAGGTCGGCATAGCGCGGCTGCGCGAGGGCGACGAGCGGACCGCCGAGCGGCACCTGCGGTGCGCCGCCGGCGGCGGGAGCGCGGAGGCGGCCTTCCGCCTGGCCACGCTCCTCGACGCGCGTCAACCGCCGCAGAGCCGGCCCGTGCTGGGCGAGGCGGCGGTGGGCGAGAAGACCGAGTGCGAGGAGTGGTACGAGCGCGCCGCAGAGCAGGGGCACCGCCGGGCGCAGGTCCGGGTCGGGATGCTCGCCGCCGCGCGGGGCGACCTGGGCGAGGCCGCGCGGTGGTACCGAGAGGCCGCCGAGGCGGGCAGCCGCAACGGCGCGTTCAACCTCGGACTGTTGCTCGCCCGCGAGGGGAACGAGCGGGAGGCCGCCCTCTGGTGGACCCGGGCGGCGCGCGCGGGCCACGGGCGGGCCGCCCTGCGCCTGGCGCTGCTGGCCGCCCGGCGCGGCGAGCTGGCCGAGGGCAAGCGCTGGTGCGCCCTGGCAGTGGAGCTGGGCCCGGCGGAGGTCGCGGAGCGGGCGGCCCGCCTCCAGGAGGCGCTGCACCAGGAGCTGACCGCGTGAGGGCGTCCACGGGGTCCCGTGTGACGCTCTCTCCCCCGTATCCCTTCGGGTGCGGGGGAGAGCTCCTGCGTCCCCGGTGTCCGCGGCGCCCCGGCTCGGCGGGTGGTCGGAAGCGATTTGCACTGGCCGGTCGGAGCAACGTAGTGTGGTGTTCACCGACGCGGGGTGGAGCAGCTCGGTAGCTCGCTGGGCTCATAACCCAGAGGTCGCAGGTTCAAATCCTGTCCCCGCTACTGAAGACGGCGGTCCGGTACTCATCGAGTACCGGGCCGCCGTCGCATGTGTGTGCGTGCGCCAATGGCGCGCCGCGCTCGTGCGCGGCGCGTGTTGCGGGAGGGGTGCGGGTGCTGCGCTGCGTCGTTACGCGCAGCTCGGACAGACGCCGCGGTACGTGACCTCGACGTCCGAGACCGTGAAGCCGAAGCGCTCCGACTCGGGCAGGTCCGCCAGGGGGTTGCCGGCCGGGCGCACGTCACGGATGGCGCCGCAGCGGGCGCAGACCAGGTGGTGGTGCGGGCGGTGGGCGTTCGGGTCGTACCGCTTGGCGCGGCGGTCGGTCGCCACTTCCAGGACTTCGCCGAGCGAGACCAGCTCACCGAGAGTGTTGTAGACCGTCGCGCGGGAGATCTCCGGCAGCTTCTCCGTCGCCCGTGCGTGCACCTCGTCGGCCGTCAGGTGGACGTGGTCGCCGTCGAGGACCTCCGCGACGACGCGCCGCTGCGCGGTCATGCGCCAGCCGCGTCCGCGGAGTCGTTCCAACAGGTCACTCATAAGGACCAGCCTAACAGTGAGGGGAACCAAGTCCCGAACGGGTGTGACTTTGGAAGCTCACTTGACTTAGACAAAGTCCATCGTAGGATCGAGACCGGCGAACGCCAAGGGACAGAGACACACGCGGATGACGCAGGAGGCGCACGTGACGACGCAGGGACCGCTCACCACGGAGGCCGGGGCGCCGGTTGCCGACAATCAGAACAGCGAGACCGCGGGCGTCGGCGGGCCTGTTCTCGTCCAGGACCAGCTGCTGCTGGAGAAGCTCGCGCACTTCAACCGGGAGCGCATCCCGGAGCGCGTGGTCCACGCGCGCGGCGCCGGTGCCTACGGCACCTTCACCGTCACGAGGGACGTCTCGCAGTGGACGCGCGCCGCCTTCCTCTCCGAGGTCGGCAAGGAGACGGAGACGTTCCTCCGCTTCTCGACGGTCGCGGGCAACCTCGGTGCGGCGGACGCGGTGCGCGACCCGCGCGGCTTCGCGTTGAAGTTCTACACCGAAGAGGGCAACTACGACCTGGTCGGGAACAACACCCCGATCTTCTTCATCAAGGACGCCATCAAGTTCCCGGACTTCATCCACACCCAGAAGCGCGACCCGTACACCGGCTCGCAGGAGGCGGACAACGTCTGGGACTTCTGGGGCCTTTCGCCCGAGTCGACGCACCAGGTGACCTGGCTGCACGGCGACCGCGGCATCCCCGCCTCGTACCGCCACATGAACGGCTACGGCTCGCACACCTACCAGTGGACGAACGAGGCCGGCGAGGTCTTCTGGGTCAAGTACCACTTCAAGACCGACCAGGGCATCAAGACGCTGACCGCGGCCGAGGCCAACAAGCTCGCGGGTGAGGACCCGGACAGCCACCAGCGCGACCTGCGCGAGTCGATCGAGCGCGGGGAGTTCCCCTCCTGGACCGTGCAGGTGCAGATCATGCCGGCGGCCGAGGCGGCGAACTACCGCTTCAACCCGTTCGACCTGACCAAGGTCTGGCCGCACGAGGACTACCCGCCGATCGAGATCGGCAAGCTGGAGCTCAACCGGAACCCGGAGAACATCTTCGCCGAGGTCGAGCAGTCCATCTTCAGCCCCGCGCACTTCGTGCCGGGCATCGGCCCCTCCCCGGACAAGATGCTCCAGGGCCGGCTCTTCGCGTACGGCGACGCCCACCGCTACCGCGTCGGCATCAACGCCGACCACCTGCCGGTGAACCGCCCGCACGCCACCGAGGCACGCACCAACAGCCGGGACGGCTTCCTCTACGACGGCCGACACAAGGGCGCGAAGAACTACGAGCCGAACAGCTTCGGCGGCCCCTTCCAGACCGACCGTCCGCTGTGGGCGGCCACCCAGGTCACCGGGGCGACGGGCACCCACGAGGCGCCCGGCCACGCCGAGGACGACGACTTCGTGCAGGCGGGCAACCTCTACCGGCTGATGTCGGAGGACGAGAAGTCCCGACTGATCGAGAACCTGGCCGGCGGGATCGCCGGGGTGTCGCGCGACGACATCGCCGAGCGCGCGATCAACAACTTCCGCCAGGCGGACGGTGACTTCGGCAAGCGGCTGGAGGCCGCGGTCCAGGCCCTGCGCGGCTGACGGGCGCTTGTCGTAGGAGGAGGGCCGGGCCCGTCGCACTCGCGACGGGGCCGGCCCTCCCGCATGTGCCGGTCGTCGGTCGTGCTCAGCCCACCAGGGTGGTGTGGCGGCGACGGTCCGGGGCCCAGCAGCGGACGATGTCGCGTACGGAGACGACGCCGACGGGGCCTTCGTCGTCCAGCACGATCAGGTGTCGGAAGCCGCCGTGGGCCATGGCCTCGGCCGCGTCCTCCAGCGACCACGACGGCACGGCGAAGACGACGTCGGTGGTGGTGTGGGCGCCCGCGGTCTCCAGGTCCGGGTTCTCCCCGGTGCCCACCGACGTGAGGATGTCGCGCTCGGTGATGATGCCCATGCACTCGGCGTCGGTGTCGAGGACCACGGCCGCGCCGACCCGGTGCGCGGCCATCAGGCGGGCGGCCTGACGAAGGGTGTGAGCTGGCCCGATGGTGAGGACCACCGTGCTCATGGCGTCACGGACGAGCATGAAGGGAGCCACCTCCTAGGGGGACCGGTTCTTTAGAGAACCGATTCACAAGTTCACAAGTGGGGTGACTTTCAGAGTTGCAGGTCGAGGAGGAGGCAGCAAGGGGGTGGGCCCGGCCTTCCGGACCGGGCCCGTGACGTGCGCCGCGCGAGGGGGGCGCCCCCGGCGGGTCCTCAGGCGCCGCGGCTGCCCACGTACCCCAGCAGCTCGTCGTGGAGCAGCCCGTTCGACGCCGCGGCATTGCCGCCGTGCGGGCCGGGGCGCCCGTCGAGCCCGGTGAACGTCCCCCCCGCCTCCTGCACGACGATCACGTTCGCCGCCATGTCCCACAGCGAAAGCTCCGGCTCGGCGCAGATGTCCACCGAACCCTCGGCGACCATCATGTACGGCCAGAAGTCGCCGTAGCCGCGGGTGCGCCAGCAGGCGCGGGTCAGGTCCAGGAAGCCGTCCAACCGTCCCCGCTCCTCCCAGCCGGTCAGCGAGGAGTACGCGAACGAGGCGTCCTCGATCCGTCCCACCCGGGACACGTGGATGCGGGAGGCAGAGGTGAGGGAGCGGCCGGTGTACGCGCCGGCGCCCCGCGCGGCCCACCAGCGCCGCCCCAGCGCGGGCGCGGAGACGACCCCGACGACCGGCTCGAACCCGTCGTCGCCCGCCACCATCAGGGAGATCAGCGTCGCCCACACGGGCACGCCGCGGACGTAGTTCTTCGTGCCGTCGATCGGGTCGACGACCCAGCGGCGCGGGCCGGTGCCCGCCGTGCCGAACTCCTCGCCGACGACCGCGTCCCGCGGCCGGGCCCGCTGGAGGTGGCCGCGGATCAACTCCTCGGCCGCGCGGTCGGCCTCGCTCACCGGCGTCATGTCCGGCTTGGTCTCGACCTTGAGGTCGATCGCTTTGAAGCGGTCCATGGTGGCGGCGTCGGCCGCATCCGCGAGTACGTGGGCGAGGCGCAGGTCATCGTGGTAATCGGCCATGATCCTCACTCTATCGACCCGGTGCGGACGCGCGTCGGCCCCGGATCCGCCCCGGACCGGCCCCGGATCGGGCCCCGCGCAGAGCCGCGAAGGGGTCGCACGAAGGCCCCCGGGGGTCGCTCCCGAAGGCTCCACTCCGCCCCCGACGCGGCCCTTGACACCCACGGACGGCCCGTCAACTCTGGGCGCAGTGCCCTGCGGTCGGGAGGTGCCGGTGCCCACAGCACGAGAGTCCCTGCTGAGTGCCGCACTGCTGGCGCTCGATCGACGTCCCTGGTCAGCGGTGCGGATGGTGGACGTGGCGGCCGCCGCCGGCGTCTCCCGGCAGACGCTGTACAACGAGTTCGGCGGCAAGGACGGCCTGGCGCGTGCGCTGGTGCGGCGGGAGGCCGACGCGTACTTCCACGGGATGGACCGCCTGCTGTACGACCGGCCCGGATACGCACCCCCGGGCAGCGCCGTCCTCAACGGCACCGGCGGCAACGGCGCCGGGGTGGTCGACCGGCTGGTCGCCGTCGCGGAGTGGACGGTCGCCCAGGCGCGGGCGAGGCCCCTGCTGCGCGCGCTGCTCACGGGCTGCTGGGGCGAGCAGTTGCCGGCCCCGGGCCCCGTCGGGCCCGGGGCGCCGCAGGGCGGGGCGCCGGCGCAGCGCCGCGCGGACGCGGGCCCGCCCGACCCCGCCGACCTGGCCGCGGCGATACGGGACCGCTCCCTGGCGGCGCTGTCGTCGCTGGCTTCGCAGTCGGAGCCGGCCAGTGGCCGGGGCGGCGGCCGGGGCACCGGTGGGAGCGGTCGCACGCCGGAGGAGGTCGCCGTGCTCGCGTACCGCTGCGAGGTCGCGGTCCGGCTCGCGCTGTCGTACGTGGTGGCCCCGGACGGTGCCGGGGTCGGCTCGATCGTACGGACCGCGGTCGGGCGCCCGTTCTGAGCGCCGCGGCCCCCGCGGCGGGGACTCAGTGCGTGGAGCCGGAGAGTTGGAGGCCGATGACGCCCACGATCACCAGCGTGATGGAGACGATCTTCAGCGTCGAGACCAGGTCGCCGAGGAAGACCATGCCGTAGATCGCCGTGCCGGCCGCGCCGATGCCCGTCCACACCGCGTACGCCGGGCCCACGTCCAGCCGCTTCAGCGCCAGGGTCAACAGGCCGAAGCTGCCGAGGGCGAAGGCCGCGAAGGCGACGGTGGGCCACAGTCGGGTGAATCCGTGGGAGAGCTTCAGACAGACCGCGAAGCCGGTTTCGAGAATCCCGGCGACCACCACGAGCAGCCACGCCATGGAAAGTGCCTCCCCAACAGTCGGTGACTGCTTCGTCGGACTTTGATGCGATTATGCACTTACCAACATCAGTAGCCCGCAAACCTTCCCGGAGCGCTGCACTGCGCGTCGCAGCCGCCCCACCCGCCCCGCTGAACCGGGTGTGACCAGCGACGTCAGTCGCCCTCGCGCCGCTCGCGGGTGGCGAGAAGTCGCCGCAGCGACACCAGGCGCGCCGGGTCGGCGTGGCCTTCGGCCACCCAGGCGTCGAGCGCGCAGTCGGGCTCGTCGTGACTGCACGCGCGCGGACAGTTCTCCGTGCCGGGCTCCAGGTCGGGGAAGGCGTGGATGACGCGCGCCGGGTCGACGTGGTGCAGCCCGAAGGACCGCACGCCCGGGGTGTCGATCACCCAGCCGCCGTCGTCGCCGGTGAGCGGGAGCGCCAGCGCGGAGGTGGTGGTGTGCCGGCCGCGCCCGGTGACGGCGTTGACGTGGCCGGTACTGCGCCGGCGGTCCTTCGGCACCAGCGCGTTGACCAGCGTCGTCTTGCCGACGCCGGAGTGGCCGACGAAGGCGGTGGTGCGGCCCCTCAGGTGCTGGAGCACCAGGTCGGCCGCCACGCCGTCCTCGAACTCCTCGCGGGTGGTGACGATGTAAGGGACGCCGAGCGCGCCGTACATCGCCAGCAGCTCGTCCGGGGGCGCCAGGTCCGACTTCGTCAGCACCAGCAGCGGATCGAGCCCGCCGTCGAACGCGGCGACGAGGCAGCGGTCGATCAGCCGGGGGCGCGGCTCGGGGTCGGCGAGCGCGGTGACGACGGCCAGTTGGTCGGCGTTGGCGACGACCACCCGCTCGTACGGGTCGTCGTCGTCCGCGGTGCGGCGCAGCACCGAGGTGCGGGGCTCGATCCGGACGATGCGGGCGAGGGTGTCCTTGGCGCCGGACAGGTCCCCGACGAGGGCGACCCGGTCCCCGACCACGGCCGCCTTGCGGCCCAGCTCGCGGGCCTTCATGGCGACCACGACCCGGTCGTCGACCAGGCAGGTCAGCCGGCCGCGGTCGACGGTGAGGACCATCCCCTCGGAGGCGTCCTCGTGCTTGGGTCGGATGTTCGTCCGCGGGCGGTTGCCCTTGCGGTTGGGACGTACCCGGATGTCGTCCTCGTCGGGGTTCTTGCCGTAGCGCCGCATGACCTCAGTTCCCGTTCAGCTCTCGGCCCCCGCCGTCCGGTCCGCGCCGAGCATGGCGGACCACATCGCCGGGAAGTCGGGCAGCGTCTTCGCGGTGGTGGCGACGTTCTCGATCTCCACGCCCTCGACGGCGAGCCCGATGATCGAGCCGGCGGTGGCCATCCGGTGGTCGTCGTACGTGTGGAAGACGCCGCCGTGCAGCGGGCGCGGGCGGATGTGGAGGCCGTCCTCGGTCTCCGTCACGTCGCCGCCGAGCCCGTTGATCTCCTTGGTGAGCGCGGCCAGCCGGTCCGTCTCGTGCAGCCGCAGGTGGGCCACGCCGCGCAGGGTGGACGGCGAGTCGGCGAGGGCGGCGACCGCCGCGATGCCGGGGGTCAGCTCGCCGACCTCGCTCAGGTCCACGTCGATGCCGTGCACCCGGCCGCTGCCGGTGAACGTCAGGCCCAGGTCGGTGAGTTCGCAGGCGCCACCCATCTCGGTGAAGATCCGGCGCAGGGCGTCACCGGGCTGGGTGGTGCGCTCGGGCCAGTCGGGGACGGTGACCCGGCCGCCGGTGATCAGGGCCGCGGCCAGGAAGGGCTGGGCGTTCGACAGGTCGGGCTCGATGGTCAGGTCGCGGCCGAGCAGCGCGGAGGGGGAGACCCGCCAGACGTTGGGCTCGCCGCCGGTCTCGGGCTCGTCGACCTGGGCGCCGACCGCGCGCAGCATGTCGACCGTCATGCGGATGTGCGGCATGGAGGGCAGCCGGGCGCCCACGTGCCGGACCTCGACGCCCTGGTTGAAGCGGGGGGCGGAGAGCAGCAGGGCGGAGACGAACTGGGACGAGGAGGAGGCGTCGATCTCCACGGGCCCGCCGTCCAGGGCGCCGCCGCCGTGCACGGTGAGGGGGAGCGCGCCCCGGCCGTCGTCGTCGATCCGGGCGCCGAGGGCGCGCAGCGCGTCGATCACGCCGTGCAGCGGGCGTTCGTACGACCGGGGGTCGCCGTCGAAGCGGACGGGGCCGTCGGCGAGGGTGGCGACGGGCGGCAGGAAGCGCATCACGGTGCCGGCGTTGCCGACGTCGACCGTGGCGGGGCCGTGCAGCCCGGCGGGGATGACGCGCCAGCTCTCGCCCTCGCCGTCGGGGCCGACGCCCTCTTCGATGCCGACGCCGAGGGCCCGCAGCCCCTCGGCCATCAGCAGGCTGTCGCGGGAGCGCAGCGGGCGGCGCAGCCAGCCGGGCTCGGCGGCCAGCGCGGCCAGCACCAGGGCGCGGTTGGTGACCGACTTGGATCCGGGCACGGTGACGGTCGCGTCGACGGCGCCGGTCGCGTACGGAGCGGGCCAGAGGGCGGGGGCGTGGTGCACGGAGGCTTCGGTCATGGCCAATACTTTAGTGGCTCGGGCCGGGCCTCGATCTTGATCAAATGCGTGGAAACAGGGGCGTAACCGGCATGTGATAACGAAGTGCCTGAACGGCCCTCACGATGCGTGATCGGCGCTCCGGGCGTCGTCGAAGCGGGAGACGGGCGGCACGCAGCAGGGCTCGACCACAGGGGTCGACCGCGGGTCGACCGCAGATCGACCAAGAGGCGACCAAGAGGCGACCAAGGGCCGATCGGGAGGCGGTCGGGAAGCGATCAGAGGTCGAGCATCCAGCGACCGCCGCCGATCAGCGAGCAGATCGACACCGCGTGGAAGAGCAGCAGCCACAGCCCCGCGGGGACGTTCGTCAGCCGGGAGAGCTGGTCGGCGTCCGAGTCGGGCGCCTCGCCGTGGCGCCGCTTGGCCTGGAGCTCGAAGGCCGGGCGCACCCCGCCCAGCAGCAGGAACCACACCGCCGCGTACGCGAACCCGGCCTGCACCTCCGCATCGGCCAGCCAGGAGACCAGGAAGAAGAGCGCGCCGGTGAGGATCACGGTGAGCGCCCCGTACGCGTTCCGGATCATCACCAGCATCCCCAGCAGCAGGGCGGTGGCCAGCCACAGCAGCAGGGTGATGTGGCCGGCGGTCAGCAGCCAGGCGCCGCCCAGGCCCAGCAGGGGCGGCGCGGTGTACCCGGCCGCGGCGGTCAGGACCATGCCGAGCCCGGTCGGCCGGCCGCGGCTGACGGTCAGGCCGCTGGTGTCGGAGTGCAGCCGGATGCCCTCCAGGGTGCGGCCGGTGAGCAGGGCCACCAGGCCGTGGCCACCCTCGTGGGCGATGGTGACGGCGTTCCGCGACAGCCGCCATATGGGGTTGGGGACGACGGCGATCAGCGCGAGCGCCCCGGCGACCACCACCCCCCACTGCTCGGGCGCCGGCTGGGTGCCGACCAGCCGGTCCCAGAGGTCGCCGAAGGAGGTGCTGCCGAGCGTGAGGCCGGTCCCCTGCTCGGCGGGGAGTCCGACGGCGGAAGCGGAATGGGTCCTATCCATTTGCGGGGCGGCTCCTTGCTCGGCGGGCGGGAGTGGCAGTGTGGCACTCATGTGTGGACGTTATGCGGCGAGCCGACAGCCCGAGGACCTGGTCACCATCTTCGACGTCCAGAAGTGGGAGCCGGAGGAGACCCTCGCCCCGGACTACAACGTGGCCCCCACCAAGCAGGTCCACGCGATACTCGAACGCCCACTGAAAGACGCGGACGACCCCCGTCCGGTTCGTCAGCTGCGCGCCCTGAAGTGGGGCCTGGTCCCGTCCTGGGCCAAGTCGCCGGAGGGCGCGGCCCGGATGATCAACGCGCGCGCGGAGACGGTCCACGAGAAGCCGTCCTTCCGGCGCCCTTTCGCCGCCCGCCGCTGCATTCTCCCCGCCGACGGCTACTTCGAGTGGGTCACCGCCGCCGAGGAGCGCAAGCTGGAGGAGCAGGGCCGGAAGAAGCGGCCCCGCAAGCAGCCGTACTTCGTCACGCCCGCCGACGGGTCCGTCTTCGCGATGGCCGGCCTGTACGAGTTCTGGCGCGACCGGACCCTGCCCGACGACCACCCCCAGGCGTGGTGGGCCACCTGCACCGTCATCACCACGGAGGCCGAGAAGGGCCCGCTCGGCGTCGCGCCGGCCGAAGGACCCGGCTCGCTCGCCGAGATCCACCCGCGGATGCCGCTGATGCTCACCCCCGACCGCTGGGACGCCTGGCTTGACCCGTCCCGTACGGACGTCGAAGACCTCACCGCGCTGCTGGCGCCGCCGCCGGAGGGGCTGATGCGGGCGTACCCGGTGACCACCGCCGTCAGCAACGTCCGCAACAACGGCCCCGAGCTGCTGGCCGAACTGGAGGCGCCGGAAGAGGGCACGCTCTTCTGACGCGCCGGGCTGCCAACCCGCCGGACTTCTGACGCTCCTCGCGCGCTCGCCTTGCTGACGCGCCCGCGCACCGCCACCCCCGCGCCACCGCCCCCGCACCCCCGGCCGTTCGGCAGGATGGCCGCGTGAGTACGAACGAGAACGCAGCCGCCGTCGAAGAAGAGGTCTCCACCCCGGCCGGCACCGCCCGCATCACCTGGCACCGCGCCACCGCCCCGCGGCTGGTGCTCGCCCTCGGCCACGGCGCCGGCGGCGGCATCGCCGCCCACGACCTCCAGGCCCTCGCCCGGGCCCTGCCCGCCGACGGCGTCACCGTCGCCCTGGTCGAACAGCCCTGGCGGGTGGCCGGCAAGAAGGTCGCCCCCGCCCCCAAGACGCTCGACGAGGGCTGGCGCGGCCTGTGGCCCGCCCTGGCTGCCGCGGGACCGCCCGTCGTCGCCGGCGGACGCAGCGCCGGCGCCCGCGTCGCCTGCCGTACGGGCAGCGCGCTCGGCGCCCGCGCCGTACTCGCCCTCAGCTTCCCGCTGCACCCGCCGGGCCGTCCAGAGAAGTCCCGGGCCGACGAACTGTCGGGGACCGGCCTGCCCACCCTCGTCGTCCAGGGCGCGAACGACCCCTTCGGCAACCCGGACGAATTCCCCGCCGGCGACCACGCCCTCGTCGCCGTCCCGGACGCGGACCACTCCTTCAAGGTGCCCAAGCGCTCCGGCCGCACCGAAGCCGAGACCGTGACCACCATCACCGACGCGGTGCGCCGTTGGCTGCGGGAACTGCCGTGACCCCGGCGCGGCCCGGGAATGCCCGGGTGCCCGGCTCTGTTGAGCCGAATACCCGAGCATCACGACAGCACCACCGCGCAAGCAGCCAGCCGGCCACCAAGCAGAGCATGGAGTAGGAGTCCTTCGCATGGGTTCGACCATCTGCCCCCGCCGTCCGCACGCCGCTGACCTGGAGTGGACCGTGCTCTCGGCGGCCGCCGCCGCCCCCGAGCGGGCGAAGGGCGCGGTCGATCACCGAGAGCCCGCCGCCGCAGGTCGACTATTCTCCGATTCGAGCGGGTCCGCACTCGGACTCGCCACCGGGTTGGAGGAGGTGGGTCCGGTCACTGGGACCGACGCAGGGACCGACGGCGGCCAGGCGGAGCAGGCGCGTACGGAGACGGGAGCGTCCGCGGGCGCCGACGCCGCACGGGCGGAGGAGCGCAGCGCGGAGACCACCGCCGAGCGCAACGCCCGCTTCGAGCGGGACGCCCTCGCCTTCCTCGACCAGATGTACTCCGCGGCGCTGCGCATGACGCGCAACCCGGCCGACGCGGAGGACCTGGTGCAGGAGACGTACGCCAAGGCGTACGGGTCGTTCCACCAGTTCCGCGAGGGCACCAACCTCAAGGCGTGGCTCTACCGGATCCTCACCAACACGTTCATCAACTCCTACCGGAAGAAGCAGCGCGAACCCCAGCGCAGCGCCGCCGAGGAGATCGAGGACTGGCAGCTGGCGCGCGCCGAGTCGCACATGTCGACCGGGCTGCGCTCCGCCGAGTCGCAGGCGCTCGACCACCTGCCCGACTCGGACGTGAAGGCCGCGCTCCAGGCCATCCCCGAGGAGTTCCGCATCGCGGTCTATCTCGCGGACGTCGAGGGCTTTGCGTACAAGGAGATCGCGGACATCATGGGTACACCCATCGGGACGGTGATGTCCCGCCTGCACCGGGGCCGGCGCCAACTGCGCGGCATGCTGGAGGACTACGCGCGCGAGCGCGGGCTCGTCCCGGCCGGTGCGGGGGAGTCGAACGAAGTGAAAGGTTCGGGCTCATGAGCTGCGGAGAGCCGCACGAGACGGACTGCTCGGAGGTCCTGGACCACCTCTACGAGCTCCTCGACGGCGAGATGCCCGACGGTGACTGCACCAAGTTCGAAGTGCACTTCGAGGAGTGCTCTCCCTGCCTGGAGATGTACGGGCTGGAGAAGGCCGTCAAGAAGCTGGTCAAGCGCTGCTGCGGCTCGGACGACGTCCCGGCCGACCTGCGCTCCAAGGTGCTCGGCCGGATCGATCTGATCCGCGCCGGACACCCGGTGCCCGACGAGGACGTCACCGTTTCCGGCGCCGAGCCCGCCAAGGACTGACCCGGCCGGCCCACCCCGCTCGCCCCCCTTGCGCCACCGGCGCGCCGCGATCAAAGCGGCGCGCCCTTTCCACGTCCCGTGCCGTTCCCGCATTCACCCGAATGCGGGAACTATCGGATAAGCCGTCACTCCCCTTTTCAGCGCTCGTTAGCGTGACGCTCGGATGAGATGAGGGGGTGGCGCGGCGATGAGCTCCGTACCTACAGGGGCGTACGCCTACGTCCTCTGCGCCGTCATCGGCACCGTCGCGTGCGCCGTGCCCGCCGTCCTGAGCGACACCACGTCCTGGCTCACCGTGGGACTGCTCGCCGGCTTGTACGCGGTGTGCGAGCTGCCCAGCCGCTGCCCGCTCACGGGCTACTCGGTCCCCGTCAGCCCCGGCTCCTTCTTCCCGGTGCTGCTCGCCGCCGCCTTCCTGCTGCCCGCCGAAGCCGCCGCCCTGGTCGCCGTGCCCGGCGCACTGCTCGGTCGGGTCGAGCGGCGCCCCGCCGGCGTGCGCCGGGTGTGGCGCGCCGCCCAACTGGCGCTCGCCACCTGGGCCGCGGCGCGCACGTACGACCTCCTCGGCGTGGACGACGCCCCCGGCCCGCCCGACTTCCCGTACGTGCTGCTGCCCGCGGCCGCCGGCGCACTCGCGTTCTGCCTGGTCCTCGGCGTCCTGGAGGGCGGCGTCCTCGCCACCGCCGAACGGCTGCCGCTGCGCCGCGCCTGGCACGGCCTGGTTCCCGGCTCCGCCGTGCCGCACCTGGTGCACGGGCTGGCCGGGCTGATGATGGCGGTGCTGTGGCGCAGCCCGTACGGGCCGGTGTCCGCCTTCTTCGTACTGCTGCCGATGTACATCTCCTGCTGGCTCTTCGCCCAGTACCACCGAGAGTCCACCGCCCACCAGGCCACCATCCGGGCCCTGGTGCAGGCCGTCGACCTCAAGGACCGCTACACCCGCGGCCACAGCGAGCGGGTCGGCCGCGCCTCGGTGCTGATCGCCCGCGAGCTGCGGATGGACGAGGAACGGCTGGAGGCGATCCGGTTCGCCGGGATCCTGCACGACGTCGGCAAGCTCGGCGTCCCCACCCGCATCCTGCGCAAGGAGGGGCCGCTGACGCCCGAGGAGCGCCGGGTGATCGAACTCCACCCCGAGTACGGGCACGAGATCACCCGCGGCATCTGCTTCCTCGACGAGGCGCGGGCCGCCATCCTCCACCACCACGAGCGCCTCGACGGCACCGGCTACCCCGCCGGGCTCGCCGGGGCGCAGATCCCCGAGTTCGCCCGGGTCGTCGCCGTCGCCGACGCCTTCGACGCGATGACCTCCACCCGCTCCTACAGCCGCGCACGGCCCGTTTCGGTCGCCCTCAAGGAGTTGGAGCGGTGCGCAGGCAGCCAATTCGACCCGCGCATGGTGCAGGCGCTGGTGCGGGCGCTGTCCCGGCACGGCTGGTCGACCGCGGTGACCTCGGACGACGAGACGCCCCCGGCGCCGCCCGCGCCGCCGCCCGCCATACCGCTGCCGCCCGCGCCCCGCGCCGCCCCGGCCCCGCTCGCGCGCGGGCGCGCCGGGCGCGGCGGTGACCGGCCGAGCGGGGGCGGCCGTCGATGAGTGACGAGAGCGTCGGTACGGGCGGGCGCATCGGTGCCGTCCGCCTCGCCCGCGTCACCGAGGTCAACGGCATCCACGCCGCCGCTGCGCTCCTCGGCTGCGCCGGCGTGGGCGCCACCTTCTGGGGCGGCCTCCACGAGCCCGCCATCGCCCTCGCCTTCGGCGTCCTCATCACCATCGGCGAGGTCGCCCGCCGCGCGTTCACCCCCGGCGAGCGGGAGCCCGCGCCGCTCGGCGCCGCCGGATCCCTCGCGTACGCCCTGCTCGGCGACTGCGGCGGGCGCATGACCACCCACAGCGTCTTCCAGGTCGTCGCCGTCGTGCTCGTCGCGACCCTGATCGGCTCGCTGCCGCACGCCTCCTGCGGGCCCGGGCCCGTCATCGACCACCTGGCCGGCCGCGTCCTGGTCGCCGCCTTCGTGGCCATCTGCTTCCAGCCCGTGTACCACGGCGTCGCCCCCGTCAACTGGTCCGAAGGCGCCCTGTACGCCCTCTTCCTGCTCGCCCTGCTGGCCCTCACCGCCCTCGCGGACTCGGTGCTCGCCGCCGCGATCCAGGGCTCGCGCACCGGCTATCCCTACGGCGCCCTGCTCCGGGAGGAGCTGCGCGCCCTGCCCGGCATCGGCTCCGCGGTCTGCGCCACCGGCGCGGTCATGGCGCTCGCCGTCACCGTCGCCGGCCTGTGGGCCCTGCCCGTCTTCTGCCTCCCCCTGCTGCTCACCCAGCTCTCCCTGCGGCGGTACGCGGCCGTGAAGGCGACCTACCGGCAGACCATCGCCTCCCTCGCCCGCGCCACCGAGGTCGCCGGCTACACCCCGCACGGCCACGCCCGCCGGGTCGCCGACCTGAGCACCGAAGTCGGTCGTGACCTGGGGCTGAGCGGACCCGACCTGACGGTGCTGGAGTACGCGGCCCTGATGCACGACATCGGCCAGCTCTCCCTCGTCGACCCGGTCCCCGAGGGCGCCACCGCCCTGCTGCCCGCCGCCGAGCAGCGCCGGATCGCCCTGCTCGGCGGTGCGGTCGTCCGCCAGACCGGGGTGCCCGCCGCCGTCGCCGTCGTGGTGGAGCGACAGGCCGACCCGTACCGCGAGCAGCCGCTCACGGCGCGAATCGTCCGCACCGTCAACGCATACGACGATCTGACCGGGGGAACGGGAACCCACAGCGGGACCGGGCAGGCGGCCAGGGCCCTGGAAGCCCTGGAACGACTGCGCCTGGCCACCGGCCACGACCACCAACCGGAGGTCGTGGAGTCCCTGGCCAGGGTGCTCGCGCGGAACGGGGCCAAGGGGCGCGGGCCGCTCTGACGCGCCCCGGCCCCGGGCGGTCGGACCCGCGCCGCCCTGGGTAACCCATGGGTAAGGAGCCAGCTCCGAGCACGGCATGGTTGGATGCGAATGAGGAATGAGGAGAGACGAGCAGATGGCGCTCAGACGCGGCGAACACGTCCGGGGGAACTGACCCGAGCGACCGGCAGGCGGGAATCGTGAGGATCTTCGGGAAGGTACGGCATCGGCCCTCCGCCTCGTGGCGGCAGGCCACCGACCGCGCGTTCACGCTGATCGGCGACGGGCGGTACGAGGACGCGGGCGCACTGCTGACGCGCGCCGCCGACCTGGAGCCCTGGCTCTCCGAGTCCTGGTTCAACCTCGCCCTGCTGCACAAGTTCCGGCACGACTGGGAGCAGGCGCGCGCCGCGGGGCTGCGCGCCGTGGCCCTGCTCGACAAGGAGACCGGCGCCCCCGACTGGTGGAACGTCGGCATCGCCGCCACCGCCCTCCAGGACTGGCCGCTGGCGCGCCGCGCCTGGCAGGCGTACGGCCTGAAGGTGCCCGGCCCCACCTCCCGCTCCCGCTCCGCCGCCGGCTCCGCCACGGGCTTCGGGCCGGTCGGCGAGCCCGTCGTCATGGATCTGGGCAGCGCGGCGGTGCGGCTCTCGCCGGAGGGCGAGGCCGAGGTGGTGTGGGGCCGTCGGCTCGACCCGGCGCGGATAGAGGTGCTGTCCATTCCGCTGCCGTCGTCCGGCCGCCGCTGGGGCGAGGTCGTGCTCCACGACGGGGTGCCGAACGGCGAGCGCACCACCACCGCCGGCCCCTCGTACCCGGTCTTCGACGAGATCGAGCTGTGGGCGCCCTCGCCCGTCCCCACCTGGGTCGTCCTGCTGGAGGCCGGCAGCGAGGACGACCGCGACGCCCTGGAGCGGCTGGCCTCCGACGCGGGCTTCGCCGCCGAGGACTGGTCCTCGTCCGTACGGCTGCTGTGCCGTTCCTGCTCCGAGAGCCGGATGCCGAGCGCGGAGGGCGAGGGCGAGCACCTCGATCCGCACGACCACAGCGAGCCGGGCCACCCGGGTCCGCTCGGCCACCGCACCGCGGGCGACCTGTGGCACCCCGAACGGGAGTGCGGCATCGCGGCCCCCGCCGGGCTGGTGCGCGGACTGCTGGACGGCTGGGTCGCCGACAGCCCGGACTCCCGGGCCTGGCGGGACCTCGAAGAGGTCTGCTGACGGACCCCGGCCGATCGCCGCACCGTGCACGCGCGGCCGGCGCCGCTTCCGTACCCTGTACGGACGAGGTCGACCTAGCGGGCCGGCCACCGAGGAAGATCACCGGGGTATCGAGGAACCATGGCGTCGCAGCAGGACACGGAGCAGTCGGTCGTCGACGACTTCATCATCGACACGGAGGACTGCGAGGAGCGCGAGCGCGCGCATCGCGAGCGCGGCACCTCCCGTCCCATCACGGTCGTGGGCAACCCGGTCCTCCACCGGGAGTGCCGGGACGTCACCGAGTTCGGCGACGAGCTGGCCGCGCTCGTCGACGACATGTTCGCCAGCCAGCGCACCGCGGAGGGCGTCGGCCTCGCGGCGAACCAGATCGGCGTGGACCTGAAGGTCTTCGTGTACGACTGCCCCGACGACGAGGGCGTGCGGCACGTCGGCGCGGTCTGCAACCCGGTCGTCGAGGAACTGCCGGCGGAGCGCCGGGTGCTGGACGAGTCCAACGAGGGCTGCCTGTCCGTGCCGACGGCGTACGCGGCGCTGGCCCGCCCGGACTACGCGGTCGTCCGCGGCCAGGACCTCGACGGCAACCCGATCCGGGTCGAGGGCACGGGGTACTTCGCCCGCTGCCTCCAGCACGAGACGGACCACCTGTACGGGCGGCTGTACATCGACCGGCTGTCGAAGCGGGACCGCAAGGACGCGCTGAAGCAGATGGCGGAGGGCACGCCGCGGTACGAGACCGTCCCGAACGACTAGGACGCCGCCGCGTACCCGAGCACGCACGCGAACGCCCGACCGGGACTGCCCGGTCGGGCGTTCGCACGTGCGTCTGCGTACGGGATCAGAACTCGTCGTCGAAGGAGACCGAGCCCTCCACCGCGACCTGGTACGCCGACGGGCGGCGCTCGAAGAAGTTCGTCAGCTCCTGGACGCCCTGGAGCTCCATGAAGGAGAACGGGTTCTCCGAGCCGTACACCGGGGCGAAGCCCAGTCGGGTCAGCCGCTGGTCGGCGACGCACTGGAGGTACTCGCGCATGGACTCGGTGTTCATGCCCGGCAGCCCGTCGCCGCACAGGTCGCGGCCGAACTGGAGCTCCGCGTCCACCGCCTCCTTCAGCATGTCGGTGACCTGCTGCTGGAGTTCGTCGTCGAAGAGCTCCGGCTCCTCCTTGCGGACGGTGTCGACGACCTCGAACGCGAAGTTCATGTGCATGGTCTCGTCGCGGAACACCCAGTTGGTGCCGGTCGCCAGGCCGTGCAGCAGGCCGCGGGAGCGGAACCAGTAGACGTACGCGAAGGCGCCGTAGAAGAACAGGCCCTCGATGCAGGCCGCGAAGCAGATCAGGTTCAGCAGGAAGCGACGGCGGTCGGCCTTCGTCTCCAGCCGGTCGATCTTCTCGACCTGGTCGATCCACTTGAAGCAGAACTGCGCCTTCTCGCGGATCGAGGGGATGTTCTCGACGGCCGCGAAGGCCGCGGTGCGGTCCTCCGGGTCGGGCAGGTAGGTGTCCAGCAGCGTCAGATAGAACTGGACGTGCACGGCCTCCTCGAAGAGCTGACGGCTCAGGTACAACCGCGCCTCGGGGGAGTTGATGTGCTTGTACAGCGTGAGCACCAGGTTGTTGGCGACGATCGAGTCACCGGTGGCGAAGAACGCCACCAGCCGCCCGATGAGGTGCTGCTCCTTCGGCGTGAGCTTGGCGAGGTCGGCGACGTCGGAGTGGAGGTCGACCTCCTCCACGGTCCAGGTGTTCTTGATCGCGTCCCGGTAGCGCTCGTAGAAGTCGGGGTAGCGCATCGGCCGCAGGGTCAGTTCGAAGCCCGGGTCGAGCAGGTTCTGGGCGCGCTTGGGGGCGGACGTGTCGGACATTACTGGCATGCCTCGCAGGACTCGGGGTTTTCGAGGGAGCAGGCGACCGCCTCTTCGGCGGTGGTCTGCGCGGGTACGGGGGCGGCGGCCGCCGCGGTGCCGCTCGCGGCGCGGGCGATCCGGGTCGCCGGGCGGGAGCGCAGGTAGTACGTCGTCTTCAGGCCCTGCTTCCAGGCGTACGCGTACATCGAGCTGAGCTTGCCGATGGTCGGCGTCTCCAGGAACAGGTTCAGCGACTGCGACTGGTCCAGGAACGGGGTGCGGGCCGCCGCCATGTCGATCAGGCCGCGCTGCGGGATCTCCCACGCCGTGCGGTACAGCTCGCGGACCTCGGCCGGGACCCAGGAGAAGCCCTGGACCGAGCCGTTGGACTCGCGCAGCGCCTCCCGGGTCTGCGCGTCCCACACGCCCAGCTTCTTCAGGTCCGCCACCAGGTACGAGTTCACCTGGAGGAACTCGCCCGACAGGGTCTCGCGCTTGAAGAGGTTCGACACCTGCGGCTCGATGCACTCGTACACGCCGGCGATGGAGGCGATCGTCGCGGTCGGGGCGATCGCGAGCAGCAGCGAGTTGCGCATCCCGGAGCGGGCGACGCGCTCGCGCAGCGCGGCCCAGCGGTCGGGCCAGTTGAGCTCGGCGTCGTAGTGGTCGGGGTGCAGCACGCCGCGGGCGGCCCGGGTCTTCTCCCAGGCGGGGAAGGTGCCGTGGCGCTCGGCCAGTTCGGCGGACGCCTCGTACGCGGCGAGCATGATCCGCTCGGCGATGCGGGTCGACAGGGCGCGCGCCTCGGCGGAGTCGAAGGGCAGCCGGAGCTGGAAGAAGACGTCCTGGAGGCCCATGGCGCCCAGGCCCACCGGGCGCCACTTGGCGTTGGAGCGGCCGGCCTGCTCGGTCGGGTAGAAGTTGATGTCGACGACCCGGTCGAGGAAGGTGACCGCGGTGCGCACGGTGGCGTCCAGCCGCTCCCAGTCGACGTCGCCGTCCGCGACGAACGCGCCGAGGTTGACCGAGCCCAGGTTGCAGACCGCGGTCTCGCCGTCGTCGGTGACTTCGAGGATCTCGGTGCACAGGTTCGACGAGTGGACCGTGTGGCCCTTCTCGGCGGTCTGGTTGGCGGTGCGGTTGGCGGCGTCCTTGAAGGTCATCCAGCCGTTGCCGGTCTGCGCGAGGGTGCGCATCATCCGGCCGTACAGCTCGCGGGCCGGCATGGTCTTGCGGGCCAGGCCCTTCGCCTCGGCGGCGCGGTAGGCGGCGTCGAACTCCTCGCCCCACAGGTCCACCAGCTCGGGGGCGTCGGCGGGGGAGAACAGCGACCACTGGGCGTCCTGGTCGACCCGGCGCATGAACTCGTCCGGGATCCAGTGCGCGAGGTTGAGGTTGTGGGTGCGCCGGGCGTCCTCGCCGGTGTTGTCGCGCAGCTCCAGGAACTCTTCGATGTCCGCGTGCCAGGTCTCCAGGTACACCGCGGCGGCGCCCTTGCGGCGACCGCCCTGGTTCACCGCGGCGACCGAGGCGTCCAGGGTCTTCAGGAACGGCACGATGCCGTTGGAGTGGCCGTTGGTGCCGCGGATGAGGGAGCCGCGGGCGCGGATGCGGGAGTACGAGAGCCCGATGCCGCCGGCGTGCTTGGAGAGCCGGGCGACCTGGTGGTACCGGCCGTAGATGGAGTCCAGCTCGTCCAGCGGGGAGTCCAGCAGGTAGCAGGACGACATCTGCGGGTGACGGGTGCCGGAGTTGAAGAGCGTGGGGGAGGAGGGGAGGTAGTCCAGCCGGCTCATCAGCCCGTACAGGGAGACGACCTCGTCCAGGGCGCGTACGCCGTCGTCCTCCGCCAGACCGCAGGCCACCCGGAGCATGAAGTGCTGCGGGGTCTCGATCACCTGACGGGTGATGGGGTGGCGCAGCAGGTAGCGGCTGTAGAGGGTGCGCAGGCCGAAGTAGCCGAAGCGGTCGTCGGCGACCGGGTCGACCGCGGCGTCCAGGCGCTCCGCGTGCAGCGCGACGAACGCGGCGGTGCGGTCGGCGATCAGGCCCTCGTCGTGGCCGACCTTGACCGAGTCGGAGAACGAGACGGAGCCCTGGCCGGCGGCCTCGGCGACGATGGTGCGGGCGAGCAGGCGGGCGGCGAGGCGCGAGTAGGCGGGGTCCTCGGAGATGAGGCCCGCGGCGGCGTCGGTGGCGAGCCCGTGGAGTTCGGCCGCGTCCGATCCGGCGTGCCGACCGCGCAGGGCGGCGGCGGCCACCCTGCCGGGGTCGGTGTCCGGCAGATCGGCCGTGAGGTCGGTCAGGGTCCGCAGGAGCGCGGTCCCCGGGCCGTCCTCGGGCACCGCGGCGGCTGCTCCGGGGGGCGTGGGCCCGGTCGGCCGGTCGGCCGGGGTCGGCTGCCCGGGAAGCTGCTCGGCGGTGCCTGAAGCCGGATCGGCTGGCGCGATGGTCACGTGGTGCTCTCCCTCGCTCGGCTCACGGGCGGTGCGGGGGAGTGGGCGTGCCGGGGCGCACTGCCGCTGCGTTGCGCAGGCCGCCAGCACGTACGGCGTCCACCGGCCCAACCGCGAGGCCCGGACGTCTGGGCACCCGGTCGGACGAGCCGGGCGCGCTGTCGACAGACGGTCGGACTCGCCGGGCATGACGAAGCATGCCGAAGCACACCGTTGCGGGACAGTTCCGGATTCGCACCGGATTCCTCTGCGGTGACAGCGAGATGAGCATACATGTGGGGGCGACGCTTGGAGGTAGCCCCCACATCTTGTGTCGCGCGCCCGCGTCCGCGACCCGCCTGCAGCCCGTCTGTGGCTTGCGGCGCGACCTCTTGGGCCCCTGACGCACCCGCCGCTTCCCTGCGGGTCGCAGGCAGAGTCGTGCCACAAGCTGTAGACGGGCCGCGGGTTGGCGACCGGGGCCGGCGAATCAGGGGCGCTGGGGTCCCCCCACGCCCCCTGGGCGTAGGGGGCGGAACTGCGCGAGCAACCGACCACCGGGCCGCGGAGACCAATCGGCCCGCAGGGGAAACCGCGGATACGTCAGGGCGCGCGCAGCGCGAAGCCCCCCGGGGGGTGCCCGGGGGGCTCGTGAGAAGGGCGCGGCTAGTCCTGGGGGCGGCGGAGTCTCGCCACGAACTTGTAGCGGTCGCCGCGGTACACGGACCGCACCCACTCCACCGGCTCGCCCCGCTCGTCCAGCGAGTGCCGGGAGAGCATCAGCATCGGCAGCCCCACGTCGGTGCCGAGCAGCCCCGCCTCCCGCGGCGTCGCGAGGGACGTCTCGATCGTCTCCTCCGCCTCCGCGAGGTGCACGTCGTACACCTCCGCCAACGCGGTGTACAGCGAGGTGTACTTCACCAGGCTCCGCCGCAGCGCCGGGAAGCGCTTCGCCGACAGGTGCGTCGTCTCGATCGCCATCGGCTCGCCGCTCGCCAGCCGGAGCCGCTCGATCCGCAGCACCCGACCGCCGGTGGTGATGTCGAGCAGCCCGGCGAGGGTGTCGTCCGCCGTGACGTAGCCGATGTCCAGCAGTTGGGACGTCGGTTCCAGTCCCTGGGCCTTCATGTCCTCGGTGTACGACGTCAGTTGCAGCGCCTGGGAGACCTTGGGCTTGGCGACGAACGTGCCCTTGCCCTGGATGCGCTCCAGCCGGCCCTCGACGACCAGTTCCTGGAGGGCCTGGCGCACCGTGGTGCGCGAGGTGTCGAACTCGGCCGCGAGCGTGCGTTCCGGGGGCACCGGGGTGCCCGGCGGCAGGGTCTCCGTCATGTCGAGGAGGTGTCGCTTCAGGCGGTAGTACTTGGGCACGCGTGCCGTGCGGGTCTGCGTCCCGCCCTCGGTCTCCGTGCCCACCCCGTCCGTCGTCATGGCCCGCCTTCCCGACTCCTGCGCTGCTGCCGTCACCGGCTCCTCCGTCTGTCGCGGCTCACATCGTGGCACGGGCCGGTCCCGGGGAGTGACCCTCGTCGTCCCGGGCTTCCTGCCAGGTCGTGTTCCTGGCACCGTTCCAGGCGACACCACTGCTTCTTATACACCGTGGGGACTAGGGTTGGTCTAGTCCATGTCGCCGGGTGGAACCCGGGGCGGGTGAGCGGCCGAACACTGCCCGGATCATGCCCAGATGTCGTTCCGGTAACGGACTGGATAGGCAGGTTTATCGAGCCTTGACAGCCCTAAAGGTCTAGGCCAAGCTCCCGGTACTGGTCTAAACCATTAAAGACCAGGTCCCAGCCCCAGGCAGTAGTACTTCGCGTATGACGTACGTGTGGCTTCGTGGTGGGCGGGGGTGGCAGGCATCCCTTAGGAGGGTGGCGTGAAGCGCAAGCTCATCGCGGCGATCGGCGTCGCGGGCATGTTGGTCAGCATTGCTGCGTGCGGTTCGGACGACAAGAAGGACGAAGGCTCCGGCGACCCGGCGGACTTCAAGGGCAAGACCCTGACTTTCTGGGCCATGGACGGGTCGACGCCCGACCAGTGGCTCAAGGATCTCACGACTGAGTTCGAGCAGAAGACCGGCGCCAAGCTGAAGTTCGAAGAGCAGCAGTGGACCGGCATCCAGCCGAAGCTCACCACCGCGCTCTCCGAGGACAACCCGCCGGACGTCTTCGAGATCGGCAACACCCAGACTTCCGCGTACGCCAAGAGCGGCGGCCTCGCCGACCTCGGCGACCTGAAGAACGAGATCGGCAAGGACTGGGCCGCCAACTTCAACGAGGGCGCGCAGTTCGAGGGCAAGCAGTACGCCGCGCCGTGGTGGTTCGCCAACCGCGTCGTCCTCTACAACAAGAAGATCTTCGCCGAGGCCGGCATCGCCGCGCCGCCGAAGACCCGCGCCGAGTTCTACGCCGCGCTGGACAAGATCAAGGCCAAGGGCAAGGAGCCGATCTACCTGCCCGGCCAGAACTGGTACCACTTCGTCGGCCTCGTCATCGGTCAGGGCGGCGAGCTGGTGAAGAAGGACGGCGACAAGTACGTCTCCAACCTGAGCGACCCGAAGGTCGTCGCCGCGGCCGAGGAGTACAAGAAGCTCCAGTCGTACTCCCAGGCGCCGAAGGACAAGGACGAGGCCACGCCGCAGCAGGCCGAGATCTTCGCCAAGGGCAACACCGGCGCCTTCATCGGCATGGGCTGGGAGGCCGGTACGGCCGTCAAGGCCGAGCCGAAGATCGAGAAGGACATCGGCTACTTCACCATCCCGGGTGAGACGGCCGACAAGCCCGAGGGCGTCTTCCTCGGCGGTTCCAACCTCGCCGTCGCCGAGGGCAGCAAGAACAAGGCGCTCGCCAAGGAGTTCCTGAAGCTGCTGCTGTCCGACAAGTACATGGGCGGCCTGTCCAAGGCCAGCGGCGTCATCCCGAACAAGGAGTCGCTGAACTCCAACCTGACGGGCAACGCGGTCGCCGAGGCCGCCGCGCCGTCCGCCAAGGTCGGTGGCACCACCCCGCTGATCCCGGAGTGGGCCGCGGTCGAGAACGCGCCGAACCCGATCAAGACCTACCTGACCGCCGTTCTGAACGGCAAGTCGCCGGCGGACGCCGCCAAGCAGGTCGAGGGCGACTTCAACAAGCGCCTGGCTCAGAAGCAGTAAGTCTTCGCGGCCGGGGCGGGGGCCGACGTGCCCCCCCCCCGGCCGCCCACTGCGTTCCCCCCGGCGCCTAGTGAAGAGATGACGAGCATGACCGTGCAGACCGAAAGGCCGCCATCAGGCCCGACGGAGGTATCGAAGGTCTCCGTCGAGGGCAAGGGCAAGCCCTCAGCGTCCCGAGGCGGCGCACTCCTGCCCTATCTGTTGATGCTTCCCGCGATCGGCGTGACGATCGTCGTCCTCGGGTGGCCGCTGTTCAACAACCTCCTGCTGTCGTTCCAGAACCTCAACATGAGACAGCTGATCCAGCGTCTCACCGAGTGGAACGGGATCGACAACTACAAGGAGATCCTGACCGGTTCCGACTTCTGGCGGGTCACCGGCAGATCGCTCGTCTTCACGGGCGTCAACGTCCTGCTGATCATGGTGCTGGGCCTCCTCGTCGGTCTGCTGCTCGCCCGGCTCGGCAAGCGGATGCGCTTCGCCCTGATGATCGCGCTCGTCTTCGCCTGGGCCATGCCCGTCATCGCCGCCACCACCGTCTACCAGTGGCTCTTCGCCCAGCGCTTCGGCGTCGTCAACTGGGTCCTCGCCCAGATCGGCTTCGAGGGCATGGCGGACTACAACTGGTTCAGCAGCCAGCTCTCCACCTTCTTCGTGATCACCCTGCTGATCGTGTGGCAGTCGATCCCCTTCGTGGCGATCTACGTCTACTCCGCCACCACCACGATCCCGAAGGAGCTGTACGAGGCCGCGTCGCTGGACGGCGCCGGCATGTGGCGCAGCTTCACCTCCGTCACCCTGCCGTTCCTGAAGCCCTTCCTCCTGGCGACGACGTTCCTGGAGATCATCTGGGTCTTCAAGGCCCTGCCCCAGGTCCTCGCCATCAACCAGGGCGGTCCGGACCGACTCACCGAGATCCTGCCCGTGTACGCGTACGTCGAGGGCATCGGCAACCAGCACTACGGCATGGGCGCCGCCATTGCGATCCTCACGATCGTGATCCTGCTGTTCATCACGACGTTCCACCTGCGGATCGTTCTCAAGCAAGAGAAGGACGAGCGATGAAGCGTTCCCTGCTGGGCCGCATGTGGCCCAACGTGACTGCCGTCCTGCTCTGCGTCGGCTTCGTGTTCCCCGTGTACTGGATGTTCGCCACCGCGTTCAAGAAGACGACGGACATCGTGGCGGACACCCCGGTGTGGATCCCGCTCGACCCGACGATCCAGCACTTCAAGGCCGCGATCGAGGCCGACCACTTCTGGACCCTGGTCCGCAACTCCTTCACGGTCACCATCCTCGCGGTGCTGTTCTCCCTGGCGATCGCGCTGGCCGCGTCCTTCGCCCTGGCCCGGATGAAGTTCAAGGGCCGCCGCGGATTCATCATCGGCTTCATGATCGCCCAGATGGCGCCCTGGGAAGTCATGGTGATCTCGCTCTACTTCATCACCCGCGACGCCGACATGCTCAACAGCCTGGTGCCGCTGACCATCTTCTACACCGTCTCCATCCTCCCCTTCACCCTCCTGACGCTGCGCGGCTTCGTCGCCGCCGTGCCCAAGGAGCTGGAGGAGTCCGCGATGGTCGACGGCTGCACCCGCGGACAGGCGTTCTTCAAGGTCATCCTGCCGCTGCTGGCCCCCGGCCTGATGTCCACCTCGATGTTCGGCTTCATCACCGCCTGGAACGAGTACGCCATCGTCCTGGTGCTCAACAAGGACGTGGAGTTCCAGACCCTGCCGCTGTGGCTGTCCAGCTTCCAGTCCGTCTTCGGCAGCAACTGGGGCGCCACCATGGCCGCGTCCTCGCTCTTCGCCATCCCGATCCTGATCCTCTTCGTCTTCCTCCAGCGGAAGGCGGTCTCGGGGCTCACCGACGGCGCAGTGAAGGGATAACGCGCGGTGACCACCACGACGAACGACCTCAAGGCCACCGACCAGCTCAGCCGGGACGCGCTCGCCGTCCTCCAGCCCGGTTTCGAGGGCACCACGGCCCCCGACTGGCTGCTGCGACAGATCGCCGACGGACTGGGCGGCGTCGGACTCTTCGGCCGCAACATCACCACCCCCGAGCAGCTCACCGCGCTCAACGCCCAACTGCGGGCCGAGCGCGACGACCTCCTCGTCGCCATCGACGAGGAGAGCGGGGACGTCACCCGGCTGGAGGTGCGCGGCGGCTCGTCCTTCCCCGGGAACTACGCCCTCGGGACGGTCGACGACACCGGGCTGACGCGCGACGTCGCCCGCGAGCTGGGCCGCCGGCTCGCCGCCTGCGGCGTCGACTTCAACTGGGCGCCGTCCGCGGACGTCAACGCCAACCCGGACAACCCGGTCATCGGCGTCCGTTCCTTCGGCGCCGAGGCCGCGCTCGCCGCCCGGCACACCGTGGCGTACGTCCAGGGACTCCAGGACTCCGGCGTCGCCGCGTGCGTCAAGCACTTCCCCGGACACGGCGACACCAACGTCGACTCCCACCTCGCGATGCCCCGCATCGACGTGGGCCTCGACACCCTGCACGCCCGCGACCTGCTGCCGTTCCGCGAGGCGATCGCGGCCGGCACCAAGGCCGTGATGAGCGCCCACATCCTGGTGCCGGCGCTCGACGCCGACCGGCCCGCCACCCTGAGCCCGCGCATCCTCACCGGGCTGCTCCGCGAGGAGCTGGGCTTCGACGGGCTGATCGTCACCGACGGCCTGGAGATGCAGGCGATCACCGGGACGTACGGCCTGGAGCGCGGGGCGGCCCTGGCGATCGCCGCGGGCGCCGACGCGATCTGCGTCGGCGGCGGCCTCGCGGACGAGGCGACCGTGGTGGCCCTGCGCAATGCGCTGGTCACCGCGGTGCGGGACGGCGACCTGCCCGAGGAACGGCTGGCCGACGCGGCGGCGCGGGTCCGCGCCCTCGCCGACTGGACGCGCCGGGCACGGGAGGCCGTCGCGGAGCCGGGCGCGGAAACGCAGGAGGGGACCGCGCCCGGCATCCGCTCCGGCGGAGCCGATGTGGGGCTGGTCGCCGCGCGCCGCGCCGTCGCCGTCACGGCGGGGGAGCGGCCGTACGAGCCCGTCACCGACGCTCCGTACGTGGCGTCCTTCGCCGCCGAGGCGAACATCGCCGTCGGCGACGAGACGCCGTGGGGCGTGGTGGGCGAACTGACCGCGCTGGTGCCGGACACCCGGGGCGACGCCTACACCCCCGAGCACGCCGACGGCGGCACCGAGAAGCTGGTCGGGGAAGTGCTGGCGGCTGCGGCAGACCGTAGGATCGTCGCAGTAGTACGCGACGTCCACCGCCACCCCTGGATGGCGCAGACCCTGGACGCGCTGGTCGCGGCCCGGCCGGAGACGGTCGTCGTCGAGATGGGCGTCAACAGGGACCGGCCGAGGGGCGCGCTGCACGTCGCGACCCATGGCGCCGCCCGCGTCTGCGGACGCGCCGCCGCCGAGGTCATCACCGGCCTGGGAGCGGGTGCCTGACCGACGCGGACCGAGCGTTGTGCCGAGGGCCCCGGGGGCTTCGGGAGGGGTGTGGACCCCACCCGAGGGCCCCGGGGCCCCGGTGCACGGAACGCCTGTTGGAGGCCCCCAGATGCCTGCCCCTTCGCAGCAGTCGGCCAGCGAGCGCCCCGGGCGGATCATGTCCGGCGAGATGGCGGAGCAGCCCGCAGTGCTGCGACGCATCCTGGAACAGGGCGCGCCGCGCATCCGTGAGACGGCGGCGGCGATCGCGGCCCGCGCACCCCGGTTCGTCCTGCTGACCGCGCGCGGCACGTCGGACAACGCGGCGCTGTACGCCAAGTACCTGCTGGAGATCCAGCTCGGCCTGCCGTGCGGGTTGACGTCCATGTCCACGACGACGGCGTACGGGGCCAAGCCCGAACTGCGGGACGTCCTGGTCATCACGGTGAGCCAGTCCGGCGGCTCGCCCGACCTGGTCGCGTCCACCCGCGCGGCCCGGGACGCGGGCGCGGTGACGCTCGCGGTCACCAACAACCCGGACTCGCCGCTGGCCGCGGTCTCCGAGTTCCACATCGACGTCCTGGCCGGCCCCGAGAAGGCGCTGCCGGCCACCAAGACGTACACCGCGTCCCTGCTGGCGCTGTACCTCTTCGTCGAGGGGCTGCGCGGCGGCGACACCTCGGCGGCGAAGGCGCTGCCCGACCTCGCGGCGCAGGTCCTGGACCGCCAGGACGAGGTGCGCCAACTCGCCGCCCGCTACCGGTTCGCCGAGCGCATGGTGATCACCTCGCGCGGCTACGGCTACCCCACGGCGAAGGAAGCCGCGCTCAAGCTCATGGAGACGAGCTACATCCCGGCGCTGTCGTACTCCGGCGCGGACCTGCTGCACGGCCCCCTCGCGATGGTCGACAACATCTCGCCCGTCATCGCCGTCGTCACCGACGGCAAGGGCGGCACCGCCCTCCAGCCCGTCCTGGACCGGCTCCGCGGCCGGGGCGCCGACCTGGTGGTGATCGGCCCCGCGGCCCAGGTCGCGAAGGCGTCCGCCGGCTTCGTCCTGCCCACGGACGGCCTCCCGGAGGAGCTCCAGCCGATCGTGGAGATCCTCCCGCTCCAACTGCTGGCGTACGAGGTCACCATCGCCCGCGGCCAGGACCCGGACGCCCCCCGCGCCCTGGCGAAGGTCACCGAGACCCGCTGAGGCCGAGGGCGCCCTACAGCACCGAGCCGCCCGTCACGTCCGGCCGGCCGCCGGCCGACCCCGCGCGCCCGCCCGGCTGTCTGGTCACCAGCGCCGCGCTCACCTGCGCGGACACCGGATCTTGGCGTCCCTGGGGGACCGGCGCAATGCCAACACCGCGCTCTTCGAGCGGCGCGTGCGCACCGACGTCGCGGCCGGGGTGCTGCCGGCGGACACCGACGCGACCGCGCTCGCGCGCTTCGTCGGGGCCGTGCTCCGGGGGATGTCGCTCCAGGCGCGGGACGGTGCGGGCCGCGTCGAGCCGGAGGCCGTGGTGGAGACCGCACTGCGCGGCCTGGCCGGCGGGAGCTGTCGGAGGCGCCCTGAGGGGCCCTGAGGGGGCCGGAAAAACCCGCGGGCCGCGGCGCCTGGCGGGACCCTCAACCCGCCCGGCACCGCAGCCCGGAGTGCTTCGACCGGGCGAGTGTGCGGGCTCGCGCGGCCGTTGGGGAGGACGCGGCGCAGTCAGGGCAGAGAACGCCGGACCTCACTCCGCCCACCTGTGCGGGGAGGGCGGAAGCTCTTGATGTATTCATTGTGGACTAGACCATTCGCGGATGTCCATGCGTAGGCCCGCACCAGTTTGAAGTCTCATCCGACCTCTCATCCCTGGCTCACCGGCCTCTCATCCCAGGCGGCGGCCACAGGTACGCTCGCAGACGTGCCCTCCATGAACGACCTCGTACGCCAGCACACCGCTCTCAGCGACTCGGACCTCGAATGGCTCCACCTGCTGGTCTCGGAGTGGCAGCTGCTCTCCGACCTCTCCTTCGCCGACCTCGTCCTGTGGGTGCCCACCCGGGACGGCGCCCGGTACGTCTCCGTCGCCCAGATGCGGCCCAATACCGGCCCGACGTCCTACCAGGACGACATGGTCGGACACCTGGTGCCCCGGGGCCGCCGCCCGCTGCTGGACGCCGCCCTGGACGAGGGCCGCATCGTGCGCGAGGGCGACCCCGAGTGGCGCGAGGAGGTGCCCGTGCGCGTGGAGTCCATCCCCGTGCGGCGCGAGGGCCGGGTGCTCGGCGTGATCGCCCGCAACACCAACCTGCTGACCGTGCGCACGCCCTCCCGGCTGGAGCTCACCTACCTCCAGTCCGCCTCCGACCTGGCGCAGATGATCGCCGCCGGTGCCTTCCCCTTCCAGGGGCAACAAGTCGACATGGACGCGTCCCCCCGCGTCGGCGACGGACTGATCAGGCTGGACGCGGAGGGCGTCGTCCAGTACGCCAGCCCCAACGCCCTCTCCGCCTACCACCGCCTCGGCCTCGCCTCCGACCTCGTCGGACACCACCTCGGCCAGGTCACCGCCGAACTCGCCCCCTCCCGCGGCCCGGTGGACGAGGCCATGGTCAAGCTCGCCAGCGGCTACGCGCCCCGGGAGACCGAGGTCGAGGGCAACGGCGGGGTGATCCAACTGCGCACCATCCCGCTGCGCCCCAAGGGCGTCCGCATCGGCTCGCTCGTACTGCTGCGCGACGTCACCGAACTGCGCCGGCGCGAACGCGAGTTGATCACCAAGGACGCCACCATCCGGGAGATCCACCACCGGGTGAAGAACAACCTCCAGACGGTCGCGGCCCTGCTGCGGCTCCAGGCGCGCCGGATGGACTCCGTGCGCGGCCGGGAGGCGCTGAACGAGGCCGTGCGCCGGGTCGGCTCCATCGCCATCGTCCATGAGACGCTGTCCCAGAACCTGGACGAGCGCGTCGAGTTCGACGAGATCGCGGACCGGGTCATCGCGATGGTGGCGGAGATCTCACCCGGCAAGGTCGACTGCCGGCGCACCGGCCGGTTCGGCATCCTCGACGCCGAGGTCGCGACCCCGCTGTCCATGGTGCTCACCGAAGTCCTCCAGAACGCCCTGGAGCACGCCTTCCCGGCGGGGGAGCGGGGCGCCGTGGAGGTCTCCGCGGTGCGCGGCGAGACCCGCGCCGACAGCCGGCTGCTGATCACCGTGCAGGACGACGGCCGCGGCCTGCCCGAGGGCTTCGACGCCCACCGCGCCGGCAACCTCGGCCTACAGATCGTCCGCACCCTGGTGGAGGGGGAGTTGGGCGGCACCTTCGACATGCTCCCGGTGCCGGAGCCCGGCCGCGGCACGCGCGTCGTCCTCGACGTCCCGGTGCGGGCGCAGAAGAAGTGACGGCACCGCCGCGGCGGAAGTGACGGTGAACACAGCAGCGAGCCCCGGAACGCTTCGAGATGCGTTCCGGGGCTCGAATGCTGTGGGTCGTTGCTACTGCGCGCTGCGGTTCGGGGGCGGTGAGTGCGTACGCGCTGTACGCGCCGCCCGGTTGCCTCAGGCTCGTCGCGGTGGCGGTCAGGCGCTGGCGTTGCGCGCCCGGTTGCGGGCGGCGCGGCGCTTCATCGCGCGGCGCTCGTCCTCGCTGAGGCCACCCCAGACGCCGGAGTCCTGGCCGGACTCAAGCGCCCACTGCAGGCACTGCTCCATGACGGGGCAGCGACGGCAGACGGCCTTGGCTTCCTCGATCTGCAGCAGCGCAGGACCGGTGTTGCCGATGGGGAAGAAGAGCTCGGGGTCTTCCTCGCGGCAAACGGCGTTGTGACGCCAGTCCATGGCTGCTACCTCTCCTAGGTATGAATGCGGGTGCTTGTGAATGTGAACGCTTTCACGAATCCCCCCGCGAGGGAAGGGCGATCGTCAACATCACATCGACGAAGGTCCAGGCTTCAGGGGAGGGGTTCTGGTGATCTGCGGGCCGAGGTCTTGCGGGCCGTCCCGATCGCCATGAAGAGATTCGCAAACCTCGGCGGCGGATACAACCCCTTCCGGAAAGTTTTTTTTGATTCCTCGGTGTCGACTAGGTCACAGCCGTACTTCCATGGGGTGGATCGCAGTCCGTACGTTCGAGATAAAGGCCGTACGGCCCTTCTACTCACACAATCACACGCAGTGCACGGCGTACGCCTGTGAACGTCACGCTCGTCCGCAGTCCGAGGTGGTCTCCGTCCATCTGAAAGGGGAGCGGAACCTTTGAATTCAAGGTGAAGTCATCCATGTCGTGGACCGTCGTCGCGTACTTGCCGTGCGGGCCCCGTTCGGGCGTCGACATCAGCAGTTGGGAGGCGTAGCGGGTGACCGCCGCGGTGGACAGCCGGGAGAGTCCGAGCACGTCCAGACCGGTGTCGAAGGAGGCCCGCGGGGAGACGTAGATCGGGCGATTGCCCAGGTAGGTCCAGGGAGAGGTGTTCGCGACTATGGACACCACGAGGTCGGTCACCGGGTCCGCGCCGGGCCGCCGCAGCTCGATCGTGCCCTGCCGGCGGTGCGGGTAGCGCAGGAACTGGCGCACCACCTGTCGGACGTAAAGCGGATGCGTGGAGCGCTTTCCCAACTCCCGCTGTTGTTCGACCCGGCCGATCACGCTCGCGTCGAAACCGAATCCCGCGCAGAAGGTGAACCAGCGTTCCGGCACGCCCTCGTCCGCGGTGCCCTTGGTGCCGGAAGCGAGCCCCAGTCCGACCGTTCGTTCGCTCTTGCGGTTCAGCGCGTCCAAAATGGCGCCGGTCGCCTCGACGGCGTCGTTCGGCAGGCCGAGCGCGCGGGCGAAGACGTTCGTGGAACCGCCGGGCACGACCGCGAGCCGTGGCAGCCGGTCCGGCTCGGGGCCGTCGTGCAGCAGTCCGTTGACGACTTCGTTGACGGTGCCGTCGCCGCCGAGCGCGACGACGAGGTCCACCTCGCCCGACTCCGCCGCCTGCCGCGCCAGGTCCCGGCCGTGGCCGCGGTACTCCGTCGTCACCGCGTCCAGCTTCATCTCGCTGGCGAGCGCGTGGATCAATACGTCGCGCGTACGGGCACTGGTGGTGGTTGCTGCCGGGTTGACCACGAGGAGTGCACGCATGGGGTGCAGCGTACCTAGCGGCGAGTGCCGGTCCCACCCCCGGACCCCTCGCACCGGTCCGCACGCGGATGCGCACGCCGGTCCCCGCGCGGCCCGGTCGTCGGGCGGGGCCGGCGGATCGGGCGGCCCGCGGCGGCGGCTACCCTGGCGGGGTGAGTGATGCGCCGAGCCCCCGCCCCGCCCGCCTGACGGCCGCCGCCGCGACGTCCGGCCTGGAAGGTCTGGCACTGGTCGCGTACGGCGTCTACATGCTCGTGATGGGGCTGCTGGGCCGGCCGGAGAGCCCGTCCCAGGCCGAGATGGGCGGGCTCACCATGATCGCCCTGGGTGCACTGCCGCTGGTCGCGGCGCGCGGGCTGCTGCTCCAGCGCAGTTGGAGCCGCGGGCCCGCGCTGATCACGCATCTGATGGCGCTGATCCCCGCCTGGACGCTGCTGAGGTCGACCGGTGCGCTGATCCCGGTCGGGATGGTGCTCGCGGTGGTCGCGGTCTCCGGTCTGGTGCTGTTGGTGAACCCGGCGACGACGCAGGCGCTCGGCATCCGCGGCCCGCAGCGCTGACGCGCTCCGGCCCGCGCGGGCCGACCGTCACTCCTCCACGAGCAGCTTCTCCCGCAGCTGGGCCAAGGTCCGCGCCAGCAGGCGCGAGACGTGCATCTGGGAGATGCCGACCTCCTGCGCGATCTGCGACTGGGTCATGTTGCCGAAGAAGCGCAGCAGCAGGATCCGCTTCTCCCGCGGCGGCAGGTCCTCCAGCAGCGGCTTCAGCGACTCCCGGTACTCGACGCCCTCCAGGGCCTCGTCCTCGGCGCCGAGGGTGTCGGCGACCGCCGGGGACTCGTCGTCCGTGTCGGGGACGTCCAGGGAGAGCGTGGAGTAGGCGTTCGCCGACTCCAGGCCCTCCAGGACCTCCTCCTCCGAAATGCTCAGCCGCTCGGCCAGCTCGTGCACCGTGGGGGAGCGGCCGTGCTGCTGGGACAGCTCCGCGGTCGCCGTCGTCAGGGCGAGCCGCAGCTCCTGGAGGCGGCGGGGCACCCGCACCGCCCAGCCCTTGTCGCGGAAGTGCCGCTTGATCTCGCCGACGACCGTGGGGGTGGCGTACGTGGAGAACTCGACGCCGCGCTCCGGGTCGAACCGGTCCACCGACTTGATCAGGCCGATCGTCGCGACCTGGGTCAGGTCGTCCAGGGGTTCGCCGCGGTTGCGGAACCGGCGGGCCAGGTGCTCGACCAGCGGGAGGTGCATGCGCACCAGTCGATTGCGCAGCTCGGCGCGCTCAGGGGAGCCGTCGGGCAGCTTGCGCAGCTCGACGAAGAGGGCGCGGGCGCCGCCGCGGTCCTGCCTCTCGTTCCGGTGCTCGGTCGGGCTCTCGTGCCGCTCGTCAGCGCCGTGGCCGTCGGCGTTGGGGCCGTCGGCGTCGTTGCCGTCCGGGCTTTGGCCGTCCGCGCTGCGGTTGTGCTCGTGGTTGTGGTTGTGGTTGTGGTCCGGTCGGCTGTCGTGCGTCTGCTCTTGCTGCTCGCTCATGTGGTCCGCCCTCGCCCCGGGCTCCGCCGCAATGGCAGTCCCCGCCTCCTGCTCCGCCGCGGCCCCTCGGCCGCTCGGTTCCACACCGTCGGGCGCCTCGCCGTTGAGGCCCTCGGCACCCGGTCCCTCGACGCCGGGCCCTTCGACCGGGAGCGGTCGGACCTGCTGCTCGGGGATGCCGGGGACCGCGGGCTGCCCGTCCCGCCGCCCCTGCCGTGCCCCGTCCGGCCGTCCGTCGTCCCGTCTGGTGTCCCGTACGGGACCGTCCTCGTCCCACACCGGACCGTCCCCGTTCTTCACGCCGGCCCGGGTCCCGCGCCGCGCTGTTTGTACAGGCTGATGGAGACCGTGCGGTCATCGGCCACCGACGAGTTCACCTTGCCGGCGAGCGCGGAGAGCACCGTCCAGGCGAAGGTGTCGCGCTCGGGGGCCCGGCCGTCGGTCGTCGGCGCGGAGACCGTGACCTCCAAGGAGTCGTCGATGAGCCGGAAGACGCAGCTCAGGACCGAGCCGGGGACGGCCTGCTGGAGCAGGATCGCGCACGCCTCGTCGACTGCGATCCGCAGATCCTCGATCTCGTCGAGGGTGAAGTCCAAGCGCGCTGCGAGACCGGCGGTGGCCGTACGCAGCACGGACAGATAGGCACCCGCAGCGGGCAGCCGGACTTCCACGAAGTCCTGGGTCCCGGGCTCACCTGCGATCTGGGACACCCTCACCTCCAAGGTGACACAAGCTCTTTCGGGGCCGCGGGAGGAAGGTCCCGGGGCCGTCGGTTACGCGGTCCGGTACGAAGACCGGTCGGCTCCCGCGCGCAGCCGGTACCGGCCCGGCGACGCTATCGCGATCCATGGTGCCCTGTCGCAGGGCCCCCCATGGTCACTGTCACTCATGGTAGGCATATGAGTACACACAGTGGCTAGAGGTCTGCGGCACGCAATTCCAGGCAACCGGTGAAGGGTTGACGTACCCATGTGACGCCCCCACCAACCCGCGGTTTCGCCGTGCGGCGAGCTGTGCGGTTGTGCCTGCGGCCCGTCTGCGGCTTGTCGCGCAGTTCCGCCCCCTGTGCCCTGCGGGTACGAGGGCGCCCCCACTTCGGCCCCCACAGGGCGTGGGGCCCCAGCGCCCCTGGATGTACGCGCCGTTACCCTGCGGGAGCGTAGGTCTCTGCGGCCCGGTGGGTGGCTTGTCGCGCAGTTCCCCGCGCCCCTGTTTCGCTTCTCCCGTCCTTCACCTGCGAGCCGGGGTAGGGGCTTGGGAGCGCTGGCGTCCCCGTCACGGCCGCAGGGCGTGGGTTTTGAGGGGGCGGGGAAATCTGTACCCCTCGCCGGGCCGCAGACGAAGGGGGGTTTAGGGGCGCTGGGGGTACCACCACGCCCTCTGGGCGTAGGGGGCGGAACTGCGCGACAAGCCACCCACCGGCCGGTGGAGACCAACGCTCCCGCAGAGAAACTGCGGCCATGTCCAGCGGCGCAGGGAATGCGACCTGCAACAACGCGTCAGGGCGCACCCCGACTCTCCGGCCCTGCCCTACACCAGCGCCGCGTCCACGAAGCACCAGCGCCAGTCCTCGCCGGGCTCGAAGCTGCGCATCACGGGGTGGCCGGTCTCCCTGAAGTGCGCGCTGGCGTGCCGCAGCGGGGACGAGTCGCAGCAGCCCACGTGGCCGCAGACCAGGCACAGCCGCAGGTGCACGGGCTGCGTCCCGGCGATCACGCACTCGGGGCAGGTTTCGGACTGCGCGGCCGGCTCCGGGCGGGGCAGAGCCGCAGCGTGCGGGCACTCGCTCATGATGGCCAGGTTACGGCGGATGCGCCGCACCTTCGCGCCGAGCGCCGGCGGCCGGCACCGGGCGGGACCCAACCGGACCGGCCCAGGTCGGCCGGGCACGGACGGTGTCGCGGGCGGCGTCGCGGGCGGCAGGAGGAGCGCGCATGGAAGCACTGCCACTGGTGGCACTGATCGCGGCCAGCGCGGCGGTCGCCGGGGCGGCCCGGCGGACCCCCGTCCCCGCCCCGCTGCTGCTCGTCGCCGTCGGACTGCTCGCCGGCTACCTGCCCGGCGTCCCCGACTACACCCTCGACCCGCACGTCGTGCTCCCGCTGGTGCTGCCGCCCCTGCTGCACACGGCCGCGCTGGACAGCTCGTACCTGGACCTGCGGGCCAACGTGCGCCCGGTCGCCCTGCTGTCCTTCGGCTACGTCCTGTTCGCCACGCTCGCCGTCGGCTGGTTGACCCACCTGCTGATCCCGCAGCTCCCGCTGACCGCCGCGCTGGTGCTGGGCGCGATCGTCGCGCCGCCGGACGCGGTCGCCGCCACCGCCATCGCCCGCAAGCTGGGGCTGCCGAACCGGATCACCACGATCCTCCAGGGCGAGTCCCTGGTGAACGACGCCACCGCGATCACCGCGTACCGGGTCGCGGTCGCGGCGGCCGTCGGCGAGGGCGCGACCTGGGTCGAGGGCATCGCCGAGTTCGCCATCGCCGCGCTCGGCGGCGTCGGCGTCGGACTGCTGCTGATGGTCCCCATCCACTGGCTGCGCACCCATCTGAAGGAGCCGCTGCTCCAGAACACCCTGTCGCTGCTGATCCCCTTCGTCGCGTACGCGGCGGCCGAGCAGGTCCATGCGTCCGGGGTGCTGGCGGTGGTCGTGGTCGGGCTCTACCTGGGGCACCGGGCCTGGCAGGTCGACTTCGCCACCCGGCTCCAGGAGGCCGCGGTGTGGCGGATGGTCGCGTTCGTCCTGGAGTCCGTGGTCTTCGCGCTGATCGGACTGCAACTGCCGTACGTCCTCAAGGGGCTCGGGCACTACGCCGTCGGCCAGGCCCTCGGGTACGCGGTCGGGGTCTTCGTGTTCGTGGTCGTGGTGCGGTTCGTGTGGGTCTTCCCGGCGACGTTCCTGCCGCGGCGGCTGTCGCCCCGGATCAGGGACCGGGAGCCCGGGGTGGACTGGAAGGCGCCGACGGTCGTGGGCTGGGCCGGGATGCGCGGGGTGGTCTCGCTGGCGATCGCGTTCTCCGTACCGCTGACCACGGCGAGCGGGGACCCCTTCCCGTCCCGGAACCTGGTGCTCTTCCTGACCTTCACCACGGTGATCGGGACGCTGGTGGTGCAGGGGCTGACGCTGCCGGCGCTGATCAGGGCGCTGCGGCTGCCCAAGCGCGACGCGTACGCGGACACGCTGGCCGAGGCGCAGGCGCAGAGCGAGGCGTCCGCGGCGGCCGACCGGCGCCTGGACGAACTGCTGGCGGATCCGCACAACGCCCTGCCGGAGCCCTTGGCGGACCGGCTGAGGACCGTGATGGAGCGGCGGCGGAACTCGGTCTGGGAGCGGCTGGGGGCGGTGAACGCGGAGACCGGGGAGTCCGCCGACGACACCTACCGCAGGCTGACCCGGGAGATGATCGGCACCGAGCGGAAGGTTTTCGTACGGCTGCGGGACGAGCGGCGGATCGACGACGAGATGATGCGCACGCTGCTGTTCCGGCTGGACCTGGAGGAGGCGGCGGCCTACCGCGAGGGCGACGACTGATCCGCGTCCCGCGACCGCGGCCCCTCGGACGCCGGGCCGGCGGTGCCCGTGACGACGGCGGCGAGGCTCGTCCCCGGCCGGAAGGCGCCTTCGGCCACCAGCGCGGTCAAACCGTGCAGCATTTTGGCCACATACAGTCGCTCCAGGGGCAGCCCATGGCGGGTTTCGAACTCGTCAGCGAATCGATGGACCTCGGGCGGTATGCGGGCGTATCCGCCGCCGTGGAAGCGGTCGTCCAAGGACCAGTCGCCGCGGCGGCCCCCGAAGGCGTCCCGCTGGAGGCGCTCCACGTCGGCGGTGAGGAAACCGCCCTTGAGCACCGGGAAGCCGACGGCCCGCTGCCCCGGGGCGAGCCCCGCGGCCAGCCCCGCGACGGTGCCCCCGGTGCCGCAGGCCACCGCGACGACGTCAGCCGCGCCCCGCAGCTCCCGGCCCAGGTCGGCGCAGCCGCGGGCGGCCAGGGCGTTGCTGCCGCCCTCCGGGACCACGTACACCGAGTCCGGTATCCCGCCGGCGGCGGCGATCACGCGCGCCACCACCGCCGGGTCGGCCTTCGCCCGGAAGGTCGTGCGGTCCACGAAGACCAGGCGCATGCCGTCCGCCGCGCAGCGGGCCAGCGAGTCGTTCAACGGACGGTCCGCGAGCTCGTGGCCGCGGACCACGCCTATGGTCGGCACGCCGAGGAGCCGGCCCGCTGCGGCGGTCGCCCGCAGGTGGTTCGAGTACGCGCCGCCGAAGGTCAGCAGCGGGCGGCCGGCGGCCGCGGCCAGGTTCGGCGCCAGCTTCCGCCATTTGTTGCCCGGCAGGTCGGGGTGGATCAGGTCGTCCCGCTTGAGCAGCAGCCGGACGCCGTGGCGCGCGAAGCGCTCGTCCTCGACCGGCTGCAGCGGCGACGGCAGCCGGGGCCGCAGGGCGGCGGCGGGATCGAACACCTGTGGCGTCATGGACCCCATTGTGGCCCGGGGGTCCGACAACGGCCCCCGGGCACCGCACCGCCCCGGCAGCGCCCGGGACCGGGCTACTTCAGACGGTCGTGGATGCGGGAGCGCATCGCGTCCATGGTGAAGCCGCGGGGGTCGACCTTCCCCGGCTGCCACTCCAGGTGCCCGATCACCGAGCGGGAGTTCCAGCCGTGCACCCGGCAGATCGCGGCGGCCGCCTTCTCGATGGCCGCCAACTGGGCCTCTGGCCAGGGGTCCTTGCCGTCGCCCAGGTTCTCGCACTCGAAGCCGTAGAAGTACTGGTTCCCGTCGGTGTTGGCCTCGTTGTCCGCGGGGAGCGCCTTCTCGGCGATGACCGCGCGCAGCACGTCGTCGTCGCCGAGCCCGGCGTGGTTGGCCCTGCCGTACCCGACGAGGTGGACGGTGCCGTCCTTGGCGATGACGCCGTGGCAGAGGGGGCCCGGCAGGTCGGGGCGGCCGTCCCGGCACAGGGCCACCGTCAGGGCCGTGCCCTTCGTGACCGTGTGGTGGATCATCACGCCGTGCACCGGCCCCCAGGGGCCTTTGTGGTTGCGGTTGTGCGTGCGCCACTCACCGACCTGGACGACCCTGAGCCCTTCGTCCTGCAGCGCTTCGAGGAACCGGCTGGCGGACATGGGTGAGGACATGGCGACTCCCTGGAGGTACGAGGAGGGGTTGGACGTGAGGGTTGGTGCGGGGGGTTGGGGGTGGGGGGCGGTACGGCGAATTCCGTATCGGCCTACCTACCCCGGTCGGCCGGCTCCGCCGGCTGTTCGGAACGTGTGCGATCCGATTCGGTCAGCTCTGATCGCCCCACCTGGCGGATTGCGGAATTCCGCGGGATGTGCCCCGCCGGAGCTGATCTAGTCCCATCAATTCGGGTAATGGCGCCGGCACTTCATGCGCTGAAACGCTTTCTCCACGCAGGTCAGGCGGTGCGTTGCGGGAGACGTCGGATCCCGGGGCGAGCGCCCCTGCGGCAGTCACGCATGATCGAGAGGAAGTGCCATGTCCGTTGGTCCGGTTGGTCCGGTTGGTACGGGCGGTTCGGTCGGCGCTGCGGGCGACGGGGTCCGCGAGCAGCGGGCGCCGGAGCAGCAGAGCCTCGGTACGGCCGCCGCGCGGAACCTGGCGACCACCACGAAGTCCGTGCCGCAGATGCAGGAGATCACCTCCCGCTGGCTGCTGCGGACGCTGCCGTGGGTGCAGGTCCAGGGCGGTACCTACCGGGTCAACCGCCGCTTGACGTACGCGGTGGGCGACGGCCGGGTGACCTTCGTGCAGACCGGCAACCGGGTCGCCGTCGTCCCCGCCGAGCTGGGCGAGCTGCCGGCCCTGCGGGGGTACGGGGACGAGGATGCGCTCACGGAGCTGGCGAACCGCTGCGTGCAGCGGGAGTACGCGGCCGGGCAGGTCATCGCCGCGGCCGGGGCGCCGACGAACCGGGTCTTCCTGCTGGCGCACGGCCGGGTCGAGCGGGTGGGCTCCGGGCCGTACGGGGACGAGGCGGTGCTCGGCGCGCTCGCCGACGGCGCGTACTTCGGCGAGGGCGCGCTCGTCGCCGCCGACGCCACCTGGGACCACTCCGTCCGGGCGGCCACCGCCTGCACCGTGCTGGAGCTGAGCCGGGCCGACGTGCTCGGCCTCGCCGACCGGGTGGCGTCGCTCGCCGCCCAGCTGGCCGCCTTCGTCGCCGTGCCGCAGCAGCGGACGAACGAGCACGGCGAAGCCGCGATCGACCTGTCCGCCGGCCACGTCGGCGAGGCGGTCGTGCCGCACGCCTTCGTGGACTACGAGGCGTCGCCCCGCGAGTACGAACTGAGCGTCGCCCAGACCGTGCTGAAGGTCCACAGCCGGGTCGCCGACCTCTACGGCCGGCCCATGGACCAGACCGAGCAGCAGTTGCGGCTGACGGTGGAGGCGCTGCGGGAGCGGCAGGAGGACGAGCTGATCAACAACCGGGAGTTCGGCCTCCTGGCCAACTGCGACTACGGGCAGCGGATCCAGCCGCACGCGGGCGCGCCGACCCCCGACGACCTGGACGAACTGCTCTCCCGGCGGCGCGGGTCGCGGCTGTTCCTCGCCCACCCGAGGGCCATCGCCGCGTTCGGGCGCGAGTGCAACAGCCGCGGGCTGGTGCCGCAGACCGTGGAGGTCGACGGGCACCACGTGCCGTCCTGGCGCGGAGTGCCGATCTTCCCGTGCAACAAGATCCCGATCACCGACTCCGGGACCACGTCCGTCCTGTGCATGCGCACGGGCGAGTCCGAGCAGGGCGTGGTCGGGCTGCACCAGATCGGCATCCCGGACGAGATCGAGCCCGCGCTCTCCGTGCGCTTCATGGGCATCGACGCGCAGGCGATCGTCTCCTACCTGGTCACGACGTACTACTCCGCGGCGATCTTGGTGCCGGACGCGCTGGGGGTGCTGGAGAACGTGGAGGTGGGGCGCTGGAACTGAGCGTCCCGGGCAAGCAGGTCGTCGTCGATTCACCTGGTGGAAGGACCGCTCGTTGACCATGTCGGAGGCCGCGCCCGCGGCAGGGGCCGGTGCGGCCCGGGAGGCCGCGGCCCTGTTGGAACGCACCCGTGAGCTGGTCGACCCGCGGCTGCGCGCGGCCGTGGGGACGCTGCCCCGCTCGCTGCGCCGGGTCGCGTCGTACCACTTCGGTTGGGAGGGCCGGGAGCCCGGGGCCGGTGGTGCACCCGCGGTGCCCGGCGCCGGGTTCGCGGGCAAGGCGATCAGGCCGGCCCTGGTGCTGGCCGCGGCGGACGCCTTCGGCGGGGCGGCGGAGCCCGCGGTGGGAGCCGCGGCGGCCGTGGAGCTGGTCCACAACTTCACCCTGCTCCACGACGACGTGATCGACGAGGACGCGACCCGTCGGCACCGCGCCACCGCCTGGGCCGTCTTCGGCACCGCGGACGCCATCGTCACCGGCGACGCGATGCTCGCCCTCGCACACCGGCTGCTGGCCGCGGACGCCCACCCGGCCGCGGTCGAGGCCGCGGACCGGCTGGCGGCCTGCGTGATCGAGCTGTGCGCTGGCCAGCAGGCGGACTGCGCCTTCGAGGAGCGCGCCCCGGAGGAGGTCCTGCTCGACGAGTGCCTGACCATGGCGACCGCGAAGACCGGCGCGCTGCTGGGGTGCGCCTGCGCGATCGGGGCGCTGTACGCCGGCGCGGGGCCGGAGGAGGCCGCGGCCATGGACTCCTTCGGGCGCGAGGCCGGGCTCGCCTTCCAGCTCATCGACGACCTGATCGGGATCTGGGGCGACCCCGGGCGCACCGGCAAGCCGGCCGGGGCCGACCTCGCCGCGCACAAGAAGTCCCTGCCGGTGGTGGCCGCGCTCACGTCCGGCACGCCGGCGGGCGCGGAGCTGGCCGAGCTGTACCGGGGGCCCCTGACCGGGGCCGCGGTGGCGCGCGCTGCGGACGCCGTCGACCGGGCCGGCGGCCGGGACTGGGCGCAGGAGCAGGCGTCGGACCGGATGGCCCGGGCGGTCCACGAGCTGTCGCGGGCCGTGCCGGACCTCGCGGCGGCGGGCGACCTGCTGGCGCTGGCGGAGTTCGTCACCCGCCGCAGCCGCTGAGCGACGCGGACGGCCCGGCGGCCCGGGGTGCGACCCGAGTGGGCGAACGGGGCGCACCGCCGGGCTGCCCGCCGTCCGCACCCCGCTCTATCCTGGAGTCATGGGCAGCGAAGGACGTCGGACCGTCCGCAGCCCGCAGGCCGAGCTCCGGAGCCCGCAGGCGAAGTTCCGGTGCCCGTCGTGCGGCCGGCCTGTCGGTACCGTCATCAAGCGACGCAAGACCCTCGGAGCGTTCGTCCCCTTCTGGGGGCCCGGCCCCTGCCACCACCGTGCGTGCGAGCGGTACGTGCCGCCCGAGGAGGTCGACGGCGCTCAGGACGCCGCGAGCGCCGGGGGCGCCGCCGGCGCTCAGGGTTCCGGGGGCGCCCCGCAGCCGCCGGGCGAGAGCCCCGGCACCTCCGTCGGCACGAACTGACCGCGTCCGCTCCTGGCCTGCGCGGCCCGGGTGGAACCGGCCGGGCACGGCCCCGTACCGAACGGTTTTGGAACACGCCGCGGAACGAATGCGCCGTTCAGGCATCCCTGATGTACGCCCCCGTCCGCCGTAGCGCTACAGTCCGCGCCATGTCATCGGAGTCGACTGAAGTCTGGGCGGGCTGGTACCGCGATCGGCGGGGCGCGGAAGCCGTCACGATCGCGGCGCGCGGACGTCAACTGTGCACGCGCATCAGGGGTGTTGAGTACGAGGGTGCGACATTTGCCGCCCTGGAGGCCATAGGGGCAGAGGGGTTGCTCTCGTCCTGCGTACTGGAGTGGGACATGCCGCTCCCCGTCCATGCCGACGGAGCGGTCCAGCGGGCCACGCTGAGCTGTCTGTTGACGCTCGGCGAGCCGCGTCCCGACGGCTCGTTGGACCGGGCCGATCTGAATCTGACGCTGCATTACGGCGGGGCCGCGTTCGAGGCCGGGGTGGCCGGGGGCGACTTCGACGACGCGCTCGACCGGCTCCAGCGGCTGTTGCCGCACGGCACGGAGCTGGGGGTGCGCGCGCCGGCGGACGCCTGACGCAGGGCGCGCCGGGCGCGCGTGGGGAGGAGTCGAAAGGAGAGGGGCGCCCCGCCGGCGGTTCCGGCGGGGCGCCCCTCCTTTGCCTTCAGCCCATCGGCTGTCGATCCGTCAGCCGTTGGCCCAGAGCTGGTTGACCCGGGCGCGCTCGGCGCTGTTCGGGATGTCGTTCTGGCAGGACGGGCCGGGGCCGCCGCCCGACATCAGCTCGCTGCACGGCCCGCTGTAGTTGTCGCGCAGGCCGAGCACGTGTCCGGTCTCGTGCGAGGTGACGCGGTTGGAGTTGTAGGTCTGGTTCTGGCGGTAGTCGAGGAAGATGTAGCCGCGGCCGTGGCCGTCGGTGCTGGCGTACGAGCCGCGCGGGTCGTTGCCCTCGCGGTAGGTGAAGCTGGGGCTGCCGCCCTCGCGCAGCTTCACGTTGCTGACGGTGCTGTTCCACACCTGGGTGCTGCGGGCTATCTGGTTGCGGAAGGACGGCGCGCCGGCCGCGCTGTAGTTGACCGTCACGACGCGGGCGTCCGGGTTGGCGGCGCGCTGCTCGGCGACGGCCTTCTGCACGGCCTTGATGAACGCCTCGGTCGCGCGGGCGTCCTCGCCGGACTTCTCGTACGCGGCCCAGCCGGCGGCGGCAGCGGCGGTGCCGGCCGCGGACGCGGGGGACGCGACGGGGGCGGTGGCGGCGGCCGCCGGGGTGGCGAGCGCAGCGGCCAGTCCGATGCCGAGTGCGGCAGCGAGGACGGATCGGGGGTGACGCATGGGGGGCTCCTACTCGTCCGTTGAGCGGTTCGGTACGGCCGAGTTTCGGGGAACCACCCCTGGTTGGGATGATGCCAACCCTCGATAACGCCGACGCATCACCCGGGGCGCCCCGGTTGTCCGGTTACTTCATGCCCATGTCATCGATCCGGTTTTGGGGGTTCCGTTTTCTCGGGCGGTGTCGTCCTCATCCGTCCCGCTGTGCCCGGACTATGCGTCTGGTGCGGCAGTTGGCGCGGTCCTACTCTCCAACCATGGAGCTAGAGGTGAGACACCTCCGCGCCCTGTGCGCCATCGCGGACGCGGGCAGCCTGCACAAGGCGGCCCGGCAACTGGGCGTCAGCCAACCGTCGCTGACGACCCAACTCCGTCGCATCGAGAACTCCCTGGGCGCCGAACTCTTCACGCGGGAGCGCTCCGGCTGCCGGCCCACCCCGGTGGGGCGCGCCGTGCTGAGCCGGGCGCGCCCCCTGCTGGCCGAGATGAGCGCCCTGGTGGCCGAGGCCAAGTCGGCCGCCGCGCGGGCGGGCGGACCCCGGCTGCGGATCGGCTCCACCGCGAGCCGCGCCCTGCCCGGCTGGCTCGGCAGGCTGCGCCGCCGACTGCCCGGCACCGACATCTCCCTGCACGTGGACGTCTCGCCGAACTCCCTGCTCAAGATGGTCGCGGCGGGACAGCTCGACGTCGCCTTCGTGCACGAGGTGGAGGGCTGCCCGCTCCTGCTGCCCGAAGGGCTGTCCGTACGCGTCCTGGTGGAGCGCGAGCCGCAGTTCGTCTCCATGGCGCGCCACCACCCGGCCGCCGCCGCGCCCGTCGTGGAACTCGCCGACCTGGCGGCTGACCGCTGGATCGTCGACCCCACGGTGGACGGCGAGTGGGAGGGCGTGCGCCGGGTGCTGTTCGCCGCGGGCATCGACCCGCCGCTGCTGCACGGCGACTACCACACCGCCGCCGCGCTGATCGCCGTCGGCGAGGCCGTCGCCCCCTGCCAGCCCACCTCCGACCCGCGCGGCGACATGGCGATCCGTCCCCTGCGCGGCGACCCCCTGGCCGTACGGCTCCTGCTGTGCTCGCGCGCCGGCGCCCAGGAGGTGGCCGAGGGGGCGTACCTGGACCTGGCGGAGGCGTACCGGGAAGTCGCCGCTGGCGCCGCGGCGTACCGCCAGTGGCTACGCCACCACGGCAGCCCGCTGCTCGCGGTGCCGGCCGCGTGAACGGGCGCCTGGGTCTTGTCCGCAAAGCCCCGTCTGCTGTGCCTCTGGACGGAGCCGCCGTCCTTCTGCGGGAGCGTTGGTCTCCACCCGCTGGTGGTGGGCTCGTCGCGCAGTTCCCCGCGCCCCTCTTTCGCGGGAGCGCTGGGATCCCCCCCGGCAACGGCACTGTCGCACGGCCGCGCGGGGCCTTGCGCGGGCCCTAGAGCCCCGGCCCGGCCGTCGCCTCGTCGAGGAGGACGTACAGCAGCGCGTTCAGGCTGGCGCCGCTGACGACTTCGCGGCGGTCGATCATCCCGCGGACCTCCGCGAGCGGAACCCACTCGATGCGGTCGGCCTCGTTGACCTCGACGGGCGGGCCGGCGTACGTGGCGCCGTCGGCGCGGAAGAAGTGGTGCTCGGAGTCCGTGATGCCGTTCGCGGGCTGCGCGTACAGCAGCGGCTTCAGCGCCGCCACCCGCCAGCCGGTCTCCTCCTCCACCTCCCGCGCCGCGGTCTGCTCCGGCGACTCGCCCTCCTCGATCAGCCCCATGGGCAACTCCCAGCCCCAGGTGTCCGTCACGAACCGGTGGCGCCACATCATCAGCACCCGCTTCCGGTCGTCCACCACGGCGGCGACCGCGAGGTGCCGCATCCGTACGACGTGGTGCTCGAACCGGAGGCCGTCCGGCTGCTGGACGTCCGCGAGCCAGAGGTTGACCCAGGGGTTGGCGTAGATCTGCCGTTCGCCGTGAACGGTCCACCGCATGCGTCTGCTCCTTGCTGGTGAGGGGGGCGAAGTGCGCCACCACCATCCCACCCACGAGCCGGCCCACCTGCGCCTTCGCCCGAGGCTTCACCCGGAGGTGGCGAAGCGGGGCCCCGGCCCTGTCGCGGGGGATCGGAAATCAGGGCCGGGGCCGGTTGGACCCGTGTGCCGGCGCGTTCGTCCCTTGCCCGGGGCGCCGGCACACGGAGATCAAGCGCTGTGGCGCGGTTTGCGCGAGGTGTACATGAGGAGCGTCTTGACGTACTCGGCCAAGAGCAGCAGTTCCTCATCGATGCGGATGCCGGGCTCGACCCCGGCCGCGGCTTTGCGTGCGCTCGCGACGCACGTCAGGACGTGCTGTCCGTACCACTCGCCGCTGAGGCTGCGGCCGTACGCCTCGGCGGGCTCGGCCAGCATCGTGATGTGGGCCCGCAACCGGTCCCGTAACGCTTCGACCACGTCGCTCGCAGGTTGGCTCAGGACCACCGCACCCGCCAGGCGCACGTCACGGATCACGTCCACCAAGCTCACCCCCACACCAGCAGCCCGGCTCACCGAACACCCCGCACACACCGGGGGCATGAGCACGGCGGGAACTTCATCGGCTCGGCCGGTACGTCCTGCGCCGCGACGACGCTGACCTCCCGCTCCACCGGCCACCGCGTGCCGTCCGCACCCACGCGATACACCCGCAAGGTCATCGCCGGCACGGGCACGGGCGCCGCGTCCGGTTGCTCGCCCGCCCGTGGGTATTGCTCATGATTGGCCATTGCCCATCCCGTCTGTGTGATCGGCTTACGACGGACGGTAAGGCGCGGTACAAGACGAGTAGGCACGCACTGTGCGTGCCCTTCGCAGGGAGCACGCTGTGGATGCTGGTCGCATCGGCCGACGGATCGCCTACTGGCGGGACCGCCGCGGCCTCACGCAACCGGACTTCGGCCGCCTCATGGGCCAGACGAAGCGGTGGGTGCAGGACCTCGAAGGCGGCAAGCGACAGCAAGACCCCCGGCTGTCCGTGCTGGTGCGCGCGGGTGAAGTCCTGCGCATTCCCCTGGAGCAGCTCTTGTCCGACGCCCCGCCCGAGCCCGCAGCAGGCTCACAGCCTCCCGCGGGCGCGCTCCGCCTGGCGGATGCGCTGTACAGGAGGGCATCGCAGGACGATGTCGATCCCCTCCCCTTGGGGCGTCTACGAGGCAGGCTCGTCTACTGCTGCGAAGCCTTCCAGGCGTGCCACTACGAGGCGATCGCTCGGGATCTCCCCAGTCTCATCCTCGGCGCCGAAAGAGCGGCCCACGCAGCGCCTGCGGACCGGACCTGCGAAGCGTGGGCGCTGGTGTCCCGCGTGTACCAGCTCGGCACGTCCTACTTGCACAAGTACGGGCAGTCGACCGCGGTTTCGGCGGCACTGGCCGCGGACCGGGCGTTGAGCGCGGCGGAGCGGTCCGGGGATCCGGTGCAGATCGGTGCGGCGTCACGCCGGATCGCCAAGAGCCTCGTCTACCAACATCGCCCTGAAGCAGCGGTCGACTTCGCGACCGGAGCCGCGCGCCGGCTGTCCGCCGACCTCTCCTCGCGGGGCCCGCTTGGCCTGTCGACGCTGGGAATGCTCTACCTGTCGGCGGCGCTGGCGGCGTCGTCGCAGGAGCGCACGCCCGATCGGATGCGGGCCGCCTCCGGGTTCATCGGTGAGGCGGGGGAGGTGGCCCAGCGGCAGGGCGGGGACCTCGATGAGGACTGGACGATGTTCGGGCCGACGAATGTCGTGTTGCACCGAGTGGACACCCTGATCCGGTTCGAGGACGGCTGGTCGGCACTTGAAGCAGCGGCGGGACTCCCTCCCGAGGCCATCGGCGGCCTGTCGCGCGAGCGAACAGCCGGCCTGCACGTCTCCAAGGCGCGTGCCGCGCTCCTGACCCGACGCCGAGAACAGGCGGCCACCGAGTTGTTGGCTGCCGCCGCGTTGGCGCCCGAGGAACTGGAAGGGCGTCCCGACACCGTGAACCTGGTGGAGGACGTCCTACGGGCCACCCCTCAGCCGAACAGTCAGTTGCGTGCGCTCGCGGCGCGGTGTGGACTCCGGGCATGACACCCCGCGTCCTCTACCTCATCGCCTGCGCAGCCGGCCCCGCCCAGTACATCGACACCGGAGTCAGAGAAGCCCAGGACGCGGGTTGGGACGTCTGCCTCATCCTGACGCCGACCGCGGCCCGGTGGTGGCACGACCGCCTGAGCGACCTGGAAGAGCTGACGGGGCACCCGGTGCGCTCCCAGTACAAACTGCCCGGCCAGAAGGACGCGCTTCCGAAAGCAGACGCGATGCTCGTCGCACCCTTGAGCTGCACCAGTCTGAACAAGTGGGGCGCCGGAATCGCTGACACGCTGGCCATCGGCCTGGTCTCGGAGGGAGTGCACCTCGGCGTACGCGTGGTGGCGGTGCCGTACTTCAACCAGGCTCAGGCGGCCCAACCCGCGGTCGCACGGAACATCGCGGACCTACGCGCCCAGGGAGTGACGTACCTCGACGGGCCGGACGGCTACCGGTCGCATCCGCCCAAGCAGGGCGACCCGGCGGAGTTCCCCTGGAGAGCCGCGCTGACCGCCGTCGAGGGCGCAGGGGGCACGTCGTAGGAGCGCGCATGCGCGGGTAGACGATCCTCAGCAGCCCAGTGGCCCGACTGCGGAGACTGCTCCCCGCGGTCGGGCCACTGGTGTGCTCGCTCTGACCTGGTGTCCAGGAGCGCGGGGCGGGTCAGCCCTGCTTGGTCTCCCAGAAGATCTTGTCGATCTGGGCGATGTAGTCCAGCGCCTTCTGGCCCGTCGCCGGGTCCGTGGACGCCTTCGCCGCCGAGAGCGCCTTCAGGGCGTCGTTCACGAGCTGGTGCAGCTCGGGGTACTTCTCGAAGTGCGGCGGCTTGAAGTAGTCGCTCCAGAGCACGGAGATGTGGTGCTTGGCGAGCTCGGCGCGCTGCTCCTTGATGACGGTGGCGCGGGCGCGGAAGTGCGGGTCCTCGTTGGCCTGGAACTTCTCCTGGACGGCCTTGACGGACTCGGCCTCGATCCGGGCCTGGGCCGGGTCGTACACGCCGCACGGCAGGTCGCAGTGCGCGCTGACCTTCACCTTGGGGGCGAACAGGCGGGAGAGCATGGAGCAGTCCTTCCTCGTGATCGTCTTCTCAGGTGGGACATTACTCCGTGAGGGACCCGTTTTCGCGGCTGCCCCCGGGGCTTAGGACAAAAGTCCGGGGCGCCATGGGACCGGTGGCGGAACGTACCGTGGACGTACCCGGGGGAGTGACCCGGGGCTCGGAGGTGGCGGATGACTGAGCCGGAGCGGGAGCCGAAAGCGCCGTTCGGGGTGGCCGAAGTGACGGGGCCGTCCATGTACCCGACCCTCCGGCACGGGGACCAACTGCTGGTGCGCTACGGCGCCGGAGTGAAGCCGGGGGACGTGGCCGTGCTGCGCCATCCGCTCCAGCAGGACCTGTTGATCGTGAAGCGGCTGGTGGAGCGACGGGACGGCGGCTGGTGGGTGCTCGGGGACAACCCCGGCGCCGAGGGGGACAGCCGGCTCTTCGGCACGGTGCCCAGCGAACTGCTGCTCGGCCGGGTCCTGGGACGGTACCGACCGCGGGAGGGCGGTCAGCGCTCGCTGTGGGCGCTGGCCTCCTGGGCCCTGTCCGCGGTGCGGCCGGTGCTCGGCGACCGTTCGCCCTCCAGGCGCTTGCGGGCCCGGTAGGCGGCGACGTTCGCGCGGGTGGCGCAGCGGTCGGAGCAGTAGCGGCGGGAACGGTTGGTCGAGGTGTCCAGGTAGGCGTTGCGGCAGGGCGACGCCTGGCACAGGCCGAGGCGGTCCACGCCGTACTCCGTGAGGTGGAAGGCCAGGCCCATCGAGGCGATGGCGGCGTAGCCGGCGGTGGCGTTCGACGGGTGCTCGGCCAGGTGCATGTGCCACTTGGGTCGGCCGTCCTCGTCGCGGAAGTCGTGGCCGGAGATCTGCGGGCTGATCGGGAACTCCAGCAGCAGCGAGTTCAGCAGGTCGACGGCCCCGGTCTCGTCGCCCTCGTCGGCCGCGGTGAACACCGCACGCAGCCGGCCGCGCACGGCCCGGAACCGGGGCAGGTCCGCGTCGCTCGCCCTGCGCGCCGCCTGCGAGCCCGGTCCGAAGAGGTCGCGGATGGTCTCCACCGAGGTGAGGGAGTCCTTGTTGCGAGCTGGCTCCTCGGTGTTGACCAGGCGTACGGCGTAATCCGAGTAATAGACCAGTTCCACTTGTAGTCCTTACCGCATGGGTCTAGGGTCGACGCTTGTTAGGTGCAGGTAATGGGCATTTATGCCTGCGGGTATTACTAGAGTAGTGCGGAGGGAGCGTCCGTGTCGGCGAACGAAACGGATAGGGGCACCGACTGGGCGGCCTGGCAGGAGAGCTGGGACCGTCAGCAGGAGTGGTACATGCCCGACCGCGAGGAGCGGTTCCGGGTGATGCTCGACATGGTCGAGGCCACCGTCGGCCCGGAGCCGCGGGTCCTGGACCTCGCGTGCGGTACGGGAAGTATTACGGACCGGCTGCTGCGACGGTTCCCGAAGGCCGTCAGCACCGGGGTCGACCTCGACCCCGCCCTGCTGACCATCGCCCGCGGCACCTTCGCGGGCGACGACCGCGTCACCTTCGTCACCGCGGACCTGAAGGACCCGGACTGGACCGCCCGCCTGCCGTACGACGGTTACGACGCCGTGCTGACCGCGACCGCCCTGCACTGGCTGCACGCCGGACCGCTCGCCACGCTGTACGGGCAACTCGCCGGGCTCGTCCGGGACGGCGGCGTCCTGATGAACGCGGACCACATGATCGACGGCACCACTCCCCGCATCAACGCCGCCGAACGCGCCCACCGCCACGCCGCGATGGACCGTGCGAAGGAGAACGGCGCCGTCGACTGGGCCTCGTGGTGGGCCCTCGCCGCCAAGGACCCCGCGCTGGCCGAGCCCACCGCCCGTCGCTTCGAGATCTACGGCGAGCACGCCGACGGCGACACCCCCTCCCTCCAGTGGCACGCGCAGACCCTGCTCACGGCCGGCTTCGGCGAGGCCCGGGGCGTCTGGTCCTCTCCCGGCGACGCCATGGTGCTCGCCCTGAAGTGATCCGCCGCGGTGGGGTGCAACCTCCCGTGCGTCCCACCGCACTGGACAGGGTGAGACGGTCCGCGCCCGCGGACCGGGGAGGGGCGGGATGACGCTCGCACACACCGGTGCCGCCGCCGACACCACCATCGGAGCCGGGGTCGGAGCCGGAGACGTGACCTTAGAGGCCACCGTCACCGCCGACGCCGCGCTCCGCGAGTTCGTCGACGGCAGACGGCACGCCCTGTTCCGCAGCGCCTATCTGCTGTGCGGCGACCGCGACGAGGCCGACGACCTCGTGCAGGCGACGCTGGTCAAGGTCGTGCTCGGCGGGCGCCGCAAGGCGCGCCTGGACAACATCGAGGCGTACGCCCGCAAGACGCTGGTGAACACCTTCATCGCCAGTCGCCGCAGGTTCTGGCGGCGCGAACGCGCCTTCGGTGAACTGCCGGACCGACAGCCGGCACCGGCCCCGGACACGGACACCGGCCTGATGGTCCGCGCGGCCCTGCGCCGACTCACGCCCAGACAGCGGGCCGTGGTCGTGCTGCGCTACTGGGAGGACCTGAGCGTCGCCGAGACGGCCGGGCTCCTGGGAATGCGCGAGAACACCGTGAAGAGCCATGCGCTGCGGGGGCTCGCGGCCCTGCGCGTCGAACTGCGGGAGGGCAGCTAGATGGACGACGTGACGGTGAAGGGCCTGCTGGAGCGGGCGGTGGAAGGTTCCGTACGCAGCGGGGTCACCGCGGACGGCGTGTTCGCGGCGGCGTCGAAACGGCGACGGAGGCGACGGATCACGGCGACGGCGGTGGCCGCGGTGGTGGCCGCCACCGGAGTCGTCGGCGTCCCGCGGCTGATGGACGGGCAGGGCGAGGAGGACCATCGGAACCTGGCGTCGATGGCGGGGGCGTCGATGAAGTTCGACACCAGCAAGGCCGGTGAGAAGGAGGCGGCCAGGTTGGCACAGATGCTGCCGCCCGGGCGGTTCGATGAGGTGCGGAAGATCCTGAGGTTCTCCGAACTCCCCACGGTCCCTACCCGTGGAGCCTCCTACCCCCTGCGGGCTGGTGCGCCGATGCTGTACGACGAGATGGCTGTAAAAGGTACCTTTGTGGTCCGAGTGGGGGGCGAGATCGGCGTCATCCACGTCAACCACATGCCCGTTGAGATGAAGCAGGCGAGTGAGTTCTGCATCGTCCAACTACGCCAGGACTGCAAACCGGTGGAGCTGCCGAACGGAGACGAGATCGCCACCTGGCGGATGGAGGGCGGCAGGACCCAGGGCGGAATGCTCTATGACTCCGTCGACGGCGTGCGCAGCTTCGACAGGGAGGCCGACGGGAAGTACTGGACCCTCGTGTCGAGCGCACCGGGCCCGCTCGGGCCGACCGGTCTGGACGAACCGGCGCTCTCCGTCGACGACATGCGCTCGCTGCTGCGCGACGATCGACTGGTCGAGCAGGCGCCGAAGTAGCCCTGCCAGCCCCCCGCCGGGGCGGGAACGCGGAAGGGGCGGTACGGAATCCTCCGTACCGCCCCTTCCGCACGCCGGCGCGAGGAGCTACAGCACCTTCGACAGGAAGGACTTCGTCCGGTCGTGCTGCGGGTTCGACAGGACCTCGCGGGGGTGGCCGGACTCCACGACCTTGCCGTCGTCCATGAAGACCAGCGCGTCGCCCACCTCCCGTGCGAAGCCCATCTCGTGCGTGACCACGATCATCGTCATGCCGTCCTCGGCCAGCCCGCGCATCACGTCCAACACGTCGCCGACCAACTCGGGGTCGAGCGCGGAGGTCGGCTCGTCGAAGAGCATCAGCTTGGGTTCCATCGCCAGGGCGCGGGCGATGGCCACCCGCTGCTGCTGGCCGCCGGAGAGCTGCGAGGGGTAGTGGCGCGCCCGGTCCGCCAGGCCCACCCGGTCCAGCAGTCGCTCGGCGCGGGCGCGGGCGACGGCCTTCGTCTCGCCCTTGACCTGGACCGGCGCCTCCATGACGTTCTCGATCGCCGTCATGTGCGGGAAGAGGTTGAAGCGCTGGAAGACCATGCCGATGTCCCGGCGCTGGAGCGCGACCTCGCTGTCCTTCAACTCGTACAGCTTGTCGCCCTTCTGGCGGTAGCCCACCAGGTCGCCGTCGACGTGCAGCCGGCCCGCGCTGATCTTCTCCAGGTGGTTGATGCAGCGCAGGAAGGTCGACTTGCCGGAGCCGGAGGGGCCGATCAGACAGAAGACCTCGCGCGGGGCGACCTCCAGGTCGATGCCCTTGAGGATGTGGGAGTGGCCGAAGGACTTGTGGACGCCCTCCGCCTTCACCATGGCGTTCATCGGCTGCCTCCCAGGGGGGCCACGGGGGTGTTGCGGCGGCCGGAGCCGAGCAGGTTGGCCTTGATGCGCTGCCAGGGGGTCGGCGGCAGGTCGCGCTGCGAACCGCGGGCGTAACGCCGCTCCAGGTAGTACTGGCCCACGCTGAACACGCTGGTCATCACGATGTACCAGATCGAGGCGACGAACAGCATCTCCATCACCGCGTACGACGTGGAGCCGATCTGCGAGGTGGAGCGGAGCAGTTCGTTGTACGTCACCGCGTAGACCAGCGCCGACGTCTTCAGCATGTTGATGAACTCGTTGCCGGTCGGCGGGATGATCACCCGCAGCGCCTGCGGGAGGACCACCCGGCGCATCGTCTTCGCCTTGGACATGCCCAGGGCCTGGGACGCCTCGGACTGGCCCTGGTCGACCGAGAGGATGCCGGCGCGGCAGATCTCCGCCATGTACGCGGCCTCGTTGAGGCCCAGGCCGAGCAGGGCGCACATGAACGGAGTCATGACGTCCGTCATCTCGTCCTTGTAGATGCCCGGGATGTTCAGGACCGGGAAGATCAGCGCCAGGTTGAACCAGAGCAGGAGCTGCACGTAGACCGGGGTGCCCCGGAAGAACCAGATGTACAGCCAGGCGACGTAGCTGGTCACCGGGTTGTCGGAGAGGCGCATCACGGCGAGCAGCACACCGAGCGCCACGCCCAGCACCATCGCCAAGACGCTGATGTACAGGGTGCGGCCGGCGCCCTTGAGTACGGACTCGTCGAACAGCTTGTCGCCGACCGAGCTCCACTGGATGTCGGCCCCGGCGAAGGCGTACACCAGGCTCGCCAGCAGGGCGACGACCAGGACGCCGCTGATCCAGCGCCCCACGTGCGGCACGGGGACGGCCTTGATGAACTCGGGCGGGGTGTCCGCGCCGTCCGGGGCGGCGGACTCCTTGGTGACGGACGCCGCGGGGACGGCGTCCTTCTTGTCGAACAGGTCGGGACGCGAACTGTCGGTGTTGTCAGTCACGGTGACTGCCCTTCGGGGAACCTTCGGGGAAGCTGGCGTAAGGGGCGGGGATCACTTGCCGCCGTTGATCGCGGCCTTGTCGATCGCCCCGCTGCTGGCCCCCCACTTCTCCAGCACCTTCTGGTACGAGCCGTCCGCGATGATCGCGTCGACGGCCTCCTTCAGCGCGTCCCGCAGCTCGGTGTTGTCCTTCGCCACGGCGATGCCGAAGGGGCCGGCGTCGATCTGGTCGCCGACGACCTCGAACGCCTTGCCGCCGTCCGCCTTGCGGGCCAGGTCCAGGGCGACGGGGTAGTCGTTGACGCCGGCGACCGCGCCGCCGGACTTCACCCGGGTCTGGGCCTCGGTGTCGTTCTCGAAGGACTCGATCTTGACGGCGGGCTTGCCCGCGTCCTGACACGCCTTGGACTGGGTCTGCAGCGCCTTCTCGTACGTCGTGCCGCGCTGCACCGCCGCCGCCTTGCCGCACAGGTCGGCGATGGACTTGATGCCCTGCGGGTTGCCCTTCTTGGTGTAGACGGCGGTGCCGGCGAGGAAGTAGTCGACGAAGTCGACGCCCTTGCCGAGCTTCTTGCCGTTCTCGTCCAGGCCCTCCTGGCGCTGCTTGTTGTCCGTGATGGACGACATGGCGATGTCGTGGCGGCCGGTGTTCAGGGCGGTGATCAGGCCGTCGAAGGAACCGGACGTGAAGGTGAACTCGACGCCGAGCTTCTTGCCCAGCTCGGCCGCGATGTCCGGGTCCACGCCGACGATCTTGCCGTTCTCGACGGACTCCATCGGGGCGTACTCGGCGTTCGTGCCGACCTTGATGACGCCCGACTTCTGGTACTTCTCCGGGAGCTTGTCGAAGAGCGGGGCGCTGTTCGACGAGCGGTCGCCGTCACCCTTCTTCGCGCCGTCGGTCTGGTCACCGCAGGCGGTCAGCAGCAGGGAACCGGCGACCGCGAGGGCACCGACCGCGGCGAACCGGGGGGAGCGGAGCTTCCGGGACCGGGCGGCGGTCGAGCTGTGCGTGGTGCCTGCGGTCATGTCGTGGTCCTCCGGCGTGTCGATGAGCTGCCATTCCTGGTCGCGTCGTCCTGGTCGCGCCCCGGTCGATCCCCGGTCGAGACGGACCGGCGAGCGCACGTTCCTCGCCATGTCCCCTCACCGGGCCGTCGAGCGCATCTTCGGAGGTCGCGACCTTGTGTGTTTCGGCATCTTGCCATTCGGACTAGCCCATTCAGGGGCTGGAGCATGTCAAAATCGGGTAACGGGACACCCCCGCCCCCCGTTGGCCGGTACATCACGACCGGACCATTCACGGGAATCCGTGCTTCCGACCGGAAGAACTGCGGCCCGAGCCGGGTCGTAGGCTGTATTCACTGCGCGAATCAGGCTTGTCCTGATAATTCGTGGTGAGTGGCAATGAGTCGTGTCGTGTCGGGGCAGTGACGCGATATGGACTCGTCGTCAGCGGTCACGTTCCGGTAAGAAGGACTCTTACACCCCTCATCAGGGGCTCAGGGCGCGTGTGCGGCGCGCCCGCGCGTGCGCACGACCCTTCGATCGGGAGGGCAAGAGAGCCACGACGGTCAGACCGTCGACACGGAGCGCGTACGCGGTGCCCGCCCACCCCTCCTCACCAGGAGTGGCAACCCTCAATCGATGAAGAACCAAAAGGGGTCAACCCATGGCAGCGGAGATCGTCAATCCTCGCAGCGACAGTGAGAACGCCCTCGCGGGCGTGACCGAGGCGGCCGGTGCGGAGGCCGCCGAGGCTCCCGAGGAGCCTTTCGATCCGGCCTTCGCGCTCCACCGCGGCGGCAAGATGGCGATCCGGGCGACGGTGCCGGTGCGGGACAAGGACGACCTGTCCCTCGCCTACACCCCCGGTGTGGCCAAGGTGTGCACCGCGATCGCCGAGAACCCGGAGCTGGTCCACGACTACACCTGGAAGTCCCAGGTCGTCGCGGTGGTCACGGACGGCACCGCCGTCCTCGGCCTCGGTGACATCGGCCCGGAGGCGTCGCTGCCCGTGATGGAGGGCAAGGCGATCCTCTTCAAGCAGTTCGGCGGGGTGGACGCGGTGCCGGTGGCGCTCGCCACCAAGGACGTCGACGAGATCGTGGAGACCGTCGTCCGGATGGCGCCCTCCTTCGGCGGGGTCAACCTGGAGGACATCTCCGCGCCGCGCTGCTTCGAGGTCGAGCGCAAGCTCCAGGAGCGCCTGGACATCCCCGTCTTCCACGACGACCAGCACGGCACCGCGATCGTCACCCTCGCGGCGCTGCGGAACGCGGCGAAGCTCACCGGGCGGGAGCTCGGCGAGCTGCGCGCCGTGATCTCCGGTGCGGGTGCGGCGGGGGTCGCCATCGCGAAGTTCCTGCTGGAGGCCGGGCTCGGGGACGTCGCGGTCACCGACCGCAAGGGCGTCGTCAGCAAGGACCGTACGGACCTCACCCCGGTCAAGCGCGAGCTGGCCGAGCTGACGAACAAGGCGGGGCTGACCGGGTCCCTGGAGAGCGCGCTCGCCGGCGCGGACGTCTTCATCGGCGTCTCCGGCGGGACGGTGCCGGAGGAGGCGGTCGCCGCCATGGCGCCCGGCGCGTTCGTCTTCGCCATGGCCAACCCGAACCCGGAGGTCCACCCCGACGTCGCGCACAAGTACGCGGCGGTGGTGGCCACCGGCCGCAGCGACTTCCCGAACCAGATCAACAACGTGCTGGCGTTCCCCGGGATCTTCGCGGGAGCGCTCCAGGTGCGGGCGTCCCGGATCACCGAGGGCATGAAGATCGCGGCGGCGAATGCGTTGGCGGACGTGGTGGGGGACGCGCTGGCGGCGGACTGCGTGATTCCGTCGCCGTTCGACGAGCGGGTGGCGCCGGCGGTCACCGCGGCGGTGGCGGCGGCGGCCCGCGCGGAGGGCGTGGCCCGGGCGTAGCGCCCCTCCCCGGGCGCGGTGTCTGTCCCGGGGGCGGCGCGCCCCCGGGCCCTGGAGATCCTCGCCGTTTCCCTGCGGGAGCGTTGATCCGCGCGGCCCGGTGATGGGCTGGTCGCGCAGTTCCGCCCCCTGTGCCCTGCGGGCACGGGGGGACCCCCAGCGCCCCTCAAGACTCCACCCGCCGTAACCCTGGAGGGTGCGTTGGTCTCCACAGGCCGTCTCGGGTTGTTCGCGCAGTTCCCCGCGCCCCTAAAACCCTCGTCCCGTCGTGGGGGGTGGGTCACACTCCGGGGTGGTTCTCCGGGGAGGGGTGCGCGCCTAGGGTCGGGGGATGTTTGCTGCTTACGCCGCGCGTATCGACCGTGAACGCCCCCTGGACGGGCTCGTCCTCGGTGACCGGCCCGCACCCCGGGGCCGTGACGGATGGAGCACCGTCACGGTGAAGGCCGCGTCGCTCAACCACCACGACCTGTGGTCGCTACGGGGCGTGGGGCTCCCCGAGGAGCGGTTGCCGATGATCCTCGGGTGTGACGCCGCGGGGGTCGACGAGGACGGCAACGAGGTCGTCCTGCACTCGGTGATCGGGCAGACCGGACACGGCGTCGGCCCGGACGAGCCGCGTTCCCTGCTGACCGAGCGTTACCAGGGCACCTTCGCCGAGCAGGTCTCCGTGCCCACCTGGAACGTGCTGCGCAAGCCCCCGGAGCTGAGCTTCGAGGAGGCCGCGTGCCTGCCCACCGCCTGGCTCACCGCGTACCGGATGCTGTTCACCAACGCCGGGGTCCGGCCCGGTGACTCCGTGCTCGTGCAGGGCGCCGGCGGCGGCGTCGCCACCGCCGCGATCGTGCTCGGGCGCGCCGCCGGGCTGCGGATGTACGCCACCAGCCGCGACGAGGCGAAGCGGGCCCGCGCGGTGGAGCTCGGCGCGGAGGAGGCGTACGAGCCGGGGGCGCGGCTGCCGCGGCGCGTGGACGCGGTCGTCGAGACCGTCGGCGCCGCGACCTGGTCGCACTCCGTCAAGTGCCTCAGGCCCGGCGGCACCCTGGTGATCTCCGGGGCGACCAGCGGGGACCGCCCCTCGCACGCCGAGCTGACCCGGATCTTCTTCCTCGAACTGAAGGTGGTCGGCTCCACCATGGGGTCGAAGGACGAGTTGGAGGACCTGCTGTCCTTCTGCGCGGCCACCGGGGTGCGCCCGGTGATCGACCGGGTGCTGCCGCTGGACCGGGCGCGGGAGGGGTTCGAACAGATGGAGCGCGGCGACCTGTTCGGGAAGATCGTGCTCAACCCGACGGTCTGAGCCGGACGGGTACGTCGGCCCCCGTCACCGCTGCTCCGGCGCCCGCAGCAGCGCGGAGATCCGTACCGCGGCCTGCGCGAGGTGCCGACGGGCCTCGTCGAACTGCGGCTCCGTCACGCCGTGGTCCCGCGCCGCGTCGCGCACCTCGTCCCGGAAGCGGTCGAGGAGCCGGTCGAGGTCGCGGGCGGGATCGCCCGTGGCGGGCGCGTCCTCGGCCCAGTCCGGGACGGCCGAACCAGCGGGCTCCGCCGCCTCGGCGGGCCCCGGCCCGGCGTCCTGCTCCGGTTCGCCCGGTGCCGGCCAGAACGTCCGCGCCAACCCGCTGAGCTGCGTCGACAGCTCCGTCAGACCGTCTTGCAGCCCGGTGGGCCAGTCGCCGGGCGGGAAGTGGCCCTGGACCTGTTCCTGGACCTGCCGGGCGATGCGGGCCATCTCCGCACGCGCCTCCTCCTGCGCCTCCTTGGCCTGCCGCTTGGCCTGCTGTGCCTCCTCGCGGGCGAGCCTGGCCTGCTCCTGCCACTCGTGCGTGACCTTGCGCCACTCCTCCTTGGAGGCACTCGCGGCGCCCGACGTGCCCGCGCTCCTGGCCTGGGCCGCCGCCCGCACCTCGCTGCGCAGCTTCCCCGCCGCGCCCCGCACGTCGTCGCGGATCTCCGCGGCGAGTTCGGACACCGACTCGCGGATCTCCCGCTCCAGGTCGGCGAGCTCCCCGCCGCGCCCGGCCAGCTCCGCGCGGCCCGCGTCGGTGAGCGAGTACACCTTGCGGCCGCCCTCGGTGGCGTGCGTGACCAGGCCCTCGGCCTCCAACTTGGCCAGCCGCGGGTAGACCGTGCCGGCGGAGGGCGCGTACAGCCCGTGGAAGCGCTCCTCCAGCAGGCGAATCACTTCGTAACCGTGGCGCGGCGACTCGTCGAGCAGCTTCAACAGGTAGAGCCGGAGCCTGCCGTGGGCGAAGACGGGAGCCATCTCAGACCACCTTTCCCGAGGTGGGGCCCGGTGCGGAGCCCGCAGCGGACGCCGACGCTGCGCCCTCCTCGTCCACCGGCGGCTTGCGCAGCAGCGCGATCGAGCCGGACACCGTGCTGGCCCGCAGCGACCCGGCGCCGGCGCCCAGCGTGCCCGTGACCCGCTTGGCGCCCCACTCGCCGGTGACCGTCAGACCGTCGAAGGCGTTGGTGACGGCGCCGCCCGCCGTCTCCGCGTCGACCTGCGCGTCGGCCAGGTCGGGCAGCCGGACCGCGACGTCCCCGGAGACCGACGTCAGCGTCAGGCCGACGGGCGCGCCGCCCGAAGGGGCCAGGTCGACGAGCATGTTCCCGCTGACGGTCCCGGCCCGTACGGACGGGCCGGCGCCGTCGATGACGGTGAGGTCGCCGGAGACGGAGTCGTACGACAGCTCGCCCGTGACGGACTGGGCCTCCAGACCGCCCGAGACGCTCTCCGCCCGGACCCGGCCGGAGAGCCGCACCAGCGTGGTGTCGCCGCTGACGCCGTGCACGGACGTGTCGCCCTCGACGCCGGAGACGACCGCGGCCGCGTCCACCACGCCGACCGCCACGTCCGCCCGCGCCGGCACGACGAGGGACACCACCGCGCTGCGGTGCCAGCCCTTGCGGTCGAGCCACTTCGACCAGCCCTGCCAGGGCAGGTCGCGGTAAGCGACGGTGACCCGGGTCCCCTCCTGGGTGACGATCAGTGGCGGGCCCTCGACGGAGCTGACCTCCAGTCGGGCGGAGCCGCCGTCGGTGCCGACGACGTTGACCGTGCCGTTGACGATCCGTACGTCCACCGCGGTCACGGGGGCGTCGAAGACGAGCCTGCGCTCGTCGGCGACCTCCCACGACGACTGTGTCATTGCGCTGACCTCCCAGCTCACTCCGCCCGGCGAAGACGCAACATATCGCGTCTCCCACTGAAGACGATATGTCGCGTATTGGGGTTGTCAAGGAACGCTTGACCGTCTGCTGGCCGGCTATAACCGGTCAAACGGGACGCCTTGTCCTAGCGTGAGGGGTATGAACGCGACAGCCGCGGGTGCCCTGCTGTTCTGCCGTGCCGAGCCGTCCGTCGTACGGTCGCCGGCGCAGCTCCTGCGCGAGCCGCAGCTCCTCGCCCCGGCAGGCGGCGAGTGGAGCGTCCTCGTCCCCGAGGGCGCCGCGTGGGAGGACGGCGAGCCCGTGGACCGGGTCGTCGGGGGCTGGGCCGTCGCCCTCGCCGTCGCGGTCGGGCTCGGCCGGCCCGTACTCGCCCTGTGGTGGGACGCCGAACGCGCCGGCTTCACCCTGGCCACCGGCTTCCGCCGGCCCGTCGGCTACGTCTGGCTGGCCGACGGCACACCGGTGGGGGAGGACGAGGCGATGACGAGCTTCGCCGCCAGGCTCGGGCTCGACCCCGTCCTCGACGTCCAGGCGCTGGCCCCGCTGACCAGGGACGACCTCGACTCCGTGGGGGCGGACCGGCTGCGCGGGCTGATCGCCGTACTGGCCCGCGCCGGGCTCGAAGCGCCCCGGGGCCTCGCCCCGGGCGACCCCGCCGAACGGCTGCACGCCGCCGCGCTCGCGCTCGGCGCCCAGACCGTCGAGTGGGCCGGGTGGCGCGACGCGGTGCGCACGGAGCTGCACGCGGTGGAGGAGAGCCTGGACCACTGGCTGCGGGAGCCCAAGGAGCGCATCGCGCCCAAGGCGCTGGGCGTCGCCCAGGTGACGGCGGGCGTGCCGCTCGCGCTGTGGGGGCTGCGGCGGGCCCTGCGGGCGGGCGAGGGCGAAGGCGCGGGCGGACGAGGGGGAGCGGGGTGGGCCGCGGCCGGCGCCGTCCTGATCGCGCAGGGCGCGCTGCTGCTGGCGTACGAACGCCGACGGGCGCGGGGCCTGCGGTAGGGGGCGGCCGGGTGCGGTCTCGCCGTGCGGCGGGCTGTGTTGTCGCGTCTGCGGCCCGGAGGTGGGTTGCGCCCCTGACGTGCTCGCCGTTGCCCTGGCGGGTGCGTTGGTCTCTGCGGGCAGTCTGTGGCTTGTCGCGCTGTTCCGCCCCCTACGCCCGGGGGGCGTGGTGGTACCCCCAGCGCCCCTGACGTGCTCGCCGTAGCCCTGCGGGGCTGTTGGTCTCTGCGACTCGGTGGTGGGCTGGTCGCGCAGTTCCCCGCGCCCCTGTTTCGCTGCCCTAGCCGTCCCTCTGCGGGTTGAGGTGATTCCTCCCCGTGTGCCCTGCGGGCACGGGGGCACTCCCACCTGTGCCTGGGGGCGGGGGACCCCAGCGCCCCTAGAACCTTCGCCTCCAGCCCGGAGGCAAATGACTGGGGCAGCGAAACAGGGGCGCTGGGGGTACCACCACGCCCCCCGGGCGTAGGGGGCGAAACTGCGCGACCAACCCACCACGACCCGCAGAAGGACGGCTGGGGCAGCGAAACAGGGGCGCGGGGAACTGCGCGACAAGCCCACCACCGGGCCGCAGAGACCAACGCACCCGCCAAAGCAACCGCGAGCACGTCAGGGGCGCTGGGGGTGCCACGCCCTCTGGGCGTAGGGGGCGGAACTGCGCGACAAGCCCACCACCGGGCCGTAGAGACCGACGCACCCGCCAAAACAACGGCGCGCACGCCCGAGGGCGCAACCCACCTCCGGGCCGCAGGTGCGACAACAGAGCCCGCCGCACGGCGAGACCGCGGGGGCTACTCGTCGTCGTCCTCGTCGTCCAGGCGGGCCAGCCACGTTGCCAGGCGCTCCACCGGGACCTCGAAGTCGGGGTTGAGGTCGACGAAGGTGCGCAACTGCTCGGCCAGCCACTCGAAGGTGACCTCCTCCTCGCCGCGCCGCTTCTCCAGTTCCTCGATGCCGCGATCGGTGAAGTACAAGACATGCTCCTGGGACGGATGGGGGACTACACCGCCCAGATTACGGCGACCGGCGTGCAACCGGACGGCCGGCCGCCGACATCGCCGTGGCCACAAACGTCAAGTCGCGTGCGGTGCGGGCCGGTTGCCGTCGACAATGGCGGAGAACGCCGAAGGAACGGGGGATACGGTGAACGGACGCGTCCAGCGGATAGAACTGCCCGGGGGTGCCGTGGTGCACGCCCGGCTCTCCGCGCCCGGGGGCGGGTACGGCGACGACGACGAGGACGTCGGCTTCGTCGACAACGCCACCGCCAAGGTGCAGCAGCTCCAGCAGCTCATCACGGACGTCGGCGCCTCGGTGCTGCGGGCCGCCGCCGCGGCCGGCCCCGACCAGGCGAGCGTCACCTTCGGCGTGGAGCTGACCGCGAAGTCGGGCGCCGCCCTCGCCGTGCTCGCCTCCGGCGAGACCAAGGCGTCCGTCCAGGTCACCCTGGTCTGGCAGCTCAAGGACCAGCCGGGAGCCGCGGCCCCAGGCGCCCCGGCGCCCGTACCCCCGCCGCCGGCCCATCCGCCGCAGCCCGCGCACGCCCCCGCGCCGCCGCCACCCGCCCCGGACGGCCAGGGCGGTGCGTCCCCGGCGGCGCCGTCATGACCTCCGCCGCGCCCGGCGAATCCGACCCGGTCATCGACGCCCTGCTGCGCGCGGCCACCGTCCACCTCGGCGCCCGGGACGGCGCGCCCCCGTGGGGCACCGGCTTCTTCGTCGCCCCCGGCACCCTCCTGACCTGCGCACACGTCCTGGCGCCGCATCTGAGGGGGGACCCGGGCCGGATCTTCAAAGTCGGCGGACCCGAGCTGAACGGCGGCGAACCCCTCGACGCCCGCCTCGACCGCTGGCTGCTCGACGGCGGCCCCCTGCCCGAGCACAAGGTGCCGGTGGAACAGGACCTGGCGCTGGTGCGGCTGCTCGACCCCGACGCGGAGCACGAGTGCGTGTGGCTCACCGACCGCACGGACTACGCGGGCGGCCGCGGCGTCGTCCTCGGCTACCGTCCCGGCGGCGAGGCGCAGCCGCACCGGGCCGTGCCCTGGAAGGCCACGGCCCGGGTGAACGGCTTCGACGACGAGTACGGCTTACGCATCCGCCCCGAGGCCGAGTTCCCCAAGGGCGGCTCCGGCTCCCCGGTGCTCGACGCGCACACCGGCGCCGTCGTCGGGGTGCTGAAGTCCCGGCGCACCGGGCGCGACGGCGGCCTCGCCATCGCGGTCACCGCCCTGCGCCGGTTCGGCCCGGCGTACCAGGAGCTCACCGCCGCGCACGACCGCTGGCACGGCCACTCCCCGAAGGTCACCGGCCACAACTGGATCGAGCGCCAACACCAGCTCCCCGGCACCGGCGTGCAGACCGGCGGCGACCACTGGAGCCCCCGGGACCGCCGCGAAGCGCTGGCCCACCTCGCGGCCGTCCACCCGCCCGACGGCATCCGCCCCCTCGCCGAACTCGCCAAGAAGGCCCGCGGCGGCACCGCCGCGCCGCCCGGCCAACTGCTCCCGCACGCCTGGCGCGACGGCCACGGGCTGCTGTACGAGGCGGGTCGGCCAGCGGCCGCCATCGCCGCGCTGCACTACCTGCAACTGGTGGTCGAGTACGACCGGGCCCGCGGCGGCGACCCGGCCCCGCTCGCCGACTGGGTGCTGCGCCGGCTCCAGGACGTCCCCCGGATCGTGCACACCGTCGTCACCCAAGCCACGCTCCCGCCCGGGCTCCGCCAGGACCCCGGGTCGGACGGCGCGTCCGACCGGCGGCTGGTGATCCGCTACCCGAGGCCCGGCGACGGGCGGGCCGTCGTCATCGTGGAGCTGGAGCCCGTCGTCGACGCCGCGCCGCCCCGCTTCTACTGGCGCATCAGGGTCGACGACGGCCACGACGTCAACGAGCCCCTGCACGAGGCGCAGACCGGCGACGGCACCCCGCCCGAAGGGCTCGTACGGGAGCTGCGGGCGCCGCTGGCCGAGGTCTTCGCCTCCGTCGACGCACCCGGCGCCCCCGCCCCGCTCGAAGTCGCGCTGCCCGCGGACCACTTCGACACCGCCGTGCACCGCTGGCAGCTCACCGAGATGGCCCGGCTCCACCATCCGGCGTACGTCGGGGTGCGACGCATGGTGGTCCTGCGCGACATCAGCCGACGGGGCGAACCCCACGCCGACTGGCTCGACCGTTGGCGGCGCACGGCGGACGCGGCCGCGCTCACCGCCTGCCGCACCCCGCCCGCCCGGCAGGTCCCGCGCCCCCGCCACCTGACGGAGATGCCCGCGGCCGGCGTGCCCGTGCTGTGCCGGCCGGCCGGCAGCGGGGTGGGGCGGCGGGCCATCGGCATGGCCCTGGACGCCGGCCACGGGCTGGCGCTGTGGCAGACCGACGCCCACCCCGACCAGGGCTGCGCCGACTTCTGCGAGGAGGTCCACGAGGGCGCCGCCGCGCTGCTCGCCCGCACCGCGGGGCCCGATGAACTCCCCGACCGGCTGCGCCGCATCCGGGACGACATCAGCGGCTCGCGCAGCGGCGGGCACTGGGCCGAAGGGGTCGCCCTGCTCTACGACGACCCCTGCCGTCCGCTGCCGTTCGACGCCGACGGACCGGTGGACTCCCCGTGACCCTCCCGGACTTCGGTACTTCAGTAGGCCGCAATCCACCTGCACCGATGTTCGATTCGTCAATGTTCGTCGCGTTTGGTCCAACTTGCGGAGGGGGGTGCTCCTCATGAGGAGACCTCAGACAGTTCAGCCCACCGAGTCATGGGAGGGCCTCGGGCCGGGCATATACCCCCCGTTGCCCGCCAGCGGTCCCGCGGCCGAATCCGCAGCCGAGGAATGCCGAGGAATGAGGAGCGAGCGATGGACGACTGGCTGATCTACCGAGGGGTCGGTGCCCCGGCCCCCGACCGCATGCGGCTCCTGCCGCCGCCACCGCCGTGGCGCGCGTTCTCCGGAGTGCCGCTGCCGGACGCCGCCCCGCCCGTCGACAGCGCCTCCACCCGCCGCCTCGGCGCCCGCGTCGGAGCCCCGCCCGCCCAGGACGCCCAGGCCCTGCAGCTGATCAATGCCGCGCTCTACTTGCGCCGCCCCCTCCTGGTCACCGGCGAACCCGGCTCCGGCAAGTCGACCCTCGCCCACTCCATCGCGTACGAACTGGGGCTCGGCCGCGTCCTCCAGTGGCCCATCGTCAGCCGCACCGAACTGCGCGACGGCCTCTACACGTACGACGCGATCGGCCGCCTCCAGGACGCCCAGCTCGCCGAACGCGAGGCCCGCGCCCCCGAGTCGATCGGCAGCTACGTCAAACTCGGCCCGCTCGGCACCGCGCTGCTCCCGTCCGAGCTGCCCCGGGTGCTGCTCATCGACGAGTTGGACAAGAGCGACATCGACCTGCCGAACGACCTGCTGAACGTCGTGGAGGAAGGCGAGTTCACCCTCCCCGAGCTGGAGCGCACCGCCGACCGGCCCGGTCACGAAGAGGTCGCCGTCCTCACCGACGACGGCCGCCGGGTGCCGGTGCGCGGCGGCCGGGTCCGCTGCCACGCCTTCCCCTTCGTCGTCATGACCAGCAACGGGGAACGGGACTTCCCGGCGCCCCTGCTGCGCCGCTGCATCCACCTCCACCTCGACCCGCCGCGGGACGAACGCCTCGCCGCCATGGTGCAGGCGCACTTCGGCGCCGGCGCCGACGAGCGGAACCTCGACCTGATCGGCCGCTTCACCCGGGAGGACGGCGACGGCGAACTCCGCCCCACCGACCAGTTGCTGAACGCGATCTACCTCACCCACCACGCGGCCAGGGCGGAGCCCGGGCGCCGCGAGGAGATCGCCGAGCTGCTGATCCGGCCCCTAGAGACCCGGCAGCGGTGACGACATGCCCGAGGAGCGCGAGCAGGACGGGCGGGGCCGGGGCCCGGGGTACGGGCTGGCTCCCGACGCATCCCCGCCGCCGAGCGTCTCCGCCGCGGGTTCCCACCGGCCGAGCACGATCGGCCCGTGGACGGACCGGGAGCGCGCCGAATCCGAAGACCAGCCGACGCAGCCGCCGCCCCGGGAAGCACCACCGGACGCGCCGCCCGCCCCCGCACCGGACCGCGGCGCGCAGGCTCCACCGCCGCCCGCACCCCGCCCGACCGCCCCGCTCACCGCCCTCGTCACCCGGCTGCGGGAAGCCGAGCTGAAACCCGCAGCCGAAGAGGTCGCCGACGCGCTGTGGCTGGCGCGGTTCCTGCCCGCCCCCGGACCGCGGACCCCGGGCGCCGACGCGGCCGGCCCGCCGGTGCCGAGCCCGGCCGGCCCGCCCCCACGCCACCCCGACGACCCCGCCCCACCGGCCGCCCCGCAGCCGCCCCCGCCTCCGCAGCCGCCGTCGAGCCTGGTGGGGCTGTACGGGCCCGCCCAGGCCGACGCGAGCTACGGCGCCCTCGTCGACGGCAGCATGCGCCGCGTCCCCGTACCGGCGCCCGTCGCCCTGCCCGACGCGCTCGCGCTGGAGCGGTCCCTGCGCCCCCTCCAGCGCTACCGGCCGCCGCGTCGACACGTCCGCCGCGAGCTGGACGAGGTCGCGACCGCCGACCGGGCCGCCGACACCGGCATCGTCGTCCCCGTGCTCTCCCCCGTACGGCGCCGCGAAGCCCGGCTCGCCCTCGTCATGGACGAGTCCAGCTCCAACGTGGTCTGGTCCCGCGCCCTGGAGGAACTGCGGCAGATCTGCGAACGCGCCGGCGCGTTCCGCGAAGTCGCCGTGCACCGCATCGCCGAGGACGACGCCCCGCCCACCGACATCGGCGACCCCACGGGACGCCAGCTCACCGTCGTCCTCAGCGACTGCGCGGGCCCGCTGTGGCGCAGCGGACTGATGCAGCGCCTGCTGCACTCCTGGGCGGCCACCGCACCCGTCTCCGTCGTACAGCCTCTGCCGCAGCGCATGTGGGGGCGCACCCACCTGCCCGCCCGGCCCGGGCTGCTGCGCCGGCGCGAAGGACCCGCCGGGCGGCTGGAGTTCGTGCCGCGCACCGGCGCGCCCGTCGACGACGGCCTCCCGGTGCCCGTGCTCGCGCTGCGGCGGTCCTCCTTCGAGGCGTGGACCCGGCTCGTCGCCGGCGCCACCGGACGGTCGGTGCACGCCGCCGCGGCCGTCGTGAAGGCCCGGCACCGACCGGCCGCCGCCCGCGCCCGCACGGACCGGCGCATCGACCCCGCCGAACGCGTCCGCGCCTTCCGCCGCACCGCGTCGCCGGCCGCCGCGCAGCTCGCCGTCTACCTGTCCGCCGTGCCGCTGCTGCTGCCCGTGATGCAGCTCGTCCAACGCGCCACGCTGGGGCGCAGCGGCCCCGACGTCCTCGCCGAAGTGCTGCTCAGCGGGCTGCTGCGGCGCGACGACCGCCGCACCGCCGAAGACGCCGCCGAACGCGATGAGGACGGGCCCGCGTACGCCTTCCTCGACGGCGTACGCGAAGAACTCCTCGGGCAACTCGGCGCGAGCAGCGCGTCCCTGGTGCTCAAGCAGTGCTCCGAGTACGTCGAGTCCCGCTACGGGCGCACGGTGCGCAACTTCCCCGCCCTGGCCGCCGCCTTCCTCGACGGCTCCGTCAGCCCCGCCGACCGCTTCGCCGAGCCGGCCGTCGACGCCCCCGGGCCGCACTCCCGCCGCCTGTGGGCCTTCGCCCAGGTCTCCACCCAGGTGCTGCGCCGACTCGGCGGCCCCCCGCCGACCGCCGCCCCGCTCGGCACCCCCGAGGAGGGTCCGACCGGCCTCGCCGCCCAAGCCCGGGCCTGCCTCGACCACTTCGGCGCCCACGGCACCGTGCGCGACCTGGACACCGCGATCCGGCTGCTCGGCTCCGCCACCCGGGTGGAGCGCCGTGCCGCCGCGCGCGCCGCGCTCTACGGGGAGCTCGCCGACGCGCTGCTGCGGCGGTGGTTCCTGCGGCCCGTCCCCGAGGACCTGCCCGAAGCGCTCGACGCCGCGCAGAACGCGATCGCCGGCTCGTCCGAGGCACACCTCACCCTGGCCCGGCTGCTGGAGATCATGGCGGAGGAGGTCGCATCGGGCCGGCTGAGCACCAAGCTGCTGCCCGACTGGGTGGCGGTGCGGGCCGGCACGGACGGCGCCGACCCCGCCCCGCTGGCCGCGGTCCTGCTGACCGCCGCCGACGGCAGCCTCGCCGAACTCACCGAAGGGCCCGGGCGCTGGGACACCGCGCTGCGCGAGGCCGCGACGCCGCTGCGGGTGCGGGTGCTGCGGCGGCTCGCGGTCACCGGCGCCCCGCACGCGCTGCGCGGCGCCGCCACCCCCGGCCAGTGGACCACCACGACCCTCGGCACCGCCGTCGACGTCGTCCAGTCCCTCATCGACGAGAGCCACCCCGGGCCCTACCCGGAGGCCGAGCGCGCCGAGCACCACGAGACGTCGTTGCTGCTGCGCGGCGGCCTCCTCCTCGACCTCGCCCGGCACCACCGCGGCGAGGGCCCGGTGGCCGCGGACGCCGTCGACCCCGCCGCCTCCCGCGGTTACGCGGAGCGCGCCGGCGACGACCTGCTCGCCGCGATCGACGGCATCGACCCGGGGGCGGGCGGGCCCGGCACCGCCGCGGAACTGCTGCGTGCCTGGCTGGCGTACGCCGACGCCATCGAGTTCGCGTGCGAGCACCTCGACGACGACGCCAGGCTGCGCATCCTCCAAGCCCTCGACCAGGCCCGCCGCCACGTCGACCGGGACGAGGCCGCGGAGGCGGGCATCCTGCTCCGGATGGCCCGGCACCTGGAGCAGCGGCACGCCGCCAGCGGGAGCTGGTCCCACCGCGACTCCGTCATAGCCGCCTGGACGGAGGCCCTGCCGCTGCTGCCGTGGCACGACCCCGGACGGGCCGGCGTCCTGCTCTCCCTGGGCCGCCGGCTGATCGAACGCGGCGTCGACAAGGACGCGCCGGGTGACGTCCGCACCGCGGTACGGCACCTGCGCAGCGCGGTCGACCAGACCGCGGCCGGCGACCCGGCGCTCCCGGAGCGCCGCGCGCTCCTCGGCCACGCCCACCTCGAACTCTTCCGGGCGGACGAGGCGTTGGCGGACCTCCACGAGGCGGACTGGACGCTCGGCGAGGCGGCCCGCACCACGACGGACCCGTCGCTCGCGGCCACCGCGCTCTGGCACCGCGCCCTCGCGACGGCGCTGCTGGCCCGCCGCACGTCCTCGCACGAGCGCCTCCTGGACGCCGCCTCCCACTGCCGCGCGGCGGCGTCCGGCCCGCCGGGGCTCCTGGACGCGCTCCTCGATGCGCAGCGCAGCCGCGTCTCCCGCCTGTCCCGCTCGGCGGGCCCGGCGCGGGCCCTGGAGGAACAGGAGACCGTCACCACGCTCCTGACGGAGTCCAACCTCCGGTAAAGGCGCGCCCCGGACGATCCCGCCGCTTCCCTGCGGCCCGGTGATGGGTTGCTCGCGCAGTTCCTCCCCCTGTGCCCTGCGGGCACGGGGGCACTCCCGCCTACGCCCAGAGGGCGTGGTGGTACCCCCAGCGCCCCTAACCCCGTGTTTGTCCGCGGGCCGGTGGTGGGTTGTTCGCGCAGTTCCCCGCGCCCCTGAACCCCGCGTTTGCCCTCGGGCTGTGGTGGGTTGCTTGCGTAGTTCCTCCCCCTGTGCCCTGCGGGCACGGGGGCACCCCCCACCTATGCCCAAAGGGCATGGGGGGACCCCAGAGCCCCTGAACCCCTACGCCTGCACCCGCAGATGAGTGACGGCGGCAGCGAGACAGGGGCGCTGGGGGTACCACCACGCCCTCTGGGCGTAGGGGGCGGAACTGCGCGAACAACCCACCACCGGGGCGCAGAGACCAACCGCTCCCGCGGGGCTACGGCGGGTGTGTCAGGGACGCTGGGGGTTCCCCACGCCCTCTGGGCGTAGGTGGGGGTGCCCCGTGCCCGCAGGGCACGGGGGGCGGAACTGCGCGACGAGCCCACCACCGGGCCGCGGTGCCCGGGAAAGGGGCCGGGGCCCGGGCCGCGCAAAAGTGCGCGGGACCCGGGCCCCGGTTCCGTCGAGCCGACCGCAGGGGACTACGCGTCGAAGACCTCGGCGACGAGTTGCGCCTGCTCCGCCTGGTGCCGCTTCGCGGAGCCCACCGCCGGCGACGAGCTGTGCGGACGCGAGATCCGCCGCAGCCGCTCGCCGTGCGGCACGTCCGCGCCGACCGCCAGGTCGAGGTGGTCGATCAGGTTCAGCGCGATGAACGGCCAAGCACCCTGGTTCGCGGGCTCCTCCTGGGCCCACAGGTACTTCTCCGCGTTCGGGAACTTCGCGATCTCCGCCTGGAGCTCGGCGCCCGGCAGCGGGTACAGCCGCTCCAGCCGGATGATCGCCGTGTCCGTCACGCCGCGCTTCTTCCGCTCCGCGTCGAGGTCGTAGTAGACCTTGCCGGAGGTGAAGACGACCTTGCGCACCGCCGCCGGGTCGACCGACTCGTCCCCGATGACCGGGCGGAAGCCGCCCGTCAGGAACTCCTCCGTCTTCGACTGCGCGGCCTTCAGCCGCAGCAGCAGCTTCGGCGTGAAGACGATCAGCGGCTTGTGGTGCGGGTTGTGCACCTGCCACCGCAGCAGGTGGAAGTAGTTCGACGGCAGCGTCGGCATGGCGACCGTCATGTTGTTCTGCGCGCACATCTGGAGGAAGCGCTCCGGGCGGGCGGAGCTGTGGTCCGGGCCCTGGCCCTCGTAGCCGTGCGGCAGCAGCAGCGTGACGCCGGACGTCTGGCCCCACTTCTGCTCGGCGGAGGAGATGAACTCGTCCACCACGGTCTGCGCGCCGTTGACGAAGTCGCCGAACTGCGCCTCCCACATCACCAGCGACTCGGGGCGGGCCAGCGAGTAGCCGTACTCGAAGCCCATCGCCGCGTACTCGCTGAGCAGCGAGTCGTAGACGTTGTACCGGGCCTGCTCGTCGGTGAGGTACAGCAGCGGCGTGTAGTCCTGGTTGGTCTGCTGGTCGACCAGGACCGCGTGGCGCTGGCCGAAGGTGCCGCGGCGGGTGTCCTGGCCGGACAGCCGCACCGGGGTGCCCTCCATCAGCAGCGAGCCGATGGCCAGGGTCTCGCCCATGCCCCAGTCGATTGTGCCGTCCTCGACGGAGGCGGCCCGGCGCTGGAGCTGCGGCAGCAGCCGCGGGTGGACCGTGATGTTCTCCGGGATGTTGACCTGGGACTCGGCGATCCGCTTGACGACCTCCTGGGAGATCGCGGTGGTCACGGCCACCGGGAACTCCGCCTGCGGGTCGGGCACGTGCGTCGGCGCCGGGTGGCTGGTGGCCTCGCGGACCTCCGCGAAGACCTTCTCCAGCTGGCCCTGGAAGTCCTGGAGCGCCTGCTCCGCCTCTTCCAGCGTGATGTCGCCGCGGCCGATCAGGGACTCGGTGTACAGCTTGCGCACCGAGCGCTTCTTGTCGATCAGCGCGACCATCTGCGGGTTGGTGAACTGCGGGTTGTCGCCCTCGTTGTGACCGCGGCGGCGGTAGCAGATGAGGTCGATCACGACGTCCTTGTTGAACGTCTGGCGGAACTCGAAGGCGAGCCGGGCGACGCGCACGCACGCCTCCGGGTCGTCGCCGTTCACGTGGAAGATCGGCGCCTCGATCATGCGGGCCACGTCGGTGGCGTACATCGAGGAGCGCGAGGACTCCGGGGCGGCGGTGAAGCCGACCTGGTTGTTGATCACCACGTGGACCGTGCCGCCGGTGCGGTAGCCGCGCAGCTGCGACATGTTCAGGGTCTCCGCGACGACGCCCTGGCCGGCGAAGGCCGCGTCGCCGTGGAGGGCGACCGGCAGCACGGTGAAGTCCGTGCCGCCCTTGTTGATCACGTCCTGCTTGGCGCGGGCGACGCCCTCGACGACCGGGTCGACCGCCTCCAGGTGGGAGGGGTTGGCGACCAGGGAGACCTTGATCTGCTCGCCGTCGAGACCGGTGAAGGTGCCCTCGGCGCCCAGGTGGTACTTCACGTCGCCGGAGCCGTGCATCGACTTCGGGTCGAGGTTGCCCTCGAACTCGCGGAAGATCTGCGCGTACGACTTGCCGACGATGTTCGCCAGCACGTTCAGCCGGCCGCGGTGGGCCATGCCGATGACGACCTCGTCCAGCCGCGCCTCGGCGGCGGAGTCGATCACCGCGTCCAGCAGCGGGATGACGGACTCGCCGCCCTCCAGCGAGAAGCGCTTCTGGCCGACGTACTTCGTCTGCAGGAAGGTCTCGAACGCCTCGGCGGCGTTCAGCCGGCGCAGGATCCGGAGCTGCTCCTCGCGCTCCGGCTTGGCGTGCGGGCGCTCCACCCGGTCCTGGATCCACTTGCGCTGCTTGGGGTCCTGGATGTGCATGAACTCGATGCCGGTGGTGCGGCAGTACGAGTCGCGCAGCACGCCGAGGACGTCCCGCAGCTTCATCAGCGTCTTGCCGGCGAAACCGCCGACCGCGAACTCCCGCTCCAGGTCCCAGAGGGTCAGCCCGTGCTCGGTGATGTCCAGGTCGGGGTGCTTGCGCTGGCGGTACTCCAGCGGGTCGGTGTCGGCCATGACGTGGCCGCGGACCCGGTAGGAGTGGATCAGCTCGAAGACGCGCGCCGCCTTGGTGACGTCGTCGTCGTGCGAGGCGTCGATGTCCTTGAGCCAGCGGACCGGCTCGTAGGGGATGCGCAGCGCCTCGAAGATCTGGTCGTAGAAGCCGTCCTCGCCCAGCAGCAGGTTGGCCACGATGCGCAGGAACTCGCCGGAGGCGGCGCCCTGGATCACCCGGTGATCGTAGGTCGACGTCAGCGTCATGACCTTGGAGATGCCCAGCTTGTTCAGGGTGTCCTGGGAGGTGCCCTGGAACTCGGCGGGGTAGTCCATGGAGCCGACGCCCATGATGACCGACTGGTTCGGCATCAGCCGCGGCACGGAGTGGACCGTGCCGAGGCCGCCCGGGTTGGTCAGCGAGACGGTGACGCCGGTGAAGTCGTCCATCGTCAGCTTGTTGCTGCGGGCGCGGCGGACGATGTCCTCGTACGCCTGCCAGAACTCGAAGAAGTTGAGCGTCTCGGCCTTCTTGATGGCCGCGACGACGAGCTGGCGGTCGCCGTTCGGCTTCACCAGGTCGATGGCGAGGCCGAAGTTGACGTGCTCGGGCTTGACGAGGGTCGGCTTGCCGTCCTTCTCCGCGTACGACCAGTTCATCGACGGCATGGCCCGGAGGGCCTGCACCATCGCGAAGCCGATGAGGTGGGTGAAGGAGACCTTCCCGCCCCGGGCGCGCTTCAGGTGGTTGTTGATGACGATGCGGTTGTCGAACAGGAGCTTCACCGGGACGGCGCGCACGGACGTGGCCGTGGGCACCTCCAGCGAGGCGTTCATGTTCTTCACGACGGCGGCGGAGGGGCCGCGCAGGGTGACCAGCTCGGGGCCGGCCGCGGCCGAGTCGCCGGCGGCCGGAGCGGCGGCCTTGGGGGCCGCGGCCGGCTTGGCGGCGGCGGGCGCCGGCTTCGCGGCCGGAGCCGCAGCAGCGGGGGCGGCCGGGGCGGCAGCCTGCGCAGGAGCGGCCGGCGCCGCGGGCGCAGCGGGAGCCTGGGCGGGCTGCTGCGGCGCGACGGGGGTGGTGGCCTGCGCCGGTGGCGCCACGGCGGCGGCGGACGCGCCCTCGGCGGGCGCGTCGGCGGCGTTCTTGGCGCCCGGCTTGTAGTCGGCGAAGAAGTCCCACCAGGCGCGGTCTACCGAATCGCGATCCTGGAGGTACTGCTGGTAGATCTCGTCGACGAGCCACTCATTGGCGCCGAAGGCGGCTGCAGGGCCCTGGCCCTGCGCGCCTTGGTCAACCGTGGGGGCACCTCCCGGCCGGAGGCTGGGGGAGCTGGCGTTACTGGGGACCTGAGACGACACGGCGGCAACCGCCCTCTTCCGCTTCACAAGGTGGTGGACAGCGGAAATAAAGGCTACGCCCCCAGGGCCGGTAGATGCAGGCCGGACGGGCCATCGTCGCGTATGTCACACCGAAACCCGGGTTTCATGGTGAGGAATGGCGGGAAACAACCACGGTTCGCCCATGCCGACGATGTGGCGGACCGTTCCGGTTCGCACCACTGACCAGGAAGAACACCTTTGAACCCACTGGCCCGCCGCGGTCGGTGGCCCTTCCCGTGGTGAGTACACACAGCCTGCCCCGCGGTCGTTCGAACCCTACGTCAACTTCGCTGTGCGGGGATTCCCGGAAGGGTGACGAGGATGCGGCAGCCGCGCGCCGATTCGGCCACGCCGATCCGCCCGCCGTGCAGGTCCACGGCCCAGCGCGCGATGGCGAGCCCCAGTCCCGTACCGCCGTCGCTGCCCTTGCCGTGCGGGGCGACGACCGAGCCCCGGTTGAACCGCTCGAAGACCCGGTGGCGCTCCTGCTCCGGAATGCCCGGCCCCTCGTCCACGACCTCCAGGTCCAACGACTCCGGCTGTCGCCCGCGGCGCGCCCGCACCGTGACCCGGCCGTGCGGCGGCGAGTGCTTCACCGCGTTGTCGATCAGGTTCGCCACCACCTGGTGCAGCCGTTCGGGGTCCGCGTGCGCGGTCAGCTCCGGCGGCGACACGTCCAGGTGGAGGTGGACGTCGGTACGGGTGTGGTGGCCGGAGCCGGACGCGAGCCGGCGCTGAGCCCCCGCCAGGTTCGCCTCCTTGAGCACCCCCGACAGGTACGGCCACACCTCGAAGCGGCGCGCCCGCAGCGGTACGACACCGTTGTCGAGGCGCGACAGGTCCAACAGGGTCTCCACCAGCCGGCCCAGCCGCTCGGTCTGCGTCAGCGCCGTGCGCATGGTCTCGGGGTCGGCCGCCGAGACGCCGTCCACCACGTTCTCCAGCACGGCGCGCAGTGCGGCGATCGGGGTGCGCAGCTCGTGCGAGACGTTCGCCACCAGCTCCTTGCGGTGCCGGTCCACGGCCTCCAGGTCGTCCGCCATGCGGTTGATCGTCGAGGCCAGGTCGCCCAGCTCGTCCCGACGGTCCGCGCCGCGCACCCGCTGGGTGTAGTCACCGTGCGAAATGCCCTTGGCGACCGTGTTCATCTCGTCCAGCGGCGCGGTCAGGCCGTGCGCGAAGAACTGGGTGATCAGCAGGGTGGCGATCACCGAGAAGACCGTGATGAAGCGCAGCTCGGTGGAGGTGCGCAGGGCGACCAGCAGCAGCCCGGTGGTGATGAAGACGGAGACCACGACGAGCGTGCCGAGCTTGGTCTTGATCGTGATCGGCACGGCGCCGCGCCGGCGCACTTCGCACGGCTCGGCCCGGGCGCCGCGCCGCGCCGGCCCCGTGCGCTCGCCCCGGCCGCCCGCGGCGGGGGTCGGGCGCGGGGCGCGCCGCGGCCGGCCCTCCCGGGCGGTCGGCTCCGCGTACGAGGGCGGCGCCGAGGGCGCGGGAGCGGCCCGGGTGCGCCGTCTCATGGCGCTGGCGTCTCCAGTGCGTACCCGACGCCGTGGACCGTACGGATCCGCTCCGCACCGATCTTCCGGCGCAGCGCCTTGATGTGGCTGTCGACCGTCCGGGTGCCGGAGGCGTCCGCCCAGTCCCAGACCTCGGCGAGCAACTGCTCCCGGGAGAGCACCGCGCGGGGCGTGTTGGCGAGACAGACCAGCAGGTCGAACTCGGTCGGGGTGAGGTGCACGTCGTCGCCGCGCACCCGCACCCGGCGCTGGGCGTGGTCGATCTCCAGCTCGCCGAGCCGCAGGATTCCGCTACGCGGAGTGACCGCGGCGAGCGCGGCGCGCTCCACCCGGCGCAGCAGCACGTGCACCCGCGCCGCCAACTCCCGCATGGAGAACGGCTTCGTCATGTAGTCGTCGGCGCCGACGCCGAGGCCCACCAACATGTCGGTCTCGTCGTCCCGGGCGGTCAGCATCAGCACCGGCACCGGGCGCTGCGCCTGCACCCGGCGGCAGACCTCCAGGCCGTCGAAGCCGGGCAGCATCACGTCCAGCACCATCAGGTCGGGCTGCCAGGCGTCGGCCGCGTCGACGGCGGCCGGGCCGTCCGCCGCGGTCTGCACCAGGAAGCCCTCGGCCCTCAGACGTGCGGCGATGGCGTCCACGATCGTCGAGTCGTCCTCGACGACCAGCACCCGTCGTTGCGCGCCGGGCGTGGCCGCCACGCTCGTTTGGGTGGTGGTCTGTGTCTGTTCCATCGCCCGCCCCTGTAAGCGCTCTCGGGAGATTCACGCTCGTTGTAGATCCGGTGTGTAGTTCAGCAGACTAAGCGCACTGCGCACCAGCCTGCTACGCAGGCCGAACGCCGAGGTGGACCACGTCCGGTACGCCTCGGGCAACCCGGATCTCTTCGGTTCTTACCCCGCTGAATCCGGCATTCCGTAGAGCCCGTTCAAAGGTGGCGGAAGGTCGGGCGGACCAGACGGCGAGCACCCCTCCCGGTCGCAACCGGCCGTGACACAGGGCGAGTCCGGCCGGTGCGTACAACGCGTCGTTGTCCTCGGTCACGGTCCAGTCGGGGCCGTTGTCGATATCCAGACATAGCGCGTCGTACAGGTCGTCCGCCTCGCGGAGATGGGTCAGCAGGTCCGTGCGGAGGATCACGCTCCGGGGGTCCGCGAGCGCCGGTCCCGAGACGGTCGCGAGCGGGCCCGAACGGTGCCACTCGACGATCGCCTCCTCGCGTTCGACCACCGCGATCCGGCCCCAGTGGGGGTTCCCCGCGGCGTGCGCCAGGGAGAAGCCGACGCCCAGTCCGCCGATGAGCAGCGCGGGTCGCTTTTCGGCCGACTTCGGGGTCGTGGCGTCCGCGGCGGCGGTCAGGGCTTCGAACGCCGCGTCCACCAACCGCCGCTCGGAGCGGCCGTCCGAGGTGTCCATCAAGAAGCATCCGTTGGCGATGATCTCGTGGTGATCTCCCCGGCGCCGCAGGACGATTTCCCCGTGGGGGCCGTCTCGGCGGTCGAGGGTGACGGGCTGGGGCACAGAACCTCCGGTGCACTGCGGGCGGCGCGGTGGGGCCATGGTGGCCGGGTCGGCGGCGGTGTGCGAACGGATAAGGCCAAAGTGCGGCCGGGGCGTCCCGGCCCGGCCGTATCCCGCACTTCAGCAGGGTGATCGCTCAGAGCGAACAAGGGGCGGGGAACATCTGGGGGAGCCAGTGCATTGAGTCGGTACAGCTCAAGTTCACTGCCAAAGGGGAGATCATGGCTGCTGAGTCCGACGCCTTCACACCGCTCACCCTGCCCGTGCTGCCGCTGGACGACGAGGTCGTCCTGCCGGGCATGGTGGTGCCGCTTGACCTGACCGACACGGAGGTGCGGGCCGCGGTCGAGGCCGCGCAGGCCGCCGCGCGCCCGTCCGGTGCCAGCAAGCCGCGGGTGCTCCTTGTTCCCCGCGTCGACGGCACGTACGCCGCGACCGGTGTGCTCGGGACCGTCGAGCAGGTCGGCCGGCTCTCCGACGGCGACCCCGGCGCGCTCATCCGCGGCCGGTCCCGGGTGCAGATCGGCGCCGGGACGACCGGTCCCGGCGCGGCCCTCTGGGTCGAGGGCACCGCGGTCGACGAGACCCTGCCCGACCCGCTGCCCGGCCAGGTCCTGGAGTTGGTCAAGGAGTACAAGGCCCTCGCCACCGACTGGCTGAAGAAGCGCGGTGCGTGGCAGGTCGTCGACCGCATCCAGCAGATCGACGGAGTGTCCCAACTCGCAGACAACGCCGGGTACTCGCCCTTCCTCACCACCGCCCAGAAGATCGAACTGCTCGACACCGTCGACCCGGTCGCCCGGCTGCGGCTCGCCACCGACCAGCTCCGCGAACACCTCGCCGAGCAGGACGTCGCCGAGTCCATCGCCAAGGACGTCCAGGAGGGCGTCGACAAGCAGCAGCGCGAGTTCCTGCTGCGCCGCCAGCTCGACGCGGTCCGCAAGGAGCTGCGCGAGCTGAACGGCGACGCCGAGGGCGAGGAGTCCGACGACTACCGCTCCCGCGTCGAGGCCGCCGACCTGCCCGAGAAGGTCCGCGAGGCCGCCCTCAAGGAGGTCGACAAGCTGGAGCGGGCCAGCGACCAGAGCCCCGAGGGCTCCTGGATCCGCACCTGGCTCGACACCGTCCTCGAACTGCCGTGGAACGAGCGCACCGAGGACGCGTACGACATCCAGGGCGCCCGGGCCGTGCTCGACGCCGAGCACGCGGGCCTGAAGGACGTGAAGGAGCGGATCACCGAGTACCTGGCGGTGCGCAAGCGGCGCTCCGACCGCGGCCTCGGCGTCGTCGGCGGACGGCGCGGCGGCGCGGTGCTGGCGCTGGTCGGCCCGCCCGGCGTCGGCAAGACGTCGATCGCCGAGTCCGTCGCCCACGCCATGGGCCGCACGTTCGTCCGCGTCGCCCTCGGCGGCGTGCGCGACGAGGCGGAGATCCGGGGCCACCGGCGCACGTACGTCGGCGCGCTCCCCGGCCGCATCGTCCGGGCGATCAAGGAAGCCGGCTCGATGAACCCGGTCGTGCTGCTCGACGAGATCGACAAGGTCGGCTCCGACTTCCGCGGCGACCCCGCCGCGGCGCTGCTCGAAGTCCTCGACCCGGCGCAGAACCACACCTTCCGCGACCACTACCTGGAGGTGGAACTCGACCTGAGCGACGTGGTCTTCCTGGCCACCGCGAACGTGCTGGAGGCCATCCCGGAGGCGCTGCTCGACCGGATGGAACTCGTCCGGCTGGACGGCTACACCGAGGACGAGAAGGTCGTCATCGCCCGGGACCACCTGCTGCCGCGCCAGTTGGAGCGGGCGGGCCTGGCGGCGGACGAGGTGGTCATCGACGAGTCCGCGCTGCGCAAGCTCGCCGGCGAGTACACCCGCGAAGCGGGCGTGCGGAACCTGGAGCGGTCCGTCGCCCGGCTGCTGCGGAAGGTGGCCGCGGAGCACGAGTTGGGCGACCGGGAGCTGCCGTTCACCATCGGCGCGGAGCAGTTGCGCGGGCTGATCGGACGGCCGCACCACGTGCCCGAGTCCGCGCAGGACCCGGCCGAGCGCCGGACCGCGGTGCCCGGCGTCGCCACCGGCCTCGCCGTCACCGGCGCGGGCGGGGACGTGCTGTACGTGGAGGCGTCCTTGGCCGACCCGGAGACGGGTGCGTCCGGGCTGACGCTGACCGGGCAGCTCGGTGACGTGATGAAGGAGTCCGCGCAGATCGCGCTCTCCTTCCTGCGGTCCCGGGGCGCGGAGGCGGAGCTGCCGGTGGCGGACCTCAAGGACCGCGGGGTGCACATCCACTTCCCCGCGGGCGCGGTCCCCAAGGACGGCCCGAGCGCGGGCATCACGATGACGACGGCGCTCGCGTCGCTGCTGTCCGGGCGGCCGGTCCGGACGGACGTGGCGATGACGGGCGAGGTGTCGCTGACGGGCCGGGTGCTGCCGATCGGCGGCGTGAAGCAGAAGCTGCTGGCGGCGCATCGGGCGGGGATCACGACGGTGGTCATCCCCAAGCGGAACGAGCCGGACCTCGACGACGTCCCCGCGGAGATCTTGGCGGGGCTGGAGGTCCATGCGGTGACGGACGTCCGCGAGGTCCTCTCGATCGCGCTCACCCCCGCGACCCGCACCGTCCCGGTGGCGGCCTGACCCCGGGGCCCGAGCCTCATCCGAGGCCCGGGCCCCCGGTGCGCCGGGACGCGAGCGCCGTTGCCCCTGCGGGGGCGATGGTCTCTGCGACCCGGTGGTGGGTTGTTCGCGCAGTTCCCCGCGCCCCTGTTTCGCTACCCCCGTCATATGTCTGCGGGCTGGAGGTGGAGGTTTTTAGGGGCGCGGGGAACTGCGCGAGCAACCGCAGACGGCCCGCAGAGACCAACATGCCTCCAGGGGAAACGGCGGGGGTGTCTCCGTGGCGCCGCGCAGCGCAAGCCGCAGGGGTGGGGGCCAGCCGGGCCGCAAGAAGCGCGTGGGCGCGACAATGTGGCACATGGACGATCCCACCGCCTTGCGGGGCGAGTGCTCCGCGTGCCTCGGGCTGTGCTGCACCGTGCTCCCCTTCCGCGCCTCCGGCGACTTCGCCGTCGACAAGACCGCCGGCACCCCCTGCCACAACCTCACCGCGGAGTTCCGCTGTGCGATCCACACCCGGCTCCGCTCCAGCGGCTACGCCGGCTGCACGACGTACGACTGCTTCGGCGCCGGGCAGCGCGTGTCCCGGCACTTCGACGCGCAGACCGCGGCCAGCGCCGCCGTGGTCGAGGCGTTCCCCGTCGTACGGAATCTGCACGAGCTGCTCTGGTACCTGACCGACGCCCTCACGCACCACGCCGCCCGCCCCCTCCGCGGCCGGCTGCGGGAGCTGTACGCGGAGACGGACGAGCTGGCGCGGCGCACGCCGCACCAACTGCGCGCGGTGGACGTGGACGCGCAGCGGCAGCAGGTGAACGCGCTGCTGGTGCGGGTCAGCGAGTTGGTGCGCGCCCCGGTGCGAGGGCGCAAGAAGGACCGCAGGGGCGCCGACCTGATGGGCGCCCGACTGCGCGGCGCGGACCTGCGCGGCGTCAGCCTGCGCGGTGCGTACCTGATCGGCGCCGACCTCGCCGGCGCGGACCTGCGCCAGTGCGATCTGATCGGCGCCGACCTGCGCGACGCCGACCTCGCCGGCGCCGATCTGCGCGGCAGCCTCTTCCTCACCCAGATGCAGGTGAACGCGGCCCGGGGCGACGCCGCGACCGCACTGCCCGCCGCCCTGGACCGACCGGCGCACTGGTCGTGACGGGCAGTGGGTCGCGCACGCCCTACGGCCGGCTCAGCCGTTGGCCAGCGCCACGACCCGGTCGTAGGCGCCGTTGAACTTGTTGTGGTCGCCGACGATCGGCCCGGACGAGGTGTACTGCCACATCGTGTAGAAGCCCCAGCCCGCCGGCAGGGTGCCGGGCGTGGTGTTGTACCGGGCGATCCACAGCGGGTTGCTCGCACCGAAGCCGCTGTAGTTGCCGGTGCACTGGGTCCACCAGCTCGTCGCGGTGTAGATCACCGCGTCCCGCCCGGTGCGGGCCCGGTACCGGTTCAGGAAGTCCCGGATCCAGGTCACCATCTGGGCCTGCGTCTTTCCGTAACAGGCCGCGCCGTACGGGTTCCACTCGATGTCGAGCGCGCCCGGCAGCGTCTTGCCGTCGCGCGACCAGCCTCCGCCGTTGTTGACGAAGTAGTCCGCCTGCGCGGTGCCCGACGCGGTGTCCGGGGTGGCGAAGTGGTACGCGCCCCGGACCATCCCGATGTCGTACGAGCCGTTGTACTGCTGCGCGAAGTACGGGTTCTTGTAGTACGTGCCCTCGGTGGCCTTCACGAAGGCCCACTTCACGCCGCTGCTCCACAAGGCGGACCAGTTGACGTTGCCCTGGTGGCTGGAGACGTCGACGCCCTCGGTCTGGACGGCGCGGGTCGGGACGGGCAGCGCGCCCTGGCCGTCGTGTTCGACGACGCCCATGCCCATGTGGGCGGAGCCGCGCGGTGGGCGGTCCCCGTCCTGGGGGGCCGGTGCGGCGGTCGCGGCGGTGGCGAGGGGGGACAGGACGGCGAGGAGCGTGCCGACCGCGGTCGCGAGGGTGCGGCGGGGTCTCATCGACGTGTGGTGGGGGACGGTCGTTCCGGATCTCTGCACGGACATAAGCGTGCCTCCGACGGCGCTCGGTGGGGGGATCGGACGGAGCGTCGGCATGACCGCGATGGACCAACATGGTGTGGACATGCCATACCTGACGCTACGCACGTAGAAGGGTGTCCGGAAGGGGCCGGGGATGGTGCCGTTGGTCTACGCCTGCGAAATACTGACCGAACTGCAAAGACGGTGGTCATTGACGAAAACTTTCAGGAACCGGAAAGCCTATGAGGGGTGCTGACGTGCACGAAAGCGGTACGGGGAGTGAAGCCAACCCCAACGGTGTGAGTGGTGTGGACCAGGTATTCCTGGCCCTGGAGCGGGAGTTGGCCGTATTCCTACGCCGTGCACGGTCGCAGTCGGGGGAGATGGCGCGCGAGGTGCACCCCGGACTGGAGTCGTCCGCCTACGGGTTGCTCGTGCGACTGGAGGACGCCGGCGCCCAGCGGGCCACCGACCTCGCGGCGTACTTCGGTGTCGGCAAGGCGACAATGAGCCGCCAACTGAGGGCGCTGGAGGACGTGGGCGTGGTCGTCCGCGAGCCAGATCCGGCGGACGGGCGTGCGTCACTCGTACGGCTCACCGAAGAAGGTCTGGAGCGGTTCCGCCGAGTGAGGGACGCGCGCCGCGAACGGTACGTCCGCAAGCTCGTCGGCTGGGACCGCGGCGAGATCGCGGAGCTGGCGAGGCTGCTGCGTCAGCTCAACGACCGGGCGGGGGACTGACGCTGCCGACGGCCCGCTCCTGACGACGGGGACCCGCGGGACCGGGGTCGCGCCGCGCCGGCCCCGCGCCGACGTCCTCGCGGCCCGCTCCGGCCCCGGGCCTCCGTGGCCCGCCCCCTACAACTCGGCGAAGACCACCGCGGCGTCGTCGTGCAGCTTCCAGCGGATCACCTCGGTGCGCTCCTCCGTCGCCGTCTCGACGGCGCGCACCCGGTCGATCAGCCCCTGTGGGCCCTCCCGGCGCACCAGGGCGACGCACTGCGCCCAGTCGCCCTCCTTGAACATGTCGACCCAGCGCGACGCCCCGTCGGTGAGCGCGGTGAGCGAGCGGACCTCGGCGCGCGGGGTGCGGCCGGTCACCGCCCGCGCCGCCACGGACGGGTCCGCCGCCGCGGTGAAGAAGCCGCCCTCGGCGTTGCGCAGCGCGTCCGCCGAAGCGTGGGTGCGCAGCGCCTCGCGGGGCAGTCGGTCGAGCCGGTCGTCCAGGACCGCCCGCACCTCGCCGCCGGGCGCTTCCACGAGCAGGGCGGAGTCCGAGAGCACCAAGTGCTCGACGTCGTCCAGCGGTCCGCCCCAACGCGCGAGGACCACCGTCGCCTGCGGCGTGCGAACGTGAGAAAGGTCACAGGTTTGCCGGTGGGAATCCGCGGTGCGGCGGATTGCCGTGGAGAGGATTTCGGTCAGGGACAGGTCAGGTCGCGTCGTGGAGAGTTCGAGCAGCGCACCGCCGAGGTGCGCGGTGAACCAGGGGACCCCGTGCGCGCAGCCGTCGTCGCCCGTCGGGGGGGTCACTCCGTCGAGCACCACGAGCGATCCGCCCTGGCCCGAAGCGGGCAGGGCTGCTGACGCCCAGTCTTCGTTGGGCCGTTCGGCGGATCCGGGCGACGTGGCGAGTTCAATGCGCATGACGCACAGTCTGCATGACACGTTCACGTAACCCCCACACCCGGCGGAATCCTCCGTACGGCCAGGTCAGCGTGGGTCTGTCGGTGTGATGACACCCCCGGTGGCATATGCGGGCGCGCATCCTTCCAAAGCCGGGCCGGAAGATCCAGTCAGCCTTGCGGAACCATTCATTCCGGCAACGCAGTGAAGTTGTTCGCCAACTCCCCGGTGATGTTCACTCGTTCAGGTGGCGGAGCGGCCGATGCGCGCCTCCTACCCAAAAGCACTGGAATCGTCTGAACGCGTGCCAGGGGTGGGGTCCCGCGTGTGACCGGCCGTCATCTCTGCTTCATGGTTCACGGCTGGACGAGTCAAGCAGGATTGCGAGCACCGGTGCAGAAGAAGCGGCCTTCAGGGGCCCCTACGGCCGCCCCACCGGCCCCTGAGACGTTCCCCGTTCACCACCCCCCGGTACCCGTCGGAAACGGCCGTGCCAAGCGGCTGCGCAGCAGGCTGGTCATCGGGGTCGGCGTGGTCGCCCTCATCGTCGGCGGCGCGGGCGCCCCCGGCGTGCTCGACGGCTCCGCCGACCTCCACGAGTCCCAGCGCCTGGTGACGCTCGCCGAGCTCAACCGACAGGCCGTCACCCTCGCCCACTCGCTCGCCGACGAGCGCGACGAGATCACCGCGTACGTCTCCGCCGGCCGCGACGAACAGCAGGGCGACGAGGCCGACCAGCGCAAGGTCACCGCCACCCGCAGCGCCCGCGTCGACCGGCAGATAGAGGAGATCCGCGGATCCATCCCCGCCGAGCGCGCCGCGCTGCGCCGCGAGCTGTCGACCGTGCCGTCCCTGCGCCGCACCGCGCTCACCGGCAAGGGCTCCGCGATGGAGGCCCACCAGGCGTACACCGACATCATCGGCAGCCTGAACGCCCTGGCCGACGAACTCGCCGAGAAGACCCCGCCGCGCGCCGCCGAGGGCACCCGCGCCCCCGCCGCCCTCGGCCAGGCCGTCGAGCAGGCGTCCGCCACCCGCGGACTGCTGCTCGCCGCCCTCGCCGTGCCCGGCGGGAAGCCCGAGAAGGAGTACGACCCCTACACGGGCCGCACCGTGACGCGGGAGAGCGACGCCCAGAAGAGCGCCGCCGGCGCCCGGGACGCCCTCAGCGCCGCCGCCCAGCAGGCGCAGGTGCGCGAGGTGGCCGCCCTCGCCGACTTCGACCAGGCCGCGAACAAGGCCGCCCGGGACTCCCTCGCGGCGACCGTCACCGGCGCCGAGGTCAAGGCGGCGGAGGAGTTCCTGGCCCGCCTCACCGACCGGCCCGAGCTCTCCGACAGCGAGTTGGAGACGGACCACGCGGAACTCGCCGCCGCCCTCACCGCCCGCATCGAGCAGATGCGCGGCGTGGAGTCCGCCCTCGCCACCCAGCGCATCAGCAGCCTCGAACAGCTCCGCGACGACGACGTCACCGCGCTGGAGGTGCGCGTCGCGATCCTCGGCGCCCTGCTGCTGCTCTCCATCGCCGTGCTCGCCGCCCTGCTGCGCACGATCACCCGCCCGCTGGCCGTGCTGCGACTCGGCGCGGCCCGCGTCGCCGGCTCGCCCCAGGCCGAGGAGCCCGTCACCTTCACCGGCCGCAACGACGAGTTCGCCCAGGTCGTACGGTCCCTCAACACCCTGCACGGCAAGGTGCGGGAGCTCGCCGCCCGGGCCGAGGGGCCGGACGCCGACCGCCGCGCACCCGCCCAGGACCGCGCACCCGCCCAGGACCGCGCCCCCGGCGCCCCCGCCGCGCCGGCCACCGCCCCCGCCGAGAACTCCAAGGCGGCGGCCGACGCCGCCCGCCTCGCCGCGGAACTCGCCGCCGAGCGCGCCGCGTCGTCCCGCGCGCTCGACGAGCTGACCACCGAGGTCGAGCGGCTGCGGCACACCGTCGACCACACCTTCGTCAACCTCTCCCTGCGCACCCTCGGACTCGTCGAGCGCCAGCTCTCCGTGATCGAGAAGCTGGAGGAGCGCGAGCAGGACCCGGAGCGGCTGGCCACCCTCTTCAAGCTCGACCACATGGCCACCGTGATGCGCCGGCACAGCGAGAACCTGCTGGTGCTCGCCGGCGTCGAGCACAGCCAGGGCCACCCCGGCGGGGTCCCGCTCGTCGACGTGCTGCGCGCCGCCGTCAGCGAGATCGAGCGGTACGAACGGGTCGTCATCCAGTCCCTGCCGCCGCACGCGCAGGTCGCCGGCTTCGCCGCGGACGACCTCAGCCACCTGATCGCCGAACTGCTGGAGAACGCCACTTCGTTCTCCCCGCCGGACGCCCAAGTCGAGCTCTCCGGCTGGCTCCTGGAGAACGGCGAGGTCATGCTCTCGGTCCAGGACAGCGGCATCGGGATGCCCGCCGCCCGGCTCGCCGAACTCAACGGCAAGCTGGAGGACCCGGCCGGCTTCGAGACCTGGCACAAGGCGCGCGGCAAGGGGAAGGGCAAGGCCAAGGGCCGCGGCCCGCAGCCGGGGAAGGCCGCCTCGGGCCAGTCCGCGCGCACCCGGTCGGGGAAGTCGTCCACCGACGCCGAGGGCCTCGGGCTGCGCGTCACCGCGCTGCTCGCCGCCCGCCACGGCGTACGGGTCCAACTGCGCGACGGCAAGCACGGCGGGCTGACCGCGGTCGTGGTCCTGCCGCAGCCGCTGCTGCCCAAGGAGCCGCCGGCCGAAGGCCGCAACGCGCTCACCGACTCGGGCACCATGCCCGCCGTCCAACTCCCGGGCTCGGTCGCCGAAGCCAACTCCAACGCGCTGCCGACCACCGCCCGCGCGGCCGTGCCGGCGGCCCCGTCGCGACCCGGCGCCGACCCGCTGGTGGAGGCCGCCGAAGCCGCCGTCCGCGCGGCCGAGCCGGAGGTGCACGGCCGGGTCGCCGACGGCGACCCGCAGACCGACGGCATCCACGGCATCGACGAGCCCACCTTCGAGATGCGGCTCCCGAGCCTGCCCGCGGCCGCTTCCGACGACCACCGGACTTCGGTGCCCCCCGAGCGGGAGCACCGCCAGCACGTACAGCACGACCAGCACGTACGCAACGAGGAGTTCACGGCGGTCGACGAGACCGGGACCGTGCGGAGTGGGGACACCGCACGGCCGACGGAGCCTCCGGCCCGAGCCGGCCAGGACGCCCCGACCGGTTCGAGCCGATCCGCCGCACCCGTGGGGCGCGTCACCGACAAGGGGCTGCCCAAGCGCACGCCCCGGGTCGTCAAGCCCGCGGAACCGACCGCGGGGCGCAAGGGCGGCGGCGGCCTGGACGCCGACGCCCTGCGCCGTAAACTCGGGGGCTTCCAACGGGCCGCCGAGGACGGCCGACGCGAGGCGCAGGCCGAGATCGCCCGTACAACGGCACCAGAAGAGGCGGGGGACACAGTCGAGGAGGCACGCAGTTGACTGCGACCGGGACGTTCGGCCTGAGCAGCGAGGCCCGCAATCTGCACTGGCTGCTGAGCAATCTGGTGGAGGAGGTGCCCGGACTGCGCTCCGTCGCCGTCGTCTCGTCCGACGGACTGCTGCTGCTCTCCTCCGACCCCGCGCAGCACGCCACATCCGGTGACCCGGCCCGCGGCGAGGGGCCGCGCGGATCCAGCGCCGACCTCGCCACCATCGTGTCCGGCATCGGCAGCCTCACCGTCGGCGCCGCCAAGCTGATGGACGGCGGCGGGGTCAAACAGACGATGGTGGCGATGGAGGGCGCCTGCGTGTTCATCATGGCGATCAGCGACGGCTCGCTCCTCGGGGTGCAGGCCGAGGCCGACTGCGACATGTCCGTGGTCGCGTACCACATGGGCCTGTTCGTGGGCCGGGCCGGACACGTGCTCACCCCCGAACTCCGCAGCGAGCTGCGGCAGTCCCTGGAGGTCGGCCGATGACCGCCGCGGCCTCCTCCGCCGGCCCGTCGGCCGCCACGCCCACCGGGCTGCCGGTGCGCGGCGAGAACCGACGCCCCGCCCGGGTGCGCCCGTACTCCCTCACCGGCGGACGCACCCGCTTCGGCCACGTCCTGCTCGTCGAGACGTTCGTCGCCGCGCTCGAACCGCCCGCCGACCGCAGACAACTCCCGCAGGGAGACCTGTCGTCCAAGGTGATGCCCGAGCTCCAGGCCATCGTCGAGCTGTGCCGACGCATGCGCACGGTCGCCGAGATCTCGGCGATCCTCAAGATGCCGCTGGGCGTCGTCAGGGTGCTGCTCAGCGACCTGGCCGACCAGGGAAAGATCCGTGTATACGGCACCGGGCACGGCCCGGGACGCCCGGAACGCGCACTGCTCGAAAGGGTGCTGAGTGGACTCCGCCGCCTCTGACACGCTGTTCGGCCCCCGCCACACGGACGCGGACCACCAAACCGGGCGGATCGTCCTGCCCGAGCCCGGCACCCCCTTCGACCCCGTGACGGCGGCCGAAGAGGGGCTCCAGTCCTGGCAGTTGGACCACAGCCGGGCCCCCACCGTCGCCAAGGTCGTCGTCGCGGGCGGCTTCGGCGTGGGCAAGACCACCTTCGTCCGCTCCGTCTCGGAGATCACCCCGCTCCAGACCGAAGCGCTGATGACCGAGGCGAGCGAGGCGACCGACGACCTCTCCGCGACCCCCGAGAAGCTGACGACCACCGTCGCCATGGACTTCGGCCGGATCACGCTCGACGCCGACCTGGTGATGTACGTCTTCGGCACGCCCGGCCAGCAGCGGTTCTGGTTCATGTGGGACGACCTGGTGCGCGGCGCGGTGGGCGCGATAGTGCTCGCCGACACCCGACGGCTCTCGGACTGCTTCCCGGCGCTCGACTACTTCGAGAGCAGCGGGCTGCCCTACATCGTGTCCGTCAACCACTTCGAGGGATCGGAGCTCTTCGAGATCGAGGACGTGCGGGAAGCCTTGACCATACCGCCGCACGTACCGATTGTGATCATGGATGCGCGCAAGCGGTTCACGGTGATCGAATCACTGTTGTCCCTGGTTGCGCACGCACTCGAAGAAACTCCCGAATGAACCGAGAAAAGAGACTTTCCGGATGCGGAAGATACTCATAGTCGGGGCAGGTCAGTCCGGCCTCCAGCTCGCCCTCGGCCTCCAGTCGCAGGGCTACGAGGTCACCCTGATGTCCAACCGCACGGCGGACGAGATCCGGTCCGGCCGGGTCATGTCCACCCAGTGCATGTTCCACACCGCGCTCCAGCACGAGCGCGACCTGGACGTCAACTTCTGGGAGTCGCAGGCGCCCAGGATCCAGGGGCTCGGCGTCTCCGTCGCGGGTCCGGAGCCGGAGGACGAACCCGGCGGCCCCCGCGGCCGGCTGATCGACTGGGTCGGCAAGCTGGACGGCTTCGCCCAGTCCGTCGACCAGCGGGTGAAGATGGCCGGCTGGATGGAGACCTTCGCCCAGCGCGGCGGACAGCTCGTCATCCACGGCGCAGCCGTCTCCGACCTGGACTTCTTCGCCCGCACGTACGACCTGGTGCTGGTGTCGGCGGGCAAGGGCGAACTGGTGTCGATGTTCGGCCGGGACGCCTCCCGCTCGCCGTACGACTCCCCGCAGCGCGCCCTGGCCGTCGCCTACGTCCACGGTCTGGGCGTGCGTCCCGAGCACCCGGACTACGACGCGGTGCGCTGCAACCTGGTGCCCGGGGTCGGCGAGCTGTTCGTCATGCCGACGCTCACCCTCTCCGGCCGCGCGGACATCCTCTTCTGGGAGGGCGTCCCGGGCGGGCCGCTCGACGTCTTCCAGGGCGTCAAGGACCCTTCCGAGCACCTGTCGCTCACGCTGGAGCTGATGGAACGGTTCACCCCGTGGGAGTACGCCCGCGCCACCAAGGTGGAGCTGACCGACGGCGGCGGCACCCTCGCCGGCCGTTACGCCCCCACCGTACGGAACCCGGTGGGCCGGCTGCCCGGCGGCGGGCTCGTCCTCGGCGTCGCGGACGTCGTGGTGGCCAACGACCCCATCACGGGCCAGGGCTCGAACTCGGCGTCCAAGTGCGCCGCCAGCTACCTCGCCTCGATCGTCGAGCACGGTGACCGGCAGTTCGACGAGGCGTGGATGCGGGGCACCTTCGAGCGGTACTGGAACACCGCCCAGCACGTCACCAAGTGGACGAACGCGATGCTCGCGCCGCCGCCGGAGCACGTGCTGAACCTGATCGGCGCCGCCGGTCAGCTCCAGCCGGTCGCCGACCGGATCGCCAACGGCTTCAACGACCCCGCCGACTTCGAGAACTTCTTCTTCGAGCCGGACAAGGCCGGGGCCTACCTGGCGTCGGTGTCGCCCGCCGGTTAACCGGCGGCGGGCCGTTCAGCCGTCTTCACCGGCGCCGTCGTAACCGGCGTCGGACCCCGCCGTGGCCGACTCGGGCAGCCGCGGCGGGGCGTACGCGGCCAGCGGCCGGCCCTCCGGGTCCGGCCGCACCGCGCCCAGCAGCGGATTGGCCGTCAGCGGGGACACCTTGACGGTGGCTCCGGGGCGCGGGGCGTGCACCACCTTGCCGTCGCCGAGGTAGAGGCCGACGTGCGTGGCGTCCGCGAAGTACAGCACCAGATCGCCCGGGCGCAGCTCCCCGACGGGGATCCGCGGCAGGGTGCTCCACTGGTCCTGACTGGTGCGGGGGACGGGACGGCCGGCCGCGGCCCACGCCTGGGAGGTCAGCCCGGAGCAGTCGTACGAGGCGGGCCCCTGGGCGCCCCAGACGTACGGCTTGCCGATCTGCTCCACCGCGAAGCGCACGGCGCGTTCGCCCGCCGCGGTGGGGTTGTGCTGCTGATCCGCGGCCCCGCCGCCGTCACCGCCGTCGGTCGCGGGTTCGCCGAGGGCGCCGGACGCGCCCAGGCTGCTCTGCGCATCGGGCGAGGTGATGCCGGCGATCTGTTCGGGGGTGAGCGCGGCCAGGGTGCGTTCGATGGCGGTGAGGCGCTGGTCGGCCGCGTCCCGGGCCTGCTTCTGGCGCGCCACGAGGGCCCGTTCCCGGTCGAGCGCCCTGCGGGAGGCGACGGCCAACTCTTCGGCGTGCTGCGTACGGGCGGTGAGTTGGTCGACGGTCGCCCGTCGGTTCGCCGCGGCCCTGCGCATCAGGTGCCCCTCGTCCAGGGCGGTCTGCGGATTCGGGGCGAGCAGCAGGCGTACGTACGCGGACAGCTCCGAGTGGCCCTGGTACTGCTCGCGGGCGAGCCGGCCGGCGTCGCCGACGCCGGCCGCGAGGGCGGCCCGGGCGGCGGTCAGCTCGCGGCCGAGCCGGGCGGTCTCGGCCCGCTGGGTGGTGAGCTGGGCTTCCGCGTCGGCGTGCGCCCGGGCGGCGGTCTCGGAGTCGCGGTAGAGGACCTGGAGCCGGGCGAGCAGATCGGGGACGGACGCCGGGGTGCCGGCGGCCGACGACTCGGCGTCCGCTTCCCGGGCGACGGCGGCGGCGTCGGCAGGGTCTTCGGCGCTGGCGTCCGCGGGGTCCTCAAGCGGGTCCATCGGGGCGGCCGGTCGGGCGGCGGACGGGCTTCCTGCTGCCGCGGGTGACGCCGTGGGGACGGCGACCAGCGTCGTCGTCGCGGCGAGCGCGGCCGTGCACACCGCGCGGAGCAGCTTTCCTGACACGTCATCACCTCCGGCCGGGGGCGGTGCGTTCCGCCCACTGCCCGGATGGTGAGTGCGCCTCCGGCGGTCCGCATCCCGGGTGGCCGCAACGGCGGTACGGCTTCACTCCTTGCGGGGGCGTCCGCGGCGGCTACGGGGTGTCGGCTTGCCCCGGCGCGTCCGATCCCGGCTGCGACGGGGAACCCGACTGCGGCTGCGATCCCGACGGCGATCCCTGCTGCTGTTTCGGCTGGGGTTTCTGCTGCGGTTTCGACCAGGGCCACTTCAGCTCGCGTCGCTCCCGGCCCTCGGGTGCGTACACGTACTTCCAGCCCCGCTGGAGGGCCAGCCGCTTGGTGTGGCCCGCGGGCTCGCGGCGGTAGGCGTGCACGGTGGGCGGGGTTCCGTCGTCGTTCGGCACCGGGACCTCGTACCACTTCGGCGGATGTCCGGTGGGGCCGACCAGCACCGACAGCACCTGCCCGGCCAGGGGGCCGTCGACGAAGAGGGTTCGCTCGCTTCTCACCCCTCCAGTCTGTCCCATCCGTCCCGGTGCATCACCCCCGTCACAGGCCATCCCCGTCCCGTACTCGATCGTGGTTTCGGACCCGGGCGGGGTGGACACCTTCTGGAGGATGATCGTGCCCATGCCGGCGAACCCCCGGGCGGTCTTCCTGATGCGGCAGTTCACCCGCGGAGTGCCGGACGAACCCTTCGAGGCCGCGAAGATCGACGGCGCGTCGGAGCGACCGGTGCGCGGCACCGTCGGCATCCCCTGCCCGCTCGCCTTCGGACCGCACCAGCGCCATCTGACCGGCTCCATCGCCACCACCGGACTGAAGTCATGACCGCCACTGCTGACACCGCCGCCGCTGCCGCCACCACGCCCGTCGTCGACGTCAACCGCATGCTCGGGCCCCTGCCCTTCGACACCGTCCCCAGCGCGGACCCGCCCGGTCTGCTGCGCGAACTCGACCGGCTGCGCATCGACACGGCGTACGTGGTGCACACGCACGCGGTCTACGGGGACCCGCGCGACGGCAACGCCGCGCTGCCGGCGCCGGACGGCCGGCTGCGGCCGGTGCCGATCCTGGTCCCCGGCCCCCTCGGCACCGGCCGCGACCGCGCCGCCGCCGTGGTACGGCTCTGCCCCGCCGAGCACGGCTGGCCGCTGGCCGGCCGGCACTCCCTCGCCCTCGCCGCCGAACTGGCCGCCGCCGGCACCGTGACCCTGCTCGGCTGGGAGGGCGCCGTCGGGGCGGACGTGTGCAAGCTGGCCGCGGCGGAGCCCGCGCTGCGCCTCGTCCTCACCGGCACCGGCTACCGCAGCGGCCGGGCCCTCGCCGATCTGCTGGACGTCCAGGACGAGGTGTACGTCGACACCTCGACCCTGCTCGGACACCTCCAGGTCGAATGGTTCGCCGAACGCTTCGGGGCGCACCGCCTCCTCTTCGGCACCGGCGCCCCCGTCACCGACGACACCGGCCCCCGCCACCAACTCGACACCCTGGAGCTGCCGGAGCCCGACCGGGCGCTGATCGCCGGCGGCAGCGCGCTACGGCTGCTGGAGGGCGCCGGATGAGGATCGTCGACGCCCACGGGCACCTCGGCCGCTGGTCGGCCTTCGCCATCGCCGACGGGTCCGCCGCATCGCTCGTACGCGTCATGGACCGGTGCGGGGTCGCCGTCGCCTGCGTGTCGCACCTGCTCGGCGTCGGCCCCGACGCCCGCGCCGGGAACGCGGCGCTCCTCGAAGCCCTGGCCGCCCACCCCGGCCGCCTCCTCGGCTACGCCGTCTACCACCCGCACGACCCCGAAGCGCCGGCCCGGGTGCGCGACCTGCTCCAGGTCCCCGGCGTCATCGGCGTCAAGCTCCACCCCGAGGTGCACCGGCTCCCGCTGGACGACCCCGGTTACGCCCCCGCGTTCGAGCTCGCCGCGGAGGCCGGCGGGATCGTCCTCGCCCACAGCGAGTACGGCTCCGCCTGTTCCGACCCGGCCCGCTTCGGTCTCGTCGCACCCCGTTGGCCGGGCCTTCCGCTGCTGATGGGCCACTCCGGGCTGTGGCCGGGCGCCGGCCACGCGGCCGCGGTGAAGGCCGCGGCCAAGTGCGCCGACATCGTGCTGGAGACCTGTGGCTCCCGGATGACGGCGCGTCATCTGGTGCGGCTGGTGGCCGAGGTGGGTGCGGACCGGGTGGCGTTCGGCTCCGACGCGGTCTTCCTGGACCTGCGGGTCGGGCTCGGGCGCGTGCTGCTCGCGGAGTTGACGGACGAGCAGCGTCGCTGGGTGCTGCACGGCACGATCGACCGGCTGCTCGCCCGTACTCCCGATCACGTCCCGGGCGCGGTCGCCCGGGACGGTTCCGCGGAGGCACCTTCATGACGCCCGGCGAAGGTCCGGAGCCTGCTCCGTCCGCCGGGCCTTCCGCACGGTCAGGAGAAGCGGCGGACGAAGACGTCGGATTTGCCGTTGGCGTCGCCGGGGACGATGCCGTCGACCGCTGACTGGAAGACCACGTCGCGCCCGCCGGCGCTGACCGAGTCGACCTCGGCCGTGGCGGGCTGGTCGGAGACGGTCTGGTCGGCCCCCGTCTGGAGGTCGCGCAGGACCAGCGACGGCCCGCCCGTGCCGTTCGGGGCGTACAGCAGATGGCGACCGGTGGGGTCGATGGCCACGCCCGTCACGTTCGGCACCAGTTGGGCGGTGCCCGACCCGACGTCGTGGACGTAGGTGTCGGACCCCGAGAGATAGACGACCTTGCTGCCGTCGTCGCTGAGCTGGACGAGCGACGCGCTCTTGGCCGGGCCCTCCAGCGGGGCCGACGTGGTGCCGGCGGTCCGGTCCCGCAGGTAGACGCCCTCGGTCTGGTGCGCGAGGTCTTGGTAGGCGACGTAGCGACCGTCGCCGCTGATGGACGGCCGGGCCGGAGCGGAGCTGTTGAGGGCGGCGACGGTCTCGAAACCGCCGTTGCGGTCCACGACGACGACGTTCCGGAGCAGTCCCGGGTAGCGCAGGGCGCCGTGGGCGAGGTAGCGCCCGTCCGTACTCAGCGACGGTTGGTTGCAGCGGTAGCAGACGACCGGAAGCAAGCCTAGGTCCAGCGAGTGCTGTTGGATGCGCTCCGGGGTCCTCCCCTGGAACGGCGCATTGGCGGCGACCTGCTTCCCGTCGCCGCTGATCGCCGGGGTCCAACCCTCGGACAACGGCTCCGTCCTGGTCTGCCCCGCCGTCCGGTCGTGGACGTACACCTCGTTGCCGCCTTGCCCCGGGCCGTTCTTCAGCGACTTGAAGACGATGCTGCGGCCGTCGGGCGTGATCGAGGCGGCGCCGTGGCCGTCGTCGGTCGCGACGCTGATCCTCTCCACGCCGACGCTCGAACCGTCCGCCGCAGCGGTGGCGGCCGTGGCGGCCGTGGGCGTCAGGGCCGTGACGGCGCAGACTAAGACGGCCGTGCCCAGGACGGCCCGGGTGCGTCTGGTGGTGCTCCGGTTGGTGATTCCCCTCATCTTCCCCCCAGGAAGGACATGAGATCTCCTTCAGATCTCCACTGAAGGACCATCAGGAATGCAACCGCGGTGACGCCGCCGCGTCAATGCGGCCCCCGACGCATGCACGACATCCCGTCACTCGCCCCCAGGCCGTGCCCGGAGAGCCTTGCCCGTGCGCGCGGGACCTCGTGGACGCAGCCCAGGCCCTCAGGCCAGTTCGGCGGCGGCCCCCACCACGGGCCCCACGCGTCGGGCCAGTTCGGCGACCGGGCCGGTGGGCGACTCCAGCGGCATCAGCGCCCGGACCGCGTCCGCGGTCTCCGGGTCCGTCGCCGCGGTCGCCGCCAGCAGCGCGATCAGATGGTCGACGAGCCAGTCCCGCAACTCCCCGGCGCCCGGCTGCTTCCCCTCGTCCAGCCAGATCAGCGACGCGGCCTCCACGGCAGCGATCCAGGTGCGCACCATCATCCGCAGCCGCGGACCCGGCCGCGCCGCCCCCAGGTGGACGAGGATCTGCTCGGCCGCTGCGCGCCGCACCCCGTCCACGATCGCGGTGGTGCGGGAGGTCTCCGCGACGCTGCCGCCCCGCAGCAGCGCGCTGAACCCGGCGTCGTGCGAGTCGACGAAGGAGAGGTAGCGGTCGAGGACCCGCCCCAGGCGCAGCGTCGGCGGCCCCTGCACCGGCTCGGCGAAGCACTGCTCCAACTCGTCCGCGGCGGAGCGCAGCGCGGCTTCGTACAACTGCTGCTTGCCGCCCGGGAAGTAGCGGTACACCAGCGGCCGGGAGACCCCGGCCGACTCGGCGACGTCGTCGAGGGAGACGTCCTCCGGCGGCAGGTGGGCGAAGAGCGCGAGCGCCGCGGTCAGCAACTGCGCACGGCGTTCCTCGACGCTGAGCCTCCGGTAGGCGCGGGCTGCCGGCGAGGGACTGGTCATGCCCGCAGGGTAGCCGGCGCACGCCCCTCGGTACGGGTGGGAATCCTCACGCCAACAGCCCCGAGGCCCGCCAGAGTCGACGCCCGGGGCCCCGCAGCACGCCCACGTCGTCCAGGAAGTCGGTCAGCCGCCGCGCCCCGGTCCGCATCACCTCGCGCCGGTGCCCGCTGGCCCGCGCCTGCGCGACCGCCTCGCGCCGGTCGAGCCCCACGTTCTCGTACACCATCGGGCTGACGAAGCAGACGGAGAAGACGCACGCCGCCTCCCCGCTGCTCACCCGGGTCAACTCGCGCTCCCAGCGGGGCGCGGTCACCATCTGTCGCCGCAACTCCTCGCGCGCGTACCGGACGTGCCGCGCCTCCTCGATCACGTGGATCCGGGTGACCCCGCGCACCAGCGGCTGCATCCGCTCGTCGGGGAAGGTCAGCCGCTGCATCCAGTCCAGGATCTCTTCGCCGAGGAGCGCGGCGGCGAAGGAACCGGGGGTCGTCGACACCGTCTTCAGCACGCGCGCGAGATTGTGGTACAGCCGCGGCACCGGGTACGCGGGCGCCCCGGTCTGCTCGATCAGCCGGGCGAACATCATCGAGTGCCGGCACTCGTCGGCGATCTCGGTCAGCGCGTAGCGGACGTGCCGGCTCGTCACGGGCTTGTCGTACACGTGCCGTACGAGCAACTGCATCAGGATGACCTCGAACCAGATCCCGAGCGAGCAGAGCGAGGCCAACTCGTGCCGGGCCAGCTCGTGGCGCTGCTCCTGCGACATCCGCCGCCACAGCGGGGTGTCGTAGAGGGAGACCAGCTCCGGCGGCCAGTACCACTTGCCGTCCTCCCAGGGGGCGTCCCAGTCGAGCTCCCGGTCGGGGTCGAAGGAGTGCTTCGCGGACGATTCGAGCAGCCGCAACGCCACCTGCTCCCGGTCCCGCAGCGGCCCGAGCGCGTCCCGCAGCCCCCGCGAGCTGCCGGCGCCGGCCCGTTCGCCCGTGCCGTTCGTGCCGCTGATGTCGCTCGTGCCGGTCGTCGTCGTCATGGCGTCGCACACCTCGGGGCTCGCTCGACGGGAAGTCCCCGGGGACACCCGGGGGGACACCCCTTATGAGACTGCCCGTCAGTAAGAGCGTCAAGGCTCCGTGCGCGACTTGTTGACTAATTGTCTAGCAAGCGAGGGGGTGGCGGTCGGCGTGCCGTCAAAGGGCGAGTCATCGCTCACTCGTTCGGGCGATGACGGGTGAACCGGGCTGGGTGGCTGACGGGGACGGTCAGACTCGGCGGCATGGGAGCAGCGATGAGCGCCGTACGCGACGACGGGCAGGACGAGCAGGGCGACAGGTACGAGTGGCCCCGTCCGCCGACCGACGGCTGGACGGCGGACGACCTCGACCGGCTTCCGGACCTTCCTCCGCACACGGAGCTGATCGACGGGAGCCTCGTCTTCATGAGTCCGCAGGCCGATTTCCACATGGCCACCCTGCGACTGCTGGAGCACGGCTTAATCAGCTGTGCTTCAAAGGAGCTCTACGTCGTCCGGGGAATGTCGATCAGGCTGGACAAGCGCAATCGTCCGGAGCCCGATCTCATGGTGGTGCCGCGGGCCGCACGGAAGGGTGCGCGGCAGACCTGGTACGAACCGGAGGGGCTCCTCCTGATCGTGGAGATCGTTTCCCCGGACTCCGAAGCGCGCGACCGCGAGGTCAAACCCCTCAAGTACGCCCGCGCCGGCATTCCGCACTTCTGGCGGGTGGAGAACGTGAACGACGCCCCGGTGGTCTACGTCTACGAACTCGACCCCGCCACACGCACTTACGCCGTCACCGGCATCCACCACAAGCAGCTCAAGCTGGACCGCCCGTTCGCCGTCGACATCGACCTCACGGACGTCTTCTGAGTCGTCAGCGCTGGCCGTCGGCGTCCAGGGCGACCTGCGACGCGGCCTCCGGTGCGGGGAACGCCCTGGTCAACGTAAACGCCCCGCTCGTCGGCCCCTCCGCCCGCAGCAGCCGCAGACGGTCCTCCGCCTCCGCGACCGTGGGACGGTGGCCCGCGGGGACCCACCACAGGGTCGCCATCGCCTCCCGCACCCGCTCGAACCACTCGTGGCGGCGGGCCAGCAGTTCGCGGTGCGTGCCGTGGTACATGAAGGTCTTCAGCGCGTCCATGTCGCGCCAGACGGACATGTTGACCACGATCCACTCGTCGTCGAAGATCCGGATGTCCGTCGCGTCGCCCGTTTCGTCCTTCAGGCGCCAGACGAAGCCGTCGGACGCCTCGGCGACCGCGTTCACCGGGTCGAGGTTGTCCACGAAGTACTTCAACTCGGGGGAGTCCAGGGGAAATTTGAGTCGGGCTATGTTCACCTGTGCGAGTTCGTAGGACGTCATGATCCGTACGATAACCCCGCGCCGGACCGGCTCATCCGGTGATGGCCGCCTCCATCACGGCCCGCGCGATGGGTGCCGCGTCGCCGTTGCCGCTGACCTCGCGGCGGACCGTCTCCCCGGCCTCGGCCCCCTCCGCGCCCTCGACGACCACGGCGACCGCGACCGCCGGCTGGACCGCGTCGTCCGCCTGCGCCCAGGAGATGAACCAGGCGTACGGGGTGCCCGAGTTGCCCAGGCCGTGCTGGGCCGTGCCGGTCTTGCCGCCCACCCGGGCGCCCCGGATCGCGGCGTTCGCCCCCGTGCCGTCCTCCACCACCCGCACCATCAGCCGCTGGAGCTGGCGCGCCGTCGAGGGGTACATCGCCTGCCGGTAGGGGCGCTGGTGGTGCTGGGAGAGGGTGCGCCCGCTGCGGGTCACCACCCGGTCGACCACGTACGGCTCCTTGAGCGTGCCGCCGTTGGCGACCGCCGCGGCGACCATGGCCATCTGCAACGGCGTGGCCGTCGTGTTGAACTGCCCGATCGACGACAGCGCCACCTGGTCCACCGACATCCGCACGTCGAAGTTGGACGGCGCCACCGGCGACGGGATCGCGAGCCCCCGGTCGTTGAACCCGAAGGCGGCCACCGCCTTCACCATGCCCGGCAGCCCGACCTTCGCCCCGACGTTCGCCAGCACCGAGTTGCAGGACCACTGGATCGCGTACGCCAGTGACGCGCCGCCGCAGCCCTCGGCCGCGTCCGGGAGCCGGGTGCGCGTGCCCTGCAGGACGTACGGCTCCGGGGTGTCCGTCGGCGCGTCCACGTCCCGCACCACGCCCGCGTCCAGCGCCGCCGCCGCGGTCACGATCTTGAACGCGGAGCCCGGCGGGTACGTCTGCCGGATCGCCCGGTTCAACATCGGCTGCGTCGGCGCCGCGTTCAGCTCCGCCCACGCCCGCTTCACCTGCCCGCCCGTCCCTGACAGCACGCCCGGGTCGTACGACGGGCTGCTGACCAGCGCCAGGATCCGGCCCGACGCGGGCTCGACCGCGGCGACCGCGCCGCGCCGCCCGGCCAGCCCCCGGAACGCCGCCTCCTGCACCGACCGCTTGACGGTGGTCACCACGTCGCCGCCCGCGAGGCGGTCGCGGCTGAGGTCGTTCCACAGCGGGAAGGTGGCCAGCAGCGGATCGGCGCCGGACAGCGCGGCGTCTTCGGCGTGCTCGACGAGCGAGGTGCCGTACGTCTGCGAGGCGAACCCGGTCACCGGCGCGTACACGGGGCCGTCGACGTAGGTGCGCTCGAAGCGCAACTGCTGGCGGGTGTCCCGGGCGCCCGTCACCGGCGCGCCCTCCACCAGGATGTTCCCGCGGGGCTCCGCGTAGCGGGCGATCGCACCGCGCCGGTTCGCCGGGTCGTCGTCCAACCGGCCGGACTCGACGACCTGCACCCGGGCCGCGTTGACGAGCAGCGCGCCGAGGAGCACCAGGCAGAGCCCGGACGCCCGGCGGATGGTGCGGATCACCGAAGGGCCTCCGGTCCGGGGGTGCGGGCGAGGTCGCTGAGCCGGATCAGCAGCGCCACGATGATCCAGTTGGTCACCACGGACGAGCCGCCCTGGGCGAGGAACGGCATCGCCATGCCGGTCAGCGGGATCAGCCCGGTCACCCCGCCCGTGATGACGAAGACCTGGAGCGCGACGATCGCGGCCAGCCCGACGGCGAGCAACTGCCCGAAGGGGTCGGGCAGGCTGAGCCCGGCGCGCAGGCCGCGCGCCACCAGCAGCGCGTACAGCAGCAGGATCCCGGTCAGCCCGACGAGCCCCAACTCCTCGCCGGCGGTGGCCAGGATGAAGTCCGACTTGACGGCGAACCCGATGAGCGCGGAGTGCCCGAGGCCCAGCCCGGTGCCGAGCATTCCGCCCGCGCCGAACGCGAACAGCGACTGCGCCACCTGGTTCGGGCCCTGCCCGGCCTCGATGGACGCGAAGGGGTGCAGCCAGTCGTCCACCCGGCCGTGCACGTGTGGCTCCAGCGCCCCGACCGCGAACGCGCCGGCGGCGGCGAGCGCCAGCCCGACCGCGATCCAGCCGGTGCGGCCGGTCGCGACGTACAGCATCACGACAAAGAGCCCGAAGAACAGCAACGAGGTGCCCAGGTCCCGTTCCAGCACCAGCACCCCGACGCTGACCAGCCACACGGTGACGACCGGAGCGAGCACCCGGCCCGGGGGCAGCCGGCGGCGGTCGGTGCGCGCGAGGGCGTGGCGGTTGGCGGCGAGGTAGGCGGCGAAGAAGACCGCGAGCAGGATCTTCGCGAACTCGCCCGGCTGGAACGACAGCTCGCCCAGCCGGATCCAGATGCGGGCGCCGTTCACGGCCGGGAAGAAGACCGGCACCACCATGAGCGCGAGCGCGGCGGTGACGGAGAGGTACGCGTACCGCTGGAGGACCCGGTGGTGCGGCAGCAGCGTCACCGCGACGACGAACAGCCCGACGCCGAGGGTCGACCACACGAGCTGCGCGGGGGCGGCGACGCTGTCCGGGGTCTCCAGGTCCAGCCGGTAGATCAGCACCAGCCCGAGGCCGTTGAGGAGCACGGCGATGGGGAGGAACAGCGGGTCGGCGCGGGGGGCGCGGAGCCGGACCGCGAGGTGCGCGAAGAGGGCGAGGGCGCCGAGGCCGGCGCCGTAGCCGAGGACGTCCGGGGGCACGGCGCCGTCGCGCGCGAGCCCGACGGCGGCGTACCCGTACGTGGGCACCAGCACGGCCCCCACGAGCAGCCCCAACTCCACCCCCCGCGCGGATTCCGCGGATGCGGGGGCGGGGGTGCACGTGCTTGCGGTCATGCGACGCAACGTAGCAAGCGTGCGCCCCATATGCCCGCAATGCTCCATCCTTGCCCGTTGCCCGGCCCCCCGTTGCCCGGCCCGCCGCGTCCCTGGACCCGTTCGCCGCTTCCCCGCGGGTGCGTTGGTCCCTGCGGCCAGCCCACCACCGGCCGGTAGGGACCAGCGCTCCCGTAGGGAAATGGCGGAGGTGTCCAGGAGCGCGAGGGAGCACCGGGCCGCGCCGACCAGCGCACCCGCGGGGAAACGGCGAAGGTGTCCAGGGACGCGAGGTAGCAGCGGGCCGCACCGATCAACGCACCCGCAGGGAAGACGGCGGGGAGGTCAGACTGCGCGGGCGAACGGCCGCAGCGCGGTCGTCAGGGCGCCGCCGGGAGGGTGACGCGGGCCAGCGCGCCGCCCTCGCGGGGGTTGTGGAACGTCAGGGTCGCGCCCAGGACGTCCGCCTGGCCCGCCGCGATCGTCAGCCCCAGGCCGTGGCCCTTCGTCTCGCCCTCCGTGCGGAACCTCGTCGGGCCCTGCGCCAGCAGGAAGTCGGGGTAGCCGGGGCCGTGGTCGTGGACCGTGACGACCGGGCCGTCCACGGTCAGGACCACCGGCGCCGCCCCGTGGCGGTGCGCGTTCGCCACCAGGTTGCCGAGCACCCGCTCCAGCCGGCGCCGGTCCGTCTCCACCGTCGCGTCCCGCACCACCCGCACCTGCGTGTCCGTGCCGGACGACCGGGCCACCCGCTCCGCCAGGTGGGAGAGCTCCAGCAGCGCCAGGTCGACCGTCTCGCTGCCCGCGTCGAGGCGGGATATCTCCAGCAGGTCCTCGGTGAGCGAACGCATCGCGCGGACCCGGTCGCGCACCAGCTCCGTCGGCCGCCCCTCCGGCAGGAGCTCCGCCGCCGCGGTCAGCCCGGTGAGCGGAGTGCGCAGTTCGTGGGCGACGTCCGCCGTGAAGCGCTGCTCGCTCAGCAGCTTGCTCTGGAGCGAGGACGCCATCGTGTCCAGCGCCCCGGACACCGTCGCCACCTCGTCCTGCCGACGCGAGGGGTCCTTGGTGCGCGGGTCGTCGACCCGCGCGTCCAGGTCGCCGGCGCTGATGCGCCGCGCCACCTGCGCGGTGAGGTGGAGCCGCCGGGTCACCCGGGTGACCGCGAACGCCCCCGCGAGCAGCGTCGCGCCGATCGCCAACCCCGCGGAGCCGAGGATCGCCCGGTCCAGCGCGCTGATCGTCTTCGCGCTCTGCGAGTGGTCGGAGCGCGCGGCGATCGCCCGGCCGTCCGCCGGGCCCGCCGCCCACATGGTCGGGCGCCCGTCGAAGAGGCTCACCATCGTGCCGCGCTCGCCGCGCAACGCCAGGTCGCGCAGGGACGACGGCAGGCCCGGCGGGTCCACCGCGCCGAACTTCGGCAGCGGCTGACCGGCCTCGTACGCCGCGGTGGCGTCCGCCAGCCGGTTCAGCGCCTTCTCCCGGGAGGCGTCCACCGTCTGCCGGGTCACCCCCACGTGCACCAGCACCCCCAGCAGCGCGGCCAGCGTGCAGCACATGACGGTGATGAAGACCGCGGCCTTCCAGGTGAGGGTCGCGGTCCACCGGGGCAGCCGGGGGCGTCGGGCGGGCCGGAAGACGCGCCCGGTCACCGTGCGCCCGCCGCGTCGGGGGACGCTCCGGCCTGCTGCACCGGGACGATCTCGTCGCGCCTCGGCAGCATCGCCCGGTGGTGCTCGTCCCAGGACCAGGTGGTCCGGTACTCGCTGCCGGGCATGCCGGCCGACACCGACCGCACGATGACGTCCCGGCCGGCCAGGTCCACCCCGACCAACTGGTCCGCGGTGGACATGATGCGCGTCAGCTCGGCCGGGTCCGAGTCCCGCGCGGGCATGTAGCAGCGCACCTCGGTGAGCTGTCGCCCCACCCGCACCGCGACGATCAGCTCCTCCCGGCCGTCACCCGTCAGATCGCGGTAGTACGGCTTGAGCACCGGACAGGCGCCCGGCTTCGGCGGCCGCGCTTCCTTCGAGCCGCGCTTGAGGCACCCCGCGAGCTTCTTGTCGAACGCGTCGGACGCGTCGTCCGGCAGCGCGTACGCCTCCGGGTACGCACCTGCCTCCGCACGGACCACGCTCACCGGGTCGAGCGCCCGCACCCCGCCGGCGGGCACCTTCACACCGGGGACGGGGACCGTGTCCGTCTCGCCGTAGTCGTACGGCGGAGCCGTCACGGGCGGCAGATCCGGCCAGAGCCGTACCGGCCCGGTCGCCGTGGGCGTCGGTCCCGCGCTGCGCAACCCGCCCGCGTCACCGCACCCCGACAGCAGCACGGAGCCCGTGGCCGCGCTGAGCAGCACCGCGGACAACGGGCGTCGGGGACGGGAGCAGGGGCGGCGGCGCAAGGATCTCCTAGCCGAGCGGGGCGTTCTTCGTCCCATAAACCTTATGAGATGGCGAAAACCAGCCGGTGCGGGCGTCCGCCGGCCGAGACCCGACGACACTGCCTAGCGCTGGTAGGGGTTCCCCTGGGTGCCCTGCTGGAAGGGATTGCCCTGCTGGTACGGAGCGGACTGCGGCTGCCCGTACCCCTGACCGCCCTGGCCGGCCTGACCGCCGGGCGCGCCCTGGCCGCCCGCCGCGGCCTGCGCCTGCAACTGCTCGGCCTGCTCGTGGGTGATCTGCGACTCCGCGCCGCAGAAGGTGCACTGCGTCCCGTACTTCGACGAGATCGCGAACAGCGGCACGAAGAACAGCGTGAACTTGGTGACCCGCTTGCGCAGCGTGTGCGCGGCGGGGTTGCCGCACTGCCCGCACACCAGCGTCAGTATCGCGAGCTGGTGGAGATACCCCTTGGTGCCGAAGATGATCACAGTGAGCGCCTCTCCCTGATCAGTGCCCGCCGGCAGAGGGCCAGCAGCTTCTCGTCCCTCACGATGTCATGACTGCCGTAGCCGCCGTCGGTCGCGTTGTGCCGCCGGACCCCGGCCAGCTCGCTGCGCAGCAGGGCGTCCGCGCCCTCGACGGCCATGACCGCCGGGATTCCGCCGCCCGCGGCCAACCGCTCCGCGGTCGGGACGCGGGTGAACGGCAGGGTGTGCCACGCCGCCCGCAGCACCGGCCACGCCCGCTGCGGACGGCCCGTGACGCGCCACAGGGCGACGGCCGCGTCCACCCGCGTCCACGGGTCGACCGCCGCCAACAGCTCCGTCAGCGCGGGTTCCGCCACCGCCGCGGCCGGGCCCATCGTGCCGAGCGCGGTCGCCGCCGAGCGCCGGCCGCCGGTGTCCGCGGCCGTCAGCGCGCCGAGCAGCACCGGCAGCACCACGTCCGCGCTGCCGGCGCCCTCCACCGCCCACAGGGCCGCCGCCGCCTTCGCCTGGAAGGCGGGGGAGAGCGCACCGGCCTCCGGCGCCGAGCGCGACCAGGCGTCCCCCCGACGGTGCCGCGCCGGCCGCAGCAGCTCCCGCAGGTCCGGTACGGCCTCGGCGGCCGCGGGCCCGAACGCGGTGAGGGCCCGCAGCACCAGGTCCACCACCCACTCCCGGCGGTACTCCGGCACGCCCCGCAGCACCCGCAGCACCTCGGGCATCGCCTCCGAAGCGCGCAGCGCGGTGAGCCCGTACAGCAGCGGGCCGGCCAGGTCGTACAGCCGGTCGTCGAGCGCCACCGCGCCCAGCCGCCCGCGCAGCACCGGCGCCAGCGGCGCCGCGGCCCCGCCCAGGTGGTCCAGTACGTAGCCGAGGTCCTGCGGAGCCTCGGGCAGCTCCAACATCCGCATCAGCACCGGCACGGCCCGGGCGTCGCCCGTGCGCGCCAGCGCCGTGACCGCGCCGCCCAGCATCAGCGGCCCGCCGACCCACTCCTGCACCCAACGGTCCGGATTGGCGGCCACGTACTCCGCGAGTGCGTCGGTGGCGGGCTCGGCCAGCGCGAACAACTCGCCCAGCACCGCGATGGCGGCGTCGGCGAGGCGCGGCCCTCCGCGGTCCTCCGGAAGCTGCTCGCCGAGGAGCGCCACCAACTCGCCGTACTCGCCTCGGCAGGTGCGCAACAGGCCGCTGCTCATCCGCACGGCGTCGATCCGCTGGCCCTGGTCCGGGCTGCACAGTTGGTCAGCGAGGAGCGCGACGCGGTCGTCGACGCGGTCGCCGAGGCCGGAGTGCAGGGTGCGCAGCAGGGCGCCGGTCCAGGGCGCGGCCCGCTCCGTCGTGGTCGCCCCCGGGCGCGCCCCGAGCGGACCGAGCTGTCCGCCGCCCTGGCCGCCCTGATCGCCCGGCCCGTTCTGGCCGCCGGGTCCGCCCTGACCGTTTCCGCTCTGACGGTTCTGGCCGAGGACCGTCGCGGCGGACGGCGCCGGTGCGTGCTGGTGCGCTTGCGGGACCGGCGCCTCGGGGGAGCCGCCGCGCAACTCCCGCAGCAGGCCCGTCACCCCCGGCACCACGTCGTCCGGCAGCCGGTGCGGTGCGCACCGGGCGAGTTGGGCGATCGCGGAGAGCCGCAGCCCGGGGTCGTACCCGCTGGCCCCGCCCGTCCCACGCACCCCGCCCGTCTCGCGGGCGCCGTTCCCGTACGCCCCCCGGTCACCCGCGCCCCGGTCGCACGCCCCGTGCTCGTACGGCGGCGAGGCGGCGTACGCGTCGGGGTCGTACACCGAAGGGTCGGCGTCGTGCGGCACCCGGGTCAGCCCGGTCAGCCACTCGACCACCTCGGGGTTCAACCCGTCGTGCCGCAGGGCTATTCGGCCCCCGGCCTCCACGCACGCCAGCCGCACCTCGGGGTCCTGCTCCACCTTCAGCCGCTCCCGCAGCAGCGCCAGCACCAGGGCGGGCTCGGCGTGCAGCGTGGCGAGCGCGAGCGGCACGGCCAGGCGCACCCCGCGGTCCTCCGCGCCGACCTGGGCGAGGAAGACGTCCGCGCCGGCGGTCACCGCCGACGCCGCCATCGCGTAGTTCGCCGCGGACTCGAACTCCTCGCCCTCCACCAGCTCCAGGGCGTCGTCCCCGTCGAGGTCGATGCCGCCGATGCTGGTCAGCAACTCGATGACGCCGCCGCGGTCCTGGACCGCGGGGTCCCCGGCCAGTTCGAGGAGGAAGGGGATGCAGGCGAGCGTCGAGTCGAAGACCTCGCCCTGGTGGTGCACGGTCGCGTACATGCAGTCGAGCGCGGCCTCGCGCACGGCGGGGTCGGGCGACGCCAGGCCGCGCAGCAGCTCCGGGACGTCCCCCGCCGGCCCGTAGGCATGCTCCAATGAGGCCCAGTCGACCTCGTCGATCCCCCCGAACACGCCTGCCTCCTCCCCAAACCCAGAACTCTGACGTCACAGGCGTCACAGGCATACGCCCGACCGGGGCGTTTCCACAACCCCCGTTCGAATCGGCGCTCGGTGAGAGTCTGCACCACACGGCCGACATCGAGTCGGCATCGACCGGTACATGGCGCGGTTATTGCTCAGGAGGGGCGGGGACTGGTCCCATGGGGCGCGAGCGCCAGGGACGGTGTCAGGGGGGCTTGAGGTACTGCAATGAGTGCGTTACTACGCGTAACACCGGCAGGCGGTCGGCTGTGCGTACTGCTGCCGAACGGCCGTGCGGTCGCCTGGTACGACCCGGACGGCACCGGCGACCAGGGCGGCGAGGGCCGTACGGGGGGCGGTGAGGGTGGCCGGATCTTTCTGGTTCACGAGCGGCTTCGCGACGAAGTGCTCGCCGTGCTCGCGCCGTACGTCACCGGGGACGTCACCGTCGGCCCGCCGCCCGTGCCCACCTCGGCCGACCTGGCCAGGCTCGCCCTGCATCCGGACGACGACCTGGCCCCCAACCGCCCCGGCGAGGCGCTGCACGCCCGGCTCGCCCCGCTGCCGCCGCCCCGCCGCCTCACCCGCGATCCGCACCGCGGCGCCCGGGCCCGGCTGGCCGCCCAGCAGTCGGTGGGCGACGCCTTGGACGGGCTGGAAAGCGCGGGTTGGCGCGTGGTGCACTCCGTACCGCTGCCCGGGGCCGACCACCTGCACCACGTGGCCGTCGGCCCCGGCGGGGTGCTGGCCCTGCACGCCCTGCCGGCCCGCGGCCTGCGGATCCTCGTCGAGGGGGAGGGCGTGCGCGCCGGCCGCGCGCACCCCGCACCGCTGCTGGACGTCGCCCGGCACCGCGCGGAACGCGCCGCCTTGGCCCTGGCGACGGCGGTGCGCCCGGTGCTGGTGATCGTCGGCGCCGCCCGGCTGGAGGTGCTGCCGCCGACACCGGTGGACGTGCGGGTCGTGCGGGACGGGGAGGTCCCCGCGCTGGCCTCGCTGGGCGGGGTCCTCAAGCCCGTCGACGTCGAAGCGCTGTACGCCGCCGCCCGCGACCGCCGGACGTGGCTACGGGCCTGAGGCCCGCTGCCGCCGGGCGGCGGGGTCGGGACGGGGCGCGAGGTCAGGACGACGGGAGCGGACGGGCCCGGTCCGGGGCGAGGAGCGGCGCCATCAGGTCCCCGTACCGCTCCAGCCGCGGGCCCACGTCCTCGAAGCGGAACGACAGCTCCCGGCCCGCCGCCACCTCGTCCCACGTCACCGGGGTCGACGCGGTCGGCTCGGCACGGGCGCGCAGCGTGTAGGGCGCCGCGGTGGTCTTCGCCGCGGCGTTCTGGCTGTGGTCGACGAAGACCTTCCCGGGCCGCAGGGCGCGCGCCATCCGGTGCAGCACCAGATCCGGAAGCGCCGCCTCCCCCTCCTGCGCCAGTTTCCGCGCGTACGCGGACACCGTGCGCGAAGGGGTCGGCGTCAGCGGTACGAGCACGTGCAGCCCCTTCGCGCCGGACGTCTTCGCGTACGCCTCCAGGCCGTCCGCGGCCAGTCGTTCGCGCAGCCACAGCGCGACGGCGCAGCACTCCGCGACGGTCGCGGGCGCGCCCGGGTCGAGGTCGAAGACCATGCGGTCGGCGACGCCGGGCGCGGCCGCGGTCCACTGCGGCGTGTGGAACTCCACGACCAGGTTCGCCGCCCACACCAGCGTGGCCAGGTCGTCCACGACGACCTGGCGGGCGCCGGGGTCGTCGGAGTGCGGCACGGGGACGGTGCGCACCCAGGACGGCGTCCCGGGCGGCGGGTTCTTGGTGAAGAAGAGCTGGCCGTCCGGCCCGTCGGGGTAGCGCAGGAAGGAGACGGGCCGGTCGCGCAGGTGCGGCAGCAGCGCGTCGGCGGTGACCGCGTAGTAGTGCAGGAGCTCGCCCTTGGTGGTCCCCGTGGCGGGGTGGATGACCTTCTCCAGGTTGCTGAGCGCCAGCCGTCGCCCGGCCACCTCGGTGATCGGCGTCATGGGTCGAGGATCACACGGGCGGCGGGGCGCTCGCGATGCGGCGGGGGATCAGGCGGAAGCCCGCTTCCCGGGCTTCCCGGACGCCGTCTTCTGCGCCTTCTGTGCGGGCTGTGCGGCCTTTCGGGTGCTCTTGCGGGGCGCCGCCTTCTTCTCCGCGGACTTCGATGCGGTCTTCGCCGCCGCCTTCTTCGTGGCCGACTTCGCAGCCGTCTTCTTGGCCGCGGCCTTCTTCGCGGGCTTGCGGGTGGGCAGCTTCCTGACCTCGGCGTCCGCGCCGCGCTCCGCGCCGCCTTCCTCGCCGCCTTCCTCGCCACGGGATTCCTTGGCCGCCCGCACGCTGCTCTCCAGCGCGGCCATCAGGTCGAGCACCTTCCCGCCGCCGGGCGCCGCCTCCGCCTCGTGCGGCGGCTCCACCCCCTGGAGCTTGGCCTCGACGACCTGCCGCAGCGCCTCCTGGTACTCGTCGTGCAGCGAGTCGAGGTCGAAGTCCTCGGAGAGGGTGTCCATCAGGGAGCGGGCCATCTTCAGCTCCTGCGGGCGGATGGTGGCCTCCCCCTCGGGCGCGATCCCGGCCGCCGGCCGCACCTCGTCGGGCCACAGACAGGTCTGGAGCACCAGCGTGTCGTCCCGCACGCGCAACACCGCCAGCGCCTCCCGGGAGCGCAGCGCGATCTTGGTGACCGCGATCTGGCCGGCCTCCGCGAGGGCGTCCCGCAGCAGGGCGTACGGCTTCGCGGCGGACCGGTCGGACGACCCGACGTAGTACGCCTTCGACAGCATCAGCGGATCGATGGCCTCCGCGTCGACGAAGGCCAGCACGTCGATCACCTTCTTGCTCGGCAGCGGCAGGTCCGCCAGGTCCTCGTCCGTCAGCGTGATCATGCTGCCGTCCGGGGCCTCGTACCCGCGGGCGACCTCGGCGTACGGGATCTCCTTGTCCTCGGCCTCGCAGAACCGCCGCATCCGCACCCGCGAGCCGTCCTGCACGTGCACCTGCCGCAGGGGCAGGTCGTGCTCCTCGGTGGCGGTGAAGAGCTGCACGGGGATCGTGACGAGCCCGAACGAGATGGCTCCCTTCCAGGTCGCCCGCATACCGCCTCCTTCGCCGGGCTTCCCAGGCTATGCCGCGCACGTTCCGCGCGCCCCTGGACGCACTCACGGCCGCCTCCGGCGCAAAGAGTGCACGCACGCAATAAGAAATTGCCGGGGCTGCACGCATCGACCTAGCGTCGGGCCCGTGACGGCCGCCCCCGCCCCACCACCCCACCACCGCCCGCATCGACGCGCCCCCGCCGAACTCTCCCCGCTGCGCGCGGTCGTCCACGCCCGGGGCGAGGAGACGGCCCTCGTGGCCGCCGACCGGGGCGAGTGGCTCGCCCGGCTCACGGTGATGGCGGAGCACCCCGCCCTGTTCGTACGCCTGGGCCTGCTCGCCACCGGGCGGCCCGCGGCGCCCTGAACCGCCCCTCGGGGGCATTCGCACGTACCCAGGGAAGGAAACGCCAGACATGGACACCGCAATAGTGATCGGCGGCGGACAGTGCGGGCTCGGCACCGCCTTCACCCTGCGCAACCACGGCTTCAGACCGGTCGTCCTGGAGGCCGGCGCCGAAACCGTCGGCTCCTGGCCCCGCTACTACGACAGCCTGGTCCTCTTCACCCCCGCCCGGCTGTCCGCACTCCCCGGCATGCCCTTCCCGGGCGAGCCGTCCCGCCTGCCGACCCGCGACGAAGTCGTGGCCTACTTACGGGACTACGCGTCCCGGCTCGACTGCGAGATCCGCACCGGCACCCGCGTGACCTCGGTCGTCGCCGACCGTGAGGGGTACGTCGTCACCACCGGGTCCGGCGAACGGTTGCACGCACCCGTCGTGGTGGCCGCCACCGGAAACTTCGACAACCCCCACCGGCCCGAGATCCCCGGCCTCGCCGGATACTCGGGCCGGGTCGTGCACTCCGCGGAGTACCGCTCGCCGGAGCCCTTCGCGGGCCGACGCGTGGTCGTCGTCGGCGCGGCCAGCTCCGCCGTCCAGATCGCGCACGAACTCTCCGGCCACGCCGACGTCACCCTCGCCAGCCGCAAGCCGATCAAGTTCAGCCGCACCCCCTTCAAAGGCGGGGAGCCCTATCTGAAGCTGGTCGAAGCCGCCTTCCGGCTCCCGGTCGGGGAACTGCTGCTGCCCGACTCCGCCTACACGGCGGTGATCGACGAAGACGGCGCCTACCGAGCGGCCTTCGACGGCGGGAAGCCGGACCGCCGGGAGATGTTCACCGCGGCGGACGGCACCGAACTGCGCTGGCCCGACGGCAGGCGGGAACACGTCGACGCGGTCCTCCTCGCCACCGGCTACCGCCCCGCCCTGGACTACCTGCGGCCGCTCGGCGCGCTGGACCGGCGCGGGGTCCCGCGCCAGCGGCGCGGCCTGTCGACCGTCCACCCCGGCCTCGCCTTCATGGGGTTGCGGGGGCTGCGCACCCCCCTGTCGGCCGGACTGCACGGCGTCGGCCCGGACGCCACGCACATCGCACGGCGGCTGCGACGCTGGATCGCCACGACGGAACCGGCCTGGCGCCGCCGCCCCGCGGCATAGCCGCCCCCCGCCGCCCCCCGCCGCCCGGACGAGCCCGAGCGGCGGGACGCCGGGGTCCTGCTGGTCGTCCTACGTGACTCCCTCATCGTCCTCAGCCGCCCGGGCAGCCCGCGGCCACCGCCCCGCTCCCAGCCCCTGTCGCTCGCGGCACGGGCGGCGGCGCGGGTTGCGCATCCGGCCCGGGTGTGGTGCTAGGAGATGCCATGCTGGCCCTCGGGATCGTTCGGCCGGAGGCCCCTGGGCCAGGGGTGCCGAGAGGCGGGATTGGAGTGGCGGGGAGTCGTGGAGGATCTGACTGAGGCGGAACTCCGGTCGCTGGCCGGGGCCCGTTCCTTCGAGCGCGGGCTCGGTTATGTCGACGCGGTGTCCGGGATCGAGATCGGGGACGACTGGATCAGGGCGTCGGTCCACGGCACGGAACGGTACGAGGCGGAGCTGACCCTGGGCGGGCGCAGGGGGCCGACGGGGCGGTGCGACTGCCCGTACGGCCAGGAAGGCAACTTCTGCAAGCACCTGGTGGCGTTGGGCCTGACCGTGCTCGCTCAGGAGGCCGACCTCCCCCGCCAGCGGGAGTCGGCCCGGAACCGGGCGCGGGGCCTCGACGCCTGGCTGTCCGGCCTGTCGAGGGACGAACTGCTCAGCGCCGTACGGGAGGAGATTGCCGAGGACCGTCAGCTGCGGCGCCGCTTGGAGTTGCGGGCTGCGAGCGCACAGGGTGATCTGGCCGGGATCCGGTCCCGCATCCGCGAACTGCTCGACATCGGCCCGTACGCGCAGTACGGCCACGTCGAATACGCCGACGCCCGCGCCTACGCGGACCAGGCCGGGCAGGTGGTGTCGGCGGTCCGGTCGCTGTCGGCCTCGGGCCGGGCGGCCGACGCGATGACGCTGGCGCGGGAGGCGATCGGGTTGCTGGCCGGGCAGTTCGACAGCGTCGACGACTCCGACGGATGGCTCGGCCAGGTCGGCGCCGACCTGGCCGACGCCCACCACGACGCCTGCCGCGCCGCCCGCCCGGACCCGGAGGAACTCGCCCACTGGCTGGTCACTCACGCCCTCGATGACGCGGCCGACCTGACCGACATCGACCCGCTCGACTACGAGGACCTGCTGGGGGAGGGCGGAATGGCCGCCCTGCGCCGGTACGCGGTCGACGCGTGGCAGGCCCACCGCACCGGTTGGGCCGAGAAGGACCTGGTGCAACGCCTGGCGAAGTCGGGCCGGGACGTCGACACGGTGATCGCCGTGCACGCTGCCGACCTCGCGCCGAGCGGCCACACCCACCTGCTCATCGCGAGGGAACTGGACGCCGCCAGCCGCTCCGACGAGGCACTGGAGTGGGCCGAGCGCGGTATCAGGGACGTCGACGACCTCACCACCGTCGACACGGCCCTCGTGGACTACCTCGCGGACCGGCACGCCCGGGAGGACCGGCTGCCCGCAGCCGCCGCCCTGCGCCGCGACCACTTCGCCGCCCGCCGCACCCTGCTTGCCTACCGCAGGCTCCGCGCTGCCGCCCGGGCCGTCGACCGCTGGCAGACCGAGCGTGCGGCGGCACTGGACCTCTTGCGCGCGGACGCCGAGCAGCGCACGGCGCACGGCGCCCCCGTCCTGGTGGACGTGCTGCTGGACGACGGGGACGGGGCCGCCGCGTGGCGGGCCGCCGGGGATTTCGGCGCGTACGACCACCAATGGCTCGCCCTGGCCGATCAGTCGCGCGCCACCCGCCCCTCCGACGCACTCGCCGTCTACCAACGTCTGGCGGCCCCGCTCACCCGGCAGGTCGGCAACGACGTCTACGAGCAGCTCGTCAGCCTGCTGCTGAGCATCCGCGACTGCCATCGCCACCTCGAATCGCCCGACGAGTTCGCCGCGTACGTCACCGAGCTGCGGTCCGCCCTAAAGCGCAAGCGCAATCTGATGCGCCTGATGGACGAACACGGGTTGTAGCCCCCAGGCCGGGGCGAGCTCCGAGGCGGGGCCTGCCGACGGGCTGGGCCGGGCCGCCGGCGGGGGCGCCCCGGCGATCCGCCCGGAGGCAGGTCAGTGCCCCCGCGCGTCAGTTCCCGGCCCGCCGTGGCTCACACAGCAGACAGGTCGACCGTCGGTGGGGCGCCTTCCACGCTGGCGGTCGTCAGCCGCCCGGGCAGCCCGCAGGCACCGCCCCGTGCTGGGGTCCTGTCGCTCGCGGCGAAGGCGGTGGCGCGGGTTCCGTAGCGGCGCGGGTCCGGCGTCGTACAAGCTCCGGCAGCACCGTGGCCAGCCCGGCGACCGCCAACCCCGCGCCCAGCCAGAGCGGTGCGCGCAGACCGAATCGTTCGATGGCGACGCCGCCCAGGGCGGACCCGATGATCACGCCGGAGGTGATGAAGGACGAGTGCACGGTGTTGACCAAGGGGCTGGTGTTGCCGGCGCGCTGGACGCGGGTGACCATCGCCGGGTTCATCGTCACGCCGACCAGCCCGATGCCGAGCAGGAAGGCCACGGCCGGCGCGGGCACGTCGGCGAGGAGCGCGAACCCGCTGAGGAAGAGCAGGTTGAGGGCGAGCCCCAGCGCGAGCACGGGCAGCGCGTACCGGTCCGCCAGCCGCCCGACGACCGTGTTGCCGACCACGGTCGCCGCGCCGTACGCGATCAGCAGCAGCGGCACGGTGCCGGTGGCGAAGCCGGTGACCTCGGTCAGGATCGGATGGAGGTAGCTGAAGGCGGAGAAGGTGGCGCCGATGACGAAGGTGCTGGTGGTCATCGCCAGCCACAGCCGGGGACGCCGGAACACCCCCATCTCCCGCCGCAGTCCGCCCGCGGGCGCGACCCGTTCCAGCCGCGGCACACCGAGCACGGTGGCGAGCGCCGCGACCAGCGCCAGCCCCGAGATCGCCCAGAACGCGGCCCGCCAGCCGAACCGCTCGCCCACCAGCGTCGACAGCGGCAGCCCCAACAGGGTGCCGAGCATCAGCCCGTTCATGACGACCGCGATCGCCCGCCCGCGCATCTCGGGCCGCGCCAACTGGACGCCGAGCGAGACGGCGACGCCGAAGAACGCCTGCGCCGCCACCCCGGTGATCACCCTCGCGACGACCATGACGAGGTAACCGGTGGCGAGCGCGGCCAGCACGTTGCCGACGAGGAAGACCGCGAACAGCCACAACAGGGCCGTACGGGGCGGCAGTCGGGCGAGCGCCACGGCCAGGAACGGCCCGCCGACGGTCATCGCCACCGCGAACACGGTGATCAGATACCCGATCTGCGAAACCGTGGCGCCCAACCCCTCCGCCATCTGCGTCATCAACCCGGCCACCACGAACTCACTGGTCACCATCGCGAAGATGCCGAGGGCCAACACGTACACGGAACGGGCCACGAAGAGACTCCCTCAGTTATGTATTGCCCAGTCCAAAACAAGCGCAGACGAAAGGGTGCCCCCCGCAGGTGCGCCTACGCAGGTCGTACGGAAGTGAGCGCCGCGACCGCGACCTCGGCGATGGCCTCCAATGCGGCCCGGTCCGCGCCGCCCTGACTGGACACCCGGATCCCCGCGATCGCCGCGTTCACGAACCGCGCGAGCGCCCCCGCGTCCTGCGGCGCGGTGATGCTCCCGTCCCGCCGCCCGTCCTCCAGCACCGCCCGCATCACGGCCAGCCGCCGCGCCGTGTCCCGCTCCAGGATCGCCGCCGTCCGCGGATCCCGCCCGGCCATCCCCACGAGCGTGTTCACGGTCAAACACCCCAGGCTGCGCCCCCCGAGCCGGTGCTCCGTCTCGCTCTCCACGATCACCGCGAACAACGCCCGCACCCGCTCGGCCCCCGACTGCCCCGGCTCCTCCAGCACCGCCTGCTGCGCCCTGGTTGTCATGTCGACGTAGCGCGTCAGCGCCCGCTCGAAGAGGTCGTGCTTGCTCTTGAACGTGTTGTAGATGCTGCTCCGGCCCAGCCCGGTGGCGTCACACAAGTCCTGGGTGGAAGCGGCCTCGTACCCCTTCTCCCAAAACGTGCGCATCGCCGCGTCCAGGGCCCGCCCCTCATCGAAAGTCCTCGGTCGCGCCATCCCGTGACCGTACCAGCTTTTGGATCGACCAGTCCATTACGGCGAAGTCTGACCGCCCGGCGCGGCCGGGTGGGTGGTGCTCCCGAGGTCGCCTGGCTCAAGACGATTTCGTGCCGTGCCGCGCTCCCCGCCGCAGGTCGCCCGGCCGTACCTGCCCGTCGCAAGGGCGCGTTGGACGTGCTCGCCGCGGATCGTGACCGTACAGGCCGCCGTACCGCCGCCGGCGCCGAGGACGACGACCACCGTCGGGGGAGTGCCCACCGGCAGGCGGACCGACTTCCGCCACGGCAGGGCGGCGTCCCGGACCACCGTTGCTGCGCCCGTTCCGTCAGTCGGGCGGAAGGTGATCTCCGCCGCGCCGTCCCCGGTGACCTCGTACGTCACCTCGGCCGTCGGTGCGGCCCGCACGGGCGTGTCGTCCTCGGAGCCCCCGTCTCCGGGCGGGCCGAAGGCGCCGTAGGCGGCGGCGATGCAGACCAGGGCCAGCGCCCCGGCGGCCACCCCGGTGCGCCGCCGGGGCCATGTCTGCCTCCTTCGGTCGCCGTCCGCTGCCGGGTCGCCCTCGCCCTTCGGCTCCATCGCTTCCCCGTCTTCGACTTTGCTGGCTGAAATGACTGCCACCCGCCTTCCTAGGTCTCCGGAAAGTCGACCCCGTGGATATACACCATGGCGAGACCGTGGCGAAAGTCAGGGGATAAACGGGAAATTTGACACCACCGCCCCCTCCTGTCCGAGATGTCCAGAGGGTTGACAGGGCGTCCGGCGTGCGGCAGATACTTTTGCCGCCGCTCTCGGAAGCAGAACGAGATCTGCTCCCCGAGCGTAGTGAAGAAAGGGTTCCGGCTGGGCGGATATCGCCGCTCCAGCACATTCGGCGTGCCCGTTTTCGCCTTCCGGTGACGAGACGGGGCGTCGGAACGGAAGGACGCGCGAAGTGAGAAATCCCTACGGGAGATATGTGTCCTGCCTGGTCGCGGCAGCGATCGCAAGCACTCTGTTACCCCAGGCGGCCCACGCCGCTGCGACGTCACCCTCAGGCAAGGGGGACGGAAAGGGTGTGCTCAGTACCGTCAAGGGCTGGTTTTCGGACGATGGGGAAAAGAAGCCTAAACGTGCCGAACCTCCGGCCGGCGGGAAGATCGAGATACCCAGCCGGGAAAAGCTAACCCGAGGCAAGAAGGCGCCTCCAGCCAAGCGGATCGCGGAGTTGGCGGAAAGGAGAACCCCGCAGGCCAGATTCTGGCAGCTTTCCGATGGTCGGGTCGAGGCTGAGTTATCGGCCGCTCCTTCCTCCTATAGATCGGGCGCCTCCTGGAAGTCCGTCGACACCACGGTCAAGGTGACAAAGGACAAGGGGTTCGCCTTCGCCAACAAGGCGAACGTGAGTCGTAGTTGGTTCGGCACCGACCCGGGGCGGCTGCTGCGCTTCGAAGCGCCCACGGGCGAGGCCGTCACTCTCGGACTGCTGGACGCGGCCCGCGGCGTACGGCCCGGTGTCAAAGGCGACACCGTCACCTACAAGGGCCTGGCCGCGGGCGCGGACGTCTCGTACCAAGTCGGCGCGGGTCGGGTTAAGGAGAACATCTCCCTCCCTCGGCGGCCCGCGAAACCGGTGTCGTACGTCTTCACCCTCGACGCCGGGACTCTCCGGCCCACCGAGCGGCGGGACGGCTCGATCGCCCTCTTCGGGGAGGACCCCGGAACTCCGGTCCTGGTGATCCCACCTGCTTTCATGACGGACAGTCGGAAGGACCACACCTCCCCGTACGGGAAGTCATTCAGCCCCAAGGTGGCTCAGAAGCTCACCCGGCACGGCAAGGGCTGGCGGATCACCCTCACCCCGGACGCGGCCTGGCTCGCCGCGCCCGAGCGGGCATATCCCGTGGTCATCGACCCGACGATCACCATCGCCCCGTCCGCGTCGGTCTCCCAGGACGTGATGGTCCGCTCGGACCAGCCGACCACCAACTTCAACGGCACCTGGGAGATGGCGGCGGGCAAGACCAGCGCCACCGGGATCGCCCGCTCCCTGATCAAGTTTCCGCTGAACGAGATCCCGGTGGGCGCCAAGATCGACGCGGCGCGGCTCGGTCTCTACTACGACCAGACCCACACGACCGCCATGACCAATGTGGACGTCGAGATCCGCCGGGCCACCGGCGCCTGGGACGAGGCCACGGCCACCTGGAACAACACCAGCGGCCTGGCGGGGGAGCAGTCCTCCACCACCGTCCAACTGGACGACGGCGAGCCGGGGACGGCCGCGGTCGGCGAATGGCCCAGAGCCACCGGCACCGGTGTCGGCGGCGACTACACGTACAACAAGAACGCGGCGACCGGCGAGTCGTACACCTACCAGCCGAGGGTGCCCGAGACGGCCGACTACCGCGTCGAGGTGCACACCACCCCGCTGTCCGACGGTGCCACCGCCGCCCCCTACCGGATCAACTCCGCCGAGCCCGTTCAGAACCACACGGTCAACCAGTCCACCGGTACCGCGGGCTGGCGGCAACTCGGCACCACTCAGATTGACTTCACCAAGGGCAACACCGGCACCATTGTGCTCGGGGACACCGGCGACGCCTCCCGGCGGACCATGGCCGACGCCGTACGGCTGGTGAACGCGGCCCAGATCCGCAAGGACGTCGGCGAGTACAACTCCTGGCACAACTTCGCCGTCGCCGACACCGTGCAGAAGTGGGTCAACGGCAGCGCCCCCAACCACGGCTTCGTGATCAAGGCCGTGAACGAGTCGTCGACCGCGCCGCTCGGTGGGCCCGCCTACGAGGCAGGGGACTTCGACTACGGCGGCGAGACCTCCACGATCCCCCGGCTGACGGTCACCTTCGACAAGGTCGGAACATCGCTGCGCTCGCCGACCGTCATCCACTCCACCGGACCCGAGCTCTCCTGGCCGGCCTACACCAACGGCACGGACGACCCGGGCCTCGATCTGGTCGAGTACCAGCTGCACCGCTCCACCCAGCAGGTCTTCACCCCCTCGTCCGCCACGCGGATCGCACCCGTCGCCAGGACGGTCACCCGCTACACCGACACCACCGCGGTCCCCACTCCGGACAGCCATCCCGAGGAGATCGGGAAGGTGTACTACTACCAGATCGCCGTCAGAACCAAGGACGGACAACTCCTCGGCTCACCGACCCGGCTGGTCGCCATCCCCAAGGCGGGCCGCACCATGCGGCTGATCCAGGCCGGGCAGAGCGACACCACCCTGTCGTCGGCCAAGCCGACCACCAATCTCAACACCATCGAACAAGGCGCGGTCGGACAGCACTGGCTGACCGTCGGCAACAACTCCGCCACCTACGGCAAGACCCGCGCGGTGATCGACTTCCCGACCACCGCCATCCCGAACTCGGCCACCATCCTCGAAAGCCGGATGTTCCTCTGGCGCAACCAGACCGAACGCACCGGCACCGCCAAGGCGCGCTACAACCTGCACGGTTTGACCAGGGAATTCACCGAAACCGCCGCCACCTGGAACAACGCCAACGCCACCACCGCGTGGACTTCGCCCGGCGGTGACCACTCGGCTGCCGTCGCCGACTACGTCCCCTCCTTCAACACCGATCTGGGCCGTCACTGGTGGGACGCCACCGGCCTCACCCAGAGCTGGGTGCGCACCCCCGCCAACAACAAGGGCGTCCTGGTCAAGCTGAACGACGAGTCGGCCACCGGACCGCAGGAACGGTCCCTCTTCCTCTCCGCCGGAGCGAGCGATCCCCAACTCCGCCCCCTGCTACGGGTGATCTACGTGGACGCCACCGCGGAGAACACCTACTACGCGCCCCACACCCCGCACCGGATGACGACCAACACCGACTACACGGGCGCCGTCACGGTCACGAACACCACCTCCACCGCGTGGGCGGCCGGCGAGCGGGAGCTGTCCTACACCTGGAAGCTGCCCGACGGCACCGACGTCACCACGGCGGCCAACCAGAAGAGGACCCCGATCCCGGCCCTGCTACCCGGCAAGTCGGCCACTGTCACGGCGGCCATCCGGTCCCCGGACATCACCACCACCGGCAACGAACGCGCCGAGCACTACATCGGCTGGGACATCCGCAAGGTCTCCGACGGAACCTGGCTCTCGGCGGGCGCCGGCGGCATCCCGCCGCTGCGGCAGGACGTCGCGGTCGAGGACCTCAAGGCCCACCACCTGGGCATGGAGAAGTACCACTCGTACGCCGGGAAGAACACCGGCGCCGGATCGACGCTGATGGCCAACCTCGGTGCGGGCAACGCCGTCTGGTCGTACAACGCCTTCAGCAACCCCGGCCGCGGCTTGAGCACCTTCGCCCGGTTCGCCTACAACTCGCAGGACACCTCGGACACCGTGCTCGGCCACGGCTGGACCGCCCAGCTCGCCGGTCCCGTCCGACTCGGGACGCCGCTCGACTTCCATCCGCGCACCAACCCCACCGAGATCCGGCTCACCGACGGCGACGGCACCACCCACCTCTTCCGGAAACAGGCCGACGGCAGCTGGCAGGCGCCCGCCGGACTCAACTACCGGCTCACCATGAAGACCGGTCTGAACTGCACCCCGTCCCAGGACTCCGTCTCCGACGCCTGGACCCTCACCCGGCCGGACGGCACCCGCTTCCGGTTCGGCTGCGACGGCTATCTCACCGAGACCGTCGACAAGAACGGCAACAGCCAGGAGTTCACCTACGAAGAACGGGTCTCCAACAACCGGACCATCAAGTTCCTCACCTACGTCACCGACCCCGCCAACCGGCAGTCGCTCACCGTCGACTACTGGGAGAAGGGCGACGCGAGCTACGAATACATCGACGACGCGGGCGCCAAGGTCACGGGCAGCAATCTCACCAACCCGCGGATCTACGACCACGTCAAGTCCATCACGGACGTCTCCGGTCGGAAGGTGTCCTTCCACTACACCACCAAGGGCATCCTCGGTCGGCTCACCGACGGTGACGGCAGCACCCAGCCCAAGGTCTTCACCTTCGGCTACGACACGGCCCAGGGCGACCGCAACGTCAAACTGACCCGGGCCACCGACCCGCGCGGCAAGAGCACCGCCCTCACCCATCACGTGCCCGGTGCCGGGACGGACACCAAGGACAACTGGCGCGCCAGAGCGATCACCGACCGGACCGCCGGGCAGACCCGGTTCTCCTACGCGGTCGACACCACCGACTCCACCCACACCGCCACCACCGTCACCGACGCCGCCAACCGCGCCTCCGTCTACGTCACGGACGCCATCGGCCGGGGCGTCCGGCACACCAACGCCAAGGCCCAGACCACCAGGTCCATCTGGGACGCCGACAACAACGTGGTGCAGTTGGAGGAGCACAACGGCGCCAAGACGGCGTACTGCTACGACCAGAAGACCGGCTTCCCGCTCTGGGTCCGGGACGCGGAGCAGAACCGCAACGGCGTCCCGCCCGCCACGGACTGCGCCCCCGGCACCGCCCCGGCCAACGCCATGCGGTACGAGTACCAGACCCGGGCCGACGGATTCTCGGCCGACCTCTTCCGCAAGACGTCGCCGGAGGGCCGCGCCTGGTTGTTCGGCTACGACACCTTCGGAAATCTCACCGCGGTCACCGACCCCAAGGGCGTGGCAACCCCCTCCGTACCGGACGACTACGTCACCAGGTACGAGTACGACGCGCACGGACTGCTGACCAAGGCGACCGACGCCAACGGGAACCCGAGCACCAACGGAGGCTTCGGCCCGCACGGGTATCCGGCGACCAGCACCGACGCCCTCGGTCGGACCACCACCACCGGCTACGACGCCCGCGGCCTCGTCCGAGAGGTCACCGACGCCCTCGGCAAGAAGACCACCCGGACCTACGACGTCTTCGGACGGCCGCTGGTCGCCACCGTGCCCAAGGACCAGAACGCCGGACAGCTCATCACCGTCCCGGCACCGGAGTACGACGCGAACGACAACGTCACCGTGTCCACCGCGCCCAACGGCGCCGTCTCCACCGCCGGCTACGACAATGCGGACCAGGTCGTCACCGCCACCGCGCCCGGCAACAACCACGCATCTGCCGACCGGCGGACGACGTACACCTACGACGCCGAGGGCGGTCTGCGGACGGTCACCGAGCCCAAGGGCAACCTGCCCGGCGCGACCCCCGGCTCGTACACCACCACTTACACCTACGACGAACTGCACCAGCTCTCCACCGTCGCGAACGCGGCGGGCGAAACCATCTCCTACGCGTACGACTCCGTCGGCAACCTCACCACCGTCGTCGACCCCAAGAAGAACGCCACGGCGGACCCCGACGACTTCACCACGAAGACCGCCTACGACCTCAACCACCGGGTCACCTCGGTCACCGACCCGACGGGCAAGGTGTCCTCCTCCGTCTACGACAAGGACGACCTCGTCGTCCGGTCCACGGACGCCGACAACAACACCACGCACATCGACTACGACGAGCGGGGCGACCAGAAGGAGGTCCGGGTCCCCTACGTCGCGGGCACCGACCGGACCACCCGGTTCGAATACGACCAGGTCGGCAACACCACCAAGGTCATCACGCCGCGGGGCGTCGCGACGGCCGCCCCGGACGACTTCACCGCGCGCACCGAGTACGACGCGCTCAACCGACCGGTGCGGCAGTACCAGCCGTACGACCCCGCCGACACCCGTTACAACGACCCCAACGTCCACACCCGCACCGACTACGACGCCGTCGGCCGGGTCTCCAAGGTGTCGCTGCCCCCGTCCGAGGGCGAGACGATCCGCAACGACACCGCCCACACCTACTACGACAACGGCTGGGCGAAGACCTCCACCGATCCGTGGTCCATCGTCACCAGCCATGAGTACGACAACACCGGACAGCAGACCCGGCGCACCATCTCCTCTGCCGGTGACGCCGCCGACCGGACCATGAACTGGTCCTACTTCCCGGACGGCAGCCTCAAGACCAAGGCGGACGAGGGCCATCCGGCCGGCCGGTCCGTCGTCGTGGTCGACAACTCCGACATCCAGAACACCTCGTCGACCGGCACCTGGACCAAGGGGGACGCGGCGGGCCAGCAGGGCCACGACCACCGCACCCACGCCCCGGGCGCCGGTACGGACGCCTTCACCTGGACCCTGAACGTCCCGAAGAACGGCACCTACACCGCCTACGTGAAGTACCCGCAGGTCAGCGGGGCCACCACGGCGGCTCAGTACACCGTCACCCACGCCTCGGGAACCACGACCGTCAGCAAGGACCAGACCACGGCCGCCGACACCTGGGTCGCCCTCGGTACGTACACCTTCAACCAGGGCAACACCGGACGGATCACGGTGGGCCAGAGCGCCGCCGGCACCGTCGCCGCCGACGCGGTCCGACTGGTTCGCGACACCACCGGCGACCCGGCCGACACCGAACGGCGCAACTTCGCCTACGCGTACGACGTCAACGGAAACCTGACCTCCATCGACGACACGTCGAACGGGGCCAGGATCGACGCGTACACCATGACCTACACCGGCCTCAACCAGCTGCAGAAGGTCACGGAGGCGCTCGCCGGCCAGGAGCGCAAGTCCACCTCCTACACCTACGACGTCAACGGTCAGCCCGAGACCGTCAGCCATCCTGACCAGTTCGCCCGGTACAGCTACGACCTGCGGGACCTGGTCAAAACGGTCTCCGTGGGCAGCTCGGCGGCCGACACCTCGCCGAAGGTGACCGCGTACACCTACACCGACAAGGGGCAGCGGCTCCGTGAGACCAAGGCCAACGCCAACACGGTCGACTACGCCTACCACCTGAACGGCACGATCAGGTCGACCACGGAGAAGCAGGCCAACGGCACCCTGGTCGCCTCGCACGTCTACGGCTACGACGCCAACGGCAACAAGACGCGGGACGTCGCGAAGAAGATGAACGCCGACAACACCACGGCGTACCTCGAATCCACCACCGACTACTCCTACGACCCCAACGACCGCCTCAACGAGTCCGTGCGCACCGGCCACGGCGCGGGCACCGAGACCTACGTCCACGACAACAACGCCAACGTCATCCGGCAGACGGTTCGGGGCGCCACCACGACCTACAACTACGACCGCAACCGCCTGCTGACCAGTGCCTCAGGCGGCGTCACCTCCCGGTACAACTACGACCCGTTCGGCCGTCAGGACACCGTCACCACGGGTGCCAACATCGTCGAACGCAAGGTCTACGACGGCTTCGACCACGTGGTCGAGTCGCAGCAGGCCGACAGCAACGGCGTCCTGAAGTCGACGACCTACACGTTCGACCCGCTGGACCGCACCGCGGAAGCCCGGGCCAACGGGAAGACCACCGAGTACACCTACCTCGGGCTCTCCCAGGACGTGCTCGGCGAATCGATCGCAGGCGCGGTCACGGCCTCGTACCAGTACGGCCCGTGGGGTGAACGGCTCTCCCAGGTCAAGCACAAGGCCGACGGCACGACCGAGAGCGGCTTCTACGGCTACAACAGCCACAACGACGTCGAAACGGTCACGGGCTCCGGCGGCCAGACCACCAACACCTACGGCTACTCGGCCTACGGCACCGACGAACAGTCCGACTTCACCGGCATCGACAAGCCCGATGCTGCGAACCCGGGCAAGGAGGCGTACAACCCGTACCGGTACAACGCGACCCGCTGGGACGCGAACTCGGGCACGTACGACATGGGGTTCCGGGACTACACGCCCGGCCTCAACCGGTTCACCAGCCGCGACATGTACAACGGGGCGCTGGCGGACATGGATCTGGGCGCTGATCCATATACCGGGAACCGGTACGCGTACGGGGGCGGAAACCCGGTCAGCAGCATTGAGTTCGACGGCCACTTCTCGATTCGCGACACCTTCAAGAAGGTGGTCGACGAGGCCAAGAGCTTCGCCAAGCCAGCGGCCAAGGCCGTGGTCAAGCGGAATCCGATATCCACCGTCGTCGACACCGTGCTCACCGGCATCGGCTGGAACGACGTACAGAAGCCGAGGAAGGCTCCGTATGACCAGAAGAACCCGAACTACAAGGTCGGGCTCCTAGCGGAGGAATCAGGGATAAGCGAGTACTACTGGGGTCACGACTTCCCGGTTAATCGCTCGAATTGCAAGAAGGGGCAGAGCGCCGTCTACTACAGCCCGCTCGACGAGAAAGAGCGGGCGCGGGGGGTGAGGGCCTGCCTTACGAGCGGAGGCTTCAGCTGGGAACAGGGCAAGGACAAGCGCATTGCCGGGAATCCCAACTCATCCATTCGGGGAACCCAGGTTCCGCGGCCTCCCGACTACGACGATCCTCTGACCACCCCTCCGGGGCTGGGTGGTAAGGGCTGGGTCCGTGGGCATCTCCTGGCGAATCAGTTGGGTGGAACAGGTCACGACCGGCGGAATCTGGTACCTCTACACAGATTCGCGAACAGTCCCAAGATGAGCAACATCGAAAACTACCTGGCCAGGCGAATAAATGAAGGAAACGAGACCATGTACTACGAGGTCACGGCTTCCTATGCGTCAGGCCGGATGGCGCCGGACAGCTTGTATCTCCAGTGGTTCAGTCAAACGAACGGGACATACGGCTCCGCTACGATCTACAACACCAAGGATGGTAAGCCGCCTCGACGCTGAGTGGGCTTGCCTTCCGTAGAGTGCTGAGTTCAGCGAGTCGGTGAGAGGCAGAGGGGAGTGGGGGGTGGTCTCAGCGACACCCCCCACTGCAGTGTTGACGCACGAACCGGGAGGGTTTCGACATGTGGACGGAAAGACTACTGGCAGCGACCGGGCGGGAGGACCAGCAGTTGACCCTGCCCTGGGAACGGGTGGAGCTCGCGTTGGAGACGCCGTTGCCCGATGACTACAAGCGGTTGTGCGAGGCGTTCGGACACGGCACGTTCTGCCATGCGTACGAGCTGATCTCTGTCGGCCACGAGGAAAGCGGCGACATCCTAAGCGGCTGGCAGGTGTACCTTGAATCCGTTCCCGAGCCTGGATCTGAAGGCGCGGCGACATCACAGTATGCGCCGTATGCGATCTACCGCCCTGGACGTGCGGGACTGATTCCCTGGGGTGCGGGAGAGGCCGGTGACGAAATGTTCTGGCTGGCCGGTTCCAACCCCCCGGAAGCGTGGGCGATCCTCGTCCGCAACTCCGATTTCGGCCCGGGGGAGTGGTCGCGGTTCGATATGCCGGTCTCAGAATTCATGGGCCGGCTGCTGCTGGAGCCCGACTTCGGCCCGTTCGGAATCGCGCATGCCATCCCGCAGCCGTTCTTCGTCCCGGAGGGCTGAGCCACCTCTCTCCTCCCACCGCGCCCTACCCCGTCAGGAGCAGATACCGAGCCAGACTGTTGGGACAGGTCTCGACCGAAGGAACCTGGTGGCGCTCCATGAGCAGGCGACTTCGCCGGCCATGAGCCAGGTCGAGAATCGTCTGGCAAAGCAGATCGCTGCCGGGGATTCCCTCTACTACGAAGTGACCGCGTCGTACGCTTCGGGCCGCGTGGCGCCTGACTCGCTGTACCTGCGTTGGCAGAGCGTCACCAACGGGTCGCATGGCTCCATCACCATCTGGAACACGCGCAACGCCCGAAAGCCGAGGTAGCCGCGGAAGGTACCGCGGTTCATCGATAGGTCAGTGACCCGGAACGAAGGCGGAACGGTGGGCGGGCGGCCTTCTAGGCTGCCCGCCCGTCTTTGTTGTGGAATGCTCACGAGGAGGTTCAGATGTGGACGGAACGCCTTCTGGAAGCAACCGGTTGGACGGACCAGCGGCTCACACTGTCCTGGGATGCTGTGGAGAGCGTGCTGGAGACCCAACTACCCGGAGACTACAAGCATTTGTGTGAAGCCTTTGGCAAAGGTAGGTTCTGCGGGGCCTACTCGCTATACTCCGTCGGCGACGGGAAGTCCGCCGATGTGCTCATGAGTTGGCGGGTTGAACTCCGTTATGCACCCGAACCGGGTAGCGCGGAAGAAAGGGATTCGGATTATGCGCCATATGCGATCTACCGGCCCGGGGGTACGGGCCTGATTCCCTGGGGTTACGGCGAGACTGGGCAAAAGTTTTTCTGGCTGGCAGATTCCGAATCCCCGGACGGCTGGCCTACGCTGGCCCGGTGGTCGGACGATTGGGATGCGGAATGGAATCGATTTGACATGTCGGCCTCCGAATTTATGGGGCGAGCTGTCCTGGACCCCGAATTCGGGTCCTTCGGCCTCGCGGACCTGGTTCCGCAGCCATTCTTTATGACGTGGCCGGCTGGGAAGCTGGCTGAGTGAGCGGTAGCGGGCCGACCGTCCCAGGCTCGATCTTCGTCGCGGAAGACTGAATACCCTCCGTCGGGGCCTGACCCGTCAGGGTCAGATACCGTGCCAGACCGTTCAGCCCCCGGTACGTGGCGGAGCGTACCGATGACGGACGGGCCCTCAGCAGTCGGGCCGTCGCTGCCGTGTCGAGGCCCATGACGGTACGGAGCAGGACCGCGCGCGCCTGGCGGTCCGGGAGGATCGCGATCAGGGAAAGGGTCCGCTCGGTCGAGAGGGTCTCCAGCGCATCCCGGGCCGTGTCCTGGAGGCCGGGGAGGTCGTGGACGTCGCGGTCCAACAGGGTGGTCTGCGGTCTGCTCCGGCGGCGGCGCAGATGGTCGACGGCCCGATGGCGGGCGATCGTCATCGCCCAGGAGGTGAAGCCGGAGCCCGAACCGTGGAACCGGCCCAGGCCCCGCACGATGTCCAGCCAACTGTCGGAGGCCACGTCCTCCGCGTCCGGCCCGACCAGCCCGGAGAGGCGCCGCAGCAGGACCGGCTGGACGGTCGCGTACACGACGCTGAACGCCGTCTCGTCGCCGGCCTGCGCCCGGCGGACCGCCCTCCCCAGCTCCACCTCGCGTGCGACGTCCGCTCGCTCGCCGTTCCGTAAAGCCACGCCGTTCCCCTCTCGCCGCGGTCGGCCCCGTCGGACGGTGCCCCTCCGTGCGGGGCGTCACGCTATCCCCGCGTGATAGTGAAACCCCGCCTTGCGCTTAACCCTGGGGGCCATCCGACGGCCCCGGCCACGATGGGGAAGGTGAGTACGGATGCAGCCGATCGTCGACCCTGTACCTATGGCAGCGCAGATGCGCGACCACGTCACGGAGTTCGTACGGCGCGTCAATGAAAGGGCGGGGCTCCCCCTCGACTACTCGGTGAGAAGCCTGCGCGTCGTCGACCGGGTGGTGGACGGCCTCAGACGGGGCGGGGCCGAAGGGGCCCGGCCGATGGAGACGCTGTTCGGGTTCGGCGCGTACGCCGGGGAAGTGCTGGTTCGTCGGGCCGGTGGCCTCTGGGTCGACCTCGACGCCGAGCAACGGGAACTGTTCGGCCAGCCGGTGGGCGTCCGGATGCTCGACGGGCGGAGCTGGAATCCCATCGGGAAGGTCCTGAAGCGCTTCGAACGCGGAACGGAGGAGTCGCTGGTCCTCTTCTATCTCCAGCTCCACGGGCGGCGCCGGGGCGGCCGGCTCCGGAGCGGGTCGGTTCGCGATGTTTCCATGGGCCGGAGACATGATTGACGATGTGTCAGCTTGCTGATGTTGCGGATACTCCGCGAGTGAGTGAACGCCAGGCTTCACCGGATTCGTTCGGCCTGTGGCCGAGAGAGCCGGCGCCCGCCGCTCCCCGACGTACGGGCTCCCGCGACGAAGACGCGGATACGGGGTAGCGCGGGCCTGCATACACTGGCTCCGGTTCGGGCCGGCCCGCTTTCCGGAGCTGTGGCCGCAGGCCACACAGGGGACGGGGAGGCGTGGCGCCGTGGAGCCACTGAGAGAGGACGACCCGAAGGAGATCGGGGGATTCACGCTCGTGTGCCGGATCGGGGCGGGCGGCATGGGACAGGTCTTCCTGGGCGAGTCCGCTGCCGGCCACCAGGCTGCCGTGAAGGTGATCAAGCCGTCCGTCCTCGACGAGGACACCCGCGCGCGCTTCCTGTCCGAGGTGGACAGCCTACGCACGGTGTACGGGCCGTTCGTCGCGGCCTTCGTGGGGGCCGACGCGAAGGCCGACCAGCCCTGGCTCGCGGTGGAATACGTCCCGGGGCCGGATCTGCGCACTCTCGTCGCCGGGCACGGTCCTCTGCCGCTCGTCGAGACCGCCAGCCTCGGAGCGCTGCTGGCGGAGGGCCTCGGCACGGTGCACGACGCGGGGCTGCTCCACCGCGATCTGAAACCGCAGAACATCCTGCTCTCCCTGTACGGCCCCAAAGTGATCGATTTCGGTCTCGCCGTGCTCGCGGAGCGCCGCACCACCCTGACGGCCACGGGATTCGTCGTCGGCAGCGTGCTCTGCATGCCGCCGGAGCAAGCCAGGGGCGAGCAGCAACTGGACCGGTCGGCCGATGTCTACGCACTGGGTGCGGTACTGCTGTTCGCCGCAACCGGGCACTATCCGTACGAAGGGCCGACCTGGCAGGCCGTCGCTCTGCAGATCGAGGACCCGGAGACCTCTCCTGATCTGACGGACGTCCCACCGGAGCTCAGCCCACTGATCAAGGACATGCTGGCGCTGGACCCAGCTGCCCGGCCGGCTCTGCCCGAGGTCATCGAGCGGCTGGTGCGCACCATTCGCGACCAGGGCCTGACCGCCCTCCAGGCCAAGCGCCGCCTCACCGACCTGACACCCGAGATCGTCGTGCCCCAGTTGCCCGCACCGAGCCCGGAGCCCGCGCCCCAAGCCGACGCGCCGGCCTACACGCCCAACGTCGTCGATCCGACGGAGGGCGAGGGCGAAGGACGGACGGGCGCTTCGGCGTCCGACGGGGACGGGCAGCACGTCCCCGGGGGCGAAGCCCGGAGCGCCGGTCCCCCCGCTCCGCGGGACGTCGTTCCCGAGCCCGCTGCAACCCTGCCCCGAAGCGGCGGGGTCACCAGCGTCCGCCCTTCGGCCCCGCTGCGGATCGCCGAGCGCATCCGGGCCGCGTACGCCCGTGAGGCCCGCTTCTGAGCTGCTGGGGTTCGCTCCCCGGAGCCCGGGCGGGCCACTCCGGCGCCGTGACAGACTTGCGGTCGCCAGGGCCGCACGGCGAACGCGAAGACGAAGGGACCGCGGGGTGACCGACCAGGGGGCGACACAGGACGGGACCCGGTTCCCGCCGGGGGCACAGATCCTCGTACGCGACGAGGAGTGGCTGGTCCGCAACACCACCACGACCGACCACGACGGGGAGCGGATCGAAGCGGTCGGCGTCTCCGAATTCGTCCGCGACGAGGAGGCCGTCTTCTTCAGCGGGATCGACGCCGTGGAACTGCTCGACCCGGAGAAGACCCGCCTGGTGCCCGACGGCTCCTCCTACTTCCGCCGCAGCCGCCTCTTCATCGAAGCCGTCCTGCGCAAGACCCCACTGCCCCAGTCGGAGCGGGGCCTCGCCCTCGCGGACCGCTTCCTCCTGGATCCGCTCGGCTACCAGCAGCGCCCCGCGGAACTCGCCCTGTCCATGCGCAACCTCCGACCGAGGGTCCTGATCGCCGACGTCGTGGGCCTCGGCAAGACGCTGGAGATCGGCCTGACCCTCGCCGAGCTCATCCGCCGCGGTCGCGGCGAGCGCATCCTCGTCGTCACCCCGCAGAGCATCCTGGAGCAGTTCCAGCACGAGCTGTGGACCCGTTTCTCCATCCCGCTCGTACGGCTCGACTCCCTCGGCATCCAGCGCGTCCAACGGGAGCTCCCAGCCGGCCGCAACCCGTTCACCCACTACAAGCGCGTGATCATCTCCGTGGACACGCTCAAGAACATCGGCCAGTACCGGCACCACCTGGAGCGCATCCGCTGGGACGCCGTCGTCATCGACGAGTCCCACAACCTGATCAACCCGGGCAGCCAGCGCCGTGCACTCGCCGAAGTCCTCGCACCGCGCACGGACGCCCTGCTGCTCGCCAGCGCCACCCCGCACAACGGTGACAAACGGTCCTTCGCCGACCTGATCTCCCTGCTCGACCCGGCCGCGATCGCCGACCGCGACCACTACGACCCGGCGGACGACCTCGGCCACCTCTACATCCGACGCACCAAGATCAGCCCCGAGGTCCGGGACGAGATGGGCACCGAGTGGCCCGACCGCGGCCCCACCGTCTCCCTCCACTGCACCGCCACCGAGGCGGAGGAACGGGTCTTCGCCGAACTGGCAGAGCACTGGATCCCCACCGCACCCAAAAGCGCGGAGTTCGGCACGGCCGACGAGGACCCCACGTCCGTCGCCACTGAGGCCGTGTTCGCCTACAACCTGCTCAAGACCTTCCTCTCCTCCCACGTCGCCCTGAGCGAGACGGTCACCAACCGCATCTCCTCGCTCGACGCCCGGGTCCGCAAGGCCGCGGAGAAGGGGCTGCGGCCGGACCCGGCCATCGGCCCCGAGCAGGTCGCCCTCGCCCGGCTGCGGGAGATCGTCGCGGGCATGGGGGACGGCACCGCACCCGGTGACTCCGCCAAACTCGACGCGCTCGTCGAACAGTTGGAGACCATCGGCGTCGGCCCCCGGTCCACCACGCGGGCCGTGGTCTTCTCCGAACGCGTCCGCACCCTCACCTGGCTGGCCTCGGTCGTCCCCGCCCGACTGGGCTTCCCGGTCGGAGCCGACGGCACCGCGAAGGCCGCCGCCGTGATGCACGGCGGACTGAGCGACGACGAGCAGGGAAAGGTCCTGGAGGCGTTCGGCCTCGCCGACACCCCGGTCCGGCTGCTGTTCACCGGCGACGTCGCCTCCGAGGGCGTCAACCTGCACCGTCAGTGCCATCACCTGATCCACTACGACATCCCGTGGTCCCTGATCCGCATCGAGCAGCGCAACGGCCGCATCGACCGGTACGGGCAGAAGCACGAACCCCAGTTCCGCGCGCTGATCCTCACCTCGGCCGTCCCCGGAGCCAAGGACGACCGCACGGTGGCCGAGAAGCTGCTCCGCCGGGAGGAGGAGGCCCACAAACTGGACGGCACGGCCGAGGCCGTGTCCGGTTTCTACCGGGCCGAGGAGGAGGAGCGCCGGCTCATCAGGGAACTCGTCCGGGGTGGTTCGGTCGAGGACTTCCTGGAGCCCGCCCCCACCGACGACACCGCCCTCGCTGACCTGTTCGGCCAGGTGGACACGATCACCGAGCAGGAACTACCCGCACGCGCCGAGCTGATCTCGCTCTTCGAAGGCGACACGGCCGACTTCGTCTCCACCGCCCTCGACGAGGTGTACGAGGAGCGCGCCGAGCAGCTGATCGGCTTGTCGTCCGGCACCGACGCCAAGGGCCGCGCCTACTTCTCGCTCTCCCCGACCATGGCCCCCGACCTGCTCCACCGCCTCAAGGCCCTACCGCCCTCCTACCTCAAGGAGCAGCGCGTCGCCGAGCGCATGGTGGTCACCTTCGACCGCGGCCTCGCGCAGCGGAAGCTCACCGATGCCAGGGACAGCAGCACCACCATGTGGCCGGAGGTCTCCTTCCTCACCGACATCCACCCGGTGGTGGAGTGGCTGACGGACAAGGTCCTCGTCGAGTTCGGTCGGCAGGAAGCCCCGGTCATCACCACACCCCACGTCGACGGCCCGGTCTTCCTCGTTCAGGGCATCCACTCCAACGCCCTCGGCCGCCCTACCGTGGTGCGCTGGATGGCCGTGACCGGCGTCCGCGCGGACGGCACCGGGACGCCCGAGGTGCGTCCCATGGCCGACGCACTGCGCGACGCCAAGGTCGGCCCGCGGCTCGCCCGCACCGGCGGGCCGCGCGACCTGGACCGGCTCCAGGACCTCGTCCCGGCCGCCGTCGCCGCCGCCCGCCACCACCTGGACGAGGGAAGGGCCCAGTGGGAGGAGCGGATCAGCGAACCCCTCGCCTCCTACCGGGCCCACGTCGCCCAGTGGCGTACCGACTCCCTGCTGCCAGGCGTCACGGGCCGCCGCGAGCGTCTCGTGACGGAGACCGCCGACGAACTGGCCCGGCTCCTCGACCAGTTGCACACCACCGGCCGCCCACTGCTGCGCGTCCTGGCCGTCCTCGACCGGCCCGGCGCCCAGGGCGCCTCCGGGGCCCCGGACGGCGCCGACCTTCCGGGCAGGTCCCTCGCCTCTGACGCCCACCCGTCCGACGCCCAGGCGGAGAACTGACGTGACGCACGACTCGCTGGTCAACCAGGGCGACTACCTCTCGCCCCACTACCTCGCCGAGGTCCTGCCCAAGGACCTCAAGGCCAAGGACGGTCTCCTCGCCCGCTGGGCGGCCTTCGAGGAGGAGGAACGCCGCCGTCACGCCGACGCCGTCGCCGAGGCGAAGCGCCAGGGACTCGGCGCCGACTCGGTGCCCGCGCGCGCACGCACCCCCCGCGAGGGGCTGCGGGCCCTGCACGGTTCCTACTTCGCCGGCCGCGCACCGCTCGCCCAGGACGCGGAAGCCCTCGCCGAACCCGGCGCACCCGTCCCCGCCGACTGGCAGAAGCGGGTCACCGAGCTACATCTGGACACCCTGCACGCCCTGGGATACACCGCCGCCCACGAGCAGACCGTCTCTGTCCACCGCGCCGACCACGAGTACGCGGTCCAGGTCGCCCACGCCGAACCCGGCCTGTACGCGATCTCCTGCGGCTGGACCACCAAGCCCGACGCCGCACTCGACCCGGACGGCGCCGGCCGACTGCTCCACCCCGTGGCGCTGGAGGCGTCGGCGACTCCGCTCAAGGACGCCAAGGCCCTCACCGACTTCCTCTTCGCCTGCGACGCGCCCCCGCGCTACGTCCTCCTCCTCGTCGGCGGCGTCGTGGTCCTCGCCGACCGGCTCGCCTGGCCCGAGGGCCGTTACCTGGCCGTCGCCCTCGACGCGGCCCTCAACCGGCGCGACGACCGCCACGGCGGCGAACTCGACACGGTGGCCGCGCTGTTCGGCGCCGACTCGCTGCGCGTCCCCACCGAGGGCGGCACCGCACCGCTGGCCTCCTTCCTCGACAGGTCCGGCAAGCACGCGGTCGGCGTCTCCACGGAACTCCGCGAGGGTCTTCGGCTGAGCGTCGAGTGGATCGCCAACGAGGTCCTGGACCGTCTGCGCGAACCGGGGAACGGCGTCGCCCCGGCCGACCTGGACGACCCGGCCCGCCTCGCCAAGGAGCTCAGCCGCGAGTCGCTGCGCTACCTCTACCGCATCCTGTTCCTCCTGTACGCCGAGGCCAGCCCGGCGCTCGGCATCCTGCCCGCCGACTACCCCGAGTACCAACAGGGCTACGGCCTCCAACGCCTCGGTGACCTCGCGCTGCGCGACCTCGTCGGCGAGCGCTCCCGGAACGGCTTCCACCTGTACGAGTCGCTCGACCTGCTCTTCGAGAAGGTCGAGAAGGGCCACCGCCGCTACGGCACCGAGCCCGAGGACCTGGTGGCGCAGACGGCGGCCCGCGAGGCGGCGGAGGCCGAGAGCGAGGCGACCGGACTCCTCGCCGCCGGCACGATCACCCAGGCCGAGTACACCGAGCGCGTCCGCGAGGCCGACCGCGCCCGCCGCACCGCCGCCCGGAGCATGGGTGCGGGCCTGCGCTTCGAGGCCCTGCGCTCCGAGCTGTTCACCAAGGAAGCCACCCGGCTCATCTCGGACGACCAGATCGAGAACCCGGCCCATCAGGGCGGAGAGGGGCAGCAGCGCCGTCCGCTCCTGGACACCCGGCTGCGCAACGAGACCCTGCACAAGGTGTTGCGCCGCCTGATGCTCACCAAGGGCAGGGGCAAGGAGCGCGGCGGGTTCATCTCCTACGCCCAGCTCGGCATCAACCAACTCGGCGCGGTGTACGAGGGCCTGATGTCGTACACCGGCTTCATCGCCGAGGAGGAGCTGTACGAGGTCGCCAAGGGCGGCGACCCCTCGGGCGGCAGTTGGATGGTCCCCGCCTCCCGCGCCCAGGACTACGCGGACGACGTCTTCGTCCAGCGGGCGAACCCCGAGACCGGCCGCTCCGAGCGGGTGATCCATCCCAGGGGTTCGTTTGTCTATCGCCTGGCCGGCCGCGACCGCCAGACCTCCGCCTCGTACTACACGCCGAAGTCCCTCACCGAGGTCACGGTCGAGCTGGCCCTCAAGCACCGGCTCGACCAGCACGACACCGTCACCCGGGCCAGGGAACTGCTGGAGTGGAAGATCTGCGAGCCGGCCCTCGGCTCGGGCGCCTTCCTCAACGAGGCCATCGACCAGGTCGCCGCCGAGTACCTGCGCCGCCGCGAACACGAACTGGGCCGCCGGGTGGACCCCGAGCTGCGGCAGATCGAGCTCCAGAAGGCCAAGGCGTACGTCGCCCTGCACAACGCCTACGGTGTCGACCTCAACGCCACCGCCGTCGAACTGGCGGAAGTGTCGCTGTGGCTCAACTCCATGCACCCCGGCATGCGGGCCCCGTGGTTCGGTCTGCACCTGCGGCGCGGCAACTCCCTCATCGGCGCGAGCCGGAAGGTCTACCGGGCCGACGTGCTCACCGACGGCCAGTGGCTGGCGAAGAAGAACACCCTGCCACCGACCGACCTGCCGTTCCGCGAGGGCCCCCTGCCCAGCGGCGCGGTGCACCAGTTCCTGCTGCCCGCGATCGGCTGGGGTGCCGTCGCCGGCGAGTCGGAGGCGAAGAAGCTCGCCGAGGACGCCGCGAAGGCGCTGGGGCGGTGGCGCAAGGGCGTGCAGAAGGCCCCGAAGGGGCCGAAGCCGTTCCAGGAACGCGGCGACGAGAGCGCCGAGGCACGACGCAAGCGCCACGACCGCTGGCACAAGGCGGCCGAGAAGACCGAGCTGAACCGGCTCCAGGGCGTCGCCCGGCGTGCCGAGTTCCTGTGGTCGCTGGTCGCGACGCGGCTGGAACTCTCGGAACGGGCAGTGGCCCGCCGCATCGACGTGTGGGGCGCGGACTGGCTGGAGCAGTCCTCGGAGGCGGAGGACAAACAGAAGGTCCTCGACGACCTGACACGGCACGGCACGCCGTACTGGCGCCTGAAGACCGTGATGGACGCGTGGTGCGCCCTCTGGTTCTGGCCGCTGGACAAGGTCGGCGAACTCGACGGCACGGACCCGGTGTACGCGACGGGCGGCGCGCTCGTCGACGAGTCGTCGGTGGCGGGGCTGCTGGGCGGGGCGGATGCGCTCGCTGAGCCTGTGGAGCCGCCGTCTGGCTCCGTTTCTGGAGCCCAACTGTGGAGCGCCGCCGGCCTGTTCGACAACCCGGACGGCGAACAGCAGGAACTGGGCGCGGACATGACGACGAGCGCGAGGCGGAGTGCTCCGGCCCGCAAGACCGTGGCGCCCCGACCGCAGGAACGGAAGACCGTCCCGCTCCAGAGCCTGGGCGACTGGCTGGACTTCCTGGAGAGCGTCCTCGGCAAGGTGGACATGCCCGAGAACTCGCTGCTCTCGGGCATCGACAACCTCAGCCCTGATGAAGCGCTGGAGCTGCTGGCCGACGTGGAAGACCGCCTGGAGGGCTTCCTCGGCATGGAACCGGCCCTGCGGCTGCCGTTCCGCTATCCATGGCTCAACACGGTCGAAGACATCGCCGGCACGACGGAGAAGGACATCAAGGCGGAGGACGGCCACGGCTTCTTCCACTGGGAGCTGCACTTCGCGCATGTGTTCCGGGGGCCGAGGGGCGGGTTCGACCTTCAGGTGGGGAATCCGCCGTGGGTGCGGCCGAGGTGGCAGGAGAACCCGGTTCTCGCCGAGTACGAACCGTGGTTCATGCTCACAGAGAAGCCGACCAAGGCGGAACGGACGCGACGGCGAGACGAACTACTGAAGTTGCCGGGTGCCCGCGCCTACCTCCTTGCCGAGCTGGCGTCGACCAGTGGCATGAGCGAGATGCTCGGGTCCGGACCGATGTACCCCCTGCTTGCGGGGACCCAGCCGGACCTGTACCGGGCGTTCATGTGCCAGACGTGGCTGCACACGGCGCACGTGGGCTCAGTGGGCATGGTCCACCCGGACTCGCACTTCAGCGGCGACAAGGAAGGACGCTTGCGCGAGGCCGCGTACACGAGGCTGCGAGTGCACGGCGACTTCGTGAACGCAGGTAACCGCTTCTTCCCTCCACCTGTGGGCAGGTCCAGCCACTTCGGCGTGCACATCTACGGGCAGGCGGGCGAGATCGGTTTCGACCACCTGTCATGGCTCTTCTCAGTGGATGCCCTGCGCCTGTCGGCGGACGACGACGGCACCGCTCCTGACCCAGGGGTCCGGTACGGCGACAGTTGGGACGAGCGCCCGCACCAGAAGCGAATCGTCCGGGTGGACGAGGCGATGCTGGCTCGTTGGCAGAAGCTGACCGGTGACGAGACACAGCCTGTACGCCAGGCCCGACTGCTGTCGCCGGTGAGTACGGCGGAGGCGCAGGCGATCGATGCACTGGCGGAGTACTCGCTGCGGCTCGCGGATTACGAGCCGCAGATCAGCAGCGGCTACCACGAGAGTGGGGCCAAGGCCGCCGACCTCATCGACTACAACACACCAGGCGACGGCGGCGTGGTCCGACGGCCGCTCGACTGGTCCGAGGTGATCCTCAAGGGCCCGCAGATCGGCCTGGCCAACCCCATGTTCAAGCAGCCGAGCCAGGGTGGCGGCGAGGTCCTGGGCCTCAACCCGATGACGCTGGCGGACGACGCTGTACCGGAGTCCGAGTACGTGTACGTCGCGAAACCTGAGGTGTACCGGGCGGCGCAGGATGTGTGGAGCGATGGCCGGACACTAGCGCAGCTCAAGGCGTCCGAGCGCGAGATGTCGCGGGCGCGGAACGTTGCGGCAGGGCGCTTCAAGGTGGCGTCTTCGGAAGTTACCGAGGAGCAGGTGGAGGCGGAGCTGCTGCGACGGCTGCGGAGGCCGTATACGGAGTTCTTTCGGGTGGCGTGGCGCGAGTTCATCGCGCCGGACACCGAGCGGAGTTTGTACACGGTTATTGCTCCGCCCGGTCCCGCCCACATCCACGCGATCCGAAGTGCCACGTTGGGCGACTCCCGAGCCAGTGCTCTTACCGCGGGTTTCTGGTCCAGCATTCCAGTCGACTACCTGTTGCGTACGACACGTGTGAGGCACCTCGATGTTGCACAGGCGCGACGGCTGCCCGTTCCAATGGCGGATCACCCGCTGGCATCTCCGTTGCTTCTCCGCACGCTGAGACTCAACTGCCTGACGTCTGCCTATACGGAATTGTGGGCCGAACTGTACGAGCCTATGTGGCCCGGCTACGAACCCTGGGCCGTGGAATGGCCGGCTATGCAGCCCCTCCATGAGGTTGGTCCGGCGTGGGAACGGGCGACCCCGCTTCGAAGTGAACGGGCGCGTAGGGCCGCGCTGGTGGAGATCGATGCCCTGGTCGCAGTCTGGCTCGGAGTGAGCGCGGACGCCCTCGCAGCCATGTACAAGTCCCGGTTCCCGATCATGCAGGACTTCGACGCGGTCACCTGGTTCGACGCCAACGAACGCAAGATCGCTGGTGATCGTTACACCTACGGCTTCGGCCAGACAAAAGACCACTACGCGCACCTCCTCGCCTACCAGGCGAAGGAGCGGCACGAACCCCCCGAGGGCTACACCGCCCCCTTCTACAAGGCCAACCGCGAAGAGGAGATGCGCGCGGCGCACGCCCACTTCTCCGCGCGGCTTCAGGATGCCGTCGACAAGGGCGAGTGGACGCCTCCCGCTCCGTGAACGGGAGTGCCCCGCGCCGGAGCAGGTCCGGCGCGGGGCGCTTGCGTGTGGGTCAGTGCTGGGCGGCGTACGTGATGAAGTCGCTCCAGGCGGCGGGGGAGAGGGCGAGTTCGGGGCTCCGCTGGTCCTTGGAGTCCCGGACGTGGATCACTTGCGTGCCCTGAGCGACCTCGACACAGTCGTCACCCTGCGAGCCGCTGTAACTGCTCTTGAACCAGACCAGATCGGACGTGCTCATAGCGCTCCTCGCATCCGCTTCAGCAGGCTCAGCGAATCCTCGGGGTTCAGTGCCTGCGAACGCAGTTTCGCATACCGCTGCTGGAGGAGGCTGATCTCCTTCGGATGGACGATCAGCCGTCCGTTCTGCTGGCCCTCCGAGTAGGCGAACCACTGGTTGTCAGGCGACTCGGCCAGTCGCATGGGCCCGTCCAACCCCGCATGCGTCGGCATCCTCGTCGGCATCACCTGGAACTCCACGTTCCAGTTCCGCTCGACCAACCCGACCACGTGGTCCAGGAGTTCCCGCGTCACCTCCTGCCCGCCCGTCCACCGCTCCAGCACCGCCTGCTCCACGATGAAGTTGAACGCAGTCGGTGGCTTCCGGGTGACCGCCAGCAGCTCCTGGCGTGCCAATCGCGCCGCGATCCGCTGCTCCAACTTCTCCGGCTCCGGCATCGGCGGCACGCTCAGCGACACCGCCCGCGCGTACGCCTCCGTCTGCAACAGGCCCGGCATCACCCGGCATTCGTACGTGTACAGGCTGATCGCCCTCGCCTCCAGGCGGGCCCACTGTCGGAACCAGCTCGCCAGCCCCACCTGGCGGGACAGATGCGGCGCGGCATTCCGTAGCGCCCCCGTGTTGCCGAGCGCTTCCTCCGCGCGCTCCACGAAGTCGCGATCCGGTATCCGCCGGCCCTGCTCGACCGAGGCGACCGTGTGCTTGGAGAAGCGGACCAGGGCGCCGAACTCCTCTCGGCTCAGGCCCGCGTGCTCCCGCAGCGCCTGGACGACCGCGCCGAAGGTGCGCAGGCTGTCCGACGCTTCCGGTTCCGCCCCGCCTGCCTCCGCGGCGCTGTCCGCGCTCTCGTAGGACACCACTGGACACCTCCTGTGCCACCAGCTCGCCGTACCGCTTCCGACTGCGGGCATCGTCACGCGCCGTCATGCGTACTGTCCACCGAACGTGCGCGTACGCTGACTCAGCGTACGCGGGACGATCCTGGTGAATTCGGCTGATCTGGCATCACCTTGGGCACATGACATCACCGTTCACCCCCGCTGCACCACAGGAACCCGTCACCGCACGTGTGTTCACCCAGCGGTTCAGCTCCACCCCGCGCGGAGCCCGCCTCGCCCGTCGGCTCGCGCAGCATCGGCTTGATGCCTGGGGCGTGTCGCAGGGCAGCGAGGCGTACGACACCGCCGCCGTGCTCGTCGCCGAGCTGGCCGCCAACGCCGTCACGCACGGTCGCGTCCCCGACCGGGACTTCGAGGTCACCGTCAGGCTCCTCGGGCGGACCCTGCGCGTCGAGGTCTCCGACACCCGGGGCGAACGCCGGCCTCCAGCTCCCGGCGAGCCCCACCCGGAGGCCGGGCCGCTCGCGGAGACCGGCCGGGGCATGTTCCTCGTCGCGGCACTGGCCGACCGATGGGACATCCTCGACCGCGTCCCCGTCGGCAAGACCGTCGTCGCCGAGGTGGACCTACCGCGCTGACGGGCCCGGACGTCGCACTGACAGGCCACCACCCCGTCTATAGGCTGGCCGGGCACGGCATCGGCAGCGGAAGGCAACGGGGAGCATGACGGAAGCGGACGACGGCGACGGTAGCCGGGGCACTGGACGGAGCCGGCCCGCGGGACCCCGAGGGTACGCCGCGCCGGAGGACGTCGACGGAGGGCAGGACGCACTCCTCCTGCCGCTGGGGCCGCGCCTCGAAATCGGCTCCGACGGTCGGCCGACCGGCGTCGAGCTGGAGCTGCCCGCCGACGAGGAGGGCGAGGAGGGCCCGTACAGCGACGCCGACGGCATCTCCGCCCCGTTCCGGCCCGACACCATCAGAATCCACACGGCGACCACCAACGTGGACGTGCTGCTGTCCCGGCTGAGAGAGGGCATGATCGACCTCGCACCGGACTTCCAGCGTCGCGCCGGGATCTGGGACGACGTCAAACAGAGCCGTCTGGTCGAGTCGCTGCTGCTGCGCATCCCGATCTCCAACTTCCACATGGCCGAGGACGACGAGGACAAGTGGGCCGTGGTGGACGGCGTCCAGCGGCTCACTGCCATCGCCCGGTTCATGGCACCCGAGATCACCGGCCTCGGTCCGCTGACCCTCCGAGGCCTGGACTACCTCCAGAACTTCCACGGAAGCGCCTACCAGGACCTGACCGGCCGGCTGAAGATCCGGCTGCGCGAAACCCAGCTCACCGTCCACGTCCTGCAACAGGGCACCCCGGATTCCGTCAAGCACAACGTCTTCTCCCGGATCAACACGGGCGGTGTCCCGCTGACGGCACAAGAGCTGCGACACGCGCTGGTGCGCGGGTCGGCCCGGACGTTCCTCGCTGATCTGGCCGAGGACCCGACGTTCGGCGAGGCCACCCGGTGGAGCGTGTCCGACGAGCGGATGGCCGACCGGGAGATGGTGCTGCGCTTCCTCGCCTTCCGCCTGACCAATCCGGCCCAGTACGCCGAGAACGACTTCGACCGCTTCCTCACCGACGCGATGTACCAGGTCAGCAACCTCGCCGAGGACCGGCAGCAGCAGTTGGCGCGGGAGTTCCGGATGGCCATGCGGTCCGCGAAGGACCTGTTCGGGCAGCACGCCTTCCGCAAGTGGCACGGCGGATCGGGTCGTGCACCCATCAACAAGGCCCTGTTCGAGACGGTCTCGGTCCATCTCGCTCTTCTCGACGATCAGGAACGCGACAGGCTGGTAGCGTCCCGGGCACGGCTGCTCGACAGGTACGAGGAGCTGCTGAAGGACTGGGACTTCGACCGGTCGATCTCCGTCGGCACCGGAGCCCCGGCGAAGGTCCGCACAAGGTTCCAGCACGTGGCACGTTTGTTCCGGGGGGTAGCTGAACATTGATCGATCGTCTGACGCTGCACAACTTCAAGGCGTTCCAACACACGGAGCTCACCCTCGGCCCGCTGACCCTTCTGACCGGGCTCAACTCGTCCGGCAAGAGCAGCGTCCTCCAGGCCCTCGGCCTGCTCCGCCAGTCGTACGAGGCCGGCGACCTCGCGGTCTCCCAGTACCTGCCCGAGGCGCGTCGGGCAGGCATGGCGGTCAGCGTGGCCAACCAGGGCCTCCTACTCAACGGCGAACTCGTGGGTCTCGGCACCGGGGACGACGTCCTGCACGAGGACTTCGCGGAGGACGAGGCCAGGATCGGCCTCGGCGTCGACGAAGGGGCGTACCACTACCGCTGGACCGTCGAGTACGAAGGTGAGCAGAACCTGCTGCCGCTGCTCGACGTGGACCTGCCGTACACCTCGGAGGGCCGGGACCGGCCCACCGGACCGGAGGCCGTGGCCCCGTCCTTCCTCACCGCTCCCTTCCAGTACCTGCACGCCGACCGGATCTCACCGGCCGAGTTCTACCCCCGCGACCACCACGCGGCCGTCGGCCGCGGCTTCCTCGGCGTACGGGGCGAACACACCGTCAACTTCCTGCGTCACCACGCCCGCGACGAGGTCCCCGAAGGCCCGCTGCACCATCCGAAGGCGGAGTCGGACCTCCTGCTCGACCAGACCGCCGCCTGGATGGGCGACCTGTGCCCCGGAGTGGACATCCAGGCCGACGCCATCGAGGGCGCCGACGCCGTACGCCTCTCGTACGGCTTCCAAGGAACCCTCGGGCCCACCAGGCGCCGCCGCCCCACCAACGTCGGCTTCGGCCTCACCTACGTCCTGCCCATCGTGGTGGCCTGCCTCACCGCCCGCCCCGGCTCCCTGGTCCTCCTGGAGAACCCGGAGGCGCACCTGCACCCCCAAGGGCAGACCCGGATGGCCGCGCTCGCCGCCGCAGCCGCCGCACAGGGCGCCCAAGTGATCATGGAGACGCACAGCGACCACGTCATCAACGGTGTGCGGCTCGCCGTGAAGCGGGGGCGGCTCGCCCCAGGACAAGCGGTGTTCCACTTCTTCCGCGGCGACGGCACCGGTGTGGAGGTCGTCAGCCCGCGGGTCGACACCGACGGCATGCTCGACCAGTGGCCCACCGGCTTCTTCGACGAGCTGGAGAACACGCTGGACCAGCTCATCGGCTGACACCTGCCCAGGGGAGGGCGGGAAACAGCGCACACATCGTCACGGAGGGGGAGACGTGCCACAGCTGTTCCTGAACGAGAAGTCCTGCGAGACGACGGCCGACCCGGATCGGGTCAACCGTGCCATGACCGAGCTGGTCAAGGCCGTGCTCGCGGTGGCCAAAGAGGACCGGGCGGGAACTCTGCTCGTCTCCAGGGAGCCGGTCAAGGCCCTACAGCTCGCTCAGGGCCATGCCATCGGCAAGTGGATCGGTACGCCAGGCACCAAGGACTTGTGGCAGCGGTTGGTGATCCTCCAGTCCAAGTGGCCGCTTCGAGCCGCCTTCCCCGACGGGGAGTCTCACTCCGACGTGGAGTACCGGCACGACGGGGACGCCGTCGAAGGGCTCGGCGCAGCACACCTGACCGGTGGCCTCGGCGTCTCGCTGCCGGTGGAGCCGCGCTGGGACGCCGAGCGGCTCACCCTCGTCCGGGAGGAACTCCTCGACGACGAGGACGGTGGCTCCGCGCTCACCGAGGTCGAGGTGGGGCACGCCGCGAGGCCCGAGCACGTAGCCAGCCATCTGCCGTGGATCCGGCGGGGCGCGGACACCGTCCTGCAGAAGGCCGTCGAGGGCCTGCGGTCTGGTGCCGACCTGTGGAGGCTGCGCTCCGAACTCTTCCCGCTCCTGCAGTTCACACGGCTGTCGGAGCAGCATTTCGTCGAACTGCCCGAGGTGTGGGTGCGGGCGGTGGGCGAACGGCTGGGAGAGCTTCAGGACGCGGTCAGCGACTGGGACCCGGACCGGCAGCCCATTTCGCCCCAGTGGCGTTCCTACGTCCGCACCGAGTTCGAGGTGCGCCGGCGCTTCTGCTGGTTCCCCGACGACGACGGAGAGAACCGGCTGTTCGACTGGCACTGCGACTTCCTGCCGAAGCCCGGCCGAATGCACTTCCGGCTCCTCCACGAGGCGCGCACCCTGCGCATCGCGTACGTCGGGCGGAAACGCGGCGTGTGAGCCGGGCCCGTTACCGTAGCGCTGAAGGGGCACCTTCAGCCTGCCCCGCTCCCACCAGCGCCCCAGCACCAAGACGGAGGACCACGCGTGCGTCCCACCCTCGCCGCCGATCAGGTACGGGCCAGCCTGAGCCAGTACCTCGCGACGACGTACGCGCTCGCCGACGAGAGCACCCGCCGTGCCCTCGAAGGGTTCCTCGGCGACGCCGACGACGGCATCTTCCGCGGCCCCTACCTCCGCATCCGCACGCCGTTCAGGACCGCCGAGGACGAGAGCTGGAAGCGGCACCTGACCTGGCACCCCGACCTGACCCCGTACCGGCACCAGGAAATCGCCTGGGAACGGCTGTCCACCCTGCACGGTCCAGCGCGGCCCACCCTCGTCACCACCGGTACGGGATCGGGCAAGACGGAGTCGTTCCTGATCCCGTTGCTCGACCACTGCTATCGGCAGCGGCAGGCCGGCCGCGAGGGCGTCAAGGCGATCCTGCTCTACCCCATGAACGCCCTCGCCACGGACCAGGCCCATCGCATCGGCAAGCGGCTCGACGATCCGAGGGACACCCGGCTGCGCGACGCGGGCGTGCGGGCCGCGCTCTACATCGGCGACAAGCCGTCCCAGGAGTTCAAGCAGACCAACCCCGCGATCGCCGTCGACCGGGACGAGATCCGGCGCACCAGGCCGGACATCCTGATCACCAACTACAAGATGCTCGACCTGCTCCTGCAACGGCCCGAGGACCAGCGGCTGTGGGAGGACGCCCCGCTCGCGTACGTCGTCCTCGACGAGTTCCACACCTACGACGGCGCCCAGGGCACGGACGTCGCCATGCTGCTGCGCCGCCTCGGCTCGGTCACCCGGCTCGCCGAACCCGGACGCCCCCTGGGGCCGGTCTGCCCCGTCGCCACGTCGGCCACCCTCGGCGAGAACGGAACCGGAGCCAGCGGCACCGGCCGAACCGGGCGGGGCGCCGCCGAACGACCGGGCGGCGGGCCCGGCATGCTGGAAGTCGCCGAGCAGGTCTTCGGCGTGCCGTTCCCGCCCGAAGCGGTCGTCGGCGAGGACCGCCGCTCCACCAAGGACTTCACCGGCGAGAGCGACTTCACCCTGCCGTTCCCCTCACCCGAGGAGGTCGCCGGACTCGGCGACCCCACCCGCGATGCGGGCGCCATGGACGACCTCATCGCGGCGTTCACCGGGCTGAGCGGACCGAACCCCGAGGAACTCGGGGCCGTCCTGCGCCGCCACCGGCTGACCGCCGCCGTCCTGGAGATCCTCGACGGCACCCCGAAGACCCTCGCCGAGATCACCGAGGTGTTGCCCCGCTACGCCTACCACTGGGGCATGGCCGTGCAGCAGCGACCGCGGGTCGCCGCCCAGGCCCTCGCCCGCTACATCGCCCTCCTGTCGTACGCCCGCGACCAGAAGCACCCCGGCCGACCGCTGCTGTCCGTCGAGATCCACCACTGGGTGCGTTCGGTCTCCCGCGTGCTGCGGGGCATCAGCGCGGCACGGGCCGAGTTCCGCTGGGACGACGAACGGGTCACCTCCGGCGGGGCGCTGGCCAGCAAGGACCGGCGCCCGGCCGTCCGGACTTCGCCGTACGACGGGGAGGAACCCGCCGTACCGCTCGACGCCGTCGAGCCGGCCGCTGTACCTGCCCACGACAGCGCACCGCCGCCCGCCGAGGTCTTCCTGCCGGCCGTCTTCTGTCGTGAGTGCGGACGCTCCGGATGGGCCGCGTACTCACCCGAGGTCGACCCCTCCGACCTCGAACTGAACGCCACGAAGATCCGCCGGGCCTCGGTCGGCCGTGACAAGAGGCGGGTGCGCAACATGATCGCGGCGACCCCGCAGGAAGTGCACGAGGCCGCGTTCGGAGCCGGGGCGGAGCGCCGTCGCGGCGGACCCGCCGTCATGGTCCTCGAAGGCCGCGGTGGACGGCTGCGCCCGCTGTCGCCCGAGGCGGACTTCACCGCCCCGGTGGACGGCGAGGGCCCGCGCCGGCCCCGCCCCCTCCACAACGCCTCTTTCGTCCACGCGGACCTCGACGGTGACCGGGCCGCGGAACGCGACCAGTGCCCCGCCTGCCGCACCTTCAACTCCATCCGCTACCTCGGCACCGGACTCGCCGCGCTCGCCGCCGCCGCCGTCACCCAGCTCTTCACCGGCGGCGAGCTCGACAAGGAGCTCGGTGAGGACAAGACCCTCCTCTTCAACGACTCCGTGCAGGACGCCGCCCATCGCGCCGGATACGTCGCCAGCCGCTCGTACACGTTCTCCCTGCGCGCACTGCTCGCCAGCAGCATCAGCGAGGACGCGCCGATCAACCTGAACGACCTCGCCGCCGACCTCATCGCGGACGTCGTCGACAGCAAGGCGGTCCAGGCCGCCGTGATCCCGCCCGACCTTCACCTGGTCCGCGGCGTGGACACGCTGCTCTCCGGCCGTAGCCGCGGCTCCCGGGCCACCTGGGAACTGATCGCGCAGCGCCTGGCGTTCGCCACCGTCATGGAGTTCGGCCTGAAGTCCCGACAGGGCCGCACCCTCGAACTGACCCGCACCGTCGCCGCCGACGTGCCCCTCCCGGACCCGGACGCCGTAGCGAACCTCGTACGGGAGATCCTCCTCACCACACCGGGAGAGATCGCCCTGCCCGACGGATCGGTGCCCGGTCCCGACCGGTACACCGGCTTCGTCAGGGGCCTGCTGGAGCGGATGCGGATCCGAGGCGCAGTCCGGCACGCCTGGCTGGACCCCTGGCTGGACCAGGCGGGGGTGCGCCGGTGGGCGATCTGGGGCGGACGCGAAACCGGGATGCCGGCCTTCCCCCGAGGCGTATCCGCGCCCGCATTCCTGCTCGGCGCTCCCAAGCAGGGCAGTGAGGACTTCGACGTCCTCACCGGCCGGCTCGGCTGGTACCAGGACTGGACCGTACGCGCCCTGGGGCTGCGCCCGGAGGCAGCCTCCGCCTTCCTTTCCCGGCTGTTGCCCGCACTCGCCGACGTCGGTGTCGTCTCCGCGCGCACCGCGCTCGACGGCACCACTCGGGTGTACGGACTCCAGCCCGGCCACATCCAGGTCCGCAGACTCGCCGACGACGCCCTGCCCGACGCCACCGCGCACTGCCCGCGCTGCTTCTGGGAACAGACCGTCCACCCCGACCTGGCCGATCAGTGGCACGGACAGCCGTGTCCCCGCTACCGCTGCGGGGGCACCCTCGGCACCGGCCGCGACCTGGACAGCGGGCTGCGGCAACGGGACTTCACCGACGACTTCTACCGGCGCATGTACCGCGAGGCCGGCGTCTTCACCATCAACACCGCCGAGCACACCGGCACGCTCAGCCGCGCCCAGCGCGAAGCCGTGGAGAAGGCCTTCCGCGAGGGCACCCGCGTCCACTACGCCAACCCCCAGGTGCTGTCCTGTACGCCCACACTGGAACTCGGCATCGACATCGGCGACCTGTCGGCCGTCGTCCTCGCCTCGCTTCCGAAGGGGCCGGCCAACTACATCCAGCGCGTCGGTCGTGCCGGCCGCTCCACCGGCAACGCCTACCTGCTCACCATGGTCGACCGGGGCCCGCGGGACCGCTACTACCTCGAAGAACCCCGGCTCATGATCGCCGGGGACGTCCTGCCGCCCGGCTGCTACCTGTCGGCGGCCGAGATCCTGCGTCGCCAGTACCTGGCCCACCTCCTCGACCTCGCGGGCGCCGGACGCCTGACCGCCCCCGACGGAACGCCCCTGCGGCCACTGCCGGGGCGCGCCACCGAGCTGTTCGGCGCCTCGGCCTGGCAGGCCGAGTTCGCCGAAGCCGCGCTCGCTGCCGGACCACGGCTCGTGCAGGTCTTCCTGGACCTGTTCCCCCCGTACGACGAGAGCCGTGGCACCGGCGTCAGCCCTCAGGCCCGCGCCGCCGTCGTCACCTACGCCACCGACCCCGGCGACGAGGGACTGAAAGGCGCGTTGGAAACTGCGTGCCGACGCTGGGAGGACCGCCGCGCCGACCTCCAGCGCCGGATCGAGGCCATCGATCGGGCACACGGACTGCTCATCGCCGGCGACCCCGACCACGAGCGGCAGGGGCGCGAACTGCGCGCCGAACGCCGGGACGTGGCACGCGTCTCCCGTGAAATCAGCCGCACCACCGCGCACGGCGCCCTGGTCGACCTCGGCCTGCTGCCGAACTACAGCCTGATCGACTCGGCCACCGAGCTGGAGGCCACCCTCACCTGGACCGAGAAGACCGCCGACGGAACTCGCACGAACCACAGCAAGACCCTCCGCCACAGCCGTCCCGCACGCCTCGCGCTCTCCGACTTCGCCCCCGGCAATCACTACTACGCCCAGGGCTACAAGCACCGCGTCACCGGATTGGACGTCGGCAGTCCCGGTCGCCCGGCCTGGCTTTGGTGGCGCGTCTGCCCCGACTGCGGCCACATCCGCACCCACCGTGCGGAGCAGGACTCCTCACCCTGCCCCCGCTGCCGGTCCGCGGCCATCGGAGACGTCGGCTGCCTGCACAGGGTCCTCGTGCCGCGTCGCGTCACATCCCGGGACGAACGCGACGACGTCCGCGTACGCGACGACAGCGACGAGCGGGAACGGCGCCACTACACCGTCGTCCCCGCCGTGGACATCGACGCACACGACATCGAACAGGCGTGGAAACACCGACACGTCACCTTCGGTTGGGAGTTCACCCGCCAGGCGCACATCCGCCACCTCAACGTCGGAGCCTCCCGCGTGGACGGCGGCACGGACACGGCCTTCGCCGGACAGGAAGTCCGCCTCAACCCCTTCTGGGTCTGTGACGCGTGCGGCTTCGCCGACCCGGACGGCGGCCCCGCTGCCCACGGCGCCGCCGACACGTCGGCCCACGCCAAGTACCACCGCCCGTGGTGCCCCAGACGGCGCGCCGGAGCCGACGCCGTACGACAGGGCGAGAGGGTGCTCCTCGCACACGAGCTGCGCACCGACGCGCTGCGCATCCTCATTCCCGCCGTCACTGCACACACCCGGGAACGGCTCGCTTCCTTCAAGGCGCTGTTGCTGGCCGGCATCGCCCGCAGTTACGGCGGTGACCCCGACCACCTCGCGGTCGTCACCGACTCCATGCCCGAGGAGCGCGGCGAGACCCCACTGCGCCGCCACTTCCTCGTCCTGTACGACACGCTTCCCGGTGGCACCGGATACCTGCACCGCCTCGCCGGCCAGGACGGACTCAAGGGCGTCCTGGACGACGCCCGACAGGTGATCGAGACGTGTGTGTGCGTGGGCCAGGGCAGGTCCGCGTGCCACCGCTGCCTGCTGCGGCACGTCACCAACGGCGAGTACGAACTCGTCTCCCGTGAGCACGCTCTCGACATGCTCGGCGACCTGTTCGGCCGCACCGCCGACGGCTGGAACGTCGAACCGGTGGCCACCACGCGGGACATCACCCTGGTGCACCAGGTGGAGAGCGAGCTGGAGGCGTTGTTCCGGCGCGGGCTGCTGGAGTGGGCAGACCGGGTGGACGACGTCAGCGTTCGCAGCGCGCTCACCGCCGACGGCACCAGGGACACGACCCTGCGCTTCACCGCGCCCGACGGAACTGTCCGCGGTTGGCAGATGGAGACCCAGACACCGCTCGACTACACACGGCCGGACGTGGTCTTCCGCAGCACCGACGACGACCGCCGGGTGGCCGTCTACCTCGACGGCTACCGGTACCACGCGAGTCCCGAGCACCTCACGGCCGAGGCCGACGCGGTGAAGCGCACCCGGCTGCGCGCGGAGGGATGGCAGGTCTTCCAGCTCACCTGGGACGACGTTCAGACATGGACCGGACGGACCGGTCCTCAGACCGACCCCGTGTGGAAGCCGTACCCGAACACCGCGCAGAAGACGGCCATGGACATCCACCGTCGGATGCATGCAGGAGACACCCGCGACCTGCCGCGGCTGGTGTGGGCCAATCCGGTCGAAACGCTGATCGGCTACCTCACCGACCCGGACCCCGACGCCTGGCGCCGGCGCACGCAGAGCGCGCTCGCGGGCTTCGCCGCCGTGTCGGCGACCAGCCGGGCCCTGGCGGACGGTGCGGAGATCGAGCGCAGGATCAGCGAGGCGCTGTGCGGGCGCCGGTTGGCCAAGGGCCAGGGCGCCGTCCAGGTCATGGCGACCCGGGACGCGTCGGGGTGCCCGCTCACCATCGCGCTCGACCTGCGCAGGGGGCAGAGCGGGGCGTCCTGGACGGCGCTGACCGTCCTCGACGACAGCACGGACGCAGTCACGAACGACGAAGCCGCCCACCGCAGGCGCTGGCAGGCATGGCTCTACTGGAGCAACCATCTCCAGTTCCTCGATGCGGGGGAAGGGGACGGGGTCCAGCTCACGACCGGGATGCTGCCCGGATTCGACCCGACCGAGCTGACGGTCACCGGCGGAGCCGGCTGGCTCACCTCCCAACGGAAGGCGCACGACAAGGCCGCGGGCGTGGAGCAGCCGGCGGCGGAGCGGCAGAGCGCCGCGCAGGGTCCCGCGGCTGTGCGGGACCCCGCCTGGGACGAGGTCATCGAGTTCCTCATCGATGATCCCGGCCTGCCCGCGCTCGCCCGGGCCCTCGCCGACCTGGGTCTACCCGCTCCGGTGGCCGGCCACGAGCTGGGAACGGCCGCCTGGCCGGCCGAGCTCGCCTGGCCCGCCCGGCGCGTGGGCGTCGTCCTGGCGCACCGCCCGGACCCGGTGAGCAAACGGGACGTCGACGCCGAGCAGCGGGACCAGGCTTACCAGGACGCGGGCTGGCACGTCCGCACCGCGGCGGAATGGGACGCCGACGAACTCGCCGGGCTGGTGCGCGATGACGCGGCCAGGGCGAGGAACGACCAGGAGGGGAACGAGCGATGACGGTCACCGGCGCGCCGAGGGCGGGCGTGACGCTGCGTCTGTTGGACAAGGCGGACAAGGAGATCGTGAAACTGGACCGTACGGTCCTCGGGGCGTTCTACAAGTTCCAGCACGACTTCCGTCGCAACCCCGACGCCGGTGGCCTCCACCTCAAGCAGTTGGAAGGCCACGACCGGCTGTGGTCGGCCCGTGTCAACCGCGAGTGGCGGGCCCTGATGATCCGCCTGGGCGGCGACGACTGGCTGCTCGTCTCGGTCAAGCACCGCAGCCACGTCCACAAGAACCTGGACCGGTTCAACTACGGCATCAACCACATCACCGGCGCCATCGAATACGTCGACCTCCAGGTCGTCGAGGAGAGCGTGCTGCGCCGCGGCGCCACAGCGCCCGCTGCTCCTGTCCCGGCTCAGCAGCCGGGACGGCCGGAGCCGTCGGAGGTGCCTCTTTTCGCCGCCTACACCGACGAACAACTCGCCGACCTCGGCGTCGCCGAACCGCTCATCCCGATCGTCCGGAAACTCACCACGGACGACGAACTGCTCGGCCTCGCCGAATACGCACCCCGCCACACCGGGGAAGTACTCCTCCGCCTGCGCGACGGTGCTTCCTACGGAGCGGTCATGGAAGAGGTCACGGCGCCCGTCGCGGTGCCGGAGCCGGAGCGCAACCTCGACTCCGACGACTGGCAGACGGCCGTCGACCGCTCCCAGGCCGTGGTGATCACCGACGACGAGTCCCTCCAGAGCATTCTGGAGGAGGGCGACTTCGGACGGTGGAAGATCTTCCTCCACCCCACCCAGGAAAAGCTGGTCCACCGCCACTATTCCGGTTCGGCCCGCGTCAGCGGCGGTCCGGGGACGGGCAAGACGATCGTCGCGCTCCACCGCGTGTGCCACCTGGTGCGAAAACTCCCTCCCGGCCGTGACAAGCCCGTCCTGCTCACCACGTTCAACCGGAACCTCGCCGCCGACTTGCGCGCGCGACTCCTCTCGCTGGGTGGCCCCGGTGTCCTGGCCCGCGTCGACATCGCCCACGTCGACCAACTCGCCACCCGCATTGTCAGCGAGGCGGACCCGGGCAACGCGAATCGGCGGATCGACGACACGGCGGCGCTCCGCGAGTGGCGGGAGATGCTGGTGGAGGTGGGGAAGACCCGCTGGAGCGCCGAGTTCCTCAGCGACGAGTGGAACCAGGTCATCCTCGGCCAGGCCGCCACCTCCCGGAGCGCCTACTTCGCCGCCCGGCGCGCGGGCAGGGGACGGAGTGTCACCCGCGCGGACCGCGCCGGGATCTGGCAGCTCGCCGAACGCTTCACCCAGCGGTTGGAGACCAAGGGGTTGGAGACGCACCGCCAGGTCGCGGAACGGGCCGCGCGGCTGGAGATGGCGCGCAAGGACAAGATCGACAAGCGGTCCAAAGAACGCGAGGAGCGAGGCGGCCTGGACAACCTCCACGTCGAGGCCGGCTCGGGCGCCTGGCTGCGCTACCGGTACCGGCACGTCGTGGTTGACGAGGCACAGGACCTCAGCGCGGCCCATTGGAAGCTGCTGCGCGCCATGGTGCCGTCCGGGCCGGACGACATCTTCCTCGTCGGCGACACGCACCAACGGATCTACGACAATCAGGTCACCCTCGGCAGCCTCGGCGTCCACATCCGTGGGCGGTCCTCCCGGCTGACACTCAGCTACCGCACGACCCGGGAAATCCTTCGCAGCGCCATCCAGGTACTGGGCGGCGCCGACTACGACGACCTTGACGGCGACGCCGACACCCTCGCCGGATACCGCTCCGTCCTCCACGGCCTGACACCGTCGTTGCGCGGCGCGCGGAGCTGGGACGAGGAGATGGACCTGGTGGTGGAGCAGTTGAAGACCTGGCACGACGTGCCCCGTGAGTCCACGGCGATCTGCGTCCCGACCAACGACATGGTGACCCAGCTCGCCGACCGTCTCGCCCGACGCGGCATCACCCCGACGGAGATCACGAACGACGGTCCGCGCAGCGACCAGGGAGTGCACATCGGCACCATGTACCGCTTCAAGGGACTGGAGTACCGCTGCCTGGTCATCGCCGGAGCGGCCGACGGACTCGTCCCCCGCTCCTCCGTGGACGCCTGGGAGCACACGGACCCGAGCCGCCACCAGCGAGAGCTGCAACGGGCACGTTCCCTCCTCTTCGTCGCGGCGACCCGTGCCCGTGACGCGCTCGCCATCACCTGGCACGGCGAACCGAGTCGCTTCCTCACGCCGCTTCTCCCACCGCGCTGAAGGCGTGCACTCCTCCCAGTGGGGCACCTGCCGGCGCGTGGTGATTTCGCTTTCCGCCCGTCCTGGAGCGCCATCCTCCGGGCGCACCTGAAGGAGTTCGAGACCGCCAAGGAGGGGCGCGTGTTCGGCAACGAGCGCGGGGGAGTGGTCGGCTCGTCCACGTACTGGCGGGTGTGGGAGGAAGCGCGGGCGTACGCGCTGCCGCCGGAGCGCGTCGACTCCCCACTGGCCGGGCGCCCGTACGACCTGCGACACGCGTGCATCACCCGGTGGTTGACCCCGCGGGTGGGCAACTCCCCGGAGGTGATCCACCGTCGGTACCACGGGTGCATCGACGGCCACGAGGAGGCGGCCAACGTGAAGATCGCCAAGGCGCTGGAGGAGGAGGGAGGTGTGTCGCGAACGCTGGGAGGCAACGAGAAAAAGCGGGAGTCAGTGAGACTGACTCCCGCTCTCTCATGTCGGCATCCGCACTGGTCAGAGCGTGATTCTTGCTGGCTGACTGGCGAGTGCCCCCGGCAGGATTCGAACCTGCGCACACGGCTCCGGAGGCCGTTGCTCTATCCCCTGAGCTACGGGGGCGCACCGTCCGCCGCGGTGTCCCCGTCGGCGTGACGGGTAGAACACTACCAGCTCCGGAAGGGTGGCCGTGAACAGGTATTTCGTGGTCGGGCGTGGGGCGGGAGAGTGGTTTCGGGTCCCCCGGAGGGGGTGGAAGTGGGGAAAACCCGGACGCAGCCGCGCCGGCCGACCTACTCTCAAGTTGTGTCAGGTGCGTCCGGGCGGGTGCTCGTTGTCGATGACAATCGAGTCATTCGGCAGTTGATCAGGGTCAACCTTGAGCTTGAGGGCTTCGAGGTGGTGACCGCGGCCGATGGTGCCGAGTGCCTGGAGGTCGTGCGGGAGGTGCGGCCGGACGTCGTCACGCTCGACGTGGTGATGCCGCGGCTCGACGGGCTCCGGACCGCCGCGCGGCTGCGGGAGGACCCCGGGACCAGTCATCTGCCCGTGGCGATCATCAGCGCGTGCACGCAGTACGAGGTGGAGAGCGGGCTCGCCGCCGGGGTGGACGCGTTCCTGGCGAAGCCCTTCGAGCCGGCCGACCTGGTGCGGCTCGTGCGGCAGTTGATGCTGCGGGAGGGGCCGCCCGCCGTGGACGGTAGGCGCGGGGCCGGGCGGGCCGGGAGCGCGCGGGGCTGACCGCATCGCGAAACGGGTTCGCTATCGGCCCCACCTCCTCGCCTACGCTTGTCCCGTGACCCCCGCAGAGCTCTCCCGCACCGTGCTGCACGCCGTGCGCCGCGCCGTCGAGGACGGTGTGCTACGGGTGCCCGTGCCGCAGGCGGTGCAGGTGGAGCGGCCCCGGCCCGGCGGGTGCGGGGACTACGCCACCAACGTCGCGCTGCGGCTCGCGGGAGCGGCCGGGCAGCCGCCCGCCGCCGTCGCGCGGACGCTGCGGGAGCGCATCGCACGGGAGCCGGGCGTCGCCGGGGTCGAGATCACCGGGCCCGGATTCCTGAACATCACGCTCGACGGGGGAGCGGACCGCCGGCGCGCGGACGTCGACGACGCCGTCGAGCAGGTGCGGGCGCACGCCGCGCACGCGCACGCCGCCGGGATCGACCGCGGCGACCGGGCGGCCGTCTGGCACGACGCGGTCGCGCTGTTGCGCCGTACCCAAGGGCTCGGCCCCGCCGCGCCCGTCGAGGTGCGCAACCACCCCGACACCACCGACGCCCTCGGGACCGACGCCACCCGATGGGCCTTCCTCTCCACGGCCGCGCACGACCTGCCGCGCCCCGGGGAGCACCTGCTGCGCCAGCATGAGAGCAACCCCCTCTTCACCGTGCGGTACGCACACGCCCGCGCCCGGGCCCTGCTCCGCAACGCCGCCGACCTGGGGTTCGACCCCGGTACGGAAGACGCAGCCGGGTACGACGACGAACTGGAACGGCTCGTCGTCGACCAGCCGGGCGTCGTCGCGTCCGCCGCCCGGCTGCGCGCGCCCGACCGGCTCGCCCGGCACCTCGTGTCCACCGCCGACGCGCTGCTCGTCAGCCAGCACTCCGTGCTGCCCCGGGGCGGGGAGAAACCCACGGCCGCCCACCGCTCCCGGCTCGCGCTCGCCGAAGCCGCCGGGACGGTGCTCGCCGGTGGCCTGACCCTGCTCGGCATCAGCGCACCCGACCACCTGTGAGAGAGACACGACGATGAGCCGCTCCGCCCACCCCGCCGGGCCCCGTCACGCCGACGTCCTGCCCGAAGGCCACTACAGCGCGCCGCCCGCCGACCTGAACCACCTCGACCCCAAGGTCTGGTCCCGCACGGTCACCCGCTCCGCCGACGGCGTCGCCACCGTCGGCGGGATCGAGGTGACGCGGCTCGCCGAGGAGTTCGGCACCCCCGCGTACGTCCTCGACGAGGAGGACTTCCGCACCCGCTGCCGCGCCTGGGCCGAGGCGTTCGGCAAGGACGCGGACGTCTTCTACGCGGGCAAGGCGTTCCTCAGCAAGGCCGTCGTGCGCTGGCTGCACGAGGAGGGGCTGAACCTCGACGTCTGCTCCGGCGGCGAACTGCGCACCGCGCTCGACGCCGGAATGCCCGGCGAGCGGATCGCCTTCCACGGCAACAACAAGTCCGCCCGGGAGATCGAGCAGGCGATGGACGCCGGCGTCGGACGCATCGTGCTCGACTCCTTCCAGGAGATCGCGCAGGTCGCGCATGCCGCACAGCGCCGGGGCGTGCGCCAGCGGGTGCTGATCCGGGTCACCGTCGGCGTGGAGGCGCACACCCACGAGTTCATCGCCACCGCCCACGAGGACCAGAAGTTCGGCATCCCGCTCGCCGGCGGACAGGCCGCGGAGGCCGTGCGCCGGGCGCTCGCCCTCGACGACATCGAGCTGCTCGGCATCCACTCCCACATCGGCTCGCAGATCTTCGACACCTCCGGCTTCGAGGTCGCCGCCCACCGCGTCGTCGGACTGCTCAAGCGGGTCCGCGACGAGCACGGCGTCGAACTGCCCGAGATCGACCTCGGGGGCGGGCTCGGCATCGCGTACACCGCCGACGACGACCCCCGCGAGCCGCGCCACATCGCCAAGGCGCTCCACGAGATCGTCACCCGTGAGTGTGACGCCGCCGGGCTGCGCACCCCGCGGATCTCCGTCGAGCCGGGCCGCGCCATCGTCGGGCCCACCGCCTTCACCCTGTACGAGGTGGGCACCATCAAGCCGCTGGAGGGCCTGCGGACGTACGTCAGCGTCGACGGCGGCATGTCGGACAACATCCGCACCGCGCTGTACGACGCCGAGTACAGCGTCGCGCTCGTCTCCCGCACCTCCACCGCGGCGCCGGTGCTCAGCCGGGTCGTCGGCAAGCACTGCGAGAGCGGTGACATCGTGGTGAAGGACGCGTTCCTGCCGGCCGACCTGGCGCCCGGCGACCTGATCGCGGTGCCGGCGACGGGCGCGTACTGTCGCTCGATGGCCAGCAACTACAACCACGCCCTGCGGCCCCCGGTCGTGGCGGTGCGCGACGGTGCGGCGCGGGTGGTCGTCCGGCGCGAGACGGAGGAAGATCTCCTGCGTCTGGACGTCGGCTAGGTGAGATAGACGTCTCGGATGCCGGACCGAGGATAGAAAATGCTGTCCGGTGAGTGAGACTGGTCCAACCGTAGAAGTGATGAGAAACGAGGTCGGATGATGCGTACGCGTCCGCTGAAGGTGGCGCTGCTGGGCTGTGGAGTCGTCGGCTCAGAGGTGGCGCGCATCATGACGACGCACGCCGACGACCTCGCGGCCAGGATCGGCGCCCCCGTGGAGCTCGCGGGGGTCGCCGTGCGACGGCCCTCCAAGGTCCGCGAGGGCATCGACCCGGCCCTCGTCACCACCGACGCCACCGCCCTGGTCAAACGGGGCGACATCGACGTCGTCATCGAGGTCATCGGCGGCATCGAGCCCGCCCGCACCCTGATCACCACCGCGTTCGAGCACGGCGCGTCCGTCGTCTCCGCGAACAAGGCCCTGCTCGCCGAGGACGGCGCGACCCTGTACGCCGCCGCCGAGCAGCACGGCCGCGACCTCTACTTCGAAGCCGCCGTCGCCGGTGCGATCCCGCTGATCAGGCCGCTGCGCGAGTCGCTCGCCGGTGACAAGGTCAATCGCGTCCTCGGCATCGTCAACGGCACGACGAACTTCATCCTCGACAAGATGGAGCGCTCCGGCGCCGGCTACTCGGAGGCGCTGGACGAGGCCACCGCCCTCGGATACGCGGAGGCCGACCCGACCGCCGACGTCGAGGGCTTCGACGCCGCCGCCAAGGCCGCCATCCTCACCGGCATCGCCTTCCACACCCGGGTCCGCCTCGACGACGTGCACCGCGAGGGGCTGACCGAGGTCACCGCCGCCGACATGGCCTCCGCCAAGCGCATGGGCTGCACGGTCAAGCTGCTCGCCATCTGCGAGCGCGCCGCCGACGGGCAGTCCGTCACCGCGCGCGTCCACCCCGCGATGATCCCGCTCAGCCACCCCCTCGCCTCCGTCCGCGAGGCGTACAACGCGGTCTTCGTGGAGTCGGAGGCCGCCGGTCAGTTGATGTTCTACGGCCCCGGCGCCGGCGGCGCGCCCACCGCGTCCGCCGTCCTCGGCGACCTGGTCGCGGTCTGCCGCAACAAGCTCGCCGGGGCCACCGGCCCGGGGGAGTCCGCGTACACCCAACTGCCCGTGAGCCCGATGGGCGAGGTGGTGACGCGGTACCACATCAGCCTCGACGTGGCCGACAAGCCGGGCGTCCTCGCCCAGGTCGCGACGGTCTTCGCCGAGCACGGGGTGTCCATCGACACCGTCCGCCAGCAGGGCCGTCCAGACGGCGACGGCGAGGCGTCCCTCGTCGTCGTCACCCACCGCGCGCCCGACGCGGCCCTCTCGGGCACCGTCGAAGCGCTGCGCAAGCTCGACACCGTGCGCGGTGTCGCCAGCATCATGCGTGTTGAAGGGGAGTAACCAGCAATGACCCACCAGTGGCGCGGCATCATCGAGGAGTACCGGGACCGGCTTCCGGTGACCGACACGACCCCGGTCGTCACGCTCCGGGAGGGTGGTACGCCGCTCGTACCCGCGCAGGTGCTCTCCGAGCGCACGGGCTGCGAGGTGCACCTCAAGGTCGAGGGCGCCAACCCCACCGGCTCCTTCAAGGACCGCGGGATGACGATGGCGATCACCCGCGCCAAGGAGGAGGGCGCCAAGGCCGTCATCTGCGCCTCCACCGGCAACACCTCGGCCTCGGCCGCGGCCTACGCCGTGCGCGCCGGAATGGTCTGCGCCGTCCTGGTGCCCCGCGGCAAGATCGCCCTGGGCAAGATGGGGCAGGCCCTCGTCTACGGCTCGAAGATCCTCCAGGTCGACGGCAACTTCGACGACTGCCTGGACCTGGCCAGGAACCTGTCCGAGAACTACCCGGTGGCGCTGGTCAACTCCGTCAACCCGTACCGGATCGAGGGCCAGAAGACGGCGTCCTTCGAGATCGTCGACGCGCTCGGCGACGCCCCCGACATCCACGTGCTGCCGGTCGGCAACGCCGGCAACATCACCGCGTACTGGAAGGGGTACCGGGAGTACGCCGCCGACGGGCCGGCCACCCGCACCCCCCGCATGTGGGGCTTCCAGGCGTCCGGCTCCGCGCCGATCGTCCGCGGCGAGGTCGTCAAGGACCCCTCGACCATCGCCACCGCGATCCGGATCGGCAACCCGGCCTCCTGGCAGCAGGCGCTCGCCGCCCGCGACGAGTCCGGCGGCTTCATCGACGAGGTGACGGACCGTGAGATCCTGCGCGCCTACCGCCTCTTGGCCTCGCAGGAGGGCGTCTTCGTGGAGCCCGCGTCCGCCGCGTCGGTCGCCGGCCTCCTCAAGGCCGCCGAAGCCGGCAAGGTCGACCCCGGGCAGCGGATCGTCTGCACCGTCACCGGCAACGGCCTGAAGGACCCGGACTGGGCCGTCGCGGGAGCGCCGCAGCCGGTCACCGTCCCCGTCGACGCACCGACGGCCGCGGAGCACCTCGGGCTGGCCTGAGGCACTGCGGGAGCGCCCGCGCGCCGGCGCCGGCCAGCGCGCCCCGGCGCGGCGTACCCGCTGGCCACGGCCGCGCGGGCGGTCGAACCGGGGCAATACCCCGGCGGGATGCGTCCCAAGCCGGGGATCAGCGGACATCGGGGCACAGGAGGCTCGCGACACGCATCGTGCGCCTCCTGTGCGCCCTATGTCGCGGCTGAACCTTCCTTCGATAGGCTGTACCGAACCCACCCACCGCATATGTCTGTGCAGCGGTGCAGTTGCGGTGTCGTCGCCGTCTTCGGCCCCCGGGCGCTTGGTCCCCGATGCCGCACACCGCCACGCACCAGCAGCAGGCAGCAGTCAGCACACGTCAGTTGAGAACCAAGGAGTGTCATCGAGCGATGGCCGGTCCAGCGTTCCGCGCCGCCGCCGTCCGGGTGCGCGTGCCCGCCACCAGCGCCAACCTCGGCCCCGGCTTCGACGCCTTCGGGCTGTCCCTGGGGCTGTACGACGACGTCGTCGTACGGGTCGCGGACTCCGGTCTGCACATCGACATCGCGGGTGAGGGCGCGTCGACGCTGCCCCGCGACGAGAGCCATCTGCTCGTACGCTCCCTGCGCACGGCCTTCGACCTGCTCGGCGGGCAGCCGCGCGGCCTTGAGGTGGTCTGCGCCAACCGCATTCCGCACGGGCGGGGCCTCGGCTCGTCGTCCGCGGCGATCTGCGCCGGGATCGTCGCCGCCCGGGCCGTGACGATAGGGGGCGACGCCCGCCTCGACGAGACCGCGCTGCTGGAGCTCGCGACCGAGATCGAGGGTCACCCGGACAACGTCGCGGCCTGTCTGTACGGCGGCTTCACGCTCGCCTGGAGCGAGGGCGGGGCCGCGCGGGCCATCAGGATGGACCCGGCCGATTCCGTCGTTCCGGTGGTTTTCGTGCCCGCTAAACCGGTGCTCACGGAGACGGCCCGGGGACTGCTGCCGCGCACCGTCCCCCATGTGGACGCCGCTGCGAACGCCGGTCGGGCGGCCCTCCTGGTCGAGGCGCTGACCAGGCGTCCCGAGCTGTTGCTGCCCGCCACGGAGGACCGGCTCCACCAGGAGTACCGCGCCCCGGCGATGCCGCAGAGCGTGGACCTTGTCAACCGACTGCGTGCGGACGGCGTCCCTGCAGTCATCTCCGGTGCGGGCCCCACGGTGCTCGCGCTGGCCGAGCACGGCGTCGCCGACAAGGTCGCACGGCTCGCGGGCGAGGGCTGGGCCGCGAACCGGCTCGCCTTCGACACCGCGGGGGCGAGCGTGCTGCCGATGGTGTCGCCGGGCGCCGCGCCGTCGGCCACGGAGTCGGGGGACGGGGGATCTTCGCAGGTGGGAGGGGCCGGTGAGGGGACGGGTGACTCCCTTCCCGGGTGAGCCCGCGGGAAGTGGAACACCGGGTGGGACGGACCGCCACGTCCCGCCGCAGCACACGGCGAATCGCACGGTGAATCGCAAGAACACGAGATTGCCGGTGAGGGAGAGGGGGAATGTTTGTTGGAGCCGGTAGTGTTAACCTCAAGTCTGCAACCGAAGCCATTGTGGCTCGGAGCTTCGCGTCCCGAATCGGGACCACCAATTCTTCCGGGAGCCTCCCCTACTGCCTGAGCAGCCTGCCTGAGCAGTAGCGAGCACGCTCCGGAACCGGCACGACACCTCCCGCTCCGCCGAGGAGTGGGCCGAGCAGGGGGACCTCGGGCCGGATTGCATGTTTCTGCCTCTCCGCCGTACTCAGACCCGGCGGGGACCACCGCCCCGACACGGTCCCGGAAGTGGACCGCAGTCGGACAGCACAACCGGTCGCCGAGCCAGATGGCCGACGTCCGCTCCAGGGAAGGACCCTTCGTGAGCGACACCACCGATCTGATGGGCGTGACTGCCGACGCGAACGTCGACACCACCACGCCCGCCGCAGGTGCTGCCTCCGGCACCACCTCCCGGCGCCGCCGTACCGGCACCGGCCTTGAGGGCATGGTCCTGGCGGAGCTGCAGCAGGTCGCGTCCGGCCTCGGAATCAGGGGCACCGCGCGCATGCGCAAGAGCCAGCTGATCGAGGTCATCAAGGAGGCGCAGGCCGGCGGCGGAGCCACTGCGGCCAAGAAGACCGCCGAGCCGGAGGCGAAGGGCGCCGAGGCCAAGCCGAAGCGCCGCACCACCTCCAAGGCGCGCACGGGCGAGGCGGCTGCCGCCGCCGACGGCGCGTCCACCGCCGAGAAGTCCGCGGGCCAGCAGCAGATCGACATCCCCGGCCAGCCGGCCAGCGACGACCAGCCGGCCGGCGAGCGCCGTCGGCGCCGCGCGACCGCTCCGGCGGGCAGCCCCGAGGGCGAGGCCGCCGAGTCCGGTGCCGCCAAGGAGAGCGCCGCGGCCAAGGAGGCCAAGGCGGAGCCGCAGGCGGACGCCAAGGCCGAGGCCGCCGTGGGCGCCTCCGCGCCGCAGGAGGCCGAGGGCCGCAAGGAGCGCGGCGAGCGCGGTCAGCGCGGTGACCGCCGCGAGCGCCAGCGCGACCGTGACCGTGACCGCGGTCGTGGCAAGGGCGACGACCAGCAGGGCGGCGGCCAGCGCCAGCAGCAGGGCGGTCAGCGTCAGCAGCAAGGCAGCCAGCAGGACGACTTCGACGAGGACGGCGGCGGTCGCCGTGGTCGGCGCGGGCGCTACCGCGACCGGCGCGGACGCCGCGGCCGCGAGGACTTCGCCGGCGAGCCGCAGGTCTCCGACGACGACGTCCTGATCCCCGTCGCGGGCATCCTCGACATCCTCGACAACTACGCGTTCATCCGCACCTCCGGCTACCTGCCGGGCCCGAACGACGTGTACGTCTCCCTCGCCCAGGTCCGCAAGAACGGCCTGCGCAAGGGCGACCACGTCACCGGTGCGGTCCGCCAGCCGAAGGAGGGCGAGCGCCGCGAGAAGTTCAACGCGCTGGTCCGACTGGACTCCGTCAACGGCATGGCGCCCGAATCGGGCCGCGGGCGGCCGGAGTTCAACAAGCTCACCCCGCTGTACCCGCAGGACCGGCTCCGGTTGGAGACCGACCCGGGCGTGCTGACCACCCGGATCATCGACCTCGTGTCGCCGATCGGCAAGGGCCAGCGCGGTCTGATCGTGGCCCCGCCGAAGACCGGCAAGACCATGATCCTCCAGGCGATCGCCAACGCGATCACGGTCAACAGCCCCGAGTGCCACCTGATGGTCGTCCTCGTCGACGAGCGTCCGGAAGAGGTCACCGACATGCAGCGGTCGGTCAAGGGCGAGGTCATCTCCTCGACCTTCGACCGCCCGGCCGAGGACCACACCACCGTCGCCGAGCTGGCCATCGAGCGCGCCAAGCGCCTCGTCGAGCTGGGTCACGACGTGGTCGTCCTGCTGGACTCCATCACCCGCCTGGGCCGTGCGTACAACCTCGCGGCCCCCGCCTCCGGACGCATCCTGTCCGGTGGTGTCGACTCGACCGCGCTCTACCCGCCGAAGCGGTTCTTCGGTGCGGCGCGCAACATCGAGGACGGCGGCTCGCTGACCATCCTGGCCACCGCGCTGGTCGACACCGGCTCGCGGATGGACGAGGTGATCTTCGAGGAGTTCAAGGGCACCGGCAACATGGAGCTCAAGCTCGATCGGAAGCTCTCCGACAAGCGCATCTTCCCCGCGGTGGACGTCGACGCGTCCAGCACCCGCAAGGAGGAGATCCTGCTCGGCAGCGAGGAGCTGGGCATCGTCTGGAAGCTGCGTCGGGTGCTGCACGCCCTCGACCAGCAGCAGGCGATCGAGCTGCTGCTCGACAAGATGAAGCAGACGAAGTCGAACGCGGAGTTCCTGCTCCAGATCCAGAAGACGACCCCGTCCGTCGGCAACGGCGACTGACGCGTCGAGCTTCGGCCAGGCCCCGTCACCCCCGTGGTGGCGGGGCCTGTCGCATGCGTACGGCGAAGATCCGGTGACCCTCCCCACAAGGGGCGGCGACCGTTTTCTCACCCTGCTCTCACACCCGCGTGCAACCCTTCCGAGGACGTCGACGTCCTAGCCAAGGCGGAACAAAAATCCACAGGCGCGACAGAACGCCACAGAAGCCGCATGAGTCGCGGGGCCCACACGGACCGTGGTCGCGACGGAAGAGCCGGGAGACACCATGGCCGAGCACAGCACCGGCGGGGGCCGAATAGGCAGCGGGGACGCGGGCCGCGGCGGCCGTCACAAGCAGCGCTCCCGCCGTCGTACGGCCGTCGCCGTCGCCGCCTGGTCCGCGGCCGCCCTGGTGCTCATCGGCGGCGGCGGCCTCGGCATCGCCTACGCCAAGCTCGACGGCAACCTCAAGGGCGTCGACATCAACGCCCAACTCGACAACAAGGACCGCCCCGCCGACGTCGACACCGGCTCGATGGACATCCTCGTCCTCGGCTCCGACACCCGCTCCGGCGCGAACGCCGAGTACGGCCGGGACGAGGGCGCGGGACGGTCGGACACCGCGATGGTCGTCCACGTCTACCCGGGCCACAAGGAGGCCAGCGTGGTCTCCATACCCCGCGACACCCTCGTCTCCCGGCCCAGTTGCACCGGCCCCGAAGGCCAACGCATATCCGCCGAACGCGACGTCATGTTCAACACGGCCTACGAAGTCGGCGGCCCGGCCTGCGCGGTCAAGACCGTGGAGCGGATGTCCGGCATCCGCATGGACCACTACATCGAGGTCGACTTCACCGGCTTCAAGAAGCTCGTCGACGCCCTCGGCGGCGTCGAACTCACCACCACCAAGCCCATCAAGGACGCCGACAGCCACCTCGACCTCCCGCCGGGCACCCACAACCTGGACGGCGAGCAGGCGCTCGGCCTGGTCCGCACCCGCAAGAGCGTCGGCGACGGCAGCGACCTGGGGCGCATCCAGCTCCAGCAGGCGTTCATGAAGGCGTTCATCGCCCAGGTGAAGGACGTCGGCCTGCTGACGAACCCGACGAAGCTCCTCGACGTCGCCGACACCGCCACCAAGGCCATCACCCCCGACTCCCAGCTCGCCTCCGTGCCGAAGCTCGTCGGCTTCGCCCGCTCCCTCAGCGGCATCGGCCCCGACGACGTCCACATGGTCACCCTGCCCGTCGCCTACGACCCGGCGAACCCGAACCGCGTCGTCCCCATCGACAGCGCCGCCCGGCAGGTCTGGAGCGCCCTCAGGACGGACCGGCCGATCCCGGCCGAGGCGCTCAAGGACTCCGCGGCCGACAAGACCGACGCCGGCTCCGTCATCCGCAGCACCCCCTCCGCCGACACCGGTGCGGGCGCCGGCACACAGCGTTAGCGCCCGCGCACGCAAGGCCGCGGCGCGCGCGGGGGAATAGTTCCGTTCCGCCCCCGGTTTTGGGAGATACGGCCGGTCCTGGCAGACTGGTACGTCGGCCCCGGTTCACGTTCGAGCAATCCGCCCGTGCGACCCGGCGCCCTCCCGAAACTAGGAGACACCTTGAAGCGCGACATCCACCCCGAGTACGTCGAGACGCAGGTCAGCTGCACCTGTGGCGCGTCGTTCACCACCCGCAGCACGATCCAGGCCGGCACCATCCGCGCCGAGGTCTGCTCCGCGTGCCACCCGTTCTACACGGGCAAGCAGAAGATCCTCGACACCGGTGGCCGCGTGGCCCGCTTCGAGGCCCGCTTCGGCAAGGCCGCCGGCTCCGCCAAGAAGTAGCGAGCCGATTGCGCCGGTCATCGGCCGCCCCTTCGCCGGGCGGCCGGGACCGGCGCTTTGACGTCCCGCACGAGGACGCCACCCCCCCTTCGCCGGCGGCGCAGCAGCGCAGCAGCACCCCACAGAGAACCCAGGAGCCACGATGTTCGAGGCGGTCGAAGAAATCGTCGCCGAGCACGCCGATCTCGAAAAGCAGCTCGCCGACCCCGCCGTGCACGCCGACCAGGCGAACGCACGCAAGCTGAACAAGCGGTACGCCGAGCTGACCCCGATCGTCGCCGCCTACCGCTCCTGGAAGCAGACCGGCGAGGACATCGAGACCGCCCGCGAATTCGCCGCCGCCGACCCGGACTTCGCCGCCGAGGTGAAGGAACTGGAGCAGCAGCGCGAGGAGCTCACGGAGAAGCTGCGGCTGCTGCTGGTGCCCCGCGACCCCAGCGACGACAAGGACGTCATCCTGGAGGTCAAGGCCGGCGCCGGCGGCGACGAGTCCGCCCTCTTCGCCGGTGACCTGCTGCGGATGTACCTGCGCTACGCGGAGCGCGCCGGCTGGAAGACCGAGATCATCGACGCCACCGAGTCCGAGCTGGGCGGCTACAAGGACGTCCAGGTCGCCGTGAAGACCAAGGGCGGCCAGGGAGCCACCGAGCCCGGTCAGGGCGTGTGGGCCCGACTGAAGTACGAAGGCGGGGTGCACCGCGTCCAGCGCGTGCCCGCGACCGAGTCCCAAGGCCGCATCCACACCTCCGCCGCCGGTGTCCTCGTGACCCCGGAGGCCGAGGAGATCGACGTCGAGATCAACCCGAACGACCTTCGGATCGACGTCTACCGCTCGTCCGGCCCCGGCGGCCAGTCGGTCAACACCACCGACTCCGCCGTGCGCATCACCCACCTCCCGACCGGGGTGGTCGCCTCCTGCCAGAACGAGAAGAGCCAGCTCCAGAACAAGGAGCAGGCGTTGCGCATCCTGCGGTCCAGGCTGCTCGCCGCCGCCCAGGAGGAGGCCGAGAGCAAGGCCGCGGACCAGCGCCGCAGCCAGGTCCGCACCGTGGACCGCTCCGAGAAGATCCGTACGTACAACTTCCCGGAGAACCGCATCTCGGACCACCGCGTCGGATTCAAGGCGTACAACCTCGACCAGGTCCTCGACGGGGACCTGGACGCCGTGATCCAGGCGTGCGTGGACGCCGACTCCGCCGCCAAGCTCGCCGCCGCGCAGTGACCGCGCTGCGGTCACGGCAGTAAGACACGTCCGTACGAAACGGGTGGAGGACGACCAGTGAACCTGCTGCTTGCCGAGGTGGCCCAGGCCACCCAGCGGCTGGCCGACGCCGGCGTGCCCTCGCCGCGCTTCGACGCGGAGGAGCTGGCCGCCTTCGTGCACGGAGTGAAGCGGGGTGAGCTGCACACGGTCAAGGACGCGGACTTCGACGCCCGCTACTGGGAGGCCGTGGCCCGCCGCGAGGCCCGCGAACCGCTCCAACACATCACCGGCCGCGCCTTCTTCCGCTATCTGGAACTCCAGGTCGGCCCGGGCGTCTTCGTGCCCCGCCCCGAGACCGAATCGGTCGTCGGCTGGGCCATAGACGCCGTCCGCGCCATGGACGTCGTCGAACCGCTCATCGTCGACCTGTGCACCGGTTCCGGGGCGATCGCCCTGGCCATGGCCCAGGAAGTGCCGCGCTCGCGCGTGCACGCCGTCGAACTCTCCGACTCGGCGCTGACCTGGGCCCGCAAGAACGCCGAGGGCTCCCGCGTCAACCTCCACCAGGGCAACGCGCTCAGCGCCCTGCCCGAGCTGGACGGCCAGGTCGACCTGGTCATCTCCAACCCGCCGTACATCCCGCTCACCGAGTGGGAGTACGTGGCCCCCGAGGCCCGCGACCACGACCCGGAGATGGCCCTCTTCTCCGGCGAGGACGGCCTCGACACCATCCGCGGCATCGAGCGCACCGCCCACCGGCTGCTGCGCCCCGGCGGCCTCGTCGTCATCGAGCACGCGGACACCCAGGGCGGACAGGTGCCCTGGATCTTCGCCGAGGAGTCCGGGTGGACCGACGCCGCGGACCATCCGGACCTGAACAAGCGCCCGCGGTTCGCCACCGCCCGCAAGGCGACGCCGTGACGACGACCCCGTACGGCTCCCACGCCCCGCGGGCGTGGGGGCACCCCCATGAGGAGGCTCCCTGATGGCTCGGCGATACGACTGCAACGACGCGACCGACCGCACGACCGGGCTGCGTGAGGCGTCGTCCGCCGTCCGCCGCGGCGAGTTGGTCGTCCTGCCCACGGACACCGTCTACGGGCTGGGCGCGGACGCCTTCAGCTCCGAGGCGGTCGCCGACCTGCTGACCGCCAAGGGCCGGGGCCGCAACATGCCCACCCCCGTCCTCATCGGCTCCCCGAACACCCTCCACGGCCTGGTCACCGACTTCTCCGAAGCGGCGTGGGAACTGGTCGACGCCTTCTGGCCGGGCGCCCTGACGCTGGTCGCCCGCCACCAGCCGTCCCTCCAGTGGGACCTCGGCGACACCCGCGGCACGGTCGCCGTCCGCATGCCGCTGCACCCCGTCGCCATCGAACTGCTCACCGAGGTGGGCCCGATGGCGGTCTCCTCCGCGAACCTGACGGGGTATCCCGCGCCGGAGGACTGCGACGCCGCACAGAACATGCTCGGCGACGCCGTCTCCGTCTACCTCGACGGCGGGCCCACCCCCGGCATCGTGCCGTCCTCCATCGTCGACGTCACGGGCGAGGTGCCCGTACTGCTGCGCGTCGGCGCGTTGGACGCGGAGGAGCTGCGCAAGGTCGTACCCGACCTCGAGGTGGCGCATTGATCGCCCCTGACGTGGGGCGTGGCATAGGTACGGACGACTGCTTCCGGATACTCCACGTCAGCACCGGCAACGTCTGCCGCTCGCCGATCACCGAGCGGCTGACCCGGCACGCCCTCAGCGACCGGCTGGGCGATCTGATGGCGAGCGGCCTGATCGTGGAGAGCGCCGGGACCTGGGGGCACGAGGGCGCCCCCATGGAGGCCAACGCGGAGACCGTCCTCGCGGACTTCGGCGCGGACGCGAGCGGGTTCGTGGGCCGGGAACTGCTCGACGAGCACGTCATCCGGGCTGACCTGGTGCTCACCGCGACGCGGGACCACCGCGCCCAGGTCATCTCGATGGGCCACTCGGCGGGGTTGCGGACCTTCACGCTGAAGGAGTTCACCCGACTGGTGCGCGCGATCGACCCGGCGACGCTGCCTGACCCTCGGGACGAGGGCGTGGTGGAGCGGGCGCGGGCGCTGGTGCGGGCGGCGGCGGCGTTGCGGGGGTGGCTCCTGGCGCCGAGCCCCGACGCGGACGAAGTCTTCGATCCGTACGGGGCGCCGATCACGTTCTTCCGCTCGATCGGCGACGAGATCAACCAGGCGCTCGACCCCGTCGTCACCGCGCTCACGGGCATCCCGACCCACCACTGACCCCCCCTGCGCTGCGTACCGCCTGTAGCGCAGGCAACCCAGGGGCGCGCTGTGCACCGCCTGTAGCGCAGGCAACCTAGAGGCGTGGTGGTACCCCCAGCGCCCCTGGGTTGCCCCTGGTCGAGGTGGCAGCAGGGGGGCGGGCTCTGGTTGCTCGTGGCCGAGGGCGCAGCCAGGTGGCGGCAGCCGAGGGCGGGCGGGTTTCGCCCGGCGGGCGCGGAGCGCAGGCGCGGCCTAGATTGGTGGCGGACAGACCCGCGAGGCCCGGAGCACACCATGGCCGTCCGCACCACAAGTGCGCACCGCACTGAAGCCGCAGCCCCACTCGACGCGCTCGCGCGCCAGGACCCCGAAATCGCCGACGTGATCGCCGCGGAGGCGGCCCGCCAGGCCGACAGCCTCCAGCTCATCGCCGCGGAGAACTTCACCTCGCCCGCGGTCCTCGCCGCCCTCGGCTCGCCGCTGGCGAACAAGTACGCCGAGGGCTATCCGGGCGCCCGCCACCACGCCGGCTGCGAGCTGGTCGACGTGGCCGAGCGGATCGCGATCGACCGGGCCAGGGCCCTGTTCGGCGCCGAGCACGCCAACGTGCAGCCCCACTCCGGCTCCGCCGCGGTCCTCGCGGCCTACGCGGCGCTGCTGCGGCCGGGGGACACCGTCCTCGCGATGGGCCTGCCGTACGGCGGGCACCTCACGCACGGCTCGCCCGCGAACTTCTCCGGCCGCTGGTTCGACTTCGTCGGGTACGGCGTGGACCGGGAGAGCGGGCTGATCGACTACGACGACGTGCGGCACCTCGCCCACGAGGTGCGCCCGAAGGCGATCGTCTGCGGGTCGATCTGCTATCCGCGCCACCTCGACTACGCGCGGTTCCGGGAGATCGCGGACGAGGTGGGCGCGTACCTGATCGCGGACGCGGCCCATCCGATGGGGCTGATCGCCGGGGGCGCGGCGCCGAGCCCGGTGCCGTACGCCGACGTGGTCTGCGCGACGACGCACAAGGTGCTGCGGGGGCCGCGCGGCGGGTTGCTGCTGTGCGGCGAGGAGCTCGCGGACCGGATCGACCGGGCGGTGTTCCCGTTCACCCAGGGCGGCGCCCAGATGCACACCATCGCGGCGAAGGCGGTGGCGTTCCGCGAGGCGTCGACGCCCGAGTTCGCGGCCTACGCCCACCAGGTCGTGGCGAACGCGCGGATCCTGGCCGCCGGCCTCGAAACCGAGGGCTGCACGGTGCTCACGGGCGGCACGGACACCCATCTCATCGGTGCCGACCCCACGGCCCTCGGCGTCGACGGGAGGACGGCACGCGGCCGTCTGGCGGCTGCCGGGCTGGTGCTGGACACCTGCGCCCTGCCGTACGGAACGGCGCGCGGCGTCCGGCTGGGGACGGCCGCGGTGACCACCCAGGGCATGGGGGAGGCGGAGATGGCGCGGATCGCGGTGATCTTCGCGGCGGCGCTGTACGCGGAGGGCGAGGAGGTGGGGACCTTGCGTGCAGAGGCCGCGGAGTTGGTGGGGAGATTTCCCCCGTATCCGGGCCAGTAGCGGCCGAGTGCAACCATCGACGGCGTCCGGCAGTCCTCAACCACGTGACCACCCCGGCTAAGGTGTGGGGCTGAGATGGCCAGCGATTTCTGTGGGGCAGCCCGTGCGTGATTATCTGCTGACGCTCTGTGTCACGGCCGCGGTGACCTATCTGCTGACCGGTCCGGTGCGGAAGTTCGCCATTGCGACCGGCGCGATGCCGGAGATCCGTGCGCGCGACGTCCACCGAGAACCGACACCGCGGCTCGGTGGCATCGCCATGTTCTTCGGGCTGTGCGCGGGGCTGCTGGTCGCCGACCACCTGCAGAACCTCGGCAGCGTCTTCGAGCTGTCGAACGAGCCGCGCGCGCTGCTCTCCGGCGCCGCCCTGATCTGGCTGATCGGCGTCCTCGACGACAAGTTCGAGATCGACGCGCTGATCAAGCTCGGCGGGCAGATGATCGCCGCGGGCGTCATGGTCATGCAGGGCCTGACGATCCTGTGGATCCCGGTGCCCGGCGTCGGCACGGTCTCGCTGACGTCCTGGCAGGGCACGCTGCTGACGGTCGCGCTGGTGGTGATCACCATCAACGCGGTGAACTTCGTCGACGGGCTCGACGGGCTCGCCGCCGGCATGGTCTGCATCGCCGCCGCCGCGTTCTTCCTGTACTCGTACCGGCTCTGGTTCGGGAACATGATCGAGGCCGCAGCCCCGGCGACGCTGTTCACGGCCATCTTGATGGGCATGTGCCTGGGCTTCCTGCCGCACAACATGCACCCGGCGCGGATCTTCATGGGCGACTCCGGGTCGATGCTGATCGGCCTGGTGCTGGCCGCGTCCGCGATCTCGGTCACCGGTCAGGTGGACCCCGACACCCTGCGGATCTTCGTCTACGACGGCAGCACCCGCTCCACCACCCACGCGATGCTGCCGGTCTTCATCCCGCTGCTGCTGCCGCTGACGATCATCGCGATCCCGCTCGCCGACCTGGTGCTGGCGATCGTGCGGCGCACCTGGAAGGGGCAGTCGCCGTTCGCGGCCGACCGCGGCCACCTGCACCACCGGCTGCTGGAGATCGGGCACTCGCACAGCCGCGCGGTGCTGATCATGTACTTCTGGTCGGCGCTGTTCGCCTTCGGCGTCGTCGGCTACTCGGTCCACTCGACGTCGCTGTGGATCGTGATGGTGATCGTCGGGCTGAGCACGGTGGGGCTGGTGCTCCTGCTGCTGCCGCGGTTCACCCCGCGGGCGCCGCGGTGGGCGGAGCGGTTCGTGCCGCCGCGCTACCGGCGCCGCAAGGCGCGGCTGGCGCAGCAGGAGGCCGAGCCGGAGCCCGCCCACGCGTACGCCGGCGCGGGAGCCGACGGCGGCGAAGAGGAGGCCGACGGCGTTGCCGGGGCGCACGAGGAGCGGGTGCCGGTGACGGCCGGTGTCAACGGGGCGACCGCGCTCGGCGCCCGTTCGCGGGCGGCCGAGCGGAGGAAGGCCGGCACGCACGGGTGACTTTTCCCACCCGCACCGCCCAATAGCAGACATGTCGCCCCGTGAACGGGCTTGGGTGCTGCACACACGGGCAAGTTCGCCCTCATGTGTGAGAGTCGGCACACAGCCGGGTAAAGACCTTCCCAAATAGCTTGTGATACGATTCACGAGAACCGGCGACAGTGCCGAAAGACCGTAGTGCGACGGTCTGTTGGCCCCCGAGGACCCAACTCGGACCCGGCTTACGCTCGTCCATGACGACACCACTGCCACCACCAGCAAGCGGAGATGCCGCCATGCCGTCCACCGACGCACGCACGCTTTTGCACACCGCCGTACCCACGGCCGCGGTCGGCGCGATCGCCACCGCGATCAGCGCCGGTGTCGCGGGCGGCAAGGGAGCCCTCGGCTCAGCGGTCGCCACCTTGGTCGTCCTGCTCTTCATGGGCGCCGGCCTGGTGGTGCTCCAGCGCACTGCCAAGCAGTATCCGCACCTCTTCCAGGCGATGGGCCTGCTGCTGTACACCACGCAGTTGCTGCTGCTCTTCGTCTTCCTGATGGTGTTCAAGAACACCACCCTCTTCGATCCCCAGGTCTTCGCCGTGACCCTGGTCGTGGTGACCCTCGTCTGGGTCGCGGCGCAGGCCCGCGCGTACATGAAGGCCAAGATCCTCTACGTCGAGCCCGAGGAAACCGCCGGTTCGGGTGCCCGCGGGCCCCAGAAGTCGGAGCCCGCGGCGTGAAGAGTAGGGGCGGGATAAATGGCCTTTCGCGTTCCTGCTATCGTCCGGTGCCAACTGCGGCACTGCGGGCGCGGGCATCTGAGCTGAGGCCCGCTCATCCGCGAGGCTCATGGCCCGCCCGCCGCCCCACCATTCGTTACACCAGTCCCGTGCCGAACCGCGGCTGCGCGCCGCGCCGACACAACGAGGTTGCCGTACCTATGCGCCACGCTGAAGGAGTCCGCGGTGAGTGCTGACCCCCAGATGCTCGCCTTCGAGGCGGACTGTCAACTCTTCACCGGGTGTGGATTCAACGCCCCTGGGCTCCACACCTTCATGTACGAGCCTCTCTTCACGGTCGGCGGGTTCGAGTTCAACAAGCCCATGCTGCTCGCGTTCGTGAGCACGCTGATCGTCGTCGGCTTCTTCTGGGCGGCCTTCAACAAGCCGAAGCTCGTGCCCGGCAAGATCCAGATGATCGGCGAGGCGGGGTACGACTTCGTTCGCCGGGGCGTCGTCTACGAGATCATCGGCAAGAAGGACGGCGAGAAGTACGTCCCGCTGATGGTGTCGCTGTTCTTCTTCATCTGGATCATGAACCTGTGGTCGATCATTCCGGTCGCCCAGTTCCCGGTCACCTCGCTCATCGCCTACCCGGTGGTGCTCGCCCTCATCGTCTACTTCCTGTGGGTCGGACTGACCTTCAAGAAGCACGGCTTCGTCGGTGGCTGGAAGAACATCACCGGCTACAACAAGGAACTCGGCCCGATCCTTCCGCTGATCGTGGTTCTGGAGTTCCTCTCGAACCTGATCATCCGGCCGTTCACCCACGCCGTCCGGCTCTTCGCGAACATGTTCGCCGGTCACCTGCTGATCGTGATGTTCACCGTCGCCACCTGGTACCTGATGAACGGCATCGGCATCGTCTACGCCGGCACCTCGTTCATCCTCACCATGACGATGATCGTGTTCGAGCTGTTCATCCAGGCCGTCCAGGCGTACGTCTTCGTCCTCCTGGCCGCCAACTACATCCAGGGCGCGCTCTCCGAGCACCACTGAGCCCTGCCCTGCTGCGAAGCGCACCACCCCAACCCAGCTGTCCGGTGGCCAACCCCCACCGGGTCCTTGAAAGAGAAGGAAGAACCGGCATGTCCCAGACCCTCGCCGCTCTCACCGGAAACGTTGCCGCCATCGGTTACGGTCTCGCCGCGATCGGCCCCGGCGTCGGCGTCGGCATCATCTTCGGTAACGGCACCCAGGCCCTGGCCCGTCAGCCCGAGGCTGCCGGCCTGATCCGCACCAACCAGATCATGGGTTTCGCCTTCTGTGAGGCGCTCGCCCTCATCGGCATCGTCATGGGCTTCGTCTACCCGTCGTAAGGCAGAGCGTCAGCCCATCTCATTTCACGGAAGGCACTGATGTGAGCGCCCTGAATACCATCGCGGCAGCGGGGGAGCCGATGCCGCCGCTGCTCCCGCACGCCGACGAGCTCATCATCGGCACCATCGCCTTCGCGATCGTCTTCTTCTTCCTGGCCAAGAAGCTCCTCCCGAACATCAAGAAGGTTCTGGAAGAGCGCCGCGAGGCCATCGAAGGCGGCATCGAGAAGGCCGATGCGGCCAGGACCGAGGCCGAGAGCGTTCTGGAGCAGTACAAGGCCCAGCTCGCCGAAGCCCGTCACGAGGCCGCCCGGCTCCGCCAGGAGGCGACCGAGCAGGGCGCTGTGATCGTGCAGGAGATGCGGGCCGAAGGCCAGCGGCAGCGTGAGGAGATCATCGCCGCCGGTCACGCCCAGGTCGACGCCGACCGCAAGGCCGCTGCCGCGGCGCTCCGTCAGGACGTCGGCAAGCTCGCCAGCGACCTCGCCAGCAAGCTCGTCGGTGAGGCCCTGGAGGACCAGGACCGCCAGAGCCGCACCATCGACCGCTTCCTCGACGAACTGGAGACGGGCACCGTGGCACCGGCGGAGGTCGTCCGATGAACGGAGCGAGCCGCGAGGCACTGGCCACCGCACGCGAGTCCCTCGACGCGCTGACCGACAACACGTCGGTCGACGCGGCGAAGCTCGCCGGTGAGCTGGCTGCCGTCACCGCGCTGTTCGACCGCGAGGTCTCGCTGCGTCGGGTCCTCACCGACCCGGCGCAGGCCGGCGACGCCAAGTCGGAGCTGGCCGGCCGCCTGCTGCGCGGCCAGGTGGGCGGCGAGACCGCCGACCTGGTCTCGGGCACGGTCCGGGCCCGCTGGTCGCGCTCGCGCGACCTGGTCGACGCCCTCGAAGAGCTGGCGTCCGTCGCCGAGCTCACCGCGGCCCAGCGGGCCGGCGTCCTCGACGACGTCGAGGACGAGCTGTTCCGCTTCGGCCGGATCGTGGAGTCCAACCCGCAGCTGCGGGCCGCGCTGACCGACAAGTCGGCGGCCCCCGGTGCCCGGGCGGAGCTGCTGCGCAGCCTCCTGACCGGAAAGGCCGCACCGGCCACCGAGCGCTTGGTCGCACGTCTTGTGACCGCGCCGCGTGGACGTAGCCTGGAACAGGGCATCGACGCCCTGTCCAAGCTGGCCGCGGCCCGGCGGGACCGAGTGGTGGCGGTCGTCACCTCTGCGGTGCCGCTCACCGAGCAGCAGAAGCAGCGTCTCGGTGCCGGTCTGGCTCGGCTCTACGGTCGGGAGATGCACCTCAACCTTGAGGTGGACCCCACCGTGATCGGCGGACTCTCGGTGCGCGTCGGTGACGAGGTCATCGACGGGACCATCGCCGACCGCCTCGACGAGGCGAAGCGCCGCCTCGCCGGCTGACGCGCCCAGCGCGCCGGCCGCCGCGAACGCGGTGCGACAACTGAATTGGCAAGACCAGCGGCCCGGTTGGGTCGTGCAGAGATTGCAGAAGATTCCTGGGGGTCGCCCCCAGACCCCAAAGAAACTTCGGGCCCAACAAGGAGAGCAGGGAACCTGATGGCGGAGCTCACGATCCGGCCGGAGGAGATCCGGGACGCGCTGGAGAACTTCGTCCAGTCGTACAAGCCGGACGCGGCCTCGCGCGAGGAGGTCGGTACGGTCAGCCTGGCCGGCGACGGCATCGCGAAGGTCGAGGGACTTCCCTCGGCCATGGCGAACGAGCTGCTGAAGTTCGAGGACGGCACCCTCGGCCTCGCGCTCAACTTGGAAGAGCGCGAGATCGGCGCGATCGTCCTCGGCGAGTTCAGCGGCATCGAAGAAGGACAGTCGGTCAGCCGCACCGGTGAGGTGCTGTCGGTCGCCGTCGGCGAGGGCTACCTCGGCCGCGTCGTCGACCCGCTCGGCAACCCGATCGACGGCCTCGGCGAGATCGAGACCTCGGGTCGCCGCGCGCTGGAGCTGCAGGCCCCCACGGTCATGCAGCGCAAGTCGGTGCACGAGCCGATGGAGACGGGCTACAAGGCCGTCGACGCCATGACCCCGATCGGCCGCGGTCAGCGCCAGCTGATCATCGGCGACCGGCAGACCGGCAAGACCGCCCTGGCCGTCGACACGATCATCAACCAGCGCGACAACTGGCGCTCTGGCGACGTGAACAAGCAGGTCCGCTGCATCTACGTCGCCATCGGCCAGAAGGGCTCCACCATCGCGTCCGTGCGCGGCGCGCTGGAGGAGGCCGGCGCCCTGGAGTACACGACCATCGTCGCCGCCCCGGCGTCCGACCCGGCCGGCTTCAAGTACCTCGCGCCGTACACCGGCTCGGCCATCGGCCAGCAGTGGATGTACGAGGGCAAGCACGTCCTGATCATCTTCGACGACCTGTCGAAGCAGGCCGACGCCTACCGCGCCGTGTCCCTGCTGCTGCGCCGTCCGCCGGGCCGTGAGGCGTACCCCGGTGACGTCTTCTACCTGCACTCGCGTCTGCTGGAGCGCTGCGCCAAGCTCTCCGACCAGATGGGTGCCGGTTCGATGACCGGTCTGCCGATCGTCGAGACCAAGGCCAACGACGTCTCGGCGTTCATCCCGACCAACGTCATCTCCATCACCGACGGCCAGTGCTTCCTGGAGTCCGACCTGTTCAACGCCGGTCAGCGTCCGGCCCTGAACGTCGGCATCTCGGTCTCCCGAGTCGGTGGCTCCGCCCAGCACAAGGCGATGCGCCAGGTCTCCGGCCGTCTGCGCGTGGACCTCGCCCAGTTCCGCGAGCTGGAGGCGTTCGCCGCCTTCGGTTCCGACCTGGACGCCGCGTCCAAGGCTTCGCTGGAGCGCGGCAAGCGCATGGTCGAGCTGCTGAAGCAGCCGCAGTACGAGCCGATGCGCACCGAGGACCAGGTCGTCTCCGTGTGGGCCGGCACCAACGGCAAGATGGACGACGTTCCGGTCCAGGACATCCGCCGCTTCGAGCGCGAGCTGCTGGAGTACCTGCACCGCGAGGAGTCCGGTCTGATGCTCTCCATCCGTGAGGGCGGCAAGATGTCGGACGACACGCTGACCGCGGTCGCGGACTCCATCTCCGCGTTCAAGAAGCAGTTCGAGACGCACGACGGCAAGCTGCTCGGCGAGGACGCTCCGGCCGCCGTCAACGTCTCCAAGTGACGACGGAAGGGACCTGATCCATGGGAGCGCAGCTCCGGGTCTACAAGCGTCGCATCCGGTCCGTCAGCGCGACGAAGAAGATCACCAAGGCGATGGAGATGATCGCCGCCTCGCGCATCGTCAAGGCGCAGCGCAAGGTGGCGGCCTCCACGCCGTACGCGACCGAGCTGACCCGCGCGGTCACGGCGGTGGCGACCGGGTCGAACACCAAACACCCGCTGACCACGGAGGCGGAGAACCCGACCCGTGCCGCGGTGCTGCTCGTCACGAGCGACCGCGGACTGGCCGGAGGCTACTCCTCCAACGCCATCAAGGCGGCCGACCGGCTCACCGAGCGGCTCCGCGGCGAGGGCAAGGAGGTCGACAGCTACATCGTCGGCCGCAAGGGCGTCGCCTACTACGGGTTCCGTGAGCGCAAGATCGCGGGCTCGTGGACCGGCTTCACGGACAGCCCGGAGTACGCGGACGCCAAGAAGGTCTCCGCGGCGCTCATCGAGGCCATCCAGAAGGACACCGCCGAGGGCGGGGTCGACGAGCTGTTCATCGTCTTCACGGAGTTCGTGTCGATGATGACGCAGACCCCGGTGGACAACCGGATGCTGCCCCTCAGCTTGGAGCAGGCGGCGGAGGAGAGCGGCGGCAAGGCCGAGATCCTGCCGCTGTTCGACTTCGAGCCGTCGGCGGAGGACGTCCTGGACGCACTGCTGCCGCGGTACGTCGAGAGCCGGGTCTACAACGCCCTGCTCCAGTCCGCCGCATCCGAGCACGCCGCCCGTCGCCGCGCGATGAAGTCGGCGACCGACAACGCGGGTGAGCTGATCAACACGCTCTCCCGACTTGCCAACGCGGCCCGCCAGGCCGAAATCACCCAGGAAATCAGCGAGATCGTCGGTGGCTCCAGTGCCCTGGCCGACGCGACCGCGGGGAGTGAAAAGTAATGACGACGTCTGTTGAGACGGCCGCCGCCACGGGCCGCGTCGCCCGGGTCATCGGCCCGGTCGTCGACGTGGAGTTCCCCGTCGACGCGATGCCGGAGATCTACAACGCGCTGCACGTCGAGGTGGCCGACCCCGCCGCCGACGGCGCCACCAAGACGCTGACCCTTGAGGTCGCGCAGCACCTCGGTGAAGGTGTGGTCCGCACCATCTCGATGCAGCCCACCGACGGTCTGGTCCGCCAGGCCGCGGTGACCGACACGGGCGCGGGCATCACCGTCCCGGTCGGCGACTTCACCAAGGGCAAGGTGTTCAACACCCTCGGCGAGGTGCTGAACCACCCCGAGGAGAACGCCAACGTCGGCGAGCGCTGGGCGATCCACCGCAAGGCCCCGGCCTTCGACCAGCTTGAGTCGAAGACCGAGATGTTCGAGACGGGTCTGAAGGTCGTCGACCTGCTGACCCCGTACGTCAAGGGCGGCAAGATCGGTCTGTTCGGTGGTGCCGGTGTCGGCAAGACCGTGCTGATCCAGGAAATGATCATGCGTGTCGCCAACCTCCACGAGGGCGTCTCCGTCTTCGCGGGCGTCGGCGAGCGCACCCGTGAGGGCAACGACCTCATCGACGAGATGGAGGAGTCCGGCGTCCTCGACAAGACGGCGCTGGTCTTCGGTCAGATGGACGAGCCCCCGGGCACCCGTCTGCGCGTCGCCCTGGCCGGTCTGACCATGGCGGAGTACTTCCGCGATGTGCAGAAGCAGGACGTGCTCTTCTTCATCGACAACATCTTCCGGTTCACCCAGGCCGGTTCCGAGGTGTCCACCCTGCTCGGCCGCATGCCGTCCGCGGTGGGTTACCAGCCGAACCTGGCGGACGAGATGGGTCTGCTCCAGGAGCGCATCACCTCGACCCGCGGTCACTCGATCACCTCGATGCAGGCGATCTACGTCCCCGCGGACGACCTGACCGACCCGGCGCCGGCGACCACCTTCGCCCACCTCGACGCGACGACGGTGCTCTCCCGTCCGATCTCGGAGAAGGGCATCTACCCGGCCGTGGACCCGCTGGACTCCACGTCCCGGATCCTGGACCCGCGGTACATCGCCGCGGACCACTACGAGGCCGCCATGCGCGTCAAGGGGATCCTGCAGAAGTACAAGGACCTCCAGGACATCATCGCGATCCTCGGCATCGACGAACTGGGCGAGGAGGACAAGCTCGTCGTCCACCGTGCCCGTCGCGTCGAGCGCTTCCTGTCCCAGAACACCCACGCGGCGAAGCAGTTCACCGGTGTGGACGGTTCGGACGTGCCGCTGGACGAGTCGATCTCCGCGTTCAACGCGATCTGCGACGGTGAGTACGACCACTTCCCCGAGCAGGCGTTCTTCATGTGCGGTGGCATCGAGGACCTGCGCAAGAACGCCAAGGAGCTGGGCGTCTCCTGACCCCCGCACCGACGAGGAGGGGCGGGGCACCCCGCAAGGGACCCCGCCTCCCCCTCGCCCGTCCGGCCGCAGGGTCGGACCGGGCCCCGGCACGGTCGTACCGCGGGCCCCACTAGACTGATGAACCGACACCCGGCGGAGCCGCCGGGTGGTGACCCGAGGAGCCACCCTTGGCTGCTGAGCTGCATGTCGAGCTGGTCGCCGCCGACCGCCAGGTCTGGTCCGGCGAGGCCACCCTGGTCGTCGCGCGCACCACGTCCGGCGACATCGGCGTCATGCCCGGTCACCAGCCGCTGCTCGGTGTGCTGGAGTCGGGCCCGGTGACCATCCGTACCAGCGGCCCCGAAGGCGCCGGTACGGTCGTCGCCGCCGTGCACGGTGGATTCATCTCCTTCGCCGACAACAAGCTGTCGCTGTTGGCGGAGGTCGCCGAGTTGGCGGACGAGATCGACGCCCAGCGTGCCGAGCGGGCGCTGGAGCGTGCCAAGGCGGATTCGGACGGGGCGGCCGAGCGCCGCGCCGACGTCCGCCTGCGTGCGGTGGCGGTGGGCTGAGCGCCCCGCCGACAGACGTCGCCCTCAGCCGCGGCCCGGACTGGTACCTCCAGACCGTGCCGCGGCTGAGGCAATGCAGGTGCAAGTGGGATCGGCCGTCGGGGCGAGTGCTCCGGCGGGGACGGTGCGAACGACACGAACGATGCGAGGAGGTCGACGGAGATGTTCCTCGCGGTTCTGGTGGGCGTCCTGGTCGTGGTCGCCTTGGTGGGGATCGGACTCTTCGTCTTCGGTCTGCGCCGTAGGCTCATCCAGCGCTCCGGCGGCACCTTCGACTGCTCCCTGCGGTGGAACGTTCCGGACGACCCCGTACAGCCAGCACTGCCCCCGGGCAAGGGCTGGGTGTACGGGGTCGCCCGTTACAGCGGCGACCGCATCATGTGGTTCCGCGTCTTCTCGTACGCGCCGCGGCCCCGTCGGGTGCTGGAGCGCTCCGCGATCGAGGTCGTCGGCCGGCGCACGCCCGAGGGCGAGGAGGAGTTGGCGCTGCTCTCCGACGCGGTGGTGCTGGGCTGTCTGCACCAGGGCGTGCGGCTGGAGCTGGCGATGAGCGAGGACGCGCTGACGGGCTTCCTCGCCTGGCTGGAGGCGGCGCCGCCCGGCCAGCGGGTGAACGTCGCGTAGTCCGTCGCTCACTCGCGGAGGTCAAGGCCGAGGGGCCGGGAGGATCTGTCCTCCCGGCCCCTCGCCCGTTGTGTCACGGGTGGTTCAGACGGTTGGGCTCAAGGTCATTGCAGGCCGTTGCTGACCGCGCTGACCAGTTCGCCGTTGCTGGTGTCGCCGCTGAACTCCCACCAGAACGCGCCGCCGAGCTGCTGGTTCTTGGCCCAGTTCATCTTGTTGCCGATGGTCGCCGGGGTGTCGTAGCCCCACCAGTTGTTGCCGCAGTGGGCGTAGCCGGTGCCGCCGACGGTGCCGGTGGACGGGCAGGTGTTCTTGAGGACCTTGTAGTCCTCGAAGCCGGGCTCGAAGGTGCCTTGGGCCGGTCCGGTGGCGGTGCCGCCCGGTGCGGACTGGGTGACGCCGGTCCAGCCGCGGCCGTAGAAGCCGACGCCGAGGAGCAGCTTGTTCGCCGGCACGCCCTTGGCCTTGAACTTGGCGATGGCGTCGGCGGAGTTGAAGGTCGGCTCCGGGATGCCGGGGTACGTGGTGAGCGGGGAGTGCGGGGCCGTCGGGCCCTGCGCCGCCCAGGCGCCGAAGAAGTCGTACGACATCACGTTGTACCAGTCCATGTACTGCGCCGCGCCGCCGTAGTCAGCGGCGTCGATCTTGCCGCCGGCCTTGGGGTCGGCCGTGACGGCCGCGGTGACGAGGTAGTTCGGGCCGAACTTGGCGCGGAACGCCTGCGCCATGTTCTTCATGACGGCGGGGCCGCTGGAGTCGCAGGTCAGACCGCAGGCGTTGGGGTACTCCCAGTCCAGGTCGATGCCGTCGAAGACGTCGGCCCAGCGCGGGTCCTCCACCAGGTCGTAGCAGGACTGGGCGAAGGCCGCCGGGTTCTGCATGGCCTGGGTGAAGCCGCCGGACCAGGTCCAGCCGCCGAAGGAGAACAGGATCTTGATGTGCGGGAACTGCTTCTTCAGCTTGCGCAGCTGGTTGAAGTTGCCGCGCACGGGCTGGTCCCAGGTGTCGGCGACGCCGTCGACGGAGAGGTCGGCGGTGTACAGGCGGTCGTAGTCGGCGTAGGAGTCGCCGATGGTGCAGCGGCCGTTCTGGACGTTGCCGAAGGCGTAGTTGATGTGGGTGATCTTGGCGGCGGAGCCGGAGGTCACCAGGTTCTTCACGTGGTAGTTGCGCCCGTAGACGCCCCAGTTGGTGAAGTACCCCATCTTGATCTTGTTGCCGCCGGGGTCCGGGACGCCGGGCGTGCGGAAGGTGTGGGCGGCGCTGTGCGGGCCGACCTGGTCGGCGGTGTCGCGCGCCTGGACCGTGAAGCTGTAGTCCGTCGCCTTGGTCAGGCCGGTGGCGTTGTACGAGGTGCCGGTGACGGTGGCGACCTTGGCGCCGTCGCGGTAGACGTCGTAGTTCTTGACGCCCTTGTCGTCGGTGGCGGCGGCCCAGGAGATGGTGGCCGCGGTCTCCGTCACGTTGCTGGAGGTCGGGGTGCCGGGGGCGGACGGCGGGTCGTCGCCGGGGATGGTGCCGCCGTCACAACTGGCGCCGTTGACCTTGCAGTTGGAGGGGGCGCCGGGGCCGGTGCCGTTGAAGCCGAAGGTCACGGTGGCGCCGGGGGCGAGCGCGGCGGCCCAGGACTTGCTCTTGGCGGTCCAGCGGTTGCCGACGTTGGTCACGTCGGCGTCCCAGGCGGAGGTGACCCGCGTGCCGGTGGGAAAGTCCCACTCCACCGTCCAGTTGCTGATGGTGGTGGTGCCGGTGTTCTTGATCGTCCACTTGCCCTCGAAGCCGTTGCCCCAGTCGGAGCCCTTGGCGTACGTGGCGGTGGCCGAGGTGGCCGCCTGCGCGGGGGAGGCGAGGCCGACCATGGCGGCCAGCGGGACGACGAGCGCGGCCAGGACCGCGACGATCCTGGTTCTGACGGGAACCCGGAATCTGCGGGCGCGCAGAGGTGGGGGTTGAGTGCTCACGGGTACTCCTCGACGAGGTCCGAACAGTGGGGTGGGACCATTGGGCTGAACCGTGCACTGCGCACACTGCGTGGCTCACCGCAGCGCGTGTTCCGAGGAGAGTAGGAAGGTCTGGACCAATCGTCAATAGGTCCAGACCATAGGCGGCGTCCGGTGCGCCGGTCGATGGTGCACTGGGCTGCGGCGATGCGTCAGATCCCCAACTCCTGTGCCAGTACGGCCGCTTGGACCCTACTGCGGAGTTCCAGCTTGCCCAGCAACCGACTGACGTGAGTCTTCACCGTGGCCTCCGCCATCGTCAGCCGGTCCGCGATCTCCGCGTTCGACAGCCCCTCGCCCAGACAGGACAGCACCTCGCGCTCCCGGCGGGTGAGCGCGTCGAGTACCGCGGGGTCCGGCGCGTCGGGGGAGCGGACCGGCCGCGGCGCCGCGAACTCCGCGATCAGCCGGCGCGTCACCGCGGGGGCGATCAGCCCCTCGCCGCGCGCGACCGTGCGCACCGCCTCCAGCAGGTCCTTGGCCTCGGTGTTCTTCAACAGGAACCCGGCGGCACCGGCCCGCAGCGAGCCGAAGACGTACTCGTCCAGGTCGAACGTGGTCAGCACCAGGACGTCCGCCAGGTCCTCCGACACCACCTGTCGGGTGGCCGACACCCCGTCGAGCCGCGGCATCTGAATGTCCATCAGGACCAGGTCGGGGCGGAGCTCGCGGGCGAGCCGCACCGCCTCCTCGCCGTCGACGGCCTCGCCCACCACCTCGATGTCCGGTGCGCTGCGCAGGATGAGGACGAGCCCCGCCCGCACCGAACTCTGGTCCTCGGCGACCAGCACCCGGATCCGCGGCTCCTGCTGCGCTCGGTCGGCCTGCCGTGCTGCGCCCGTCATGCGTCCGGCTCCTTCTCGTCCCGTACGGGAAGGACCGCCCGTACCTGCCAGATCTTCTCCGGCCCGCCGTCCGGGCCCGGCACCGGGCCCGCCTCGATCTCCCCGTCGAGCAGCGCGACCCGCTCCCGCATGCCCACCAGACCGGCGCCGGAGCCGGGCGCGCGCGGGCCGGCGCCGGCGCCGTACGCACTGGTCACGGTCACGGTCAACCGGTCGCCCGCGGTGTGCACGAGTCGGACGTGCACCTCGCCGGGCTCCGCGTGCTTGAGCGCGTTCGTCAAGGACTCCTGGACGATCCGGTACGCCGCGAGCTCCACCGGCGCGGGGAGCGTCGCCTCCCCGGAGTTCTGACCGGCGCGCCGGTCGTCCAGGGTGACCGTGAGGCCGCTGGCCGCGCCGTTCGTCCCGGCCTGCGCCACCAGCGACTCCAGACCGGCGAGCGAGGGCCGGGCGGCCGGTTCGCGGTCGTCGGCGCTCGCGTCGTCCCGCAGCAGCCCGATCAGCCGGCGCATCTCGGCCAGGCCCTCGACGCTGTTCTCCCGGATCACGCTCAGCGCGGTGCGGGTGGTCGCGGCGTCGTCCAGGGAGATCGCCGCGGTGGAGTGGATCGCGATCGCGGAGAGGTGGTTGGCGACCATGTCGTGCAGCTCCCGCGCCATCCGGGAGCGCTCGGCGGTGACCGCCTGGACCCGGTCCATCTCGGCGAGCAGCGCCGTCTGCTCGGCCCGCAGCTTGGCCGCGTCCGCCGCCTCGCGGTGGTTGCGGACGATCGCGCCCGTCGTCGCCGGGCCGAAGGTGATCAACCCGAAGACCACCCCGATCAGCAGCGCCTCCGGCACCTGGAGCAGCGCGGTGAGCAGGCCCGTCATGGCGACGGTGAGCATTCCGGTGATCACCGGGGTGCGGTGGGCGAACCGGGGCGGCCCGTAGACCACCGACACGTACACCCCGTCCGAGAACATGATGATCGTGACGAGGCTGCCGACCGAGAACACGTCCACCGTCAGGCACAGGGTGCACACCAGCAACGTCGTCAGCGGGAACGTCCTGCGGTAGACGGACATGGCGCAGATCACCACGAGCGGCAGCAGCGTCGCCCACTTGGGCAGCGGACGGTTCACGTCGCCGTTGGTGTACAGGCCGAGCGACCACAGCAGCAGCCCGCCGAGCAGGGCTGCCACGGCGATGACGACGTCGTCGCGATGGGGACGGGGAAGGTGCACGCACCCATGAAACACGCCGACGCGCACCTTTTGCCTCCTGTGGTGGTGGGAGTCGGCGCAGCGTCCGCTACATCGAAAGATGCAGTGCGTCGGCGCCCGGTTCGTCACCGGCGACGACGAAACCGGGCGCAGCGGCCGGGACCCTTGAGGAGGTGAAAGGGGTGCAGTCGTGATCGTCGCGCTGATCGTGATCTGTGAGGTCGGCTTCTGGGTGCTGCTGGCGGCGGGCCTCGGGGCCCGCTACGTGCTGAAGATGCCGCGCCTGGGCCTGGGACTGCTGTTGCTGGAGCCCCTGCTGGAAGTCGTCCTGCTGGTCGCCACCGCGATCGACCTCAAGAACGGCGCCGAACCGAGTTGGACGCACGGCCTCGCCGCGCTCTACATCGGCTACACCGTCGGCCACGGCCACCGGACCGTGAAGTGGCTGGACGCCAAGGCCGCCCACCGCTTCGGCGGCGCCCCGGCACCGAAGAGCAGCGCGGGGTACGGCAAGGCGCGGGTGGTGTACGAGGCAAAGCTGTGGCTGGGCACGATCGTCGGTGCGGTCACCGCCAGCGCGCTGCTGCTGTTGGCGATCGCGTACGTCGGCGACTCCTCCCGCGACGACAGCCTCTGGGCGTGGATCTTCCAGGCGTGGCGGATCACCGGGTTCCACGGACTCGTGGTGCTCTGGTACGTGGTCTTCCCGACGAAGGCGCCCGAGGGGCAGGACGAGAAGGGCGAGCCGGTGGAGGCGGGCAACCGTCGGTGAGCCGGGTCCTCAGCGCTCCCCGCCGGGCACCCACAGCACGTCGCCCCGGTCCTTGTTCGCCGTCCGGGCGAGGATGAACAGCAGGTCGGACAGCCGGTTGAGGTACGTGGCGGTCAGCGGGTTCATCGTCGCCGCGTGCACCTCCAGCGCCGCCCAGGTGGAGCGCTCGGCGCGCCGCACCACGGTGCACGCCTGGTGCAGCAGCGCCGCGCCCGGGGTGCCGCCGGGGAGGATGAAGCTGCGCAGCTTGTCGAGGGACTCCAGGAAGTGGTCGCAGTCCTGCTCCAGCCGGTCGACGTAGGACTGCTCCACCCGCAGCGGCGGGTACTTGGGGTTCTCCACCACCGGCGTCGACAGGTCCGCGCCGACGTCGAAGAGGTCGTTCTGCACCCGCACCAGGACGGTGACGACCTCCGCGGGCAGCTCGCCCAGGGCGATCGCGGTGCCCAGCACGGCGTTCGCCTCGTTGGCGTCGGCGTAGGCGGCGATCCGCAGATCGGTCTTGGGCGCCCGGCTCATGTCGCCGAGGGCGGTGGTGCCGGTGTCGCCGGTGCGGGTGTAGATGCGCGTCAGGTTGACCATGCCCCCAGCGTAGTTACGCGTCGGCGGGACGGAAGACCCGTGTGCCCGCGGTCACGGCGAGGGCCGCGAGGCCGAGGGCGATCAGCGTCCCGTACAACAGCGACCCGGTGGCGTACCGGCCGAGGTACGCGTCGCGCACCGCGTCCACCAGATGGCGCAGCGGCATCACCTTCGAGAGGCCGTCCAGCCAGCCGGGGCCGAGTGACATCGGCAGCATCAGGCCGGACAGCAGCATCACGGGCATCACGACCGCGTTGACGATCGGGCCGAACTGCTGGGGCACGGGTACGCGGACCGCGAGCGCGCACGACAGCGACGCGAGCGACAGCGCGAGCAGGGCGACGAAGGCGAAGCCCACGAGGACGCCGACGAGCGGGGCGCGCAGCCCCATCGCAACGGCCGTGACCACCAGCAGCACCGCCTGGAACACCAGCAGGCAGACGTCCCGCAGCACCCGGCCGAGCAGCAGCGCGAGCCGGCTGACCGGGGTCACCTGCATCCGCTCCAGCACGCCCTGGCCGCGCTCCACGATGACGGCGAAGCCGGAGAAGGCCGCACCGAAGAGCGTGAGCTGGAGCAGCAGCCCGGGGACCAGGACCTGCCAGGAGTCCCCGCGGTCCGCGATGGGCAGGTCGACGAGGAGGGGGCCGAAGAAGAACAGGTAGAGCATCGGCATCAGGACGCCGAAGAAGACGTGGAAGCGCGAGCGGAGGGTCTGGCGGGCGTAGCGCCCGAAGACGAGGGCGGTGTCGTGCAGCAGCATGGCGGGGTCCTCGGTCCTTTCTCAGGGATTACGGGACACCCCTTAGACGGCGACGGGGGCGGAGTCGGCGGCCGGGCCGCGCCCGGTGATCGCCAGGAAGGCGTCCTGGAGGGTGGCGTCCGCGGAGCCGGCGTGCGTGAGCTTCAGCGCGGCCGGGGTGCCCTCGGCGGCGACCACTCCGCCGTCCACCACCACGACCCGGTCGGCGAGGGCGTCCGCCTCGTCGAGGTAGTGGGTGGTGAGCACGACGGTGGTGCCGTGCTCGGCCCGCAGCCGTCGTACCAACTCCCACACGTCGGACCGGCTGCCCGGGTCGAGCCCGGTGGTGGGCTCGTCGAGGAAGAGCACCGCGGGCCGGTGGGTGAGGCCCATCGCGATGTCGAGCCGGCGCCGCTGGCCACCGGAGAGCTGTGACGTCAGCCGGTCGAGCAGCCCGTCGATGCCGAGGTCGGCCGCCAACTCCTTCGCCCGGGCCGTCGCCGCCGCCTTCGACAGCCGGTACAGCCGGCCCTGGGTCACCAACTCCTCCCGGACGCTGACGTGCGGGTCGAGCCCGCCGGACTGGGCGACGTACCCCACCGAGCGGCGTACGGCCGCGGGGTCGCGCACCAGGTCGTGCCCGGCGACGGTGGCGGCGCCCCCGGTCGGCGGGAGCAGGGTGGTGAGCATGCGCAGGGTGGTGGTCTTGCCCGCTCCGTTCGGCCCCAGGAGGCCGACGACCTCCCCGGGCCGGACGGTCAGGTCGATGCCGCGGACCGCTTCCACGGCGCCCTGTTTCGTCTGGAAAGTCCGGGCCAGCCCGGACGTGCTGATGACTGCCATGACCCCACGAAAGCAGAGTCGATGAAAGTTTGCAATGACTCTAAAAATTAAGGGGATGCGAAATTGGGCGAGAGTGTAGGAAAGGTATGCTGAGCCCATGGCCGAGGGACTGAGGGAGCGGAAGAAGCGCCGCACGCGGCAGCACATCTCCGACACCGCCACCGGCCTCTTCATGGAGCGCGGCTTCGAGGACGTCACCATCGCCGAGATCGCCGAAGCGGCCGACGTCTCCGTGAACACCGTCTACAACTACTTCGCCACCAAGGAAGACCTCTTCCTCGACCGCGGAGACGACATCGTCGAACAGCTCGCCCGCTGGGTGCGCGGCAGGGACGCGGGGGAGTCCGCCGTCGCCGCCGTCCTGCGCGAATTGCGCGCCGAGATCGAAGGCATGTCGCCGCGCGTCGGACTGGTGTCGGGGTACGACCGGTTCGTGCTCGTCGTGCACAACGCGGCCTCCCTGCGCGCCAGCCTCTCCCGCCTCCAGCGGCGGGCGCTGGAGCGACTGGAGGAGGAGTTGCGCACGGAGACCGGCGCCGCGCCCGGCGACTTCCTCCCCGCCCTGATGGCCGGTCAGATCGGCTGGGTCCACCAGTGCGTGATGGAGTTCGTCAGCCGGGAGATGACGGCCTGCCGCGACCCGAGGGAGGTCTCCCGGGAAGCCCTCGGCGTCCTCGACGAGATCGAGGAACTGCTCGGGAGACGGGTCTTCAACTACGCCGTACGCGCCAGCGAGTGAGTGGCGCCGGTGTGATGTCCGTCATGTGAGACGTGACGCGCATCTCTTCATCGCCACAGCGCCCGCCACGGGCGCTAACCTCCGCCGAGAGGCGAAAAGTAAACAGACGTTAGGGGTGTCGCAGTGGCCGGGAAGCTCGCCGTCATCGGAGCCGGACTCATGGGATCCGGCATCGCGCAGGTCTCCGCCCAGGCCGGGTGGGACGTCGTGCTGCGCGACGTCACCGACGGGGCCCTCGCCCGCGGTACGGACGCGATCAAGGCGTCGTACGACAAGTTCGTCGCCAAGGGCAAGCTCGAAGCCGCCGACGCCGAGGCCGCGTTGGCCCGGATCACCCCCACCACCGACCTCGCGGCCGTGGCCGACGCGGACGTGGTCGTCGAGGCGGTGTTCGAGAAGCTGGAGGTCAAGCACGAGATCTTCCGCGCGCTCGACGAACTCGTACGGGACGACGCCGTGCTCGCCTCCAACACCTCCGCCATCCCGATCACCAAGATCGCGGCCGTGACGCGCCGGCCCGAGCGGGTCATCGGCGCCCACTTCTTCTCGCCCGTCCCGATGATGCAGCTGTGCGAACTGGTCCGCGGCTACAAGACCAGCGACGAAACCCTCGCCACCACCCGGCACTTCGCCGAGTCCGTGGGCAAGACCTGCATCGTCGTCAACCGGGACGTCGCGGGCTTCGTCACCACCCGGCTGATCTCGGCACTGGTCGTCGAGGCGACCAAGCTCTACGAGTCGGGCGTGGCCTCGGCGGAGGACATCGACGTCGCCTGCAAGCTGGGCTTCGGCCATGCGATGGGGCCGCTGGCCACCGCGGACCTGACGGGCGTGGACATCCTGCTGCACGCCGCCGAGAACATCTACACGGAGTGCCAGGACGAGAAGTTCGCCCCGCCGGAGCTGATGCGCCGGATGGTGGACGCGGGTGACATCGGACGCAAGAGCGGGCAGGGGTTCTACGCTCACTGACCCCCGCCCGCAGCTGCCGGAGCGACCGGAGCCGGCCTCCGTCGATCACCCTTCGGGGTGAATTCGGTATCGGTTCGCTTACAAGCAGCAACTGCACGGCCCTGGATGCGGTCAGTTGGTGAAAGAACCGGCAGGGCGGACGGAAGAGACGCGAGAGACGGAACGTGCCGCGTGGGCTGATGCGGGCTCACGGGGCTTGGTGGACGCAGCACGCAGCAGCAGTACGCACGCAACACAGACGCAGCGCAGTCAAGTACTCGGGGAGCGCATATGCACATCAGGGGCGACCACACCGAGCTGGTCGTCGGGGGCCGCCTCGACGTCCGCAGCGCGGCGGACGCCCGTACGGTCCTGCACTCGGCCGTGGACGACGGCGACGGGGACCTGGTGCTGGACCTGACCGGCCTCGACTCCTGGGACGCGACGGGCCTCGGCGTCATCATGGGCGCGCACCGCCGCGCCGGCCGCTGCGGGCGGCGCCTGGTCCTGCGCGGGGTGCCGCCGCAGATGCAGCGCCTCCTGGTGGCCACCCGCCTCCACCGGATCCTCGCCATCGAGGGCGGCCTGGCGGCGGAGTCCCTCCCGCGCGTGTAGCCCGCGAGCTGCGTGCGAGCTTGCGGTGTTGCGCCGTGGGCGATCCGGCACAGCACGCCCAGAAGGCGACGCAGCGCCGCGCGTTCGCAGGGCGCTCACAATTCTCATGGGATCGTGACGTGGCGGACCGCGCGGCACACCCGGGGTGGGGGGATACGCTGCCAGCGGCTAGGGTTCGTTCCGCCCGCCGCCGTGGCGCGCCCGGGCGCGTCCGCCGTCGCGGGCGCAGCTGTTGCGACAGCGCATCTAGGGGCATTTCACCATGGAGAAGGACAGTTTCGGCGAGGGCGTCGCACGGCCGCGCACCCCACGGGAGTCGACCGGACCCGGTCGCGCCTCCGGTGAGGGCCCGGCGCCCGCGCTCACGCCCGCACCCGCGCGCACCACACCGGTCGTCGCCGGCGACTTCCTGCTCACCGTCAACCCCGTCGACGGCAGCGAGATCGAGCCCTGTCCGCCCGGTGGAGCGCCCCACGGGCAGGGGTGGACCCCGCCGCCGCGCCGCCGCACCCCCGCCGAGCGCGCCGCGCAGGAGCGTGCGGCGCAGCCTCCCGTACCTGCCGGTCCCGCGTCCCCGCGGCTCGCGCTGGTGGAACGCGACGGACCGCGCGAGCAGCTCGGCGAACTGCTCAGCCGCGGTCGCTCGGTACGGCTCACCGGCCCCCGCGGCTCCGGCCGCTCCGCGCTGCTCGACCTGGTCGCCGAGGACTGCGCCGGCGTCGCGCCCGCCGGCGTCGTCCGGCTCAACGGTCTGCACCGCACCGCCACCGAGCTGCTGTACGAGCTGTTCGCAGTGGTCCACACCACGGACCGGCACCGGCTCGGTCGGGACGAACTGCTCGCCGAAGTGCGGCAGATCGGCGCCGTCGTCGTCCTCGACGACCTGGAGTTCGGCGGCACCGCCCTCACGGACTTCCTGGACGCCGCGCCCGAGTGCGCCTTCCTGCTCGCCGCCACGCCCGACGTCGCGGCCCCGGACGGCGACGCCCTCCTCGACGAGGTCGCCCTCGAAGGGCTCAGCCGTCCCGGCGCACTCGAACTGCTCGCCCGCGTCGTCGACCGCGACCTGACGGAGGACGAGAAGAACTGGGCGGGCGACCTCTGGTTCGAGTCCGAGGGCCTGCCGCTGCGCTTCGTCCACGCCGGTGCGCTGCTGCGGCAGTACGACGAGCTGTACGCGACGGACCCGGAGGAGGCCGAAGACGCCTCGCCCTTCGACGGCACCCGGGCCAGCGGCGTACGGCTGCCGACGCTCGGCCAGGGCGCGGCCCCCGCAGCCCTGCTCGCGTCCCGGCTCAGCGAGGCGGCCCGGGAGGCGCTGCGGTTCGCCGTCGCCCTCGGCGGCGAGGTCCCGCACCAGGCGCACCTGCCCGCCCTGATCGGCGACACCCACGCGGACGCCGCCCTCGGCGAACTGACGGGCTGTGGACTGCTCTCCCCGGCCGGACCGCGCTACCGCCTCGCCGCGGGCGTCCTCGCGCAGCTCCAGGAGAAGGGGTACGGCGCCGATCCGGCCGATTCCGCCGACCGCGCCCACACCGCGGCCCAGCACTACGCCTGGTGGGCGGCGCACCCCTCGGTGACCGCCGAACGCGTCGTCGCCGAGGCCGATGCCGTGCTGGCCGCCCTGTCGGCGCTGGTGGAGAACCGGGCCGCCGGGCAGCCCAGCGCGGCCGTCCTGCTGGCCCGCAGCGCCGCGCCCGCCTTCGCCGCCGGGCTGCACTGGGGCGCCTGGGAGAGCGCGTTGCGGATGGGGTCGACCGCCGCGCGAATAGCGGGAGAGGTCGCCGAGCAGGCGTACTTCCACCACGAGCTGGGCGTCCTCGCGCTGTGCACGGACAACCTGGGCCGGGCCCGTGCCGAGTTGGAGGCGTCGATCGGGCTGCGCGGTGCGCTCGCCGACCGGAACGGCACCGTCGCCGGCCGGCGCGCCCTGACGTTGGTGACCGACCGCGAGCGGCGGTTGAACGGCGAGAAGGAAGACGGCGCCGCGCTGGAGCTGCGTCCCGGCGGCCCGGTGGCCGTCCGCCCGGCTCCGGCCGTGGGCGGCGGCGCGCCCGTCGTGGGTGACACGCCCGTACGGGGAGTGCCGGTGCCCGCGCTCGTGCCGATGACCGGTGTCGGACCCGCGCACCTGGACGAGCCGCCGGGCGCCCTCGGGGCTGACCCGCTGGGCGCGCCGGACACCCTGATCGCCGGGTCGACGGCCCGTACGCCGGTGTTCGCGGACGACGCCAAGCAGCGGCGCCGGCGCGTGGGCTTCGGCAACACCCGCCGCAACCTGGTCGCGGCGGGCGCCGGAGCGCTGCTCGTCGCTGTGCTCGGGACGGTCGCGAGCCTCGGCACGGCGTCCGACAAGAAGGACCTGCCGGGCAACCGGGTGGGCACCGACACCTCGGCGAGCGAGGAGGACGGCCAGAACGGCCAGGACGAGCAGGACGGGTTCGACGACGGCAGCGGGGCCGAGTCCGCGCCGGGCGAGGAGCGCACCGGCGACCCGGCGACCCGGCCCGCCGCTTCGGGGTCCGCCTCCGCGTCCGGGTCGAAGTCGCCCGAGGAGTCCGCATCGCCGTCCAGGACGACGTCCCAGCGGCCCTCCACGACCCCGTCGAAGACCCCGCCGGCGTCGTCGAGTCAGGGGCCCAAGCCGACCAAGTCGTCCACGCCGCCCTCGTCACCGCCGCCGTCCTCCAAGCCGCCGACCGACTCGCCCTCGTCGCCGGCGCCCTCGCCGCCGACGAGTTCGCTGAGCGAGTCGACGGAGGCGGAGGCGGAGGCCCAGGGCGGCGCCGGCCCCGCGGCCACGGCCTCATCGGCGGAGCCGGAGTCGAAGCCGGAGTCGGTGGCGCCGGAGCCGGTGCCGTCCGGCAGTTGAGCGGACGCGGAAGCGGGCGGGGACGATGCGCATCGTCCCCGCCCGCTTCGACGTACGGCCCCGGAAGTCGCCTCGAAGGCCCGCCCGGCAGGAAAGGCGGGCTCAGAAGAGCCTGAGCTTGTCGTCCTCGACGCCGCGCAGCGCGTCGTAGTCCAACACCACGCAGCCGATTCCGCGGTCCGTCGCCAACACCCTGGCCTGCGGCTTGATCTCCTGCGCCGCGAAGACGCCGCGCACGGGCGCGAGGTGCGGATCGCGGTTCAGCAGCTCCAGATAGCGCGTCAGTTGCTCCACGCCGTCGATCTCGCCGCGGCGCTTGATCTCCACCGCCACCGTGGCGCCGTCGGAGTCCCGGCACAGGATGTCCACCGGCCCGATCGCGGTGGGGTACTCACGCCGGATCAGGGTGTAGCCGTCGCCGAGCGTCTCGATCCGGTCGGCCAGCAGCTCCTGGAGGTGCGCCTCCACGCCGTCCTTGATCAGACCGGGGTCGACGCCCAGCTCGTGGGAGGAGTCGTGCAGGACTTCCTCCATGGTGATGATCAATTTTTCGCCGGCTTTGTTGATGACCGTCCAGACACTGTCGTCGCCCTCCTTGAGTGTGCAGGGCGGGGACATCCAGTTGAGCGGTTTGTACGCCCGGTCGTCCGCATGGATGGAGACGCTGCCGTCGGCCTTCACGAGGATCAGGCGGGGGGCGGAGGGAAGGTGGGCGGTGAGCCTGCCCACGTAGTCCACGGAGCAGCGAGCGATGACAAGGCGCATGGTCGGCAACGCTACTCGACGCCCGGGGTCGCGCGCGATTCCGTCTGCGCTCGGCCGTCCGCACCGGGTACTGAGCCTGGCTGAGGCGCTTCGGGTCGCCCCTCTTGTCCGTGTTCGTTTGTGGCCGGTTGTCTGCCCAATCTCCTGGTGCGCGCGGGACGGCGCACTTACCGTGGATGCAGGAGGTTGCCGGTCGCGCACTCTGCGTCGTCATGCGTCATGCGCATGCTGAGGCATTCCGGTGGTTTCCGGCGTTTCCTGCCCTGCCCGCAAGGCCCCGCGCCCCGGGGCCGCGAGAGGAGAACCCATGTCGCTCGACGTCTCACCGGCGCTGTTGGAACAGGCCGAGCGAGGCGAGGTCGACGAAGCCGCCTTCGTCGACTGCGTCCGGACCTCCCTGCCCTTCGCATGGGAGATGATCAGTTCTCTGGTGGCACAGCTGAAGGTCGACGGCGGCGACTTCGCCGACAACCAGACGCCTCCGCCGGACGAGCAGGCACGCGGTCAGCTACTGCGCGCACTCGCTAGCGATGCGATCCGCGGTGCGCTGGAGCGGCACTTCGGAGTGCGCCTGGCATTCCAGAACTGTCACCGCGTCGCGGTGTTCCCGTTGGACCCCTCGGTGGACGAGCGGCTGGCCCGCTTCACCTCCGCGAGGGCACAGCTGTTGAACCAGTCGCCCGAGCTGCGCGACTGCTGAGGTCTTCTTGCGGTCGTCGGAGCGGCTTCGCATCGCGGGAGATGCGGGGGCGCTCGACCGCGCGGAGAGCGGGCTCTCCCACGGGCCCCCCGCACGAGGGGCGGGTCCTCTCGGCGGGGGGTTCCGTGCGTCCGGGCCGCCTGCCGTGCCGTCGCGGCGGCACGGCAGGCGGGGGAGGGGGGACGCACCTGCGGCGGGCGGGCCAACGGGGGCCGGTACGGCAGCGGTTGCCCCACCGGCGGTCAGACCAGCAGCGGGAGAACTTCCTCGCCGAGGCGGCGGATGTTGGACTCGGTGCCCGCGAGGTCCCCGGAGCCCTCGGTCAACAGCGCGAAGCGGCGGATGCCGGTGCGCTCCGCGGTCGCCGCGAGGCGGTCCGCCACCAGCCGGGGCGGTCCGACGGGGTGGATCGAGCAGAGCAGTTCCGTGTAGCCGACCGGGTCGCGCATCACCCGGTGGCTGCCGTCGACCGTGACGTGCGCGTCCAGGCCCTGCTTCAGCCAGCCCGGCATCGACTTCACCAGGGTCTCGCGGGCCTCGTTGGCCCGGTCGGCGATCTGGGCCACGCCGGCGGAGACGTGACCGGCATCGGCGACGGCGTCGGGGCAGTGGCCCGCCTCCAGCGCGTACCGCCGCCACAGGGCGACCATCTCCGCCTTCTCCTCGTCGCCGCAGTGCATGCCGAGGAGCATGGGGAGCCCGTGGCCGGCGGCGAGCCGGACGCTCGCCGGCGACGTGCACGCCACGACCACCTCGGGCCCCTGCCCGCCGTCGGCGGAACCGTCCGCCACCAACTCGTCGGGGCGGGGCACCACGGTCACCTCGCGGAACCGGTACCGGTCCCCGCTCGCGGCCACCGAGGGCTCGCGCAGCCACCGCATCAGCAGGTCCAACGACTCCGGAAAGCCGCGCTCGTACGCCTCGATGCCGCCGCCGAACACCTCCAGGTCGACCCAGGGCCCGCCGCGGCCGACCCCGAGCGAGAACCGCCCGCCGCTGGTCAGGTGCAGCAGCGCGGTCTGCTCGCCGAGCGCCACCGGATGGGCGCTGGGCAGCACGGTCACCGCGGTGCCCACCCGGATCCGGCTGGTGCGGCCGAGCAGCAGCGCGGCGAGCGTCACCGCCGACGGGCAGACCCCGTACGGCACGAAGTGGTGCTCGGCCAACCAGACGGCGTCCAGTCCGGACTCCTCCGCGACCTCGGCGGAGCGCACCGCCCGGTGCAGCGCCTCCCCCTGTCCCTGGCCCGGGAATTGAGCGGCCAGGACGAACGTACCCACGCGCATCGCCTTTTGCCTCCTTGCGGCCGACGCGTCACTCCCCCTGCCCGCATTAACGCCTGACACGTGCCAAAGGCACGGGCCGCGGCGAAGTTCTTGCGATTGTCCGGTAACTGGACCCAAGGGGTGGCTCGGGATCACCCTCCCGTGTACGTGTGCCCGGCCCTTCGGCCCGTAGGCTGGACTCGACAGGAAACGTCCCCACTTGCCCCGCGAGGTGCCGCGTGTCCCCCCGCCGCAACCGCCCCAAGGGCGGCGACAACCCCACCGACCGCTCCGGCGACGCCGGTGACCGGTACGGCGGCTTCGGCCGCGCCGAGACCTGGCAGGGCGAGGAGTGGTCGGTCCGGCACGTCGCCGGCGCGAGCGCCGCGGGCAAGACGTACCGCTGCCCCGGCTGCGACCAGGAGATCCCCTCCGGCGTGCCGCACGTGGTCGCCTGGCCGGAGCACGGCGGGGTGGACGACCGCCGGCACTGGCACAAGGCGTGCTGGAACGCGAAGGACCGCCGCACCTCGCGGGTGCAGCGGTCCAGGAACGCCCCCAGGTACTGAACGCGCGGCGCAGGCCGGCCCGTTCGGCACCCGAGGAAGTCTTCGCTAGACGTCCCGGCTGAAGACGGAGGCGTACGCGCCGGCGAGCGCGACCGCGGTGAGACCGGCCATGATCCACAGCGGGTCCCAGCCCTGCGGACCGGACTCGATGAGGGCGTCGTCGTACAACACCCCGATCTGGCTGGGGATGGAGTACTCCAACAGGAACTCCGCGGTGCCCCGCAGGGAGCTGCCCACCATGAACACCGCCACGACCAGCGGCAGCAGGACGACGCCGATCATGATCGTGATGGCGCCGGCGGAGTGCCGGAGGACGGTGCCGACCGCCAGCGACAGCAGGCCGAGCAGCGCGAGGTAGAGGCTGACGCCGAGGGTCGCGCGGAACCACTGGCTGCCGTTCGGTTCGCCGCCGAGCATCCCGACCTGCATGGCGCCGACGAGCAGCGTCGTGACGACGGTGACGCCGAAGACGAGCAGGAAGTACACGATCGCCTTGGCGGTCAGCACGCGGGCCCGGTTCGGGCAGGCGGTCAGGGTGGTGCGGATCAGCCCGGTGCCGTACTCGGACGCGATCGTCAGCACCCCGAGGGTGATCACGCAAATGCTGCCGAGGAGGGTGCCGAAGAACCCGAGGGTCAGCACGTCGTCGCGCTGGAAGGTGTCGTCGGTGGTGCGCACCGCGAGCGCGACGAGGAAGCCGATGCCGACGAGGAGCGCGACCATCACGCCCAGCGTCCACATCGTGGAGCGCACGGAGCGGATCTTGGTCCACTCGGAGGCCAGCGCGTCGCCGAGGGTGGCCCTGCGGATCGGGATCGGCGAGGTGTAGTCGACCGGTGCGGCGTACTCGGGGACGGGGGCGCCCGGCTGCTGGTGAGGGGTGGTCATCGGGCGTCCTCGGACGGGTCGTGGGAGGTCGGGGCGGCCGGCGGAACCGGCGGAGCGGCCGGCGGCGGTCCCGCGGGCGCGGGCGGCGTCGCCACGGCGTACGGGTTCTGTTCGCGCGGCGGCGGTGCGTACCAGCCGTGCTGCGGCCCCTGGGCCCCCGGAGCTGCCTGCGGCGGCGCCCCGTAGGGCAGCTGCTGCATCAGCCCCGACTTCTGGTCGTGGGTGGAGCGGAAGTCGACCGCGGCCTGCGTCATCCGCATGTACGCCTCCTCCAGCGACGCCTGGTGCGGCGACAGCTCCCACAGCCGTACGTCCGCCTCGTGCGCGACGTCGCTGATGCGCGGCAGCGGCAGCCCGGTCACGCGCAGGGCGCCGTCCGTCTCCGGCATCACCTGGCCGCCGGCCTCGGCGAGCGCGGTGGCCAGCTTCTCCCGCTGCTCCGGCTCCTCCTGCGGGGTGCGCACCCGGGCGAAGCCCGCGGAGTTCGCCGCGATGAACTCCCGCACGCTCATGTCGGCGAGCAACTGGCCCCGCCCGATCACGATGAGGTGGTCGGCGGTGAGCGCCATCTCGCTCATCAGGTGCGAGGAGACGAAGACCGTACGGCCCTCGGCGGCGAGCTGCTTCATCAGGTTGCGGACCCACAGGATGCCCTCGGGGTCCAGGCCGTTCACCGGCTCGTCGAAGAGCAGCACCCGGGGGTCACCGAGCAGGGCCGCGGCGATGCCGAGGCGCTGTCCCATGCCGAGCGAGAACCCCTTGGAGCGGCGCTTGGCCACGTCCTGGAGCCCCACCACGCCCAGCACCTCGTCGACCCGCCGCGCCGGGATCCCGGAGAGCTGGGCCAGCGACAGCAGGTGGTTGCGGGCGCTGCGGCCGCCGTGCACCGCCTTGGCGTCCAGCAGGGCGCCGACCTCGCGCGGTGCGTTCGGCGCGTGGCGGAAGGCCCGGCCGCCGACGGTGACCGTGCCCGACGTGGGATTGTCCAGCCCCAGGATCATGCGCATGGTGGTGGACTTGCCGGCGCCGTTGGGGCCCAGGAATCCGGTCACGGCACCTGGCCTGACCTGGAACGAAAGGTTGTACACGGCCGTTTGCGCGCCGTAGCGCTTCGTCAGGCCGACTGCCTCGATCATGCTCCTGCCCCATTGACTTCCGGTCGGTCCGGGGCCCGGCAACGCTGCCGTTCGCCCCCCGTAAGTCAATGAGCTTATCGGGCGGCGAACGGTTGCGACCGCGGCGTCACGCTGGGCTGACGGCCGCTCGACGCTGCGTTCGCGGACGCCGTCGCTGTGCGGGCCCGCGCCCTCAGGCGTCGCGCTTCTTGAGCACCAGGTACGCGCCGGCGATCGCCACGATCACCCACAGACCCATGATGCCCAGGCCCTCCCAGGGGCCGTAGGGCGCCTTGTCGCTGCCCAGGGCGTCCGGGACGACCCGCATGATCTGCGAGCCGGCCTGGTCGGGGAAGTAGCGCGCGACCTCCTTGGCCTTGGGGACCACGGAGAGGATCCCGGAGACGAGGAAGAAGAACGGCATCAGGATGCCGAGCGCCAGCACCGTGCTGCGCAGCATCGTGGCGACGGCCATCGAGAAGAGGGCCATCAGCGTCATGTAGATGCCGGCGCCGGTGACCGCGCGCAGGACGTTCTCGGCGCCGAGGTCGGTGCCGTGGTCGCCCAGCAGGGCCTGGCCGACGAAGAAGGTGGTGAAGCTGGTCACCATGCCGACGAGCAGCGCCAGCGCGGTGGCCACCGCCATCTTCCCGAAGAGGAAGGTGGCGCGCTGCGGGACCGCGGCGAGCGAGGTGCGGATCATGCCGGAGCTGTACTCCGTACCGATCACCAGGACGCCGAAGACCACCATCGCGAGCTGACCGAGCGAGGTGCCGGAGAAGCTGACGAACGTCGGGTCGAAGGTCAGCCGCTCGGTGTCGGAGAGGTCGTCGAAGGTCGCGCTGAAGACCGCGCTGAGCGCCGCACCGATCACGACCGTCGCCACGAAGGCGGCCACCAGGGTCCAGGTCGTGGACGACACCGTGCGGACCTTGGTCCACTCGGACTGTAGGACGGCGGGTACCGAGGCCATGCGTCAGGCTCCCTTGTTCTGGTCGTTGCTCTGGCCCCAGCCGGCGCCCCACTGGGGGCCGGGCTGCCCCTGCTGGAGCGCGCCGCCCGGGGTCGGGGTGCCGTGCGCGTGGTACTCCACCGCGCTCGCGGTCATCTGCATGAACGCTTCTTCAAGCGATGCCTGCTGGGCGCTCAGCTCGTGCAGCACGATCTGGTGCTGGGCCGCGAGCTCGCCCAGGGACTCCGTCGTCGCGCCGTCGACCTCCAGCGCGCCGGCCGACTCCAGCACGGACAGGCCCTTCGCCTGGAGCAGGTCGCGCAGCTGTTCCGGCTGCGGCGTCCGCAGCCGGACGTAGCTGCGCGAGTTCTGTCGGATGAACTCCGCCATCGACGTGTCCGCCAACAGCTTTCCCTGCCCGATCACGATCAAGTGCTCGGCGGTCAGCGCCATTTCGCTCATCAGGTGCGACGAGACGAAGATCGTGCGCCCTTCCGAGGCGAGCTGCTTCATCAGATTGCGGATCCAGTGGATGCCTTCGGGATCGAGGCCGTTCACCGGCTCGTCGAAGAGCAACACCTGTGGATCTCCGAGCAGCGCCGAGGCAATGCCGAGGCGCTGCCCCATACCGAGGGAAAATCCTTTCGATTTCTTCCGCGCCACCGGCGTCAGACCCACGACGTCCAGCACTTCGGAGACCCGGGACTGCGGGATCCGATTGGACTGGGCCAGACACAGCAGGTTGTTGTACGCACTGCGCCCGCCGTGCATGGCCTTGGCGTCCAGCAGCGCGCCGATGTACTTCAGCGGTTCCTGGAGCTCGCGGTAGTGCTTCCCGTCGATCCGCACCGAACCCGACGTCGGGTTGTCGAGATCGAGCATCATTCGCATCGTCGTCGACTTGCCCGCACCGTTCGGGCCCAGAAAACCGGTGATCATACCCGGTCGGACCTGGAACGAGAGGTTGTCGACGGCGAGCTTCGTACCGAAGCGCTTGGTGAGACCCTCTAGCTCGATCATGGCGCCCACGCTAACGGGCGCGACGAGCCCCCCGCCACTTGAGCGACGGGGGGCCCGACGGTTGATTTGGAGCTGTGACCTGACGAGAGGTCGGCTGCGGCTCCGGCTCAGCGGGACTGCTGGGCCGGGACGCCGCGGGAGATCGGCTCGTCGTCGGCGGGCGCGCCCGCCGCGGCCACCGCGGCACCGGTCAGCGTCGCCAGCATCTCACGGACGTTGGTGAGCTGCGCGTTGATCGAGTCGCGGCGGTTGGTGAGCGCCGCGAGCTCGCGCTCGGATTCGCTGCGGATCCGGTCGGCCTTGGCGTTGGCGTCGGCCACGATGTCCTCGGCCTGGCGCTGCGCGGTCTCCACCGTCTGACGGGCCCGGCGCTCCGCGTCCGTCCGCAGCTTCTCCGCCTCCAGGCGCAGCTGCTCCGCCCGGTGCTCGATCTCCGCCAGACGCTTCTCCGCCTTGGCCTGACGCGACGCCAGGTCGCGCTCGGACTGCTCGCGGCGCTTGGCCAGGTTCGTCTCGAAGTCGGCCGCGGCCTGGGCCGCCTTGGCGCGCGTCTCCTCGAAGAGCGCGTCGGCCTCCTCGCGCTTGGACTGCGCGTCCTTCTGCGCGTCGGCACGCAGCTGGGTCGCGTCGCCCTTCGCCTTCTCGACGATGCGGACGCCCTCGTCCTCCGCCTTCTGCTTGCGGTCGGCGGCGAACTGCTCGGCGTCGTTGCGCACCTGCTGCGCGGCGGACTCGGCGAGCTCGCGGTGCTGCTCCGCGGCGCGGCGGGCCTCCTCGCGCAGGTCCTTCGCCTCCTCCTCGGCGAGGCGGAGGATCTTCTCGACCCGCGCACCGAGGCCGGCGTACGACGGCTCCGCGTCGGTGACCTGCGCCTGGGCGTTCTGCGTTTCGAGGTGCAGCTCCTCAATCCGCTTTTCCAGGGAGGTGATTCGGGTCAGAGCACTGTCACGATCGGCGACGAGCTTGGTAATGCGGTCATCCACCTGACCGCGGTCGTAACCACGCCGCACGAGCTCGAAGCCGAAGGGGGAGGAAGTGTCGCTCATGGGGTTCCTGTCGAATGAGACCGGTGAGGTGATAGGGGGAATCCTAGGGGCCGAAGCGGTGTGTCATCGAGCGGATACGGGTTTGATCTGGAGAATGTGCAGCCTTTTGAGTGGCTGGGCCCCCGACTTGGGCGCAGAAACGGTCCTCAGTCCCCCGACGACTTGCCGCCTGAGCGGGTAACTCCCGCTGAGGCGCCCGCTTTGACGCCGCTTGAGGAGCCGCCCGACGACTTGCCGCCCGACGGCGGACCCTCGAACGACTCCAACGCCTCCAGCACGTCCTGCACCCGGGAGATCTCCGCCTGGATGTCCTGACGCCTACGGGTGAGGACGTCCAACTCCCGCTTGCCGTCGCCGACGAGTCTGCGCGCCTCGACCTCCGCCTCGGACTTGATCTGCTCGCCCTCGCGGGTCAGCTCGGCCTTCTTCAGCTCGGCCTCCTTGAGCAAGCCCTCCGCCTTCTTCACCGCGGCGATGCGCACCCGGCCCGCCTCCGACGAAGCCTCAGACAGCAGCTCCTTGGCCTTCTCCGCCGACTCGTTGCGCTGCTCGGTGGCCGCCTTCACCAACTGGTCCACCCGTTCGCCGGCCACCTTCATCTGCTCCGCGGTCTCCCGGCGCGCCCGCTCGTGCAGCTCCTCGACCTCGCCCTCGACGCGCACCCGCAGCTCGTCCGCCCGCTCCCTTATCGCGGTGGCGTCCCGACGCGCGCCCACCAGCAGCTCGTCCGCGTCCGCCCGGGCCCGCTCCACCAGGGAGTTGCCCTCCACGGTCGACTCGGAGACCAGCCGCTCCGCCTCCTTGCGGGCCGCGCCCACCATCGTGTCGGCCTGCTTCTCCGCCTCCAGGGCGGCCCGCAGCGCCTCCTCCTGAGCCTTGTTCACCAGGTGGTCCGCCTGCTGGGCCGCGTCCCTGCGCCGCTTGGCCGCCGCGTCCCGCGCCTCGTCCACGATGCGGTCGGCCGCCGTACGCGCCTCGCCCCGCACCCGCTCGGCCGCCCGCTCCGCCTCCGACTTCACCTGCTGCGCATCGGACCGCAGCCGCTCCGCGGCCTGCTGCGCCGCCGCCACGGCCTCCGCCGCCTCCGCGCGCAGCCGCTCCGCGTCCCCGCGGGCCTCGGCCACCAACTGGTCGGCCTGGGACGCCGCGTCCGCGCGCCGCTTGTCCGCGGACTGCCGCGCCTCGTCCAGCACTTCCTGCGCCTCGGCCCTGATGCGCTCGTTCTCGGCCGTCGCCTCCGAGACCAGCCGGTCCGCCTGGCCCGCCGCCTCCGAACGGATCCGGTTGGCGTCGTCCCGGGCCTCGGCCCGGGTCCTGGCCGCGTCCTGCTCGGCGGAGGCCACCGCGTCGGACGCCTCCGTGCGCATCCGCTGGGCGTACTCCGCGGAGTCCGACCGCAGCCGCTCCGACTCGGCGATCGCGTCGTTGACGGTCCGTTCGGCGAGCGCGGTCGCCGCCTCCGTCTCCTCCTGGGCGCGGGCCCGCAACTGCGTCGCGTCGTCCGTGGCGCGCTCCAGCGCCGCGTGCGCGTCCGCGCGCACCCGGTCCGCTTCCTCCTGCGCCTCCGTACGGGTGCGCTCGGCCGCGTGCTCCGCGGCGGAGCGCAGGCCGGCGATCTCCTGCTCCGCCTGCTCGTGCAGCCCCGACACCGAGTCCCGCACCTGCTTCGCGGTCTGCTCGGCCGCGGCGATCGCCTCCGTGGCCCGCCGGTCCGCGTCCTCCGCCAGCCGTTGCGCCTCGGCCTGGGCCTCCTCGACCCGCTTGCGCGCCGAGCCGAGCAACTCCTCGCTCTGCTCGCGCGCCCGGTCCCGCTCCTGGTCGGCGTCGTCCCGCGCCGCCTTCAGGATGTCCTCGGCCTCACGCCTACGCCGTACGGCCTCCTCCTGCGCCGCCGCCAGCGCCTCCTGCGCCTGGGCGCCCAGCCGGTCGGCCGCCGAAGCGGCTTCGGCCCGCAGCCGGTCCGCGGTGTCCTGCGCCTCGTTCTTGAGCTGCTCCGCCTCGGCCGCGGCGTCACCGCGCAGCCGCACCGCGACGTTCTCCGCCTCCGCACGGGCCGTCGACGCGTCCGCGGCGGCCTCCGTACGCAGCCGGTCGGCCTCCTGCCCGGCCTGCTCCTGGAGCGCACGGATCCGCTCGGCGGCCTCCGTACGCAGCCGGTCGGCCTCCTCCGACGCCTCGCGCCGGAGCCGCTCGCCCTCGGCGCGCGCCTCCTGAAGGCCCTGCTCCGCGGACTCCACCCGGGCCTCGGCCTCCGACTGGAGCCGGGCCAGCTCTTCGGCAGCCTCCTCCTGACGGGCCGTCAGTGCCTGCTGGGTCTCCTCGCGCAGGGTGGCCGCGGCCGCCTCGGCGGCGGTCCGCATCGCGTCCGACTGCTCCTCGGCCTCCACCCGGAGCCGGTCGGCCTCGGCGCGGGTGCGCTCCAAGGTCTCCTCGGCCTGCCGGCGCAGCGTCGTCGCCCGCTCGATGGCCTCGGTGCGGATCCGCTCGCTGTCGTTGCTCGCGCCCGACCGCAGCTCGTCCGCGTCCGTGCGCGCCTTCGTCAGCAGCTCCTCGACGGTGGACGCCGCCTCCTCGATCTGCTGCACCGCTTCGCGTCGGGCTTCGGTGCGGATCCGCTCGCCCTCCGCGACCGCCTCGGAGCGCAGTTGCTCCGCCTCGCCGCGCAGCCGCCGCGCCTCCTCCTGGAGCTCGACGGTCCGGGCGCGGTACTCCTTGGTGTCGTCCTTCGCGGCGCCCTTGAGCTGGTCGGCCTGCTCGGCCGCCTCCTCGCGCAGCCGGTCGGCCTCCGCCTCCGCCTCGCGGCGCAGCCGCTCGGCCTCCTCGCCGGCCTTGCGGGTGGTCTCCTGGGCGTCCTCGGACGCCTTGTTCAGGACTTCCTCGGCGTCCCTGGCGGCCTTGGCGATCGCCGCCGCGGAGTCCTCGGCCGCGATCTGGCGGGCCTTCTCGCCGGCCTCCGCGAGCTGCTTCTCGGACTGCGAGCGGGCGTCGGTGAGGACCTGCTCGGCCTCCGCCTTCACCGCTTCGGCCTCGGTGGTGGCCTCGGCGACCAGCCGGGCGATCTCCGCCTTGGCGGTGCGGTTGCGCTGCTCGGCCAGGGACTCGGCGCTCGCGAGCTGACGGCCCGCGGACTCCTTCGCCTCGGTGACCAGTCCCTCGGCCTCGGCGCGGGCCTCGCGCAGCCGGTCCTCGGCCTCCTGGAGCCGCTGCTCGGCGCTCCGGCTCAGCTCGGTGGCCTGCTGGCGGGCCTGGTCGGACTCGGCGGTCGTGGTCGAGCGAAGCTGCTCGGCGTGCGCCGTGGCTTCCTGGGCCTGGGCCGACGCCGCGTTCAGCATCCGCTCGGCGTCCCGGCGGGCCCGGTGCAGCAGGGCCTCCGCCTCGCTGCGGGCCGAGTCCGCCTCGGACGCGACCCGCGAGCGGGTCTCGTCCATCAGTCGCTTCGAGTCGGCACGGGCCTGGCCCAGCGACTGCTCGGCCTCCGCGCGGGACTCGTCGAGCAGCCGCCGGGCCTGCGATTCGGTACGGGCCCTCAGCTGCTCGGCCCAGGCGACGTTCTCGTTGACGTGCGCCTCGACGGTGCGGCGGCGCTCGGCCAGCTCCTGGTCGAGCCGCTGGCGGCGCTGGTTGGCCTCGGCGTGCAGCTCCGCCTGGAGGCGGGCCTGCTGCTCCGCGTGCTCCTGGAGCAGCCGCTGTGCCTGGGCGCGGACGTCACGCAGCTCGCGTTCGGCGTCCGAGCGCATCTGGTCGACCTGGACCTGTGCGTTGCGCAGCATCTGCTCGGCCTGATAGCCGAGGTCCTGGCCGTCGTAGGCGGGGCGGGACGCGAGTGCGCGGCGCGCCTCGTGGAGCTTGGCGCGCAACACCTCGACCTGGTAGCCGAGGTCCTCGGCGTGCTGGACGGCCTTCTCCCGGTCGGTCTTCAGCCGCTTCATCTCGGCTTCGAACCGCGAGAGGTGGTCGTCCTCAGCCCGGTGACTCTCCTGGCGTTCGTAGCCCCGCACGACGCGGTCCCATCCGTCCCCTGGTCGAAACTGATCCCGCACAAGCACCGTCGCTCGCGGACGGTCCCCCGGGGAATGGTGACAGAACAATATGAGAGGACGCGTCGCGGCCCCGACCCGGCCCCGGCCCGGAATCGCCCACTCTACCGGGCCGGGTAACCGGAGGTCAGTGCTCCGTTGCAGAGGTGACGAGTTCGGTCAGCACGCCGTGGCAGTCCTTGGGGTGGAGGAAGGTGATCCGGGAGTCCATCGAGCCCCGGCGCGGCTGCTCGTCCAGGACCCGGATCCCCTTCTGCCGGATCGCCTCCGCGTCGCCGTCGACGTCGGCCGTGCCGAAGGCGATGTGGTGCACGCCCTCGCCGTTCTTGGCCAGCCACTTCCCCACGGGGGAGTCCTCGCGGGTCGGCTCCAGGAGCTGGAGGTAGGAGGCCCCGCCGTCGGAGGTCTCGTTGATCTTGAGCATGGCCTCGCGCACGCCCTGTTCCTCGTTGACCTCCGTGTGGAAGACCTCGAAGCCGTACGTGGCCCGGTAGAACTCGACGGTCTCGTCGAGGTCGAAGCAGGCGATCCCGATGTGGTCGATACGCGTCAACATGGGAACAGTGGAACGGCACCACGTCGGTTACGCAAGGTGCGCGCCATCACACCGGGCGCACGGTGACCCCGGGCCGTACCGCTCAGTACATTGAGGTGAACCATCGTTCACTCCTCGGCGTCAGAGCTCGCAGGCTTTCTCAGGCTTTCTAAGGGGATCGCTCACATGTCACGGAACACCGACACCACCACAGTGATCGTCTCGGGCGCCCGGACGCCCATGGGCCGGCTCCTCGGCTCGCTGCGGTCCTTCTCCGGCGCGGACCTCGGCTCCTTCGCGATCAAGGCGGCCATGGACCGGGCCGGCATCGGCCCCGACCAGGTGCAGTACGTGATCATGGGCCAGGTGCTCCAGGCCGGCACCGGACAGATCCCGGCGCGCCAGGCCGCGGTCAAGGCGGGCATCCCGATGAGCGTGCCCGCGCTCACCATCAACAAGGTCTGCCTCTCCGGCCTCGACGCGATCGCGCTGGCGGACCAGCTGATCCGGGCCGGCGAGTTCGACGTCGTCGTCGCCGGCGGCCAGGAGTCCATGACGAACGCGCCGCACCTGCTGCCGAAGTCCCGCGAGGGCTTCAAGTACGGCGCGGTCCAGATGCTCGACGCCATGGCGCACGACGGCCTCACCGACGCCTTCGAGGGCATCGCGATGGGCGAGTCCACCGAGAAGCACAACACCCGGCTCGGCATCGAGCGCCCCGCGCAGGACGCCTTCGCCGCCGCGTCCCACCAGCGGGCCGCCGCCGCGCAGAAGAACGGCCTCTTCGACGCCGAGATCACCCCCGTCGAGATCCCGCAGCGCAAGGGCGACCCCGTGGTCTTCGCCCAGGACGAGGGCATCCGCCCGGACACCACCGCGGAGGGCCTGGGGCGGCTGCGGCCCGCGTTCGCCCCGGACGGCACCATCACCGCCGGCACCTCCTCCCAGATCTCCGACGGCGCCGCCGCGGTGGTCGTGATGAGCCGCGCCAAGGCGGAGGAGCTGGGCCTCGAATGGATCGCCGAGATCGGCGCCCACGGCAACGTCGCCGGCCCGGACAACTCCCTCCAGTCCCAGCCGTCCAACGCGATCCTGCACGCCCTGGGCAAGGAGGGCATCGGCGTCGACGACCTCGACCTCATCGAGATCAACGAGGCGTTCGCCGCGGTCGCCGTGCAGTCAATGAAGGACCTGGGGGTCTCCCCGGAAAGGGTGAACGTCAACGGCGGGGCGATCGCGCTCGGCCACCCCATCGGCATGTCCGGCGCGCGCATCGTGCTGCACCTCGCGCTGGAGCTGCGGCGCCGCGGCGGTGGCGTGGGCGCGGCGGCGCTGTGCGGCGGCGGGGGCCAGGGCGACGCGCTGATCGTCCGCGTCCCCGCGAAGTAGGCCGCGGGCGCCGTCCCGTACGCACTCGTACGCACACCGAGCACGAGCACCGAGGAGCTGAGCCATGGTCGACGTCGCGGAGCTGGTCGCCCGCGCGAGGGAGGGCCGGCCGCGCGCCGTGGCCCGGCTGATCTCGCTGGTGGAGGGGGCGTCCCCGCAACTTCGCGAGGTGATGGCCGCGCTCGCGCCGCTGACCGGCGGGGCGTACGTGGTGGGGCTGACGGGCTCGCCCGGCGTGGGCAAGTCCACCACCACCTCCGCGCTGGTCACCGCGTACCGCAAGGCGGGCAAGCGGGTCGGCGTGCTGGCCGTCGACCCCTCGTCGCCGTTCTCCGGCGGGGCGCTCCTCGGCGACCGGGTGCGGATGTCGGAGCACGCCTCCGACTCCGGCGTCTACATCCGCTCGATGGCCACCCGCGGCCACCTCGGCGGTCTGGCCTGGGCCGCGCCGCAGGCGGTGCGGGTCCTCGACGCCGCCGGCTGCGACGTGGTCCTCGTCGAGACCGTCGGCGTCGGCCAGTCCGAGGTCGAGATCGCCGCGCAGGCCGACACCTCCGTGGTGCTGCTCGCCCCCGGGATGGGCGACGGCATCCAGGCCGCGAAGGCGGGCATCTTGGAGATCGGCGACGTGTACGTGGTGAACAAGGCGGACCGGGACGGCGCGGACGCGACCGCGCGGGAGCTGAACCACATGCTGGGCCTGGGCGAGGCGCGCGGCCCGGGGGACTGGCGGCCCCCGATCGTCAAGACGGTCGCGGCGCGCGCGGAGGGCGTCGACCAGGTCGTGGAGGCGCTGGAGAAGCACCGGGCGTGGATGGAGGAGCGGGGGGTGTTGGCGGATCGCCGTCTGCGGAGGGCGGCGGGCGAGGTCGAGACGATCGCGGTCACCGCGCTCCGCAGCCGCATCGCGGACCTGGCCGACCTGCACGGCGACCGCCGCCTGGACGCGCTGGCGGCGCGCATCGTCGCGGGCGAGCTGGACCCCTACGGCGCGGCGGACGAACTGGTGGCGGGCGTCACCCGCGCGTAGCGCGCACCGGGCGCTGCGGTGCGACCCGTAGCTGCCCGACTGCCCCGCCTGCGGCAGCTCGCGCAGTTCCGCCCCCTGTGCCCTGCGGGCACGGGGACCCCCAGCGCCCCTGGGTTCCTCTGCTTGGCCTTTGACTGCAGGACAACCCGCGGTCGGGTGGGGTTTTCAGGGGCGCGGGGAACTGCGCGACCAGCCACCCACGGTCCGCACAGAGCAATGCACCCGAGGTGCTACGGCGCGCACGTCCCCCCGCCCCGCGACCGCAGGTCAGTCGTCGTCGCGGTCCGGCGTCGCCTTCGCCGTGGTCGCGTTGACCTTGACGTCGTGCTCCTTGCCGTCCTTGCCGCGGACCTCGACGTCCCAGCCGTCGTCGTCGAAGTCGATCTCGGTGACCGTGCCGGGGTGGAGTGCGAGGGCGGCGTCCGCGGCCTGCTGGGACGTGACCTTGACGCCCTTGGGCGCGTCGTCGCGGTCATCGCGGTCATCGTCCCGGTCGTCCCGGTCGTCGTCATCCGCGTCGTCCCGCTCCGTGACGCTCACCTTCCCCGACTCCGCGTCGACCCGCACCTCGCTCTCCTTGCCGTCGGTGCCGCGGATCTCGACGTCCCAGCCGCCGTTGTCGTCGTCGTCGAGGTCCACCGACTCCACGGTGCCCGGGACCTCGGCCAGGGCCGCCTTCGTCGCGTCCTCGACGGTGACCTTCGTCGGGACCTTCGCCGCCGAGGGGTCGTCGGTCGCGGCCACCGCCGTGTAGGCGCCGCCGGTCAAAAGTGCCGCGGCCACGGCCGTCGCGATCACGATCTTGCGCTTCATGGAGGGGTCCTCCCCATCGAGGTGGTGCGTCGTTGGCTTGACGACCACCAATCTGGCGAAGGGACCCTGAACGCAACCTGAAGCCACCTGAAGGGATCTTCAGCTTCGGTTTGGGACCCTTGGCCCATGCGTTTGCTGATCGTGGAGGACGAGAAGCGGCTGGCCCTCTCCCTCGCCAGGGGCCTGACCGCCGAGGGATACGCCGTGGACGTGGTCCACGACGGCCTGGAGGGGCTGCACCGGGCCGCCGACGGCGCGTACGACCTGGTCGTCCTCGACATCATGCTGCCCGGCATGAACGGCTACCGGGTCTGCGCCGCGCTGCGCGCCGCCGGCAACGAGGTGCCGATCCTGATGCTGACCGCCAAGGACGGCGAGTACGACGAGGCCGAGGGCCTGGACACCGGCGCGGACGACTACCTGACCAAGCCGTTCTCGTACGTCGTGCTCGTCGCCAGGGTCAAGGCGCTGCTCCGCCGCCGCGGTCGCGGCGGGCCGTCGCCGGTGCTGCTCGTCGGCGACCTGCGGGTGGAGACCGCGGCCCGCCGGGTGTTCCGCGGCGAGACGGAGGTCGCCCTGACGGCGAAGGAGTTCGCGGTCCTGGAGCAGCTCGCGGTGCGCGCCGGGGAGGTCGTCAGCAAGGCGCAGATCCTGGAGCACGTGTGGGACTTCGCCTACGACGGCGACCCGAACATCATCGAGGTGTACATCAGCGCGCTGCGCCGCAAGGTGGGCGCCCCGCGCATCCAGACGGTGCGGGGCGCGGGCTACCGCTTGGTGGCCCCGCCCGGTACGGGCCCCGAAGCCGGGGCGGGCCGATGAGGTCCGTACGGGCCAAGGCCGCGCTCGGCGCCACCGCGGTCGTCGCCGTCGCCCTGGTCCTCGCCGGCGCCGCGGTGCTGTTGGTGCTCCGGGCGTACCTCTCCGACCAGGCGGAACTCCAGGCGGAGGTCACCGCCCGGGAGGTCGCCGCGCAGGTCGCGCGGGAGGGCGACACGGCGAGCGGGACGCTGACGATCCCGTCCACGGACGACCGGCCCGTGCAGGTCGTCGACGAGGACGGCCGGGTGGTCGCGGTCAGCGACGAGCTGGAGCAGATCTCCGGTACCGGGACGACGGGCGTGAAGCCGCAGCCGCTGCCGCCGGGCGGGGACGACGGGGACGGCGACGGCGACCAGGACGGCCAGGACGGCCAGGACGAACAGGACGTCGACGAGCCCGAGCGCGGCGAGGTCTCCGGCAAGGAGCCGCGCTTCGTGAAGGGCACGGCGACCGTGGACGGCGACTTCGCCGAGTACGTCTTCGCCGTCGTGGAGGCGACCACGGGCGCCGGCCGCACCGTCACGGTCTACGCGGGCGCCCCGCTGTCCGTCGAGAAGGACGCCGTGGGGTCGGTGCGGGAGGCGATGCTCATCGGTCTGCCGCCGGTGCTCGTCGTCGTCGCGTCGGTGACCTGGCTGGTGACCCGGCGCGCGCTGAAGCCGGTGGAGGGCATCCGCGCCGAGATGGCCGCGATCACCGCTTCGGAGGACCTGTCGAGGCGGGTGCCGGAGCCCGCCACCGGGGACGAGGTGGCCCGGCTCGCGCACACCACGAACGAGACGCTGGCGGCGCTGGAGGCGTCCGTGGAGCGGCAGCGGCGGTTCGTCGCGGACGCCTCGCACGAACTGCGCAGCCCGATCGCTTCGCTGCGCACCCAGCTGGAGGTCGGCGAGGCGCACCCGGAGCTGCTGGACGTGCCGGGTGCGGTGGCCGACACCGTACGGCTCCAACAGCTCGCCGCCGACCTGCTGTTGTTGGCCAGGTTGGACGCGGGGGAGCAGCCGGGGCGGGCCCGGCTCGACCTGTCGGCGCTGGTGCGCGAAGAGGTGTCGCAGCGCACGGGGGACCGGGTGCCGGCGGCCGTGGACGTGACGGACGGGGTGGAGGTGGCCGGCTCGCACGGACAGCTCGTCCGGGTCCTCGGCAACCTCCTCGACAACGCCCAGCGGCACGCCCTGGCCTCCGTCGAGGTCTCCGTACGGCGCGAGGGCGGATCCGCGGTGCTGTCCGTCGCGGACGACGGGACGGGCGTGCCGGACGCCGAGCGGGAGCGGATCTTCGAGCGGTTCGTACGGCTCGACGACGCCCGCTCGCGCGACGAGGGAGGCGCGGGTCTCGGCCTCGCCATCGCGCGGGACGTCGCCCGGCGACACGGCGGCACGCTCACGGTGGGGCGGTCCGCGGCGGGCGGTGCGCGGTTCGTGCTGCGGCTGCCCGCGCTGTGAATCGACGGCTCTGCGCCTACGGTCGGCGCGTCAGAGCTTGCCGCGCTGCCCGCGCAGGTGGTCCACCACCGGGAGCAGCGAGTCCCGCAGGTCCGCGAGGGCCTCGGGGGACATCAGGTCGATGAAGTGCCGGCGCACGGAGGCGACGTGGTGGGGCGCCACCCGGCGCATGGTGGCCATGCCGTGTTCGGTGAGCACCGCGAACAGCCCGCGGCGGTCCGACTCGCAGTTCTCCCGGCGCACCAGGCCCGCGTTCTCCATCCGGGTGATCTGGTGGGAGAGGCGGCTCTTGGACTGGAGCGTGGCCGCTGCCAGGTCGCTCATCCGCATCCGCAGGTCGTCGGACTCCGAGAGGTTGACCAGGATCTCGTAGTCGTTGAGGGTCAGGCCGAACGGCTGGAGGTCCCTTTCGAGCTGGTGCATCAACAACCTGTTGACGTCCAGGTGGGCACGCCAGGTGGTCTGCTCGTCATCGGTGAGCCAGCGGGTGGCCGTCTCGGTCTCCATATGTGGATTCTACCTAAAGAAGTTGAAAGACGGACTATTTTTGGGTCGGAAGATCGTCGGTCCGGAGCGTCCGGAGGATTTCGGTCCACGGGGCCTGTGGACCGCGAGGCGCGGCACGCCCCTCGTGTGAATGCGCAGTGTACGCAGCACGCGAGGGGGGTCTGGCTACGGTCTCACGCTCCGCAGGCCCCCGCTCACAGTCCGAAGCGACGCTGGAGGTCGCCCAGTTGACCCGGCAGGCGCGGTGCCGAGCCGTGCTGCCCCTGCCCCCCGCCGTGACCCGAAGGGACCCCCGCCTGCGCCGGCGGCGCCCCCGTCGACACCTCGGGCAACAGCGCCTCGGAGGACTGCAACAGCACGGTGCCTGCACCCACGAAGTCGAACTGGTGCTCCTCGCCGGAGGCCCCGCCGATCCCCGTCAGCGCCCGCACCCCGCCCAGCACCCCCGTCATGTACCCGTGGTCGTAGTGGTGACAGGGCGAGGGGCAGTCCGCCCACCCCACCAGCGCCTGCGGATCCACCCGGATCGGGGGCTCCATGAAGACCACCGGGCCGTTCGAAGCGGCGACGAACTTCCCCGTGCCGATCAACGTCAGGAAGCCCGGCACGATCGACTGCTTCAGCGCCAGCGACGGCTGGTAGGCCAGCAGGTTCCCGGCGCGGATCGTCAGATTGCCGTCGTCCAGGTCGAAGGAGTTCACGTCGAACGCCCGGTCCGCGAGCAGCATCTTGCCGCTGCCCTCCGCCACCACCCAGTCGCCCGCGTGCAGCGGCGAGTGGAACGAGGTGCGCAGCAGCCGGTCGAGCCGGCCGTGCCCGACGCCGTTGAACTCGATCTGCCCGTAATAGGCGATCATCTTGCCCTTCTGGAGGAACCACTGGCTCCCCTTCAGCTCCACGCAGAAGGTGTACGCGTTGACGTTGTCGTCGCTCGGCAACGTCATCGGATCAAGGGCCACGGGGCCGCCCGGACCGGTCACAGCTTCTCCTCCGACGCCTGGACGTACACCGCACCGCTGCCGCTGAGCTCCAACTGGAACGCCTCGCCCGAGCCGCGCCCCACCATGTCGCGCCAGCCGAGCGCGGTGGAGAGCTTGTTCCGCACGTCGCCGTGGTGCGCCACGTACGCCTGCGGGTCCACGTGCACCGGGCGCCCGGGGACGATCGGCAGTTCCACCACGCCGCCGTGCGCCATCACCGCCACCGCGCCGTGGCCGCGCAGCGTGGTGGTGAACAGGCCCTGGCCGCTGACCTGGCCGCGCACCATGCCCATGACCCCGCCCTGCGAGCCCATGAACATCGTGCCCTGCTCCAAGGCGCCGTCGAAGGCGAGCAGGCGGTCCGCCTCCACGTAGAGCGTGTCGCCGGTGAGGTGGACGACCTGGACGTGGTGGCCGCCGTGCCCGAACATCACCGTGCCGCTGCCCTCCACCGTCATCAGCGGGGTCGCCTCGCCGGCGACCCGGCGGCCGATCATCGAGGCGATGCCGCCCCGGCCGCCGGCCGTGTTCGGGGTGAAGGTCACGTCACCGCGGTACGCGATCATCGCGCCGCGCTGGCTGAACAGCCGCTGCCCCGGGGCGACGGTCACCTCGATCAGCCTGGAGTTGATCTCGCGGAAGGACATCTAGACGTCGCCCCCGATCGTGTTGCGCTCGCTCGGCTGCACGTAGACGAGTCCGTCGCCCTCGAAGCGGATCTGGAACGCCTCGCCGCCGCCCTCGCCCATGAAGGTGCGGAAGGTCACCCCGGACTGGAAGTTCTGGCGCAGGGAGCCCTGGTGGGCCACGTACGCGCCGGGGTCGACGGAGAGCGGGTACTGCGGGGTGACGCGCAGCACCACGGCCGGGCCGTCCGAGGTGATCGCGACCTGCCCGCTGCCCTCGACGGTGGTGGTGAACAGGCCGTTGCCGCTCGCCCCGCCGCGCAGGCCGGTGAAGGTGGTGCCGGTGCGCAGCCCGCCGTCCGTCGCCAGCAGGTTGCTGGACTCGACGTACAGCTTGTCGCCGTGCAGTGCGACGAGGTTGATCTCCGACGCGCGGTCGGCGAAGAAGCAGGTGCCCTGGCCCTTGACCTCCATCAGCGTCATCTGTTCGCCGGTCAGCCGGCGGGTCACCATGCCGCGGATGCCCTCGCCGCCGCCGGTGAGCTTCTTGAAGGCCATCTGGCCGTCGTACGCGACCATCGACCCGTTCTTCGCCTTGACGGCGTCGCCGGTCATGTCGACCGCGAGCACCTTGCTCCCCTGGAGTCGAAACGTTGCCACGGAGCGACCGTATCCGGCGCAACCCGGTACGAACAGGTACTCAAGGAGGATCACGGCGCCCGCGCACCCACCCCGGACAAAGGCTTGGCAAAGGGGGCTGGCAGAATGGGGCAGCGCTTGTGAGCGCGTTCACAAGATCGTCTCCCACCGAAGGTGCATCCGCCGTGGACATCAAGACCGCCTCGTCCCTCCACCGTCTCCGCCTCGTCTCGGCGCCGGAGGCCGTCTCCTTCATCCTGTTGATGATCGCGTCGGTGCTGAAGCGCACCACGGACTTCAACGCGGTGCCCGCGCTCGGCATGATCCACGGCGTCCTCTTCATCATCTACGTGCTGTTCTGGCTGGACGCGTGGAACCGCACCAAGTGGGACCTGAAGACCGCGGCGCTGTACTTCGTGCTCTCGGTGCTGCCGTTCGGCGGCTTCGTGGCGGAGCGCAAGCTGAAGCGGGCGGCCGAGGACGAGGTGATCGCCTCGCGTGCGCGCCGCGAGGGCACGGTGAACCCCGCCTAGTCAGCGCTGCGCCCGCGCAGCACCTGCGACTTCCGACCGGCACCCCCCGACCGCCGGTCGGCGACCCCGCCGAGCACTCAGCTCGGCGGGGTCTTCTCCGTTGCGGGCGGCGGACCGAAGGGCGAGACGGGGCTGAGCGCTCGATGCCCACTGGGTAGGGTCGGGCGCGTGTCCAAGCCGCTCAGCCTCTCCTTCGATCCGATCGCCCGAGCCGACGAGTTGTGGCGCCAGCGCTGGGGGCCCGTGCCCTCGATGGCCGCGATCACCTCGATCATGCGGGCCCACCAGATCCTGCTCGCCGAGGTCGACGCCGTCGTCAAGCCGTACGGGCTGACGTTCGCCCGGTACGAGGCGCTGGTGCTGCTGACCTTCTCCAAGGCGGGCGAACTGCCGATGTCGAAGATCGGCGAGCGGCTGATGGTCCACCCCACGTCCGTGACGAACACGGTGGACCGGCTGGTCAAGTCCGGTCTCGTGGACAAGCGCCCCAACCCGAACGACGGCCGCGGCACCCTCGCCTCGATCACCGAGAAGGGCCGCGGGGTGGTGGAGGCGGCCACCCGGGACCTGATGGCGATGGACTTCGGGCTCGGGGCGTACGACGGTGAGGAGTGCGGCGAGATCTTCGCGATGCTGCGGCCGCTGAGGGTGGCTGCGCGGGACTTCGACGAGGCGTGAGCGGCGGGCCCGGCGGTAGCCCGGAGGCGGTCCCGGCGGCCCGCGGACTGGACGCCCCAGGCGCGGAGTGGTATCCGGGCCCCGTTAGGCTCGGCGCATGAAACAAACCGTGCTGACCCGCTATCGCGTGATGGCGTACATCACCGCCGTCTGGCTGCTGGTGTTCACCGGGGCCATCGTGCTGAAGTACGGCTTCAGCACGGGCGACACCATGGTGATCTCGCAGATCCACGGCGTCCTCTTCATCGTCTACGTGATCTTCGCGTTCGACCTGGGATCCAAGGCGAAGTGGCCCTTCGGGAAGCTGCTGTGGGTCCTGGCGGCGGGCTGCATCCCGGTGGCCTCCTTCTTCGTCGAGCCCAAGATCACCCGCGAGGCCCAGGCGCTGATCGCCGGCGGAGCGCCCGAGCCCGCGAAGGCGTAACCCGAGCACCCCGCGGGCTCCGGCTGCGCCGGTTGCGACCCCTCCGCGTCTGCGACCCGGTGGTGGGCCTGCTCGCGCAGTTCCGCCCCGTGGTGGTACCCCCAGCGCCCCCAGCCCCCTAAGCGGAGGACCCCAGGGGCGCGGGGAACTGCGCGACCAGCCGTCCATGGCCTGTGGTCGCCGTCACGGCGTCAGTGGCACCCGCTGGTGCGGTGCGCCGTGGCTGGTTGTGCATCTTTTGCGTCTGCGGCCCGGTGGGGGCTGTTCGCGCAGTTCCGCCCCCTACGCCCGCGGGGCGTGGTGGGCGGAACTGCGCAAGCAAACCCCATCCGGCCGCGCCGGCCGACGCTCCCGCAGAGGTGCGGGGCGTGTGCCCCGGCCGCGCCCCGGGGCGCCCCCGCCCCACATCCGCACGCACAGCGCAGCGCATCCGCGTCGACAGATAGTAGGACGTCCTAGTAAATTGGCTTCATGGACGCCCACGCGATTGAAGAGGGCCGCCTCCGCTGGCAGGCCCGATACGACAAGGCCCGCAAGCGGGACGCGGACTTCAGCACGCTCTCGGGGGATCCCGTGGAGCCGGTCTACGGGCCGCGGCCCGGCGACGCGTACGAGGGGTTCGAGCGCATCGGCTGGCCGGGGGAGTACCCCTTCACCCGCGGGCTGCACCCGACCGGCTACCGCGGTCGCACCTGGACGATCCGCCAGTTCGCCGGCTTCGGCAACGCCGAGCAGACGAACGAGCGCTACAAGATGATCCTGGCCGCCGGCGGCGGCGGGCTCTCCGTCGCGTTCGACATGCCCACGCTGATGGGGCGGGACTCCGACGACCCCCGCTCGCTCGGCGAGGTCGGCCACTGCGGGGTGGCGATCGACTCCGCCGCCGACATGGAGGTCCTCTTCCGGGACATCCCGCTCGGCGACGTCACCACCTCCATGACGATCAGCGGGCCCGCCGTGCCGGTGTTCTGCATGTACCTGGTCGCCGCCGAGCGCCAGGGCGTCGATCCCGCCGTGCTCAACGGCACGCTCCAGACGGACATCTTCAAGGAGTACATCGCCCAGAAGGAGTGGCTCTTCCAGCCCGAGCCGCACCTGCGGCTGATCGGCGACCTGATGGAGCACTGCGCCGCCGGCATCCCCGCGTACAAGCCGCTCTCCGTCTCCGGCTACCACATCCGCGAGGCCGGGGCGACCGCCGCCCAGGAGCTGGCGTACACCCTCGCCGACGGCTTCGGCTACGTGGAGCTCGGGCTCAGCCGCGGCCTGGACGTGGACGTCTTCGCGCCCGGGCTCTCCTTCTTCTTCGACGCGCACCTCGACTTCTTCGAGGAGATCGCGAAGTTCCGGGCCGCCCGCCGGATCTGGGCGCGTTGGATGCGCGACGTCTACGGCGCCCGGAGCGAAAAGGCGCAGTGGCTGCGCTTCCACACCCAGACCGCGGGCGTCTCGCTCACCGCGCAGCAGCCGTACAACAACGTCGTGCGCACCGCCGTGGAGGCGCTGTCCGCGATCCTCGGCGGCACCAACTCGCTGCACACCAACGCCCTGGACGAGACCCTGGCGCTGCCCAGTCAGCAGGCCGCGGAGATCGCGCTGCGCACCCAGCAGGTGCTGATGGAGGAGACCGGCGTCGCCAACGTCGCCGACCCGCTCGGCGGCTCCTGGTACGTCGAGCAGCTCACCGACCGCATCGAGGCCGACGCCGAGAAGGTCTTCGACCAGATCAAGGAGCGCGGGCTCCGGGCCCACCCCGACGGACGGCACCCGATCGGACCGATGACCTCCGGCATCCTGCGCGGCATCGAGGACGGCTGGTTCACCGGCGAGATCGCCGAGTCCGCCTTCCGCTACCAGCAGGCGCTGGAGAAGGGCGAGAAGAAGGTCGTCGGCGTCAACGTGCACGAGGGCTCGGTCACCGGCGACCTGGAGATCCTGCGGGTCAGCCACGAGGTCGAACGCGAGCAGGTGCGCGTCCTCGCCGAGCGGCGCGAGCGGCGCGACGACGCCCGGGTGCGCAGCGCGCTGACGGCCATGCTGGCGGCCGCACGGGACGGGTCGAACATGATCGGGCCGATGCTCGACGCCGTACGCGCCGAGGCCACGCTGGGCGAGATCTGCGACGCGCTGCGCGACGAATGGGGCACGTACACCGAGCCCCCCGGCTTCTGAGCCCCCGCCGCAGGCGCCCTGTCCGACGCCGTCGAGCCGCTACGGCACCGACGGCGTCAGGCCAGACAGCAGCAGGGCCGTGAAGTCGCGCGCCCACGCCTCGTCCACCGGCTCCGAGCTCACCAGCGCGCGGTGCACCACGGCGCCGGCGATCACGTCGAAGATCAGGTCGGCCCGGAGCGCGGCCCGCGCCGGGTCGTCCTCGTAGGGCAGCTCCCCGCGCGCCTGCGCCCGCGCCCGCCCTTCCAGGACCAGGCGCTTTTGCCGGTCCACGATCGCCGAGCGGATGCGCCGGCGCAGCGCCTCGTCGCGGGTCGCCTCCGCCACCACGGCCATCAGCGCCGTCCTGGCCTCCGGGCGCTCCAGCAGCGCCGCGAACTGGAGGACCACCGCCTGCACGTCGGCGTCGAGGCTCCCGAGGTCGGGGAGGCGCAGCTCGTCGAAGATGACGGCCACCGCGTCCACCACGAGTTCGTTCTTGTTCGACCAGCGCCGGTAGAGCGTCGTCTTGGCGACGCCGGCGCGGACCGCGACGTCCCCCATGGTCAGCTTCGACCAGCCGAGCTCCACGAGCGCGGCCCGTGTGGCGTCGAGGATCGCGGTGTCGGTCCCCGCGCTCCGGGGACGGCCCGTACGGCTCTGCATGCCCGCGACCATACCGGCGGGTAGCAGGATTGCTGTGAGCCAGTTCACGGGAGGTATCTCACACGGCACCCGGGCGGCACAGTTACGCTACGACCCGTAGCGAAAGCCGTGATCGGCTCTCCGCGACAACCACCGGCGCAGGGTGGGGACCGTGCGCCAGCTTTCCGAGCTTTTCGGGGTGCTTTTCACTTGCGCGCGCGAAGGGGGGAGGATGTACTCATGCAGCCTAGGAACATGTCCATGAGCGGCGTCGTCGACCTCGCCGCGGTGAAGGCGGCCAACGAGGCCAAGGCCAAGGCGGAGCAGGCGCGGGCCGAGGCCGCGCGCCAGGGCGGCGGCGGTGCCGTGGCCCCCTCCGGTCTGGTGATCGACGTCGACGAGGCCGGCTTCGAGCGCGACGTGTTGCAGCGCTCGAACGAGGTGCCGGTCGTCATCGACTTCTGGGCCGAGTGGTGCGAGCCCTGCAAGCAGCTCGGGCCCCTCCTCGAACGGTTGGCGACGGAGTACAACGGCCGTTTCCTGCTCGCCAAGATCGACGTCGACGCCAATCAGCTGCTGATGCAGCAGTTCGGAGTGCAGGGCATCCCCGCGGTGTTCGCCGTGGTCGCCGGGCAGGCGCTGCCGCTCTTCCAGGGCGCGGCCCCCGAGCGTCAGATCCGGGAGACCCTGGACCAGCTCATCCAGGTCGCCGAGCAGCGCTTCGGGCTGACCGGCATCGCGGTCGCCCCGGCGGGCGAGGGCGACGAGTCGGCCGCCGCGGCCCCCGAAGAACCGGTCGGGCCGTACGACGCGGCGCTGGGTGCGGCCGTGCAGGCGCTGGACGCGGGCGACTTCGCGGGCGCGGTGCAGGCGTACCAGAACGTGTTGTCGGAGGACCCCGGGAACACCGAGGCCAAGCTGGGCCTCGCCCAGGCCGAACTGCTCGGCCGGGTCAAGGACTTGGACCCGAACAAGACGCGGCAGGACGCGGCGGCCCGTCCGGACGACGTGGCGGCACAGGTCGCGGCGGCCGATCTGGACCTGGTCGGCGGGCACGTGGAGGACGCCTTCGGGCGCTTGGTCGAGGCCGTGCGCCGCACCCGCGGTGACGATCGGGACGCCGCGCGCGTAAGGCTGTTGGAGCTCTTCGAGGTGGTCGGGGCCGACGACCCCCGGGTGACCGCGGCCCGCTCGGCGCTGGCCCGCGCCCTGTACTGAGCACCGTAGGACGCGCGCCGTTTTTTGGCGCAGTGGCCAAGCACCGCCCCCTTTGCTAAATCTTGGCAAAGAGGGGCGGTGTTACTCGCAGTAAATCAACTCGCTCCCCCTGTCCGGCTTTTGGTGGGCTTGCCCCGCTATGCCGTGGACCGCTGGTGCACCGTGTGTGCCTGTTCGGGAACGCGTGGCCGGTGTGCGGTTATCAGGTCGTTACTAGCCAGTAACGACCCCCCTTGTGTCAAGGCCCCGAATGGACCACGATCGGCCACGCTCGGTCCAACACCGCACCGGCCCGGCTCCCCGGCCGTGCCCGCGGTCCTGGGTCCCCACCGAGCCGGCCGGCGCACCGCCGGACGCGGACAGGGGGGTTCCTGCCGAACGGCAGGGCCTGTCCGACCCGAGGTTGCGCATGACGCGTCAGGCGCGATCAGTGGTTGTCGCTCGGGGGTGATCGCCGGTGTTTCGGTCGCGGTACGCGCCTGGACTCGCAGGCGCTCTTCTTCCCGGGGACGTAGCGCTTCTCCCACCTCGTGACGGACGGGTCCGTCAGTCGGGGTGTACGTCCGAGAAGGAGGAAAGTCATGGAGTCGATGACTCGTGGCGGAACCAGATGGAAGCGGTTCGCCCTAGTCATGGTGCCGAGCGTGGCGGCCACCGCCGCCATCGGCATCGGGCTGGCACAGGGGGCGCTCGCCGCGTCCTTCGCGGTGTCCGGCCAGGAGTTCAAGGTCACGGCAGGGAAGCTGGACGGCACCGGGTTCGCGCAGTACGGCGGCGTGGACATGGGCTACAAGACGATGGACGGCGACGACAAGACCAAGCACCCGGTCGCCATCTCGACGTTCCGGTCGGCGACGATCAAGAACATGTGCCAGTCGGTGGTGACCGACGTGCCGTTGCTGGGGAAGATCACGCTCCAGCTCCGTGCCGGTGAGGGCAGCAAGACGGTCGAGGCGGAGAACCTCTACCTCGACATCACCGAGCTGGACGGCGATGCCAAGTTCACCAACATTGACATCGGTGTCGCGGCTAAGGACACGGACTCGCGGCGGGGCGGCAAGGGTCCGGTCGTGCAGGACAAGATCCTTCCCAACAGCTTTGCCCAGCAGGCGGACCAAGCCGTGTTGACCGGCGTCAAGCAGAAGGCGTGGGCGACCACCGCCGGCACCTTCAAGCTGGGCGGCCTCAAGATGCGTCTGCACAAGGGCGACGGCCCGAAGGTCGAGTGCTACTGACGGTCGACCGTCCGGGCGGGCGGTGACGCCGTCGTGGCGTCGGCCGCCCGCCCACTCTCCACCCAGCAACACCAGTTCCAGGGAGCTGTTTTCCATGAGCGCCGACTCCATGGCCACCGGGCGGAACGACCACTACACCCGGACCCTCTGGCGAAGGTTCCGTGACTGGCGGGGTCAACGGCCTTTCTGGGCCGGGCTGTTCACCCTCATCGGCGGCATCCCGATCGCCTACTTCCCGTACGCCAGCCTGAAGCTGGGGCATCTGACGCTCTCCATGTCGACGACCGCCGGCGCGGGCTCGCTGATCATCGGCGTGCTGCTGGTCACGCTGGGGCTCACGATGTGGTTCCACCACATCGTTCGGGTGTTCGCCGGCGTGGCCGCGATCCTGCTCGCGCTGATCTCGATCCCCGTCGCCAATCTGGGCGGCTTCGTGATCGGCTTCCTCTTCGCACTGCTCGGCGGTGCCCTCTCGGTCTCCTGGGCGCCCGGAAAGCCGGTCGTGCACGAGGCGGAGCCCGTAGGGACCCCGAAGGAGGAAGGGACCCCCACGGCCGTACTGGCCCCGATGCAGGCCGAGCCGGCCGACCCGCACGAGAAGACGACCATCGACCCCCACGGCGGGAGGAACAGTGCAGGGTGACGTCACACCGCTGACCGGTGCCGGGACGGGTGCCGACGGCGATGGGGCGCGGGCCAAGAAGGGCCCACGGCACGCCGCCCCGAAGAAGTCGCTGCTGACCAAGCTCCAGCGGCCGGCCGGAAGGGCGATAGCCCTGGCGGCCATGCCGACCGCCGTCTTCGTCGGGATGGGCCTCACCCCCAAGGCGGCCCTCGCCGACAACAAGGACATCCCCTTCGCCCCCGGGCCGTGCGTGACCCGGTCGGACGAGCCGCAGCAATCCGCGGAACCCGAGAAGGCCGAGAAGGACGCCAAGCCCGAGAAGCCGGCGGCCCCCGGATCCCCGAAGCCGTCGGAGAGCGCGGAGCCCTCGGACGAGCCGGCGCGCGAGCCGGAACCGGCGCCGGGGGAGTCCGCCGCTGAGGACGCGCGGGAGCCCGAGCCGGAGGACGACGAGGAGCCCGGTGAGGCGCCGTCGGCGGCGCAGGCCACCGAGGACGCCGCGGGTGCCGGCGCCCCGCCCTCGCCGCAGGCCGCGCCGAGCTCCACCAAGTCCCGTGACCCCTGGGACCCGTTGGGGGTCGGGGACGCGCTGAAGGACCTGTTCGGCGTGGGTGACGAGGGCAACCAGTCGGCCCCGCCACCGCCCACGACGCCGCCGCCGAAGGCGACCCCGCCCCCGGCGCCGGACCCGAAGCCGTCCACCGAGCCGTCGAAGGAGCCGGACGCGCCGCGGGCCGACGGGCACGACACCGCACGCGAGGGCGGCGACGGCGGCGGGACCGAGAAGGCCATCCGCAAGGCGGCCGAGCAGGCGGGCGCCGAGGTCGAGGAACTGGCGGAGGACGCCAAGGGGCTCGAACCGAAGAAGGACGAGGACATCCCCGACGGCGCCAAGCCCCGCTTCCCTTGCCCCACCCCCGATCCCGAGGCGCTGGCGGACGCCGAGTTGGAGCCGGGCATCCCCGACCTCCCCGACCAGCCGTGGATCCTCAAGAGCACCAAGCTCACCCTGGCGGGCCTGGACTACAAGGGCATCGTCGAGGTGAAGACCGGCGGCGGCAAGGTCAAGCCGGTGCTGAAGTTCACCGCGAGCAGCATCGACATCAAGGACCTGCACCAGTTGGTGGACGGCCCCGACGGCACCACGTTGCACGCGACGGCGGACGAGGGGTCCACCTCCACCATCCGCAACGGCACCGTCACGATGTACACCGAGGAGCTGAAGGGCAACCTCTTCGGGATCATCCCGGTCACCTTCAGCCCCGAGAAGCCGCCGCCCCTGAACGTACCGTTGGCGATCTTCACCGATGTGACGGTCCGCCAGGCAGGCCAGTTCGGCGGCACGCTGACGATCCCGGGCCTGCACAACTACTTCACGCCCGGCCACTACGACCCCGAGTAGCCGGGCACGACGCGGCGGTGCCCCGGTCCGCACCGGACCGGGGCACCGCCGTGCGTCACGCGGGACCGCGGCTCAGGACTTGGAGCCCAGGTGGTGCACCCGCACCATGTTCGTGGTGCCGGGGACGCCGGGCGGCGAGCCGGCCGTGATGACCATGGTGTCGCCCTCGTTGTAGCGCTGGAGCTTCGACAGCTCCGCGTCCACCAGGTCGACCATCGCGTCCGTGTTGTCGACGTGCGGCACGACGAAGGACTCCACGCCCCAGCTCAGCGTGAGCTGGTTGCGGGTGGACTCCTCGGTGGTGAAGGCCAGGATCGGCTGGCAGACGCGGTAGCGCGACAGCCGCCGCGCCGTGTCGCCGGACTGGGTGAAGGCGATCAGCGCCTTGCCGTCCAGGAAGTCCGCGATCTCACAGGCCGCGCGGGCCACCGAGCCGCCCTGGGTGCGCGGCTTCTTGCCCGGCACCAGCGGCTGGAGGCCCTTGGAGAGCAGCTCGCCCTCCGCCGCCACGACGATCTTCGACATCGTCTTGACGGTCTCCAGCGGATAGGCGCCCACCGAGGACTCGGCGGAGAGCATCACCGCGTCCGCGCCGTCCAGGATGGCGTTGGCGACGTCGGACGCCTCGGCGCGCGTCGGCCGCGAGTTGGTGATCATCGACTCCATCATCTGGGTCGCCACGATCACCGGCTTGGCGTTGCGGCGGCACAGCTCGATGAGGCGCTTCTGCACCATCGGGACCTTTTCGAGCGGATACTCGACGGCGAGGTCACCGCGGGCCACCATGACGCCGTCGAAGGCCATCACGACGTCCTGCATGTTCTCCACGGCCTGCGGCTTCTCGACCTTGGCGATCACCGGGACGCGCCGGCCGACCTCGTCCATCACCTTGTGGACGTCGCGGACGTCGCCGGCGTCCCGGACGAAGGAGAGCGCGACCAGGTCGCAGCCCATCTCCAGGCCGAAGCGCAGGTCCTCCACGTCCTTGTCGGAGAGCGCGGGCACGTTGACCGCGGCGCCGGGGAGGTTGATGCCCTTGTGGTCGGAGATCACGCCGCCCTCGACGACCATGGTCTTCACCCGCTGGCCGTCCACCTCCACGACCCGCAGCTCGACGTTGCCGTCGTTGATCAGGATCTGGTCGCCCTTCGCGACGTCCCCGGGCAGGCCCTTGTAGGTGGTGCCGCAGATGGTGCGGTCGCCGGGCACGTCCTCGGTGGTGATGGTGAACTCGTCACCGCGCACCAGCTCGACGGGGCCCTCGGCGAAGGTCTCCAGCCGGATCTTGGGGCCCTGGAGGTCGATGAGCACGCCGATCGCCCGGCCGGTGTCCGCGGAAGCCCGCCGCAGGCGCTCGTAGCGGCCCTGGTGGTCGGCGTGGTTTCCGTGGCTCATGTTGAAGCGGGCCACGTTCATGCCGGCCTCGATGAGAGCTTTCAACTGCTCGTACGAGTCGACGGCGGGGCCCAGTGTGCAGACGATTTTGGAACGGCGCATAAGGCGGATCCTATCGGTTTGTTTCGACTCGGAATATTCCGTCTAGTGGAAGATACAAATGGGCAGGCATTCGCTCAGTCGAGTGAATTGGCGGACACCACCTCGAATGTCTGCCGCGCGATCTCCAACTCCTCGTCGGTGGGCACGACCGCCACCGCGACCCGGGCGTACACCGGCGACACGATCCGCGCCCGCGGCGACCGCTCGGCGTTCAACTCCGCGTCGATCGCGAGCCCCAACTCTTCGAGCCCGGCGACCGCGGCCTCCCGCACGAAGGCCGCGTTCTCGCCCACGCCGGCCGTGAAGGCGATCGCGTCCACCCGGCCGAGCACCGCGTAATACGCCCCGATGTACTTCTTCAGCCGGTGCACGTAGATCTCGAACGCCAGCCGCGCCCGCTCGTCGCCCTCGTCGATGCGCCGGCGGATCTCCCGCATGTCGTTGTCGCCGCAGAGCCCCACCAGCCCGCTCTTCTTGTTCAGCAGGGTGTCGATCTCGTCCGTCGACATGCCCGCCACCCGTTTCAGGTGGAAGGTGACCGCCGGGTCCACGTCGCCCGAGCGGGTGCCCATCACCAGGCCCTCCAACGGAGTGAGCCCCATCGAGGTGTCCACGCACCGGCCGCCGGCCACCGCGGACGCGGACGCGCCGTTGCCCAGGTGCAGCACGATCACGTTCACCTCCGCCGGCTCCTTGCCCAGCAGCTTCGCCGTCTCGCGCGAGACGTACGCGTGCGAGGTGCCGTGGAAGCCGTAGCGGCGGATGCGGTGCGCGTCCGCGGTCTCCACGTCGATGGCGTACCGGGCCGCCGACTCCGGCATCGTGGTGTGGAATGCGGTGTCGAAGACCGCGACCTGCGGCAGGTCGGGGCGGAGCGCCCGGGCGGTGCGGATGCCGACGACGTTCGCCGGGTTGTGCAGCGGGGCCACCGGCACCAGCCGCTCGATCTCCGCCAGCACCTCGTCGTCGACGACGGTCGGCGCGGTGAACTTCAGCCCGCCGTGGACCACCCGGTGGCCGATCGCCGCCAGCGCCGGCGAGTCCAGCCCCAGCCCGTCCGCCGACAACTCCTCGGCGACCGCCTTCAGCGCGGCCTCGTGGTCGGCGATCGGGCCGGTGCGCTCGCGCGGCTCGCCGCCGTCGCCCGGGGTGTGCACGAGTCGGGACGTCCGCTCGCCGATCCGCTCCACCAGCCCGACCGCGAGCCGGGCGCCGTCGACCATGTCGAGCAACTGGTACTTGACCGAGGAGGAGCCGGAGTTCAGGACGAGGACGCGGGAGGGAGCGGGGGCGGAGGACGTGGTCACGGTCGCGGGGCCTTCTGTCGGGTGCGGATTGCGGGGTCTCGGGGTCTCGGGCGTACGGGACGGGGGTACGGGCGGGTCGGGGCTACGCGGGCGCGGCGGCCGACCGGGCCGGCCGTGCGGGCTGCTCGGCCCCCGGCTCCGGCTGCGCCTGGATCGCGGTGATCGCGACCGTGTTCACGATGTCGCCGACCAGGGCGCCGCGCGACAGGTCGTTCACCGGCTTGCGCAGGCCCTGGAGCACGGGGCCGACCGCCACCGCGCCGGCCGAGCGCTGCACGGCCTTGTACGTGTTGTTGCCGGTGTTCAGGTCGGGGAAGATCAGCACCGTCGCGCGGCCGGCGACCTCGGAGTCCGGCAGCTTGGTCGCGGCGACGGACGGCTCCACGGCCGCGTCGTACTGGATCGGCCCCTCGATCCGCAGGTCCGGGCGGGCGCGGCGGACCAGCTCGGTGGCCTCCCGCACCTTGTCGACGTCCGCGCCGGAGCCGGAGGTGCCGGTGGAGTACGACAGCATCGCGATCCGCGGTTCCACCCCGAAGCGGGCGGCGGTCGCGGCGGACTGGACGGCGATGTCCGCGAGCTGCTCGGCGTTCGGATCCGGGTTGACCGCGCAGTCGCCGTACACCAGCACCTCGTCCGCCAGGCACATGAAGAACACGGAGGAGACGATCGAGGCGCCGCCGCCGGAGCCGTCGGCCGCCTTGCGGGTCTTGATGATCTCGAACGCCGGGCGGATGGTGGCCGCGGTCGAGTGGACCGAGCCGGAGACCATGCCGTCGGCGAGGCCCTCCTCCACCATCAGGGTGCCGAAGTAGTTCACGTCGGCGACCACGTCGTACGCCAGCTCCACCGAGACGCCCTTGTGGGCGCGCAGCTCGGCGTACCGCTCGGCGAAGGGCTGGCGCAGCTCCGAGGTGTTCGGATCGACGAGTTGGACGGCGGACAGGTCGATGCCGAGGTCGGCGGCCTTCTTGCGGATCACGTCCGGGTCGCCGAGCAGGGTCAGGTCGCACACGTCGCGGCGCACCAGCACGTCGGCGGCGCGCAGCACCCGTTCCTCCGTGCCCTCCGGCAGTACGACGCGGCGCCGGTCGGCGCGGGCCTGCTCCAGTAGCTCGTGCTCGAACATCATCGGGGTGACCCGGCCGCTGCGGGCCACCGCCAGCCGGTCGAGCAGCTCGGCGGAGTCGACGTGCCGCTCGAAGAGGCCGAGCGCGGTCTCCGCCTTCCGCGGGGTGGCGGCGCTCAGCTTGCCCTCCAGGCTGAACAGCTCCATGGCGGTGGGGAAGCTGGTGGCGGCGACGGAGACCACCGGGGTGCCGGGGGCCAGCCGGGACGCCAGGGTCAGCACCTCGTCCCGGGGCCGCTCGTCCAGGGTGAGCAGCACGCCGGCGATGGGCGGGGTGCCGGCGGAGTGCGCGGCGAGGGCGCCGACGACCAGGTCCGCGCGGTCGCCGGGGGTGACCACCATGCAGCCGGGGGTCAGGGCGGTGAGGAAGTTCGGCAGGGTCGCGCCGCCGAAGACGAAGTCGAGGGCGTCGCGGGCGAGGCCGGAGTCGTCGCCGAGCAGCACCGTGCCGTTCAGGGCCTGGGCGATCTGGGAGACGGTGGGCGCGGCGAGCGCGGGCTCGTCGGGCAGGACGTAGCAGGGGACGGGGAGGCGGGCCGCCAGCCGCTCGGCTATCTCCCCGCGGTCGGCCGCCGCCACCCGGTTGACCGTCATGGCGAGGATGTCGCAGCCGAGCGCCTCGTACGCGCGGAAGGCGTTGCGGGCCTCGGCGCGCACCGACTCGGCGGTCTGGCCCCGACCGCCCACCACGGGGATCACGGAGGCGCCGAACTCGTTGGCGAGCCGGGCGTTGAGCGCCAGTTCGTCGGGGAGCTGGGTGGCGGCGAAGTCGGTGCCGAGGACGAGCACCACCTCGTAGTCGCGGGCCACCCGGTGGAAGCGGTTCACCAGGTGGGAGACGAGTTCGTCGGTGCCCTGCTCGGCCTGGAGCGCGGACGCCTCGTGGTAGTCCATGCCGTACACGGACGCGGGGTCCTGGGCGAGCCGGTAGCGGGCCCGCAGCAGTTCGAAGAGCCGGTCGGGCCCGTCGTGCACCAGGGGGCGGAAGACCCCCACCCGGTCCACCTGGCGGGTCAGCAGCTCCATGACCCCCAGCTCGACGACCTGGCGGCCGTCCCCGCGGTCGATTCCGGTCACGTACACGCTGCGCGTCACGTGCGCCCTCCGTCCGCCCGTCGTCACTCGACGTGGCAGTCACTCGTTGTGGCAAAAACCGAAGAAAAACCGCTGGTCCGCGGCCTTTCCCTCTTGACAATACCTCTCGAAGTGGACTAGGGCGTGCGTCGGGGGTCGGGCCGGGTGAGTACGCGCTTGCCCCTGCGACCCGCGGTTTCGCCGTGCGGCGAGCTGCGCCTGGGCGTCTGCGGCCCGGTGGGTGGCTGTTCGCGCAGTTCCGCCCCCCACGCCCAGAGGGCGTGGGGGGACCCCCAGCGCCCCTGATTCGCTCAGCCCGTCGGTCACCAGCGGGTACGCGGTTTGTCCCGACGCCCGCAGGGCGTGGGTTTCCAGGGGCGCGGGGAACTGCGCGACCAGCCACGATGCACCCGCAGAGACCGATGAACCCGCAGGGAAACGGCGGGTAGTCAGGGGCGCTGGGGCCCCACGCCCTCTGGGCGTAGGGGGCGGAACTGCGCGACCAGCCACACTCATCCGCAGGGAACACGGCACCCGCAGGGACACGGCGAGGTCTGGGGCGCGAGGGGCTGGGCGAGCCCGACAGAACCGGGTCGCAGACGTCGTGGCAGAGCTCGCCGCACGGCGGGACCGTGGGCGTGGAACAATTGACTCTCGGCTCAGACGCCCCACTACGAGCAGGAGACACAGCGCGATGCGTATCGGAGTGCTGACCGCCGGAGGCGACTGCCCCGGTCTCAACGCCGTGATCCGCTCGGTCGTGCACCGGGCCATCACCGGGCACGGCGACGAGGTCATCGGTTTCGAGGACGGCTTCAAGGGCCTCCTCGACGGCCACCACCGCCCCCTCGACCTCAACGCCGTCAGCGGCATCCTGGCCCGTGGCGGTACGATCCTCGGCTCCGCGCGCCTGGAGCGCAGCCGGCTGCGGGAGGCCGCGGAGAACTGCGGCGAGATCCAGCGGCAGTACGGCATCGACGTGCTGATCCCGATCGGCGGCGAGGGCACGCTCACCGCGTCCCGGATGCTCGCGGACGCCGGGATGCCCGTCGTCGGCGTCCCGAAGACCATCGACAACGACATCTCCGCCACCGACCGCACCTTCGGCTTCGACACCGCGGTGACGGTCGCCACCGAAGCCATAGACCGGCTGAAGACCACCGCCGAGTCGCACCAGCGCGTCATGGTCGTCGAGGTGATGGGGCGGCACGCCGGGTGGATCGCCCTGGAGTCCGGGATGGCGGGCGGCGCGCACGGCATCTGTCTGCCCGAGCGGCCGTTCGAGGTCCAGGACCTGGTCAAGATGGTCGAGGAGCGGTTCGCCCGCGGCAAGAAGTTCGCCGTCATCTGCGTCGCGGAGGGCGCGCACCCCGCCGAGGGCTCGATGGAGTACCGCAAGGGCGAGATCGACCAGTTCGGCCACGAGCGCTTCCAGGGCATCGGCAACCGCCTCGCCGTCGAGTTGGAGCACCGCCTCGGCAAGGAGGCCAAGCCGGTCATCCTCGGCCACGTACAGCGCGGCGGCGTCCCCACGGCGTACGACCGGGTCCTCGCCACCCGCTTCGGCTGGCACGCGGTGGAGGCCGCGCACCGCGGCGACTTCGGCAAGATGACCTCCCTGCGCGGGACGGAGGTCGTGATGGCCCCGCTCGCGGACGCCGTGACGCAGTTGAAGATGGTCCCGGAGAACCGGATGAACGAGGCGGAGTCCGTCTTCTGACCCCGGTCGGTCTTCTCGACGCGTGAGGGCGGGGCCACCCCTTGGGGATGGCCCCGCCCTCACGCACACGGGAGCTACGGGAGCTACAGGCGCTTCGCGCTGCGCAGCGTCTTCGCGTAGTAGCCGTTGCCGTCCAGTCGGGAGACGCCGCCGACGTCGCCGATGGTGGGGCCGTTGATCTCCTCGCGGCTGGAGATGAAGATCAGATGCCCCTCGGTGTCGTGGCCGACGACGATGCCCATGTGGTCCAACCGGTCTGCGGTGCGGGTGTCCAGCTTGAAGAACACCAGGTCACCGGCTTGCAGTTGGTCGATGGCGGTCGGGCGGTCCGCCGGTGTGATGCCCTTCAGCGGCAGTACGTCCGCGCCCAGCTTCGAGCGCGCCATGCCGTTCGCGGTGCGCGGCAGGCCGTCGCCGGAACGGTCCGACGACATCAGCGGATAGCGCCCGCGGTAGCCCAGCACCATCCGGATGTAGCCCGAGCAGTCCAAGGACCGGGCACGCATGCTCTCCGGCGTGCCGGTCTTGCCGTCCCGGAAGGGATAGGGCTTGCCGAGATAGTCGTAGAAGTCGGACTGTTCCAGGCGCAGGTCGCCGTCCTCGTCCTTCCCGCCGACGTTCAGCGGGCCGAAGTTCGCGTCACCCGCGACGACCAGCCCCTTGTCGTCCTTGACGTCGGGTGCGCCCTGCACGTACTGGAAGGCGAAGGAGAAGATGTCGTCCTCCTTGCTGTCCGCGTACTCGGCGTACCACTCCTTGAACCACTTCTCCTTCTCCGCGCCCTCGGACCACTCCTCGGGCATCAGCCGCACCCAGTCCGTGGTGGAGACCTTGGAGCCCGTCGACGCCGGCTCGGCGAAGGTGCGCGCCGGGCCGGTCAGCTTCGCGGTCTGTGCGCCGTCGGTCAGCACCGCCTTCACCTGGCCGTCGCCGCCGCGCAGCACGCTGCGCGCCGGGTTCTCCAGCCGGGTCCAGCCCTCCGCGCCCTTGTCGGCGGAGGCGCCGGTCGTGCCCTTCATCCCGTTCAGGACGCCGACGTTGCGTATCTCGGTGACCCCGTCGTCCTCCTGCTGGCGCAACTCCAGCGTGAGGTAGCCGGACGTCGCGACGAGCCCGAGGACCGCGAGGACCGGCAGGACCCGGCGCGACTTCTTCTTCACTGCCATCGAACTTCCTCGATTCTTCGGCTCGTCGAGTCTTCGGCTCTTCGAGACTTTCGGGTCGTCGTTTCTTCGGGGGTCAGACGGCGGGCATGACGCCGAGCAGCAGACCGGCGGCGACGACGATGTACGCCATCATCGAGACGGAGGCCGTCGCGAGCAGCGTCGGCACCTTCGGCTGGCGCACCAACTGGTAGGCGATCAGGCCGGGGACGATGAAGCCGAGGGTCTCGTTCCCGTACAGCAGCGGGAACTCGATCGACAGCACGATCATCACCGTCGACTGGAGCAGCACTCCGAGCAGGACGACCGCGGCGAACAGCCGCTTCCCGTACAGGATCATGACCCGCTGCATCAGCTTGGTGCCGGCGTAGGTCAGCGCGGTGACCCCGACGACCATGGCCGCGCGCTGAAGGTCCTCGATCAGGGTCAGCGCGAGCCAGCCCGGCGTGATCATGCCGCCGGGGGAGAGGTTGGTGGTGAGGTAGCACAGCAGGGAGAAGAACAGACCTATGGCGATGCCCAGGGCAGCCATCTCGGGGGTCAGGGCGGCAGTGGTCAACTGGGGGCTCCGGGCGGGTGTTGCGAGGCAGGGCGGACGGGACGTGCGACGGCGGCCGGCGGCCGTCCGCTGGTCAGGGGCGGTGGTGCGGAGGCAGTTGATCGCCCTCGTGGGTCGGGCGCTGACGGTGGCCGAAGGGGTCGAAGGGCTCCTCGACACGCGCCTCGGGCCGCTCGTCGGCCGCGGGCCACGCCCGGCCGTCCCACGAGCCGGCGGCGGTGGGCGGCGGCGGCACCGGCTCCAACCGGTGCTCGTCGGTCGGCTGGGTCGGGATCCGCACCACCGGGATCTCCTGGGTCTGGGACGCCTGGTAGCGCTCCTCGTACGCCGTCGGGTACGGGGCGTACGGGTCCAGGCGCGCGGGCTGGGCGGCGACGGGAGCGAACTGCGGCTGCTGCTGTTCCTCCTGCTCCTGCTCCTGCTCCTGCCGGTCGTCCGCCGGCTCGGCGCCGGGCGTCGCGGCGCTCTCGTCGGCGGGCAGTTCGGCGAGGTACTCCAACAGCTCTTCGCCCTGGCCGTGGATGTTGCCGATGGCGACGAGCGAGGAGCCGTCGGGCATCTTGCCGAGCATGGTCGCCATGAACTCCTCGGCCTCGCGGCGCTCGCCGCCCAGGTCGACCGCCCGGTCCCGCCACTCGGCGGGGACGGCGTCGATCGCGCTCTTCGCGGGGTGTCCGATGACGAAGACGTGGTCCGGCTTGAGGTCCGGGATCAGCTCGCCCATCTGCCCGTTGCGCTCGACGCGGTCGGGCCGGCAGTTGATCACCACGTTCAGCGGGCGGTTGATGGCGCCGAGGTCCAGCAACTGGTTGACGTTCATCAGCGTCGACTCGGGGTCGTTGGCCGCGAAGACGTTGGCGAACGCCAGCCGCTTGCCCTCCGGGGTGACGTACCGCTCCACGGACAGCACGCCCGGGTCCGGCGGCGCGTCGTACATCCCCTGGAGGGCCACCTGGCGCTCCACGCCGAGCAGCTCCGCGACGGTGAGCGCGATCGCCACGTTCTCCTTGAACGTGAACCAGCTGAAGCCGCGCAGCTCCTCGTCGGTGACGGTGTCGGGGTCGGCGTAGATCAGTTGGCAGTTACGGGCGTCCGCCTCCTCCTGGAGGATGTGGAAGCGGTCCTTCTCGGCCGTGACGCAGATGCCGTCCTGCGGCATCGAGCGGCACAGCGAGCGGGCGACGTCGTCCAGGGTGGGGCCCATCTCGGCGAGGTGGTCCTCGCGGACGTTGCACAGCACGCCGATCGTGGAACGGATCAGCTTGCTCTGGTTGACCTCCTGGAGCGCCGGCATGACCGCCATGCACTCGATCACCAGGGCGTGCGGCCGGTAGGTGGCGGCCCGGCGCACGATGCCGATCTGCTCCACCACGTTGGCGATGCCGAACTTGCGGTAGACCGGCTCCTCGGTCGCGTCGGGGTGGATGAAGCGGGCGGCCGTCCCCGTCGTCTTCGCGACGGTGACCAGGTCACCGCCGCGCAGCGCCCCCGCGCACAGCCGGGTGATGGACGACTTGCCGCGGATGCCGTTGACCAGCACCCGGCTGGGGATGGAGTGCAGGGCGGCGTAGTGCCTGCGCTGCTCCACGATCCCGGCTATCAGCAGGAACACCGCACCGGTCAGCAGGACGAAGTAGAGGTAGAGCACGGCCGGTCACCTTCCGCCGGCGCCGGGCTGGACCTCCGCGGTCCGGCGCGCCTGGTTGTGTCTGTGGGCCTGCGCCTGCTGACGCAGTAGTTCGAGGCTGCGGACGACGGCACCCACCTCGTCCTGGTAGCGCGGGTAGTGCACGGTCTTCAGATCGCCGTCGGCGAGCTTCTCCGCGCTGGTGGCCAGGGCCCGCAGCGGTCGGACGACCACCAGGTAGATCCAGCCGAGGGAGAAGATGATCGCGGCCAGGCCCAGCATGCCGGCGAGCACGCTGCGGTCCTCCCGCTCGTAGGGGGCGATCTGGAAGCGCTCGGCGTTCTGCCAACTGACCACGGTCCAGCCGATGTCGGCCGTGACGCCGCCGCCGGAGAACGGAGCGGCCGCGGCCACGGTGACCTTGCCGCCGTCGCGCAGCAGCAGACCGGTCTCCACCGGGTCGGCGCCCACCCGGACGCCGGACGCCCGCACGATGTCGGTCAGCGATTCGCGGGGCAGCTTCTCGAAGGCGAGGAAGCCGTCGTTGCCGGCGATGGTCAGGCCCTCGGCGTCCACCACCCGGACCTCGCCGAGCCCGGGCCTGTTCAGCAGCGAGTTGAGGAACTCCACCCGGATCTCGCCGACCAGGGTGGCGCCCTTGCGCTCCGCGACCGGGGCCGCGGCCTGCACCACGGGCTCCTTGCCGCCCTTGCCGGAGACCCGGACCAGCGGCTGTTCCTTCTCGGTGCTCCAGTCGGCCGGGTCGGCGCCCGCCTTGGACGTCACCTTGCCGTCGGCGTCGACGACGTACAGCGCCCGGTAGCGGGTGTGCTTGTCCAGGGCCTTCTGGAGGGTGCGGTCGGTGGCGGACGCGTCGTCCGCACCGATCAGGTGGGACGTCGAGACGAGGTCGGCCTGTGCTTCGTTGAGCGCCCTGCGGACCCGGTCGGCGATCAGGTCCGTACGGTCGCGCTGGTCGTTCACCATCGTCATCGGCACGCTGACCGAACCGTCGGTGCGGTTGAGCAGCAGCCCGACGGGCACGCACCACACGAGCAGCAGGGCCAGGGTCAGGGCGAGCGGCCCGCGGCTGCCGATGCGGATCTTCTTGCGGCGCGGTGCCCCGGCGGCGTCCGCGGGGCCGCCGGGGGGCGCGCCGGCGGCTTCGTCGTCGAGCTGTTGGCGCAGCCGTTCCAGCGCGGCGCCGATCCGGGCGGCCTCGCCCCAGCGGGGCACCGTGACCGGGCGGGTCCGGTCGCCGCGGGCGAGCCGGCGGGACTCCAGGAACAGCCGCAGCAGGGGCCGCTGGACGGTGGTCCACAGCACCGCGGCGGCGAGCAGTCCGAGCGCGACGAGGACGCCGGCCGCGATCAGCCCGTACAGCTCGCGGTCGGACTCCCCGGTCTCCTCCTGCACCACGGGCAGCAGGGACACCACGGTCAGCCCGAGGCCGGCGGCGACGCTCTTCTTCTCCTCGGGGTTCGAGGAGGCGAGCGAGGCGTAGCCGGCGAGGGCGACGCGACCGTTGTACTCCTTGCCGACGAGCGTTCCGCTGACGCCGGGGTAACCGCCGGAGCCGGGCTCCTTGGCCCGTACGGGGTGCTGCTCGGTCCGGACCGCCGCCTGGTCGGAGAGCTGGCTCATCTGCTTCTGGAGGAACGCGAGTTCCTTGCGCTCCTGGTCCGAGTTGAGCGCCTCGGCCCGCTCGAAGCCCGCGGTGGCCAGCACCTCGCCGTCCTTGGCGACGACCGCCATGGTGCGGAACTGGCCCAGGTTGATGGCGGGCACGGACAGGCTGCTGGAGGCCAGCAGCAACTGCTGCGGCCGGTCCTTCCAGTCCAGCACCGCCATGATCATCAGGCGCACGTCGCCGGTGTCCAGGCGCACCATGCGCGGGGTGAGGGCGCGCTTGCCGGTGAGGACGTCCTTGTCCAGCCAGGCGAGCGGGATCGTCTCCCCGCGTGCGGCGAGGACTTCGCCACTCTCCACGTCCAGCACCGTGGTGCCGGTCCACTTCTGGTAGGTGCGACCCAGGTCCGACAGGATCCGCTCGGGCTTCACCGGCTCGCCCGCGCTGAGCGCCTTCGCGGTCCGGTCCAGGTCGGCGACCCGCTCGTCGACCGAGGCGCGCATGGCGATGGCGCCGTCCTCCGCGAAGTGCTTCTGCGAGGAGAGCACCGCCTTGGGCGCGACCGCGTCCTTGCTGGGGCCGAGCACCTTCGCCGTCAGCGCGGCGAGGGCCAGGATCAGTACGCACAGCACCGCGATCGGCGGACGGATGCCGCCGAGGAGGGGCATGTCCGCGCGCTTGCGGCTGCGGCGCCGGCCTCCGCGCACGGAGTACGCGGCATTGCTCGGTTTCACTGGTGCTCTTTCCTGGTTCCTACGGGCTGCGGCTCGGGTGCCTGCGGGCGGTGGCCCCGGTGTCCTGCGGGCCGGGGAGCGGGGCGGGTCGTCCACCGTGCTCTCCGGGCGCCGCTGCGGGCCGTGTTCGGGAGCGGGGCGGCTTCGGGCGCGGGCCCCGCGGGGCGGGGGAGCATGTCCGCCCGTCCTCCTCGTCAGTCCTTCAAGGAGAGTTCGGCCAGGCCGTCGCCGCCCGGCGCTCCCCGGTTGAAGAGGAAGCCGCGGGTGCGGTCGATGGCGAGGCGGTAGCGGGCGAGCCGGGCTTCGTTCAGCTCGCCCGGGTCGTTCAGGACCCCTCTGACGTCGACGAGCCGATGGGCTTCGACGGACCCCTCGGGGGCCTTCTCGCCCACTTCGACCTCGGGCGGGATGTCCACCAGCGTGGTGCGGTAGCGGGCCGCGACGTCCCAGCCGGAGGTCGTCTCCCGGAACTCGAACCAGCCGATCGCGCCCTCTTCGGTGAGGCCGGTGGGGGAGGAGTGGCGGGCGATCTGGTTGCCGAGGCTGTAGGCGACCCAGGTGCCGTTCACCTTCTGGATCGGCTGCACGACGTGCGCGTGGTGTCCGATGACCAGGTCGATCCCGGTCTCGGTGGTGATGCGCTCGGCCAGCTCCAACTGCGGGACGCTCGGTTCGTTGTAGTGCTCAAGCCCCCAGTGCACCGAGAGGAGCACCACTTCGGCGCCCTGCTTGCGGGCCCTTTCCTCGGCCTGCTTGATCTCCTTGGTGCTGATCCGGTTGAAGGCCCAGCGTTCCTTCTCGGGGGTCGGGTTGAGGAAGGACTCCCACGAGTAGGAGAGATGCGCCACCTTGACGCCCTTGACCGTCCGGATGTTTATCTTCTCGGAGTCTTCACGACTCCGGGCCGAGCCGGCGTAGCCGAGGCCGACCTCGTCCATGGTGTCCAGGGTGCGGCGGACGGCCTTCAGACCGTGGTCGAACGTGTGGTTCGAGGCGGTCGAGCAGGTGTCGTAGCCGACGTCCTTCAGCGCGGTGAGGATCTGCGGGGGCACCAGGAACTCCGGGTAGCCCTCGAAGGGGCCCTCGGGCTTGGCGACCGGCGTCTCCATGTGGCAGATGGCCAGGTCCGCCTTGCTGATGACGGGCTGCACACCGGCGAGCATGGGGCCGAAGTCGAGCCCGGCCTCGCCCTTGCCGGTCTTCTTCGCGTCCGCAGCCGCCTGCTCGACCAGCTCGGGGTGGATGAGAACATCACCCGCGGCGGCGACGGTGAACGAACGACCGCCCGGCTTGCTCTGCGACTCCGAGGAGGTCGACATACAGCCGGTGGTGAGTACGGCGAGGGCCGCCGTCACTGCCAGCGCACGACCTATAGGGAGAGAATCACAGAATGTCACCGGCAGATTTTCCCATGCCGCCGAAGCCCGGCCGTCCGCCGGGCATCACGAGATCATCACTTTCTGTTCGACTGATCGTTGTTGCGGGGGCCCTCGGAATGGGCTTGGCGCTGGTCGGTTGCCAGGCGGAACCCGGTGACGAAAAGGGCGGGAAGTCGGGGTCGCGGGAGCTGGTGGACGTCAACGACCGGATCGTCAGGTACGCAGGCCAGGCGGAGAGTCGGGACGAGTACGAGCCGCCGAGCGACAAGCAGCGCGAGCGCATCGCACGCGGCGTCGGACACCTGCTCGACGGCGACCGGGAGAAGGCCGAACAGGTTCTGGACGACGCGGGCTTCCGTGTGACGAGACTCACGGACGCCGTTTCCGGGAAGCGGTACGACGAGGTTTCGGCCAGCAAGTCCGGAAATGGTGCCCGGTGGGGGCGGCTCTACCTCAACGCCGACGCCGAGGTCCGCTGGAGCGTGCAGGTGCCCCATCCGGTGGCCGACCGCGACACCGAATCCCTCGGCGCACACCTCATGGAGAACACCCCGGGCGGCGCGCTCGTCGTCGCCGGCGCCCACCGCGACGCGGGCAAGGGGAACGCGGCGGACGTGGCGCACCGCACGGACAGCGCTTTCCACGCAATGGTGACCGAATTGCAGAAGCGCCGAATTCCGGGGATCCAATTGCACGGCTTCGCGGAATCGTCGAAACGCCCCTATGAAGCGATCCTCTCCACCGGTGCGGTGCCGACGGTGACGCAGGACGTCACGGACCTGGCCGGCCTCCTGGCCGGGAAGGGCCTGCGGGTCTGCCGGGGTTGGTCGGACCGGTGCGAGTTGGAAGGGACCACGAACGTCCAGGGGAAGTCGGCGAAGCGGTACGAGGCGACCTTCCTCCACGTCGAACTCGCGCCGAAGGTGCGTGGCGACGGCAAGTCCGCGAAGGAGACGGCGGCGGCGCTGTCGACGGTGCTCGCGGCCTGGTCGGCCACGCCCCGCTAGCCCGCGCCCCTGCGCCGCCGCGCCTCCACCCGGAGCGCCGTTTCCCTGCGGGAGCGTTGGCCTCTGCGGCTTGTCCGTGGCTTGTCGCGAAGCCCCGGGCCCCTGACACCCCCGCCGTTTCCCCGCGGGAGGGTTGGTCTCTGCGGCTCGTCTGTGGTTGGTCGTGCAGTTCAGCCCTCTACGCCCTGCGGGCGTGGGGGACCCCAGGGCCCCTAACCCCCGCCCCAGCCCGCAGGCAAACGGCGGGGGTAGCGAAACAGGGGCGCGGGGAACTGCGCGACGAGCCACAGGCAAGCCGCGGAGACCAACGCACCCGCAGGGAAACGGCGAGGGTGCCCGGGGGCGCGCGGAACCGTGCGAACAAGTCCCACCCGGCCGCAGATTCGGCGGAGCTCGCCGCACGGCGAAACCGCAGGGGTCGGCGGAGCTCGCCGCACGGCGAAAGCGCACGGCGAAAGCGCCGAGGGGGGAATATCCCAAGGCGCTTGTCGGTGGCGGCTGTTACTGTCCCGAACACTTGTGTGTGGGGGGAGCGTATTCGCATCGTGCCGTCGCCTTCCTCCACGACGTAGTCGACCATCGGAGGAACTTTGAGACTTAACCCGCAGCCCCAGCGCGCGACCGTACGCCGGATCCTCGGCGTCTCACTCGCACCCGTCCTCGCGCTGGGCGCGGTGACCGTCGCAGGAGTCGGCGCAGCGCCGGCCGCGGCGGCAGCACCGAACGCCGTCACGCCCTCGGGCGTGGCCGGCCCGTGGAGCACCCCCGTGGCGCTGACCGGCACCACCGACGTCGTGGACGTCGTCGACGTGAAGACCCGGGGCAACGGCGACGTCGTGGCCGTCTACTACCGGGAGATCGCCGGTACGTGGAACCACGAGCTGCGGGTCGCGGTGCGGCCGGCGAACAGCGGGACCTGGGGCGCGGCGACCGTCCTCGACACCATGGACAAGGGCCGGGAGAGCGTCCAGCTGCTGCCGACCCCGGACGGTTCCGTCACGCTCACCTGGGTGCGACCGGGCGACTCCCGCACCATCCGGATGTCGACGCTCGCCGCGGGCGGCACGACGTGGTCGGCCCCGGCCGACGTCGTCACCGGCGGCGGGAACGTGCGCGACGCGTTCCTCGCGGTCGGCCCCTCCGGCAGGGCCGCGCTGGTCTGGTCCCGGTACGTCGACCGGTCGACCGACGTCTACGTGTCCGAGCGCACCACCGCGGGCGGAAGCTGGTCGCCGGCGCACCAACTGGACGCCTCGACCGCCGAGTCGTTCGGCGACGCGCCGCAGGCGTTCTTCGCGGCCGACGGAACGCTGACGGTCGTCTGGACGGAGGGCGACGTGAACGGCAGCGCCGCCATGATCGCCGAGAAGGCGGCCGACGCGACGCAGTGGACCGCGCCGCGCTCCGTCTCCGGGTCTGCGACCAGCATCGGACGGGTCCGGGCCGGCACGGGGTCCGACGGCACGGCCGTGCTCACGTGGAACAGGTCCGTCGGCAACGACCGGGCCATGGAAGCCGTCGTACGTCCGGCCGGCAGCGCCCAGTGGGGCGCGGTGGAGAAGATCGGGCCGGCCAACGGCGCAGTGGAGACGCAGCCGCTGGTCGCGCCGAACGGCGAGATCACCCTGGTGTGGGTGGACTCCAGCGGCGAGACCGGGTACGGCACGCGTACCACCACCCGTTCGACCGGTGGAGCGTGGTCTCCCCTCCAGACCCTCTCCACGCAGTACGTCCCCGAGCAGTTCGACGCCGAGATCGGCCCCGACGGCACCGTGCACGCCGGCTGGGTGCAGGAGGCGACGCCGGCGAACGACGGCGGCCGGATCTTCCAGCACGCCGCGCGGGTCAACGGCGCGTGGACGACGCCGAAGACGCTCAGCAGGAAGCCGTCGGGCGTGGCCATCGGCCAGGTCGCCGGCGGTCCCGAGGGCCGTACCACCGCGGTGTGGCACGAGTCGACCGGCGACTTCACCGGCCAACTGTGGACCGCGGGGACCGGGCTGCCCGGGAGCGAGCCGTCCGTGACGCCCGCCGTGCGCCGGGACCACGTCGGTGACGACGCCTTCGTCGACGTCTTCGCGCAGACCTCCGCGGGCGCCCTCACCGTCTACCGGGGGAACGCCACCCACGGCTACAACGCCAAGGTCCAGGGCGGCACCTGGCCGACCACCTCCACCCTGGTCCCGTACGGCGACCTGGACGGCGACGGGGCCAACGAGGTCCTGGTGCGCGACGGGTCCGGCGGGCTGAAGGCGTACCGTCCCGCGCGCGGTGCCGTCGTCACCCCGAACAGCCCGTCCGCGACGGTCGGTTCGGGCTGGGGCGGCTTCGACGCGCTCGTGGCCTCCGGCGACTTCACCAAGGACGGGCGCCCGGACCTGGTCGCCCGGGACGCGGCCACCGGCGACATGTACCTCTTCGCCGCCACGGACAAGGGCGGGCTGGCCCGCGTCGGGCGCATCGGCACCAACTGGAAGGCGCTGACGGTCGTGGGCGCGGGCGACCTGAACGCCGACGGGCACGCGGACCTGCTGGCCCGGGACGCCGCGGGCGCCCTGTGGCGGTACGACGGCACCGGCGCGGGCACGATCCGCGCGGGCGTGAAGATCGGCTCCGGCTGGGGCGGCTTCACCGCGATCGTCGGCGCCGGGGACCTGACGAAGGACGGCAAGGACGACGTGGTGGGCCGGAACGCGGCCGGTGAGCTGTGGCGGTACGACGGCACCGGCGCCGGCACGGTCCGCAACGGCGTGAAGATCGGCACCGGTTGGAACGGCTTCAGCAAGGTCTTCTGACCGCTGTCGCTCTGCTGCCGGTCGACACCGTCCCCGGCGCGGTCCGTACGCCGCGCCGGGGGCGGTCACCGGGATCGAGTCGGCGGCTCCTGCCCGGGGGGCCGGGAGGGCGAGCCGCCGACGGCGACCGCGGGGGATCCCCGGGGTCCACCTGGATCTGGATCCGAACTGGACCCCGGCCTGAATCTGGATCCACTCGTGCCTGCCCCGCTGCTCGCGGGGCGCGCGGCCTAGAAGACGCTCAGGCCGTACAGGCCCAGCGGCCGGGTCACCGGCTCGTAGAACGTGGTGCCGCCGACGGAGCAGTTGCCGCTGCCGCCGGAGAGCAGGCCGTACGCGGTGTTGCCGGCGAAGAGCGGGCCGCCGCTGTCACCGGGCTGGGCGCAGGCGTTGGTCTGGATCGTGTTGTACACCAGTTGGCCGCCGCCGTAGTTGACGGTGGCGTTCAGACCGGTGACGGTGCCCGTGCGGTAGCCGGTGGTGCTGCCGGAGCGCTCGATGCGCTGGCCGAGGCCCGGGGAGCCGGCGTTGACGATGTCGCGGTAGGTGCCGTTGTAGAGGTAGACCCGGCCGTCGGCGGCGGCGGGGTTGCCGTGCCGGATGACCCCGTGGTCGTACACCGGGAAGACGGTCTGGCCCGGCACCGCGGTGCCGATGTTCCAGTTGGGCCGGCCGCTGGTGCAGTGGCCCGCGGTGAGCGCGAAGAACTGGCGCGCCGAGTTGACCACGTTGAAGCCGAGGGAGCAGCGGACGCCGGCCGCCGTGATGGCCTCGCCGCCGGCGATCAGTCGGCTGAACTTGCCCGCGGTGCGCTTGATCTCCAGCGTGCCGGCCTGGGCGCCGGCCGCCTTCTTGATCTTGGCTATCTCCGCCGCCGAGACCGTGCTGTCGGCGGTGACGACGACCTTGCCCGACGCCTTGTCGGTGAACCAGGCGGTGCCGCCGACGTCGGCGCCGAGCACGGCGTCGCTGGCCTGGGCGAGTTGGGTCGCGGTGGCCTTCGCGCCCGACGGCGCCTGGGCCGCGACGGCGGTCGGGGCCACGAGCGCGGACACGGTCGCCAGGCTGGCTACGACGGTGGCGGCGCGGGCTCTTCGGGCGACGGAGCCCGTGGACAGGAACGTCTTTACCTTCACAAGTCCTCCGATGAGGGGTCCTGGGCCCGTACGCATCGGGCCCTCTTCACGAGGTCGGCAGGCCCACGGACCGTGCGGGTGTCCTGGGGCTGCGTCGTCGATGTGGGGATCCTCCGCGTGACCGGTCCCTGTCAACAAGTTCGGCTTTCGGACGCTCTGGCGGTGGAGTTCGGGCGTCCGGTCCCGGTTGGCAGGAAGGCGCTCTTGTCGGGAGCGGAGTTCGACGCGGGGGCGCACGACGGCGCGTCGGTCCCTCTGCTGCGACGTGTCAGTGCCGTACGGATTCCGGTGCGCCCCGGTGCGGCGCGCACTCGGATGGTTCGCGCCACCTGCGGCCGTCCCTGATGACCGCTGGTGGTGGCGACGGTGGACACGGAGGTGGCAGCTCAACGTGGTGCCGGAGGTGACCGGAGTGGCGGCCCGCACGCTCTGCCGGGACGCCTGGCTGATTCGTGAAGATCACGTGGAGTATTCCGGTACGTCGTGTGGTGTCGTGGGAGAGTTCGGGCTGACGCTGCGCCCGTAGCCGGTCGCTGCGGCTGGGGTCATTGAGGGGGCGGAGCGCTTCGGGTGCCCAGCGGCGGGAAATGTACGCAGCCGGCCGCGGCGCCGAGTCCGTATGGGGAGGATTGCCCCCCTTGTCATATCGGCGTCCGTGTCCGGTTCGGCGCCCCTTTCCACGACGGCGGCGGAGCCGTGTTCCTCGGAAGGCGCGGGTCCGGATACTGCCGGGACAGTAGTGACGGACGACCTCCCGAGGGATCGCGCCCGGGCCGGGCCGCCGCGGCGTTCGTGCGGCGTCCGCGTCGTGTCCGCAGGCCGGATGTCCGGGGCCGGGCCGGGGCGAGGCCGTGCTCGGGTCGGCGGCCGGTCCGTCGACGGCGGGTGACGCGGAGGAGAAGGGTTGGGACGGGCACCCGTGCGGTCCGTCCCAGCCGCTCTCCCCCGCGTTCCCCCGTGGTACCCCCGTACCCCCGTGGCGCCGTCCCCCGCCCCCGTCTCCCGGAGCGTCGGACCGCGTACGGCCGACGCTTCCCGGCCGGCGGCCGGGGGATGGCGCAGATCACTCTTGAGCCGCACCGGCCCCATGACAAGGGTGTAGCCCGTCCGGGACACTTCTGGGACATGTCCCGAGGCTGTCCCGGCTGGTCAGCGCAAGGACGGAGATCGGAGGACGGATGGATGCCGGCCGACGGAGCGCACCCGACCCGGAAGACGCCCGCACAGTCGCCGAGTTCGTGGCCAGGCTCCACGCGCTCAAGGACTGGTCCGGTCTGACCTACCGCGAACTCGCCCAGCGGGCGAGCGCCGTGGGGGACGTGCTGCCGCGCTCGACCGTCGCGAACATGCTGAGCCGCTCCACCCTGCCGCGCGAAGAGCTCGTGGTCGCCTTCGTCCGGGCCTGCGGCTGCGGCCCCGACGGCATCGACTCCTGGACGCGGGTGCGCAAGGAGCTGACCCACCGGGAGCGGCAGTCGACGGAGGTCCCGGGGTACGGAGCGGGCGGCGCCGCGGCCGACGCGGGTGCCGTCGCGGTCGAGCCGGCCGACGTGGACAACGGTGTCGTACGAACGGCGGACGGTCAGGGCGACGGCGGTGAGCACCGGGCGGCGGGCGCGCCGGCGGCCGGCACGGACGTCGCGCTCGACAGCGGGGCCAGCGGCGGGGCCGACGGCGCGGCCGGCACATCGGACGCCGTCGCGGGCAGAGGCGTCGACGGCGCTCCCGTTGACGGTGCGAGCGACCCCGGCGGTGCCGACGCCGGCGACGGATCCGGCACGCCGGTCGGGCAGTTACCCGCGACGCCCGCCGATCCCGCCGATCCCGCCAAGCCTTCCAAGCCTTCCAAGCGGGCCCTCGTGCTCATCGCCTCGACCGTCGTCGTCCTCGGGGCCGTCCTCGCGGCGCTCGTGCACACGATGCGCGGCTCCGCCGACGACGCCCCCGGCCCGCCGCAGGGCGGCGGGGCCCGGCCCTCCTTCTCGATGGGGCCGTTGCTGCTCGCCCCGTCCGCCGGCGACGTGTTCATCCGTCCCGCCGAATCGACCTGGTGCCTGGGGGAGCAGGACGACGGCACCGGCCGGATCTTCCAGGTCTCCTGCGAGGGCGGGCGCCTTCCCGAGTTCCGCATCGAACGCGGCCCGTACGGCTTCTGGCGGATCGAAAGCTCGCACCCGGTGCACGGCAGACGCTGCGCCGGCACCGTGGGCAAGGACCCGGCGAACGGTTCCGCCTTCACCAACCAGAAGTGCGGCCAGCGCGGCTACGGGGAGGAGTTCCGCATCGAGCCGGTCAGCACGGCCGGACCCGGCGTCTACGTCATCCGCCCCCTGGACTCCGGTGACTGCATGACGCTGGAGCCCACCCCGGCGGGGAGCGACTTCTTCGGCGTCCTGCGCCCGTGCCGCGACGGCCGGACGGGTCAGCTCTTCGTCCTGGAACGCAGCGCCTGAGCCCGCCGACCCTTCCCCCCTGCCAAGGCGGACGCATCACGTGATCACTGCTCCGGCCGCGCGGCCCCGTTGGTAGCCTCCCGTCGCGAATACCGGACGTCGGGGCAGGGGCACATGCGAGGCGCGGACGGCGCGGACGGCGCGGGCGGCGAAGTCCCACGGCGCGACGGAAGCGGCGCGGGCGGCGGTTCGTTCACCGGGCCGCGCCAGTGGCGCCCCCGCACCTGGGGCGCGCTGGCGCTCGCCATGCTCGTGCTCGTCGGCGGCGGTACGTACGCCGTGCGGGCCCACCTCGCGCGCCAGCAACTCGCGGACAACCGAACCCAGTTGGCGGAAGCGTGCTGGGGCCTGCTGCCGCGGGAGCACCTGCGGCCGCACCTCCCCAACGACACCCCGGGCCGCCGCGTCGAGTACGGCACCCTGCTCCACCCCGACCGGGAGAGCGGTGCGCTGCTGGACTGCCGGCTGTCCTGGGGCGGGGTGAGCGCGGAGGTACGGGCCACGGCACCGCTGCGACCCGGGCCCGACGCACCCGACACGGCACAGCGGCCCGACGCGGCCTTCCCGTTGGCGCTCCCGGCGAACGCGCTCGGCAGCGCCGACGGCGACGAGGAATCGGCCGCGGCCGTCCTCGTCGTCACCTGCCCCAACGGCCTCGCCAGACGCACCGGTCGCAGCACCGACCTCCAGGTGCGCGTCAGCCTGCCGCTGGCCCGCCCCGGCACGCCCGAAGGCGCCGCCGGGCCCACCCGAACCGAAGCGGCCCGTACCGCCGCGGCCGTCGCCGACCGGATCGCGGTGCGCCAGAACTGCGGCGGCACCCCGCTCGGCGAACTCCGCGCGGCGCCGGCCCGCCCCGACGCGTCCCTGTGCCGCTGGCTGGACGCCGACGCCCTCGGCCTGGCCGGCGCCTGGACCGCGCGCCCCACCGGCCCGTACGCCACCCGCGGCGGCCGCTGCGAACTGCGCGCGCAGCCCGTGCCGCAACGCCCCGGGGACGTCGTCGCGATCGAGGCCGCCAGCGCGTCCGGCGCCTGGTCCCGCGACCTCGTGGAACAGCAGCAGGGCGGCGGCCTGTCCCACGTCGCGGCGGCGGCGACCGCGCGGTGCGGCGGCGTCGCCACGTACCACCAGGTGCTCGTACGGACCCAAGGGCCGGAGGCGGTCGACCGCCGGCCGAACCGGGAACAGGCCGCCGAACAAAGCCGATTGGCGCGCGCCGCGCTCGACCGCTACGTGACGGCGGAGGGCGCCTGGCCGGACCGCTCGGGCTGTCGGGACACCCGGGCGCAGGGGGTGCCGCCGTGATCGTCATCGACGACCCCGACGAGGAGGTCCGCCCGGTCGGCCCCGAGCCGGCGCACCGCCGGCCCGCGGTCCGGTTCCGCGCGGCGCTCCTCGGCGCGCTCGCCGCACTGCTGGCGCTGCTCACCGCCTGGTTGACGCTCGGCGACGGCCTCGACCGATGGCGCGGCGACCCCGTCCTCGACTCCGCCTGCGACGGGCTGCTGCCGGTCGCGGCGGCGCGGGCGGTGCTCGGTGAGGGCCGGCTCGCCGAGCGGCGCGACCCGTCGTCCGCCGCGGACGGCACGCCGGCCGACCACCGGTGCGTGGTCGCCGGGACCGGCGACGGCGGAAACAGCGTGGACGTCGCCGTGCACCGCGTCGAGCGCGGCGCGGACGCCGTGGGCACGCCGTCGTACCCGGGGACGGACGCCCGTTGGCCCGTCCCGCTGGGAGGCGGCTGGGACGGCTTCTTCAACGGCGTCACGCGAACGGAGCCGCGCTCGCTCGACGCGCTCGCCGCCGTCCTAGTCCTGTGCCCACGCGGCGCCACGGACCTGCTGGTCACGGTGCGGGGCGTGGTCGTGGACGGCGCCATGGACAACCCGGTGGACCGGCTGCGCATCGCCCGCCTCGCCACCGGCACGGCCCGCGCTTCGGCGGACCGCTTCGGCTGCGGGGCGCACCCGGCGGCCGACCCCGCCGCGATCGCGCTGCCGTCCGCGGCCGACGAGGACGTGGCCCCGTCCGACGCCCGCGGCGCCTGCGCCGGCGTTCCCGCCCCGAGCGGCACGGGCCGGGCCCAAGCCCGGGTGCGGGAGAGCGGGCGCGGCGTCGCGCTCCGCGAGCGCTGCGAGGTGACGTCGGTGGGCGCGGACTACCTGCGGTACGAGTTGGACGCGTACTACGGGCCGTACGCCGAGGAGGTGCGGAAGCGCCCGGGGGCGGCGGGCGACGGCGTCCTGGTCGCGGCGGCGTCCTGCGCCGGTGGCGCGGTGCCCGGGCTGTACGTGATCCGCTCCCCGTGGTCGGCCGAGGAGGGGGCGTCGCCGACGTATCCGCAACGGGCCCTCGACGCCTTCGCCGAGCGTTCGGCCAAGGCCCGCGGCTGCACCCTGCGGCCCGCTGACGCGCCGCGGTGACCGGGCCCCGTCCCCGCGTCCGGCGCGCCGCCCGACGCACCGGACGCGGTGCAGCGTCGAACGGCCCGGGGCGGGGTCAGACGCGGACCACCACCTTGCCCCGCGTGCGGCCGCGCTCGGCGTACGCATGCGCCTCCGCGATCCCCTCCAGCGGGTACGTCCGCTCGACGCGCGGCGTGTAGCGGCCCTGCCGGCCGAGTTCGCCCGCCTCGGCGAGGAGCGCGGAGTCGTTCACCGCGTTGACCAGGTGCACGCCCAGGGCCTGCGCGTTGGCGTGGTCGGCGATCGTCGACACGCGGCCCGGGTCGCCCACGATCGCGACGAGGTCGGCGAGGGACCCGGAGGCCGCGGTGTCGAGCGCCACGTCGACGCCGCCACCGCGCGGAGCCAGGGCGGCGACGCGGGCCGCGAGCCCGGGGCCGTACGTGGTGGGTACGGCGCCCAGAGAGGCGAGGAACGCGTGGTTGCGCTCGCTGGCCGTCCCGATCACCACGGCGCCCCGAGCCACCGCGATCTCGACCGCGGCACTGCCCACGCCACCGGCCGCCCCCTCCACGAGCAGGGTGCGCCCCCGCAGGGGACCGAGCGCATTCAGTCCGCCGAGCGCGGTCACCGACGCCAGGCCGGCGCCGGCGGCCTCCTCGTCGGTCCACTCGGCAGGCGCGTGGGCCCAGGCCGAGAGCACGGCCGACTCCGCCGTCGCGCCGGTGACGCCGCCCAGCCCGAAGACGCGGTCGCCGACGCCCACCCCCGCCACTCCCGCACCGATCTCGTCGACCACCCCGACTGCGTCCCGCCCGGGAATCGCCGGCAGCTCCACGGGCAGCACCTCGCGCACCGCCCCCGAACGCACCTTCCAGTCCACGGGGTTGACGCCGGCCGCCGCGACGCGGATGCGGATCTCGCCGGGCCCGGGGTGCGGGTCCGCCACCTCCTCGACCACGAGGGTCTCCACCCCGCCGTACCGGTGGAACCGGGCTGCGCGCATGACGTCCTGCCTTTCCTGGATGCTCGGCGAGAGTGCCGACGCCGACCGTTACGCTAAAACCTGACGCCGACGTCAGGTGCAAGTCGGGCGGACCGCCCGCAAGGAGGAGGCGCGATGCGCATCGGTGAGGTCGCCGCGCAGGCGGGAGTGAGCGTCCGCGCGCTGCGCTACTACGAGGAGCACGGGCTGCTCCAGTCGTCCCGCACCCCCGGCGGCCAACGGCACTACCCCGCCGCCGCCGTCCCCCGCGTCCGGCTGATCCAACAGCTCTACGCCGCGGGTCTGCCGAGCAGGGTGGTCCGCGAGGTGGTGCTGCCGTGCGTGGACACGGGCGAAGCGTCCCCCGACCTCCAGGACCGCCTGTCGGTCGAACGCGCCCGCATCGACCAACACATCACCGACCTCCTCGCCGTGCGCGACCGCCTCGACGCGGTCATCGCCATCTCCGGCGACCCCGAAGCGGACTGCTCCCACCTGACGTAGAGCACGCGCCCGCCACCTGATTCGCTGCCCGGTCACTTGTCTGCGGCCCGGTGGGGGCTGTTCGCGCAGTTCCTCCCCCTGTACCCAGAGGACACGGGGACCCCCCCCAGCGCCCCTGAAGACCTCCGCCGTCAGCCCGCAGATAACAGGGACGGGGGAAGCACATCAGGGGCGCTGGGGGTCCCCCCGTGCCCTCTGGGCACAGGGGGAGGAACTGCGCGACAAGCCCCCACCGGCCGGTAGGGACCGACGCACCCGCAGGGAAACGGCGGAGGTCTTCAGGAGCGCTGGGGGTCTCCCCGTGCCCTCTGGGCACAGGGGGAGGAACTGCGCGACAAGCCCACCACCGGCCGGTAGAGACCAACGCACCCGCAGGGGCACGGCGGCACTGTCCCCACGCACACCCAGCAAACCGCAGGGGACCTAGCTCGCCCCGCCGAGGTTCCGCTCCAGCCACGCGACGGCGAACCGGACGAGATCCGCCGCGTCGAAGACGTGGCTTTCCGCGGCACCCACCAGTCCCTTGTTCCCGATGCCCGCCGCCAGCGCCTCCCGGGCGATCACCTCGAAGGGCCAGGTGCCCTCCGGGACCAGCGACGAGTAGTCGAACGCGGCGTCCTCCGAGTCGATGTCGCGGAAGCGCCGCCAGACCCGTTCGCCGTCCACGAGGATCGGCTGCTCGTACTCCACGAACCGCTTGCCGGGCGCGTCCGCCAGCGCTTCGGCGTGGTGCAGGATCGTCAGGGTGTCCAGGGGCGCGCCCAGGAGCAGGACCCGGCCGCCCCGGGCGACGAGGCGGGCCAGCGGGCTGCCGGGGCCGTGCGGATCGTCCCAGGGGTGGTCGGACATCAGCTCCGCCGCCCCCGCGCCGAGCGCGGCGAAGCTCGCGTCGGGGTGGCGGCTGCGCACCGCGCCGGGCCAGCGCCGCAGCGCTTCCGGGAGCCGGCCGTTGTTGTGGTCCGCCTCGCTGAGGTCGGGGTCGTACGCGGGGTGCTCGGCCCGCAGGGCGTCCTGCCAGGCGGGCGGCCAGTCGGTGAAGTCGTACGGCGGTGCGTCGTTCCAGCCGCAGGTCACCATCAGGGTGCCCCGCTCGCCCACGACGTCCCGCAGCGCGTCGACGATCGTCGGGGCGCCGCCGGCCACGTACCCGACCGCGGACATCTGCGTGTGGAACATGACGGTGTCGCCGCCGCCGAGACCGAGCGCGGTCAGGTCACGGCGGAGCCGGCTGCGGGTGACCGGGCCGTCGGCGCGCTTGAGTAATGCCATCTCGTCCATGGGCGCGACCGTATCCACGGCGCGGGATCCGACGACAGCGGATTACGGCGCCGTCAGCCACCGGTACTGGAGCTCGGGGCGGCCGATGTGGCCGTACTGCGGGCTGCGGGCCGCCCGCCCCTGCGTGACCAGGTGCTCCAGGTAGCGGCGCGCCGTGATGCGGGAGATGCCCACTGCCGCGCCCGCCTCCGCCGCCGTCAGCCCGTCCGGCGCCTGACGCAGGCTGCGGGTGACCGCGGTCAGCGTCGGACCGCTCAACCCCTTCGGCAGCGCACCGCCCTCAGGCGCCCGCAGCGTCGCCAGCGCCCGGTCCACCTCCTCCTGGCCGCTCGCCTCGCCCGCCGACGCTCGGAAGTCGGCGTACCGGCCGAGCCGGTCCCGGAGCGTGGCGAAGGTGAAGGGCTTGAGGACGTACTGCACCACGCCCAGCGACACCCCCTCCCGGACGATGGTCAGGTCCCGCGCCGAGGTCACCGCGATCACGTCCGCCGAGTGCCCGGCGGCCCGCAGCGAGCGCACCAGCGCCAGGCCGTGCCCGTCGGGCAGGTAGAGGTCGAGCAGCAGCAGGTCGACCCGGGTCCGCTCCAGCACCCGCACGGCCTCGGAGCGGGAGTGGGCGACGCCGGCGACGCGGAAGCCGCTGACCCGGCCGACGTACAGCGCGTGCGCGTCCGCCGCGACGGGGTCGTCCTCGACGACCAGGACGCTGATGGGCTCGTCGCTCGCGCTCATGGGTGGTGCACCTCCGCGGTGGGCAGCGGCGATCGTACGACACCGACCCGAGTGCCCCCGGAGCCCGTCCCCGCTGGCCAGGACCGCCCCGTCACGCCGGCACCCCCGACTGCAACGGCAGCCGTACGGTGAACTCCGCGCCGCCGTCCGGACCTTCGGCCAGCGCCACCGTGCCGTGGGCGCGGTGGACCGCCTGGCGGACCAGGGCGAGGCCGATGCCGCGGCCGGGGCCGTGGGTGGACCAGCCGCGGTGGAAGACCTCGTCGGCGCGGGCGGGGTCGACGCCGGCGCCCGTGTCGTGCACCCGCACCAGCAACTCGTCGGCCTCGGCGTACGCGGTGACGGTGACCCGGGCCCGGAGCGCCCCGGGTCGGGCGGGGGAGCCTTCGGGAGGTCCGTCGGCCGCCGCCTCGGACGCGGCGTCCACGGCGTTGTCGATCAGATTGCCGAGGATCGTCACCAGGTCCCGGGCGGGCAGGGTGGCCGGCAGGACGCCGTCGTCGATCCGGCTGTCCGGGGCCAGCACCAGCTCCACGCCCCGCTCGTTGGCCTGCGCCGCCTTGCCGAGCAGGAGGGCCGCGAGGACCGGCTCGCCGACCGCGGCCACCACCCGGTCGGTGAGCGCCTGGGCGAGTTCCAACTCCGCGGTGGCGAAGGAGACGGCCTCCTCCGCACGGCCCAGTTCGATCAGCGAGACCACGGTGTGCAGCCGGTTCGCCGCCTCGTGGGCCTGTGAGCGCAGCGCCTGGGTGAAGCCCCGCTCGGAGTCCAACTCGCCGAGCAGTGACTGGAGTTCGGTGTGGTCGCGCAGGGTGACCACGGTGCCGCGGCGCTCCCCGCCGACCACCGGGCTGGTGTTGACGACCACGACCCGGTCCGCGGTGAGGTGGACCTCGTCGACCCGGGGCTCCGCGGCCAGCAGCGCCCCGGTCAGCCCCGGCGGCAGGCCCAACTCGTCGACGGGCCGGCCCACCGCGTCCCCGCCGAGGCCGAGCAGCTCGCGGGCCCCGTCGTTGACGAGGGCGATGCGGCGCCGCCCGTCGAGCATCAGCAGTCCCTCGCGCACCGCGTGCAGCGTGGCCTGGTGGTAGTCGTGCATCCGGCTCAGCTCGCTCGCGTTCATGCCGTGGGTGTGGCGGCGCAGCCGGGCGTTGATGACGTACGTGCCGAGGCCGCCGAGCGCGAGGGCGCCGCCGGCGACCACCAGCAGCCAGAAGACCTGCTCGCGGACCTGCTCGCTGATGGCCTGGATGGTGATGCCGGCGCTGACGAGCCCGACGACGCGGCGCTCGCCCCCGGCGCCGGTCCCGCCGTCCTCGTACACCGGCACGACCGTGCGGATGGAGGGGCCGAGCACGCCGAGGTGCTTCTCGCTGTACACCTCGCCGCGCAGGGCCTGTTCGGTGTGGCCGAGGTAGGCGCGGCCGATCTCGGAGGGTTCGGGGTGGGTCAGGCGGGTGCCGTCGGGCGACATGATCGTGATGAAGGCGACGCCCGCGTCCCGGCGGACCCGCTCCGCGTACGGCTGGAGCGCCGTCGAGGGGTCCGCGGACTCGATCGCGGCGGCCACCCAGGGGGAGCCGGCGACGGTCGCGGCCGTGGCGGTGGCCTGCCGGCGGGCGGTGTCCTCCGCCTGCGAGCGGTCGGTGAGGTACGCGAAGAGGGCGCAGCCCGCGACGATCACCGCGACCAGGACGACCTGCATCGCGAAGAGCTGGCCCGCGAGGCTGCGGGGGCGGGGTATGCGCATGGTGACAGTTTGCCCTTCGAATCATGACTTTTGATATGCAGTGCCAGATTCGTCACTCGGCTCGTTTGGGTGCCCACGGGCTCGATCGTGAACGAAATGCACGCAACGGTGACCCGGGTCACAGCGTGATGGATATTCGCCGGAATCCATACGGGACATGGAACGGCACACATTCGAGGAGGACCCGTGGCTGCAGCAGCAGGCAGAAGGGACCGCACGCACTACCTGTACATCGCTGTGATCGTCGCGGTGGTGCTGGGCATCACCGTCGGTTTCGCAGCCCCGGGAGTCGCCGTCGAGCTGAAGCCCATCGGCACCGGCTTCGTCAACCTCATCAAGATGATGATCTCCCCGGTGATCTTCTGCACGATCGTGCTGGGCATCGGCTCGGTCCGCAAGGCGGCCAAGGTCGGCGCGGTCGGCGGGCTCGCGCTCGGCTACTTCGTCGTCATGTCGATCGCCGCGCTCGCGATCGGCCTGCTCGTCGGCAACGTGCTGGACCCGGGCAACGGCCTCCAGATCACCGAGGCGGCGAAGGAAGCGGGCGGCAAGGCGGCCGAAGGCGGCGGCGAGTCCACCGCGGACTTCCTGCTGGGGATCATCCCGACGACGCTGGTCTCCGCCTTCACCGAGGGCAAGGTCCTGCAGACCCTGCTGGTGGCGCTGCTGGCCGGCTTCGCGCTCCAGGCCATGGGCAAGTCGGGCGAGCCGGTGCTGCGCGGCATCGGGCACATCCAGCGGCTGGTCTTCCGCATCCTGGCGATGATCATGTGGGCGGCCCCGGTCGGCGCGTTCGGCGCGATCGCGGCCGTGGTCGGCGAGACCGGCGTGGACGCGCTGAAGTCGCTGGCCGTGATCATGATCGGCTTCTACATCACCTGCGGACTCTTCGTCTTCGTGGTCCTCGGCGCGCTGCTGAAGCTGGTCGCCGGGGTCAACCTGTGGTCGCTGATGAAGTACCTGGGCCGGGAGTTCCTGCTGATCGTCTCCACCTCGTCGTCCGAGTCGGCGCTGCCGCGGCTGATCGCGAAGATGGAGCACATGGGCGTCAGCAAGCCCGTGGTCGGCATCACCGTGCCCACCGGCTACTCCTTCAACCTCGACGGCACCATGATCTACCTGACGATGGCCTCGCTGTTCATCGCCAACGCGATGGGCGACCCGCTGAGCGTCTCGGAGCAGATCTCGCTGCTGGTCTTCATGTTCATCGCCTCGAAGGGCGCGGCCGGCGTCACCGGCGCGGGCCTGGCGACCCTCGCCGGCGGCCTCCAGTCGCACCGCCCCGAACTGGTCGACGGCGTCGGCCTGATCGTCGGCATCGACCGCTTCATGAGCGAGGCGCGGGCCCTGACGAACTTCGCGGGCAACGCCGTTGCGACCGTGCTCGTCGGCACCTGGACGAAGGAGATCGACAAGGAGCGGGTCGAGGCGGTGCTCGCCGGCCGCATCCCGTTCGACGAGAAGACCCTCCTCGACGACGGCCACGGCGCCCCGCCCGCGGACGACGACGCCCCGGACGTCCCGGAGCCGCGCGAGCAGGAGAGCGCCCCCGCGAAGGTCTGACCCCGCCGGCCCGGGAGCCCTCCCCCTTCCCCTCCCGAGCCGCTTCCCACCCGCGCCCGCCCTCCGGCTTCCCCCATGACGGAGGGTGGGCGCGGGCGCGTTCGGCGCCGGGCCGATCAGGCGGCGTCGCCGGACTCGTGGGTGCCGTCGTCGTCGAGGAACAGCGCCGAGAGGCGCGGAAAGCGGCGGTGCATCTCCGCTTCGTCGTCGAAGTCGAACTCCTCGCCCATGTCGACGGGCGTCCGGTCCTCTTCGCCGCGGGCGGCGCGGTGGCGGGTGCACGCCTCGTAGAAGTCCTCCGCGCCGGTGATCCGCTCGTACGCGGTGCGGGCCGCGTAGTTCACGTCCTCGTAGAAGACGTAGTCGACGCCGCCCACGGTGGCGTCTTCGGCGACGACGGGGTTCTCGGCGAGCGCGTCGGGGCGGGCCGACGCCTTCTCGTACCACTCGCGGCCGAGGGCGACCAGACCGGCCCGGAAGTCCATGAAGCTGTCGTCCGAGCAGCCGCCGCCGATGAGGTAGGCCGCGGCCCACATGTCCCAGCGGTAGACCGCCGCGGTCATCTCCTCGAAGCGCTCTTCGTAGGCGAGGACGTCCGACGCGGGACGGGTGGCGAGGACGTCGACCAGGGCCGCGTCGAAGGGGCGGTCCGCCGTGGCGGTCGAGCGGGCGGTTTCGATGACGCGCCAGAACTCCGTGAGATCCATGGGGCGGAACTCTGCCACCCGGGTCTGACAACCGCCCTGGAAACGGGTCCCGACCCCCGCAGACGCCTGACCTGGATGCTTACCCCGAGGTGCGTTGCTGACTTCAAGGTCAGTACTTGTCCGCCCTGATTGCCGCGTCAACGATGATGGTCATGAACAGGGACAACACCCCATCCACAGGATCCACAACAGACCGCGCCACCACCGTACGGCCGGACGCCGTCACCGTCATCGGCCTCGGCGGCATGGGACGCGCGCTCGCCGGCGCGTTCCTCGACGCCGGCCACCCCACCACCGTGTGGAACCGCACCCCCGGCAAGGAGGGCGACCTCGTCGAGCGGGGCGCCGTCGTCGCCGCCAGCGCCGAAGAGGCCGTACGGGCCAGTGGGCTCACCCTGGTGTGCCTCCTCGACTACGACGCATCGGACGCGGTCCTCGAACCGCTGGCCGACGCCCTCGCCGGCCGCACCCTCGTCAACGTCACCTCCGACGTGCCCGAGCGCTGCCGGCGCACGGCAGCCTGGGCCGAGCAGCACGGCATCGCGTACCTCGACGGCGCCGTGATGGTGCCCGTCCCGGTGGTCGGCACGGAACACGGGCTGCTGTTCCACGCCGGTCCGCGCGACGTCTTCGAGCGCCACGAGGACACGCTGCGGGCGCTCGGCGGCCGGACCGAGTACGTCGGCGTGGACCACGGTCGGGCCGCCGCCTTCGACCTGGCGCTGCTGGACTTCTTCTACGGGGCCATCAGCGGCATGATCCACGCCTTCGGGATGGCCAAGGAGGAGGGGGTGGACGCGGTCGACGTCGCCCCGTACATGGCCACCATCGCCGCCATCCTGCCGCCCATGCTGCCGGTGCACGCAGCCGAGGTCGACACCCGCACCTACGGGACCGGGGGCGGCGGCCTCGGGATGATGGCGACGGCCGTCGACCACGTCGCACACCTGGCGCGCAGCCACAAGCTGGACTCCGCACAGATCGACGCCATCAAGCGGACGGCGGACCGGGCCAAGGAACTCGGGCACGGGGACCACACCTGGGCCGCGACCTACGAAGCGCTGCTCTCCCCACGGCCCTGAACGGCCCGCGCCCCCTTGCCTTGACGTCGGCGTCAATGTCTAGGTTCGTCGACATGAGAATCGGCGAACTGGCCGAGCGCGCCGGTACCACCACCCGCACGCTCCGCTACTACGAGACGCGCGGCCTGCTGCCCGCACGCCGCTCGGACAACGGCTACCGCAGCTACGACGAGGGCGACCTCCGGCTCCTGGAGGAGATCAGGACGCTCCAGGACTTCGGGTTCGACCTGGAGGAGACCAGGCCGTTCGTGGAGTGCCTGCGGGCGGGCCACCCGGCCGGGGACGCCTGCCCCGCCTCCCTCGCCGTCTACCGGGCCAAGCTCGACGAGTTGGACGGGCTGATCGACCGGCTCCGCTCGGTGCGGGACCGGGTCGGCGCCCAACTGGCCCGCGCCGAAGGCGAAGTGCTCGACTGCCCGGCGCCGCGCTGCGCCTGGGGGTTCACCGAGGGGGAGTTGTGACGCAGACGACTGGACTGCCGGACGTGACGGACGCCGACTTCGAGGCACGGGTGCTGGAGTCGGAGCTTCCGGTGCTGGTGCAGTTCACCGCGGTCTGGTGCGGGCCGTGCCGGATGCTGAAGCCCGTCCTCGCGGACATCGCCCGCGAGCAGGCGGGTCGGCTCAAGGTGGTGCAGATCGACGTGGACGCCAACCAGCAGACGACCCAGCGCTACACCGTGCTCTCCACGCCGACCGTGATGGTCTTCCGCGACGGCGAACCGGTGCTGTCGACGGTGGGCGCCAAGCCCAAGGCCCGCCTGCTACGGGAGCTGGCCCCGGTTCTCGACTGAGCTGACGCCCCTTAGCTGAGCAGCACCACACAGCCCCGCCGTTCCAACTCCGCCACCACCTCCGGATCGGGCGCCCCGCCCTCCCAACGGTCGTTCCACCGCAGGTCCAGCTTCTCCAGCGCGGGCATGCGGGCCACCCAGGAGGGCAGGGCGCGCAGCCGGTTCGCCCGGAGGTCCAAGGAGCGCAGCAGCGGGAGGGACGCCAGCGCCGCCGGCACCTCGACCAGGGCGTTCTCCCGCAGCTCCAACTGGCGCAGCTCCCGCAGCCGCGCCACCGAATCCGGCAGCCCCGTCAGCGCGTTGCCGCGCAGCCACAGCTCGCGCAGCGCCGCGAGGCGGCCGATGCCGCTCGGTAGGCCCGTCAGCGAGCAGTGCTGGGCCCGCAGTTCCACCAGCGCCGCCATCGAGCCCAGCTCGTCGGGGAGCGAGCCGAGCGGGTTCTCGCCGACGTTGAGGTACCGCAGCGCCGTCAGTCGGCCCAGGGACGCCGGCAGCTTCGTCAGCCGGTTGTCGTGGAGGTAGAGGAAGCGGCTGAGCGAGCGCAGCTCGCCGATCTCCACCGGCAGCGACTCCAGCGCGTTGTGGCCCAGGTCCAGGGTGCGCAGCCGGCGCAGCGCGCCGATGCGCGGGGACAGTTCGGTCAGTCCGTTGTCGGCGAGGATCAGCACCCGGAGGTCGGTGCGGTCCCAGACGGCGTCCGGCGCACGGCCGAGGTCCTGCCGCCAGAGGTTCAGCTCTTCGACCGGTCCGCGTCCGCGGTCGGTCCGTTCGTGGTCAGTCGTGGAGGGCACGACACCCTTTGTAACAAAAAATCCCCCGCCGAATTGTCGGCCGAGGGTTTTCGTGACTGTCTTGCTCTGCGTATATTGGTTGTTTGCCTGTTCTCCTGTGGAGAATCACATCAGGAGAAGGCGAGGCGGAAAAGCCATCAACAGGTGACACCATATCGCGTCAGGAGCTGAATTGTCAAACGGGGAATGCGAGAAAGACCGACACGCTGCGGGAGGCCCGGAAGCGGAATTGGCGCACGAGCAGCAATTCCTTTCCACCGTCTACGCCCGCCTCGAAGAGCTCCGCGGCGAGGCCGAGGACACCGTCCGTGCCTCCCTGGCCCAACTCGGCACCGGCCGCCAGGCGCGCGTCGAACGCGACGTGCGCACCTTCGAGCGCTCCGCCCACCTCGCCGCGCTCAACGCGGTGGAGGCCGGACTCTGCTTCGGCCGGCTCGACTTCCAGGACGGCACGGTCCGCCACATCGGCCGCATCGGCATCCGCGCGGCCGATGCGGAACTCACCCCGCTGCTCGTCGACTGGCGCGCCCCCGTCGCCCGCCCCTTCTACCTCGCCACGGGGTACGAGCCCATGGGGCTGCGCCGCCGCCGGCACATCAGCACCCACGAGCGCACCGTCACCGCGCTGCACGACGAGGTGCTCGACCTGCGGGACACCGGCCGCACCGGCTACGAGGACCACGACGCCGACTCCGTGCTGCTGGCCGCGGTCTCCGCCGCCCGCACCGGCCGCATGGCCGACATCGTGCAGACCATCCAGGCCGAACAGGACCGCATCATCCGCGCCCCGCGCCAGGGCGTGCTGGTCGTCGAGGGCGGCCCCGGCACCGGCAAGACCGCGGTCGCGCTGCACCGCGCCGCGTACCTGCTGTACGCCGAGCGGGAGCAACTCGCCCGCCGGGCCGTGCTGATCGTCGGCCCGAACCCGGCCTTCCTCGGCTACATCGGCGAAGTGCTGCCGTCCCTCGGCGAGACCGGCGTCCTGCTCTCCACCCTGGGCGAACTCTTCCCCGGCGTGCACGCCACCGGCGTCGAGCCGCCGGCCGCCGCCGAGGTCAAGGGCCGCGCGGAGATGGCCGCGGTGCTGGAGCAGGTGGTGCGCGACCGCCAACTGCTGCCCGAGACGATTCCCGACGCCCCCGGCGCGGACCACGAGTCGCAGGGCACCCTCCCCGAGCCCGCGCTCCTCGTCGACCACGAGCAGTACGGCACCCTGCGCCTGCACCGCGAGATGGCGTACGAGGCACGGGACCGGGCCCGCGCCACCGGGCTGCCGCACAACCTCGCCCGGCCGCACTTCGCGTTCCGGATCATCGACGCGCTCACCGCGGAACTCGTCGACCGGCTCGGCGCCGACCCGTACGGCGGGCCGAACCTCCTCGGCCCCGACGACGCCGCCCAGATCGGCAAGGAGATCGCCACCAGCGCCGACGTCCACGCGGCCATCGACGAGCTGTGGCCGCAGCTCACCCCCGAGCAGGTCGTCGCGGACTTCCTCGCCGACCCCGAGGGATACCTGACCGAGGACGACGCGCTGCTGCTCCGGCGCGAAGGCGGCCCCTGGACCCCGGCCGACGTGCCGCTCCTCGACGAGACCGCGGAACTCCTCGGCGTCGACGACAGCGCCGAACGCGCCGCCCAGGAGGCCGCCCGACAGGAGCGGATCGCCTACGCGCAGGGCGTGCTGGACCTGTCGGCTGGTTCGGAGTCGTACGAGTTCGAGGACGAGGAGTCCGAAGTCCTGGCCGCGCACGACGTCATCGACGCCGAGCGGATGGCCGAGCGACAGGAGGAGGCCGACCACCGCAGCGCCGCGGAGCGCGCCGCCGCGGACCGCACCTGGGCCTTCGGGCACATCATCGTCGACGAGGCGCAGGAGCTGTCGCCGATGGCCTGGCGGCTGCTGATGCGGCGCTGCCCGACGCGTTCGATGACCCTGGTCGGCGATCTCGCGCAGACCGCGGAACGCTCCGGCGCCGGCTCCTGGCAGCAGATCCTCGGGCCGTACGTGGGCGACCGCTGGACCCACGCCCGACTCGGCGTCAACTACCGAACCCCGGCCGAGATCATGGCCCTGGCCGCGGCGGCGCGCCGCGCCACGCACCCCGACTTCGAGCCGCCGCGCTCGGTGCGGTCGACCGGCGTCGAGCCGTGGCGCGAACGGGTCGCCGCTGACGGCCTCGCCGCCGCGGTCGCCGCGGCCGTGCGCCGCGAGACCCCGGACGAAGGCCGGCTGGCGGTGATCGCCCCGCCCGACCTCCACGCGCTCCTGACGGCGGCCGACCCGGCACTCGCGGGCGGCGCGGTCGACCTCACCCGACGGGTGGTGCTGCTCGACCCCCGCGCGGCGAAGGGCCTGGAGTTCGACGCGGTCGTCCTCGTCGAGCCGGGCCGCTTCGACGACAGCGACCTGTACGTGGCGATGACACGTGCGACGCAGCGCCTGGGGCTGATCCACGCCGGTGAACTCCCGGCCGGGCTCGGGACGGAGTGAGGCGGGGCATGGGCGTCCACAACGTGCACGAGCGCGTCCTGGCTGCGCCGGCGGAGGAGGTCGGCGCGCTCGTCGACACCCTGAGCGGCCCGGGGGACCGGCTGTGGCCGCGCCATGCCTGGCCGGCGATGGTCTTCGACCGGCCGCTCGGGATCGGCGCGAGCGGGGGGCACGGTCCGGTGCGCTACACCGTCGTCGGGTACGCCCCCGGGGCGTCGGTGCGGTTCGCCTTCCGAGGGCCGCGGGGGTTCCACGGCTTCCACGAGTTCACCGTGCACGCGCTGGACGAGGAGCGGACGGTGTTGCGCCACGTCCTCGCCATGGACGTGCGGGGCCCGGCGCGCGTGAGCTGGCCGCTGGTCTTCCGCCCGCTGCACGACGCGCTCCTGGAGGACGCGTTGGACCGTGCGGAGTCGGCGTTGACGGGCTCGGTGCGGAGGCCGGCGCGCTGGAGCCCGTACGTCCGCCTCCTGCGCACCTCGATCCGCCTCGCGCGAATGCTCCGCTGAGGCCGCGGTCCCGCCGCGCTGGTCGAGCGACCGTGGCGACCGCGGCCCGGTGGGTGGCTGTTCGCGCAGTTCCCCGCGCCCCTGTTGCGCTCCCCTTGGTTGTTTTACCTGCGGATCAACAGTGGCTGGTTGCGCAGTTCCGCCGCCTACGCCCTGCGGGCTGGGGCAACGGGTTCAGGGGCGCTGGGGGTCCCCCCACGCCCTCTGGGCGTAGGGGGCGGAACTGCGCGACAAGCCACCCACCGGGCCGCAGGGGCCATCGCTGCGTACGCGCCACGGCGGGACCGCGTCCGTGAGGGCAGCCCGCGCGGGGGACGCCTACGCCGGGCGCAGCCAGAGCGTGGCGAGGGGTGGCAAGGTCAGCAGGACGCTGGAGCCGCGGCCGTGGGACGGGGTCGGCTCCGGGGGGACCGCGTGGCGGTCGCCCGAGCCGTTGCGGATGCCGGCGCCGCCGTACCGCGACTCGTCCGTGTTCAGGACCTCCTCCCACCCGGGGATCCACTCCGGCACCCCCACCCGGTAGCCCTCCCGCACCACCGGGGAGAAGTTGCTGACCGCGACGAGCGGGTTGCGCGCCGCGTCGAAGCGGACGAAGGCGAAGACGTTGTCCTCCGCCGCGTCCGCGTCGATCCAGGAGAAGCCGTCGGGTGCGGAGTCCCGCTCCCACAGCGCCGGCGTGGCGCCGTACACCGCGTTCAGGTCGCGCACCAGGTGCCGTACGCCGCGGTGGTCGGGCTCGGCCGAGTAGGAGGGGTCCAGCAGCCACCAGTCGGGGCCGTGGGACTCCGACCACTCCGCGCCCTGGGCGAACTCCTGTCCCATGAAGAGCAGTTGCTTGCCCGGGTGGGACCACATGAAGCCCAGGTAGGCGCGGTGGTTGGCGCGCTGTTGCCACCAGTCGCCCGGCATCTTGCTGACCAGCGCCCGCTTGCCGTGCACGACCTCGTCGTGGGAGATCGGCAGGACGTAGTTCTCGCTGTACGCGTAGACCATCGCGAAGGTCATCTCGTTGTGGTGGAACTTGCGGTGCACCGGCTCGCGGACCATGTACTCCAGCGAGTCGTGCATCCAGCCCATGTTCCACTTCAGGCCGAAGCCGAGGCCGCCGCTGTCGGTGGGGCGGGTCACCCCGTCCCAGGCGGTGGACTCCTCCGCGATGGTGACCACCCCGGGGCAGCGCCGGTAGACGGTGGCGTTCATTTCCTTCAGGAAGGCGACCGCGTCGAGGTCCTCCCGGCCGCCGTGCGCGTTCGGCGTCCACTCGCCCTCCTCGCGGGAGTAGTCGAGGTAGAGCATCGAGGCGACCGCGTCCACCCGCAGCCCGTCGATGTGGAACTCCTCGCACCAGTAGACCGCGTTCGCGACGAGGAAGTTGCGGACCTCCTTGCGGCCGTAGTCGAACTCCAGGGTGCCCCAGTCCGGGTGCGCGGCCCGGGTCGGGTCGGCGTGCTCGTACAGCGGGCGGCCGTCGAACTCGGCGAGCGCCCACTCGTCGCGCGGGAAGTGCGCCGGCACCCAGTCCATGATCACGCCGATCTCGGCGCGGTGCAGCGCGTCGATCAGATGGCGGAAGTCGTCGGGGGAGCCCATGCGGGAGGTCGGCGCGTAGAACCCGGTGACCTGGTAGCCCCACGAGCCGCCGAAGGGGTGCTCCGCCAGCGGCATCAGCTCCACGTGCGTGAAGCCCAGGTCCTTGACGTACGAGGGGAGCTGCTCGGCGAGCTGGCGGTAGGTCAGCCCGGGGCGCCAGGAGGCGAGGTGCACCTCGTACACCGACATCGGCCCCTCGTGGGCGGGGCGCCCGGACCTGCGGGCCAGCCACTCGGCGTCCTGCCAGACGTGCTGCGACCGGGTCACCACCGAGGCGTTCGCGGGCGGCACCTCGGCGTGGCGGGCCATCGGGTCGGCCCGCAGGGTGTGCGTGCCGTCCGGGCGCGTGATCTCGAACTTGTACAGCGCGCCCGCGTCGATGCCGGGGAGGAACAGCTCCCACACGCCCGACGAGCCCAGCGACCGCATCGGGTAGCCGCCGCCGTCCCAGTAGTTGAAGTCGCCGGCGATCCGCACGCCCCGTGCGTTCGGCGCCCACAGCGTGAACCTGGTGCCGGCCACGCCCTGGTGGACCAGCGGATGGGCGCCCAGCGCGCGCCACAGCTCCTCGTGCCGGCCCTCGCCGATCAGGTGCAGGTCGAGTTCGCCGAGGGAGGGCAGCAACCGGTACGGGTCGTGCGTCTCGACCTCGTGGACGCCCCGCCCGTCCGGGGTGTCGTACGTGATCAGCAGTCGGTATTCGGGCACCGTGCGGCCCGGCAGCAGCGTGGAGAAGAGTCCGTCGCCGTCGTCGTGCAGCGGCACCCGCCGTCCGCCGGGGGCGATGAGGGCGACCGCGCGGGCGTACGGGCGCAGGGCGCGCACCGCGACGCCGGCGGGCCCGACGTGCGCCCCGAGGACGGCGTGCGGGTCGTGGTGCCCGCCGCCGAGCAGCCGCGCCCGCTCGTCGGGCGCGAGGGGCGGCGCCGCGGGCACGCCCGGCTGCGGGGCGGCCTGCCGGCGGGCGGTGCGGACGGGTGCCTTCCGTACCGGCGCCGCCGGGCGCGCCGGCTTCGCCGTGCCCGAGCGGGCCGGCCGCGCGGCGGCGGCCTGTTGGACCGTCGGCCTGGGCACGGACGACGCGGGCGCCGGGGCGCCCGCCGCTTCGGTGGCTGGGGTGTCGTGGTACGGGGGGCGTGCGGGGGTCACGGGTACGGGCCTCCTTGGAACACAACAGGAAGAACACAACGGGAGCAGGGGGGCGTTCAGGCGGCGGCGGCCAGCCGGTCGATCGCCGCCATCGGCACCGGGAGCCAGTCGGGGCGGTGCCGGGCCTCGTACACGACCTCGTACACCGCCTTGTCGGTCTCGTAGGCGCGCAGCAACTCGGGCTCGGCCCGCGGGTCGACGCCCGCGGCCTGCGCGTAGCCCTCGCAGTACGCCGTCCGGCAGCGCTCCGCCCAGGACGGGTTCCACGGGCGGTGCGTACGGGCCGCGTAGTCGAAGGAGCGCAGTATTCCGGCGACGTCCCGCACCGGCGGCTGGGGGCGGCGGCGCTCGGCCAGCGGGCGGGCCGGCTCGCCCTCGAAGTCGATCACCGACCAGTCCCGGTCCGCGTACAGCGCCTGGCCGAGGTGGAGGTCGCCGTGGACGCGCTGGACCCGCCAGCGGCGCCCGGTGTCCCCGAGGCCCGCCAGCGCGTCGAAGGCGGTGCGCAGCCGGGGCGCGTACGGCAGCAGCCCGGGCACCGCGTGCGCGGCCTCGTCCAGGCGGCGGGCCATCGCCGCGGCCAGCCGCTCGGCGCGGGCGCGGTCGAGGGCGACGGTCGGCAACTCGGCCGCGAGCGCCGTGTGCACCTCGGCGGTGACCCGGCCCAGCGCCCTGGCCTCCGCGGTGAACGACCGGCCGGCGGCCAGCGCCTCCAGCGCGAGCTGCCAGCCGTCCCGGGAGCCGCGCAGATACGGCTGGAGCACGCCGAGCGTGTACGGGTGCGGCGCGGTCGCCTCGTACCAGGCCACCGGCTCCGGCACCCGGGCGCACCCGGCGCGCGCCAGCGCCAACGGCAGCTCCAGGTCGGGGTGGGGGCCGGGCTGGACGCGCCGCAGCACCTTGAGGACGTACTCGTCGCCGTACACCAGCGACGAGTTGGACTGCTCGGCGTCGAGCGGGCGCGCGGCCAGACCGCCGGGCACGGCGGGGGAGTGCGCGGACTTCTCGAAGCGCAGCGGCCCCAGGGCGCCGGGGGTGCGCAGCCGTTCCAGGACCAGTTCCGCGAGGCGCGGGTCGAGCAGCCCCTCGTACACCGTGCGGCCGGCGAGCGGGCCCGCGGCGGGGCGGCCGATCAGCGCTGGGGCGAGGTGCGGCGGCAGCGCGTCCCGTACGCCCAGCAGGAGCTGGTAGCAGTCGTCCGACGCCGATGACGCCCCCTGGTGCACCGTCACCAGCAGGTGCAGCAGCCCGGGTCCGGCGCCCGGTCCGGCGGCGGTCACCGGCAGCAGCTCGGTCGCCGACACCGGCGAGAAGCCGGTGATCGACCGGCCCTTGCCGGCGAACCAGCGTTGGCGCGGCAGCCAGGACCGCAGCAGCGGGGCGAGCGAGGGGAGCAGCGGTACCAGCGGGGGACGGCCTACGGGAGTGCGGGTGGCAGCAGCCTCCGACATGGCATCGCGTCCTTTCCCCGAAATATACCCTTTTGTCACATATGCGGAGAGTGTCGCGGATCTTGGCGTCCACTGTCCGGCGGCGCGCGGAGCGGGCGCGCAGAGTGCCCGCTGCGGGGGTGGGGTGGGGTTGCGTCCGGACGCCCGGCCGTGGTCGACGAGATCCGGCCGGGCGCCGAGTGGATCAGCCGGAGGGCCGGTCCTTACGGAGGCGGAACCAGTAGAAGCCGTGCCCCGCGAGGGTGAGCAGGTACGGCCACTGGCCGATCGCCGGGAAGCGGACCTGGCCGATCAGCTCGACGGGCCGCCGGCCGGCGAACTCCCGCAGGTCCAGCTCGGTGGGCTGGGCGAAGCGGGAGAAGTTGTTGACGCACAGCACCAGGTCGTCCTGGTACTCCCGGGTGAAGGCGAGCACCGCGGGGTTGGAGGAGGGCAACTCGGTGTACTCGCCGAGTCCGAAGGCAGGATTCTGCTTGCGGATCTCGATCATCCGCCGGGTCCAGTGCAGCAACGACGACGGACTGCTCATGGCCGCCTCGACGTTGGTGACCTGGTAGCCGTACACCGGGTCCATGATGGTCGGCAGGTACAGCCGTCCCGGGTCGCAGGAGGAGAAGCCGGCGTTCCGGTCCGGCGTCCACTGCATCGGGGTGCGCACCGCGTCCCGGTCGCCGAGCCAGATGTTGTCGCCCATCCCGATCTCGTCGCCGTAGTACAGGATCGGCGAGCCCGGCAGGGCCAGCAGCAGGGCGGTGAACAGCTCGATCTGGTTGCGGTCGTTGTCCAGCAGCGGGGCGAGGCGGCGGCGGATGCCGATGTTGGCCCGCATCCGCGGGTCCTTGGCGTACTCCGCGTACATGTAGTCGCGCTCTTCGTCCGTGACCATTTCGAGGGTCAGCTCGTCGTGGTTGCGCAGGAAGATGCCCCACTGGCAGTTCTCGGGGATCGCCGGGGTCTTGGCGAGGATTTCCGAGACCGGGTAGCGCGACTCCCGGCGCACCGCCATGAAGATCCGCGGCATCACCGGGAAGTGGAAGGCCATGTGGCACTCGTCGCCGCCCGCCGCGTAGTCGCCGAAGTAGTCGACGACGTCCTCGGGCCACTGGTTGGCCTCGGCCAGCAGCACGGTGTCGGGGTAGTGGGCGTCGATCTCCTTGCGGACCCGCTTGAGGAACTCGTGGGTGCGCGTCAGGTTCTCGCAGTTGGTGCCCTCCTCCTGGTAGAGGTACGGCACCGCGTCCAGCCGGAAGCCGTCGATGCCCAGGTCCAGCCAGAACCGCAGGGCGGAGACGATCTCCTCCTGGACGGCCGGGTTCTCGTAGTTGAGGTCCGGCTGGTGGGAGAAGAAGCGGTGCCAGTAGTACTGCTTGCGGACCGGGTCGAAGGTCCAGTTCGACGACTCGGTGTCGACGAAGATGATCCGGGCGTCCGGGTACTGCTTGTCGTCGTCGGCCCAGACGTAGTAGTCGCCGTACGGCCCGTTCGGGTCGGAGCGGGACTGCTGGAACCACTCGTGCTGGTCGCTGGTGTGGTTCATGACGAAGTCGATGATGACGCGCATGCCGCGCTGGTGGGCGGCGTCCACGAACTCCACGAAGTCGGCCAGGTCGCCGAACTCGGGGAGCACGGAGGTGTAGTCGGCGACGTCGTAGCCGCCGTCGCGCAGCGGCGACTTGAAGAAGGGCGGCAGCCAGAGGCAGTCGACGCCCAACCACTGGAGGTAGTCGAGCTTGGCGGTGAGGCCCTTGAGGTCGCCGACGCCGTCGCCGTCGCTGTCCTGGAAGGAGCGCACCAGGACTTCGTAGAAGACGGCCCGCTTGAACCAGTCGGGGTCGCGGTCCTTCTCGGGGGTGTCCTCGAACAGGTCGTGGACGGGTTCATTGACGATCATGATGTGGGTGACCCTCCGATCGGCGGGGACGGTCGCAGAGCCACGACGTGCGCGGGCGTACTGCCCGGCTCAAGGCGCACATAGGCGGCTCTGCCCCAGTGATAGGTCTCACCGGTGAGCAGATCGCGCACCGGGGCGGTCTCGTGCCATGCGAGCCCGAGTCGCGGCATGTCCAACGAGACCGTGGCCTCCTGGGTGTGGTGGGGGTCGAGGTTGGCGACGACGAGCACGGTGTCCTGGCCCGCCCGCTTGGAGTACGCGATCACCGAGGGGTTGTCGGTCGCGTGGAAGTGCAGGTTCCGCAGTTGCTGGAGCGCCGGGTGGCGCCTCCTGATCCGGTTGAGGGCCGTGATCAGGGGGGTGATGGTGCGCCCCGAGCGCTCGGCCGCGGCCCAGTCGCGGGGGCGCAGCTCGTACTTCTCGGAGCGCCGGTACTCCTCGCTGCCCTCCCGCAGCGCGGTGTTCTCGCACAGTTCGAAGCCGGCGTACACGCCCCAGGACGGGGAGAGCGTCGCGGCCAGCACCGCCCGCACCTCGAAGGCCGGGCGCCCGCCGCGCTGGAGGTAGGCGTGCAGGATGTCGGGGGTGTTGACGAAGAAGTTGGGGCGCAGGTAGGCGGCGGTCTCCCCGGACAGCTCGGTCAGGTACTCCGTCAGCTCCTGCTTGGTGGTGCGCCAGGTGAAGTACGTGTACGACTGCTGGAAGCCGACCGCGGCCAGCGTGCGCACCATCGCCGGGCGGGTGAACGCCTCCGCCAGGAAGATCACGTCCGGGTCGGTGCGGTTGACCTCCGCGATGACCTGCTCCCAGAAGGCGACGGGCTTGGTGTGCGGATTGTCGACCCGGAAGATCCGCACCCCGCGCGCCATCCACAGCCGCAGCACCCGCAGGGTCTCCTCAACCAGGCCGCGCAGGTCCGCGTCGAAGGCGATCGGATAGATGTCCTGGTACTTCTTCGGCGGGTTCTCCGCGTACGCGATGCTGCCGTCGGCCCGGTGGGCGAACCACTCGGGGTGCTCGGTGACCCAAGGGTGGTCCGGGGAGCACTGGAGGGCGAAGTCGAGGGCGACCTCCAGGCGCAGGGCGCGCGCGGTCTGCACGAAGTGCGCGAAGTCCGCGGGGGTGCCGAGGTCGGGGTGGATCGCGTCGTGGCCGCCGTCGGGCGAGCCGATCGCCCACGGCACGCCGACGTCGTGCGGGCCGGCGGCCAGGGAGTTGTCCGGGCCCTTGCGGTGGCTGGTGCCGATGGGGTGCACCGGCGGGAGGTAGACGACGTCGAAGCCCATCGCGGCGATCGCCGGCAGCCGCTCGGCGGCGGTGCGGAAGGTGCCGGAGACCGGGGGGCGGCCGGGGGTGACGACGGCGCCCTCGGAGCGCGGGAAGAACTCGTACCAGGAGCCGAAGAGCGCCCGGCGGCGCTCCACCAGGAGCGGTAGGGGGCGGGAGATGGTGACCAGTTCGCGCAGCGGGTGGCGGGCGAGCGCCCGGCGGGCGTCCGACGCGAGCGCGGCGGCGAGCCGGGTCTCGGGCTCCTCGGTGTCGTCGCGCAGGGCGTCCGCCACCGCGAGCACCGCCTCCCGGCCGTCCCGCTTCGGCACGCCGCGGGCGGCGCGCTCGTACAGCCGCGCGCCCTCCTCCAGCACGAGCGCGGTGTCGATGTCCGCGGGCACCTTCACCTCGGCCTCGTGCAGCCAGTCGGCGAGCGGATCGCTCCACGACTCGACGGCGTAGCTCCAGCGGCCCTCGACGTCCGGGGTGACGTCGACGCCCCAGCGGTCCGAGCCGGGGGCGAGTTCCCGCATCGGGGTCCAGGGCCCCGGGCGGCCGCCGGGGCCGCGCAGCACGACGTTGGCCCCGACGGCGCCGTGGCCTTCGCGGAACACCGTGGCGCCGATCCGGAAGGTCTCACCGACGACGGCTTTGGCGGGCCTCCTCCCGCAGTCGACCAGGGGACTGACGTCCAGGACGGGAATGCGACCGATCATGAGCTCACCTGTGAGGGCTGTGCGGGCAGGATGTCTGACTAGATATCAGATGTGGTGAAATCTGGTGATGTGCCGGTTTTGTTGAAGTCTCCTGATATTTGTAACGTGCCGGTAGGTGGCTGACGGGCCGGGTCCCTGAGTGCCCCCGTCCGCGTTCACTCGGTGGGCGGAAGGAACCGGCCCGGTACGGGCGCACACGCCCGAGGGCCCCGACGCGTCGTGCGTCGGGGCCCTCGGGCAGGCGTGTTCGGTTAAGGCTGCGTCAATTCCCAGCTCGGCTCCTTGGGGCCGAGGGCGGGCGCGCCGGTCGGGCGGGCCGTGCGGTCGAGCGCGTCGGTCATGCCACCTCCTCGATCCACATGTGCCACGGCTGGCGGGCCACCCACTCCTCGACGGCCGCGGGCTTCACGGACAGCGCCGTCGACGACGTGCCGCCGTCCCCGGCCATCAAGTTCGGCTCCAGGCCCGATGCCATGTAGTGGTACAGCCCGGACACGCCGGCCGCCGCCTCCGGGCCGACGATCTGGGACAGGCCCTGCTCGAAGACCTCCGGAGCCAGCGGCACGTACCGCACCTCGCGGCCCAGCCCCCGGGAGAACGCCTCCGCCAACTCGCCGCCCGTCAGCGACACCGAGCCGCCGATGTCGAAGGTGCGGCCCCCGATGCCGTCCACCGTCAGCGCCGCGAACACCGCCTCCGCGAGGTCGCGGTGCGAGATCCACGCCGTGGGCGCGGCCTCGGGCAGCGGATACGCCAGCACTCCCTCGGAGAGCAGCGCCGGCCCGTTCCACGGACTGAACAAATTGTCGAGGTACACCGGCGGACGGACGACCACCAGCTCCACGCCGCTCTGCGCGAGCCCCTCCCGCAGTACGGTTTCGGCCAGTCGTCGCGTCTCGAACGCGACCACGTTCGTCGTCCGGTGCGGCACGCGCGTGTTGGCGTTGTAGACCAGCCGCCGCACCCCGGACTCCCGCGCCGCCTTCGCGATGTGCTGCGCGTACCGCATGACCGTCTCCGCCTGGTACACCAGCGGCATCACGACCGCGGCGTGGGTCGCGCCCTCGAAGAGTTGGCGCACGTCCTCGTACCGCCCGAGGTCGCCCTCGCCGAAGGAGACGCCGGGCAGTTCCGGACGGTCCGCTTCGGCCTTGCGGCTGAGGGTACGGACCTGGTGGCCCCGCTCCGCGAGCAGCCGCGCTGTCGCACCTCCCTGGAAGCCGGTCGCCCCCACGACCGCCACGCGCATCGGAATGTGATCGGACATGTGTCTGAAGAGCCCTTCGATAAGGTTGAGGTCGCTGCCGGGTACGGCTCTTTCCAGGCTCGCGGCGGCGGCTTCGGCCGATCAATTAACAAACCGGGTCGGAGGTTGAAGGATCGTCCAATGGACTCAGTTGAGACTGCCGCGACCGAAGGCGACGACCTTCTCAGCGAGCTGATGAAGCCCCTGCGCCTCACGGGCGTGTTCGACAGCCGCTGGAACGTCCGTGCCCCGTGGGCCATCGAGGGCGACGCGGAGCAGAGCTGCGCCGTGTTGCACTTCATCACCGAGGGCTCCTGCTGGATCACCGCGGACGGACGCACCCCGTTCCGGCTGCACGAGGGCGACCTCGCGGTCTTCCCGACCGGCACCGCGCACCGGCTCTCCGACCACCCGGAGCGGCGCGGCGGCGTCGCGCTCGGCAGCATGCTGCCCGAACGCGAGCCCGGCACCTCCGGAGAGATCAGGATCGACGGCGACGGCCCGGTCAGCCGGCTGCTCTGCGCGGGGCTGCACTACGACGAGTACGCGGCCACCGGCCTCTACCAGGCGCTGCCCTGGGCGCTGGTGATGGACTGCTCCCAGGTCGACCAGGAACCGCTGCTGCGCGACACCCTGCGGCTGCTGGCCGCCACCGACCGCCCGGTGGGCCCGGGGGACCGGCTGGTGACCCTGCGCGCCTTCGAGATGGCGCTCGTCCTCGCACTGCGCCCGCTGCTGCGGGAGCTCGCCGACAACCCCTCGGCGCTGCCCGTGCTGCGCCACCCCGGGATCAGCAAGGCCATGGTGATCATCGCCACCCGGTTCGCCGAGCCCTGGACCATCGAGGCGCTGGCCAGGGAGGTCGGAATGTCCCGGTCCGCCTTCACCGCCGCCTTCCGGGAACTGGTCGGCGAGGCGCCCGCCCGACACCTCACGGGGCGTCGGATGCAGGAGGCGGCGAGGCTGCTCGGGGAGACGTCCGTACCGCAGTCCGCGGTCCCGCAGCGCGTCGGGTACCAGAGCGCGGTCGGATTCCACTTGGCGTTCAGGAAGTGGTTCGGCATGACGCCGGGCGAGTACCGAGCGGGGCGGCCCTCATCTGCGCGCCTGGCCGGTTCTTAATCACCACTGGACGGTCGTTCATTGCTCACTGTCCCCGGCGCGAGCCAGGCTCGCTTTTGTCGGGGGACGGTCCGTTTGAGGAGAAACGTTGATCAGGTCTGGCCGGCACTACCTCGATGCCCTGCGCGACGGGCGCGAGGTCTGGCTCGACGGCGAACGCGTCAAGGACGTGACGAGCCATCCCGCCTTCCGCAACACTGCTGCGTCGATCGCCGGGCTCTACGACCTGGCCCGTGACTCCGCCCACAGCTCCGTGCTGACCAGCGACGGAGTGCACCGCGCCTACGTCGTACCGCGGACGCAGGCGGACCTGGTCGCACGGCGCGCGGCGTACAAGGTGTGGGCCGAGGCCAGCTACGGCTTCCTGGGGCGCACGCCCGACTACATGGCGAGCGGCGCCGCCGGCTTCGCCGCGCTGCCCGGGCTGTTCACCACGGACTCCTTCGACGGCGCCGACAACGTCCTGGCCTACCACCGAAGACTCGCCGAGAACGACCTGTACTGCGCCTTCACCATCACCAACCCGCGCTCCGGCACCGGCTCCGAAGACCTGTTGGTCAAGGCGGTGGCGGAGCGGGACGACGGCATCGTGGTGAGCGGCGCGAAGACGATCGGCTCCGGCGCGGTCTTCTCCGACGAGGTCATCGTCGGCACGATCGAACCGCTCGCGCCGGACGCCGTCGACCAGGCGCTCTGCTTCAGCGTGCGCACCGACACCCCGGGCCTGAAGCTCGTCTCCCGCACCTCCTACGAGGCGCAGGCCCGCAGCACCTTCGACAACCCGCTGTCGTCCCGCTTCGACGAGAACGACGCGCTGCTGGTGTGCGAGGACGTCTTCGTGCCGTGGGAGCGGGTGCTGACCTACCGCAACGTGGCGGCCACCGCCGCGATGTGGTGGCAGACGCCCGCCTACCTCAACTTCGTCCACCAGGCCGCCACCCGGTTCTGGACCAAGCTGGAGTTCCTCACCGGGCTCGCGATCCTGGTGACCCGCTCCAACGGCACGCACGAACTGCCGGCCGTCACCCAGGCCGTCGGCCGGCTGCTGGGCATGGTCGCCCAGGCCAAGGCGTTCGTGCTGGCCGCGGAGGCCGACCACGAACCCGTCAACGGCGGCGCCGGCGGGGTGATGCCGGGCCGGGAGATCTCGTACGCCCAGCGCATCATGGCCGGCGAGCTGTACCCGCGGGCCGTCCAGGAGGCGAAGGGACTCCTCGGGGGCTCGGTCTTCCAGCTCCCGGCGTCCGGGGACGACCTGCTCCACCCCGAGTTGGGCCCGGTCGTCGAACGTTACCTGCGCGCGCCCGGCACGCCCGCCAAGGACCGGGTCAAGCTGCTCAAGCTGGCCTGGGACGCGCTGGGGTCGGAGTTCGCGGCCCGCCACGAGCAGTACGAGCGCTTCTACCACGGCGCGCCCCACGTCTACTTGACGATGCAGACGTGGGCGGGCGGCGCGGAGAACAGCGAGCGGCTGGCGCAAGCCTGCCTCGACGGATACGACCTGGGCGGCGGGGTCGGCACGTGACATTGGACGCCCCTCACAACGACCCCACCGGATCCGCGGGCCCCACCAGATCCACCGGCCCCACCGGATCCGCAGTGCCCGCCTCCGCCGGCCGGCCGCCCGGCCGGATCAACGGCAGCCGGGTGCCGCACGGCGGGGCCACGGACACCGCGGACGGGCGGTCCGGTGACGCCGGGGGGCGCCACCGGGCCGTCGCGGAGGCCGCCGGGGCCACCGAGGCCGCCGAGCCCGCTCAGGCCGGAGGGCGTCCCGCGCGACGGACCAAGGCCGCGCTGGCGCTGCTCGCCTCCACCCAGCTACTGCTGATCATGGACACGGCGATCATCAACGTCGCCCTGCCGTCCGTCGGCAAGGACCTCGGCGCGGACTCCGCGGCCCTGTCGTGGGTCGCGAACGCCTTCCTGATCACCTTCGGCGGACTGCTGCTGCTCGCCGGCCGCACCGCCGACCTGCTCGGCCACCGACGGTTGTACCTGACCGGGCTCGGAGTGCTCACGGGTGCGTCCGTCGTCGGCGCCGTCGCCGGCACCACGGAGCTGCTGATCGCGGCCCGCGCGGTCCAGGGGGTCGGCGCGGCCTTCGCCGCTGCCGCCGCCTTCGCGCTGCTGCTGAACCTCTTCCCGCACGGCCCGGCGCGCCACCAGGCGCTCGGGGCGTTCGCCGCGATGGGCGGGCTCGGCGGCGTCGCCGGCACGGTGCTCGGCGGCGTGCTCACCGACGTCCTCGGCTGGCGCGCCACCTTCTGGCTCAACGTCGGCGTCGCCCTCCTGCTCGCGGTCGCCGCGCTGCGGCTGCTCGACGCCGGCGGGCGCACCGGCGCCCGCGGCTTCGACCCCGTGGGCGCCTGCACGGCCACCGCGGGGCTCGGCCTCGTCGCGTACGCCCTCGTCGGCGCGGGGGAGGCGGGCTGGACCAGTGCGCGCACCCTGGCGGCCGGAGGCGCGGGGCTCGCCCTGCTCGGCGCGTTCGCACTCGTCGAGGCCAAGATCGCGCACCCGCTGGTGCCGCCCGCCGTGCTGCGGCGGCCCGTGCTGCGCCGGGCGAACGTGCTGTCCGCCCTGGCGCAGATGTCGCTGTTCCCGATGTTCTTCCTGGTCAGCCTCTACCTACAGAGCGTGCTCGGGCAGTCGCCGCTGGTCGGAGGGCTGGGGCTGCTGCCGCTGTCCCTGGTCGTCGTCGCGGTCGCGCCGCAGGCGGGCGCCGTGATCGGCCGCATCGGGCTCGGCACCACGATGACCGTCGGCTTCGCGCTGCTGGGCGTCGGACTGGTCTGGCTGGCGCTGGCGCTCAGACCTGACGGAACGTTCTTCTCCACGGTCTTCGCGCCCAGCCTGGTCCTCGGAGTGGCCCTGCCGCTGGTCATGGTCACCACCAACGTGGCGGCCACCGCGGACGCCGCGCCCGAGGAGACGGGACTCGCGTCCGGCCTGATCAACACCAGCCAGCAGTTCGGCTCGGTCCTCGGGCTCGCGGTCCTGGTCGCCGTCGCCACGGCCGGCACCGCCGGCTCCGAGGCACCCGTGCCGACGTCCGGCTTCCGCAACGCGCTCCTGGTGGGCGCCGGCATCGCCGCGCTGGCGGTGCTGCTGGCGCTGCGGCTGCGCCGCTCCACGGCGGGCCCGCGCCCGCCCGGAGCCGACGGCACCGCAGCCGGACCGCTTCCCGCAACCGAAACCGGGGCCCGGACCAGCCCCGCCCGCGCGCCCTTAGCCGGGCCCGCCACCGATCCCGCGGTCCACCAGGACCGCAGCGGCGGAGCCCCGGAGTAACGATCTCACCCACGATGGGCGGTGGGAGAAGGAGCGGCGTCTGGGGCCTTCGAATCCAAGGCGGAGGAGGGAGCGATGGCGGAGCCATCGCGACTGACGACAACGCCGGAGGCGGAGGTCCGAGGCGCCGGGACGCCGCTGCCCATCGTGGGTGAGATCGTAACGGCGCACGGAAGGGTGTGCGGCGCGCACGGTCCATGGACGGCGGGGGGCCGTTCGGTGCGCGTTTCCGCCCACGTTCCGGCACGGTGCCCGGGGGCGCCGTGCATGTCATTCCATCCGGTTTCTCGATGTACATCGATGTGTCCGAGGGGGGACTCCGATGGCCCTGTACGACCTTGTCGCACCCGATCTCGCATTGCGCGGCGAGCCGTACTACCGCATTGCCGAGATACGCGGCGCCGATCCGCTCGACGCCGACGAACTGCTCGGCCGGCTGCCGCAGATGAACGCGGCACGCGACGTGCCCGCGCTCACCCGCGCCCTGCGCACCCTGGTGCCCGAGCCCGAACAGGTGGCGCGCTACGGCGTCCCCGAATCCCTCGCGGCCATGCGCGACCTCGGCATGCTCCTCGGCTCGCTCAAACGGCACGGCGTGCAGCCGGTGGCCGCCGTGCCCCGGGTCCTGCCCGTGCTGCAACGGCTGGGCAAACTGACGTCGATGGTGCCGCGCGACACCGTGCACCACTACACGACCTGGAACCCGCTCGGCGAACGCCAGCGCACCTACACCGGACACACCATGGAGGCCAACCTCCAGGCCGCGGTCCGGATGGTCTTCCCCGGGCTCGTCGCGTCCCTGGACTCCTGCGCGGCACTGGCCCGGCTGGAGCCGTACGACCCCGGCTTCGCCATCGCGCTGGACCGCACCGCGCACCACGTGCAGTCGATGGTGGACTCCATCGACTTCACCGTCACCAACGTCTCCCCGGTCTTCTTCGCCACCGAGATGCGGCCCTACTTCGAGGAGATCGACGTCGACGGCGTCGACCTGCTCGGGCCGGCCGCGGCACAGGTGCCGCTCTGGCTGGTCGACCTGACGCTGTGGCAGTGCGACCGCAGCGACGCGGCGTACGACGCCTTCCTCGCCGACTCCGTCCGCTACAGCCTGCCGGCCTGGCGCGACCACTACCACGCCCACCGCGGTGCGACCTCCGCCGTCTCCAAGCTGTCCGCCGCGTTCAGTTGGGAGGGCGGCGACCGCATCCCGGCCCAGCTCGCCCGCTCGGCGCACGCCCTGGTGCGGGTGCTGCGCATCCTCAAGGCGTTCCGGGCGCGGCACATCACCATCGCCCGCAAGGCGTACGCGGAGGAGGTGCGCCAGTACGACCTGGGCAGCGGCGGCGCGCCCATCGCGCTGCTGCGCACGGTGCTCGACCTCACCCGGGACAACGAGACGCTGGTGCGCCGGGCCACCGATCCGGAGCGGGAACCGGAAGCCGGGGAACCGGAGGCCCCGGACCCGGAGGGGCGTGCGGACTCCGACTGCGACGGACGTCCGCGGTCCGAGAAGCGTTCGGAGTCCGACGAGGCACCACAGGAGCCGACCCCATGACCCACTTCATGATCGCCGGCGGTGGCATAGCCGGCCTGACCGCGGCGCTCGCGCTGCACCGCGTCGGCTACGACCGGATCACCGTCGTCGAGTCCGCCCGGGAGATCCTCCCGGTCGGCGCGGGCCTGAACATCATGCCGAACGCGGTCCGCGAACTCGACGAACTCGGCCTCCTGCCGGAGCTGGAGCGGCGCTCCCTGCCCACCCGCGAACTGCGCTACTACCACCGCAGCGGCGGGCTGGTCTCCCGCGAGCCGCGCGGGCGCGCCGCCGGCTACCGCTGGCCGCAGCTCTCCATCGCCCGCGGCGAACTCCAGGCCGTCCTCGGCGCCGCCGTCCGCGAACGGCTCGGCGCCGGTGCGGTCGTCGCCGGGGTGCGGGTCACCGCCGTGGAACAGCCCGAGTGCGGTCGGCCCCGGGTGCGGATCGAGCACCGCGACGGGACCCGGCACGGCAGCGCATCCCTCGAACCCGACGTGCTGATCGGCGCCGACGGCATCCGCTCCACCGTCCGCGGCTGCCTCAACCCCGAGGAGGGCGAGCCGCCGTGGAACGGCGTGCTCGTCTGGCGCGGCACCTCCCGGATGCCGGCGGCGCGCATGGGCACCTTCATGTTCATCGCCGGGGACGACACCCGCAAGGCCGTGGTCTACCCGATGACGGAGGTCGACCCGGCGACGGACACCGTCCTGGTCAACTGGGCCCTGGCGATGCCCGCGGCGCTCGCGGACGGGGCCGACGCGCCCGCGCACCAGGGCGCGCACCACGGGGCGTTCCGGGGGGACTGGAACCGGCCCGTCCCCGTGGACCGCTTCCGCCACCACTACCTCGGTTGGGAGTTCGACGGCGTCAGCGTCGACGACGTGCTGCGGCACGCGACCGGCGCGTACGAGTACCCCATGGTCGACCGGGAGCCCCTGCCGCGGTGGTCGCACGGCCGCACCACGCTGATCGGGGACGCGGCGCACGCGATGTACCCGATCGGGTCCAACGGCGCCACCCAGTCCGTGATCGACGCGCGGGCCCTGGCACACGCGCTGTCGGAGCACCCGGACCCGGTGGACGCGCTCACCGCGTACGACGCGGACCGCCGCCCCGCGATGACCGCGCTCCAGCGGGCGAACCGGGAGCTCGGGCCCGAGGTCGTGATCAACCTCGCGCACGAGCGGGCGCCCGGTGGCTTCGCGGACATCGACGAGGTCGTCCCGGCGGCGGAGCGGGCGGAGATCGCGGCGAAGTACGCGCGTGCGGGCGCGTTCGACCCCGTGACGGTAAACCAGGGCTCCCCGTACGCCCCATCCCCCTGAGCCCCCGGGCCCCCGCGGTTCCGCCTGCGGCGTGCGCTGGTCCGTACAGCTCGTCTGTGGTTGTTCGCGCAGTTCCGCCCCCACGCCCTCTGGGCGTGGGGGGCGGAACTGCGCGAACAACCCACCACCGGGCCGAGGTGACCAGCGCAGCCCGCAGGGGAACGGCGAGGGTGTCCAGGGGCCGAACGGCGCGGGCAACCACACGCGGCCCGCAGACAGCCAACGCACGCCGCAGGCGAAGGCGCGGCCACACGGGTGAAACCGTCGCGCGAGGCGCTGGCACGTGGGGCGGGGACCGTCGTGCGTCCGCGGGGATGGGGGTCCGCCCTGGGAGGGTGGAGCCGTGAAGGCCATTCGTCGGTTCACCGTCCGCCCCGTCCTGCCCGCCCCGCTCCGCCCCCTCAGCGACCTCGCCCGCAACCTGCGCTGGTCCTGGCACACCGAGACGCGCGAGCTCTTCCAGGCCGTCGACCCCGACGGATGGCGCAGGGTCGGCGGCGACCCGGTGCGGCTGCTGGGATCCGTCTCCGCCGCCCGCCTCGCCGAACTCGCCGGCGACCGCCGCTTCCTGCGCCGCCTCACCGCCGCGGCCGGCGAACTCGACGACTACCTGCGCGGCCGCAGGTGGTACCAGACCAACGACCGGGCCGCCGAGTTCCCCGCCGCCATCGCGTACTTCTCGCCCGAGTTCGGCGTCACCGCCGCGCTCCCGCAGTACTCCGGCGGCCTCGGCATCCTCGCCGGCGACCACCTCAAGGCCGCCAGCGACCTCGGCGCCCCGCTGATCGGCGTCGGGCTGCTCTACCGGCACGGCTACTTCCGGCAGTCGCTCTCCCGCGACGGCTGGCAGCAGGAGCACTACCCCGTGCTGGACCCGAACGAGTTGCCCGTCACCCTGTTGCGGGAGCCCGACGGGACCCCGGCCCAGATCGCCCTCGCGCTGCCCGCCGGCCGCTCGCTGCGCGCCCACGTCTGGGTCGCCCACGTCGGCCGGGTGCCGCTGCTGATGCTGGACTCCGGCGTCGAGGAGAACGGCCCCGGCGAACGGGACGTCACCGACCGCCTGTACGGCGGCGGCAGCGAGCACCGGCTGCTTCAGGAGATGCTCCTCGGCATCGGCGGAGTGCGCGCCGTACGGGCGTACTGCCGGCTCACCGGCCACCCCGAACCGGAGGTCTTCCACACCAACGAGGGCCACGCCGGCTTCCTCGGCCTGGAGCGCATCCGCGAACTCGGCGGCGAGGGGCTCGACTTCGACGCCGCGCTGGAAGCCGTCCGCGCCGGCACCGTCTTCACCACGCACACCCCCGTGCCCGCCGGCATCGACCGCTTCGACCGCGACCTGGTCGCCCGGCACCTCGGCGAGTCCGGCGCGCTGCCCGGCGTCCCCGTCGAGCGGGTGCTGCGGCTGGGCACCGAGACCTACCCGGACGGCGACCCGCGGGTCTTCAACATGGCCGTGATGGGCCTGCGCCTGGCCCAGCGCGCCAACGGCGTCTCCACCCTGCACGGCGCGGTGAGCCGGGGCATGTTCGCCGGCCTGTGGCCCGGCTTCGACGCCGACGAGGTGCCGATCGGCTCCATCACCAACGGCGTGCACGCCCCCACCTGGGTCGCCCCCGAAGTCTTCCGTCTCGGCGCGCGCCAGATCGGCGCCGGGCGCGCCGAGGACGCCCTCACCGTCGGCGGCTCCGACCTGTGGAACGCCGTGGTCGACATCCCCGACGCCGAGATCTGGGAACTCCGCCGCGAACTGCGCGAGCAGTTGGTCATCGAGGTGCGCAGCCGGCTGCGGGCCTCCTGGCGCCAGCGCGGCGCCGGCGCGGCCGAACTCGGCTGGGTCGACGGCGTACTCGACCCGGACGTCCTCACCATCGGCTTCGCCCGTCGCGTCCCCTCGTACAAGCGGCTCACCCTGATGCTGCGCGACCCCGACCGGCTGCGGGCGATGCTGCTGCACCCCGAGCGCCCGGTCCAGATCGTCGTCGCCGGCAAGGCGCACCCCGCGGACGACGGCGGCAAGCGGCTCGTCCAGGAACTCGTGCGGTTCGCCGACGACGCCCGGGTGCGGCACCGGATCGTCTTCCTGCCCGACTACGGCATGGGCATGGCGCAGAAGCTCTACCCCGGCTGCGACGTCTGGCTGAACAACCCGCTGCGCCCCCTGGAGGCGTGCGGCACCAGCGGCATGAAGGCCGCGCTGAACGGCTGCCTCAACCTCTCCGTCCTGGACGGCTGGTGGGACGAGTGGTACGAACCGGACTTCGGCTGGGCGATCCCCACCGCCGACGGCTCGGCCGCCACGGACGAGGACCGCCGCGACGACCTGGAGGCCGCGGCGCTCTACGAACTGGTCGAGAACCGGATCGCGCCCCGCTTCTACGACCGCGGCCGGAACGGCCTGCCGCAGCGCTGGATCGAAATGGTCCGCCGCACCCTCGCCACCCTCGGCCCGAAGGTGCTGGCGGGCCGGATGGTCCGGGAGTACGTGGAACGGCTCTACACCCCCGCGGCGCGCTCCCACCGCGCCCTCGACGCACCCGTCGCCGGCGAAGTCGCCGCCTGGAAGGCGCGGGTGCGCACGGCCTGGCCGAAGGTCGCCGTCGACCACGTCGAAGCGCTGGAGCACGCGCCCAGCGGCAGCGCGGAGCTGGGCGCGACGCTCGCCCTGCGGGTGCGGGTCGCCCTCGGCCCGCTGCGGCCGGACGACGTGGAGGTCCAGGCCGTCGCCGGCCGGGTCGACGCGGACGACGCGATCGCGGACGCCCGCCACTTCCCGCTGAAGCCCACGGGCGGCCCCGACTTGGAGGACCGCTGGATCTACGAGGGTCCCCTCGCCCTCGACCGCACCGGCCCCTTCGGCTACACCGTCCGCGTCCTGCCGGCCCACCCCCTGCTCGCGTCCCCCGCGGACCTCGGCCTGATCGCCCTCCCCACGGACACCCCCGGCACGGTGGAGCCCCCAGCGCAGGCGCCGCGCTAGCTCTCGCGGGCGGTTTGGTCTCTGCGGCCCGCTGAGACCAACCCGCCCGCAGGGTTACGGCGGCTCCGTCCAGGGGTGCAGGTGGGTGGTTAGTCGGCGCGGTGTTCCTCGTTGGGGACGTCGCGGACGACCGACTTGGACGACAGGCGGCCGTCGGTGAAGCAGAAGCGGAACGCGGGGGCGTCCCACAGGACGTCCTTGCGGTAGTAGGCACAGCGGTCCGCGTCGCGCGGCTCCGGCGGCAGGCCCGCCGGGCGGTCGGGCAGGGCGCGTTCGGGGAGGCGGGCGAGGACGTACGCCTCCGGGTCGCCGACCCGGACCGCGTCGTACGAGGCGCGGTGCACGACCGTACGCATCCGGGAGTACTGGTCGAAGCCCAGCATCACCACCCCCAGCACCACCCCCACCGCGCCCGGGACGGCGATCACCTGGCGCAGCCCGCGGCGCACCCGGCGGCGTGCGAGGTCCCATTCGCGGGCCGAGGTGGGCGCGGGCGGCGGGGCGGGGGGTGCGCCCGCGGTGGCGGGCAGTCGGGCGTGGACGGCGAAGCCGCCGTCGGCGTCGGGGCCGTGGGCCAGGGAGCCGCCGGCGAGCCGGGCCCGCTCGTGCAGCCCGACCAGGCCCGTGCCGCCCGCAGCCACCGACGGCGCGGGGGAGGGGGCCGGCCCGTTGGTGACGGTGACCGCGACCTCGGCCGGCCCGCGGACCACCCGCACGGCGACCGCGGCGCCCGGCGCGTGCTTGGCCGCGTTCGTCAGCGACTCCTGGACGACGCGGTGCACGGCGCGCGCGGTCATCTCCGGCAGCGGGACGTTCTCGCCCTCCTCGCGCAGCGTCACCGTGAGCCCGGACGCGCCGGCCCGCTCCACCAGCGCCCGCACCGGCTCGTCCCGCGGGGTGACCGGCGCGTCCTCGTCGTCGCCGCGCAGCACCCCCACGATGTCCCGCAGCCGTGCCGTCGCGTCCCCCGCGGCCTGCCGCAACTCCCGTGCCGCGGCCCGCTGCCGCTCGTCGAGCCCGCGGTCCACTTCCAACGCGGCGGCCCGCAGCGCGATCAGCGACAGCTCGTGGCCGAGGGAGTCGTGCATGTCGCCGGCGATGCGGGAGCGCTCCCGCAGCCGCGCCCGGTCGGCGACGGCGCGCTGCTCCCGCTCCATCCGGTCCGCCAGCCGCCAGCCCGCGGCGCCCAGCTCCACGTACTGCCGTACGAACCGGCCCAGCAGCCAGGGCACGACGACGGCGAACAGGAGCGCCGCGACCAGGTTGAACCACGACCACGGCGCCCGGTCGAGGACCAGCACCACGCCGAGGCCCGCGAGCGCGACCGCGGCGAACAGGGCGAGCGCGGGGCGCGCCCGGGTGGAGCGGCGCCCGGCGAGGAAGCCGAAGGCGACGAGGGCCGCCGTGTACTGCGGGGTGATCAACTGAGCGCCGTGCACGGCGCTCAGGCCCAGCGCCACCACCAGGGCCGTCAGCGGACGGCGCCGGCCGACGGCGACCGCGGCGCCGAGCAGCGCTGCGCCCGCGGCACCCGCCCACCAGGACCCGAGCCAGGAGCCGGCCCATCGGCCGGGACCGTCGCCGTCCCCGTTGAGCAGCACGGGCGCGCAGATCAGCGCCCACAGGGCGAGGTCGAGGGCGCGGCAGCGCAGGGCCTGACGGTCTCGGTGCATGCCCTCCACCTTGCCCCAAGCGTCCGGGACGCTACGTCGAGGCGACCAGCCCCGCCTCGTACGCGAGGATCGCCAGCTCCACCCGGTTCCGTCGGCCCACCCGGCTCAGGACCGCGCTGACGTGCGCCTTCACCGTGCCTTCGACGACGTGCAGCTCCGCGGCGATCTCCGCGTTCGACAGCCCGGCGCCCACCAGCGCCACCACCTCGCGCTCCCGGCCGGTCAGCGGGTCCAGGGTCCGGCGCGCCTCGGCGGACCGGGACAGCCGGCCGCCGCCGAGTTGGGCGATCACCCGCTGTGCGACCTGCGGCGACAGACACGCGGCGCCGTCCGCGACCGCGCGCACCCCGGCCAACAGCTCCAGCGGATCGCCGGACTTGAGGAGGAAGCCGCTCACCCCGGAGTCCAGGGCCCGGGCGATGTACTCGTCCTCCGAGAACGTGGTCAGCATCACCGGCGCGACCCCGGGCGCCAGCCGGCGCAGCTCCGCGGCGGCGCTCAGGCCGTCGAGGCCCGGCATCCGTACGTCGAGCAGCGCCACGTCCGGCCGGTGCGCCAGCGCCAGTTCCACGGCCCGCCGCCCGTCCCCGGCCTCCGCGACGACCTCGATGCCCGGCTCGCTCGCCAGGATGGCCCGCACCCCGGCCCGGACCAGGGCCTCGTCGTCGGCGAGCAGGACGCGTACGGTCGCAGCGGTGGGAGCGGTCATGGACCTCAGGGTATGGGGGCGCGGACGAGGGCGCTTGTGCGGTGGGACGGTGCCGCGGTTTCCCTGTGCGGGTGGACGTAGCCGCCGTTTCCCTGCGGGAGCGTTGGTCTCTGCGACCAGCCCACCACCGGGCCGCAGACGCTGAAACACAGCTTGTCGCACGGCGAACCGCGTCCGCCGAGGCACGGCACCGTCGCAAGGGACAACCCAGGTCGCGCCCGTCAGCCGCCGCGCTTCACCCGGCCCCGGATCGCGAGCGCGGACAGGCCGACGAGGACCGGTTCGGTGAAGCGCGAGGCCATTTCGATGTAGCCGCCCGCGGTCGTCAGGTCCTGGCCGCTGGTGCGGAACACCACGGAGTTCAGGGTCACCGTCAGCGCCTTGTCGAAGCGCTGGCCGGTGAAGCGTTCCGCATAGGGCTTGGTGAGCGCGGGCTGGGGTTTGTCGAGCACCGTGATCGGCTTCCCGTCGGCGGTGGAGACCTGCCGTATCTCCTGCCGGGGCGCGTCGTCCGGCAGCCCGAACCCCATCAGCAGGACGACGGTGGTCAGCATGGCCGCGGCGAGCCAGCCGAGCGACCTCGACGCCCGCAGCCCGTACCCCGACAGCAGCCAGTACGCGTCCAGCAGCCAGCGTTCCGCGCGCCGGTGGCCGTGGCTGTGGCGGCGCATCTCCATCTCGCCGTAGTACAGGTCCGCGGCGCCGGGCTCGTCCTTCGCGTCCTCGCGGGCCTTGCGCAACTGCCGGTAGACGGTGGTGAGGGTGGCGAGCCCGGGCGGTTCGTCCTCGGGCGGCTCGCCCCAGCCCGACCGCGCCCGGGCGCGCCGCTGCGGCCAGGCGCGCCACATCCGCTCCTCGGCGACGACCAGCCGTCGGGTGCGCCAGCCCGGGGGCGCGGTGCCGAGGGTCCACCGGCCCTCCAGGTGGATTTGGTCGAGGTGGAAGGAGCCGGCGAAGCGGCAGTGCGTCAGATCGGTGTGGGCGAGCGAGAGCAGCGACGCGTCGACGCCGCGCAGCGAGCGGATCCGTACGCCGGGGTCGGCGTCGGCGAAGGCGGACTCGTCCGCCGCGGGGAAGGGCGTGGCGCGGGCGGCGACGGCGACGGGCTGGAGGAAGACCGCGTCGGTCAGGTCCACGTCCGCGTACCGCAGCGTGACGGTGGACTTCTCCTCGAAGCGCGCACCTGAGAGGTTCACGGCGCGGGCGCAGACGCCGAGCCGTACGGGGAGGCGGAAGGTGGTGCGGGACAGGTCGAGGGTGCCGGCCACCGCCACGTCGGACAGGAGGGCGTCGTCGTGGAAGGTGCTCAGGCTCAGGTCCAGGCCGGCGGGGAAGGTGCTGCCGGCGAAGGTGACCAGGCCCGTGAAGTCGGCGTCGGCGAGGTACGCCTCGGCACCGACCACGGTGCCGTGGGAGAAGAGGAAGTTCCCGAAGGTCGGTCGGCCCTCGGCGTTGCACACCGCGTACGCGAGCCGGTCGAACAGCTCCGCCGGCACCCGGCAGTTGCTCAGGTCCACGTCCTCGCCCGGGCCCAGGTCCGCGAGCCAGTCGGCGAGTTGCTCCTCGCTCAGGTGCTCGGGGCACCTGAGGTCGTGTACGGGTGTGCCCGGGCAGTCGGACGCCGCGCACCGCGCCCCGGTTGGCGATATGACCATGCGCGGATCCTGCCAGGCCCTACGGGAACGCGCCCGGGGGGACGAGGGGGTCCTCCCGGGCGCGTGGTCGAGCGGTGCCCGCGGTACGGGCGTCAGAAGGTGAGCTTGACCCGGTTGATGTAGCCGGTGTCCTGGGCCGCGCGGTCCTGGACGCGGAGCTTCCAGGCGCCGTTGGCGACCTCGGACGAGGCGTTCACGACGTACGTCTCCTGGACGTTGTCCGCGGAGTCGCCGCTGGAGAAGGGCTTCAGCGGATAGACCGTGCCGTCGGGGGCGAGGAGGTCCACGACCAGGTCACCGCGCCAGGTGTGGATGATGTCCACCTCGACCGCGAGGTCCGTGGGGGCGTTGCCGGCGACGCCGGTGACGTTCACGGTGGAGGTGACGGCCGCGCCGTTGTCGGGGACGGCGACGTCCGCCGCGTTCTCGAAGGACGGCCCGGGCGGGTTGCCGTCACCGGGGCGGGGGCCGACGTTGATGCCGGCCCAGGCGTCCGTGACGGCCTTGACCTCGGGGCTGGTGGCGCCGTACAGCTCGGTGGCGACGGCGAGCGTGCCGGTGCGGGCGGCCGCGTAGTTCGTGGTGGAGGTGAACTTCGTGGTGAGCGCCTTGAACCAGATCAGCGCCGCCTTGTCGCGGCCGATGCCGGTGACCGGGAGGCCGTCGGAGGTCGGCGAGTCGTACGTGACGCCGTTGATGGTCTTGACGCCGCTGCCCTCCGACAGCAGGTAGAACCAGTGGTTCGCCGGGCCGGACGAATAGTGGACGTCGATGCCGCCGATGCCCGAGTACCAGGCGTCCTTGGAGACGCCGTCCTTGCTGGGCTTGTCCATGTAGCGCAGCGGGGTGCCGTTGCCCCGGATGTCGATCTCCTCGCCGACGAGGTAGTCGCCCTGGTCCTGCGCGTTGGCCGCGTGGAACTCGACCGCCGCGGCGAAGATGTCGGAGGTGGCTTCGTTCAGGCCGCCCGACTCACCGCTGTAGACCAGTTTCGCGGTGTTGGAGGTGACGCCGTGCGTCATCTCGTGCGCGGCGACGTCGATGGAGGTCAGCGGCTTGGCGTTGCCGGCGCCGTCTCCGTACGTCATGCAGAAGCAGGCGTCCTGCCAGAAGGCGTTCACGTAGTTGTTGCCGTAGTGGACGCGTGACGAGGCGCCGACGCCGTCGCCGCGGATGCCGTTGCGGCCGTGCACGTTCTTGAAGTAGTCCCAGGTCAGCCCGGCGCCGTAGGCGGCGTCCGCGGCGGCGGTCTCCGGGTCGCTCGGCTGGCCGTTGCCCCAGACGTCGTCCGGGCCGCTGAAGAGGGTGCCGGTGCCGCTGGTGCCGCGGTTGAGGTTGGTGGTGCGGTGGTTGCCGCGCTGGGCGTCGATCAGTTGGTACGAGCTGCCGGAGGGGGTGGAGCCCACCTGGACCTGGCCGCTGTACTGGGTGTTGCCGGTGCCGGTCTCCACCGCCTGCCACTCGTACAGCTTGGCGCCGGTGGTGGCGTCGGTGACGACGTGCAGCTCGTTCGGGGTGCCGTCGTGCTGGAGCCCGCCGACGACCGTCTCGTACGCGACCACCGGCCGGTCGCCCTGGGCGAGCCAGATCACCTTGCGGGGCGCCTTGGCCGCGTCGGTGCGGGTGGAGCCCTCGGCCTTGGCGCGGGCGAGGGCCTGGCGCTCGGCGGTGGCCGCGCTGACCCGGGCGGTGGTGTCCGCGCCGGCGAGCGAGGTCCGCGAGGCGCGGCCGACGGACTCGGTCGCCCCGGCCCCGGACTCCGCCACGACCAGGTCGCCGCCGAGTACGGGCAGGCCCTGGTAGGTGCGCTCGTAGCGGGTGTGGGTGGTGCCGTCACGGTCCTGCGTGACGTCGCGCACGAGCAGCTTCTCGCCGGCGCTCAGGCCGAGTTCCTTCGCGGTGGCCGCGGTGGACGCGGTCTGCGCACGGATCAGCTCGGCGCGCTGGGCGGGGGTGAGGGCCCGGGGCAGCGAGCCCGGGTCGGCGGCCGACTGGGCGGCGCGCGGCGCGGCGGGGGCGGCCGGAGCGGCCGACGCACCGGCCTGGAGGCCGAGGGCGAGCAGGGCGGCGGTGGCGACGAGCGCACCGGCCGCCGTGGCACGGCGGGGCGTGGGTCTCACGCGTACTCCTTCTGCGGGTCCTGCGACGGATACCGGGCGGCGGGGAGGCGCTGTCCGGGCAGAGCGACGGAGCATGTGTGGTGCGGGTGAGGTGAAGGGTGTCAGCGGCAGAGCATTCCTGTCAGGGTCGCGTCAAAAGAATGACCGAAAGCGTCCGTTCGTCGATGTGTCGTGTTCGTTGAGCGGACGTTTCTGGAGCGTCATGGGCCGGCAAAGGAGTCGCAAGGGCCTGGCAAGGGGTCGGTATGGCGCGGGCACCACGGGCTTGCGGGCGTTGACCCGACGGCGGTAGGCGGAGTCGGGTCCGCTGTTGCGCTATTCGAACAGAACGGTCGTACGGCGGGCCCGGCGCGGGGCTTCGGGGCGACGGCAATGTGGCCGGTTCCCGACGGGCCCGGGCGCCCGGGCCCGGACGCAGGGACGGGCGGCGCCGCGACGGTCGTGCTGCGGCCGGGAGCGTCGTAAACCAGTCGCCGGCGCCGGCCCGCACCGCATAGCGTGCCGCTCCGTGACCGGTGACCCGAGGACAGAACGCGAAGAAGAAGCGCTGGCCGGCGGCGGCGTCAACGACGTCGTGCGGATTGGCGCGACGGTGCGCCGGCCGACCGGCCCGTGGACGGCGACGGTCCACGCCCTCCTCGACCACCTGCGCGCCCGCGGGTTCACCGCCGCGCCGTGCGCTCACGGACGGGACTCCGAAGGCCGCGAGGTCCTGGACTTCCTGCCCGGGCAGGTGGCCCACTACCCGCTGGCCGACCACGTCCGCACCGATGCGACGCTCCGCGCCGTCGGACGGCTCCTGCGGAACTACCACGACGCCACCGCGGACTTCGTCCCGCCGCCGGACGCCGTCTGGTACGCACCCGTGCGCGAGCCGGCCGAAGTGGTCTGCCACGGCGACGTCGCCCCGTACAACTGCGTCTTCGACGGCTCCGGGGCCGTCGCGCTCATCGACTTCGACACCGCCCACCCCGGCCCCCGCGTCTGGGACCTGGCGTACGCCGCCTACCGCTTCGCACCGCTGACCGGCCCGGGCAACGACGACTTCCACCTGCCCGTCGCCGAACAGGCGCGCCGGCTGCGGCTGTTCGCCGACGCCTACGGGCTGGGCGACGCCGACCGCCGGGTGCTGGCCGCCACCGCGCGGCAGCGACTGGAACACCTCGTCCAGCACATGCACGAACGGGCCGCGGCGGGCAGCGCCGCCTTCGCCGGGCACATCGCGGCCGGGCACGACGCGCTCTACCGGGCCGACGCGGCGCACATCGCCCGGCACCAGGACCGGTTGACGGCCGCCTTGGGGTGACGGCCGTCGTGGGCTGACGGGACGGGGCCGCGTACCGCCTCAGACCAGGCTGTCCCGCCACGCCCGGTGCAGATCGGCGAAGCGGCCCCGGCCCGCGATCAACTCGCCGGGCGCACCGTCCTCCACGATCCGGCCGCGCTCCATCACCAGCACCCGGTCCGCGACCTCCACCGTGGACAGCCGGTGCGCGATCACCAGCGCCGTGCGCCCCTTGAGGACCGTGTCCATCGCCCGCTGCACCGCCCGCTCGCTCGGCACGTCCAGGGAGCTCGTGGCCTCGTCCAGGATCAGCACCGCGGGGTCGGCCAGCAGCGCCCGGGCGAAGCCGATCAACTGCCGCTGGCCCGCGGAGACGCGACCGCCGCGCTTGCGCACGTCCGTGTCGTAACCGTCGGGCAGCCCGCTGACGAAGTCGTGCGCACCGATCGCCCGCGCCGCGGCCTCGACCTCGGCGCGCGTCGCGTCGGGGCGGCCGATCGCGATGTTCTCCGCGATGGTGCCCGAGAACAAGAACGCCTCCTGGGTCACCATCACCACCCCGCGCCGCAGGTCCGTCGGGGCCAGGTCGCGCAGGTCCACCCCGTCGAGCAGCACCCGGCCGTCCGTCGGGTCGTAGAAGCGGGCCAGGAGCTTGGCGAGGGTGGACTTGCCCGCGCCCGTGGAGCCGACGACCGCGACCGTCTGCCCCGCCGGGACCGTCAGGTCGAACCGCGGCAGCACCTCGCCGCCGGTGCGGTAGGCGAACCGCACGTCGTCGAAGACGACCCGACGGCCCGGCAGCTCCGCGGTCGTCGACGCCGGCAGCGGCATCGGGGACGCCGGCTCCGGCACCGTCGGGCGCTGGGCCAGCAGCCCCGCGATCTTCTCCAGCGAAGCCGCCGCCGACTGGTACGAGTTCAAGAACATGCCGAGCCGGTCGATCGGGTCGTACAACCGCCGCAGGTACAGCACGGAAGCGGCGAGCACGCCGAGGGCCAGGGTGTCGCCGGCGACCCGCCAGGCGCCCCACAGCACGATCCCCGCGACCGCGGTGTTCGCGATCAGCCGGGAGCCCACCACGTACAGCGCCATCTCCAGCAGCGCGTCGCCGTTGCTGCGGGCGTGGCTCGCGTTGAGCCGGCCGAACTCCGCGTCGTTCACCCGCTCACGGCGAAAGGCCCGCACCGGGCGGATGCCGTTCATCGTCTCCGCGAACTTCACGATCACCGCGGCGATCGCGGTCGAGCGGCGGCTGAAGATCGCCCCGGCGCGGCGCTGGTAGAGCCGCACCATCAGGAACAGCGGGACGAACGACGCCACCGCCACCGCGCCCATCCCCAGGTCGAGCCAGAGCAGCATCACGCAGATGAAGACGAACGACAGGGCGACGTCGATCAGCTCCTGCAGGCCCTCGTCGAGGAGCTCCCGCAGCGATTCGACGTCCGTCGTGGAGCGGGAGATCAACCGCCCCGAGGTGTAGCGCTCGTGGAAGTCCAGGCTCAGCGCCTGCGCGTGCTGGAAGATCCGTCCGCGCAGGTCGAGCAGCACGTCCTGGCTGAGCCGGCCGGAGGTGGCGATGAAGAGGTACTGGAGCAGCCCGGAGCCGCAGGCGGCGACGGCGTACCCGATCGCGACCGCGATCAGCGGCCCGTAGTCGTCGTCGCGCAGCGCCGGCACGCCCCGGTCGATGGCGTACGCCACCAGCAGCGGGCCGGACTGCACCGCGACCTGCTGGAGCAGCAGGAACACCGCGATGCACAACACCCGGGCCCGGTGCGGCGCCAGCAGCGACCGCAGCAGGGCGCCGGTCGCGCCCTTGGGCGCGGGCAGGTCGTCCCGGTCGAAGGGGTCGACGGACTTCGGGGGCGGTACGGCGCCGTCCGCCGACGGGGGCGGTGCGGCCGGTGAGGCGGGCGGGGCGGTGGACGTCATCGGGGGCTTCCTTCCGGCCGGGCGTGGTCGACCCCGGACATCAACCAGGCGTACTCGGCGTTCGTCCGCAGCAACTCCTGGTGGGTGCCGACGGCGGCTATCCGGCCGCCGGACAGCAGCGCGACCCGGTCCGCGAGCAGCACCGTCGACGGCCGATGGGCGACCACCAGCGCCGTGGTGCCCTCCAGGACGCGCCGCAGCGCCGCTTCCACCAGGGCTTCGGTGTGCACGTCGAGCGCGGACAGCGGGTCGTCGAGCACCAGGAACCGGGGCCGGCCCACCACCGCGCGGGCCAGCGCCAGACGCTGGCGCTGACCGCCGGACAGGCTCAGCCCCTGCTCGCCGACCTCGGTGTGGACGCCGTCCGGCAGGGACGTGACGAAGCCGGCCTGGGCGACTTCCAAGGCCCGCTCGACCGCGTCGGGGCGGTCCGCCGCCGTGCCGTCCGTGCCCATCAGCACGTTCTCCGCGACGGTGGTGGAGAACAGCGTGGGCTCCTCGAACGCCATCGCCACCAGGCCCCGCAGCCGTTCGCGCGGCATCGTCGCGATGTCCTCGCCGTCGAGCGTGATCCGTCCCTCGGTGACCTCGTGGAGGCGGGGGACGAGCGCGGTGAGCGTGGTCTTGCCGCAGCCGACGCCGCCGACCAGGGCCATCGTCTCGCCGGGGCGCACGTCCAGGTCGACGCGGTCCAGTACGGGCACGGAGTCGGCGGGTGCGTCGGGGAAGCGGAACCGTACGCCCTCGAAGCGCAGCCCGCCGGCGGCGTCCGCACCGGCGGCCTTCGCCCCCGCGGGGTCCGGGGTGGACTCCTGGGGCTCGTCCATCACTTCGAAGTACCGCTCGGTGGCCGTCGCGGCCTCCTGGAACATCGCCAGCATGAAGCCGATCGACTCCACCGGCCAGCGCAGCGCCAGCGCGGTGGACAAGAACGCCACCAGCGTGCCCGCGGACAGGTCCCCGTCGGCGACCTGGACCGTGCCCAGCACCAGCGTCGCGCCGATGGCGATCTCCGGCACGGCCGTGATCACCGCCCAGACGGCCGCCAGCAGCCGCGCCTTGAGCAACTCGGTCCCGCGCAGCTCCTCCGCCATCTTCCGGAAGGCGCGCGCCTGGCTGCGGTTGCGCCCGAAGCCCTTGACGATCCGGATGCCGAGGACGCTCTCCTCCACCACGGTCGTCAGATCGCCGACCTGGTCCTGGGCGCGCCGGGACGCCAGTCCGTACCGTGCCTCGAAGAAGCCGCACAGCACCGTCAGCGGGATCACCGGGATGAGCAGCACCAGCCCCAGCGTCCACTCCTGGACCAGCAAGATCGCCAGTCCGACGACGATCGTCACCCCGTTGACCACCAGGAAGGTCATCGGGAAGGTCAGGAACATCCGCACCAGGCTCAGGTCCGTGGTGCCCCGGGACAGCAACTGACCGGAGGCCCACCGGTCGTGGAAGGACATCGGCAGCCGCTGGAGGTGCCCGTACAGATCGGCCCGCATCGCCGCTTCGACGCTCGCCACCGGCCGCGCCACCAGCCAGCGGCGGAACCCGAACAGCAGCGCCTCCGTCACCCCGAGCGCCAGCAGCGCGAACGCCCCCAGCCACACCCCGCCCTGGTCGCCGTCCGCGACCGGCCCGTCCACCAGCCACTTGAGGACGAGCGGGATCACCAGGCTCAGACAGGACGCGACGATCGCCACGCCGGCGGCGAAGAACAGCCGGGCGCGCACGGGTCGCACGTACGGCCACAGCCGCAGCAGGGTGCGCACGACGGAGCGCGGCGCAGCAGGTTCAGGGTGAATGGGCATCAGCACCGAGCCTACGGTTCACCCCTGACCCGCCACACCTCGATTTCGGGGTGGTGATCCTCGCCCCGGGTCGCAGCCGGGCATCAACCGATCGGCTGATGCGCATCCGAGCGCGATGGGCGATGCGGCCGCCGAGCCCCGCCGGCCATCCTGCTCGGTATGACGACGGTGCAGGTGGCGGGCGGGACGAAGCTGGCCGTGCGGGAGGTGCTGGAGCCGTACGCCGCGTTCCACCCGGGCCCCGCGCCCCGGCGCCCGCACGCCGAACGCCGCGGCTTCGACGGCGCGTTCCCCGACCGCACCGTCCGACGGTCCGGCAGGCCCGGCGTCCTCGGCGTCGCCGAAGCGGCTCCGCTGCCATGACCCAGGTGCTGACCTGCGCCGCGGCCCGGCCGTTGCGGTGGGAGTGACCGTGTCGGAACCGCGGTGCACGGGAGAGACTGCTGTCATGACCGGTGCAAGACTCACGAGCCAACCCCCGACGACGCGGGACGTCCCGGGCGGCAGCCGTCCCACCGGCCCCTTCGGCGTACCCGGTGCTCCCGTGGCGAGCCTCGCCGAGGTCCGCTGGGCCCAGTTCTTCCGCTACGGCCCCTACCTGGTGCTCGCCCTCGCCACCTTCCTCTCCGCCGTCTCGGCCCGGGCCGTCATGAGCCGCACCGAGATCCACGTGGCGGCCGTACTGCTGGTGCTGGCGGTCGCGCTCCAACTGTGGTGGAGCTTCGGCGCCCCCGCGCGCGACGACCACGTGCACACGACCGTCCTCACCATCCCCCCGCGCGGCCGGGCCGCCACCTCGGGTCAGGTCTTCTACGCGCTGCGGACCCTGCTCGCCTTCGGCCTCACCTGGGCCAACCCGTTCTTCGCCATCTACGCCGTGATCGGCTACTTCGACGCGTCCCACCTGCTGCCGGTGCGCCGGCTGCGCCTGGGGCTGCTGGCCACCACGATCATCATGGCCGGCTCCCAGTCCGGCGGGCTGCCGCCCCGAACGGCGGACAACTGGCTCGCCTTCGTCGCCCTGTTCGTGCTGAACGCCTTCTTCTGCCTGGTCTTCGTCCACATCGGCGGACACGAGCAGGACGCACTGCAACAGAAGGCCCGGGCCTACCGCGAACTGGAGCGCACCAACGCCCGGCTCACCCAGGCGCTCGCCGAGAACGCCCACCTCCAGGCCCAACTGCTCGTCCAGGCCCGGGAGGCGGGCGTCGCCGACGAGCGGCGCCGACTGGCCGCCGAGATCCACGACACCATCGCCCAGGGGCTCGCCGAAATCATCGCCCAACTCCAGGTCGTCACCCTCACCCGCGACGAGGGGACCGCCCGCGAACACCTCACCCGCGCCGCCGACCTCGCCCGCTCCAGCCTGCGCGAGGCCCGCCGCTCGGTGCACAACCTCAGCCCCGTCGCCCTGGAGCACGACACCCTCCCGCAGGCGCTGGAGAAGACCGTCGCCGAGTGGTCCCGCAACTCCGGGGTGTCCGCCCGGTTCACCGTCACCGGCACCGAGGAGCCGCTGCACGCGGAGGTCGAGGCGACGCTGCTGCGCATCGTCCAGGAGGCGCTGGCCAACACCGCCCGGCACGCCGACGCCAGCCGCGTCGGGGTCACCCTCTGCTACCTCGCCGACGAGGTGATCGTCGACGTCCGGGACGACGGCCGCGGCTTCGACCCGCGCGCCGTGCCTGCCCGCTCCGGCAGCGGCGGCTTCGGCCTGGAGGGCATACGGGCGCGCGCCGAGCGGATCGCGGGCACGGCGCAGGTCGAATCCGAACCCGAACAGGGCACCGCGGTCTCCGCTCGCGTACCGTTGGTGCGCCATGGCTGACTCCGTGATCTCCCTGATCGTGGTCGACGACCACCCCGTCGTACGCGACGGGCTGCGCGGCATGTTCGAGTCCTCCGCGGGCTTCGTCGTCCTCGGCGAGGCCGACAACGGCGTCACCGCCGTGGCACTCGCGCTCCGCCTCGACCCCGACGTCGTCCTGATGGACCTGCGGATGCCGGGCGGCGGGGGCGTCGCCGCCATCGCCGAGCTGACCCGCCGGCGCGCCCGCGCCAAGGTCCTGGTCCTCACCACGTACGACACCGACTCCGACACCCTCCCCGCGATCGAGGCCGGCGCCACCGGTTACCTCCTCAAGGACGCGCCGCGCGAGGAGTTGTTCAACGCGGTGCGCGCGGCGGCCGAGGGGCGCACGGTGCTCTCCCCGGCGATCGCCTCCCGGCTGGTCTCCCACGTCCGCGCGCCGCGCACCGACGGCGCCGGCGAACAGCTCTCCGCGCGCGAACGGGAAGTGCTCGTCCTGGTCGCCAAGGGCACGTCGAACAAGGAGATCGCGGCGGAACTCTTCATCAGCGAGGCCACCGTGAAGACCCATCTGGGCCACGTCTTCGCCAAGTTGGGTGCCAAGGACCGCGCGGCGGCGGTCGCGCTCGGCTACGAGCGCGGCATCCTCGGCTGAGCCCCCTCGGCTGAGCCTCCGAGCCCGCGCGCTTGCCCTCGTGCCCGTCCGGCAGCGCGGTAGCGCCGCGTGGCGAGCTGTGCCGTTGCGTCGGCGGCCCGGTGCGCGACAAACCACCCACCGGGCCGCGGAGACCAGTGCTCCCGCAGAGTTGCGGCGGCCGTGTCCCCGAGGCGCAACCCGTCTGGCATCCGACCACGTTTCCACGTCGGGCCCGCGGTCGTTGAGCGGGCGTGAGACGAAACGTACTGAAGCGGGCGGCCCGCGGCACCCGGGCAGCCCTGACCCGCAGCGGACTGGTGGCACTCGCGGCAGCGGCGGTGGGGCTCGCCGGCTGCACCGCGGACGGGGGAGCCGAGAAGGACCCCGGCGCCGTCGCGGAGCCCCTGACCTCGGGCGAGGCGATCCGGGTCCTGCCCGAGGACGGCGCGCAGGACGTCGACCCCAAGAGCCGGCTCGAAGTGCGGTTGACCAGCGGTCGGCTGGAGCGCGTCACGGTGACCCGGATCGAGAACGAGACCCCCACGCCCGTGCCCGGCACCGTCTCCGAGGACGGGCTGCGCTGGCGCCCCAAGGAGGACACCCGGCTCGTCCTCGCCGCCAAGTACTCCGTCGACGCCGTCGCCCTCGACGGCCACGGCCGTCGGGTCGCCCGGCACACCACCTTCACCACCAAGGTCCCCGAGAGCCGCTTCATCGGCTACTTCAAGCCCGAACACCGCTCCACCGTCGGCACCGGGATGATCGTCTCCTTCGACTTCAACCGGAAGATCACCGACCGGGCCGGGGTCCAACGCGCCATCAAGGTCACCTCGGACCCCGCGGTCGAGATCGCCGGCCACTGGTTCGGCGACCAGCGCCTCGACTTCCGCCCCGAGCACTACTGGGAGCCCGGCACCAAGGTCACGGTCGACGTGCGGCTGCGGGACGTGGAGGCCGCACCCGGCGCGTACGGCATCCAGGACAAGAAGGTCACCTTCACCGTCGGCCGCTCCCAGACCTCGCTGGTGGACGCCGAGGCCAAGACCATGGAGATCCGGCGCGACGGGCAACTGATCGCCACCTTGCCGATCACCGCGGGCGCGCCGAACGCCATGACGTACAACGGCAAGATGGTCGTCAGCGAGATGTACGACGTGACCAGGATGAACGGCGCCACCGTCGGCTTCACGGACGACGACGGCAAGGGGGAGTACGACATCAAGGACGTGCCGCACGCGATGCGGCTGACGAAGACCGGCACCTTCCTGCACGGCAACTACTGGGCGAGCCCGGAGACCTTCGGCGCGGCCAACGTCAGCCACGGCTGCGTCGGTCTGCGCGACGTGAAGGGCGGCAGCGGCGACACCCCCGCGGGCTGGTTCTTCGACCGGACCCTGATCGGCGACGTCGTCGAGGTGATCAACTCCCACGACAAGCTGGTGGAACCCAACAACGGGCTGAGCGGTTGGAACGTGGACTGGAAGGCGTGGAAGGACGGTTCGGCGCTGCGCTGAGGCCCGCTGCCCGGCACCTCCCGCCGGGTCCGTTGGTACGGAACGGTGACGGTCGTGGAGCCGTCCCACGACGCCCGCCGTGATTCCCTTTCGACATGTGCACGTGAGGTTGCACGGGGGAACGGGCCGCGGCGGGTGCCGGGCCGGGCGACGGGAGGACGACCATGGACGGGCGCGGCATATCCGGGGGAGCGGCCGGCGATTCGGGTGCCGCGGGTGCGATGGCCGGGGCGGCCGTCCGGCCGCCCCGCAACCGGCGCCGGCGCGCCGCGCTGCTCGCCCCGCTCGCCGCCGGGCTGCTGGTCCTGGTGACCGCGTGCGGCGGCTCGGGCGGCGACGGCAAGGGCGGGAGCGTCGCGAACGCCGCGTCGGCGGCCGTCGTCACCGTCGCCCCCGACGACGGCGCCACCGCGGTCGCCACCAGCGGCGCGCTGAAGGTCAGCGCCAGCGACGGCAAGCTGACCAGCGTCACCGTCCAAGACGACGAGGGACGCAAGGTCCCCGGCGCGCTCTCCTCCGACGGCAAGAGCTGGCTCCCCTCGCACCACCTCGCGGGCGCCACCAAGTACCGGGTGCACGCGGTGGCGAAGGACGGCGACGGCCGCGAGTCCGCGAAGGACGTCTCCTTCACCACCCTGGTGCCGAAGAACACCTTCACCGGCCACTACACCCCCGAGAACGGCTCCACGGTCGGCGTCGGGATGCCGGTGTCGCTGCGCTTCACCCGCGGGATCACCAACCCGGAGGCCGTCGAGAAGGCCGTCGAGGTGACCGCCGACCCGGCCGTCCCCGTCAAGGGCCACTGGTTCGGCAACGACCGGCTCGACTTCCGCCCGGAGGAGTTCTGGAAGCCCGGCACCAAGGTCACCGTCAAGCTCAACCTCGACGGCGTCGAAGGTCGCCCCGGCGTCTACGGCAAGCAGGCGAAGAGCTTCACCTTCACCATCGGCCGCAGCCAGATTTCCACGGTCGACGCGAGCGCCAAGACCATGACGGTCGTCCGCGACGGCCAGCAGATCAAGACGGTCCCGATCACCGCGGGCGCCCCGGCCACCACGACGTACAACGGCACCATGGTCATCAGCGAGAAGCACAAGGTCACCCGGATGAACGGCGCCACCGTCGGCTTCGGCGGCGAGTACGACATCAAGGACGTGCCGCACGCCATGCGCCTCTCCGACTCCGGCACCTTCCTGCACGGCAACTACTGGGCGTCGGCCGGCACCTTCGGCGCCCAGAACGTCAGCCACGGCTGCGTCGGCCTGCGCGACGTCCGCGGCGCGGGCGACTCCGCCACCCCGGCGGCCTGGTTCTACGACCGCTCCCTCCTCGGTGACGTGGTGGTCGTGAAGAACTCCAAGGACAAGCAGATCGCCCCGGACAACGGCCTCAACGGCTGGAACATGCCCTGGTCGGAGTGGACCAAGTAGCACCGCGCCGGCAGCGGCGGTACGGGACGACGCCAACGCCGTCGGTGTGAGCCAGCGCACCGGCGGCATTGCCGTTAGCGACGGTTAACCTGCTGGCATGACCTCTGCATCCGTCACCACCGTGACCCTCGAAGTCTCCGACGGCGTCGGGACGATCCGGCTCGACCGCCCGCCGATGAACGCGTTGGACATCGCACTCCAGGACCGGCTGCGCGAGCTGGCCGAGGAGATCGGGCGGCGGGACGACGTGCGGGCCGTGATCCTGTACGGCGGGGAGAAGGTGTTCGCGGCGGGGGCGGACATCAAGGAGATGCAGACGATGGACCACGCCGCGATGGTGGTCCGCTCCCGCGGTCTCCAGGAGGCGTTCACCGCCGTCGCGCGGATCCCGAAGCCGGTGGTGGCCGCGGTCACCGGGTACGCGCTGGGCGGCGGTTGCGAGCTGGCGCTCTGCGCCGACTACCGGATCGCCGCGGACGACGCCAAGCTCGGGCAGCCGGAGATCCTGCTGGGGCTGATCCCGGGCGCGGGCGGCACCCAGCGGCTGGCGCGGCTGGTGGGGCCGTCGAAGGCGAAGGACCTGATCTTCACCGGGCGTCAGGTGCGGGCGGCCGAGGCGCTGGAGATCGGGTTGGTGGACCGGGTGGTGCCGGCGGCCGAGGTGTACGAGCAGGCGCGGGCGTGGGCCGGGAAGCTGGCGAAGGGGCCGGCGCTGGCGCTGCGGGCGGCCAAGGAGTGCGTGGACGCGGGGCTGGAGACGGACGTCGAGACCGGGCTCGCGATCGAACGGAACTGGTTCGCCGGGCTCTTCGCGACGGAGGACAAGGAGCGCGGGATGCGCAGCTTCGTCGAGGAGGGGCCGGGCAAGGCGGTCTTCCGCTGACGGCCCCCGGACCCGGCCGCCGCCGCTCCCGCGCCCCGGCCGCCCGAAGCGGGCACGCTTCGGAGTGAGTTGGGGCGACGGGGGTGGCCGGTAAGGGTGAGTCTTCCTTATTGCTGCCTTAAGACCACCTTAAGGGTCGTGCAATCCCACAAGGCTGCCGACGGACCTTGTTGACAGGGTGTCAATGCAGTTCACGGTGGGCACGACGGTCCCTATGGGGTCGATGTCATATGCCAACAGGCGCCCCCGGAACAGCTCGTTCCGGGAGTCGTATTCCGCTGGTTCGGTCACGGAAACCGCTCCTGACGGCCATGATGGGGGCATGGCGGGCCTCGAAGGTGTGGAACAGCCGCGGCAGCGCGGCGGCGCGACCGCTACGCGGTGGGTGACGGCCATCGAGGACGAGCAGGCGTACAAGGCGCTGGCGGAGTTCGGGGATCCGACCGAGGCCGAGGTGTCGTTGCCGTCCCGGCCGGAATCCGCCGCCACCGCTCGCCGTCTCACCCACTCCGTGGTCGTGCGGCAGTGGGGGCTCTCCGTCCAACTCGCGGAGTCCGCCGTCCTGCTCGTCTCCGAACTCGTCGGGAACGCGGTCCGGCACACCGGCGCCCGGGCCTTCGGGCTACGGATGTCGCGCCGCCCCGGTCTGATCCGGGTCGAGGTCCGCGACCCCTCGCGCGGGCTGCCCTGCTTGCTGCCCGTGCAGCCGCTGGACGTCAGCGGGCGCGGACTCTTCCTGGTGGACGAGCTCTCCGAGCGCTGGGGGGTCGACCTGCTGCCGCGCGGCAAGACCACCTGGTTCGAGATGCGGGTTCCGCAGCGGCGCCCCCCGCAGTCCTGACGGCCGGCCCCGGCCGGGCGCCTGCGGGATGCGGGCCCGGAAACCAGAAGCCCCCGCGCGAACCGGTGTGCGGCCAAACGGGGGGCTTCTGCGGGAGGGCCGTGGCTAAGGGGGTGTGTCCACGACCGCCATGAACGACCGAGCCCGGGTCAAGGGCGGTCGTGCTTCCGACTATGGCAGACGGGGGCACTTCCCCCAAACTCCACAATCACCCAAAGGTGAGCAAAGCGGACGCATCTCATGAAGATCTCAGGTGAGATGGCGCACTGGCCTCATAAACATCGCCAAGATCTCGTTATCGATGAATATTTCCTTGCCTTGAGGTGAACGAGTGCGCCTCGCCCGAGCGGCCCTGTGGGGGCTTCGGGGCGGCCCGGGGTGGGTCTTGCGGCGACTTCGAGACGGCTTCGAGGTGGCTTGGCGAAACTGCCTGAATCGGTCTAATCGTTACTTTTTTCGTACCGGCTGTCTAGCGTCCTCAGCTATGACCCCGACCGACCGCCGCCGCGTCCTGCGCGCCGGAGCGAGGGCCGCCCTCGCCGGCGCCCTCGCCACCGGCTGCGCCGACGGCGGTCGCGCCCCGAGGCCGCCGACGGCCTCCCCGGCAGCGACCAGCGCCCCTGCCGCCGCCGCGGCCGGCCGGCCGCGCGCCGCACCCGCCGCCCGGCGCTACCCGGGCCAGCCCGCCCAGATCACCCACGGCCCCGCCGACCGCGACCGGGTCGCCCTGACCTTCCACGGCGGCGGCGACCCGGCCACCGCGCGGGCCGTGCTCACCGAGGTCGAACGGGCCGGCGCCAAGATCACCGTGCTCGCCGTCGGCGGCTGGCTCGACGAGCACCCCGAGATGGCCCGCCGCATCCTCGACGGCGGTCACGACCTGGGCAACCACACCCTGAACCACGTCACGATCAACGAGCTGCCGGCGGACGAGGCGTACGCCGAGATCACCGGGTGCGCCGACCGGCTGCGCCGCCTCACCGGCTCGATCGGCACCTGGTTCCGCCCCTCGCGCACCGAATCCGCGACCCCCCTCGTCGTCCGGCTCGCCCAGCGCGCCGGCTACCCCCACGTCCTCTCGTACGACCTGGACTCCCTCGACTCCACCTCGCCCGGCGCCACGGCCGTGACCCGCACTGTCGCCGGGCAGATCCAGCGCGGATCGGTGGTCAGCCTGCACTTCGGCTATGCGGACACGGTCGCCGCACTGCCCGCCCTCCTCGACGACCTCCACCGCCGCGGACTGCGCGCGGTGACCACCACGGAGCTGCTGAGCTGATGCGCTACCCCCTGTCCCCGTCGTCCCCGTCGGCCCCGTCGTCCCACTCGTCCCCGTCGCCACCGCCGTACCGGGCCCGTTCCCGTCGGTCCGCCCGGCTCTCCAGATGCGGCCGGGTGGTGTGCGCCGGGGCCCTGCTCGCCCTGGTCGCCGGCTGCGGCGCCGACACCGGCCAGTCCGTGCGGACGGACGCGTCCAAGGCCGCCGCGGCGAAGAAGGCCACCAAGCCCGCCGCCCCGCCCGGGCTGCCCGGGATGCCGCCGGTGCTCGACCCGAAGGACATCTACGCGGCGGACCGCCCGGGCGCGCTCTCCCCGGTGGTGAAGGGCTTCCCGACGAAGGTGTACGTCCCCAACACCAACTCCAACACGGTGTCCGTGATCGACCCCGCCACCTACAAGGTCGTGGAGACCATCGACGTCGGCATCCAGCCGCAGCACGTCGTCCCCTCCTGGGACCTGAAGACCCTGTGGGTGAACAACAACCGCGGCCACACCCTCACCCCCATCGACCCCGCCACCGGCAAGGCCGGCAAGGAGGTCGAGGTGCACGACCCGTACAACCTCTACTTCACGCCCAACGGCAAGCACGCGGTCGTCATGGCCTCCATGGACCGCGAGCTGGTCTTCCGCGATCCGCACACCATGGACCGGGTGAAGACCACCCCCGTGACCTGCTACGGCGTCAACCACGCGGACTTCTCGGCGGACGGGCGGTACTTCATCGTCTCCTGCGAGTTCTCCGGCGAGCTGTTGAAGGTCGACACGGAGAAGATGGAGGTCGTCGGCCAGCAGAAGCTGCCCTTCGAGGGCGCCATGCCGCAGGACGTGAAGCTCTCGCCGGACGGCAAGACCTTCTACGTCGCCGACATGATGGCGCACGGGGTGTGGGTGCTCGACGGGGAGAAGTTCACCACCCCGACCCTGCTGCCCACCGGCGAGGGCGCCCACGGCCTCTACATCAGCCGCGACTCCAAGGAGATGTACATCCCCAACCGCGGCGAGGGCTCCGTCTCCGTCTTCGACTTCCCGCAGAACAAGCTCACCAAGAAGTGGTGGCTCCCGGACGGCGGCAGCCCCGACATGGGCGGGGTCTCCGCGGACGGCAAGGTGCTCTGGCTGTCGGGCCGGTACGACGCCGAGGTGTACGCGATCGACACCCAGAGCGGCAAGCAACTGGCCCGCATCCCGGTGGGCGACGGCCCCCACGGGCTCGCCTTCTACCCGCAGCCCGGCCGCTACTCCCTGGGGCACACCGGCGTCTTCCGGTGAGGGGCGGGGGCCGTCCTGACTGACGCGGCGAACACCCCTGCGTCAAGCCGTGCGCCCCAACCCGCCCACCAACCGGTGACGTTGCCCGGCCCGGTGACCGTCGGTCGGGAAGGTGATCCCATGATCACCACCCGACTGCGGCGCCGGGCCGCCGTTCTCGTCCTGTCCCTGTCCACCGTCCTCGTCCCCGCCGCGGCCTCGTCGTCCGCGACCCCCGCTGCGGAGTCCACCGGAACCGCGGCATCCGCCGTGCCCGCCGTTCCCGCGCAGGCGACCCGCGCGGCCGCCCCCGCCAACTCCTGCCCCGCGGTCGCGGACCGCCTCTACGCCGCGGCCGACCGGCGCGTGGACGTCGACCGCATCACGCCCGACCCCGCCTGGCGCGCCAACTGCCTCCAGCTCTACCGCACCGACGGCCGCGGCCCGGAGATCGTCTTCGAGCAGGGCTTCCACCCCAAGGCGCCGCTGGACGGCCAGTACGACATCGAGAAGTACGTCCTGGTCAACCAGCCCTCCCCGTACGTCTCCACCTCGTACAACCACGACCTGTACAAGTCGTGGAAGAACGGCTGGAACTACTACATCGACGCCCCCGGCGGGGTCGACGTGAACAAGACCATCGGCGACAGCCACAAGTACGCCGACCAGGTCGAGGTGGCGTTCCCCGGCGGGGTGGCGCGGCAGTTCGTCGTCGGCGTCTGTCCGATCGACAAGGTCAAGAAGGTCGAGATCATGAGCGAGTGCGTGGACAACCCGCACTACGAGCCCTGGCGCGCGGGCTACCCGGCGGCGAGCGTCGAGCCGGCGCCCGCCAAGGTCCCGGCCCTCGCCGGTCGCTGAGCCGGCCTGATCCGTAAGGCAGGCCCAAGGGCCGCCCCTTGAGCCGTCGGGGTGCTTCGGACCGATAATCTGACTCCCGTCAGTAGTGCACCGAGGAGGGGCAGAGGAAGTGGCGGACAAGGAAGCGGCCCGCAGGGCGTTCGACCGGTACGACCTGGACGGCGACGGTCTGATCACGGCGTCCGAGTACAAGAGCGTGATGGCGCAGCTGGGCGACTTCAACGTCACGGAAACGGTCGCCGAAGCGGTGATCAAGTCGAAGGACCTCAACGGCGACGGCAAGCTGACCTTCGAGGAGTTCTGGACCTCCTTCAGCAAGGTCTGAGGCACGTCGACGGAAGGGCGGCCACCCCCGCGGGTGGCCGCCCTTCCGCACGTCCGGCCCGGTGTGCGCGGCGGTGGCGGGGGCAGTCCAGCGGCGACGAGGTGCCGGAGCCGGCCGACAACGGTGATATCGGAAACCGCTTTCGTCGATTTTCGGCCAGACCCCTTACGATGCGGAGGCGGTCGTCCCGTTGGACATTCGGTCAGCAGCGCTCGACGGCCGTGGCGATCATCGGTCGAAGGTGATTCGATGTTCCGCTCGCCGGGCGCCCCGTTCCGGGCGACGTGAGCGAACCGCCGGTCGTATCCGGCGGCACACCGGGAGCGCCGGAGCGGCCGGGCCGCCCGCGCGGGGCCGGGAAGCGGGCCGGCGGAATTCGGTGCACAGCCGGCGGACATTCGGTGCACAGGGAGGTCCGGACGCAGGCACGTCCGGGTGAGGGGGGCAGGCACGTGGCTTCGGGCGACGTCGACGAGCACGGCGGGTCGAGACCGCTCCATGAACTCCTGCGCCAGGTCCGGCGTCAGCAGTCCGACGAAGCGGCCTTCGACCTGTGCGAACTGGTGGAGTGGCTGGGCGCCCAGCTCGGTGCCGCGGTCGCGCTGGTGGACCGCGCCGGCGCGGTCGAGGCGGCGGGAGCCGCGTTCCCCCGACAAGTGCTGCCCGCGCTGCGCCCCCTGCTCGAACGGCTGGCGGACGGTGCCCTGGACGCCGCGGCGACCGACGCGGTCACCGGCGCGGGTCCCGTGCAGGTGCGTCTGGAGGCGCTCGGCGAGCGGACCCCCCGCCCCGTGCTGGTGGTGGCCGCACCCGACGCCCTGAGCCGGGACGCCGCCCTCCTCGCCTCGCACACCGGCGGCCTGATGATGCTGCTGCGCAGCGCCGGCCGGGCCGCCGCGGCCTCCCGCGAGTACCACCGCAAAGCGGGACAACTGCGGCTGGCGGTCTTCATGGCGCTGATGGCCGGAGACCCGGTGCTGGCCCGCCGGATGACCGCCGGCGCCGTCCCGGACCTGCTGGACGCCGGCTCGCTCCGGGTCGAACTGCTGCGCTGCGGCGCCGAGGACCGCGACCGCATCGCCCGCGAACTCCAGGACGCGTCGGGCTACCACGGCCCGGCCCTGATGGTGCGCTGCCCCGTCTACGACGACCACCTGATCTGCCTGATCGCCGAGGACGCGCCCGAGTCGCCCGACGGCCCCGGAGCCGCGCTGCGGCGCCTGGTGTCGGAGCACGGCCACTACAGGCTGGGCGTGAGCGACCCCCACCCCCTCGACGAGACGGCCGACGCCTACGAACAGGCCCGCCACGCCCTCGCCGTCGCGCGCGGCGCCCCCGACCGGGTCGCGGGATCCGGCGGCGGGGTGTCGCTGGGGCGGGTGCTGCCGGCCGGTCCTGCCGCGGCCTGGGCCCGGGAAGTCCTGCGACCGCTGGACACCGCCCCCAAGCTGACCCACGAGATCACCCGGCTGTCGCTGACCTTCCCCCGGTCCGGCGTCGCGCGCCTGCTGGGCGTCAGCCGCAACAGCGTCGCCGCACACCTCGACCGCGCCGGGCAGGCCCTCGGCCTGGACCTGGCGGACGTCCGCTCCCGCGCGGCGCTCGCCCTGGCCCTGTCGGTCCCCGACGCGCCCTGGTACGAGAGCGGGGCGCGCACCCCCGTGCCGCGCCCCGCCCCGGTCCTGGAAGACCTGTTGTGCACCCCGCCCGCAGTGAGCTGGGCCCGTACGTTCCTGGCTCCGCTCCCCGACGGCCCTCGCGACCTCCGGGGCACCCTGAGCGCCTGGATCGAAGCCAACACCGACGCCCGCCGGGCGTCCCACAGCCTCGGCGTGGGACGCAACACGGTCGGCGACCGCCTGCGCACCGCGGGGCGGTTGCTCCACCGAGACCTGCTGGGCACCCACTCGGGCGTCTACGACCTCGTCCACGCCCTCACGGTCGAGAACGGCACCGCCGGCCCCCCGACAGGCGGTTCGCCGCCCGATTAGAGGCGCGGCGACCCGGTGAGTGCCCAGGTGTATCCGCCCTTGCCGTCCGCGTCCAGGTCGTAGTTGACCTTCCCGTCGGCGCTGAGGCCCTTCATGTTCTCGGTCTTGTGGATCTTCGTCTGGCACTGGATCGTGCCGCTGTCGGCCCGGTTGACCTCCGCGGTGATGTCGCAGAGGGAGACCAGGACGTCCTTGTCGTTGCGTTCGAGCCGGATCTGGATGTCGAAGTTGTCGAACTTCCGCTTCCCGCCGCCGTCGGTCCAGTAGCCGTCCGCGCTCGCGATCCAGCCGTTGGTGCGGGGCGCCACGCAGAGCTTGATGTACACGTCGGTGTTGTACCCGGAGGTGGGGAACTCCTTGTGCTGCTGCGTGGAGCAAGCCCTGATCGGCGTCCCCGCCGCGGTCTCCGCTGCCGTGACCGGGTTGCCGGCGACCAGGACGCCACCGGCGGCCAGCGCCGTGACGAGCATTCCCCTGGACAGAGCGGTAACCGTCTTCTTCACCGTGAATCCTGCTTCGTTTGAGATGCCGCACCCCGAGGCGCGCGGATCGAGCTGATGGTGCGGCCGGAACCCGTAGGCACTCCGACTGATGAATGACGCTATGCGGTGTCCACCCCCGCCACCACCTGGCACGATGCTCAACTTTGCGGCCACGAGCGTGCACGCTGCTCAGCTTTGGCGCTCGCCGCCCGAGGCGGAAGCGCCCGGCGAACGGCGTTCGACCCAGGTCCCTTCCGGGAGAGGGGGCTAGAGGCGCGGCGACCCGGTGAGTGCCCAGGTGTATCCGCCCTTGCCGTCCGCGTCCAGGTCGTAGTTGACCTTCCCGTCGGCGGAGAGACCCTTCGAACTCCCCGTCGCGTGGATCTTCGTCTGGCACTGGATCGGCCCGTTGTCGGCCCGGTTGATCTCCGCGGTGATGTCGCAGACCGAGACCTTGAGGTCCTTGTTGTCGCGTTCGAGCCGGATCTGGATGTCGAAGTTGTCGAACTTCCGCTTTCCGCCGCCGTCGATGTAGTACCCGTCGGCGCTCGCTATGTAGCCGCCGTCACGGCTTGCCACGCAGAGCGTGAGGTACACGTCCGTGTTGTACCCCGAGGTGTCGAACTCCTTGTGCTGCTTCGTGGAACATCCCCTGCTCGCGGCCGTCTCCGCCGCCGTCGTCGGGCTGCTGGCGACCAGCAGCCCGCCGGCGGCCAGCGCCGTGGCGAGCATTCCCCTGGAGAGGGCGGTAACCGTCTTCTTCACTGTGCTTCCTGACCGTTCGGGACCCCGCCGCCGACGCGCGAGGATCGAGCTGATGCTGTGGTCGGTTCCGCGGGCGGCCCGACCGGTCAGTGACGCTATGCGCTGGTCGTGCCCGCCATCACCAGGCACGATGCTCATTCCCTGCGGAGCAGGGGTGCACCGTGCCCACCGGACCGGTCAGGCCCCCTGATCACCAGCGGACCGCCTCAACAGGACGGGCCCGTCCCGCACTTGGCCGGGGTCGGGCCCGCTCCAGCAGCGCGCTCTTGGCGCTTCCGCGTCATCCGGCTGCGACGCGCCCGAACGGGGTGGGCCGGGGAGCCGGGCCAGCCGACTGCCCACCCTTCGAGGCGCCGCCTCAACGGACGGTTGCGCCCAGGTAGTCGAGGGCGGCGCGGGCGAACCCCGATGCGGCACGCGGACACTGCCAGCGGGCGAGGATCTCGGGTCCGGAGAGAGACGCGGGTTCGGCCTCCTGGTCTTCGAGCTCTTCCAGGCAGTGCGCGGGAAGCACGTGCTCGGGAAGCAGGTCGTCGAGGTCCTGGTCCGCCGGGGCGCTCAGCTCGTCGAGGCCGGCGGGAAGGAATTCGAGGACGTCGTCGACCTCGATGTCGTACGGATGCCAGCCGTGCGCGCACGCCTGGCCGTCGTCACCGCGCGCCACCCGGCTCAGTACGCCGACGACCTCGTCCTTGACTCCCGGACCGGGCTCGCCGAAGGCCACGTAAGGGGTGAGCATCAGCAAACCCAGCGTCCAGAACAGCACGGGACTCTCCTCGGCCCCCGGCACCGTCGCGTCGAGCCGGCGGGCGCAGTCGCGCACCGTCTCGTCCTTGTCCCCATAGTGGTAGCCGTGCCGGAGGTCTTCCCAACCGTCGAACAACGGCTGCCAGTCATCGGGCACAGGTATGACCGTCGACACGCTTCGTGTTCCCTTCGCGAGGTGGTCCCGGCTCGGCGGCCATTGGATCACACGGACACGCGCCGTCACCCCAGGACCGCGAGGCTTGGGTAAGCCGGGCCGCCAGCGATAGATGGGCGCGGCCGACTCCTCGATGATCCTTGCTCCTACTCGGCCCCAGGTCCGATCAGCCGCAGAAGCTGCGAAGGGTCGGTGAGGTCGGAGACGACATGGTCCGCGCCCGCGTCGGCCAGATCGGCTGCGGAGGTGGTCCCGGAGGCGACACCGATCACCCGCGCCCCGCCTTCACGTCCGGTGCGGACGTCCTCCAACGAGTCCCCGACGATGACGGTGTTGCTCCGGTGAGTCTGTCGGCATTCGCATGTCCCAGCTGACCTCGTACACGGCGCGGTGGGGCCCGTACCGCAGAGAAGTTCGGCAACTCGTGGATCGAGTGGAGAGGCTTCTGTCTCCTGAATGACTTGAGGCTGGTGCGATGCTCTCGATACGTGAGGTTCCTCCGGTCGCGTCTCCTCGTTCGTTGCCCGGCGCTGCCGCTCCTCGTTGGCGGGTGGGCGGTGAGCGGCAGGTAGGCGGGCCACAGACCCGGCTCCGGCACCTGGAGAACGCAGTGTCAGTTCACTCGTGTGGGTGACTGCTCGTGGGCGTTGCACACTCAGCGAGCCAGGGACATCCCAGGGACTTTCACGTCTGTCCCAGGGAGGCCTCAGGGACTTTCCGACGCGTAAGCAGGGAAGGCCCTGACAGCGTCGAAAGACACGAACGCGCTGGTCAGGGCCCATCCGCCTAGCACTCGATGATGTTCACCGCGAGCCCGCCCCGCGCCGTCTCCTTGTACTTCACCGACATGTCCGCCCCGGTCTCCTTCATCGTCTTGATGACCTTGTCCAGGGAGACGAGGTGGTTCCCGTCGCCGCGCATCGCCATCTTCGCCGCCGTGACCGCCTTGACCGCCGCCATGCCGTTGCGCTCGATGCACGGGATCTGCACCAGACCGCCGACGGGGTCGCAGGTCAGGCCGAGGTTGTGCTCCATGCCGATCTCCGCGGCGTTCTCCACCTGCTCCGGGGTGCCGCCCAGGACCTCCGCGAGGGCGCCGGCCGCCATCGAGCAGGCGGAGCCGACCTCGCCCTGGCAGCCGACCTCGGCGCCGGAGATGGAGGCGTTCTCCTTGAAGAGCATGCCGATCGCGCCGGCCGCGAGCAGGAAGCGGACGACGCCGTCCTCGTCGGCGCCGGGGACGAAGTTCACGTAGTGGTGCAGCACGGCGGGGATGATGCCGGCGGCGCCGTTGGTGGGGGCGGTCACCACCCGGCCGCCCGCCGCGTTCTCCTCGTTCACCGCCATCGCGTAGAGGGTGATCCACTCCATCGCGCGGGCCAGCGGGTCGCCCTCGGCGCGCAGTTGGCGGGCGGTGTTGGCGGCGCGGCGGCGGACCTTGAGGCCGCCGGGGAGGATGCCCTCGCGGGTCATGCCGCGGGTCACGCAGGACTGCATCACCCGCCAGATCTCCAGCAGGCCGGCGCGGATCTCGTCCTCGGTGCGCCACGCCTTCTCGTTCTCCAGCATCAGCGAGGAGATGGAGAGTCCGGTCTCCTTGGTGAGCCGCAGCAGTTCGTCGCCGGTGCGGAAGGGGTACTTCAGCACGGTGTCGTCGAGCTTGATCCGGTCCTCGCCGACCGCGTCCTCGTCGACGACGAACCCGCCGCCGACCGAGTAGTACGTCTTCTCCAGCACGGTGGCGCCCTCGGCGTCGTACGCCGTGATCGTCATGCCGTTCGCGTGGTACGGCAGCGCCTTGCGACGGTGCAGGACCAGGTCCTCGTCGGCGTCGAAGGCGATCTCGTGCGCCCCGAGGAGGTTCAGCCGGCCGGCCGCCCTGATCGTCGCCACCCGCTCGTCGGCGCCCTCGACGTCGACCGTGCGCGGGGAGGCGCCCTCCAGGCCCAGCAGCACCGCCTTGGGGGTGCCGTGGCCGTGGCCGGTGGCGCCCAGCGAGCCGAACAGCTCGGCGCGGACCGCGGTGGTGTGGGCGAGCAGGCCCTCGTTCTTCAGCCGCCGGGCGAACATCCGGGCCGCGCGCATCGGGCCGACCGTGTGCGAGCTGGACGGGCCGATGCCGATCGAGAACAGGTCGAAGACCGAGATGGCCACGGAGAACTCCTAGCGGGTTGGTAGACGCCGTTGTCTGCCGGCTGTGCAAGGCGGTGCGGGGGTGCAGTCGATGCAGTGGATGCGGGCCGTGCAAGGCGGTACGGGGTGGTGCTGGTGTGACGGATGGGGTGGGTGTTGACGTACGAGCGGGGGCACCGGCTCACCGTTCAGTGTGCGCGATGCCCCCGCACCTCGTACAAACGTACGGGTTACAGCCCCGGGTACAGCGGGTGCTTCGCCGCCAGCGCCGAGACCCGCGCGCGCAGCGCGGCCGCGTCGTACGACGGCTTCAGCGCCTCCGCGATCACGTCCGCGACCTCGCGGAAGTCCTCGTCGCCGAAGCCGCGGGTGGCCAGCGCCGGGGTGCCGATCCGCAGGCCCGAGGTCACCATCGGGGGCCGCGGGTCGTTCGGGACGGCGTTGCGGTTGACCGTGATGCCGACCTCGTGGAGCCGGTCCTCGGCCTGCTGTCCGTCCAGCTCGGAGTGGCGCAGGTCCACCAGGACCAGGTGCACGTCCGTGCCGCCCGACAGCACCGAGACGCCGTGCTCGGTGACGTCCTCGCGGACCAGGCGCTCGGCGAGGATCCGCGCGCCGTCCAGGGTGCGCTGCTGGCGCTCCTTGAACTCCTCGGACGCGGCGATCTTGAAGGAGACCGCCTTCGCCGCGATGACGTGCTCCAGCGGGCCGCCCTGCTGGCCCGGGAAGACCGCGGAGTTGATCTTCTTCGCCAGCTCGGCGGTGGAGAGGATCACGCCGCCGCGGGGGCCGCCCAGCGTCTTGTGCGTGGTGGTGGTCACCACGTGGGCGTGCGGCACCGGGTTCGGGTGCAGCCCGGCCGCCACCAGGCCCGCGAAGTGGGCCATGTCGACCATCAGGTACGCGCCGACCTCGTCCGCGATCCGGCGGAAGGCGGCGAAGTCGAGCTGGCGCGGGTAGGCGGACCAGCCGGCCACGATCAGCTTCGGGCGGGACTCCTTGGCCAGCTTCTCGACCTCGGCCATGTCGACCTGACCGGTGGCGTCGTCCACGTGGTAGGCGACCACGTTGTAGAGCTTGCCGGAGAAGTTGATCTTCATGCCGTGGGTCAGGTGCCCGCCGTGGGCGAGGTTCAGACCCATGATCGTGTCGCCCGGCTTCAGCAGCGCGAACATCGCCGCCGCGTTCGCCTGGGCGCCCGAGTGCGGCTGAACGTTGGCGTGCTCGGCGCCGAACAGCTCCTTGATGCGGTCGATCGCGATCTGCTCGACCACGTCGACGTGCTCGCAGCCGCCGTAGTAGCGGCGACCGGGGTAGCCCTCGGCGTACTTGTTGGTCAGGACCGAGCCCTGGGCCTCCATGACCGCGACCGGAGCGAAGTTCTCCGAGGCGATCATCTCCAGGGTCGACTGCTGGCGGTGGAGCTCGGCGTCGACGGCGGCGGCGACGTCCGGGTCCAGCTCGTGGAGAGGGGTGTTGAGAAGCGACATGTGTGAGTCCCTGTGTCCCTTGATCCCTGTGTGCTGTCTGTGGTCGTACGGAGCGTGACCGTCAGCCCGCGGAGAACGCGGTGTACTCGTCGGCCGTGAGCAGCTCGTCCTGCTCGCCGGTGACCCGCACCTTGAACAGCCAGCCGCCCTCGAAGGGGGCGCTGTTCACCAACGACGGGTCGTCCACGACGTTCTGGTTGACCTCCGTGACCTCCCCCGACACCGGCGAGTACAGGTCGCTGACGGACTTGGTGGACTCCAGCTCGCCGCAGGACTCGCCCGCGGTGACGTCGTCGCCGACCGCGGGGAGCTGGGCGAAGACGACGTCACCGAGCGCGTTCGCGGCGTGCTCGGTGATCCCGACCGTCGACACGCCGTCCTCGGCGGGCGACAGCCACTCGTGCTCCTTGCTGTAGCGGTGCTGCTGCGGGTTGCTCATGTCGTGAATTCTCCTGTATGCGGAAAGGGCGAACGGACGGACGGGCGGCGCGCTGACGTGCCGCTGGTCACTTCGGTGACCGGGCGGGGTGGATGACCGACCGGTGCGCGACGGCATGCACCGCCGGTGCGCGGGACCGGAGGGCTTCGTGGGCCCCGGCCCGCGCCGGAGTCAGCAGGGGCTCACTTCTGGCGGCGGTAGAAGGGCAGCGCCACGACCTCGTACGGCTCGTGCGCACCCCGGACGTCGACCGCGACGCCCGTCGTGCCCGGTGCCGCGTGCGCGGCGTCGACGTACGCCATCGCGATCGGCTTGCCGAGGGTGGGGGACGGCGCGCCCGAGGTGACCTCGCCGATCACCTCGCCGCCGGCGACCACCGGATAGCCGGCGCGGGGCACCCGACGGCCCTCGGCGATCAGGCCGACCAGCTTGCGCGGCGGTGCGGACTCGGCGCGCGCGGCGGCCTCGGTCAGCGCGGCGCGCCCCACGAAGTCGCCCTCCTTCTCGAACTTCACCACCCGGCCGAGGCCGGCGTCGAAGGGGGTGAGCGCGGTCGTCAGCTCGTGCCCGTACAGCGGCATGCCCGCCTCCAGGCGCAGGGTGTCCCGGCAGGACAGCCCGGCCGGCACCAGGCCCGCGGGCGCCCCGGCCTCGGTCAGCGCCCGCCACAGCGTCTCGGCGTGCTCGGGTGCGACGAAGAGTTCGAAGCCGTCCTCGCCGGTGTAGCCGGTGCGGGCGATCAGCGCCGGCACGCCGGCGACCGTGCCCGGCAGGCCCGCGTAGTACTTCAGCCCGTCGAGGTCGGCGTCGGTGACGGACTTCATGATGCCGGGGGAGGCCGGGCCCTGGACGGCGATCAGGGCGTAGGCGTCGCGGTCGTCGCGCACCTCGGCGTCGAAGCCGGCGGAGCGCTCGACGAGGGCGTCGAGGACGACCTGGGCGTTGCCCGCGTTCGCGACGACCATGTACTCCGTGGCACCGGTGCGGTACACGATCAGGTCGTCGAGGATGCCGCCGTCCTCACGGCAGATCATCGTGTAGCGGGCGCGGCCGGCGCCGACCGTGGAGATGTTGCCCACCAGGGCGTGGTCCAGCAGTGCGACGGCCTGCGGGCCGGAGACGGTGATCTCGCCCATGTGGGAGAGGTCGAAGAGGCCCGCGGTGGTGCGCACGGCGTTGTGCTCGTCGCGCTCGCTGCCGTACCGCAGCGGCATGTCCCAGCCGGCGAAGTCGGTCATGGTCGCGCCCAGCGAGCGGTGCAGCGCGTCGAGGGCGGTTCGGCGGGGGGCGGTGTTCGCGGACGGGCTCATGGACGCTTCTCCCAGGGGCATGACGGAAACACATGACGACGAGGACGATCCTCCCCATCTGTCATCGGAACCTGAGAGGTTCGTCGCGATCGTACGTACTGCTGGGCGTACGGTCGTGACTTGCACCTTGGGTGGAGCCGGCTGACGCGGCCCGCTTTTCAGATCTGCCTCATCGCACGCGGTACGGGGCCTGAGAGATTCAAGGGAGGAACTTGCTCCTTCGGCGCCCGGCGGACGTGCCGGGACTCTCCCGCGTGGATTCAAGCGGCCGGTATGCAGTTGGCGGGCACATCATTGCACGCGCAGGCGGGAAGGGGGAGTGCGGACCGGAACGTTCGCGCCCCGAGCGCGCCCGACGGCCGGGCGCAACACCGGGCGCGGTGGACCACCGAAGAAATCGATGGCGCCGAATTACCATTTCTTTACGCTCCATGGGCATGTGTGTGGGTGACCTGAACCGGGGGAGGAGGGTGTGATGACGTTGCAGCACTCCGGTGCCTACGCCACTACCGCGGGGGTGCCCGCACAGCCACAGGTGCCCGTGCGGAAGCGGGTGGGGGACCCCGCTCCGTCGACGCTGTCGGCGCTCTCCGGGGCCTCCGGGGCGCCCGTCCTGCGGGACCTGCGGGACCGCTCGGGGCGCACCCCCCGCACCCTCGCCTTCGCCACGGGCGACGTCGTCGTGGTCTCCGGACTGCCCGGCAGCGGCAAGTCCACCCTGATCAAGCGCACGGTACGCGGCACGCGCATCGACTCCCAGGACACCCGCGACCGCTGGGACGCGGCGACGCCCCGCTTCCTGCCGTACGCCCTGTACCGCCCCTTCGTCCGCATCGCGCACTACGCGGGGCTGCGCAAGGCGCTGCGCTCGGGCCGGAGCGTCGTGGTCCACGACTGCGGCACCCAGGCGTGGGTCCGCCGCTGGCTCGCCCGCCAGGCCCGGCGCCGCGGCAGCGCCCTCCATCTCCTGCTGCTGGACGTGCCGCCCGACGTCGCCCGGGAGGGGCAGCGCGAGCGCGGACGCGGAGTCTCCGGTTACGCCTTCGCGCGCCACCGGCGGGCCGCCGGCCGGCTGATCGCGGACGCGGGGGTCGGCCGCGCCCCGGCCGGCTGCGCCTCGGTGACGCTCCTGGACCGCCCGGCCGCCACCACCTTGACCCGCATCGGCTTCCGGGCGGGGTAGCCGGCCCGCGGTACCGAACGGGACGGCGCCGGACCGTACAGGCCCTAGAGTCATGGGGTCTCCGTGCCCGCGGGCCGTAAGGGGAGCCGACGGGCTCAAGCGGTGCTCAAGTGGTGGGGGACGGGCCGCGAGTCGGCCGTCGGCGAGTCGGGGAGAGGCGCGAAGCGGGATGGGCATGCCGGGACACATGGACCTGCTGGAGACGGGCGCGTGGCCCGCGAACGAGTTGGAGCGGGCGCTCGCCGCCTCGCTGGGCGACCCGGGCGCGGGCGCGCGGCTCGTCGAGGTGTTGGGCCGCAGCGACATATGGGTGCCGCTGCCGCAGGGCGGAGCCCCGGACAGCCGGGAGCTCGACCTGCCGATGATGGAGATCGACGGCGCCGCGTACGTACCGGTGTTCAGCTCCGAGCAGCAGTACCGCAGTTGCGTCGGCGACTACGTCTCGTACGTCGTCGCCCCGGCGCGGGAGTTCGCCCGCGGGCTCCAGCCGCAGGTGGGCATCGCGGTGAACCCGGGCGGCACGGTCGGCGTCCCGCTGCCGCCGCCCGCGGTCGCGGAGCTGTGCCGCGACGGCCGGGCCCCGCTCGCGGACGCCCTCCCCGACGGCGCCCCCGGCGCCGGACCGGCGAGCGGCGGGCGGGTGCGGCTCTTCGAGCCGGACTGGCAGCAGGACCCGATGGAGTTCCTCGGCGCCGCGGCGGAGGAGTTCCAGGCCACGGGCGTGGTGATGACCGCGCGCCGGGCGCTGGCCTCGATCGAGGGCGACGCCCCGTCCCTCTTCATCGGCGTCCAGCTCTCCGCCTGGGGGCCCGCCGAGCAGGCCGCTCCGCTGGACGCCCTCGGTCGTGCCCTCGGCCGCGTCCCGGCCCCCTGGCCGGTGAACCTGGTCCTGCTGGACGTCGCGCAGGACCCGGTGGGCGAATGGATGCTGGAGAAGGTCCGCCCCTTCTACGAGCGGCGGTAGCGGCGCCAGCGGCTTCGCGGGCCGGCGCCGGCCGGTGCGGGTGAAGCCGCCGAGAGCGGCCGCGTGCTGTCGGGCGTCCCGTTTAAGCTGGCTCCCGTCACCACCGGTTGTTCCACGGGGCGAGCAGCGGGGCAGGTTCGAGACAGGGTCGGCACGAAGGGGCGGAACAGGGTGAGCGCGTCAGGCACCGCGGCGACCGGGCAGATCGAGCACATGCTCCGCCAGGTGACCCCGGGACGGTACGACGCGTACGAGGCGCTGCTCCAGGCCCTCGCCGACCCGACCGGCGGACGCATCTGGATGCTGCTGTGGCACGGCCGCCCCGGCTCTCCCGAGGCCCAGTACGGAAACCTGGAGGTCGACGGCGTCGGCTACGCCCCCGCGGTCACCTCCGCCCAGGAACTGTCCGTCTCCGGCTGGAACCGCGCCCACGAGGTCGTCACCGGACTGGACGCGGCCCGCGCCCTCTACCCCGACCGCTGGGGCATCTGGCTGAACCCGCACGCGCCCGGCGGCGGGGTCGGCATCCCCTGGCCGGACCTGCGCCGGATCGCCACCGGCCTCGACCGGATGCCCGCGGGGCCGCTGCGGCTGTCCGAGCCCGCCCTGGAGATCCCGCACTTCTACGCCCTGCTGTCGCGCAACGCGCACCACACGCCCGCCGTCCGCTCGCTGCGCCGCGCCTGGGTGCAGCCCGCGCTGGGCGCCCCGTACCTCGCCATCGGCCTGGACCTGTACGACACCGGGCGGCAGTCGGTGGACGCGGTGCGGGCGATGATGCAGCAGTCCATCACGGCGGTGCCCGACGGGCTGCCGGTGTCGACGGTGGCGCTGTCGGACGAGTACGACCCGGTGGGGATGTGGCTGCGGGCCAACGCCCGGCCGTTCTACGACCGGGACGCCCACGGCGGCGCGCCCGGCGCGGCCCCCGCAGTCGCCCCCGGCGATGGCTACGGCTATCCGCCGGTGGCCGGTCACTGACCGACCGGACCCGGCTCCGGCTTCCCCGGCAGCACCCCTCCAGGGACGTCTCTTCAGAAGACGCTCCCCCCTTTCCATGCCCATTTCCGGGATCTGCGCATTGGATTGGGGGATTCGGGACGCGCAATCCCTTTGAAGTGCAGGGGAATCCCGGAAGAATCAATTCACCGATTATCGGACAATGGCTCAACTCCCGTTGTCGTGGGGGGACATGGTTCCCCGCTGAGCCCGCGACGTCGTCCGGATAACGGAATCCCTCTACGCGCATCACGGTTGGGCAACCATTGTCCTGGGGGTCTGGCGGCTGATCGCGCGACCGTTGAAGACTCCCGCACCAAGGGGAGATTCGCCCGCGTGTACGGCCGGGTAACACGTACATCTCGTACCAACTGCTCCTCGTGCACCAGAAGTTCACAGCAAGCCGCTACAGCGGCGGGTACGGGCCGGTCACCTCCGGCCGGGAGGGGTCCCCACCACGATGACGGCACCAATGCACGACACGGGCACGGAAGCGGACAAGGCCGCGTCCACCGATGTCGCGGCGGCTGTAGTCAGGAAGTCGGTCGAGGGGCGGTCGCTACGGCAGATCGCCTGGTCACGGCTGAAACAGGACAAGCTGGCGCTGGCCGGCGGCATCGTTGTCATCTTCCTGGTGCTCGTCGCGATCTTCGCTCCGCTGATCGTCGACCTGTTCGGGCATCCGCCGAACAAGTTCCACCAGGACAAGCTGGACCCGCTGTTCAACACGCCCAAGGGCGCCTTCGGCGGCATCAGCTCCGAACACCTGCTGGGCGTCGAGCCCAACAACGGCCGGGACGTCTTCAGCCGGATCGTGTACGGCGCCCGGATCTCGCTGCTGGTCGCCTTCCTCGCCGCGGTCGTCGCGGTACTGCTCGGCACGATCTTCGGCATCATCGCCGGCTACTTCGGCGGCTGGGTCGACGCGATCATCAGCCGGGTCATGGACATGCTGCTGTCCTTCCCGCAGCTGCTCTTCATCATCTCCCTGGTCGCGGTGCTACCCAACGACCTGTTCGGACTGACCGGTTCGAGCGTGCGCATCGCGATCCTCGTCTCGGTCATCGGCTTCTTCGGCTGGCCCTACGTCGGCCGCATCGTGCGCGGCCAGACCCTCTCGCTGCGCGAGAAGGAGTACATCGAGGCCGCCCGCAGCCTGGGCGCCGGCTCGCGCTACGTGCTCTTCAAGGAGCTGCTGCCGAACCTGGTCGCCCCCATCACCGTCTACGCCACGCTGATGATCCCGACGAACATCCTCACCGAGGCCGCGCTCAGCTTCCTCGGCGCCGGAGTCCGTCCGCCGACCGCGTCCTGGGGCCAGATGCTCTCCACCGCGGTGAAGACCTACGAGGCCGACCCGACCTTCATGGTCATCCCCGGTCTTGCCATCTTCATCACGGTGCTCGCCTTCAACCTCTTCGGCGACGGCGTGCGCGACGCGCTCGACCCCAAGGGCACCCGGTGACGGCCCGCGGCGGCCACGGACGGCCGCACACAACTGAACGTGCCCCTGCCACCCCTGTCAGGCGGCTCCGAACTGGTCTCCCGGCGTCGAGCAGGGACCGCGCTACTCCGGAGGTTGTAACCATGACTCCCCAACGTTCGTCGAGGGCCAGGCGGGTCGCCGGTGCGGCCGTCGTCGTGGCCGCGCTCACGGCCACTGCGGCCTGCGGCGGCGGCGACAGCGACGACAACGGCGGCGGTGGCGGCAAGGCGGCCGGGTTCAACGCCGGCGTCAAGGGCATCGCGAACCCGTCCACCAAGGCGGGCGGCACGCTGAAGTTCATCGGCAAGCAGGACCTGGACTCCGCGGACCCGCAGCGCCAGTACTACGGCATGGCCTGGGACTTCAGCCGGTTCTACTCGCGCCAGCTCGTCACGTACGCCACCAAGCCGGGCCCCGCCGGCGCCGAACTGGTGCCCGACCTGGCCCAGGACAAGGCCGCGATCAGCAACGACGGCAAGACCTACACGTACAAGCTGCGTGAAGGGATCACCTGGGAGGACGGTTCGCCGATCACCTCCAAGGACATCAAGTACGGCATCCAGCGCATCTGGGCCACCGACGTCATCACCGGCGGCCCGCAGTACCTGCGCCAGGTCCTCGACCCGGGCAACACCTACAAGGGCCCGTACAAGGACACCGCGCCCGACAAGCTCGGCCTGAAGGCGATCCAGACGCCGGACGACAAGACCATCGTCTTCAACCTCCCGAAGGCCAACGGCGACTTCGAGCAGATGCTCGCCATGCCGGCCGGCTCCCCGGTGAAGAAGGAGATGGACAAGGGCGCCCAGTACCAGCTCAAGCCCTTCTCCTCGGGCCCGTACAAGTTCGAGAAGTACGAGCCGAAGAAGAGCATCAGCCTGGTCCGCAACGACAAGTGGGCCAAGGCGTCCGACCCGGTCCGGCCCGCGCTGCCGGACAAGGTCACCGTGACGATCAACTCCAACATCGAGGCGATCGACGAGCTGCTGATCAAGGGCGAGTACGACCTCGACCTGAACGCCACCGGCATGGGCCAGGCCGGCCGTGGCAAGGCGCTCAAGGAGAGCAAGGACAACGTCGACAACATCCAGACGGCCTTCGTCCGGTACGTCGACTTCGTCACCGCGCTGGAGCCCTTCAACAACATCGAGTGCCGCAAGGCGGTCATCTACGCGACCGACTTCGCCTCCATCCAGCAGGTCCGCGGCGGCCCGCAGGCCGGTGGCGACATCGCGCCCAACATGCTGCCGAAGGACGTCAAGGGCGCCGACGACTACGACCCGTACGGCGTCCTTGAGCGCAAGGGCAAGCCGGACGTCGCCAAGGCCAAGGACGCGCTGAAGAAGTGCGGCAGGCCGGACGGCTTCACCACCAACATCAGCGCCCGCAGCAACAACCCGCAGGAAGTCCCGGCCGCCGAGGCCCTCCAGGAGTCCCTGAAGGCCGTCGGCATCAAGACCCAGGTCGAGTCGATCGACGGCGCCGAGTCCGCCAGCATCACCGGCTCCCCGGCCGTGGTCAAGCAGCGCAACCTCGGTCTGATCATGAGCGGTTGGGGCCCGGACTTCCCGACCGGCCAGGGCTTCTCCCAGCCGATCATCGACGGCCGTTTCATCTCCGAAAACGGCAACTACAACATGTCGCAGACGAACGACCCGAAGATCAACAAGTTCTTCGACGACGCGCTGCTGGAGACCGACCCCAACAAGGCCGGTGAGATCTACAAGCAGATGAACCACGCGGTCTCCGACCTCGCCGTCCAGATGCCGCTCGTCTACGAGAAGAACATCACCTGGCGCAGCTCGCGGCTGACGAACGCCTACTCCACCGGCGCGTACAGCGGTCGCTACGACTACGTCTCGCTGGGCGTCGTCAAGTAGTCCTCAACCCTCCCGAGGATCCCCGGTGGTGACCCGCTGCCCCGAGCAGCGGGTCACCACCGGCACCACACCGCCAACGCCCAAACCGCCAGTCCCGAAGGGCAGGTGATGGCCTCGGGCGGCGTCCCCCACGACCCGAAATCCGGGTTCCCGGGGCCGCCGCCGGGCCGCGCACAGTGCTTGCTTACGTCATCCGGCGATTGTTCGCCGTCGCCATGATGCTGTTGGTCGTGACCCTGACGACCTTCGTCATCTTCTTCGTGCTCCCCAAGTGGGCCGGCTCCGATCCCGCGTACCTGTTCGCGGGGAAGCAGGCCGACCCCGCCGCGATCGAGGGCATCCGCAAGAAGCTGGGCCTCGCCGACCCGGTGCTGGTGCAGTTCTGGAACTTCGTCCAGGGCATCTTCGCCGGCCGGGAGTACGCCAACGGCGCGGACGTCACGAAGTGCCCTGCCCCCTGCTTCGGCTACTCCTTCCGCACCGAGCAGGCCGTGTGGCCGCAGCTCGCCGACGCCATCCCGGTCACCCTCTCGCTCGCGGCCGGCGCCTGTCTGCTCTGGGTCGGCGGCGGCGTCGCGGCCGGCGTCGTCTCGGCGCTGCGCCGGGGCACCCTGTGGGACCGGGCCGCGATGACGGTCGCGCTCGCCGGCGTCTCGCTGCCCATCTACTTCACCGGACTGATCTCGCTCGCCGTCTTCAGCTGGCAACTCGACTGGGTCAGCGGCGAGTACGCACCGCTGGAGCAGGACCCCGCCCAGTGGTTCCAGACCCTGGTGCTGCCGTGGATCACCCTCGCGTTCCTGTACGCGGCGATGTACGCCCGGCTCACCCGCGCCACCATGCTGGAGATCATGGGCGAGGACTACATCCGCACCGCCCGCGCCAAGGGGCTGACCGAACGGGTCGTCATCGGCCGGCACGCGATGCGCTCCACCTGGACCCCGGTGCTCACCCTGCTCGGACTCGACCTCGGGGCGCTGCTCGGCGGTGCCGTGCTCACCGAGTCCACGTACAACCTGCCCGGGCTCGGCAAGCTCGCGATCGAGTCCATCAACTCCAAGGACCTGCCGCTGATTCTCGGCGTCACCCTCTTCGCGGCGCTCTTCATCTGCGTGGCGAACCTCGTCGTGGACATGTTGTACGCCGTCGTCGACCCACGAGTGAGGATCGGATGACCGACCTGAACAAGACCGGGGCCGCCACCGGCCCGGCCACCGCCCCCGGCGAGGTCGCCCGGGCCGGCGCGCCCGCCCCCGACGCCTTCCTCGAAGTGCGCGACCTCAAGGTCCACTTCCCGACCGACGACGGCGTGGTCAAGTCCGTCGACGGCCTCAGCTTCCAACTGGAGAAGGGCAAGACCCTCGGCATCGTCGGCGAGTCCGGCTCCGGCAAGTCCGTCACCTCGCTCGGCATCATGGGCCTGCACACGGCCGGTCAGTACGGCCGCCGCAAGGCCCAGATCTCCGGCGAGATCTGGCTGGACGGCCAGGAACTGCTGGGCGCCGAACCGGACGAGGTGCGCAAGCTCCGCGGCCGGAACATGGCGATGATCTTCCAGGACCCGCTGTCCGCGCTGCACCCGTACTACACGATCGGGCGGCAGATCGTGGAGGCGTACCGGGTCCACCACGACGTCGACAAGAAGGTCGCGCGCGCCCGGGCCGTCGAAATGCTCGACCGGGTCGGCATCCCGCAGCCCGACAAGCGGGTGGACAACTACCCGCACGAGTTCTCCGGCGGCATGCGCCAGCGCGCGATGATCGCGATGTCCCTGGTCAACAACCCCGAACTGCTGATCGCCGACGAGCCGACGACCGCCCTGGACGTCACCGTCCAGGCGCAGATCCTCGACCTGATCAGGGACCTGCAGAAGGAGTTCGGCTCGGCGGTCATCGTCATCACCCACGACCTGGGCGTCGTCGCCGAACTGGCCGACGACATCCTGGTGATGTACGGCGGCCGGTGCGTGGAGCGCGGCCCCGCCGAGCAGGTCTTCTACGAACCGCAGCACCCCTACACCTGGGGGCTGCTCGGCTCGATGCCGCGCATCGACCGCGACCAGACCGAGCGGCTCATCCCGGTCAAGGGCTCCCCGCCCAGCCTGATCAACATCCCCGACGGCTGCGCCTTCAACCCGCGGTGCCCCTACGCGGACGTACCGAAGGACAACGTGACGCGCACCGTCCGCCCCGAACTGACCGAGGTCGGCAGCCGGCACTTCTCCGCCTGCCACATGGCGCAGGAGGAGCGGACGCGGATCTGGACCGAAGAGATTGCGCCCAAGCTGTGAGTGACAACGTGAAGATTCCCCACCAGGCGGCGGAGACCGGATCGGCCACCGCACCGGACGCGCTGCTCAAGGTCGAGGGGCTGGTCAAGCACTTCCCGATCCGCTCGGGGCTGTTGCGGCGGCAGACCGGCGCCGTGCAGGCGGTGGACGGGCTCTCCTTCGACGTGCGCCCGGGCGAGACGCTGGGCGTGGTGGGGGAGTCGGGCTGCGGCAAGTCCACCATGGGGCGGCTGATCACCCGGCTGCTGGAGCCGACGGGCGGCCGGATCGAGTTCGAGGGCCACGACATCACGCACATGGGCGTCGGGCAGATGCGCCCGCTGCGCCGTGACGTCCAGATGATCTTCCAGGACCCGTACTCCTCGCTGAACCCCCGGCACACCATCGGCACCATCGTCTCCGCGCCCTTCAAGCTCCAGGGCATCACCCCCGAGGGCGGGGTGAAGAAGGAGGTCCAGCGGCTGTTGGAGCTGGTCGGCCTCAACCCGGAGCACTACAACCGCTATCCGCACGAGTTCTCCGGCGGTCAGCGCCAGCGCATCGGGATCGCGCGGGCGCTGGCGCTGAAGCCGAAGCTGGTGGTGGCGGACGAGCCGGTATCCGCGCTGGACGTGTCGATCCAGGCGCAGGTGGTGAACCTGCTCGACGACCTCCAGGACGAGCTGGGGCTCACGTACGTGATCATCGCCCACGACCTCTCGGTGATCAGGCACGTCTCGGACCGGATCGCGGTGATGTACCTGGGCAAGATCGTGGAGCTGGCGGACCGCGCGTCGCTGTACGAGTCGCCCATGCACCCGTACACCAAGGCGCTGCTCTCCGCAGTGCCGGTGCCGGACCCGCGCAGGCGCGGCGCGAAGAGCGAGCGCATCCTCCTGAAGGGCGACGTGCCGTCGCCGATCGAGCCGCCGACGGGCTGCCGCTTCCACACCCGGTGCTGGAAGGCGACGGAGCTCTGCACGACGAAGGAGCCCCCGCTGATCGAGCTGCGCCCGGGGCAGCAGGTCGCCTGCCACCACCCGGAGAACGCCCCGGACCAGGCCCCCGACGAATCCCGGCTGGCATCGGCCAAGGACGCGGTCGAGGTGGTGACCGCGGTCCCGAAGTCCGAGGAGTCGGCCACCGAGGACGCTGCGGACCAGGCGGCACAGCGCGACGGGGGCGACGGAGGCGACGAAGGCAGCTCCCCGAAGAAGTAGTCGCCGGTCCGGAGCACGGGGACAAAGGCGGCACAATCGTCCGGTGCTCCAAGAATTGTTCACGCCCTCCGTCCAGCACGCGCTCGACCTCGCCGGGATCTTCGTCTTCGCGATCTCCGGCGCACTGCTCGCCGTACGCAAGAACTTCGACGTGTTCGGCATGGCGGTGCTCGCCGAGGTCACCGCGCTGGGCGGAGGGCTGCTGCGCGACCTGATCATCGGGGCCGTTCCGCCGGCGGCCTTCACCGACCTCGGCTACTTCCTGATGCCCCTGGTCGCGACGGCCCTCGTCTTCTTCCTCCACCCCGTCGTGGAGCGCATCCAGACCGGGGTGAACGTCTTCGACGCCGCCGGCCTCGGCCTCTTCTGCGTCACCGGCACCACCAAGGCGTACGAATACGGGCTCGGCCTGACCTCCTCGGCGGTGCTGGGCGTGGCGACCGCCGCGGGCGGCGGCGTCCTCCGGGACGTACTGGCCAACGAGGTGCCGTCCCTGTTGCGCTGGGACCGCGACCTCTACGCCGTCCCGGCGATCGTCGGCGCCGCGATGGTCGCGCTATTCATCCAGTTCGACGCCCTGAACGGGCTGACCAGCGGCTTCGCCGCCCTCGCCGCCTTCACGCTGCGGCTGCTGGCGATGCGCTTCCACTGGCGCGCCCCCCGCGCCTGGAACCGCCGCTCCACGGCGGTGGAGGAGGTCTGAGGAGAACCCGGGGCCAAGGGGTTTCCGCTGAGCTTCTGCGGGGGCGGCCTGCCGTCTCCTGCCCGGTCCACTGGCGTGTGTCGGCGTCCCCCGGCGTCCCCCGGCGTCCCCCGGCGTCTGCCGGCGTGCGTCGGCATCCGCGGAAGTCTCGGAGCCCCAAAAAGCTACTGCTCAGTATGTTCTTGGGGTACCGTGCCGATATGGCACAGGCAGTTCAGGCATCCATCGGCGACAGCGAGTTCGACCGCGACACCGCCGTCACGCTGCGCACACCAGGCGTCTACGACACCCGGCTCTCCGCGGGCTGGACGATCGCCCACGCCGTCAACGGCGGCTACTTGCTGGCCGTCGCCGGCCGAGCCCTTGGGGACGCGCTACCGCACCCCGACCCCTTCACCACCTCGGCCCACTTCGTCAGCGCTAGCACCCCCGGCCCGGCAGTCATCCGGACGCAGACCGTCCGCACCGGCCGCACGCTCTCCACCGGCCAGGCTTCCTTGTTCCAGTACGACGAGGACGGCACGGAGGTCGAGCGCATCCGAGTGCTGGCCACCTACGGCGATCTGAACGACCTCACCGACGAGGTGCGCACCTCCGCGACCCCGCCCGCCATATCCCCGTACGAGCAGTGCTTCGGCTCGGCCGATGCACCCGACCCCGAGTTCGCCGAGAAGTGGGCGATCCTGGGCCGCCTGGACATCCGGCTCGACCCGAACACCATCGGCTGGGCCGTCGGAGCCCCCTCCGGCAAGGGGGAGGTGCGCGGCTGGTTCGGCCTCGCGGACGGCCGGGACGCCGACCCGCTCTCCCTGCTGCTCACGGTCGACGCCATGCCGCCGACCTCCTTCGACCTGGGGCTCAAGGGATGGACCCCGACCGTCGAACTGACCACCCACATCCGCTGCCGCCCGGCCCCCGGCCCGCTCGGCGTCGCGATCTCCACCCGCAACTTGGCGGGCGGCTTCCTGGAAGAGGACGCCGAGATCTGGGACAGCCGAGGCCGCCTGGTCGCCCAGTCCCGACAACTGGCGAAGGCGCCCCGCTGACCCCGGTGGACTCCCCGTGAAATCAGACCGGTTGCTGTCGATCCTGCTGCTCCTCCAGACCCGCGGCCTCGTCCCCGCCTCCGAACTCGCGGAGCGCCTGGAGGTGTCCGTGCGCACCATCTACCGGGACGTCGACGCGCTGTCCGCCGCCGGCGTCCCCGTCTACGCGGAGCGCGGCCGACATGGCGGGATCACCCTGCTCCCCGGCTTCCGCACCGATGTGACCGGTCTCACGGAGGACGAGTCCCGGGCGCTCTTCGTCCTGGCCTCCCAAGGCACCCACGCCGCCCTCGGGCTGGACGCCGCCCTGCGCTCGGCGCTGCGCAAGGTGATGGCCGCCCTACCGGAACCCCACCGTCCCGCAGCGGAGCTGACGAGCCGCCGGATCCTGGTCGACCCCGCCCGCTGGCTCTCCCAGCAGCCGGCCGCCGTCGACCTGGACGTGCTGACGGCGGCCGTCTTCACCGACCGCCGGCTGCGACTGAGCTACCGTCGCAACCGGTCGGCCGCGCCCGACGTCCACCTGGTCGACCCCTACGGCCTGGTCGTCAAGGCCGGCGTCTGGTACCTCGTCGCCGACGAGGAGGCGGTGCCCCGACTCTTCCGGGCTGACCGGGTGGCCCGGGCGGAGATCCTCGACGAGGACGTGCGCCGCCGCCCCGGCCTCGAACTCACCGAGGTCTGGGAGACCCTGCGCCGCCGGCTGGAGACCCGGCCCCCACTGATCACTGCGACGGTGCTGGTGCACCGCGACCGACTCGAACTCTTCCTACGACTCAACGCCCACCGAATCCTCAGCAACCACCAAGAGCAGGCCGAACAGGCCGAGCAGGCCGAGCAGACGGAGCGGGTCGAGCAGACCGAGCAGGCCGAGCTGACGAACCAGGCTGACCAGGCTGAGGCCGCTGCGGCAGCCACCCAGGTTGCCGGGGGCGCCGGCTGGCACCGATTGCAACTCGGGTTCTCCGCGCTGGGAGAGGTCGGCACCCTCCTCACCTTCGGCTCCTCCGTACGCGTCCTCACCCCGCCCGAGGCCCGGGAACAGCTCGCCCGCACCGCTGCTGACGTGGTCGCGCTCTACGGGACGGGGTGAGCCGGCGCTGCCCGTATTCAGCGCCGAACCCCCGCCGTGCACCCGGTCCGTGCGATGCTCCATCACCTCCTGCCTTTCCGTACCTCCCTGCGCCGCGTCCGCGCCCCCCTTTCCGCCTCGTAGAATCGAGGCCACCATGGCTTACCTCGACCACGCCGCGACGACTCCGATGCTTCCGGAGGCCATCGAGGCGATGACTGCGCAGTTCACCGTCACCGGCAACGCGTCCGCGCTGCACGCCGCCGGGCGGCGTGCCCGGCGCACCGTCGAAGAGGCGCGCGAAACCCTCGCCGACGCGCTGGGCGCCCGCCCCAGCGAGGTGGTCTTCACCTCGGGCGGCACCGAAGCGGACAACCTCGCCGTGAAGGGCCTCTACTGGCAGCGCCGGGACGCCGATCCCGCGCGCACCCGGGTGCTGGCGAGCCCCGTGGAGCACCACGCCGTCCTCGACGCCGTGGACTGGCTCGGCGACCACGAAGGCGCCACGGTGGAGTACCTGCCCGTCGACGCCTACGGGCGGGTACACCCCGAGGCCCTGCGCGCGGCCATCGAGCGCAATCCCGACGATGTCGCCCTCGCCACCGTCATGTGGGCCAACAACGAGATCGGCACCGTGATGCCGGTCGCCGCACTCGCCGAAGTGGCGAGTGAATACGGCGTCCCGCTGCATGCGGACGCGGTCCAGGCCGTCGGCCAGCTCGACGTGAGCTTTGCCGACTCCGGGCTCGCGGCCATGACGGTCTCCGGTCACAAGATCGGCGGGCCGTACGGGATCGGCGCGCTGCTCCTGGGCCGGGACTACGCTCCCGTACCGGTACTCCACGGAGGCGGGCAGGAGCGCCACGTACGCTCCGGGACCCTGGACACCCCTGCCATCGCCTCCTTTGCCGTGGCCGGCAAGCTGGTCGCCGAACGCCGTGAGGAGTTCGCGCGAGAGATCGGCTCCCTTCGGGACCAGCTCGTCCGTGCCGTACTGGACGCGGTGCCGGACGCGATCCTCGGTGGCGACCCCGAGGATCGACTGCCCGCCAACGCGCACTTCACCTTCCCTGGATGCGAGGGCGACTCGCTGCTCCTGCTCCTGGACGCACAGGGCATCGAGTGCTCCACGGGGTCGGCCTGCACCGCCGGGGTTGCCCAGCCCAGCCATGTCCTCCTCGCGACGGGCACCGACCCTGACCTGGCGCGAGGGACCCTTCGCTTCACCCTCGGTCACACCTCCACCACGGCGGACGTGGAAGCGCTCGCGAAGGCGATCGGGCCGGCGGTCGACCGGGCCCGAACGGCGGGTCTGACCTAACTCTGCCCCACGGCGAACCCGCCCAACGCGCTCTGGCGTCCACACGCCAGAAGCGGAACCGAAGCATCTGCTTCGTGCAGTTCCCGCCCAGTTTCCGCCCGGCCCCGGCCGCGGCGCCCTGCGGCGGGCTACCCCTTTGCGTTCTCCTGCGTCTCCCGGGCCTGCCGCGCCGCCGGCATCGCATCGCGGACGAGTTTCATGTACCGATCCCAGTCCCAGTGCGGCCCCGGGTCCGTGTGGTCCGTCCCCGGCACCTCCACGTGTCCCATGATGTGCTCGCGGTCCACGGGTATCTCGTACCGCACGCAGATCCCGGCCGTCAGCCGCGCAGACCCCTCGTACATCGCGTCCGTGAAGTCCTGCGGACGGTCCACGAACCCCTCGTGCTCGATGCCGACGCTGCGTTCGTTGAAGGAACGATTCCCCGCGTGGAAGGCCACGTCCAGCTCGCGGATCATCTGCGCCACGTGGCCGTCCTTGCGCACCACGTAGTGCGTCGCCGCGCCGTGACCCGGGTCCTTGAATACCCGCAGCGCCGTCGGAAAGCTCCCCTGCACGACGTGGATGATCACCCGGTCGATGCGGTAGTCGTCGGGGCGGTCCGCGAGCCGCCAGTTCGCCCGGGACGCCGCCGTCCACTCCGCGCCGGCGTGGTCGAGCTCACCCTCCTTGCGCGGCTTGGTCATGCCGGGCACCTTCCACCACAGCCGGCTCAGCCCGTCACGGGCCAGCACCCCGCCGCCGACCAGCGCCGCAGCGCCCCCGATCAGCAGACCCCGCCGGTTCAGCCCCGGCAATCGGCGGCCCTTGGCCTTGGCCCGGTCGCTCCCGTCCCGCTCTCCACGCCCGCGTCCCGTTTCGCTTCCCATATCCCCTACAACGCATACTCGCGAGCTCTTGGTTCTCCGTGACCGTACCCTGGTAGGGCTATGACTGAGACTCCCCAGCGCCCGCTCCGCGTGCTCGCCGCCATGTCCGGAGGCGTGGACTCCGCCGTCGCCGCCGCCCGAGCCGTCGAAGCGGGGCACGACGTGACCGGCGTCCACCTCGCGCTCTCCGCGAATCCGCAGTCCTTCCGCACCGGTGCGCGCGGTTGCTGCACCATCGAAGACTCGCGCGACGCGCGCCGCGCCGCGGACGTCATCGGCATCCCCTTCTACGTCTGGGACCTGGCCGAACGGTTCCGCGAGGACGTCGTGGAGGACTTCATCGCCGAGTACGAGGCCGGCCGCACCCCCAACCCCTGCCTGCGGTGCAACGAGAAGATCAAGTTCGCCGCGCTGCTGGACAAGGCGCTCGCCCTCGGCTTCGACGCCGTGTGCACGGGCCATTACGCGACCGTCGTCGTCACCGAGGACGGCCGCCGCGAGCTGCACCGCGCCAGCGACGCCGCCAAGGACCAGTCGTACGTCCTCGGGGTGCTGGACGAGCGTCAGCTCGCGCACGCCGTGTTCCCCCTCGGCGACACCCTCACCACCAAGGACGAGATCCGCGCCGAGGCCGAGCGCCGCGGCCTCGCGGTGGCGCACAAGCCCGACAGCCACGACATCTGCTTCATCGCCGACGGCGACACCCAGGGCTTCCTGGCCTCCCGCCTCGGCACCGCCGAGGGCGACATCGTCGACGAGTCCGGTACCCGACTCGGCAGCCACGGGGGCGCGTACGGCTTCACGATCGGCCAGCGCAAGGGGCTGCGGATCGGCCACCCCGCGCCCGACGGGAAGCCGCGCTACGTGCTCGACATCTCGCCGGTGAACAACACCGTGACCGTGGGTCCCGCCGAGGCGCTGGACGTCATGGGACTGACCGCGATCAAGCCCCGCTGGTGCGGCGCCGAGCCGCAGGGCCCGGGGACGTACACCGCTCAGCTGCGTGCCCACGGCGGCGAGACCCCGGTGACGGCCGTGATGGTCGACGGCGAGTTGCAGGTGACCTTCGCCGAGGCGGTGCGCGGCGTCGCCCCCGGCCAGGCGATCGTGCTGTACGACGGCACCCGCGTGGTGGGCTCGGCGACGATTTCCGCCACGCAGCGCGCCGCGGCTTCCATGGCCTGAGCGCTCCGGCGCAGGCCACGGTCGCGCCGGACGCGGGCACGGCGAGAAGCCGTACGGACCCATGGGGGCCGTGCGGCCGTGCCCGAGTCCACCCCCGTGGAACTCCGACACCGCCCACCACGGCCTTCAGCGACGCCCGTGCGCCCGTGCCCGACGCGCCGGCGTGCGCCGCGCGCGCCGGCTCAGGACGCGAAGAACGCCGCCACCACGGGCGCCAGCACGTGCGGCGCCACGTCGTGGGTCTGTCCGGTCAACGTACGGTGGCGCCCGCGCGGCAGCGCCTCCGCCACCAGCCGCGCCGCCTCCCGCATCGACGGGGCGCTGGCGCCGCCTTCGATCACCATCACGCGCACCGCGACCTGGTGCAGCAGGCGCACCGGCACCGTGCGGTCGCCCATGACGGCGTAGTCGTACGGGAGCGTGTGCGCCGTCGCCGCCAGCTCGGACCAGCCGGGGAAGTCCCGCATGTGCTCGATCACGGGGCCCGGCGTCCCCAGCAGGTCCAAGAAGAGCACCAGCGCCTCGTCGACCTTGCCGACGGCCACCAGTTCGCGGGTGCGCGCCAGATGGTCACCCACCGGGCGGCCGGAGGGCGTGATCGGGTCGAACGGCGGCTCGTAGACGGAGAGCTGGGTGATCGGCAGCCCCGCCGCCGCGGCCCGCAGCGCGAGCGCACCGCCCGACGACGTGCCGTGCACCCGGGCCCGACCGCCGGCCTCCTCGATGACCGCGGCCAGGTCCTCGATCTCCCGCTCCACCGCGTACCCGGCGGCATCGCCGCTGCCGCCCCGGCCGCGCCGGTCGTAGGTGAAGACGCTGAAGTGCGACGCCAACAGCTCGGCGAGCGGCGTCTGGGCCGCGGCGGTGTCCAGCGCCCCGCCGACCAGCACCACGGCGGGGCCGTCACCGCGCTGCTCGTACGCGATGGGCGTGCCGTCCGCCGAGCACGCCCTGTTGAGCGTACGGCTCGTGTAGTCCATGGCAGTGCTGACCGGACGGGTCTGCGCAACTCATCGCTGGCGGACGGCTTTTTTCGGATTTCCGCTGCGCCCCAGGTCAGCGCAGGGGTGCGGATGCTGTGCCAGCGGTGCGCCGTGGTTCGGCCGCCCGTCATCCACAGGTTCATCCACAGGTTCGACGGCCGTCACCCCGAGGTGCGTCCCGGCCCCGTACGGTGGCGGCATGAACATTTGCGTCTTCCTCTCCGCCGCCGACCTCGACGACCGATACACCCGCCCCGCCCGGGAGTTCGCCGAACTCCTCGGCAAGGGGGGCCACGCCCTGGTGTGGGGCGGCTCCGAGAGCGGGCTGATGAAGGTCGTCGCCGACGGCGTGCGGCAGACGGGCGGGCGCCTCGTCGGCGTCTCGGTGGACTTCCTGTCCCACGTGGCCCGCGAGGACGCGGACGAGATGGTGGTCGCCAAGGACCTCGCCGAGCGCAAGGCACTGCTGCTCGCCAAGTCGGACGCCGTGGTGGTCATGGTCGGCGGTACCGGGACCCTGGACGAGGCCACCGAGATCCTGGAGCTCAAGAAGCACGGAAAGCACGACAAGCCCGTGGTGCTGTTGAACACGGCCGGTTTCTACGACGGCCTGAAGGCGCAGTTCCGACGGATGGAGGAGGAGGGCTTCCTGCCGCTGCCCCTGACCGACCTGGTGTTCTTCGCCGAGGACGGCGTCTCGGCGCTCGCGTACCTGGAGGAGTCGGTCGGGATCCAGTAGAGCCGGGACGCGGTGCCCCGGCGGGCGCTGCCGCGTTTTCCGTCGCCGGGGGCGCGGGTGCGAGCATGGGCGCCATGACGACCCATGTGATCACCGGAGCCGGCTCCGGCATCGGCGCCGCCGTCGCCGCCCGGCTCCACGCCCGGGGCGACGACCTCGTACTGCTGGCCCGCGACGCCGGACGGGCCAGGGAGTTCGCCGCGCGCTACCCGGGTGCGCGCACGCTCGTGGCCGACCTGTCCGACCCCGACCGCATCTCCTGGGCCCTGTCGCACCAGGAAGTGCCGGACCGGCTGGACTCGCTGCTGCACATCGCGGGCGTGGTGGACCTCGGACCCGTCGCCGACCTGCGCCCCGTGACCTGGCACCAGCAGCTGAACACCAACCTCGTCGCCCCGGCCGAACTGACCCGGCTGCTCCTGCCGCAACTGCGCGTCTCGCAGGGGCACGTGGTGTTCGTGAACTCGGGCGCGGGGCTGCGGGCGAGCGCGGAGTGGAGCGCGTACGCCGCTTCCAAGCACGGTCTGAAGGCGCTCGCCGACTCCCTCCGGGCGGAGGAGCACGACAACGGCGTACGGGTCACCTCCGTCTACCCGGGCCGCACCGCGAGCCCCATGCAGGCGAAGGTGCACTCGCAGGAGGGCAAGGAGTACGACCCGGCGCGCTGGATCGACCCGGAGTCGGTCGCCACGGCCCTGATCACCGCGATCGACCTGCCCCGGGACGCCGAGATCAACGACCTGACCGTACGGCCCGGGCGCTGAGTCCGCACCGCCCGGCCAGCACGGCACCACACGGCACTGCACCGGTGCCGTGGGCGCCGGGCCTGCGGTCGGGACGCTGGGGAGCACCCGCCGGCGAACGGCACGTACGCTGCCGGGGTGAGTGAGAAGCGCGAGTTCAGCTGGGGTCCGGCCACCGGCGTCGGGTCCATGCCCGGGGGCGACGCCCGGGAGGCGGCGAAGACCGTCACGGGGTCCTTCGAGGACTTCCCCCACCTCTTCGAACTGCCCGCCCGGGGCCCCGGTGCCGACATGATCGGACGGACCCTGGGACTCCTCGTCGAGATGTACGCGCACGTCGAGCCCAGCGGCTGGCGCATCAGCGACCGGCCGGGCCGCGACACCCGCCGGGCCGTCTCCTGGCTCGGCGAGGACCTGGACGCCCTGGAGGAGTTCACCCAGGGCCACCAGGGGCCGCTGAAGGTCCAGGCCGTCGGCCCGTGGACGCTCGCCGCCGCGCTGGAACTGCGCAACGGGGAGTCGGCGCTCGCCGACCCCGGCGCCTGCCGGGACCTCGTCGGCTCCCTCGCCGAGGGGCTGCGCACGCACCTGGCGCAGGTGCGCCGCCGGGTGCCCGGCGCCCGGCTGGCGCTCCAGTTGGACGAGCCGTCGCTGACCGCCGTGCTGCGCGGGCAGGTCAGGACCGCCAGCGGCTACCGCACGCACCGGGCGGTGGACCGCCAGGTCGTGGAAGGTGCGCTGCGGGACGTCATCGGAGACGAGGTCGCCGTGGTGCACTCCTGCGCTCCCGACGTGCCGTTCGCGCTGTTGCGGAGGGCCGGGGCGGCCGGAATCTCCTTCGACTTCGGCCTCCTCACCGAGCGTGACGAGGAGGCGATCGGCGAGTCGGTCGAGGGCGGGGTCCGACTCTTCGCGGGCGTCGTGCCGTCCACTGACACCGCATTGTCAGACCCGGCAGGTAGCGTCATGGGTGTCAGGACGCTGTGGCGCAGGCTGGGACTGAATCCGGGGACTCTGAGCGAGTCCGTGGTCATCACCCCGACCTGTGGTCTGGCAGGCGCATCTCCGGCGTACGCCCGGGCCGCGCTCGCCCACTGCGTCCGGGCCGCGAGATCACTCGCAGAACACCCTGAGTGACGGGTGACGGGGCAATGCCGGGGAATCGGGAGGACGAGACGGTGACTGGCGAAGAGCGGACTGAAGAGCCCGCACAGGACGGGCAGGACGGGCAGGACGTTCGGATCGGGGCGGACGGGACGGGCGCGGACCTGTCGGCGGTGCAGGGCGACGCCGACCTGCCGGCGCGGGCGCGCGAGGAGCACGCCCAACTCGCCGAGCAGATCGACGAGCACCGCTTTCGGTACTACGTGAAGGACCAGCCGGTCATCAGCGACGGCGAGTTCGACACGCTGATGCGCTCCCTGGAAGCCCTGGAGGAGCGGCATCCGGCGCTGCGCACGCCCGATTCCCCCACCCAGAAGGTCGCCGGTCACTACGAGACCGATCTGACCAAGGTCGAGCACCGGCAGCGGATGCTCTCCTTGGACAACGCCTTCGACGAGGAGGAGTTGGCCGCCTGGGCCGAGCGGGTCGCGCGCGACGTCGGCACCACGGACTTCCACTTCCTGTGCGAGCTGAAGATCGACGGCCTCGCGGTGAACCTGACGTACGAGAAGGGCCGCCTCGTGCGGGCCGCGACCCGGGGCGACGGCCGCGTCGGCGAGGAGATCACGCCCAACATCCGCACCATCGGCGACATCCCCGACCGGCTGTCGGGCGACCGGATCCCGGACCTCGTCGAGATCCGCGGCGAGGTCTTCTTCCCGATGGACGCCTTCGAGGAGCTGAACGCGCGTCGCATCGCCGCCGGCGAGCAGCCGTACGCCAATCCGCGCAACTCCGCCTCCGGTTCGCTGCGGCAGAAGGACCCCAAGGTCACGGCGACGCTCCCGCTGCACATGGTGGTGCACGGCATCGGGGCCCGCGACGGCTTCGACATCGACTGCCTGTCACACGCCTACGAACTGCTGCACGAGTGGGGCCTGCCCACCTCCCGGCACTTCAAGGTGGTCGACTCCCTGGACGGCGTCCGGGAGTTCATCGCGTACTACGGCAAGAACCGCCACTCCATGGAGCACGAGATCGACGGGGTGGTCGTCAAGCTGGACGAGATCCCGCTCCAGGGGCGGTTGGGCTCCACCTCGCGGGCCCCGCGGTGGGCGATCGCTTGGAAGTACCCCCCGGAGGAGGTCAACACCAAGCTGGTCAACATCCGCGTGGGCGTCGGCCGCACCGGTCGCGTCACTCCGTACGCGCAGGTGGAGCCGGTGAAGGTGGCCGGCTCCGAGGTGGAGTTCGCCACCCTGCACAACCAGGACGTGGTCAAGGCCAAGGGCGTCCTCATCGGAGACACGGTGGTGCTGCGCAAGGCCGGTGACGTCATCCCCGAGATCCTGGGGCCGGTGGCCGACCTGCGCGACGGCAGCGAGCGGGAGTTCGTGATGCCGGCGGACTGCCCGGAGTGCGGGACCGCGCTGCGGCCCATGAAGGAGGGCGACGTCGACCTGCGCTGCCCCAACGCCCGTTCCTGCCCCGCCCAGTTGCGCGAGCGGTTGTTCTACCTCGCTGGCCGCAGGGCCTTCGACATCGACCACTTCGGCTACGTCACCGCCGCCGCGCTCACCCGGCCGCTGGAGCCCGCTGAGCCGCCACTCAAGGACGAGGGCGACCTGTTCGGCCTCAAGGTCGAGCAACTGCTGCCCATCGTGGCGTACGTCCTCGACCAGGACAGCGGACTGCCCAAGCTGGACCCGGACGGCGAGGAGAAGAAGGCGACCGTCTTCGCCAACCAGCAGGGCGAGGCCAAGAAGAACACCCTCGCGTTGCTGGAGAGCATCGAGGCGGCCAAGGACCGGCCGCTCGCCCGGGTGTTGACCGGACTCTCCATCCGGCACGTGGGGCCGGTCGCGGCGGAGGCGCTGGCCCGGGAGTTCCGCTCCATCGACCGCATCCAGGAGGCCACCGAGGAGGAGTTGGCGGCCACGGACGGCGTCGGCGCGATCATCGCCGCCTCCCTGAAGCAGTGGTTCGCCGAGGAGTGGCACCAGGAGATCCTGCGCAAGTGGCGGGCCGCGGGCGTCCGCCTGGAGGAGGAGGGCGCGGGGGAGGAGCAGGGGCCCAGGCCGCTCGAAGGTCTGACCGTCGTCGTCACCGGGACCCTGGTCAACTACACGAGGGATGGCGCAAAAGAGGCGCTCCAGAACCTCGGCGCGAAAGTGACCGGATCCGTGTCGAAGAAGACGGGCTTCGTCGTCGTCGGTGACAACCCGGGCTCGAAGTACGACAAGGCGATGCAGCTCAAGGTGCCGGTTTTGAACGAGGACGGTCTGGTGATCCTCCTGGAACAGGGGCCGGATGCGGCTCGTGAGGCTGCTGTGCCCGTGGAGGAGTGACGGCGGGGGACCGAGTGCGCTCCGGTGAGTGCTGACGCGGAGTGAGGGGGGCGGGGACAAGATGGGTGACGACCTCTCAGCAGTGGTCGAACAGGGCGTAAGGGATGAGAACCAGACGTCCTTCCCGCCCCGGCGGCGACCGGTAACAGTCACCCGTTCGGCGCATAGCAGATGGATAAGGGTGGTCCGGTCGCATTCGGGCAAGAGCTGTAGAGCGCTGCCCGTCGAAGCCTGCCGCGGCCTACTGTTGAGACGTGCGCCTGTCGTGCACGGCTGCGTGGTCGGATTTCGGTCGTGGTGGCATGACCACTTAACCACGCGAGGCATCGGCACCACCGGCTGTGAGAGGGACGGGAATGGAACCGACTGAGAGCGCCGCCCCGGTCCCGCGGCCCCGGGGGTACGCGGCGGCCCTCGCCAGTGGGCTCGCGGGCATGTCCCCCGGACTGCCCGTCGCCGTGGCCGCCGGCGCGGCGCTCGTCATGGGCACCGGCGCCTTCACGGCCGTGCAGGAGGGCCGGGCGCTCTTCCCCGGCTCCACCGCCGGTTGGTCGCTCGCGGTGCTCACCGGCATCGTCGTCGCCCACCTCGTCGCCATGGGCCGCGACCGTTGGTGGGGCGGTACGGGTTCGGGCGCGGCGCTCACCCTCGCCGTGCTCCTCCTGTACGGCTGGGTGCCGGCCGGGTTGGTGAGCCTGGCCGTCGTCACCCTGGTCGGTGCGGCCCGGCGACACCGGTGGCGCCACGGCGCGCTGCACGGCTCCGTCGACGTGCTCGGCGTCGGGACCGCGGCCCTCGTGCTCTCCTTCTTCGACCGCATGCCCAGCGTCGAACGGCCCTGGTCCCCACTCGACTGGGGGATCGAGGCCGCGCTGGAGGTCCTGCTCGCCGCCGTCACCTATCTCCTGGTCACCCGCCTGCTGCTCTGGTACGTGCTCGCGCCGCAGAGCAGCGGGCTGCCGACGATCGCCCGCACCGCCCTGATCCGGCAGGGCCTGGTGGCCGTCGCGCTCCTCGGGATCGCACCCCTGATCTGCGTGGTCGCCGTCTCCCAGCCGCTGCTGCTGCCGCTGTTCGCCGTGCCGCTGATCGCGCTGGACTCCACGCTGTGGATCGCCCGGGCCAGGGCGGAGGAGCAACTGAGGGACCCGCTCACCGGGTTGCCGAACCGGCAGTGGCTACTGGAGCGCACCTGGACGGCGTTGGAGGACGCGGAGGGCCAGGGCACCCGGGCCGCGCTCGTCCTGATCGACCTCGACCGCTTCCGTTCCGTCAACGACACGCTCGGACACCTCGCCGGCGACCGGCTGCTGTTGCAGATAGCCCAGCGGCTGCGGCAGGCACTGCCGCGCGGTGCGGAGGCCGCGCGGCTCGGCGGCGACGAGTTCGCCGTGCTGCTGCCGACGGCGGACTCCATCACCAGCGCGCAGCGCGTCGCCCGGCAACTCGCCGCGGAGCTCTCGTCGCCGCTCGACCTCGACGGGCTGACCCTCGTGCTGGAGGCCAGTGCCGGGGTCGCCGTCTTCCCCGAGCACGCGTTGGACGCGGAGGGGCTGCTGCGCCGCGCCGACGTGGCGATGTACCAGGCCAAGCGCGACCGCACGGGCGTGGAGGTGTACGAGTCCAAGCGGGACAGCAACACACCCGACCGCCTCGGGCTCCTCGGAGACCTGCGGCGGGCCCTGGACGCGCACGAGGTCGAGCTGCACTACCAGCCGAAGGTCCGCTTCGACGGTCAGGTCGCCGGGCTTGAGGCGCTGGTCCGCTGGGTGCACCCGGAGCGCGGGCGCGTGCCGCCCGACGAGTTCATCGCGATCGCCGAGTCCTCCGGCCTGATGCCGCACCTCACCGAGTACGTCCTGGAGACCGCGCTCGCCCAGGTGGCGAGGTGGCGCTCGCAGGGGCTGATGGTGCCGGTGGCGGTCAACGTGTCGCCGCGGGACGTGCACACCCCCGGCTTCGCCGGCTCCGTCGCCGCGCGGCTGGCGCGGCACGGGGTGCCCGCGGGAGCGCTCCAGTTGGAGATAACGGAGCACGTGCTGCTGGAGGACCCGCAGCGGGCCGCGGACACCCTCGCGGGGCTCTGCGACCACGGCGTGCGCATGTCGCTCGACGACTTCGGTACGGGGTACTCCTCCCTCGTCCACCTGCGGCGACTGCCGGTGAGCGAGCTGAAGATCGACCGTTCCTTCGTGGCCCGGCTGGCCGTCGACGCCCAGGACGCGGAGATCGTGCGCTGCACGGTCGACCTCGCCCACTCGCTGGGACTGCTGGTCGTCGCGGAGGGCGTGGAGGACGACGAGACCTGGGAGCGGTTGCGGGACCTGGGGTGCGACGCCGTGCAGGGGTGGCTGGTGGCCGCGGCGATGCCGCCGCAGGAGACGACGGCGTGGTTGCGGGCGCGGGGGGAGCGGGGGTGGCACCGGCCGGGGGACGGCACAGCCGGTGCGGTTTCGGCTGCGCCGGGTGCTTCGGGGGGCCCGGATCCCGCGAGTGCCGGGACTCCGGCCGCTTCGTCGGCCGCGGCGGGTGCGGGACGGCCGTCGCCGGACTTGGAAACGGGGGAGGCGTCGGGCCGGGCGGTGCGGTGAGGCCGGCGCGGGCGGGCATCGCACGGGCGATGGTCGTGCGGGCGGTGCTCATGCGGGCGGTGCTCGTGCGGGGCGCGCCGGCGGGGTTCGGTCCGTGGCCCGTCCGCGGGCCGGTGGTGGGCCTGTCACGCGGTTCCTCCCCCTGCGCCCTGCGGGCACGGAGGCACCCCCACCTACGCCCAGAGGGCATGGGGGGAGCCCCAGCGCGGCCCTGATGTGCCCTCCGTCGTTCCGCGGGTGCGTTGGTCGTCACCGGGTGGCGGGGGGTCGTCGGGCGGCCGTTTCGTGCCGGGGGCGGGGGGACCCATAGGATTGGGGAAAACCAACACTCACCCTGATGAGGATCTCCGCATGCCTGGCATCACGCGCGAGGAGGTCGCCCACCTCGCCCGGCTGGCACGTCTGGAGTTGTCCGGCGAGGAACTCGATCACTTCGCAGGTCAGCTCGACGACATCATCGGCGCGGTCGCCCGTGTCGCAGAGGTCGCCGACCAGGACGTACCCCCGACCTCCCACCCTCTGCCGCTGACGAACGTCATGCGCGCCGACGAGGTCCGTCCGTCGCTCACGCCCGAGCAGGCGCTCTCCGGCGCCCCGGCCCAGGAGCAGCAGCGCTTCAAGGTGCCGCAGATCCTGGGGGAGGACTGAGAACGTCATGACGGACATCATCAAGCTCACCGCGGCCGAGATCGCCGCGAAGATCGCCTCCGGCGAGCTCACCGCCGTCGAGGTCACCGAGGCCCACCTGGCCCGGATCGCCGCCGTCGACGAGAAGGTGCACGCCTTCCTGCACGTCGACCGGGAGGGCGCCCTCGCTCAGGCCCGCGCCGTGGACGCCAAGCGCGCCGCCGGCGAGAAGCTGGGCCCCCTCGCGGGCGTCCCGCTCGCGCTCAAGGACATCTTCACCACCGAGGGCGTCCCGACGACGGTCGGCTCCAAGATCCTCGAAGGCTGGATCCCGCCGTACGACGCCACCCTGACGCGCAAGCTGAAGGAAGCGGACGTCGTCATCCTCGGCAAGACGAACATGGACGAGTTCGCCATGGGTTCGTCGACCGAGAACAGCGCGTACGGCCCGACGGGCAACCCGTGGGACCTCACCCGGATCCCCGGTGGCTCCGGCGGCGGCTCCAGCGCCGCGCTCGCCGCGTACGAGGCTCCGTTGGCGATCGGCACGGACACCGGCGGTTCGATCCGCCAGCCCGCCTCCGTCACCGGCACGGTCGGCGTCAAGCCCACGTACGGCGGCGTCTCCCGCTACGGCATGGTCGCCTTCTCGTCCTCGCTGGACCAGGGCGGGCCGTGCGCCCGCACGGTCCTGGACGCAGCGCTGCTGCACGAGGTCATCGCGGGCCACGACCCGCTGGACTCGACCTCCATCGACGCCCCGGTGCCCCCGGTCGTCGAGGCCGCCCGCAACGGCAGCGTGGCGGGCATGCGGGTCGGCGTCGTCAAGCAGTTCCGCGGCGAGGGCTACCAGGCCGGCGTCGTCCAGCGCTTCGACGAGGCCGTCACGCTGCTGAAGGAGCTCGGCGCGGAGATCGTCGAGCTGGACTGCCCGTCCTTCGACCTCGCCCTGTCGGCGTACTACCTCATCGCACCGTCGGAGTGCTCCTCGAACCTCGCGCGCTTCGACGCCATGCGGTACGGGCTGCGGGTCGGCGACGACGGCACGAAGTCCGCCGAGGAGGTCACCGCGCTCACCCGCGAGGCCGGCTTCGGTGACGAGGTCAAGCGCCGGATCATGCTCGGCACCTACGCCCTGAGCTCCGGCTACTACGACGCGTACTACGGCAGCGCGCAGAAGGTCCGCACCCTGATCAAGCAGGACTTCGAGCGGGCCTTCGAGCAGGTCGACGTGATCGTCTCGCCGTCGACGCCGACGACCGCGTTCCCGATCGGGGAGCGGGCCGACGACCCGATGGCGATGTACCTCGCCGACGTGTGCACCATCCCGACCAACCTGGCGGGCAACGCGGCGATGTCGCTGCCCTGCGGCCTCGCGCCCGAGGACGGCCTCCCGGTCGGCCTGCAGATCATCGCCCCCGCCATGAAGGACGACCGGCTGTACAAGGTCGGCGCCGCCGTCGAGGCCGCGTTCGTGGAAAAGTGGGGTCACCCACTCCTGGAGGAGGCACCGTCGCTGTGAACGCACTGAGCAAGGCCAAGGGCTTCAAGAAGTCCAAGGCGGGCACCTACCTGTCCATCGGCACGACGGCGTTCGGCGCGGTCGGCGTCGCCAAGCAGGTACAGAAGGCCCGCAGCGAGCACGACGCGCTGCGGCTGGTGGACGCCGTGATCACCGGGGCCGCCATCGTCACCGGCATCGCCCTGCTGGTGCGCGAGCTCAAGCGCATCGGCGACGACGACGTCCTGCTGGGCTGAGAGGGAAAGTTTCTACTGTGACCGTCACTGAACTGGTGTCGTACGAGGCGGCGCTCGCCGAGTACGACCCCGTCATGGGCCTTGAGGTCCATGTCGAACTCGGTACGAAGACCAAGATGTTCTGCGGCTGCTCCACGGAGCTGGGCGCGGAGCCCAACGCGCAGACCTGCCCGACCTGTCTGGGGCTGCCCGGCTCGCTGCCGGTCGTCAACGCGATCGGCATCGAGTCCGCGATCAAGATCGGTCTCGCGCTGAACTGCGAGATCGCCGAGTGGTGCCGCTTCGCCCGGAAGAACTACTTCTATCCGGACATGCCGAAGAACTTCCAGACCTCCCAGTACGACGAGCCGATCGCCTTCAACGGCTACCTCGACGTGCAGTTGGAGGACGGCGAGGTCTTCCGCGTGGAGATCGAGCGCGCCCACATGGAGGAGGACACCGGCAAGTCGACGCACGTCGGCGGCGCCACCGGCCGCATCCACGGCGCGTCCCACTCCCTGCTGGACTACAACCGCGCCGGCATCCCGCTCATCGAGATCGTCACCAAGCCGATCGTCGGAGCGGGCGAGCGCGCGCCCGAGGTCGCGCGGGCGTACGTCGCGGAGCTGCGGGAGCTGATCCGGGCGCTCGGAGTCTCCGAAGCGCGCATGGAGATGGGCCAGATGCGGTGCGACGTGAACCTGTCGCTGATGCCCAAGGGCACGTCGACGTTCGGCACCCGCTCCGAGACCAAGAACGTCAACTCGCTGCGCTCGGTCGAGCGGGCGGCGACGTACGAGATCCAGCGGCACGCCGCGGTGCTGGAGTCGGGCGGGACGATCGTCCAGGAGACCCGGCACTTCCACGAGGACGACGGCTCCACGACGTCCGGCCGGGTGAAGGAGGAGGCCGAGGACTACCGGTACTTCCCGGAGCCCGACCTCGTCCCGGTCGCCCCCGCCCGCGCGTGGGTCGAGGAGCTGCGGGCCACCCTGCCCGAGCTGCCGCGGGTGCGCCGCAACCGGCTCCGTGAGGAGTGGGGGGTCTCCGCGCACGACATGCAGTCGATCCTGAACGCGGGCGCGGTCGACCTGATCGTCGCCACGACGGACGCGGGCGCGCCGGCCGACCAGGCGCGCAAGTGGTGGATGGGCGAGCTGGCCCGCAACGCCAACGAGTCCGGTCGCGGGCTCGACGAGCTGCCGATCACGCCGGTGCAGGTGGCCCGGGTCGCCGAGCTGGTCGCCGCGGGCGACCTGAACGACAAGCTGGCCCGCCAGGTGATCGAGGGCGTGCTCGCGGGCGAGGGCGACCCGGACGCCGTCGTCGACAAGCGCGGCCTGAAGGTCGTGTCCGACGAGGGCGCGCTCGGGGCGGCCGTGGACGAGGCCATCGCACAGAACGCGGCGGTCGCGGACAAGATCCGCGGCGGCAAGGTGGCGGCGGCCGGTGCGCTCGTGGGAGCGGTCATGAAGGCCACCCGCGGCCAGGCGGACGCGGCGCGCGTCAAGGAGCTGATCCTGGAGAAGCTGGGCGTCACCGAAGGCTGACGCTCGGGATGATGCGCAACAGGGGCGGCCTCCACCATCGGGTGGGGGCCGCCCTTCGCGTCGCGGGTGACCCGACGGGCATCGGCGGCCCGTACGGCTTAATGGCGTATGCCCAGGCCGGGGAGGAACAGTTCGCCGCGGTCCTTGCAACTGACGTCGCGCGCGCGGAGTTCCTTCGGGGCGCTGGTGCCGCGGGCGCGGAGTTCGGCCAGGGTGAGGCGGGCCGCCTCTGAAGCGTCGGGGCGCTCGGGGGCCGGGAACTCCGCCTGCCACCAACCGCGGTCGCGGGACTGCCAGCCGCGGGAGCGCATCAGGGCGGACCGCTCCGGGGTGTCCTCGCCGTCCCGGTCGTCGACGGAGACGTGCAGGCCGTCCTCCAGCGCGTACGACACCTGGAGGCGTCGGCCGCGATCGGCGCTGCTGGTCAGCGTGAAGCCGGCCCAGTCGCACCCGACCTGGACCGGGAGCTGCTCGACCCAGGACGTCAGCATCAGCTCCAGGGCGGATTCGAAGTGCTCCAGGCAGGAGGCCATCCGCCCGGGGGAGCGCTCGGCGGGCTGCTCGCCCGGACCGCTGCGGTCCAACTGCCAGACGTACGGCAGCAGGTCGAACTCGTGCGGCTCGGTCGCCGACCAAGGGCCGCTCCAGGCGAACGAACGGTGCTCGGCGGCCTCCAGGGACTCCGTGTGGTGGGCGGAGAGCAGGGCCCAGTGGCCGGCGCAGTGGAGCAGGACGGTCCGCTCGGCGCTGCGCCAGCGGACGTTGGGGCCGTAGGCCGAGCCGCCGTAGAGCGTGGGCTCGCCGATGCGGGCCAGGATCGTGCCGTACACCTCGGCGAAGGACTCGCGCCGCTCGCGCAGCGAGGCGCCGGGGGCGAACGCGTGCACGGGGACCGGCTCGCGGCCGAGGAACCGGCCGGGGGAGTCGTGCAGCACCCGGGCCAACTCGGCCGCGGCGTACGGATCCAGGATCGGCTGGCTGGTCCCCATCGTCTCCATGAACCCATCGTGCCAGTCGTGACCGACAACGGTCCCGGGGTTAATCGCGGTGTGCCCTGACGGGTGGTCGATCGGTCGTGTCCTGCCCGGTCGGCGGGCGTGCAGAGTGAATTGACGGTACGTCAGACCTGCGGCATATGCGGTTGCCGGGCACCGTCGGCTGGTCCGTACGGACATTCGCATGGATCATTCGCACAGCGCCCGGACTCGAACGTGCATCTGAACCCAGACTCGACCCCGAACCCCGAACCCCGAACCCTGCACCCCGAACCCTGCACCCGTTCCGGATACCCGTTCCCGAACCTCGGTCCCCGATCCCCGATCCCCGATCCCCGGTCTCGATCCCGAACCCGAACCCGATCCGAACCAGCGGCACCCTGCCACCACGCCTGTTCACCGTGCCGTTCTGCGCGGGACGCCGCGGGGTCATCCGCCCCGCATAGCGTCGCCGCTGCGGCACCGGACCATGGAGGAGATCACGTGTCCACGGATCACACGGACACCCCGAACACCACGGGTAGCACGCGGCACCAAGCACCACTCGACGAAGACTCACGCGTCGAAGGTTCGCGCGTCGAAGGCTCACGCGACGTCTCGCGCCGTCGGCTCCTCACCCTCTCCGGGGTCGTCGGCGCCTCCGCCGTCGCGGCGTCCACCGCGGGGTCGTTCCTGCCGCCCTCCCTGCGCTCGGCGCTGGCCGCCGAGCCCCCGGCGGACCGCGGCGGTCTCGACCAGGTGCGGCACGTCGTGGTGCTGATGCAGGAGAACCGTTCCTTCGACCACTACTTCGGCACCCTCCGCGGGGTGCGGGGCTTCAGCGACCGCAACGCCGTGACGCTCCCCACCGGCGCCCCCGTCTTCGAGCAGCCCGCCCCCGGCGGCGGCGCCGTGCTGCCCTTCCCCGTGCGCGAGGCGGCCGCTGCCCAGCAGAAGGACCTCCAGTACGTGGGCGCCCTCGACCACTCCTTCAGCGGCGGCGCCACGGCGTGGGGCGGCGGGTGGATGAACGGCTGGGTCACCGCGAAGTCCGCCGCGACCATGGCGTACTACGACCGGCGCGACCTGCCCCTGCACTACGAGTTGGCGGACACCTTCACCGTCTGCGACGCGTACCACTCCTCCATCCACAGCTCCACCAGCCCCAACCGCAACCACCTGTGGAGCGGCTGGACCGGCTTCGAGGCCAGCGGCGCGCGGGCCGTCGGCAACGACGCGTACGCCGAGGGCACCCACCCCGGCTACGGCTGGACCACCTACGCCGAGCGCCTGGAGCGGGCGGGGCGGAGTTGGAAGACGTACACGGAGTGGGAGAACTTCACCGACAACCAGGTCGAGTTCTTCACCACCTTCAAGGAGGTCGCCCGCGCCGCCCTCGACCGGACCGGCGGCCACACCTACATGGAGTCCTTCTACGCCGCCGTGCGCGACGCCCGCGACGAGGCGGAGCGGGCCCGGCTGCTGGCCCTGCTGGAGGAGGGCGTCGCCGGCCTCGACGCGGAGCGGCGCAGCCTCTTCGAGCGCGGGCTGCGCAGGGTGCCGACGGGGACGCTGGCCGAGGAGTTCGCCCGGGACGTGGCGGACGGCACCCTGCCGGAGGTCTCGTACCTGGTGCCGTCCGCCGTCGACTCCGAGCACCCGAGCGTCTCCTCGCCCGCCCACAGCGCCTCGATCGTCTACCAGGTGCTCGACGCGCTCGGCCGCCACCCCGAGGTGTGGCGGCGCACCGTGCTGCTGATCACCTACGACGAGAACGACGGCTTCTTCGACCACGTGCCGCCGCCCGTCGCACCGCCCGAGGTCGCGGCGGAGTGGTGGCAGGGCCGGCCCACCGGGCTCGGCGTCCGGGTGCCGATGCTCGTCGTCTCGCCCTGGTCCGTCGGCGGTTACGTCTGCTCCGAGGTCTTCGACCACACCTCCGTGGTCCGCTTCCTGGAGCGCTGGACCGGGGTGCGGGAGCCGAACATCGGCGCCTGGCGGCGCACCGTCGCCGGCGATCTGACGTCCGCGTTCGACTTCCGCCGCGCCCGGCCGGGTCCCGAAGTCGAGCCGCCGGGCGCCGTGCCGCCCCTCGGCGAGCGGTGGCGGCCGAAGCCGCCGCAGGTGCAGCGGATGCCGCGGCAGGAGCCGGGGCGCCGGCCGGCCCGTCCGCTGCCGTACCAGCCGGACGCGCACGGCCGGGTCGCGGGCGACGCCTTCGAGTTGACCGTGACCAACGCCGGGCGGTCGAGCGCCCACCTCGCGCTCTATCCGTACGCGGGGGAGTTCGCCGGGCCCCAGCACCGGGACGTGCAGGGCACGGCGCAGTGGAACGTGCCGCTCGCCGGCGTCGCCGGGGGCGCCTACCGGTTCACCGTCACCGGGCCCAACGGCTTCCGCCGGGAGTTCGCCGGCAGCGCGGGGCGCCGCCGCGGACCCGAGGTGGCCACCGCCGTCGACCACCACGACCGCGATCTGCACCTCGTCCTGCGCAACACCGGCGCCACCTCGGTCACCTTCACCGTCCGCCCGCTGGCGTACGTGGACGACGCCGACCTCGCTGACTGGACGCGCACCATCAGGGTGAAGCCGGGGCGCAGCCGCACCGTCGTGCACTCCGCGGCCGACGCCCACGGCTGGTACGACCTGGAGGTCACCGCGGACCGGGATCCGGCGTTCCGTCGCAGGTTGACGGGGCACATCGAGAACGGGCGGCCCAGCGTCTCCGGATGAGCCGGCGCGCACGGGCCGCTGCTGCCCGCAGCACACCGACTGTGACTAAGCCCACGAAAGAGCCCCAAAGGGACAAACGATCACGATTGGCTGCGAGAGTGTCAGCGCAGGGGCCAAGAGTTCATTGAGTTCTTTTCGGGCTGTTCCCGATCAAGATCCACGAACCACCAGGGAGCACGTCCGTTGGCAGCCATCGCCCGGTGGTGCGTCAAGCACCGACTCGCCACCGTCCTCATCTGGTTGTTCGCCTGTGCGGGCGTCGTCACCGCGGCGGGCGCGATCGGCTCCGCCTACTCCAGCGACTACGAAGTCCCCGGCACCGAGTCCGGTCGCGCCACCGCGCTGATCGAGGAGGGCTTCCGCGGCCAGGGCGGCGAGGGCGACACCGTCGTGTGGCACGTGGAGCGCGGCACCGTCCGCGCGCCCGACGTGCAGCAGCGGATGTCCACGATGCTCGACGACGTCGCCGAACTGCCCTCGGTGGCCGCCGTGAGCAGCCCGTACGCGACCGACGGCGCGAGCCGGATCAGCCCCGACGGGCGCACGGCCTACGCCACCGTCAGCTACGACGAGCCGCCGGACTCCGTGCCGACGTCCCACGTCGACGCCGTGACGAAGACCGCGAAGGCGGCGCAGACGGACGGCGTCCAGGTCGAGCTGGGCGGCCCGACCGTCGGCCTCTCCGAGTCCTCCCCGGGCCACCTCGCCGAAGCCGTGGGCGTGGCCGTCGCCGCCGTCGTCCTCTTCCTGGCCTTCGGCTCCCTCGCCGCCAGCCTGCTCCCGATAGCCACCGCGGTCGTCTCCGTCGGCACGGCGTACGCCGGCATCGTCCTGCTCGGCCACCTGATGACCGTCGCCGACTTCGCGCCCATGCTCGGCATGCTGATCGGTCTCGGCGTCGGGATCGACTACGCCCTGTTCATCGTCACCCGGCACCGCAAGGGGCTGCGCGCGGGCCTCACCGTGCCCCGTGCCGCGCAGAACGCAGTGGCGACCACCGGCCGGGCCGTCGTCTTCGCCGGCGCCACCGTGTGCATCGCGCTGCTCGGGATGTTGATACTGCGCCTCAGCTTCCTCAACGGCGTCGCGATCGCCGCCTGCCTCACGGTGGTGCTCACCGTGGCCGCGTCCGTGACGCTGCTGCCGGCGCTGCTGTCGTACATCGGGGACCGCGCGCTCAGCGGGCGCGAGCGGCGCCGGCTGCGCGACGCGGGACCCCAGCCGGAGGTGCCGACCGGTTTCGCGGCCCGCTGGTCCGCCTTCGTGGAACGCCGTCCGAAGCTGTTGGGGGCCGTCGCCGTGGTGGTGATGGCGGTGCTCGCGCTGCCCGCGCTCTCCCTCCACCTCGGCAGCTCCGACCAGGGCAACAACCCGGCGTCCAGCACCACCCGCAAGGCGTACGACCTGCTGGCGCACGGCGGCCCGGGGCAGCCCGAGGGCTCGGGCGGCGGCTTCGGCCCCGGCGTGAACGGTCCGCTCACCCTGGTCGCCCGGCTCGACGGGGCCGCCCAGCAGGTGGCCATGGACCGGCTGCCGCAGGAGCTGCGCGGCGCGGACGGCGTCGCTTCGGTCGGTCCGGTCACGTACAACGGCAGCGGGGACACGGCGGTGCTCACGGTCGTCCCCGACTCGGCGCCGCAGGCCGAGGCCACCAGCGAACTGGTCGACCGGCTGCGCGGCGAGCTGTTGCCGAAGGCCGCCGCGGGCACCTCGCTGAAGGTCCACGTCGGCGGGGTGACGGCCGGGTACGACGACTTCGCGGCGGTGATCGTGGGGAAGCTGCCGCTCTTCGTGGGTTCCGTGATCGCCTTCGGTTGTCTGCTGCTGTTGCTCGCCTTCCGCTCCATCGGCATCCCGCTGAAGGCGGCGGCGATGAACGTGGCCGCCGTCGCCTCGTCCTTCGGCGTCGTCGTCGCCATCTTCCAGTGGGGGTGGGGCAGCGAGCTGCTCGGACTGGGCAGGGCGGGCCCGATCGAACCGTTCCTGCCGGTCATCATGGTCTCCGTGCTCTTCGGACTCTCCATGGACTACCAGGTCTTCCTCGTCAGTCGGATGTACGAGGAGTGGTTGGAGACCGGGGACAACCGGCGGGCGGTGCGGGTGGGCCTCGCCGAGACCAGCCGTGTGATCAACTCGGCGGCCGTCATCATGATCTCGGTCTTCCTGGCCTTCGTCCTCAGCGGCGACCGGGTGATCGCCATGTTCGGCATCGCGCTCGCCGCGGCCGTCGCCCTCGACGCCTTCGTGCTCCGCACGCTGCTCGTCCCGGCCCTCATGCACATGCTCGGCGGGGCGAACTGGTGGCTGCCGCGCTGGCTGGACCGGCGGCTGCCGCGGATCAGCATCGAACGGCCCGAGTGCCGGGCACATGCGAAGATCCCGGAGCAGCACCACGAGCGGAGCACGGTCGGGCGGCGCTGACCGGGCGCGCACCACGGCACGGGCGAGTACGAGAACGTACACGAAGAACGAAGACGAGAACGGCGGCGGCGATGTTTGCGATACCCCTGAAGGCGCGGGACGGCGAGACGGCGGAACTGCGGCCCCTGGAGCCGTGGCGCGCGGCCGAGTTCCTCGCCCACATGGACCGCGGCCGGGACTTCGTCGGACGGTTCATCTCCTTCGCCGACCGGGCCGCGGACCTCCCGTCCGCCCGCGCCCTGCTCCAGTCGTACGCCGACCGGCAGGCCGCCGACGGCGCCAGGATCTACGGCATCTGGCTGGACGGCACCCTGGTCGGCGGGGTCCTCTTCGTCTCCCTCGACGCCGTCGGCGGGAGCTGCGAGGTGGGCTGCTGGCTGGAGCCCGCCGCGGTCGGCCGCGGGCTGGTCACCCAGTCCGTCACGGTCCTCGTCGACTGGGCGGTGCAGGTGCGCGGGGTGCACCGGGTCGAGTGGGTCGTCGCATCGGGGAACACCGCCAGCGTGAACGTCGCCCAGCGGCTGGGGATGCGCCGGGACGGGGTCCTGCGGGAGTCGTACGAGCACCGCGGCGTACGGCACGACATGGAGGTCTGGTCGGTGCTGGCGCCCGAGTGGCACGAGCTGCGCGCCGCCGCGGAGGCCGCCGGCTGACGACGGCCGGGGCGCTGGGAAAAACCCGCTGGTCGCCCCGGTTCCCGGCTGCTCCAATGGGCGGATGGACCAGACAGAACTGCTCGCCCTGTTCGACGTGCACCTGCGCCGCGACCTCGTCGCCGACGACCCCGACACCCGCTTCGAGCGGGTCGGCGACGTCGTACGGGCGACCGCGCCCGACTGGAACGGCGTCCTGTGGTCCGACCTCGACGACGCCACCGCGGACGCCGCGATCGCCGCCGAGACGGCGTACTTCGCGGCGGCCGGGCGGGACTTCGAGTGGAAGCTGTACTCCCACGACCGGCCCGCCGACCTCGGGGACCGGCTGCTCGCGGCGGGCTTCGTGCCCGAGCCCGAGGAGGCCCTGATGGTCGCCGAGATCGCCGAACTGCCCACGGAAGCGCCCCTACCGGAGGGCGTGCGGATCGACGACGTCACCGACGCGGCGGGCGTACGGCTGATGACCCGGGTCAACGAGCTGGCGTTCGGGCGGGACCACGCCGAGATGGAGCAACAGCTCCTGCGGCAGCTCGGCAGCGACACCACGGTGATGGCCGTGGCGATGGCCGGCGACGTGCCGGTGTGCTCGGCCCGGATGGACCTGCACCCCGGCACCGGGTTCGCCAGCCTGTGGGGCGGCGGCACGCACCCCGAGTGGCGCGGCCGGGGCATCTACCGGGCGCTGGTCGCCCACCGCGCCGAGATCGCCGCGGCGCGCGGCTACCGTCACCTCCAGGTGGACGCCAGCGACCAGAGCCGGCCGATCCTGGAACGGCTCGGGTTCCGGGTGCTCAGCACCACCACGCCGTACGTGTGGACGCCCGCGGGGACCGCGTCCGCCGGCTGATCACCCCGGCCCGGGCTCACTCCCGAGGCGCAGCACCGGCGCAGGGCTCCCGCACCGCCGCGGACTCCTGGCCGTTCGGGACGGTCGTCGTGGCCCGGACGTTCGCAGCCGCGGCCGGCACGGGCGGGGTGGTCGACGGCGTCCGGCCGCCGCCGAGCAGTCCCACGGCGAGCGCCGCGGCCGCGAGAACCGCAGCGCTCCACAGCAGCGCCGTGACTCCCGACGCCTCCACCACGACGCCGCCGAGGAAGGCGCCGAGGGCGATGGCCGCGGTGAAGACGCCCACGTAGATCCCGGTCACCTGCTCGACGCGGTCGGGCGCCGACCGCGCCATCCAGATCTGACCGGCCACCGAGAGCCCGCCGTACGTCAGGCCCCACAGCGCCACGGCGATGCCGGTGGGTCCTGCCCACCGGCTGACGAGCGCGAGCAGGACGATCGACGCGCCGATGCCGGCCGTCAGGACGAGCACGGTGCCGCGGGCGCGGCGGGCCGCCAGGGCGCCGGCCGTGAAGTTGCCGAACAGCCCGAAGAACCCGTACACGAGCAGGACGACGGCGATGGTGCTCGGCGTCAGCCCGGTGCGCTCCTCAAGGACGGGCCGTACGTAGGTGTACGCCGCGAAGTGCGCGGTGACCAGGACCAGGAACAGGGCCAGCCCGACCCGCACCGGGCGGACGCGCAGCGGGGACGCCGCGTCCGCGCCGTCAGCGGTGGCGGTCGGCGCCGCCGGGCGAGGCAGTCGGGGCAGCGCGAACAGCAGGCCGGCGGCGAGCGCCACCGCGCAGCCCGCGAGCGCGCCGAAGACCGTCCGCCACCCGAAGGAGCTGCTGACCAGCGTGCCCAGCGGCACGCCGACGACCGACGCCGCCGCGACTCCGCTGACCGAGACGGACACGGCCAGCGCGGCATTGCGCGGTGATACGAGCCGGGGCGCGATCGCGGACGAGAGGCCCCACACGACTCCCATCCCGATGCCGAGGATCACCCGGGCGGCCATGAGCAGGCCGAAGTCGTCCGCCACCGCGGTCAGGGCGTTGCCCACGGCCAGCACCACCATCGCCGCGGCGAGCGCCACGCGTCGATCGAGCGAGCCCAGCAGCCGCGACACGAAGGGGGCGGTCACGGCGGTCACCAGGCCGGTGACGGTCAGGCTCGCTCCGGCCGCACCCCGGCTGATCTCCAGGTCGTCGGCCATCGGCGTCAGCACGCCGATCGGCAGCATCTCCGAGGTGACGACGACGAACGTGCTGAGCGAGAGCACGGCGACCGCCGCCCATTGCCACGGTGTGGTGCGCGCCGGACCAGAGCCGGTGTTGGTGTCGGGGAGTGGTGCGGGGGATTCCATGCGTTCCAACCAAGCAGCGCCCCCGAGCGGGAACAACGCCGAACTTCTCAGGGTTCGATGAGCTGGAGTAATCAATCGGCGCAGCGCTGGGAGACCGCGGATGAACCAGGTCCACGTGCAGGAGCTGGAGTGCCTCTTCGCCCTGTCCGAAGAGCTGCACTTCGGCCGTACCGCCGCCCGCCTGGGCGTCTCCCAGAGCCGGGTGAGCCAACTGATCGGCTCCCTCGAACGCCGGGTCGGGGTCCGGCTGGTCGACCGCACCAGCCGCCGGGTGGCGCTCAGCCGGTTCGGCGCCCAGTTCGTCGACGAGGTGCGCCCGGCCTACGACGCGCTGGACACCGCGCTCACCGGCGCCCGGGAGCGGGCGCGCAGGGGCACCTTGTGCCGGTTGCGGATCGGCTTCCACGGCAGCGTGTACGAAGAGGTCACCGAGGCGTTCCGGCGGCTGCGCGCCGATGAGGACGTGACGATGGAGCTGAGCGAGATCCCCTGGGGCTCGCCCTTCACCGCCGTGCTCGGCGGCCGGCTGGACGCCGTCGTGGTCGAACTGCCCGTCCACGAGCCCGCCCTGACCACCGGATTCCGCTTCCCGCCGCAGGACCGGCTGCTGGCCGTCGCCGACTCCCACCCGCTGGCCGCGGAGGGCCGCGTCGACGTGGAGGACCTCGGGGGACTCGACCTGCTGCGGCCCGTCGGGGACGCCCCCGACTACTGGATGACGGCCCAGGTGCCGCACGCCACCCCCGCCGGCACCCCCATCGGCTCCAGCACCGGCATCGCCACCGTCCACGAGGGCCTGGCGCGCGTCGCCACCGGCGAACACGGCATGCTCATCTGCCGCCCGCTGAGCGAACGCACCACCCGCAGCGACGTCCGCTACCTCACGGTCGACGGGCTCGACGAGCCGTCCCAACTCGGCCTGGTCTGGCGCACCGACCGCACGAACCGCCAACTCACCGCGCTCGCCGGCCACCTACGCGAACAGTTCACCCGCCCCCGAGGCACCGCGTAGGCCGCGCCCGCGAGGTCCCGCTCATGTTCCTGCACCCCTGGACGTAGCCGCCGATTCCCTGCGGTGCGTCGGTCTCCACCAGCCACAGGGCGGCCGCATACGCCATGACCGCACACGCATCACGGCGCCACCGCGCCTGCCAAGGCAGCGGCCTAGGGCAACGGCGCGGGGCTTCTAAGGCACCCGGTGGCCCTCCTCAGGCCGCTTGGGACGCCCCGCCCCGACCGCCGCCCGGGCCTAAGGACCCCGTCCGCGCGAGGATGCGGCACCCTTCCGATGCGCCGGACCCGACTGGGAACCGAGAGTGGTGGCACGGCGGAAAGCCGACCCACCACCGACCCGAGGAGCGGGACATGTTCGCCTTCACGACCCACGCCCACCACCGGGAGGCCGCCCGGGCGCACCACGAGGAACTCGTCCGCCGGGCCGAGGCGTACCGACTGGCGCGCCGGGCACGCCTCGACCGCCGCGTCGAACAACCCGGCGCCGAACCGGAGGAGGGCGGGGTGAGTCCCGCGCAGCGCTACGCCCCCGCCGCGTGAACGCGGCCGGCGTCGCGGCCCCCGCGCACCCGTGGGAGCCCGGCGCCACCGAAGGCCCGCCCCCGACGAAGACCGTCGGGGGCGCTCCGCTGTCAGACGCCTGTGCGATGCTCGGCAGCGTGGAGACAAGATCCGTCAGTCCGGTGTTCGTCGGGCGCGCGGGCGAGCTGTCGGCGCTCACCGACGCGCTCACCCGCGCCGCCGGCGACGGCCCCGAGAGCTGCGGGGAGCCGCAGGCGCTCCTCGTCGGCGGCGAGGCCGGCGTCGGCAAGACCCGGCTGATCGAGGAGCTGTGGGCGGAGGCCCGACGGCGTGACGCCGTCGTCGCCGTCGGCGGCTGCGTCGAGATCGGCGCCGACGGACTGCCCTTCGCCCCCTTCTCGACCGCCCTGCGCGCCCTGCGCCGGCTGATGCCCGACGAGATGGCGGCCGCGGCCGCCGGCCACGAGCAGGAGTTGGCCCGGCTCCTGCCCGAGCTGGGGGAGTACCCGAGGGGCGGGCGCAGCGGCGACGACGACGGCGAGCTGGCCCGCCTCTTCGAGCTGACCGCCCGCCTGCTGGAGCGCGTCGCCGCCGAGCGGACCGTCGTCCTCGTGCTGGAGGACCTGCACTGGGCCGACGCCTCCACCCGCCATCTGATCACCTACCTCACTCGCACCCTGCGCCGCGGCCGGCTCGTCTTCATCGCCACGTACCGCTCCGACGACGTCCACCGCCGCCATCCGCTGCGCCCCTTCCTCGCCGAACTGGACCGCACCCGCACCGTCCAGCGCATCGAGCTGGCCCGGTTCACCCGCGGCGAGGTGCAACGCCAACTCGTCGGCATCCTCGCCGCCGAGCCCGCCCCCGACCTGGTCGACAACATCTTCGACCGCTCCGACGGCAACGCCTTCTTCGTGGAGGAGCTGGCCCGCAGCATCGTCGCCGACGACCCCTGCGGCCTGCCCGACTCGCTGCGCGACATCCTGCTCGTACGGGTCGAAGCGCTGCCCGAGTCCGCCCAGCGGGCCGCCCGCGTCCTCGCCGAAGGCGGCTCCACCGTGGAGTACGGCCTCCTGCTCGCCGTCACCGGCCTCGCCGAGGACGACCTCATCGAAGCCCTGCGCGCCGGCGTCGAGGCGAACATCCTCCAGCCCTCCGCCGACGGCGACGGCTACCGCTTCCGCCACTCGCTGGCCCGCGAGGCCGTCAGCGACGACCTGCTGCCCCCCGAGCGCTCCCGGCTCAACCGCAGGTACGCCCAGGCGCTGGAGGCCGACCCCGCGCTGGTGCGGAACGACGAGCGGGCCATGCGGCTCGCCAGCTACTGGTACCACGCGCACGACCCGGCGAAGGCGCTGCCGGCCGTGCTCGGCGCCTCCGTCGAAGCCCGCCGTCGCCGCGCCTACTCGGAGCAACTGCGGCTGCTGGAGCGGGCCATGGAGCTGTGGGACGGCGCGCCCGCCGACGTCCGCGCGGAGCTGCGCCCCCTGGACTACGCGGAGGCGTATCCCCCGCACGGCTGCGACCCCGAGACCCCCTTGCGCTTCCTCGACCTGATGGCGGAGGCCACCACCGCCGGTCGCCTCAGCCGGGAGCGGGAGCGCGCCCTCCAGATCGCCAAGCGCGGCCAGCGGCTGGCCTCCGCCGAGCAGGACCCGCTCAGCGCGGCATGGTTCGCCGTCCAGCGCTCCCGGCTGGTCTCCGTGCTCGGCCGCGGCGACGGCTGGGCCGAACTCGCCGAGGCCAAGGAAGCGGTGCGCGGCCTGCCGCCGTCGCCGGTGCACGCCCAGGTCCTCGCCGAGGCCGCCGCCTGGTACCGCATCCACACCCCCGGCCCCGAGAGCCTCGCCATCGCCGAACGGGCCGTGGAGTACGCCCGGATGGTCGGCGACGAGAACACCGAACTCGCCGCCCGGCTCTCCCTGGGCGGCCTCCTCGTGGACGCGGGCCACGTCGACGAGGGACTCGCCGAGATGTACGCCGTCAAGGACCGCTCCCTGGCGCTCAACATCCCCACCCTGATCTCCAACAGCCATGTGAACCTGCCGCACGCCCTGGAGGGCGTCGGCCGCTCCCAGGAGTCCGTCGACGTCCTGCTGACGGGGCTGGAGGTCGCCGCCAGCCACGAACTGGTCGGCACCGAGGCGTGGGTCCTCGGCAATCTGGCCGACTCGTACTTCGCCCTCGGCCGCTGGGACGACGTCAAGGAGGTGGCGGAGCGGTCCCTGACCGTCGCCCAGAGCCCCAAGCCGCGCGCCTGGGCCGCCACCGGGCTCGCCCTGCTGGACCTGGGCCGCGGCGACACCGCGTCGGCCGCCCGACGGCTGCGCGAGGCCCGCGAGCACTTCGGCACGAAGGACCCCACCCCGCAGAGCACCGTCAGCCTCGACATGATCGAGGTCGCAATCGCCGCGGCGGAGGGTCGGGTGGCGGACGCCCGCGCCGAGTTCGCCCGGGTGACCGCCGACGGCTTCCCGCCCGGCACGCAGCGGTACGCCTGGCCGCTGCTGCGCGTCGCCGCGACCTTGGAGGGCGACGCACGGGGGCTGCCCGCCGCCGAAGAGGGCCGCGCCGAAGCCCTGGACCGGATCGCCGCACTGGTCCGCACCCTGCCCGCCGCCGTCCCCATGTGGGTGGCGTACGAGCGTTGGGTGCGCGTCGAGCTGCGCCGGGCCCGGGGCGAGGACCGACCGGAGGACTGGGCCGAGGCCGGCGAGGCGTTCGAGCGGGTGGCCCACCCCTACGGGCTGGCGCTGGTGCGGCACCGCTGGGCGGAGTCCCTGCTGTCGACGGACCGCGCGCGGGCCGCGGAGCTGCTGCGGGGGGCCCAGGACACCGCCGTACGCCTCGGTGCCCGGCCGCTCGTCCAGGACAACGCGCTGCTCGCCCAGCGCGCCCGCATCCCGCTGGAGCCGCAGTCGCCCGCGACGCCCGACGGAGCCGGCGCCTGCGCCGGAGTCGACCCCTCCCCGGGCTCCGCCTTCGGGCTCACCCCGCGCGAGGGGGACGTCCTACGGCTGGTGGCCGCGGGCCGCAGCAACCGCCAGATCGCCGAGGCGCTGTACATATCCCCGAAGACCGCGAGCGTCCATGTGTCCAACATCCTGGCCAAGCTGAACGTCTCGGGCCGGGGCGAGGCCGCGGCGGTGGCGCACCGGCTCCGGCTCTTCCCCCTGGAGGAGACCGGCGTCTGACGCCACCGGCCGTGGAAACCCGCCCGAAGGCCGGCCGCTCCGCCCGGTCGGCCCCCGCCTCCCCCGTAGGAGCAGGATGCCGTGCCGGATCAGTCCCTCTCGGTGGCAGCCGGCGGGGCGTCCTCGCCGCAGCGGCGGACGACGACCTTGCCGGACGTGAGGTCGATCGGGCCGCGCGCGGGATCCGCGTCCCCCACGTCCTCCCGGGTCAGGGCGAGCCGGTTGTGCTCTTCGTCCGTGTGCTTCCGGCCCGGTGCGAAGATCTGCTCGAAGACGTTGAACATCGGTGGGGCACTCCTTACTTCACCTCCAGGCGGAGGATCCGGTCGTCCCCGGCCTCGGGCGAGCCCCTGCCGTCGGTCTCGTTGGTGATCAACAGGACTTCGGGGCCGCTCGTCGCGACGACGGTGCGCAGTCGGCCGTACTCCGACTTCAGGAACGACTGGGGGGCGGCGGAGGGTTCCCCGCCGGCGAGCGGGATGCGCCACAGCCGCTCGCCCCGCAGTCCGGCCATCCAGATGGAGCCCTGGGCGTAGGCGATGCCGCTCGGGGACGCCTCCTCCGTCTTCCACTGGGCCACCGGGTCGACGAAGCCGTCCTTGCCGCCCTTGCCCTCGACGTCGGGCCAGCCGTAGTTCTCGCCGGGGCGGATCAGATTGAGCTCGTCCCAGGTGTTCTGGCCGAACTCGCTGGCCCACAGCCGCTTGTCGGAGTCCCAGGCGAGCCCCTGGACGTTGCGGTGTCCCAGCGAGTAGACGAGGGAGTCGGGGCGGGGGTTGTCCGGCGCGGGGCGCCCGTCCGCGGTCATCCGAAGGATCTTCCCGCCGAGCGACTCCGGGTCCTGCGACAGGCCCGTCTGCCCCACCTCGCCGGTGCCCGCGTACAGCATCTTGTCCGGCCCGAAGGCGATCCGGCCGCCGTTGTGGACGACGCCCTTGGGGATGTCCCGCAGGATCGTGTCGGGGGCGCCCAACTGCTTCCCCGCGGGGCGTTGTTCGTCGTAACGCAGCCGGGCGATGCGGTTGTCGGACTCCGTCGTGAAGTACGCGTAGACCTGGCGGTCGGCGGCGAAGTCGGGGGAGACGGCGAGGCCCAGCAGCCCGCCCTCGCCGTTCGCGGCGACGCCCGGGACCGAGCCGATCTGCGTCTGCTCGCCGCTCTCCCCGTCGACCCGGGTGATCGTGGCCTCGTCGCGCGAGGCGACCAGCACGTCCCCGTCGGGCAGGGCGACCGCGCCCCACGGGGACTTCAGCCCCTCGGTCACCGTCCCCGCCACCTTCACGGAGCCCTGCGCCGGTGGGCCCGTCGGCGACGGGGAGCCCGATGCGGCGCCGGCCGGACCGGAGGCGGAGGTGGAACCGCGGCCGCTCGGCGTCCCGTCGCCGTCGGACGAGCACGCGGTGGCCAGCAGCAGCACGGCGGTGGCCACAACGGCCGTCGTTCCAGGACGTCGCACGATCGCGATCCCTTCGTCGGATGGGCGGATGACTACCCTTCTTACACCGCCCGGGCCCGAACGGTTCCCGCCCGAGCGTTCCCGACCGCACGATCCCGGGGCGTCCCGCGCCGCCGCCGGGGCGCGCCGCTCAGTCCCAGGAACCCTGCGCCGCCGGCAGCGCCGCGATCTCCGCCTCGTCCCGCTCCGTGAGCCGCAGCCCCGCCGCCCCGGCGTTCTCCACCGCCCAGCCCTCGCGCTTGGCGCCCGGCACCGGCACCACGTGCCGCCCGCGCGCCAACACCCACGCGAGGGCGACCTGCGCCGGGGTGACGTCGGGGCCGTGCCGCCCGGCCACCCGCCGCAGCCCGGCGACCACCGGCTGGTTCGCCGCCATCATCTCCGCCGTGAAGCGGGGGTGCCGGGCCCGCGGGTCGTCCGGCTCGAAGCCCTGCCCCGGAGTCAGCGTCCCGGTGAGGAACCCGCTGCCCAGCGGCATCGCCGCCAGGAAGCCGACGCCCCTGGCCCCGCACCACGGCAGCAACTGCGCGAGGGCGTCCGGCGACCACACCGACAACTCCGCCTGCACCGCGGCCACCGGGAACACCTGCTGCACCCGCTCCAGCAGCCGGATCGTTTTGCCGTACGGCCCGGCGGGCGCGCCGGGGTGCGCCGCACCGCGCCGGGGCGCCCGGGCGTCGTCGGCCCCCGTCGCACAGACCCCGAGCGCCCGCACCTTCCCCGCCGTCACCAACTCCGCCATCGCGCCCCAGGTCTCCTCCACGGGGACCTCCGGGTCGGGCCGGTGCAGTTGGTACAGGTCGATCACGTCCGTCTGGAGCCGTCGCAGCGACGCGTCGCACGCCCGGCGCACGTACCCGGGCCGGCCGTTGGCGACGACGTGCTGATCGCCCACCAGGAGCCCGACCTTCGTCGCGACGAACGCGTCCGCCCGCCGCTCCTTCAGGACCCGGCCGAGCAGGAGCTCATTCTTGAACGGTCCGTACATGTCGGCGGTGTCCAGCAAGGTGCAGCCCGCGTCCAGGGCCGCGTGCACCGTGCGCAAGGAACGGTCCCCGCGCTGCTGCGAAGTGGCGTACGCCCAGCTCATCGGCATACAGCCCAGCCCCACCGCGCCCACCCGCAGCGCCGCCGCGCCGATCGTCCTGAGCTCCACCCGCCCGTACCCTCCGCTTCCTCGTCCGTCGCCGGACGCCCACCAAACTAACCAACCCCAAACGGTCTTCCACCTCCAACCCAGCAAGATCCACAAGACCCGGCCTACCGTGGTGATCATGACTTCCGACGTTTGGCTGCCCATACCGGCCGAGGAGATCGAGGGCCTGCCCCCGGTCGCCGACTCGGGCCTCACCTACCGGCACTGGAACGGCGGCGAGGACTTCCCCGCCGATCCGGCCGACTGCGTCTTCTACGCGGTCCCCTACATGTCGATGGCGTGGACCGCGACCCGTCCGCTGCCCGCGATGTCCTCCGTCAGGGTCGTGCAAACACTCTCCGCAGGGACCGACAACGTCGAACCGGGGCTCGGACACCTGCCTTCCGGCGTACGCCTCTGCAACGCCCGCGGCGTGCACGAGGCGTCCACGGCCGAACTGACCCTCGCGCTCGTCCTCGCCTCCCTCCGCGGCCTCCCCGGCTTCGTCCGGGGCCAGGACGCCGAGGAGTGGCGCGCCGGCTTCTACCCGGCGCTCGCCGACAAGTCGGTGCTGATCATCGGATACGGGGCGATCGGGGCCGCGATCGAGGACCGGCTCGCGCCCTTTGAGTGCGCGCGCGTGGAACGCGTCGCACGCTCCCCGCGCACCACCGCGCGCGGTGCGGTGCGCCCGTTCACCGATGTGCCCGCACTGCTCCCCGAAGCCGATGTGGTGATCTTGTCGGTGCCCTTGACCGCCACCACTAAGGGCCTGGTGGACGCGGAGTTCCTGGCAACGATGAAGGACGGCGCGCTCCTGGTGAACGTCGCCCGCGGCGCCGTCGTCGACACCGGAGCGCTGCTCGCGGAGGTGACGAGCGGACGCATCACCGCGGCGCTCGACGTCACCGATCCCGAGCCGCTGCCTGCCGGGCACCCCCTCTGGCACGTGCCCGGAGTGCTGATCAGCCCCCATGTCGGCGGGTCCACGTCGGCGTTCATGCCGCGCGCCAAGCGGCTGCTGGCCCGGCAGCTCAACCGCTTCGTTGCCGGCGAGCCGCTGGACAACGTCGTCCTCACCACCGGCCCCCCGGCGTAGCACCAGGAGATCGCGGGCAGGGTCGGACCGTACGGTTCGCGCCATCCGGACCCCCGGTCCGACCTCGTCACAGCCGGAAACGCTGCGAAGTCCTCCGATCACCCGGCGCGTCGGCGCGCTCGACCATGGTCACGGAGAGTAGAGGGGCTATGTCCCTGAGTGACCATCCTGGTGTAAAGTCCCGACTTGGGGGTTGCACCCAGCATGGGGCGGTGCGGTGGCGCAGCCTGACTGTCGATTGGATTCCGAGGGGGGCGACGGGCGATGCACGGCCAATGGACCAATGATCCAACGCGGCGGGGATGTCGTCGACGACACCCGGGGTCTCGGGGAGCGGGACGGTGAGCGCCCAGGAGGCGCTGGCGGCCGGCCGGGCGGTGTCCGGCGGCGGGCAGGGGCTCCTGGCCCCCCTCCTCCTCGCCTTCCTCTGCGTCGGTTACGCCGTCGGGGCCGCCGTCGGCTGGGGCTCCCGCGAACTCGCTCTGATCATGGGCGACTTCGGCCTCAGTGCCGCCGCCCTGATCGCCGCCGTCTCGTGCTTCTGTTACGCGCGCCGAGTCCCCGCGCGGCGCAGGCCCGCGTGGCTGCTGTTCGCGCTCTCCTCCCTCATGGCCTCCCTGGGCAACGGCGTCTGGGGGTGGTACGAAGTCGTGCTGGACCGACCGGTGCCCAGCCCCTCGACCGCGGACGTGTTCTTCCTCTGCTTCGCGCCGCCCGCCATCGTGGGCCTGCTCGTCCTCGCCAAGCGGCCGGTGACCCGGGCCGGTTGGGTCTGCCTCGCGCTGGACGCCTGGCTGATCGGCGGCTCCCTGCTGACCATCTCCTGGAGCCTCGCCCTCGCCCACACGGCGCACGTCCAGGGCGAGAGCGTGGCGCCGGCCGCGCTCTCCCTGGCGTATCCGATGCTGGACATCGTGCTGGTCAGCATGGTGCTGGCACTGCACCTGCGCCGCTCCGCCGGCAACCGCTCGGCGGTGCACACCGCGGTCGCCGCGCTCGCGCTCACGGTGGTGTCGGACGCGCTGTTCACCTCGCCGCTGCTGCGCGAGACCTACCGCTCCGGACAGCTCCTGGACGCCGGCTGGTTCGCCGGATCGCTCCTGCTGGCGTACGCGCCGTGGGGCGTGCCGCGGCCGACCGAGACCGTCAGACCGCCCCAGCCGCGCCCGCCCACCCGCCCGGTGGCCGGCTCCCTGGCCGCCCTCACTCCGTACCTGGCCGCCGCGGTCTGCACCCTGGGGATCCTGTACAACGTGGTCGAGGGGCGCCGGGTCGACCGGGTCGTGGTGATCACGGCGTGCACCGTCGTGCTCGCCCTGGTCGTACGTCAGGGGATCATGCTCCTCGACAACATCGCGCTCACCCACGAACTGGCCCAGAAGGAGAACCACTTCCGCTCCCTGGTCCAGGGCTCCAGCGACGTGATCATGATCGCCGCGCCCTCCGGAGTGCTGCGCTACGTCAGCCCCGCGGCCAACGGGGTCTACGGACGCGACGCGGAGGAGCTGATCGGCTCCGAGCTGGCCTGTCTGGTCCATCCGCAGGACCTCGGCCGGGTGGTCCACGAGGTGCGGCGGTTCCTGGCCGCGCCGGCCGCGGAGGAGCCCACCACCCGGATCGAGTGCCGCTTCCGCTCCGGCGCCGGCGAATGGCTCAACGTGGAGTCCACGGTCAACCGCCACCAGGGCGGGCTGCTCTTCAACAGCCGGGACGTCACCGAGCGGGTCAGGCTCCAAGCCCAGCTCCAGCACAGCGCCGAGCACGACCCGCTCACCGACCTTCCCAACCGGGCGCTGTTCACCGAGCGGGTCCGCAAGGCCCTGTCCGGCCGGCGCTCCGGCGACGCGGGCACCGCCGTGCTCTTCATCGACCTCGACGGCTTCAAGGGCGTCAACGACCGCCTCGGCCACCAGGCCGGCGACGAACTGCTCATCGCCGCATCGGGCCGGCTGGCCGAGTCCCTGCGCGCCGGGGACACCGCAGCCCGCCTCGGCGGCGACGAGTTCGCCGCCCTGATCGCCGGCGACGGCACCCGCGACCGGGTCACCCGCGAGGCGCAGGTCGTCGAGATCGCCGACCGGCTGCGGCTCACGCTCTCCCAGCCGTACCGCATCGACGGCCAGGACGTCAGGGTCGCCGCCTCCATCGGGGTGGCCTTCGCCGAGCCCGGCTGCGGCCCCTCGGACCTCATGCGCAACGCCGACCTCGCGATGTACCGGGCGAAGGCCGGCGGCAAGGACCGGGTCGAGCTCTACGTGCCGCAGATGCAGGCCGAAGTCGTCCGCCGGACCGAACTGGCCGCCCGGCTGCGCAGCGCCCTGCACGAGGGCGAGTTCGCGCTGCTGCACCAGCCCGTGGTGAACCTGGCCACCGGCCGGATCGACGCCGTCGCCGCCCAGGCCCGATGGCGCTCGGCCCAGGGCATCCTCTTCACGCCCGCCGAGTTCCTCCGGGTCTCCGACGACGTGGACCGCGCCGCCGAGCTGGGCCGCTGGCTGCTGGAGGAGTCCGTGGCGCAGGCCGCCGAGCGCGGCCGGCACGGCCACTGCGTCCCGGTGTCCGTACGGATCTCCGCGCGTCGACTGCTGGACCGGTCGCTGCCGCTCGGCAGCATCGAGGGCCTGCTCACCCGGCACGGCCTGCCCTCCGGCTCGCTGATCGTCGAGCTGTCCGACAACGACCCCCGGATCTACCACGACCCGCGGAACTCCTTCGACGACCTGGAACAGCGACTGGTGGCGCTGCGCCGCCTCGGAGTGCGGATCGCCCTGGACGGCTTCGGCAGCGGCTACGCGGCCATCAACGCGCTGCGCCGGCTCCCCGTGGACGTGCTGAAGCTGGACCGGGGGCTGGTCGACGGCATCGTCGAGTCCGCCCGACTGCACAAGATCACCAGCGGGCTGCTGCGGATCGCCAACGACCTGGGGATGCAGTCCGTGGCCGAAGGGGTGGACTCCCCGGAGCAGGTGCTCGCCCTGCGGGCCATGGGGTGCAGCCACGGCCAGGGGATGGCCTTCTCCGGCGCCCTCGACGAGTACCGGCTGCGCCGCGCCCTGGTCAGGGACGACTTCACGGTGCCCGGCGCGATGGCGCTGCCCGCCCTGATGGGCGGCGCGGCCGGCGGATCCTTCGGAATGGGACGCGGTTCGCACAAGCCGCGGCTCACATGATGAGACGTGCATCCCACTGGCTTGACAGTGATAGTGCGTCGGGGGGAGGGTCTTTGCCATGCGCACCCGAATTCTCGTACTTGGACAGCGCGTCGGCTGAGCGGGATCCCCACCAAGGACCCCGCGGACTCCTCCCGACGCGCTCCCCTCGCTTGCCCTACGGCACGAGGGGTTTTTTGTTGCATCGGCACCGGGCGGCGTACCGGCGCCAACCACCGCAAGACCGAGCAAAGCACCAGCAGGCCGGTGCGGCGCCCGCCCAGCACCCGAGCGACGAACCGACCAGACCGGCAGCAGCACCGCAGCACCCACCAGCAATCCCTCTGCTTCGAGAAGAGAATGCCGATGACCGAGCAGGCCACCGGGGCCCACCATCCCCAGCCGCGCGCCCGTGGCGGCGGGCAGCCGACCCCCGCAGTCGAGCACGTGACAGGTGCGCAGTCCCTCATCCGCTCTCTTGAGGAAGTGGGTGCCGACACCGTCTTCGGCATCCCCGGTGGCGCCATCCTCCCCGCGTACGACCCGATGATGGACTCCACCCGGGTCCGCCACGTCCTGGTCCGCCACGAGCAGGGCGCCGGGCACGCCGCCACCGGATACGCCCAGGCCACCGGCAAGGTCGGGGTCTGCATGGCCACCTCGGGCCCGGGCGCCACCAACCTGGTCACGCCGATCGCCGACGCCCACATGGACTCCGTCCCGCTGGTCGCGATCACCGGCCAGGTCGCGTCCCACGCGATCGGCACGGACGCCTTCCAGGAGGCGGACATCGTCGGCATCACCATGCCGGTCACCAAGCACAACTTCCTGGTCACCAAGGCCGAGGACATCCCGCGCACCATCGCCGAGGCGTTCCACATCGCCTCCACCGGCCGCCCCGGGCCCGTCCTCGTCGACATCGCCAAGGACGCCCTCCAGGCCAAGACCACCTTCAGTTGGCCGCCCTCCCAGGACCTGCCCGGCTACCGCCCGGTCACCAAGCCGCACGCCAAGCAGATCCGCGAGGCCGCCAAGCTGATCGTCCAGGCCAAGCGCCCGGTGCTGTACGTCGGCGGCGGCGTCCTGAAGGCCGGCGCCACCACCGAGCTGAAGGTCCTCGCCGAGCTGACCGGGGCCCCCGTCACCACCACCCTGATGGCGCTGGGCGCGTTCCCCGACAGCCACCCGCAGCACGTGGGCATGCCGGGCATGCACGGCTCGGTCACCGCCGTCACCGCGCTCCAGAAGGCCGACCTGCTCGTGGCGCTCGGCGCCCGCTTCGACGACCGCGTCACCGGCAAGCTGGAGAGCTTCGCCCCGTACGCCAAGGTCGTCCACGCCGACATCGACCCCGCCGAGATCGGCAAGAACCGGGCCGCGGACGTCCCGATCGTGGGCGACGCCCGCGAGGTCCTCGCCGACCTCGTCCAGGCGGTCCAGGCCGAGCACAGCGAGGGCCACATCGGTGAGGCCGCCCGGACGGGATACGCAGCCTGGTGGAAGGACCTCAACCGCTGGCGCGAGACCTACCCCCTCGGTTACGACCAGCCCGAGGACGGCAGCCTCTCGCCCCAGCAGGTCATCCAGCGCATCGGCGAACTGGCGCCCCCGGACACCATCTACGCGGCCGGCGTCGGTCAGCACCAGATGTGGGCGGCCCACTTCATCAACTACGAGCAGCCCGCCACCTGGCTGAACTCCGGCGGCGCCGGCACGATGGGCTACGCCGTCCCGGCCGCCATGGGAGCCAAGGCGGGCGCCCCCGACCGCACCGTCTGGGCCATCGACGGCGACGGCTGCTTCCAGATGACCAACCAGGAACTGACCACCTGCGCGCTCAACAACATCCCGATCAAGGTCGCCATCATCAACAACGGCGCGCTCGGGATGGTCCGCCAGTGGCAGACCCTCTTCTACAACCAGCGCTACTCCAACACCGTGCTGCACTCCGGCCCCGGAGCCACCGGCAAGGAGCCCAGCGCCGGCACCCGCGTCCCGGACTTCGTCAAGCTCTCCGAGGCCATGGGCTGCTACGCCCTGCGCTGCGAGTCCCCGGACGACCTGGACAAGGTCATCGCCGAGGCGAACGCGATCAACGACCGCCCCGTCGTGATCGACTTCATCGTCCACGAGGACGCCATGGTCTGGCCGATGGTCGCCGCCGGCACCTCGAACGACGAGGTCATGGCCGCCCGCGGGGTGCGCCCCGACTTCGGCGACAACGAAGACGACTGAGCGCGCAGAGAGAGACGGAAGACCCAAGTCATGTCAACCAAGCACACGCTCTCCGTCCTGGTGGAGAACACCCCGGGCATCCTGGCCCGGATCGCCGCCCTCTTCTCCCGCCGCGGCTTCAACATCGACTCGCTCGCCGTCGGCGTCACCGAGCACCCCGACATCTCCCGCATCACCATCGTGGTCAATGTCGAGGGACTGCCCCTGGAGCAGGTCACCAAGCAGCTCAACAAGCTGGTCAACGTCCTGAAGATCGTCGAACTGGAGCCCAGCGCTGCGATCCAGCGCGAGCTCGTGCTGGTCAAGGTCCGGGCGGACAACGAGACCCGGTCCCAGATCGTCGAGATCGTCCAGCTCTTCCGTGCCAAGACCGTCGACGTCTCGCCCGAGGCCGTCACGATCGAGGCGACCGGCTCCAGCGACAAGCTGGAGGCGATGCTCCGGATGCTGGAGCCGTTCGGCATCAAGGAACTGGTCCAGTCCGGCACGATCGCCATAGGGCGTGGCGCCCGGTCCATCACCGACCGGTCCCTGCGCGCCCTGGACCGCACGGCCTGAGGCCGCACCGCCCGCGCCCCCGCCCGGATCGCGAGACCCCCGGGCGCCCCGCCCCCTCCCCGCCGTACGGTGGGACGCACCATCTGCACCCAAGGAGATATCCCAGTGGCCGAGCTGTTCTACGACGCCGACGCCGACCTGTCCATCATCCAGAACCGCAAGGTCGCGGTGATCGGCTACGGCAGCCAGGGCCACGCCCACGCGCTGTCGCTGCGTGACTCCGGCGTCGACGTCCGCGTCGGTCTGCACGAGGGCTCCAAGTCCAAGACCAAGGCCGAGGAGCAGGGCCTGCGCGTCGTCACCCCCGCCGAGGCCGCCGCCGAGGCCGACGTCATCATGATCCTGGTCCCGGACCCGATCCAGGCCCAGGTCTACGAGGAGTCCATCGCGCCCAACCTCAAGGACGGCGACGCGCTGTTCTTCGGGCACGGCCTGAACATCCGCTACGGCTTCATCAAGCCCCCGGCCGGCGTCGACGTCGCCATGGTCGCCCCGAAGGGCCCGGGCCACCTGGTCCGCCGCCAGTACGAGGAGGGCCGCGGCGTCCCGTGCATCGCGGCCGTCGAGCAGGACGCCTCGGGCAAGGCGTTCGAGCTGGCGCTGTCGTACGCCAAGGGCATCGGCGGCACCCGCGCCGGCGTCATCAAGACCACCTTCACCGAGGAGACCGAGACCGACCTCTTCGGCGAGCAGGCCGTGCTCTGCGGCGGCACCGCCGCGCTGGTCAAGGCGGGCTTCGAGACCCTGGTCGAGGCCGGCTACCAGCCGGAGATCGCGTACTTCGAGTGCCTCCACGAGCTGAAGCTGATCGTGGACCTGATGTACGAGGGCGGCCTGGAGAAGATGCGCTGGTCGGTCTCCGAGACCGCCGAGTGGGGCGACTACGTCACCGGCCCGCGGATCATCACCGACCAGACCAAGGTCGAGATGAAGAAGGTCCTCGCCGAGATCCAGGACGGCACCTTCGCCAAGAACTGGATGGACGAGTACCACGGCGGCCTGAAGAAGTACAACGAGTACAAGACGCAGGACGAGAACCACCTGCTGGAGACCACCGGCAAGGAGCTGCGCAAGCTCATGAGCTGGGTCGACGACGAGGCGTGAGCCCGTGGCGAAGGGCCGTGACACCCCGGGGAACGGGGGCGTGACGGCCCTTCGCCGTCGTTGACCACTTCGTCCACCCACGGACGGGTGATCCTGCCGAGAAGGCGCAAGACCGACCCCCGGACACCACTACACTTCTGAACAACACGCGTCAGGCCCACAGTGTCGTGCGTCTTCCACGCGGCTAGCCCCTCCACCGCCTGCGGCCGTCGGGACGGCCGACTCCCGCCGTGGCTTTGCGAGCCCGTGCGGCATCTTTGGACTTGTGAGGACTCACGTGAGCGCTGAGCTTGCTCGTAAACCCGTCGTACTGATCGCCGAAGAGCTGTCGCCCGCCACCGTGGACGCGCTCGGTCCGGACTTCGAGATCCGGCACTGCAGCGGCGCCGACCGTGCCCAGCTGATCCCCGCGATCGCCGACGTCGATGCGATTCTCATCCGTTCCGCCACCAAGGTCGACGCCGAGGCGATCGCCGCCGCGAAGAAGCTCAGGGTCGTCGCCCGCGCCGGCGTCGGCCTGGACAACGTCGACGTCTCCGCCGCCACCAAGGCCGGTGTGATGGTGGTGAACGCGCCGACGTCGAACATCGTCACCGCCGCCGAGCTCGCCTGCGGTCTGCTGATCGCCACCGCCCGCAACATCCCGCAGGCCAACACCGCCCTGAAGAACGGCGAGTGGAAGCGTTCCAAGTACACCGGCGTCGAGCTGGCGGAGAAGACCCTCGGCGTCGTCGGCCTCGGCCGCATCGGCGTGCTGGTCGCCCAGCGGATGTCCGCGTTCGGGATGAAGGTCGTCGCGTACGACCCGTACGTGCAGCCGGCGCGCGCGGCCCAGATGGGCGTCAAGCTGCTCACGCTCGACGAACTGCTGGAGACCGCCGACTTCATCACGGTCCACCTGCCCAAGACGCCGGAGACCGTGGGGCTCATCGGCGACGAGGCGCTGCACAAGGTCAAGCCGACCGTCCGCATCGTGAACGCCGCGCGCGGCGGGATCGTCGACGAGGAGGCGCTGGCCTCGGCGCTGAAGGAGGGCCGGGTCGCCGGCGCGGGCCTGGACGTGTACGCGAAGGAGCCCTGCACGGACTCCCCGCTGTTCCAGTTCGACCAGGTCGTGTGCACCCCGCACCTCGGTGCGTCCACGGACGAGGCGCAGGAGAAGGCCGGCATCGCGGTGGCCCGTTCGGTGCGCCTCGCGCTCGCCGGCGAGCTGGTGCCGGACGCGGTGAACGTCCAGGGCGGCGTGATCGCCGAGGACGTCAAGCCCGGGCTGCCGCTGGCCGAGCGGCTGGGCCGGATCTTCACCGCGCTCGCCGGCGAGGTCGCGGTCCGCCTCGACGTCGAGGTGTACGGCGAGATCACCCAGCACGACGTCAAGGTGCTCGAACTCTCCGCGCTCAAGGGCGTGTTCGAGGACGTCGTGGCGGAGACCGTGTCGTACGTGAACGCGCCGCTGTTCGCCCAGGAGCGCGGGGTGGAGGTGCGGCTGACCACCAGCTCCGAGTCGCCGGACCACCGCAACGTGGTCACCGTGCGGGGCACGCTCGGGGGCGGCGAGGAGGTCTCGGTCTCCGGCACGCTGGCCGGCCCGAAGAACGTCCAGAAGATCGTCGCCATCGGCGAGCACGACGTGGACCTGGCGCTCGCCGAGCACATGCTCGTGCTCCGCTACGACGACCGTCCCGGTGTCGTCGGCACCGTCGGCCGCATCCTGGGCGAGGCCGGTCTGAACATCGCGGGCATGCAGGTCTCGCGGGCGGAGGAAGGCGGGGAGGCGCTGGTGGTGCTGACCGTCGACGACACCGTGCCGCAGCCGGTGGTGGCGGAGATCGCCGCGGAGATCGGTGCGGTTTCGGCGCGTTCGGTGAACCTGGTCGACTGACGCGTTTCGCGTACGCGCGTCTAATGCGTGCCCGGGGCCCGGCCCACCGTTGCGGTGGGCCGGGCCCCGGTGTCTTTGGGGACGCTCCGGGACGACGAGGTGTGCGGCGCGGACCCCTGCGCCGCCTGACGCGTCCTACGCCCGGAGGGCGTGGAGGGCCCCCCACCTGTTGCCCTGCGGGCGCGGGGACCCCAGCCTCCAAGGCTCCCGTCCGCCGTTTCCCCGCGGGAGCATTGCTGTCTGCGGCCCGGTGGCGGGCTGGTCGCGCAGTTCTGCCCCCTATGCCCAGAGAGCATGGGGGACCTCCAGCGCCCCTCATGGCCCACGCCCTGCGGGCGTAGGGGCAAACCCGTACCCGGCCCGCAGCCACATGACGGGGGCAGCAAGACAGGGGCGCGGGGAACTGCGCAAACAACCCACCACCGGGCTGTGGTCGCCACGATTGCCTGGCCATCCACGGCGGTCTCGCGCCCGCTGGAGCGACGACATCGATCGGAGGGCGTGGGGTGCCAGCTCCTAGTGCCGTGACCGGCAATGTTTGCCCGTGAGGAGTGTCGTCCGGTGCGTGCGATCGCAAGGCGGCCGGAAGCTCTGGTAGCGGTGGGGGTACCTCCCGTGCCCGCAGGGCACAGGGGGCCTACCAGAGCTTCCGGCCAACGCGGCGAGGGTGCGTGCCGGACGGGACGACAGGGCAAAGCTTGCCGGGAGGGGCACTAGAACGCCCCCACTACAGCCGCGCCGCCTTCAAGGCCATGTGCAGGAGCAGGCGGTCCTGGCCGGAGGTGAGGTGCAGGCCGGTGAGTTGTTCGACGCGGGAGAGGCGGTAGTAGAGCGTCTGGCGGTGGATGCCGAGTACGGCGGCCGTGCGGCTCGCCTGCCCCGCGCAGTCAAGGAACACCTCGGCGGTGCGGGCCAGTTCGCGGTGGGCGGGGGCGAGCAGGGGGCGGACGGCGGGGTCGTCCGCGGCGGGGCCGTCGGCCAGCGAGGTCAGCATGCGGTACGGGCCGATGGCGCCCCACTCCGCCACCGGGGGCGACCCCGGCTCGGCGTGGGCGGCGCGGGCCGCGGACGCCGCCTCGTGCCAGGCCGCGTTCAGCTCGGCCAGCCCGGGGCGCGGGGCGGCGATCCCGGCGGTCAGGCCCTGGGCGGCGCCGATCAACTGGTCCGCCAGGGTCAGCGCGGGACCGGTGGTGTCCACGGCCCGCAGCCGCACCAGGACGGCGAGCACCCGGGTGGTCGCGGACCCCGCCGGCCGCGGCGCCCAGGGCACCGCCACCGTGCACAGCGCCGACACCCCCGGCAGGGACCGCGCCGACGGGGCGTCCGCCGCAGGCCAGGGCGCCACGCACAGCACCGCGTGCGGGCCGTTCGCCCCACCCTCGGCCCCTCGCAACGCGGTCCGCAGTGCCGCCACGGCCATGTCGTACTGCCAGCCGCGCTCGGCGGTGAGCACCGCGCGCAACTCGCGCGCGAGGTCGGCGTCGGCGCGCTCCTCGTCGGCCAGCAGCACGCCGATGCGGGCGGCCACCTCCATGGCGGCGGCGAGCTGGGCATCGCTGGGGCCCGGGGTGGTGTCGAGCAGCCAGACGTACCCGAGGACGACACCCCGATGGCGTACGGGCAGACACAGCCGGTCGCGCAGGACGCCCGCGTCCGGAGAGGCCGGGATGCGCACCGGGCCGGTCGCCCGCGCGATGCCGAAGCCCTCGAACCAGGCGCGGACCGCCGGGGTGGACGTGCGGGTGAGGATCGAGCGGGTGCGCACCGGGTCCAGGGCGGCCCCGTCGAACCCGCTGTCGTGGACGCCGAACGCGATCAGCCCGAAGTCGCGGTTCTCCAGCGTCGCCGGGGCCCCCAACAGGGCCGAGATCTCGTCGACGAGGTCCTGGTAATCGCCCTTCACCCGGACATTCTGGCACGCCCGGGCGGTGCCTTCAGACAGGTGTCTGAGATCTCGGCCACGGATGCGTGACGTCTGTCGATGGCTGAGGATCGGAGCGATCCTTAGATTTCACGGTGGTTCTTCGTGCCGTTCCGGATCGTCTTCCCCGCGGTCCGGGTCGGCCTGCTCGTACACCTTCGTGGAGGTCCCCGTGTTGGGTCCCGTGATCCTCGCCGCGTCGCGCAGCGACCGGATGCGTCGCATCATTTCGGCAGCGCCGATCACCAAGCCGGTGGTGAATCGCTTCATCGCCGGCGAGTCGGTCGAGGAGACCGTGCCCGTCGTCGTGGACAGCGCGAGCCGCGGCCTTGAGGTCACCCTCGACGTCCTCGGCGAGGACGTCACCGACCCGGCCGAGGCGCTGCGCGCCCGCGACGCCTACCTGGAGCTGATCGAGGCGCTGCGCCCGCTCGGCCTCGGGGAGCGCGTCGAGATGTCGGTGAAGCTGTCGTCCTTCGGGCAGGCCCTGGCCGGCGGCCACGACCTGGCCCTGAAGAACGTCACCCCGGTCGTCGAGGCCGCCGCCGAGATCGGCACCACGGTCACCCTCGACATGGAGGACCACACCACCGTCGACTCGACGCTGGCGATCCACGCCGACCTGCGCCAGCGCTTCCCGCGCACCGGTGCCGTCGTCCAGTCGTACCTGTTCCGGACCGAAGACGACTGCCGGATGCTCGCCGAGGCCGGTTCGCGCGTACGGTTGGTGAAGGGCGCCTACAAGGAGCCCGCGTCCGTCGCCCACCAGGACAAGGCCGAGGTCGACAAGGCGTACGTCCGTTGCCTGCGGATCCTGATGGACGGCGAGGGCTACCCGATGATCGGGTCCCACGACCCGCGCATCATCTCCATCAGCCAGGAGCTGGCCCACCGGGCCGGCCGCAAGCTGGAGGACTACGAGTTCCAGATGCTCTACGGCATCAGGGAGGCCGAGCAGCACCGGCTGGCCGCCGAGGGACACCGGATGCGGGTGTACATCGCCTACGGCACCGACTGGTACGGCTACTTCATGCGTCGGCTCGCCGAGCGCCCCGCCAACCTGGCCTTCTTCCTGCGCTCGCTCGCCAGCCGCGGCTGAATCCCCCAACCGATCCACGAACGAAGGAGTTGTCGGCAACGATGGACGCCGTAACCCAGGTCCCCGCGCCGGTCAACGAGCCGGTTCACTCCTACGCGCCCGGCAGCCCCGAGCGAGCCCGCCTGGAGGCGAAGCTCAAGGAGCTGGCCGAGAACCCGATCGAGCTGCCGATGACGATCGGCGGCGTGCGGCGGATGGGCGGCGGCGAGCGGGTCGACGTCGTGCAGCCGCACAACCACAAGGCCGTGATCGGCACCTTCGCCGGCGCCACCCAGCAGGACGCCCAGGACGCGATCGACGCCGCGCTCGCCGCCGCCCCGGCCTGGCGCGCGATGTCCTTCGACGACCGCGCCGCGATCATCCTGCGCGCGGCCGAGCTGCTGGCCGGCCCCTGGCGCGAGACGCTGGCCGCCTCCACCATGCTGGGCCAGTCGAAGACCGCCCAGCAGGCCGAGATCGACACCCCGTGCGAACTGGTCGACTTCTGGCGCTTCAACGTGGCCTACGCCCGGCAGATCCTCGCCGAGCAGCCGCCGGCGAACTCCCCGGGCGTGTGGAACCGGCTGGACCACCGTCCGCTGGAGGGCTTCGTCTACGCGATCACGCCCTTCAACTTCACCGCCATCGCGGGCAACCTGCCCACCGCCCCCGCCCTGATGGGCAACGTCGTGGTGTGGAAGCCGTCCCCGACCCAGACGCACTCCGCCGTGCTGCTGATGCAGCTCCTGGAGGAGGCGGGCCTGCCCAAGGGCGTCATCAACCTGGTGACCGGCGACGGCATCGCCGTCTCCGAGGTGGCGCTGAACCACCCGGACCTCGCGGGTATCCACTTCACCGGCTCCACCCGGACCTTCCAGCACCTGTGGAAGACGGTCGGCAACAACATCGAGAAGTACCGCTCCTACCCGCGGATCGTCGGCGAGACGGGCGGCAAGGACTTCGTCGTCGCGCACCCCAGCGCGGACCGCGCGGTGCTGAAGACCGCGCTGACCCGGGGCTCCTTCGAGTTCCAGGGCCAGAAGTGCTCGGCGTCCTCCCGGGCGTACGTGCCCGCCTCGATCTGGAACTCCGGCTTCAAGGAGGAGTTCGCGGCCGAGGTCGACGGGATCAAGATGGGTGACGTCACCGACCTGTCGAACTTCATCGGCGCCGTCATCGACGACCGGTCCTTCGCCAAGAACAAGGCCGCGATCGACCGCGCCGCGGCCGACCCGACCTGCGAGATCATCGCCGGCGGCAGCTACGACGACTCGGAGGGCTACTTCGTCCGCCCGACCGTCATCGTCTGCACGGACCCGGAGAACGAGGTCTTCACGACCGAGTACTTCGGCCCGATCCTCGCGGTGCACGTCTACGACGACGAGTCGCCCGAGGGCTACGACGCCGTGCTGGCGCAGCTGGAGTCCGTCTCCGCGTACGCCCTGACCGGCTCGGTCATCGCGAACGACCGCGCCGCCGCCGCGCACACGATGGAGAAGCTGCGCTACGCCGCGGGCAACTTCTACATCAACGACAAGTCGACCGGTGCGGTCGTCGGGCAGCAGCCCTTCGGCGGCGGTCGGGCGTCGGGCACCAACGACAAGGCGGGTGCGCCGCAGAACCTGATGCGCTGGACGCTGACCCGCGCGATCAAGGAGACGCTGGTGCCGCCGACCGAGTACGGCTACCCGCACATGGGCTGACCCCGCGGGCTCGACGCAGCCCCGGGGCCTTCCCCCTCCCGAGCAACCGCCCCCGTTCCGGCCCCCACGCCGGTTCGGGGGCGGTTTCCATTGGCGGGGGCGGTGTCCTCGTGCGGGGTGCGGTTGCCCCGTGCGGGGTGCGGGGGACTCCGTGCGGGGTGCTTGGCGGGGCGCGGTGGCGCCGCGGTGGTGGCGCGATGGCAGCGTCTGCGGCCCGGTGGTCGGTTGTTCGCGCAGTTCCTCCCCCCGTGCCCTGCGAGCACGGGGGGACCCCAGCGCCCCTGATCGCTTGGCCCGTCAGTTGTCCGCGGGCTGGATGTGGAGGTCTTCAGGGGCGCTGGGCCCCAAGCCCGCTGGGCCGAGGGGGCGGAACTGTGCGAGCAGCCACAGATGGGCTGTAGGCGCAAAGGTGGCTTGGTCGCCCACGGTGGGATCGCGCCGGCTGGAGATGCGCCCGTGCCGGCGGCGAGGTCGCCCCGGTCAGTCCACGCGCGGGGTCTCCGCGAGGCGCTTGATCGCGTGGAGTCGGGAGTCCCAGTCGGAGGCGACCCTGGCCATCCAGCCGGCCGCTGCGTTCAGCCGGGCGGGCAGCACGGTGAACTGGGCCTCGCGGCCCGAGCGCCGGCTCGTCACCAGGCCCGCGCGGCTGAGGACCCCGAGGTGCTTGACGATCGCCTGCCGGCTGACCGGCAGCTCCTTGGCGAGGGCGGTCGCGGTCGCGCTGCCGTGGGTGGCGAGCGCGTCGAGTATCCGCCGTCGGGTGGGGTCGGCGAGCGCCGACAGCACCTCGGACATGGCGTCCGCCGTGTCGAGCGGCGCGGCGGACCCCGCCGCCGGCTCGCCCGTGCCTGTAGTCATGGCTCGATTCTCGCGCCTAGGACCCCGACCCTTCGCAGTCACCCCCGGTCGTCCCATCGGTCCGCCCCGTCTCCGCATAGTTCTTGATGTTGACGACCTGGCCGGCCCAGCCGCCTTCATGGCTCTCGTAGGAGGCCGTCTCCTTGCTCTTCGCGGGGATGTCGAGCGCCGCGAAGCCGGTCTCGACGACGGTGAGGTGGGTGCCCTCGCCGTCGGGGACGAGGGTGAACTCCACGAGCGTCGAGTTCCCCTCGACGGCCTGCTCGCCGGGGTGGGCGGACGCCCACCGGTAGGCGAACCGGCGCGGCGGGTCGACCTCGACGATGGTGGTCGGGAAGGTCCCGTACTCCCCGTGGTCGAGGAGCATCGTGCCGCCGGGCCGCAGGTCCACCGGGGTGGGTTCGCCCATGCCGAACCAGTTCCCCACGTGCTTCGGCTCGGTGAGCACCGCCCAGACGCGCTCGGGCGACGCCGCGATGGTGATCTCCTTCTCGATCCGGTCCCGCTGCGAGGCGGCGGTGTCGGTGCTGTCGGGGGCCTGGGAGTGCTGGATCTCGCTCATGGTCGGCTCCTCGTGCGAATGCCGTCGTACTTGATGTGCTACCTCATGGTTGCATTTCAGGACTCGTGTTGCAACCGCATGGTTGCGTGTCTGGATCGTGGCGCCCGGGGACGGGGCGACCGGCGGAGCGGTGGTTGACTTGTGGGGTGTTCGTACTCCTGCCGGGAACCGGACTCGTGCTGCCGCACCGTGCGGGCACGCTGCGGTTCGGCATGAGTGAGTACGCGGCCCAGTGGGCGGTCTCGATGCTCTGCGAGATCCACGTGCTCGGGGGCGCCGCCGCCGACTGGGCGTTCACCGGGGACTACCTGGGTCTCACCCTCACGGCGCGCGGCGAACGCGTCCCGCGCGGTGCGGAGCGCGGGGGAGGGCTCGAATACGTGGAGGTGGGGCGGGAGCCCGCGGACGCGACGGGCGCGGAGCCGACCGGGCCCGCGCTGGTGCCGGTGGTGTACCGGGGCGTGGACCTCTTCGGGCGCCCGCGGGCCGAGGTGGTGGCGCACCTGCCGCAGCAGGCCCGGGTGGACCACGGCATCGGCCGCCCCGGCGGCTACCTCCAGGCGATCGGGCTGCACGGCCCGCGGGACCTGTGCCGTACGGGACAGGGGTCCGGCTGAAGCCCCGCACCCGGCGGGCGCGACGTCAGCGCCAGCCGGCCACGATCAACGAGAGCCCGACGGCGAAACCGGCGCCCAGCAGGCCCAGATACAGCAGGTAGAAGCGGCGGTAGCGGCGCAGCAGCACCCCGAGCGCCGCGAAGGCGAGGCCCACGGTCAGGGTGCGCGAGCCCCGGGCGGCCGCGGAGGCCGCCAGCCAGTCGTCCCTGGGGACCTCCGCGCGGCCCGCCTCGGCCGCGTACACCTTGAAGGGGACGCCGTTCCACGGCTGTTGCGCCACCGCGTCCGCGCCCCGTACGGACAGCGCGTGCCCGACCTCGACGCGCATCCGGTCCGTGGTCAGCGGCGCCGGCAGGGCGAAGCCGAAGGCCGCGAGTTCCAGCGCCAGCAGCGAGCCGGCGAGGCTGCCCGCCAGCGCGGTCGCCGACAGCCGCAGCGCCGCTGCCGGCGCCGCGAAACAGGCCGCGCCCAGCAGGAGTTCCGGCATCAGCGGCCAACTCAGCGCCTCGGCGAAGGCCCACACGAAGGCGATCAGCAGCCCCCAGCGGCCGGCGGCGACGGCCGCGACGCGCCGTCGGACGGTCGAGTCCCGCAGCGCCTCGGCGCTGGTGCGGCGGTGCAGCCCGGCGACCGCGTCGCGCGCCGCATCCGGGGTGACCGACGGCGGCAGCGGCGCGCCGATCCGCACCCGTACGAGCGAGGCGCGCAGTCGACCGTGCTTCGGCAGCAGCCGGTCCGTGCCCGCGATGCCGACGGGCACCACCGGGACGCCCGCCTCGGCGGCCAGCACCAGGGCGCCGCGGTGGAACGAGCCGAGCGCGCCGTCCGCGCCGCGCGTCCCCTCCGGGAACAGCACGACTGCCCGCCCCGCCCGCAGGTCGTCGGTCATGGCGAGCAGATCGTCCAGGCCGCCGCCGGTGCGGCGGACCGGGAAGCCGGCGGCCAACCGGCGACAGATCCGGCTGCGCCAGCGGGAGGCGAACCAGTAGTCGGCCGCCGCGCCGATCGCGGGGGCGTGCCGGGCGTCGAGCGCGGCGAGCAGGGCGGCGGTGTCGGCGTGCGACGCGTGGTTGGCGACGACGACGCAGCCGCCGCGCGGCAGCCGTCCGCGCCGCTCCACGCCACCGGTGAGGGTCAACACGCACCACCACAGCGCGCGTCGCAGCGCGGAGGCGAGCCCGGAGCGGGGCGGCGCCCACGACCGTGCGTCGTCGGCGCGGCCGGTGGTCTTCCCGGCCGCGGTGGCACGGGGCGTACGGGGCGCGGGGGCGGCGCCGGTTCGGCCGACAGCCACAGCGCGGGCTGCACCACCCGCGGACGTGCGGGTCCCCTCCGTCGGCTCCCCGCCCCGGTCGACCGCGGTCGCCGCTGCGTCCTTCCCGTCGCTCATCCGTGCGTCCTCCTCCATCGCCCCGCGTACGGCTCCGCCGGCCGGCGGCCCGTTCGCGGCGCCGTCCGTCCCGAACGTCCCGGGCCTCATCCGGTCACCACCGCCGCCAGCAACAGCGCGGGCAGCAGCGAGTCGATCCGGTCCAACAGGCCGCCGAAGCCCGGCAGCCAACTGCCCGCGTCCTTGACGCCCGCCTCCCGCTTGACCATGGACTCCAACAGGTCGCCGAGTACGCACCCGGCGAGCACCGCCGCCCACAGGGCGGGGGAGAAGGCGTCGACCGCGAGCAGCACCAGGCCCGTGGCGACGGCCGCGCCCGCGACCCCGGCCCACGTCTTGTTCGGCGACAGCGGCGACAGCGGACGGGCCAGTGGCCCGCGCCGCCCCAGCGCCGTACCCCCGCACCAGGCGCCCACGTCGCCCAGCGCCACCGCCAGGCCCACCGCGACCGCGGTCTCGCCGAGCGTCACCAGACCGGTCAGCGACAGCGGGATCCACAGCAGTCCGAACGCGGTGCGCGCGGCCCGGGTGAACCCCGAGGCACCGTCACCCGACAACACCGGCGCCACCGCCGCGGCCAACAGCAACAGCCCCGCGGCCCGTGCGTCCAGCGCCCCCGGCGCCAGCCATCCGAGCGCCGGCAGCCCGACCGCCGCGGCCAGCAGCACCGCGCGGTCGGCGCGCGCGAGGCCCGCGAGGCGCACGTACTCGCCCACCGCCACCACCCCGAGCAGCGCCGCCAGCGCGAACGCCCCGCCCGCGCCCAGGAAGAGCGCCCCCAAGAACACCGGCGCCGCGATCGCCCAGGTGCGCCAGCGACGGCGCAACTCGGCCCGCATCCGGATCCGCGCGGGCAGCGCGGCGACCGCGATGCCGCCCGCTCCCAGCGCCCCCGCCACCAGCGGCAGGGCCCGCCCCACCGCCTCGCCGGCGACCAGCGTCGACCCGCTCATGCGCCCAACTCCCGCCACAGCCGACCCAGTCGCACCAGCGCGGTCAGCGCGGAGCCGACCGCCAGGACGACGAGCACCGGCACCGCCCAGCCCGTCGCCGCGGCCACCACCGCCAGCAGACAGCGCTCCGTCTTGCCGACCGGACCGCCGTTCAGCCGGGGCGCGCCCGCCGCGGCGCCCGCCAGGGACACCCAGGACGGCAGGGTGGCCGCCAGTGCGGCGACGCCCACCAACCAGAGCGGTGCGATGGCGAGGAAGCCCGCCAGCACCACCAAGTCCGCCGCCCGGTCGCCTAGTTCGTTCAGCAGTGCACCGCGCCGCGTGGTGCGGCCGGTGGACCGGGCCAGGGCGCCGTCGAGGTTGGCGAAGGCGAGCCGGGCCGCGAGGAGCGCGGCGACCGGGAGCGCAGCGAGCGGCGCGGGCAGCCAGGCGAGGGCCGCGGCGGCGCCCGCGGCGGACGCGACGCCCGCGACGGTGAGCGCGTCGGGCGACACCCCGCGTCGGGCGAGCGCCCCGTGGACCCCGGCGAGCCGGGCCGCGTACCAGGGCTTGAGAGCGTAGAGGCCGTTCATGCCGTCCACTCTTCTCCGGCGGCCGCGGCCTCACCACGGACCGGGTACTCAGTTGGAAAATGAGTACGTACCCGGGCACATCGGCTGGAAGGCTGGGGCCATGCCCCACACTTCCGCCATCCCCGCGGGCGCCGAACTACGCGTCCTGCACACCTTCCAACTCGCCCCGGCCGAACTGGCCGAGATCCGCGTCCTGATGGACGAGGCTTTCGAAGGGGACTTCTCCGACGAGGACTTCGACCACGGCCTCGGCGGGGTGCACGTACTGGTCAACGGCTCCGACGGCGGCCTGGTGGCCCACGGCTCGGTGATCATGCGCCGGGTCAGCCACGGCGGCCGTTGGTACCGCGTGGGATACGTCGAGGCCCTGGGCGTGACGGCCCCGCTCCAGCGCCGAGGGCTGGGCGGGCGGGTGATGGCCGCCCTGGAACAGGTCATCGAGCGCGCGTACGACTTCGGCGCACTGTCGGCGTCCCCGGAGGGCGCGGGCCTGTACCGCTCGCGCGGCTGGTGGCCCTGGCCCGGCCGGATCGAGGGCATCGGCCCCGAAGGCGCCGTGCCCTTCCCCGACGAGGAGGGCTCCACCTATGTGTGGGGCACGCTCCCGGCCCGCGAGGGCACCCTCGGCTTCGACTGGCGCGACGGCGACGTGCTCTGAGGCGTACGAGCAACTGCGGCTGCTACGGGTCGTCGGTCTCCAGCAGCTGGCCTGACGGCCGGACCTCCAATCGAGTGAGTTGATCAGCGCCCGGCCGGCCCCCTCTGACCTGCGGGTTCCATGATCTCCGTCTCAGATAGTAGGAAGCCCAACTATTTGTAGAGACAGCGACGCTCCGCTGCCCTACTTTTGTAGGAGCCGAACGCCTCGCTCGATCCAGCGAACGGCGGTTCGCGCCCGTGCCATTGCCAGGTCACCCCTGGGGCAGGCGCACCGCCCCGCCCGGCGCCTCGAAATCCCCGCGATCTCAAGGAGTCGATCCACCATGTCCGCACCGAGCGTCCGTCGCGTCCGCGTCCGTCACGTCCGCACCACCGAGTCCGACCGGAAGAACGCCGCCGCGGCCCTGCAGCGCGCGCTCGACCGTCGCGACAACGGCGGTTCCCCGAGCCTGTGAAGGTCGCCCCGGCAGCCGTGCTGTCCAAAAGCTGGACAGCTCGTGTCATGGGGTGGGACAGCCAGTAGGGTGCCCCCATGCCCCGCAGCCTCAACATCGCAGTGATCCCCGGTGACGGCATCGGCCGAGAGGTCGTCGCCCAGGGCCTCAAGGTCCTGACCTCCGTCCTCCCGCAGGACGTGAAGCTGGAGACCAAGGAGTACGACCTCGGCGCCCAGCGCTGGCACCGCACCGGTGAGACCCTTCCCGACGCGGAGCTGGCGGCCCTCAAGGAGCACGACGCGATCCTGCTCGGGGCCATCGGCGACCCCTCCGTGCCCTCCGGCGTCCTGGAGCGCGGGCTCCTCCTGAAGCTGCGGTTCGCCTTCGACCACTTCGTGAACCTGCGCCCCTCGAAGCTCTTCCCGAACACGGCGACCCCGCTCGCCGGCCGGCCCGAGATCGACTTCGTCGTCGTGCGCGAGGGCACCGAAGGCCCGTACACGGGCAACGGCGGCTCGCTGCGCACCGGCACGCCCGCCGAGGTCGCCACCGAGGTCAGCCTGAACACCGCGTACGGCGTGGAGCGCGTCGTCCGCGACGCGTACGAGCGGGCCAACTCCCGCCCCCGCAAGAAGCTGACGCTGGTCCACAAGAACAACGTCCTGGTGTACGCCGGTCACCTGTGGAAGAACATCTTCGACCGGGTCGGGCAGGAGTACCCCGAGGTCACCACCGACTACCTGCACGTCGACGCCGCGACGATCTTCTTCGTTACCCAGCCGGAGCGCTTCGACGTCATCGTCACCGACAACCTCTTCGGCGACATCCTCACCGACCTGGCCGCCGCCGTCACCGGTGGCATCGGCCTGGCGGCCTCCGGCAACATCAACCCGACGGGCGCCTTCCCGTCGATGTTCGAACCGGTCCACGGCTCCGCGCCCGACATCGCGGGCACCGGCAAGGCCGACCCGACGGCCACGATCCTCTCCGTCGCCCTCCTCCTGCGTCACCTCGGCTTCGACGCCGAGGCCGGCCGCATCGAGGAGGCCGCCTCCGCCGACCTGGCCCAGCGCGATGGAACCTTCCGCACGACGGACGAGATCGGCGACGCGCTCGCGGTACGCGTGGCGACCTGACCCGACGACTCCACCACGAAGCCGCCGGGTCGCGAAGCGCCCGGCGGCTTCCTCCTGTGCGGCCCCGGGTGCACTGATCCACCAGTCAGCACTCCGGACCGCACATTCCCCCCGTACCACCCGTTTCGAGCACGCGCCCCGAGGGCGATAATCGAAACCGGGCCGTGGCTTACGGGATTGCTCGGACGTCCTAGGGTGTGGCCGGAAAGCAGCGCCCTGAGCTCGAAGGGCATCGCAGGCCAGGCGGGACTTTCCGGACACGACCTAGCACCACGAGCGGCGTGTGCGCGGTCCGATCAACCAACGGTGAAGGACACAGCACTCATGACGACGCCCACGATCGAGTTGAAGCACTCCTCGAACCCGCTCTCCGACGCCGAGCGCGCGGCGATCCTGGCCGACCCCGGATTCGGTCGCCACTTCACCGACCACATGGTGACGATCAAGTGGAGCGAGGGGCTCGGCTGGCACGACGCCCAGCTCACCCCGTACGCGCCGCTCTCGCTCGACCCGGCGAACATGACCCTGCACTACGCGCAGGAGATCTTCGAGGGACTGAAGGCGTACCGGCGTCCGGACGGGTCGGTCGCCACCTTCCGTCCGCAGGCCAACGCCGAGCGCTTCCGCACCTCCGCGCGCCGGCTCGCGATGCCGGAGCTGCCGGTCGAGACCTTCGTCGCCGCCTGTGACGCCCTCGTCCAGGCGGACAAGGCGTGGGTGCCGGCGCACGGGGGCGAGGAGTCCCTCTACCTGCGTCCGTTCATGATCGCCACCGAGGTCGGCCTCGGCGTGCGGCCGGCGAACGAGTACCTCTTCGTCGTCATCGCCTGCCCGGCCGCCGCCTACTTCTCCGGCGGCGTCAAGCCGGTCTCCGTCTGGCTCTCGGAGGACTACGTCCGTGCCGTCCCCGGCGGCATGGGCTTCGCCAAGACCGGCGGCAACTACGCCGCCTCCCTGCTCGCCCAGGCCGAAGCCGCCGAGAAGGGCTGCGACCAGGTCGTCTGGCTGGACGCCCTGGAGCACAAGTGGGTCGAGGAGATGGGCGGCATGAACCTGTACTTCGTGTACGGGAACAAGATCGTCACCCCCGAGTTGACCGGCTCGCTGCTCGCCGGCATCACCCGTGACTCGCTGCTCGCCCTCGCCGCGGACCTCGGATACGAGGCCGAAGAGGGCCGGATCTCCACCGAGCAGTGGGCGCGGGACACCGCGAACGGCACGCTCACCGAGGTCTTCGCCTGCGGCACCGCCGCGGTGATCACCCCCGTCGGCCGGGTCAAGTCCGAGAGTGCCGAGTGGGTCCAGGGCGACGGCACGCCCGGCGAGGTCACCCTCAAGCTCCGCCAGGGCCTGCTGGACGTCCAGCGGGGCATCGCCGAGGACCGCCACGGCTGGATGCACGAGTTGGGCTGATCCCGAAGGGTCCGGGCCCCGTCATGCCCCCGTCCTCCCGCGATGGTGAGGATGGGGGCATGACTGCATCGGCAGGACCAGCGGAACCACGGCGGGCAGAGCGGGACACCGCGCTGGCCGAGGCGATACGGCTGCGGGAGCGGGGTGACCGGGAGTCGCAGGAGGTGGCCCGGCAGCGGCTCCTCGCGCTCTCCCGGCAGTGGCCGGACGACGCCGAAGTGGCCTACCAGACCGCCTGGGCGCACGACGTCCTGGAACGGGAGGCCGAGGCGGTGCCCCACTACCGCCGCGCCCTGGCGGGCGACGGCCTCGCCGCCGCCGACCGCTGCGAGGCGCTGCTCGGACTCGGCAGCACCCTGCGGGTGCTCGGTCGGTACGAGGAGGCGGAGGCCACGCTGCGGGAGGCCGTCGCCGCCTTCCCGGACCACGGCGGGCTGCGGACCTTCTGGGCCATGGCCCTCTACAACACCGGGCGGTACGAGGAGTCCGTGCGCCTCCTGCTCCAACTGCTCGCGACCACCAGCGAGGACCCCACCGTGCGGGAGTTCGGCCGGGCCATCGCGTACTACGCCGCCGACCTCGACCGCACCCTCGACTGACACCGCCGCCTTCTTTTGAGCGCTGCTCGAAAACTTGCCCGTCGATCCTTCTCTTCGGCGCGTCCAGCTTTTAGAGTGGCGCTCTAAAAGGAGGTGTGTGGCGGAATGCGACTGACCCCCACGGAGCGGGACCGGCTGCTGCTCTTCAGCGCCGCAGAACTGGCCCGGGCGCGCCGTGCGCGCGGACTGCGGCTCAACGTGCCCGAGGCCACCGCGCTGATCGCGGACACGGTGTGCGAGGCGGCGCGGGACGGCCGGCGGCTGGCCGAGGCCGTCGAGGCGGCCCGGTCCGTGCTCGGGCCGGACGACGTGCTGCCCGGCGTCGCGGACGTGGTGACCGAGGTGCACGTGGAGGCCGTCTTCGACGACGGGTCCCGGCTGGCCGTGGTCTCCGACCCCATCGCGGGCGCCGGTCTCGGCCCCGCCGCGCCCGGGGCGATCCTGCCGGGCCCCGCGGGGCCCGAACCGGTGCCCGCCGTGGTGCTCGCCGTGCGCAACACCGCCGCGGTCCCCGTCAGCGTCACCTCGCACTTCCACTTCTTCGAGGCCAATCCGCGGCTCGACTTCGACCGCTCGGCGGCGTACGGCATGCGGCTGTGCGTACCGGCGGGCTCCTCCGTGCGCTTCGACGCCGGCGGGCAGAGTGAGGTCGGGCTCGTTCCGATCGGCGGCGCCCGCGTCGCCATCGGCTTCGCCGGGCTGGTGGACGGACCGCTGGACGCACCGGGCGCCAAGGAGGAGGCCCTGCGGAAGGCGACGGCCTGCGGCTACCTGGGAGCGGACCGATGAGCGGGCGCCATGACCACGCCGGGGACCAGCACGGTCGGGACGACCGCCGTCGGGGCGAACACGGTCGGGCCGGCCGCACGATCGACCCGTACGAGTACGCCTCCGTGCACGGCCCGCGCGCCGGTGACCGGGTCGTCCTCGGCGACACCGGACTCGTCGTGCGCGTCGAGTCCGACTCCCAGCACCCCGGCGACGAGTTCCTCGCCGGCTTCGGCAAGACCGCCCGGGACGGGCTGCACCTCAAGGCCGCCGCCGTCCGCGACACGTGCGACGTCGTCATCAGCAACGTCCTGGTCATCGACGCCGTCCAGGGCATCCGCAAGGTGTCCATCGGCATCCGGGAGGGCCGGATCGCCGGCATCGGACGCGCGGGGAACCCGGACACCCTGCACGGGGTGGACGTCGTCACCGGCACCGGGACCACCATCGTCTCCGGCGAAGGGCTGATCGCCACCGCCGGCGCCGTCGACACCCACGTCCACCTGCTCTCCCCGCGGATCATGGAGGCGTCCCTCGCCTCCGGGGTGACCACGGTCATCGGCCAGGAGTTCGGCCCGGTGTGGGGCGTCGGCGTCAACTCGCCCTGGGCGCTGGGGCACGCCTTCGGCGCCTTCGACGCCTGGCCGGTGAACATCGGCTTCCTCGCCCGCGGCTCGTCCTCCCACCCCGCGCCGCTGGTCGAGGCGCTCGCGGAGGGCGGCGCGTCCGGCTTTAAGGTGCACGAGGACATGGGCGCCCACACCCGCGCCCTGGACACCGCGCTGCGCGTCGCCGACGAGCACGACGTCCAGGTCGCGCTGCACAGCGACGGCCTGAACGAGTGCCTGTCGGTCGAAGACACCCTGCGGGTGCTGGAGGGCCGTACGATCCACGCCTTCCACATCGAGGGGTGCGGCGGCGGCCACGTGCCCAACGTGCTCAAGATGGCCGGGGTGCCGAACGTCATCGGCTCCTCCACCAACCCCACCCTCCCCTTCGGCCGGGACGCCGTCGCCGAGCACTACGGCATGATCGTCTCCGTCCACGACCTCAAGACCGACCTGCCGGGCGACGCCGCCATGGCGCGCGACCGCATCCGCGCCGGCACCATGGGCGCGGAGGACGTGCTGCACGACCTGGGCGCGATCGGCATCACCTCGTCCGACGCCCAGGGCATGGGCCGGGCCGGCGAAACCGTGCGCCGCACCTTCGCGATGGCCGGCAAGATGAAGGCCGAACTCGGCCCGCTGGCGGGCGACGGCCCCCACGACGACAACGCGCGCGTGCTGCGCTACCTCGCCAAACTCACCGTCAACCCGGCCATCGCGCACGGCCTCGCCCACGAGATCGGCTCCATCGAGACCGGGAAGCTCGCCGACATCGTGCTGTGGCACCCGCGCTACTTCGGCGCGAAGCCGCAACTCGTACTGAAGGCCGGCTTCCCGGCGTACGGAGTGACCGGCGATCCGAACGCGGCCACCGACACCTGCGAACCCCTGGTGCTCGGGCCGCAGTTCGGCGCGCACGGCGCCACCCCCGCCGAGCTGTCCGTGGCGTTCGTCGCCCGGGCCGCGATCGACCTCGGCGGCGACCGGCTGCCCACCCGCCGCCGGCGCGTCGCCGTCCGCGGCACCCGCGGCATCGGCCCCGCCGACCTGCTGCTGAACTCCCGCACCGGGGACGTCGGGGTCGACGGCCGCACCGGTCTGGTGACCCTGGACGGCGCCCCGATCCGCTCGGAGCCGGCCGACTCCGTCTCCCTGAACCGCCTCTACTTCCTCTGACCGCCTCCCCTTTGGAGTCCCGCCGTGTTCCGCATGCCGCCCGAGTGGGCCCCGCACGAGCGCACCTGGATGGCCTGGCCCGTCCCCAACACCACCTTCACCGGCGACGACCTGGCGGAGTCCCGGCGCGCCTGGGCCGCCGTCGCCCGCGCCGTGCGCCGCCACGAGCCGGTGACGGTGGTCGTCGGACCCGGCCAGCGAGCCCACGCCCGTGCCCTCCTCGGCCCCGACGTGGACGTCGTCGAGCGCGCACTCGACGACGCCTGGATGCGGGACATCGGCCCGACGTTCGTCACCGACGGCACCCGACTTGCCGCCGTGGACTGGGTGTTCAACGGCTGGGGCGCCCAGCCGTGGGCCCGCTGGGAGCACGACGCGAAGATCGCCCGCGCCGTCGCCGACCTCGTCGGCGCCCCCGTGCACGCTTCCCCGCTGGTCAACGAGGGCGGCGGCATCCACGTCGACGGCGAAGGCACCGTACTGCTCACCGAGACCGTCCAACTCGGCCCCGAGCGCAACCCGGGCTGGACCAAGGAGCAGGTCGAGGCCGAGATCCACGCCAAGCTCGGCACCACCAAGGCGATCTGGCTGCGCCGCGGGCTGACCGCCGACTACCCCGCGCCGCCGGCCGGCCGCGGCGAGACCCCCACCAACGGCTACGGCACCCTCGGCCACGTCGACATCGTCGCCGCCTTCGCCGGACCCGGGGTGATCGTCGCCCACACCCAGCCCGACCCGGCCCACCCCGACCACGAACCCTGCGCCGAGAACGTGGCCTTCCTGCGCAGCCAGACCGACGCCAAGGGCCGCCCGATCGAGGTCGTCGAGGTCCCGGCGCCGACCGTCCTGCACGACGAGGACGGCGGCTGGGCCGACTACTCGTACATCAACCACTACGTGTGCAACGGGGGAGTGGTGCTCTGCGCCTTCGACGACCCCCGCGACGAGCAGGCCGCGCAGATCTTCCGACGGCTCTACCCCGACCGCGAGGTCACCCTCGTCGACGCCCGGAAGATCTTCGCCGGCGGTGGCGGGATCCACTGCATCACCCAGCAGCAGCCCGCGGTCGACCGGAGTTCGGGGGACAATTGACGGATCGGGCGGCCCCGCCGGCGGGATGCGGGCCGCCCTCCCCGGAGGTGAAGAGAGCTTGTCCCCGACCGCAGACGACGCCCGACGCGGCGCCGGCAGCGCGCCCGGAACCGGCGGCGCGCACGAGGTCCAGGCCGTGGCCGCCGCGGACTTCGAGACGGACACCCGGTCCTTGCGCGCGCAGTACTGGACGACGGAACCGGCCGAACTCATCGGGCCCGTCACCGACCACGCCGCCGAGGGCGGGGCCCTGCTGGCGAAGGCCGAGGGGGAGGGCGAGCGCGCGGGCGAGGCGCGGCGCGCGCTGGCCGATGCGCTCGCGGAGACCCGGCTCATCGCCGGCCGCATCCAGTACCACGGCCTCAAGGACCGGGAAGGCGCCGAGCTCAGCTTCCGACAGGCCCGCCAAGCGGCCGACGAGGCCGGGAACCCCCTGCTGGGCGCGGCCGCCCTCGGTCACCTGGCGCTCCTCGCCGACGCGTCGGACGACGCCGGGGCGGACGTCCTGGCCGAGGCCCGGGCGCTCGCCGGCCGCGGTGCGCCGACCGGCCGCGTCACCGCCTGGCTGGACGCCGTCGAAGCAGAACGGGCCGCCGGCGCCGGTGAGAACGAACGGGCCCTGCGGCTGATATCCGACGCCGAGACCTCCCTGGCCGCGGCCGGAAGCGACGCCCAGGACTGGCTGGACTGGTGCACCCCCAGCGGGCTCGGCGTCCTCAAGGGCCTGGTCCAACTCCAGGCCGGCCTGACCAGCCAGGCCCGCCGCACCCTGCTGTACTCGATGGCCCCGCTGGCCCCCGACGAGCACGCCCAACGCTCCCTGTTCTACCTGGGGTTGGCCGCCGTCGAAGCGGCCGAGGGCGAGGAGTACGAGGCGTGCGGCTACGCCTGCCGCTCCCTGGAGCACATCGAGGCGTGCGGCGACGTGCTGGGCGTGCGCGCCGCGCTCGATCCCTACCTGCACGAGTCCTGCGTGGCGGACCTGTACGAGAACCTGTTCCCTTCCACATGAGTCGGCCCGGCCGATCGGGTAGAACGTACGGGTGAATCAGCGCCGGCCGCCGGCGCCGGCGCAGAACCAGTGCGCCGAAGAGTCCGGAAGCCAGAAAGGCAGAGGCCGCCGTATGACCCCACCCGCCCGGCGGCGCAACGTCGCGCCGCCCCGCGAGGCCGTGCTCCGCGCCGCCATGGACACCATCGCCGAGCGCGGCCTCGACGCCCTGACCATGGCGGGCCTCGGTCGGGACGTCGGCATGAGCAGCGGCCACCTCCTCTACTACTTCGGCACCAAGGACGAGTTGCTGCTGCGCACCCTGGAGTGGAGCGAGGGCCGCCTCGGCACGGAGCGCGGCGCGCTGCTGGCCCGGCCCGCGCCGGCCGCGGCGCGGCTCGACGCGTACGTACGGCTCTACCTGCCCGACGGACCGCGCGACCCGCACTGGACGCTGTGGCTGGAGGTGTGGAACCGCTCGGCGTACGCGGACGACGCGGCCCGCGCCCGGCAGGCCGCGGTGGAGGACGCGTGGCACCGGGACCTGGTCGCCCTGCTCGTCGAGGGCGTCGCGCAGGGCGAGTTCCGCCCCGTGCAGCCGGACCGCTTCGCCACCCGGCTGCGGGCGCTGCTCGACGGGCTCAGCGTGCACGTGGCGGTGGGGCTGCCGGGCACGGACCGCGAGAGCGCGCTCGCGCACGCGGCCGACTTCCTCGACGACTCGCTGCTGCGCACCGCTGCGCACTGAGCCCCCCGCTGGCCGGTCGTCGGTCGCGGGGCATCGATCGCCGTGGTGGGGAACGCAACGCACGCAAGTACTCCCGATCGTTGCCGATGCAACCCTTGTCGCTGCCGACGGGCCTCCGGCACGGTTTTCGCCCATGGGACGAGAGCACTGGAAGAAGATCTGGGTCGGCTCCGCCGGGAACATGGTCGAGTGGTTCGACTGGTTCGTGTACGCCAGCTTCGCCACGTACTTCGCGGGCGCGTTCTTCCCCGAAGGGAACGAGACCGCCAAGCTGATGAACACCGCCGGCATCTTCGCCGTCGGCTTCTTCATGCGGCCGGTCGGCGGCTGGCTGCTCGGCCGGGTCGGCGACCGCAAGGGCCGCAAGGCGGCGCTGACGCTCACCGTCACCCTGATGTCCGCGTCCGCGGTGCTCATCGCCGTCGCCCCGACGTACTCGGTCGCCGGCTACGGCGGCGCGGCCGTCCTGCTGGTCGCCCGACTCCTCCAAGGGCTCTCCGTCGGCGGCGAGTACGCGGCCAGCGCGACCTACCTCACCGAGGCGTCCGCCCCCGGCCGCCGCGGCCTCGCCTCCAGCTTCCAGTACGTCTCCATGACCGTCGGTCAGATCCTGGGCCTCGGCCTCCAGATCATCCTCCAGCGCACCATGTCCGACGACGCACTGCACAGTTGGGGCTGGCGCATCCCCTTCATCATCGGCGCGCTGGGCGCCGCGGTCGTCTTCTACCTGCGGCGCAACATGCTGGAGACGGACGTGTACGAGGAGGACGACGAGGCCACCCCCGAGCAGGAGAAGGGCACCATCAAGGGGCTGCTCGCGCACAAGCGGGAAGCGGTCCTGGTGATCGCGCTGACGATGGGCGGCACGGTCGCGTACTACACGTACACCACCTATCTGACGAAGTACCTCTCCAACTCCGCGGGCCTGTCGAAGCAGACGGCGACGCTGGTCTCCTTCTGCGCGCTGATCGTCTTCGCCTGCCTCCAGCCGTTGGCGGGCGCGCTGTCGGACCGGGTGGGCCGTCGTCCCCTGCTGATCACCTTCGCGCTGGGCTCCACGTTCCTGACCGTCCCGATCATGACCCTGCTCCAGCACGCCGGCTCCTTCTGGCCGGCGTTCGGCCTCTCGCTGCTGGCGCTGGTGGTCATCACCGGCTACACCTCCATCAACGCCTGCGTGAAGGCGGAGCTGTTCCCGACGGGGGTGCGGGCGCTGGGCGTGGCCCTGCCGTACGCGATCGCCAACGCGCTGTTCGGCGGCACGGCGGAGTACGTGGCGCTCTGGTTCAAGGACGCGGGGGTCGAGTCCGGCTACTACTGGTACGTGGCGGGGTGCGCGGCGGTGTCGCTGGTGGTGTACCTGACGATGCGCGAGACGCGCGACATCGACCTGAAGTCCGTGGGCCGTGCGTCGCCTGCGGCGCCCTCCACCCCGGAAGCCTCCAGGGTCCCGCCCGCCTGACGTCGAGACCCGCCGCGCGCTTCCCCTGCGGATGAGCTGATCCCTGCGGCCCGCCACGGCCCGCAGGGATCAGCGCTCCCGCAAGGGAAGCGCAGGGGAAGCGTCGGGGCGGGGCCGGGGTGCGGTCGAGATCGGCGTCCCGGATGGTGAGACCCTGCCGCCCGCGCCGGAGGCGTGTGGCAGGATGCGACCGTGCCTACCCTCGCCATGATTATCGGCAGGCGCGCCGGTCCGCCGTGACACCCCGTACGTCACCATCCGTACGCCGTGCCACCGTGCCCCAGACCCGCGCGCAGACCTCTCGCACCCGCGAGGGGTTTTTTGCTTTTTCGCAGCGCTCCGCGCCCCGGCCCCACCCCCGCCGCAGGCGCCCCGCGCGAGAGGATAGGGGCAAGTGGATCCAGTCATTCCGGGACCCGCCCATCCGACAGGAGCAGCACAAGCCATGAACACCGAGCCGAAGCCGAAGCCACAGTCGCAGCCGGCACCGACGACGGACGACAGCTTCCACGTCTTCGACACCACCCTCCGCGACGGCGCCCAGCGCGAGGGCATCAACCTCACCGTCGCCGACAAGCTCACCATCGCCCGGCACCTGGACGACTTCGGCGTGGGGTTCATCGAGGGGGGATGGCCGGGGGCCAACCCCCGGGACACGGAGTTCTTCGCCCGGGCCCGGCAGGAGATCACCTTCAAGAACGCGCAGCTCGTCGCCTTCGGCGCGACCCGCCGCGCCGGCACCACCGCCGCCGAGGACCCGCAGGTCCAGGCGCTGCTCGCATCCGGCGCGCCCGTGATCACGCTGGTCGCCAAGTCGCACGACCGGCACGTGGAACTGGCGCTGCGCACCACCCTGGACGAGAACCTGGAGATGGTCCGGGACACCGTGGCCCACCTGCGCGAGCAGGGCCGGCGGGTGTTCCTGGACTGCGAGCACTTCTTCGACGGGTACCGGGCCAACCCCGCGTACGCCAAGGCCGTCGTCCGCACCGCGGCCGAGGCCGGCGCGGACGTGGTGATCCTCTGCGACACCAACGGCGGCATGCTGCCCGCGCAGGTCCAGGCCGTCGTGGCGACCGTGCTCGCGGACACCGGCGCCCGGCTCGGCATCCACGCGCAGGACGACACCGGCTGCGCCGTGGCCAACACCCTCGCCGCGGTGGACGCCGGCGCCACCCACGTGCAGTGCACGGCGAACGGCTACGGCGAGCGCGTCGGCAACGCCAACCTGTTCCCCGTCGTCGCCGCGCTGGAGCTGAAGTACGGCAAGCAGGTCCTGCCCGAGGGCGCGCTCGCCGACATGACCCGGATCTCGCACGCGATCGCCGAGGTCGTGAACCTCACCCCCTCCACGCACCAGCCGTACGTGGGCCTCTCCGCGTTCGCGCACAAGGCCGGGCTGCACGCCTCCGCGATCAAGGTCGACCCGGACCTGTACCAGCACATCGACCCCGAGCGGGTCGGCAACACCATGCGGATGCTGGTCTCCGACATGGCGGGCCGGGCCTCCATCGAGCTCAAGGGCCGGGAGCTCGGCATCGACCTCGGCGGCGACCGCGAGCTGGTCGGCCGGGTCGTGGCGCGGGTGAAGGAGCGCGAGCTCAAGGGGTACACCTACGAGGCGGCGGACGCCTCCTTCGAACTGCTGCTGCGGGCCGAGGCCGAGGGCCGGGCGCGCCGCTACTTCCGCACCGAGTCCTGGCGGGCCATCGTCGAGGACCGCCCCGACGGCTCCCACGCCAACGAGGCCACGGTCAAGCTGTGGGTCAAGGGCGAGCGCATCGTCGCCACCGCCGAGGGCAACGGCCCGGTGAACGCCCTGGACCGGGCGATGCGGGTGGGCCTGGAGCGCTTCTACCCCCAGCTCGCCAAGTTGGAGCTGGTGGACTACAAGGTCCGCATCCTCGAAGGGCGGCACGGCACCGAGTCCACCACCCGGGTGCTGATCACCACGGGCGACGGCGCGGGGGAGTGGTCCACGGTGGGCGTGGCGGACAACGTCATCGCCGCCTCCTGGCAGGCGCTGGAGGACGCGTACACCTACGGCCTGCTGCGGGCCGGGGTCGAGCCCGTCGAGTGACCGGCGCGGGTCCGTCCGGCGGACCCGCCACCGCACACGCTGCCCGAAAGGTTCGGTTTCACCCTTTCGGGTAGCGTCGAGGTATGAGCATCAGGCTCCCCTCCGCACTCGTGGGCACGCTGGCGGCGCTCCTCGGCTTCAGCGGCTTCGCCTTCGCGGCGGCGCCCGGGGCGCTCGCGGACCCCGGTCCGCCCCCCGCCGCCGAGGCTCCGGCCCTCGGCCCGAAGACGGCGGCCGAGGCACTGCGCAACGGGCCCGTCTACGTCGATCCGCGCGCCGCGGACCAACTGTCCGCGGGCGACGCCAAGGCGCTCGCGGACAAGATCAGGGACGCGGACAAACCGCTGTTCGTCGCCGTGCTGCCGAACACTGCGGACTTCCCCGCGGACTCGGTGTTGCGCACCCTGCGCGCCGACACCGGCGCGGCGGGGCTGTACGCGGTCCGGCTCGGTGACGGCTTCAACGCCGGCGCGGACGGCGCAGTGATGCCCGCGCAGCAGGTGCAGAGCCTGGTCACCGCGGTGAAGACGCCGACCGGCGCGGACGCCGCCACGCAGTTGAACGCCTTCGCCGACCAGGCGCTGCCGCAGCTACGGGGCAGTGCCCCCGCCTCCTGGGCCGCCGCGGGCGACGGCAGCATGAACACCGGTGCGCTGATCGCCTTCGGCGCGCTGCTGGCCGCGGGCGCCGGAGGGACGTTCGCCGTCGTCCAGCGAAACCGCCGCCGCAAGGCCGCGGAGGAGCGGGCCGCGCTGGACAAGCTGCGCGTGGTCGTCGACGAGGACATCACGGCGTACGGGGAAGAGCTGGACCGGCTGGACTTCCACCCCGCGGAGCCGGGCGCGGACGACGCGATGCGCGCCGACTACGAGCGGGCCCTCGACGCGTACGAACGGGCGAAGTCCCTGATGGGCTCGGCGGAGCGGCCGTCCGACGTGCGGGCGGTGACGGGGGAGTTGGCGGACGGCCGCTTCAGCCTGGCCGTCCTGGACGCCCGCCGCACCGGTCGCGAGCTGCCCGAACGCCGGCCGCCGTGCTTCTTCGACCCCCGCCACGGCCCGTCCGTCACCGACGTGGACTGGACGCCGGCCGGCGGCCCCACCCGGCAGGTGCCGGTGTGCGCGGCGGACGAGGCACGGCTCGCGGACGGTCTCGACCCGATGGCCCGGACGGTGGAGACGGAGACCGGGCGCCGGCCATACTGGGAGGCGGGTCCGGCGTACGGCCCCTGGGCGGGCGGCTACTTCGCCGGCGGCCTGCTGCCCGCGCTCCTGGTGGGCACGATGCTCGGCGGCGTGCTGGCGTCACCCGCGTACGCGGCGGAGTACGGCGGCGGGGACTTCGGCAGCGGCGACGCCTCCGGGGCCGACTTCGGCGCTTCGGACTTCGGTGCCGGCGGGGGAGACTTCGGCGGCGGGGACTTCGGCGGCGGGTTCTGAGCCCGGCAGGCTCTGCGCACGGCGAGTTCTGAGCGCGGCGGACCGGGTGCCGGTCCGACCCGGGCGTCACACGCCGTTCTCGGCCATCGTGCGTGCGACGCGCATGCGCTTGGGGGCCGTCGGATAGGTTCCCCTTCCGCCCTCCGAACAAAGGACCCCGATGAGGATCCTCGCCAGCATCCCGTTCGAGCAGGTCCTGAGGGACTTCCTGAAAGACCATCCGCACGTGATGGAGGGCGTGGACGACGAGGACAACACCAACGACGACGCCGAGGAGAACCTGTGCCTGGCCCAGCTCGCCCTCGGCGGCTGGCAGCACGTCGCGCTCGACCGCGCCGAGGTCCTCGACGTCGTACTGCCCTGGCACATGGGCGAGTACGGCGAGCACGAACTGATCCCGCCCGCCGGCATGACGGTGGCCGCGGCCGCCGCCCGGCTGCGGGAGCTGGGCGAGCCGTACTTGCGCGGCAATCCGCGCTGCGCCGCCAAGCTGGCGCACCACGAGCGGGCGCCGATGGGGCCGGTCTACCTCTCCACCCGGCCCGTGCCGGGGCCCGACTACGAGCGGCTCGAAGCCGTGGCGGGCCTGATCCACCTGGACGGGTTGCACCGGCTGCTCGCCTGGGAACGCGCCGGGCGCCTCGACGGCGACGTCGCCGTCGAGGCGTACCTGGCGGTGGAGGGGGTCGCTCCGGCCGCCCGGTCCGCGGCCGGGCTCGAAGAGGACGTCCGCCGGGTGCGGCGCGCCGTCAGGAGTTCTTGATCGCGGAGATGTCGAAGTTCAGCTTCACCTTGTCGCTGACCATGACGCCACCGGTCTCCACCGCGGCGTTCCAGGTCAGGCCCCAGTCGGAGCGCAGGATGGTGGCGCCGCCCTCGAAGCCGACGCGCTCGTTGCCGAAGGCGTCCTTCGCGGAGCCGTTGAACTCCAGGTCGATGGTGAGCGGCCGGGTGACGTCCTTGATGGTCAGGTCCCCGATGATGCGGTAGGTGCCGCCGCCGGCCTCCTCCGCGCGGGTGGAGCGGAACGTCATGGTGGGGAACTTCTCGGCGTCGAAGAAGTCGGGGCTGCGCAGGTGGTTGTCGCGGTCCTCGTTAGCGGTGTCGATGCTGGCGATCTTGACGTCGATGCTGGCCGCGGAGGCGGCCGGGTCGGCGCCGTTCAGCGACAGCTTGCCGTCGTACTCGTCGAAGGCGCCGCGGACGTTGGTCACCATGGCGTGCCGCACGGTGAAGCCGATGCTGCTGTGCGCCGGGTCGATCGTGTAGTCACCGGAGAGGGCCGCGAGGGCGGGGTCCACGGGGGCGGCGGCGTCGGCGGCGTCGGACTTGCGGTTGAAGATGCCCATGACGAACTCCTTGGGGGACGGAAGAGGATGGTTCAATGTTCAACGATGAGGACTGTAGACCCCTGAGGTTGAAAGTTCAACTTCTTCGCTGGGTGTGGCCGGAAATGACTCCTCGCGGGTGAGCGGCCGGGGCGTCTGAGGGCAAGCGCTTTCAGTATCTGTGCCGCGGCCCTTGAAGGCCCGGCGGCATCGTGCTTCCCTCGGCAGCCGGGCCCGTGTCCGCAGTGCCACCACCGCTTCGGGAGGTGTACGTGCCCCTGCCGTCCCCCTGGTCCCGTCGCGTCTTCATGGGCGCGACCGGCGCCGGTGCCCTCGCCCTCGCGTTGCCCGCCGCGGCCCCGGTCCCGGCGCAGGCCGAGCCGCGGGACCCGTACGAAACCCTCCGTCGCCGCTGGCTGACCATCGCCCTCGGCGCCGGCTACGACCCCGCCGCCGAGCCCTACGCCGCCCGCATCGCCGAAACCGCCCGACTGGCCGCCGCCGTCCGCGCGACGATGGCCCCGACGCCCGGCTCGCTCTGGCCGGACTGCCCCTACGACCCGCCCGCCGGGATCACCCGCAGCTACGGTCGGCTGTGGACGATGGCCCGGGCGTACGCGTACGCGCCCGAGCCGGACCCGTGGCTGCTCGCCGACACCGTCCGCGGCCTCGACCACCTCGCCGCCACCGTGTACCACCCCGGCACCACCCGCTACGGCAACTGGTGGGAGTGGCAGATCGGCAGCCCCCGCCTGCTGATGGACGTGGTGGCCGTGGCGTACGACCACCTCACCCCCGCCCAGCGCGCCGCCGCCTGCGCCGCGGTCGACCACTTCGTCCCCGAATCCGCCCTGCGCGACTACTCCGGCACCTCCACCGGCGCCAACCGCGTCGACCTGTGCCGCTCCGTCGCCCTGCGCGGCGTCCTGGGCCGCGACCCCGCCAAGATCGCCCTGGCCCGGGACGCGCTCTCGCCCGTCTTCCCGTACGTCACCGGCGGCGACGGCCTCTACGCCGACGGGTCCTTCGTGCAGCACACCCGGGTCGCCTACACGGGCACGTACGGACAGGTGCTGCTCGACGGCCTCGGCCGGCTCTTCGCCCTGCTCACCGGCTCCGCCTGGGAAGTCACCGACCCGGCCCGGCAGAACGTCCTCGACGGCGTGGAGCGCGCGTTCGCACCCCTGCTCCTCGACGGGCTGATGATGGACAGCGTCAGCGGCCGCGCGGTGAGCCGGGGGCTCCCCAAGGGCGGCGACCGCCGGATCATGCGCAGCGACCACCACCACGGTCACGCCGTCATCGCCGCGATCGCCCTGCTGGCCCCGGCCGCGAGCCCCGCCGAGCGCGCGCGGTGGCACGCCCGGATCAAGGGGTGGATCGCCCGGGACACCACCCTGCCCGTCCTCACCTCCCCCCAGTACGGCGTGGCCGACCTCGCCCGGCTGCACGCGGTCGCCGCGACGCCCGGGCCCGCCGCGCCCGAGCCCGTCGGCCACACCCTCTTCACCGCCATGGACCGGGCCGTCCACCGCCGACCCCGCTGGAGCGCCAACCTCGCGATGTGCTCCGACCGCATCGCGTACTACGAGTGCGGCAACGGCGAGCACCCGCGCGGCTGGCACACCGGCGCCGGGATGCTCACCTGGTGGCCCCGGGGTGCCCACGGCGACCAGTACACCGACTGGTTCTGGCCGACCGTCGACCCGTACCGGCTGCCCGGCACCACCGCGTCGACCAAACGACTCGCCGACCGCGAGGGCGGCGAGTGGGGCGAGCCCAGACCCGCCGTCCGCTGGGTCGGCGGGGTCACCGACGGCGAGTACGCGGCGATCGGACAGCACCTCAAGGGACTCGGCTCCACCCTGGTCGCGCACAAGTCCTGGTTCTTCGTCGACGACGCAGTCGTCTGCCTCGGCGCCGGCATCACCTGCACCGACGGCGTCCCCGTGGAGACGGTCGTGGACAACCGCAACCTCGGCGCCGACGGCCGGTCCCGACTGCTCCGCGGCCGGCGCTGGGCGCACCTGGACGGGCACGGCGGTTGGGTCCTGCTGGACGGCGCCCGCCGACTGCGGACCCTGCGCGAGGACCGCACCGGCGCCTGGCGCGACATCAACGCCAACGGCGCCACCGAGCGGGTCACCCGCCGCTACCAGACCCTCTACCTCGACCACGGCACCGACCCGCAGGACGCCGGCTACGCCTACCTCCTGATGCCCGGCGCCGGCCCCGCCGAGGTCGCCGCCCGGGCCGCGGACCGGCACTGGCTCGCCGTCCTCGACAACAGCGCCGCCCACCAGGCCGTCGCGGTGCCCTCCCGCGGCCTGACCGCCGCCAACTTCTGGCGCGCCGGCACCGCGGGCCCGCTCGCCGCGACCGGCCCGGCGAGCGTGCTGGTCCGCCGGCGCGGCACCGCCGCCGCCCTGTGCCTGAGCGACCCGGCGCGCACCGGCCGCCCGGTGGAGATCACCTGGCACCGCCCGGTACGCGCGGTCACCTTCGCCGACCCCGACATCGAGGTGCTGGCCACCGGCGCGGCCATTCGGCTGAGGCTGAACGGGGGGACCGCGGGCGCAGGCCGTCGCTGTGAGGTGACGCTGTGCTGAACGCCTTGTGGGCACCCCACAAACAAAAGTCCCCCTAGCCTGGCAGTAGGGGTAGGGCGCCGCACCCTTATGTGCGAGCCTGACAGGAGAAACGTCCGGAGACTGTACGGAGTCAACGGCGGAGTTTTCTTGTTCGGGTCCGTAGGGTCGATCCATGACAGTTGTGGACGAGACCGCCAGCGAGCCGACCGACGCGCGGGGCCGCGTGGCCGAGCTCCACGAACTGCGCGAGCGGGCCCGCAGCGGCCCGAGCGACCGCGCGACCGAGGCCCAGCACGCCAAGGGCAAGCTGACCGCGCGCGAGCGGATCGCGCTGCTGCTGGACGAGGGCTCGTTCCACGAGGTCGAGCAGTTGCGCCGGCACCGCGCCACCGGCTTCGGCCTGGAGGCCAAGCGCCCCCACACCGACGGCGTCATCACCGGCTGGGGCACCGTCGAGGGCCGCACCGTCTTCGTGTACGCCCACGACTTCCGGATCTTCGGCGGCGCGCTGGGCGAGGCCCACGCCACGAAGATCCACAAGATCATGGACATGGCCATCTCGGCGGGTGCGCCGCTGGTGTCGCTGAACGACGGCGCCGGCGCCCGCATCCAGGAGGGCGTGAGCGCCCTCGCCGGGTACGGCGGCATCTTCCAGCGCAACACCAAGGCGTCCGGCGTCATCCCGCAGATCTCGGTGATGCTCGGCCCGTGCGCCGGCGGCGCGGCCTACAGCCCCGCCCTCACGGACTTCGTCTTCATGGTCCGCGAGACCTCGCAGATGTTCATCACCGGACCGGACGTGGTCAAGGCCGTCACCGGCGAGGAGATCACCCAGAACGGCCTCGGCGGCGCGGACGTGCACGCCGAGACCAGCGGCGTCGCGCACTTCGCGTACGACGACGAGGAGACCTGCCTCGCCGAGGTGCGCTACCTGCTGTCGATGCTGCCGCAGAACAACCGGGAGAACCCGCCGCAGGTCGCCGCGACCGACCCGGCCGACCGGCGCTCGGACGTCCTGCTCGACCTCGTCCCGGCCGACGGCAACCGCCCGTACGACATGCACAAGGTCATCGAGGAGCTCGTCGACGACGGCGACTACCTGGAGGTCCACGAGCGCTGGGCGCGCAACATCATCTGCGCCCTGGCCCGGTTCGACGGCCAGGTCGTCGGCATCATCGCCAACCAGCCGCAGACGCTGGCGGGCGTCCTGGACATCGAGGCGTCCGAAAAAGCTGCACGGTTCGTGCAGATGTGCGACGCTTTCAATATTCCGATCGTCACCCTCCTGGACGTGCCCGGCTTCCTCCCGGGCGTCGACCAGGAGCACGGTGGGATCATCCGACACGGCGCGAAGCTGCTGTACGCGTACTGCAACGCGACCGTGCCGAGGATCTCCCTGATCCTGCGCAAGGCGTACGGCGGCGCGTACATCGTGATGGACTCCCAGTCCATCGGCGCCGACCTGACGTACGCCTGGCCGACCAACGAGATCGCGGTGATGGGCGCCGAGGGCGCCGCGAACGTCATCTTCCGCCGCCAGATCGCGGACGCGGAGGACCCCGAAGCCATGCGGACGCGCATGGTCAAGGAGTACAAGTCCGAGCTGATGCACCCTTACTACGCGGCGGAGCGCGGGTTGGTGGACGACGTCATCGACCCCGCCGAGACGCGCGAGGTGCTCATCGCCTCCCTCGCGATGCTCCGCACGAAGCACGCCGACCTGCCGTCGCGCAAGCACGGCAACCCCCCGCAGTGACGCTGCGGAGAATACGGAGCCCCAAGACATGAGCACCCCCACCGCCGACGCCTCCCTGCTGCGGGTCGAGAAGGGCCACTGCGAGCCCGAGGAACTGGCCGCGATCACCGCGGTCCTGCTGGCCCGCGCCGCGTCCGTCCCGGCCGAGCCCGCGGCGCACGCCCGCTCCACCGCCCCCTGGCGGCGCCTGGAGCGCCAGCGCGCCTTCCAGCCCTCCCACAGCTGGCAGGGCTGACCCCGCCGGGTTCCAGCCCCGCACCGTCACACCGGCGCCCGCAAGCCGTCACTCCGGCTTGCGGGCGCCGGTGCGTTCTCGCCCGTGCACGCTCGCCCGTGCGCACTGCGCAAGGAGCCCTCGGCGCTCCCCTGGAAGGGGAAGCGCCGAGGGCTCCTTGCGACGACGGGCAGCGCCGGGCCGGCGGACCGGTCAGCGCAGTCGGGCCATGAGGGCGTGTTCGACGAGGGTGATGAGGGCGCTTTTGGCGTCGGCGCGGTGGCGGGCGTCGGTGGTGATGATGGGGGTGTCGGGGCCGATTTGGAGGGCTTCGCGGACTTCTTCGGGGGTGTAGGGCTGGTGTCCGTCGAAGCCGTTGAGGGCGATGACGAAGGGGAGGCCGCTGTTTTCGAAGTAGTCGACGGCGGGGAAGCAGTCGGCGAGGCGGCGGGTGTCGACGAGGACGACGGCGCCGATGGCGCCGCGGACGAGGTCGTCCCACATGAACCAGAAGCGGTCCTGTCCGGGGGTGCCGAAGAGGTAGAGGATGAGGTCCTGGTCGAGGGTGATGCGGCCGAAGTCCATGGCGACGGTGGTGGTGGTTTTGTCGCCGGTGTGGGTGAGGTCGTCGATGCCGGCGGATGCGCTGGTCATGACGGCTTCGGTACGCAGCGGGTTGATCTCCGAGACGGCGCCGACGAACGTGGTCTTGCCCACGCCGAATCCGCCGGCCACCACGATCTTCGCGCTGGTGGTCGATCGAGGCGCACCGCCGCTAGAGCTTGCGAAGTCCACTGAGCACCCTTTCGAGCAGTGTCACGTCTGGCTGGCCACCGGCGGCTTCGTCGCCGCCGGGCTGGTGGATGGCGACAAGTCCGGCCTCCGCCAGGTCGGCGACGAGGATCCGGGCAACGCCGAGGGGGATGGAGAGGAGTGCCGAGATCTCGGCGACCGACTTGATCTCGAAGCACAACTGGCAGATCCGCTGGTGCTCGGGCAACTGCCCCTGCAACCTCATCGGGTCCGCCGTGGTGCTGACCAGCGCCTCGATGGCGAGCTGGTACCGCGGCCGGGTCCGGCCGCCGGTCATGGCGTACGGCCGCACCAGCGGATTGGGGCCGCCCTGGCTGGGCGAGGGCGGAGGGGGGCGGCGCCGGCCCGAGGGCTGTTGGTAGCGCTGCTGCTCCTGGTACTGCTGCTGGTGGTGGTGGTGGGACGGCTGGTGCGGATGGGCTGGCTGCTGCCCGCCGCCGTATCCCGGGTCGTACGGCTGCTGCGGTGGGTACTGCTGGTGGTACTGCTGCGGCTGCTGGTGCTGCGGGTGGGACGAGAGGTGGTCGCCCTCTCTGCCCGGCGTGGAGGGAAAGGGGTAGCCGTGGTGCGAGTGCTCGCCCGACGGGGGCTGCGCACCGCCGTCATACGGGCGTCCGCCCGGGGGTGTTGCCACGTTTCCTCCTCCGACCGCGATCCGCCGGTTCCTGTCCCTGTGGAGCCGCGCCACCGCACCCTATGGTGCGGTGGCGTAAAACGCTCTGTCTGCCGGTTAGTTGAGAAGACTGCCCTGGAGTTCCGCCCTGAGGTCCGGGGTGAGCACGCTGCCGGCCCGGTCGACCAGCAGCGCCATCTCGTAGCCCACCAGGCCGATGTCGGCCTCGGGGTGCGCCAGCACGGCGAGGGACGAGCCGTCGGAGATGGACATGATGAAGAGGAAGCCGCGCTCCATCTCCACCACCGTCTGGTTGACGGCGCCGCCTTCGAAGATCCGGGAGGCCCCCGCGGTCAGCGAGGTCAGTCCGGAGGCCACCGCCGCCAGTTGGTCGGCGCGGTCCCGCGGGAATCCGTCGGACATCGCCAGCAGGAGTCCGTCGGCGGAGACCACCACGGTGTGGGACACCCCGGGGGTGTTGTCCACGAAGTTGGTGATCAACCAGTTGAGATTCTGCGCCGCCTGGCTCATCGGGCTCACACTAACGCTCCTGGTTGTAGGTACTACCCGGGTCACCGTTTTGATCGTAGGTGGCCGGTCCGTTCGTGTCCGCTCCCAAGCCGCGCCCCCGCTGGACCCCGCGGCGCAGGTTGCTCAACCTGCCGCGCACGTCCTCGGGCGCTCGCGAGACCTGGGGCAGTCCCTGCTGCGGCGTCTGCTCCGCGGTGCCCTCGATGAGGTTGGCCCTGGGCACCCGCCGCGGCAGGCCGGACGAGGTGATCCCGCCCGCCTTCGGCTCGCGCAGCTTCTCCGCCCGCTGCCAGCGCTCGTCGTTGGCCGAGCGCCAGTCCTGCGGGCCACCGGCTCCGGCGGCCTCGTCGCCGCCTTCGGTCGCCGTCCCGGGCTGGGCGCCCTGCGGCGCTTGCGGGGCCTGGTCCCCGGGCTGCTGCCACTGCTGGCTGGGCTGGGGCCGATCCTGCGCGGGCTGCGACCGCTGCTTGGTGCCGCGCCGAGGAAGACCGGCCTCGGTCAGCTCGTGACCACTGCTCGGAGAAGGTCCCGGACGCTCGAAGCCTACGCTCTCGGCGCCATCCGTGGGGGCGCCGGGGGTAGATTCCGACTCCGGACGGTAATCAGGCTCGTACGCACCCGGGAAACCGCCCTGATCCGGCCACTCCGCCTGCTGGGGCTGCTGGGCGTACTGCTCGCCGTAGGGCTGTCCGAGCTGGCTCTGATCCGGGAACCCGCCTTCCGGATACCCGGCACCCGGAGGCAGTTGGGCATCCTGCGGCAACTGTGACGCCTGCGGCGCCAGTGCCTCGTGGGCTTCCTGGTACACCGGGGACATCGGTTGCGTCTGCTCCACCGCAGGCTCGCCGTACCCGCCGGCCTGGAACCCGTCGTACGACGGCTGGGCGGGGTAGCCGCCCAGGGCGCCCTGCGCCTGCCCTTGGCCCGCGAGCGGATCATGGCCCCACTGACCGGTGCCGTACGGCTGCCCGTGCTGCGCACCCTGCTGCTGCGCGTCCTGGTACACCTGCGGCTGGTCGCCGCCGTGCCCCTGGGGCTCCAGCGCCGCCCGGCGCCCGCCGCGGGCCAGCGAGCGGCCCACCGGGTCCAGCGATCCCGGCCCGGCCGCCGGCTGTCCGCTGCCGGGGTCCTGCGGCTGCTCGCCGTAGCGCGAGTCGTCGAAGCCCAGGTCCGCGGCCGTCAGCGCGGGCCCGCCCTGGGCGTGCGCCTGCTGCTCCGGGATCATCTGCGAGACGGTGAAGTCGTCCCCGCCGTCTTCGGACTGCGGTTCGCCACCGCCGCCGTGGGTGATCGGGTCCGGCAGCATCACCAGCGAGGTGGTGCCCGCCTGCTCGCCCGAGGGGCGCAGTTGGACGCGGATGCCGTGCCGGTCGGCCAGCCGGCCGACCACGAACAGGCCCATCCGCTGGGAGACCGCGACGTCCACCGTCGGCGGGTTGGCCAGCTTGTGGTTGATGTCCGCGAAGTCCTCGGCGGTGAGCCCGATGCCCTTGTCGTGGATCTCGATCATCACGCGGCCGTCGGGCAGCCGGGTGGCGGTCACCCGGACCTTGGTCTGCGGGGAGGAGAAGGTGGTGGCGTTCTCCAGCAGCTCCGCGAGGAGGTGGACGAGGTCGGTCACGGCCTGGCCGTGGATGTCCGTCTCCGGTACGCCGGTCAGCTCGATGCGCTCGTACGACTCCACCTCGGAGGAGGCGGCCCGCAACACGTCGACCAGCGGCACGGGCTGGTTCCAGCGGCGGCCGGGCTCCTCGCCGGCGAGGACGAGCAGGTTCTCGCCGTTGCGGCGCATCCGGGTGGCCAGGTGGTCGAGCCGGAACAGGCTCTCCAACTGGTCCGGGTCGGCCTCGTTGTTCTCCAGCTCGGTGATCAGGGTCAGCTGGCCCTCGATCAGCGACTGGTTGCGGCGCGAGAGGTTGGTGAAGATCGCGTTGACGTTGCCCCGGAGCATGGCCTGCTCGGCGGCGAGCCGCACGGCCTCCCGGTGGACCTGGTCGAAGGCGCGGGCGACCTCGCCGATCTCGTCCCGGGTGTCGATCGGGATCGGCTGCACCCGGGTGTCCACCCGACCCGGCTCCGTACGGGAGAGCTGGTCGACCAGCATCGGCAGGCGCTGCTCGGCGATGGCGAAGGCGGCGGAACGGAGCTGGCGCATCGAGCGGCTCATCTGCCGGGCCACGGCCGCGGCGAGCACGAAGGCGACCAGCAGGGCGACGACCACGATCGCACCGCTGAGGATGGCGTCCCGCTTGGCGTCCGCGGAGATCGACGCGGCCTCCTCGACGGCCTGGTCGACGAGGTCGCGCTCGACCTCCAGGTAGCCCTCGAACTTGGCGGTGGCCGTGGTCATCCACGTTTCGGGGGTGACGTCCTGCTTCGCCAGGTCCTCGGGGGAGGCGCCGGAGCCGATCTTGTGGGCCATCCCGGCGAAGATCGTGCCGTCCGCGCCGGCCACCGGGGTGAGCCCGGACGCCTGGAGTTCCTTGCCGCCCTCGTCCGCCTTGCGCTTCATGACGGCGGTGAGCTTGTCCGCGTCCTCCTGGGTGCCGCCGGAGACGTACTCGGCGACGGCGATCTGCTCCAGGTAGTTGTACGAGTTGAACGCGATGGTCTGGCGGGCCCGGACCTCGGGCTTGTCGCTGGGGCGCACCAGCAGGTGGACGCCGATGGAGCGCTGGAGGGACGTGGCGGCCTTGGCGAGCTGGACCGCGTAGACGGTCCGGCCGAAGCTGGTGACGTTGCCGGTGCCGAGTCCGAGTTCGTTGGCGAACTCCATCAGGGAGTGCTGGACCTGTACGTAGCCCTCTTCGGTGCCCACCGGGTCCAGGCTGGTGGTGTACGCGGCCTTGCGCAGGTCCTGGAGGCGGGGTTCTTCGCGCTTGAAGAGTTCGAGCCGGCGTTCCAGGCCCTGGCCCGCCGGCATGTCCGCGGTGGCGCGGTCGAACTTGACCTTGGCCGCGTCCGTCGCCGCGTACGCCTTCGTCACCGCCTCGGCCCGGCGTTGCTCCGGCGTGGTCGCCTTGAGCAGCGGCTCGGCGGTGAGGTCGCGTTCGTTGAGGAGCGCCGCGCCGTATTCGGCTGCGGCGCTAACGATGCGTGCGGTCTTCTCGGCGTCTCTGGCCTCGTCCCAGGTGTCGATGGAACCCTTGACCTGGAAGCCGCCCATGAAGAGGCCGACGAGCACGGGCAGGAGGAGGATGGCGTTCAGTCGGGTGGGCACCCGCCAGTTGCGCGGGGCGAGACGGCTCTTGTTGCCACTGGTGGGGGCCGGTGGGGGTGCGGGTTCGTCCGCGGGCGGCGCCGCAGCGTGCGACGGCGGGGTGAAGTTGCCCCGCGCCTGCTGCTCTGCGGAGCTCGTGTTGCTTCGCCTCACTCGACCAACAACCTCTCGGCGTCGGCACCTACGTTGTGCCGTGTTTCGTTCAGAGCCGTACTACTCAGAAGTTCGTCGAATTTCAGCATGCGGAGTGGGTCCGATCCAAACAGTTGGAATCAGCCATTCCGGCTCGTGGCGGCGAGCGATAAAACGGGCATAAAGAGCGAGCCCCTTCAAAAGGCGGGGCGATCGTGAGCGCAGCGGCACCGTTTGGCTGCATCGGGTGTCCGAACTGCTGCAATTCCATGTCGAAACGTTATGAACATGGGGGCGGACCGTGTCAAAGGACACAGTCCGCACTTGTGTGGATACGACAACTGCCGTATCCGGCCGTCTACTTGAGTCGGGCCATGAGGGCGTGTTCGACGAGGGTGATGAGGGCGCTTTTGGCGTCGGCGCGGTGGCGGGCGTCGGTGGTGATGATGGGGGTGTCGGGGCCGATTTGGAGGGCTTCGCGGACTTCTTCGGGGGTGTAGGGCTGGTGTCCGTCGAAGCCGTTGAGGGCGATGACGAAGGGGAGGCCGCTGTTTTCGAAGTAGTCGACGGCGGGGAAGCAGTCGGCGAGGCGGCGGGTGTCGACGAGGACGACGGCGCCGATGGCGCCGCGGACGAGGTCGTCCCACATGAACCAGAAGCGGTCCTGTCCGGGGGTGCCGAAGAGGTAGAGGATGAGGTCCTGGTCGAGGGTGATGCGGCCGAAGTCCATGGCGACGGTGGTGGTGGTTTTGTCGCCGGTGTGGGTGAGGTCGTCGATGCCGGCGGATGCGCTGGTCATGACGGCTTCGGTACGCAGCGGGTTGATCTCCGAGACGGCGCCGACGAACGTGGTCTTGCCCACGCCGAATCCGCCGGCCACCACGATCTTCGCGCTGGTGGTCGACCGGGGCGCACCCTCGCTAGAGCTTGCGAAGTCCACTGAGCACCCTTTCGAGCAGCGTCACGTCCGGCGTGCCACTGGCGTCGCCGTTGCCCGGCTGGTGGATCGCCACCATGCCCGCCTCCGCCAGGTCGGCGACGAGGATGCGCGCCACGCCCAACGGCATGGAGAGCAGCGCCGAGACCTCCGCGACCGACTTCACCTCACGGCACAGGTGGCAGATCCGCTGGTGCTCCGGGAGCAGCCCGGCCAGCAGCGAGGGGTCGGCCGTGGTGCTGACCAGCGCCTCGATGGCGAGCTGGTACCGCGGCCGGGTCCGGCCGCCGGTCATGGCGTACGGCCGCACCAGCGGCTGGTCCCCCTCGAACCCGTAGTCCGATTGGGCACCGTATGGATCGTGCGAGGTGGGTGGCGGGGTCATGAGGTCCTCCGGACGGGACAGCAAGTGGGTGGCGAGCCGTCTCTTCGGGCCGGTGGGGGCCGGTTGGCGACCTGTGAGAACGACGGCGCGGTGGCGCGTGGTGGACGGCGGGGCTCGAAGCCGGTGCTGATCAGTGCAAGAGGCTTCCCTGGAGTTCGGCGCGCAGGTCCGGGGTGAGGACGCTGCCCGCTCGGTCCACCAGGAGGGCCATCTCGTAGCCCACCAGGCCGATGTCGCACTCGGGGTGCGCCAGCACGGCGAGGGACGAGCCGTCGGAGATGGACATCAGGAAGAGGAAGCCGCGCTCCATCTCCACCACCGTCTGGCTCACGGTGCCGCCCTCGAAGATCCGGGACGCCCCCGCGGTCAGCGAGGTCAGTCCGGAGGCCACCGCCGCCAACTGGTCCGCGCGGTCCCTGGGGAACCCCTCGGACATGGCCAGCAGAAGACCGTCGGCGGAGACCACCACCGTGTGGGACACCCCGGGGGTGTTGTCCACGAAGTTGGTGATCAACCAGTTCAGATTCTGCGCCGCCTGGCTCATCGGGCTCAACTAACGCTCCTGCTGGTGTGTGGGGCCGAGGTTGAAGCTGCCGGTCGTCGAGCTGTTCTGCTCGCGCCCCTGCTGAATGCCGCGACGGAGCTTGGTCAGTCGGCCGCGCACGTCGTCCGGCGCACGCGAGACCGACGGGCCGCTCTGCTCGCTCTGCTGCTGTGCGGTGCCCGCGACCAGGTTGGCCCGCGGGACCCGACGGGGGAGTCCGGAGGTGGTGACGCCGCCGGAGGTGGGCTTGCGGATCCGTTCGGCCTGGCGCCCCAACTCGTCGTTGGGGGAGGTGCGCCAGTTGCCGCCGTCGGGGCCGTCGTTGGGGACGGTGCCGAAGGCGCCGCCGTCGCGTCGCGGCAGCGGGCCGTCGACGCCGGGCAGGTCGCGCGGAGCCTCCGGGGCCCGGGGGCCCTGGGGCGGCTGCGAATTCTGCGGGAACTGCGGCGCCGGGGGAGTCTGCGGCACCTGCTGGCTCTCCGGGCCCTGCGGGAACTGAGGTGCCTGAGGGGCGTGCGGAGCCTGCGGGATCTGCGGGATCGCCTGGGTGTGCTGGGTGTGCTGCGGCTGCTGGAACTCGGGGGCCGGCGGTGCCTGCTGGACCTGGGGCGTCTGCCGGACCTGCTGGATCTGCTGGGTCGCGTCGACGGCGCCCTGCGCATCGCCGCCCTGCTGCGGCTGCTCGTACGCCGCGGGGCCGGGGTTGCCCTGCCCGCTGCGGCTCTGGGTGCGGAACCAGTCCGTCTCCAGCGTGTCGTACAGCGGGGTGCGGCCGTCACCCGGGCCGGGCGCGGGCGGCAGCGCATCGGGTTGCGGCTGCGCGGGCAGTTCGCCCCGCACGGGGGCCTCCTGCTCCTCGAAACCGCGGGGCGCGGGAGCGCGACCGGGCGCGGGCGGCTGCGGCGCCACCATGTCGGGCCGGGCGAACTGGCCCGTCGACGCGGGGTCCTGGCCCTGGTCCCGCAGCCCGCCCGGACCGCCGTCGCGCGGCGGGGCGAACTGGCCGCCGTCCTCCAACGGACGGCCCGGCGCACCGGCGCCGCCGGGCGGGCCGAAGACGTCGGAGCGTACGAACTGGCCGTTCGGCGCGTGCGGCGGACGGTGCTGCTGCGCCGAATCCGCGGCCGTCGGGCTCGGGAACTCGCCCGTGTCCGACATGCGCGGCCCGTCGGGCGTGGCTGCCTGGGCTGCCTCGTTCGCCGGGTCGGCCTGGAGCGCGGGGGCTCCGAAGTCGGCGGGCGGGGGCGCCTGGAAGTCCTGGCGGGGGATCTCCGCCGTGGCACCGGGGCCCTGGACGGGCCCGAGGTCGTCGTGGCCGCGCGCGGTGTCCGCGCCGTGTGCGCCCGACCGCTGGTCGCTGCCCCAACTGGTGGTCTGCGGACGTTGCTGGCCCGCGCCGGGGAGTTCGGCCCGCGGGGCGCCGGCCTGGGGCAGCGCGGCCGTCTCCGGCCGCGCCGGCAGACCGGGCGCCGAGGAGGCCGACGGCCCGGACGGGGGAGCGTTGCGCGGCCCGCCGCGACCGCTGAAGGCGCTGGCGAGCCCGCCGCCCTGGCGGCCCTGGCCGCCGTCGCGGGCCGGCAGGGACGCGCGGGGACCGGCACCCGGCCCGGCTCCCAGCGCGGCACCGGCACCGGCACCGGCGCCCGCGCCGACCTGGCCGCGCGGAGGGTTGCCGCCGAGCAGTCCGCCGCCGGGCGCGCCCTGGCCGCCGCCGCGCGGAGCGTTGCCGCCACCGGGACGTCCACCGCCCAGGGGAGCGACGCCGTTCGGCGCGGACACGGTGCCCGGACCTGCCGGACCGCCTTGGCCGCCCTGACCGCCGGGTCCGCCCATCGGCTTGCGTCCGCCCTGGGCGACGTCGACGGGGAGCATGACCAGCGCGGTCGTACCGCCGGAGTCGGAGGGGCGGAGCTGGATGCGGATGCCGTGGCGCAGCGACAGCCGGCCGACCACGAACAGACCCATGCGGCGGGAGACCGAGACGTCCACGGTCGGCGGCGACGCGAGCCGCTCGTTGATCGCGGCGAGGTCCTCGGGGGAGAGGCCGATGCCGGTGTCGTGGATCTCGACCAGCACCCGCCCGTCGGGCAGGGCGTGACCGGTGACGCGGACCTTGGTCTGCGGCGAGGAGAACGACGTGGCGTTCTCCAGCAGCTCGGCCAGCAGGTGCACGAGGTCGTTGACGACCCGCCCGGCGACGTCCGTCGCGGGGACCGCGGCCAACTCGATGCGCTCGTACTGCTCCACCTCGGACGCGGCGGCGCGCAACACGTCGACCAGCGGGACCGGACGGGTCCAGCGGCGGCCGGGCTCCTCGCCCGCGAGGACGAGGAGGTTCTCGCCGTTGCGGCGCATGCGGGTGGCGAGGTGGTCCAGCTTGAAGAGCGAGGAGAGCTGGTCCGGGTCGGCCTCGCGGGACTCCAGTTCGGAGATCAGCGAGAGCTGGCGCTGGATGAGGCCCTGGGAGCGGCGCGAGAGGTTGGTGAACATCGCGTTGACGTTGCCCCGCAGCAGGGCCTGCTCGGCGGCGAGGCGGACCGCCTCGCGGTGCACGTCGTCGAAGGCGGTGGCCACCTTGCCGATCTCGTCGCGCGAGTGGACGCCGACGGACTCCACGGAGGTGTCCACGTCCTGCGGGTCCGTCTCCGAGAGCTGCTTGACCAGCTCGGGCAGACGTTCCTGGGCGACCTTGGTGGCGGTGTCCTGGAGCCGGCGCAGCGAGCGGATCATGGACCGGGAGACGATGAAGGCGCCGACCAGCGAGACGCCGAGGACCACGAGGATCAGCGCACCGTTGAGGATCGCGTCCTGCTTGGAGTCCTCACGCAGCTGGCGGGCCTTGGCCTCCATCTCGTCCAGCAGCGTGGCCTCGATGTTCTTCATGACCGTCATGCGCGCGCTGTACTTGTGGGTCCAGTCCAAGTAGGACTGCTTCTCCATCGTGTCGATGCCGCCCTGCTTGCCCAGGACCCGGTCGGCGTACTCGGTGGAGTGCTTGATGTCGGGGTTGCCCGAGTCCAGGCCGACGAGGAGTTCGGCCGGGTCGCCGCCGAGCGACGAGTAGATCGGCGCGAAGGCCGTCTCCTGGAAGTTGGCGTTGGTCCGGGCGGTGACGCCGTAGAGCCGGTCCGCCTCGCTCAGGGTGTCGCCCTTCTGGCCCGGCCCGCCGGGCAGCGCGGCGGCGATGATCGCCTGCTGGATGGACGAGTACTCCTTGGCGGCCGAGAAGGCCGTCAGGGCGCGCGTCCGCTTGATCATCTCCTGGTTGTTGGTGGCCTGGGCCATGTCCGAGGAGAGGGTCAGCAGGGAGTTGATGATCCGGTGGTACGCGTCGACGGTGAAGGAGTTGTAGCCCTCCGTCTGGTACGCGTCCTCCCGGATCCCCCGCAGCCCGTGGAGCTGCGCGTAGATCTGGCTCACGGTGGTGCGGATCGAGTCGAGGGCGTCGTCCTGCGCGCCGTCCCGGATGTTGACGCCCTCGGACGCCTTCACGAACGCGTCGTACGCGCGGTCGGTGGCCTCGCGCGGGCCGGTCACCTTGAAGTCGCTGGCGTTGGCGTTGTTGGCCAGCGGGCCGGCGGTGTTGTCCCGCTCGTTCTGGAGCGCGGCGGCGAGCTTGGTCGCCTCCTGCGTCATGTCCGTCAGCAGCTGCATGTGCTCCAGCTGGTCCATGCGGTCCATGGACTCCTGGATCCGCAGCCCGCCGAGGGTCACCGCGGCGGCGACCGGGAGGGTCAGCAGGGAGACGAGCCGGGTGCTGATGCGCCAGTTGCGCAGCGCCAGGCGCGATCCGGTGCTGCCGGTCGGCTTCAGCTTGGGTTCGGCCTCGGCCGCGTCACCAGCGGTGGGCGCGGCACCGGTCGGGGTGCCGCCGCCGGGTCCCTGGGGGGCACCGCCGGCATTCGCACCGGGTCCGGTGCGGCCGCCCGGGCCGCCGGGCCCCGCCGCCCCGGGACCGTTCGGTCCACCGGGTGCGGGGCGGGCGCCGGGTCGCGCGGGACCCCGGTCGCCGCCGTTGCCTTGAGGAGTCGGCCCCTGGCCCTGGTTCTGGATGTGCTGGGGCGACGAGCCACGGACGGTCCCGCCGCGCGGCTCCTGCTCTGCCGCGGCTTCCCCATGGCCCTGGTGGGCCTGGGGACGCCCTGCGCCATCTCTCTTGAAACGTCCCTGCACTAGCGTCGCAACCTCTGGACCAGGCGTCCTTCCGCAGAACGGAAGGGACGGTGTCGGCGTTGTCGAGGCGCGGCGCCGCGCCTCTGGGTGGTCTGAGTGACCGGCGCTCTCCCCCTTTCCCGCCGCCGCTCGGCGCTGCGTTGCGCCCCTTGCGCGCCGGACTGGTTCTGCGGCGGTGCGTGGAATTCCAGCACAGTGCCGGATCTCCAACAAGGGCCGCGCACCGTGCTGTGACCCGGGTGACACGTTGTAAGCATCGGGTCACAAGCCGTTGAAAGACTTAGGGGGTGAAACGGACTTATCTGTACGGGTTGTCGAAGTGCGTCCGGAGGTGGGGCCTGTCCCGGTCGTAGTGATCAGGAGGGGAATAGTCGCTTCGATTGGCCAATGTCCGCTTTATGGGGGTGAGTTGCTAGTCCGTAATGACCGAATTGCCGGACGGTCGGTGAGGAAACTCACACCTGTCACACACGTTCTCCACGACTTTGTCGGGAACTAGATGTTTAACCTGTCGCGTTGGGCAGAGGTGCCCCGGTTGTAAAGCGCCGCCCGCAGATCAGTCGCCGGTCGGCCCGCTGCCGCTCCGGAGCCGCCTGCCCGCCTCACGGGACACCCCTTAGCCGAATTAGCCGATTAGGTCTGAAAGGTCTGAAGGCATCCGATGAAGACGACGACGGCCCGCTCGATAGCCAACCCCCGCCGCACCACCCTCGCGCACGTCAAGGACGCCGCCGAACTGGAGGTGCCGGCTCGTCCGGAGCACTCCGTCGACCTCCCGACCCAGACGGCCAACCCGCGTCGCACCACCCTGATGGACGTCCCCGTCTCCTGACCCCGTCTCCTGACTGCGTTTCCTGACCGCACGACGCGCCCCGAACCCCGCTGCGCCCGGGACCCGGTCCGAGCGACCGCCCCGGGCGCAGCCGTGCGCGAAGCCCGCACCCCCGCCGCGTTAGCCTGGAGCGTCCGACTCCAACAGCGTCACCAGCAACAGAGGGGCAGCGGCATCCCGTGCGCATCGCCAGGTTCTCCATCGACGGCAACGTGGCCTTCGGCGCGGTCGAGGGCGAAGCCCCTGACGGACTCGTCCTCGACATCATCAAGGGCGTCCCGTTCGCGGACTTCGAGCTCTCCGGCACCAAGGTCCCCCTGAGCAAGGTGCGGCTGCTGCCGCCCGTGCTCCCCAACAAGGTGGTCGCCTTCGGCCGCAACTACGCGGAGCACGCCGCCGAACTCGGCAACGAGCCCGCGACCGAGCCGTTCGCCTTCTTCAAGCCCTCCACCTCGGTCATCGGCCCCGGCGATGCCATCGCCTACCCCTCCTTCTCCCAGGAGCTGCACCACGAGGCCGAACTCGCCGTGGTCATCGGCCGGATGTGCCGCGACGTCCCGCGCGAGCGCGTCAAGGACGTCATCCTCGGCTACACCTGTGCCAACGACGTCACCGCGCGTGACGTCCAGAAGCGCGAGAAGCAGTGGGCCCGGGCCAAGGGCTTCGACACCGCCTGCCCGCTCGGCCCCTGGGTGGAGACCGGCCTCAGCCTCGAAGCGGCCGGCGACCTCGCCGTCCAGTGCACCGTCAACGGCGACCAGCGTCAGCTCGGCAGCACCAGCCAGATGATCCACTCCATCGAGGACCTGGTCGTCAACATCACCGAGGCCATGACGCTGCTCCCCGGCGACGTGATCCTCACCGGGACCCCGGCCGGAGTCGGACCCCTCAACGTCGGCGACGAGGTCGCCGTCACCATCCAAGGCATCGGCACTCTCGCCAACAAGGTGATCAAGCGTGGCTAACGCTAACGTCCGCGTACGTTTCTGTCCCTCGCCGACCGGCAACCCCCACGTGGGCCTGGTCCGCACCGCCCTGTTCAACTGGGCCTTCGCCCGCCACACCGGCGGCACCATGGTCCTGCGCATCGAGGACACCGACGCGGCCCGTGACTCGGAGGAGTCCTACGAGCAGCTCCTCGACTCGCTGCGCTGGCTCGGCCTGGACTGGGACGAGGGCCCGGAGGTGGGCGGCCCCCACGCTCCGTACCGCCAGTCGCAGCGCATGGACACCTACGCCGACGTCGCCGGCCGACTGCAGGCCGCCGGCCACGCCTACCACTGCTACTGCACCGCGGAGGAGCTGGAGGTCCGCCGCGAGGCCGCCCGCGCCGCCGGCCGCCCCTCCGGCTACGACGGCCAGTGCCGCGACCTGACCGCCGAGCAGCGCGCCGCGTACGAGGCGGAGGGCCGCACCTCCATCGTCCGCTTCCGGATGCCGGACGAGCCGATCACCTTCACGGACCTGGTGCGCGGCGAGCTGACCTTCACCCCGGAGAACGTCCCGGACTACGGCATCGTGCGGGCCAACGGCGCCCCCCTGTACACCCTGGTCAACCCGGTCGACGACGCCCTGATGGGGATCACCCACGTACTGCGCGGCGAGGACCTGCTCTCCTCCACCCCGCGCCAGATCGCGCTCTACAAGGCGCTGATCGAGCTGGGCGTCGCCAAGGAGGTCCCCTCCTTCGGCCACCTGCCGTACGTCATGGGCGAGGGCAACAAGAAGCTGTCCAAGCGCGACCCGCAGTCCTCCCTCAACCTCTACCGCGAGCGGGGCTTCCTGCCCGAGGGGCTGCTGAACTACCTGTCGCTGCTCGGCTGGTCCTTCTCCGCCGACCAGGACGTCTTCTCCGTCGCCGAACTGGTGGAGAAGTTCGACATCGCGGACGTCAACGCCAACCCGGCCCGCTTCGACCTCAAGAAGGCCGAGGCGATCAACGCCGACCACATCCGCCGCCTCGACGTCGCGGCGTTCGCCGAGGCGTGCGGGCCCTGGCTGCGCGCGCCGTACGCGAACTGGGCGCCCGAGCAGTTCGACCCGGCGGCCTGGGAGGCGATCGCCCCGTACGCCCAGACCCGGCTCACCGTGCTCTCCGACATCACGGCGAACGTGGACTTCCTCTTCCTCGCCGAGCCCGTCGAGGACGAGGCGTCCTGGACCAAGGCGATGAAGCCGGGCGCGGCCGAGCTGCTGACCACGGCCCGCGAGAAGCTGGCGGCGGCCGACTGGTCCAGCGCCGACTCCCTCAAGGAGGCCGTGCTGGCCGCCGGCGAGGCCCACGGCCTCAAGCTGGGCAAGGCGCAGGCCCCGGTCCGGGTCGCCGTCACCGGGCGCACGGTGGGGCTGCCGCTCTTCGAGTCCCTGGAGATCCTGGGCCGCGAGCGCACCCTGACCCGCATCGACGCCGCCCTGACCAAGCTGGCCGCCGCTGCCTAGACCCGCCTCCGGGGCCGGGCCCTAGGCTTCGGCCATGGTCATCAAAGCGGTCCTGTGGGACATCGACGACACGATCTTCGACTTTCGCAGCGCCGACCTCGCGGGGATGCGCGACCACCTGCACGCCGAGGGCCTGCTCGACGGAGAAACCTCCGTGGAGCAGGCCCTCGGGCGTTGGCAGCGGGTCACGGCCCAGCACTGGGCGCGCTTCTCCGCCGGGGAGGTCGACTTCCTCGGGCAGCGGCGCGACCGGGTGCGGACCTTCACCGGGCTCGCCCTCGACGACGCGGACGCCGACGCCTGGTTCGGCCGGTACGTCGTGCACTACGAAGCCGCCTGGGCCCTCTTCCCGGACGCCGTGCCCGCGCTGGACGCCCTCGCCGGCTACCGGCACGCGGTGCTCTCCAACTCGTCGCTCTCCGTCCAGGAGCACAAGCTGCGCACCCTGGGCGTACGGGACCGGTTCGAGGTCGTCCTGTGCGCGGCCGACCTGGGTGTGGCCAAGCCCGCGGCGGAGGCGTTCCACACCGCCTGCGAGGCCGTCGGACTGCCGCCGCAGGAGGTCCTGTACGTGGGCGACGAGCCGGACATCGACGCACGTGGCGCCGGCGACGCAGGGCTGACCGGCGTCTGGCTGGACCGCACCGAGCGCGGCGGGCGGCCCGAGCTGATCCGGATCACCGGTCTCGACCAGCTCCCCGGCCTGTTGGCGGGCGATACCCGTTTTGGAGCGCCGTCCACCATCGGGTAATGTTCTTCCTGCGCCGCCCGAGAGGGCCGAAAGGCCCGGACGGAAGGCGCAAGCCAAGCAAGCCCCCTCTCGGGGGTTGCGCTTTGGTGGCCTATGGTGTAATTGGCAGCACGACTGATTCTGGTTCAGTTAGTCTAGGTTCGAGTCCTGGTAGGCCAGCTCGCAGAGCTCATCTGCAAAGCCCCCGTTGTGTAGCGGCCTAGCACGCTGCCCTCTCAAGGCAGTAGCGCCGGTTCGAATCCGGTCGGGGGTACAGATCCTTCCCGCGCGTACGTCCGGATCGCAACCGACGCATGCGACGCAGGATCGCTAGGGCCCCCGTTGTGTAGCGGCCTAGCACGCCGCCCTCTCAAGGCGGTAGCGCCGGTTCGAATCCGGTCGGGGGTACTGGTCTAAACCACCATGGGCTATGGTGTAATTGGCAGCACGAGTGATTCTGGTTCATTTAGTCTAGGTTCGAGTCCTGGTAGCCCAGCTGATCCGATGGATCACTTTCTTGCCCCCGTTGTGTAGCGGCCTAGCACGCCGCCCTCTCAAGGCGGTAGCGCCGGTTCGAATCCGGTCGGGGGTACGTGAAGGAAGAAGCCCTCCGCGATGATGCGGAGGGCTTCTTCGCGTTCTGTTGCAGTTCTCCGTGGCGAACTCCCCGCGCCCGCCCCCGGGTTGCGACGGCGAGCACACGGGGACGGGGGCGGGGAGAGTTCGACGCGGGCGCTCGGCCCGCGGGGCGGTCCGCTGTTAGCTGGTGCGGCGCAGGGCCTCGGTCAGCCGGGCCGCCGAGTCGATGACCGCCTGGGCGTGCATCCGCCCCGGGTGGCGGGTCAGCCGCTCGATCGGTCCCGAGACCGAGACGGCGGCGACCACGCGGTTGGACGGGCCGCGCACGGGTGCGGAGACCGAGGCCACGCCCGGCTCGCGCTCGCCGATCGACTGGGCCCAGCCCCGGCGCCGTACGCCCGACAGCGCGGTCGCGGTGAAGCGGGCGCCCTGGAGCCCGCGGTGCAGCCGCTCCGGCTCCTCCCAGGCCATCAGGATCTGCGCCGACGACCCGGCCTTCATCGTGAGCGTGGAGCCGACCGGGACGGTGTCCCGCAATCCGGACAGCCGCTCGGCGGCGGCGACGCAGATGCGCATGTCCCCCTGCCGCCGGTAGAGCTGGGCGCTCTCGCCCGTCACGTCGCGCAGGTGCGTCAGCACGGGGCCGGCCGTCGCCAGGAGTCGGTCCTCGCCGGCCGCGGCGGCCAGCTCCGCGAGCCGCGGGCCGAGGATGAACCGCCCCTGCATGTCCCTCGCCACCATACGGTGGTGTTCCAGTGCCACGGCCAGTCGGTGGGCCGTGGGTCGGGCGAGCCCGGTGGCCGCGACCAGCCCGGCGAGGGTGGCCGGACCGGACTCCAGTGCGCTCAGAACCAGAGCCGCCTTGTCGAGAACGCCGACGCCGCTAGAGTTGTCCATGAAACGATATTCGCGTCTCACAGTATGAAACGCAAGTTCAATTTTCTGGAGAAGCAGCCAGTCTGTAGGGGCGGCCCGGGGACGGACCCGGGAGTTCACCCGGGGACGGACCGGCGGAATCAAGGGCCGCACACGATCTCTAGCAGTGCCGGCACCGTGGCCGGCCGGAGGGAAAGCGATGGGTAGGACACTCGCTGAGAAGGTCTGGGACGACCACGTCGTCCGGCGCGCCGAGGGCGAGCCCGACCTCCTCTACATCGATCTGCACCTGCTGCACGAAGTGACCAGCCCGCAGGCGTTCGACGGCCTCAGGCTCGGCGGCCGCCGGGTGCGGCGCCTGGACCTCACCATCGCGACCGAGGACCACAACACCCCGACCCTCGACATCGACAAGCCCATCGCCGACCCGGTCTCGCGCGCCCAGCTGGAGACCCTGCGCAAGAACTGCGCGGAGTTCGGCGTGCGGCTGCACCCGCTCGGCGACGTCGAGCAGGGCGTCGTCCACGTGGTGGGCCCCCAGCTGGGACTGACCCAGCCCGGCACCACCGTGGTCTGCGGCGACTCGCACACCTCGACGCACGGCGCCTTCGGCGCGCTGGCCTTCGGGATCGGCACCTCGCAGGTCGAGCACGTGCTGGCCACCCAGACGCTGCCGATGGCCCGCCCGAAGACCATGGCGATCACCGTCGACGGCGAGCTGCCCGACGGGGTGAGCGCCAAGGACCTGATCCTGGCGATCATCGCCAAGATCGGCACCGGCGGCGGCCAGGGCTACGTCCTGGAGTACCGCGGCCCGGCCATCGAGAAGCTGTCGATGGAAGCCCGCATGACCATCTGCAACATGTCCATCGAGGCGGGCGCCCGGGCCGGCATGATCGCCCCCGACGAGACCACCTTCGAGTACCTGCGCGGCCGCCCGCACGCCCCCGAGGGCGAGGAGTGGGACGCCGCCGTCGCGTACTGGAAGACGCTGCGCACGGACGACGACGCCGTCTTCGACGCCGAGGTCGTCATCGACGCCGCCGCGCTCTCCCCGTTCGTCACCTGGGGCACCAACCCGGGCCAGGGCGCCCCGCTCGGCTCGCGGGTCCCCGACCCCGCTTCGTACGAGGACGCATCGGAGCGGCTGGCCGCGGAAAAGGCCCTGGAATACATGGGGTTGACCGCCGGGCAGGAGCTGCGGGACATCCATGTCGACACCGTCTTCGTAGGCTCGTGCACCAACGGCCGCATCGAAGACCTGCGCTCGGCGGCCTCGATCCTGGACGGCCGCAAAGTCGCCGACGGCGTACGGATGCTGGTCGTCCCCGGCTCCGTGCGGGTCGCGCTCCAGGCCGTCGAGGAGGGTCTGGACAAGGTCTTCACCGCTGCCGGCGCCGAATGGCGGCACGCGGGTTGCTCGATGTGCCTGGGCATGAACCCGGACCAACTCGCGCCCGGCGAGCGCTCCGCGTCCACCTCCAACCGCAACTTCGAAGGCAGGCAGGGCAAGGGCGGCCGGACCCATCTGGTCTCCCCGCAGGTCGCCGCCGCCACCGCGGTGCTCGGCCACCTCGCCTCCCCGGCGGACCTCACCGACGCCGACGCCGCCCGTACGCCCGCTGGAGTCTGATCACCATGGAAGCATTCACCACCCACACCGGCCGGGCCGTCCCGCTGCGCCGCAGCAACGTCGACACCGACCAGATCATCCCGGCCCACTGGCTGAAGAAGGTCACCCGCGACGGCTTCGAGGAAGGACTCTTCGAGGCGTGGCGCAAGGACGCCGAGTTCGTGCTCAACCGGCCCGAGCGGCAGGGGGCGACCGTGCTGGTCGCCGGCCCCGACTTCGGCACCGGCTCCTCCCGCGAGCACGCGGTCTGGGCGCTGCAGAACTACGGCTTCAAGACGGTCATCTCCGCTCGGTTCGCCGACATCTTCCGCGGTAACTCGCTGAAGAACGGCCTGCTCACCGTGGTTCTGCCGCAGGAGACGGTGGACCGGCTCTGGGAGCTGACCGAGGCCGACCCCACCGTCGAGATCACCGTCGACCTCCAGGCCCGTGAGGTCCGCGCCGCCGGTCTCACCGCCTCCTTCGAGCTGGACGAGAACGCCCGCTGGCGCCTCCTGAACGGCCTGGACGACATCAGTCTCACCCTTCAGAACGAAGCGGACATCGCGGCCTACGAGATCTCGCGGCCCGCCTTCAAACCGCGGACCCTTCCGGTCTGATCGGGTCTGATCTGCGCTTTTCCTGGACTGCGCCCCCCGCCCTTCGGCGGGGGGCGCAGTCGTCTGTTGAGGGGCCGCCGGGCGACAACTCGCCCCAGATGGCACAATCGGTGCATGGAACGCGACAGCCAACTCGACCTGTACGAGGTGGTCGCGGCCCGGTTGAAGGATGCGCACGCAGCGGTGCGCGCACTGCAAGTCCCGGAAGGCGTAAGGAAGGCGCTCTCCCGGAAGCTGCTGGTCATCACGGCCGCAGCGAAGCACGATCTGCCGGATGCGGCGCGACGTCTGGACCGCTTTGTGCGGGACCTCGACGAGGGCCGATTCCCCGAAGGCGACTGACGGCCGTACTCGCGAAGGAGCGACTTCGACGGTCGACTTCGTTGCGGCACTAGGGTGATTAGCCCGTTTCGTGTTTGATTTGCGGTATATATCTGCCTAACGTGCGAAAAAGCCTGGACAGATTCGGTCCGGCAATGTCTCCGAAGGGGAAGACGTGAACAAGGCGCAGCTCGTAGAAGCGATTGCCGACAAGCTCGGTGGCCGACAGCAGGCCGCCGACGCCGTCGACGCGGTGCTCGACGCGATCGTCCGGGCGGTCGTCGCCGGAGACCGGGTTTCGGTCACCGGTTTCGGATCGTTCGAGAAGGTCGAACGCCCCGCCCGGTACGCCCGTAACCCGCAGACGGGTGAGCGGGTCCGGGTGAAGAAGACCTCGGTGCCCCGTTTCCGGGCCGGTCAGGGCTTCAAGGACCTGGTCAGCGGGGCGAAGAAGCTCCCGCGCAGCGGTGAGGTCTCCGTGAAGAAGGCGCCCAAGGGAAGCCTCTCCGGTGGCACTTCCACGCGGACCACCGCGAAGGCGGCGGCGAAGAAGGCGACCGCGAAGAAGGCGGCGGCCAAGAAGACCGCGGCGAAGAAGGCCACGGCCAAGAAGACGACCGCGAAGAAGACCACCGCGAAGAAGACGACGGCGGCCAAGAAGGCCACCGCGAAGAAGACGACGGCGGCGAAGAAGGCCACGGCGAAGAAGACCGCGCCGGCGAAGAAGGCCACCGCGAAGAAGGCCCCGGCCAAGAAGGCGACGGCCCGTACGACCGCGAAGAAGACCGCCACGCGGAAGAGGTAAGCGGCACCTGCCGCCACAGCCACTCACACGCCGGGCCGGGCTCCCCCAGGGGAGCCCGGCCCGCGGCTGTTCCCGGCCCGTCCGGTGCCCGCGCGGTGCACCGTCACGGTGCGTACCGTCGGGCGGGTCAGAGCGTTTGGAGCGTCACCAGGGTGATGCGCAGCGCGTCACCGGTGCCCTCGGTCTCGATCCGGACCCGCTGCCCCGGCCGCAGCAGCAGCAGTCCGCCCGCGTCGAAGGCGGCCGAGTCGAATTCCACGGGCGTCCCGTCGTCGAGCAGGACGCTGCCGCTGCGGGTCTCGGGATCGTAGGTGTACGAAGTCGCTTGCATGCCCGAAAGCGTAGTGCTGCGGCCCCTCAGGGGCACGGGGACACCGGGCGGGGCGCGAGCAGCGCCGTCGTGTGCGGACCGACGCCCAGCGCCACCGCCGCCGTCAGGTCGTCGGGCGCATCGACGTCCTGCCGTACGGAGACGACGTCGGGCAACGCGATTTCCACCGCGCCCGACGTCGAATGCCGACGTCGGGAAGCCCCGCCGAAAGCCGGCCGCAATTCGACGCCTTCCGTTGCCGTCAGCAATGTCGTGCCGATACCTGCCGCATCGGTGAGAAAGGCGCGGGAAAATCTCCCGGCATACGACAGCACCCGGGCCAATTCCGCAGGGCGCAGCGCCGGGAGGTCCGCATTGAGCGCGGCCACCGCAGTGCCCGCGCGCAGTGCCCGTACGGCCTGCGCACCGTGGGCGAGCGCGGCGTTGAGCCCGGCGGCCGGCAGGTCGGGCACGATGCGCGCGCCCAGCGCCGCCAGCTCCGCCCCGGCCACCGGATCGTCCGTGACAACTGCCACATCCCGGACCTCCGGGCAGGTCAGCGCGGCCGCCACGGTGTCCTGGGCGAACGCCAGCGCCAGCCGCGGGCGCGGAATTCCGCCCGCGGCACCGGCCAACCGGCTCTTGGCCAGGGCAAGGGGTTTCAAGGGGACCACCAGTGACCAGTGGCCCGTCGGGTCGGTGTCCAGGTCAGCTCTCCGTCCGTGCGCGCCGGCCGTCATTGTGGCCCGCACCCGGCGTGGCAAGGGCCGGGGCGGGGCGCCGGTGCGATGACCGGGGCGTACGGTGTCCTCGACAGACCGGGGGCCCAGGGCGACACTTGACCCCCGGCAACCGGGCAAAGGCCCGGTCGCCGGCGAGTCTGTACACGTCTCGCATGCCGACGCGCATGCATGCGCACAGGAAGGGTGTCCGCGTGTCCCGCCGAAAAATCGGCTTCTGGTACCGCCTGGCGGCGGTCATCGCCAAACCGCCGCTGTTGGTTCTGTTCAAACGGGACTGGCGCGGAATGGAACACATGCCGGCCGACGGCGGATTCATCACCGCGGTCAACCACATCTCCCACCTCGATCCCCTCGCGTACGCGCACTTCCAGTACAACACCGGGCGCGTGCCGCGATTCCTCGCGAAGGCCGGGCTCTTCAAAACCCCCTTCGTCGGCATGATGCTCCGCGGCACCCAGCAGATCCCGGTGTACCGCGAGACCACCAACGCCCTGGACGCCTACCGCGCCGCGGTCTTGGCCATCGAACGCGGCGAATGCGTCGCCTTCTACCCCGAGGGCACCATCACCCGCGACCCGGATTCCTGGCCCATGGCCGGCAAGACCGGCGCGGCCCGCATCGCGCTCCAGACCCGGGTCCCCGTCGTCCCGGTCGCCCAGTGGGGCGCGAACCTCGCGATGCCGCCGTACGCGCGCACGGACCGACTGCGGCTCTTCCCTCGAAAGACCCTGATCGTGCTGGCCGGACCGCCCGTCGACCTCGACAGGTTCTACGATCTGGAGCCCACGCCCGAGGTGCTGCGCGAGGCCACCGAGGCGATCATGGCGGACATCACCGCGCTGCTGGAGGAGATCCGCGGCGAGAAGGCGCCGGGCGAACCGTGGGACCACCGCAAGGCCCGTGCAGAACAGCGGCGCAAGGCCGCAGGGGAAGGACCGAAGTGACACACTCCGCACACCGCGCCGGACCGGTCAGGGCCGCCGTCTTCGGAACCGGCTCCTGGGGGACGGCCTTCGGCATGGTCCTCGCGGACGCGGGGTGCCGGGTCACCCTGTGGGGCCGCCGCGCCGAACTCGCGGAGGCCGTCAACACCACCCGCACCAACCCCGACTACCTGCCCGGCATCGAGCTGCCGGCCGGGCTGCGGGCCACCACCGACCCCGCCGAGGCGCTGGACGGCGCCGACTTCACCGTGCTCGCCGTCCCCTCCCAGACCCTGCGCGACAACCTGGCCTCCTGGGCACCGCTGCTGCCCGCGGACACCGTGCTCGTCTCCCTGATGAAGGGCGTCGAACTCGGCACCGCCAAGCGGATGAGCGAGGTCGTCGAGGAGGTCGCCCAGGTGCCGGCCGACCGGGTCGCCGTGGTCACCGGCCCCAACCTGGCCCGGGAGATCGCCCAGCGCCGGCCCGCCGCCGCGGTCGTCGCCTGCCGCGACGAGCAGGTGGCCCAGCGGCTCCAGGCCGCCTGCCACACCCAGTACTTCCGCCCGTACACCAACACCGACGTCATCGGCTGCGAACTCGGCGGTGCGGTGAAGAACGTCATCGGGCTCGCCGTCGGCATCGCGGACGGCATGGGCCTGGGCGACAACGCCAAGGGCTCGCTGATCACCCGGGGCCTGGCCGAGACCACCCGGCTCGGCCTCGCGATGGGCGCCGACCCGCTCACCTTCTCCGGTCTCGCCGGCCTCGGCGACCTGGTGGCGACCTGCTCGTCGCCGCTGTCGCGCAACCACACCTTCGGGATGAACCTCGGCAAGGGCATGACCCTCCAGGAGACCATCGCGGTCACCAAGCAGACCGCGGAGGGCGTCAAGTCCTGTGAGTCGGTGCTGGATCTGGCGCGTCGGCACGGCGTCGACATGCCCATCACCGAGACGGTCGTCGACATCGTCCACGAAGGCAAGCCGCCGCTGGTCGCGCTCAAGGAGCTGATGTCGCGCAGCGCCAAGGCGGAACGCCGCTGAAGCGGCCTTGTGCCGCCCCGTGCGGATGACGGTTCGCACGGTAGTCTCAGGGCGATATGAGCACCGAGAACCTCCCCCAGAGCCCCGAGCAGCAGCCGTCGCGCAAGCCGCGCGTGGCCGTCGTCTTCGGCGGGCGCAGCTCCGAACACGGGATCTCCGTCGTCACCGCCGGTGCCGTGCTGCGGGCCATCGACCGGACGAAGTACGACGTCGTCCCGATCGGCATCACCGCCGAGGGCCGCTGGGCGCTGACCACCGACGACCCCGACCGGATGGCGATCAGCGAACGCAGCACCCCGAGCGTGGACCAGATCGCCGAGTCCACCACGGGCGCCGTGGTGCTCTCCGTCGAGCCCGGCAACCGCGAGGTCGTCCTGACCGAACCGGGCGCCGTGCCCAAGGCGCTGGGCGAGGTCGACGTCGTCTTCCCGGTGCTGCACGGCCCGTACGGCGAGGACGGCACCATCCAGGGGCTGCTGGAGCTCGCCGGGGTGCCGTACGTCGGCTCCGGGGTGCTCGCCTCCGCAGTCGCCATGGACAAGGAGTACATGAAGCGGATCTTCGTCTCGTACGGGCTGCCCGTCGGGCCGTACGAGGTGATCCGCCCGCGCGAGTGGGAGCAGGACCCCGCCGCCGCCCGCAAGAAGGTCGTCTCCTTCGCCGGTGACCACGGCTGGCCGCTGTTCGTGAAGCCCGCCCGCGCCGGCTCCTCCTTCGGCATCACCAAGGTCGACTCGCTGGCCGGCCTGGACGAGGCGATCGAGGAGGCCCGCCGCCACGACCCGAAGGTCATCGTCGAGGCGATGGTGCGGGGCCGGGAGATCGAGTGCGGAGTGCTGGAGTTCGAGGACGGCCCGCACGCCAGCGTCCCGGCCGAGATCCCCGGCGTCCAGTCGCACGACTTCTACGACTTCGAGGCCAAGTACATCGACGCGGCGCCCGGGATCGTGCCCGCACCGCTCACCGCCGAACAGACCGCGGAGGTGCGCCGGCTCGCGGTGGACGCCTTCGAGGCGACGTCCTGCGAGGGCTTGGTGCGCGCCGACTTCTTCCTCACCGAGGAGGGCCGGTTCGTGATCAACGAGATCAACACGATGCCCGGGTTCACGCCGATCTCCATGTACCCGCGGATGTGGCAGGAGACCGGCGTCTCCTACTCGGAGCTGGTCGACCGGCTCATCCAGGCGGCGCTGCGCCGCACCACCGGGCTGCGCTGAACGCCCGGTGCCTCACGGCAGCTCCAGCGTGGCCGGCACGGTCTCCTCGACCGCGTCGGCCAGCTGGGCCAGCGGCGTCGCGTCCTGGGCGAACTTCCCGCCCATGGTCACCTCGACGTAGGTCTCGCGGTACGTGGTGGTGAAGCGCGAACCGTCCGCGAGCCGCTCCACCAGCCAGCCCACGCCGTTCGCCTCGACGGCGTCCGACGAGGGGTCGCCCATCGCGGCGGGCCGCGGGACGCCGCAGCGCAGTACGATCGCCGCGTCGCCCCAGCCCGCGGTGAACTCCGAAGCGGGCTCGGGGTCGGAGCGGTCCTCACCGCCGACCGTGTCGGGCAGCGCCCCGTCCAACGCCGTGCACAGGGCCGCCTCCTCGGCGGGCGGTCGGGGAGCAGTGATCGACGCGTCCGCCCGGGTGCACCCGGCGAGCGCGAGCAGCACCGCCGCCGCGGCGGCGGCACTGGTGAGCGGGGAGACGGACCGGGACCGGCGAACGGAAGTCACCGGCCAAGCGTAGACGGGGGCTACAGGTGCACGACCGGGCAGGTCAGGGTTCGCGTGATGCCTTCCACTTGCTGGACCTTGGCGACCACCAGCCGGCCGAGTTCGTCCACCGTGTCGGACTGCGCGCGCACGATCACGTCGTACGGTCCGGTCACGTCCTCGGCCTGGATCACCCCCGGGATCTTCCCGATGGTCTCGGCGACCGCGGACGCCTTGCCCACCTCGGTCTGAATCAGGATGTACGCCTGTACCACGGAACCTCCAGGGCGGCCCCGGGGTCGCTCGCCACCGGCGCCCTCGGTGCCTGCGGTGGGGGAGCCCCAGGGGGGAGAAAGGGACGCCACGGTATCGCGTCACCACCGGTCGCGGGGAGACCTGCGCGCGGGGTGGCGTCCGTAGTGTGGCGTGCGTCGAGCGGACGTTGACGCAACTCTTGACGGTACCCACCGTCACGGCGGCTCGCGAGCGCGAGTACGGACGGCACCACAGCACGACAGCTCGGCCGGGTGGTCCGGCGGGGACGACGGAAAGGTGAGACTCGGGTGAAGGGCACTGTGGGGGAGTTGGGGGAGTTCGGGCTGATCAGAGAGCTCACCTCCCGGCTCACCGCCACCCCGGCGGTCCGGATCGGGCCCGGTGACGACGCCGCGGTCGTCGCCGCCCCCGACCGCAGGGTCGTGGCGAGCACGGACATCCTGCTGGAGGGACGGCACTTCCGCCGCGACTGGTCGACGGCGTACGACGTGGGGCGCAAGGCCGCCGCCCAGAACCTGGCCGATATCGCCGCCATGGGCGCCGTGCCCACCTCCCTCCTCCTGGGCCTCGTCGTCCCCGCCGACCTCCCCGTCACCTGGGCGACCGAGTTGATGGACGGCATCCGGGACGAGTGCCAGGTCGCGGGCGCCGCCGTGGTCGGCGGGGACGTGGTCCGCGGCGATCTGATCACCCTCGCCATCACCGCACTCGGCGACCTGCGGGGGCACGAGCCCGTCACCCGCTCCGGGGCGCGCCCCGGCGACGTCGTCGCGTACACCGGCTGGCTCGGTTGGTCCGCCGCCGGGCACGCGGTGCTCTCCCGCGGCTTCCGCTCGCCGCGCGCCTTCGTCGAGGCGCACCGAAGGCCCGAGCCGCCGTACCACGCGGGCCCCGCCGCGGCCGGGCTCGGCGCGACCGCCATGTGCGACGTCAGCGACGGGCTGATCGCCGACCTCGGTCACATCGCGGAGTCCAGCAAGGTCCGCATCGACCTGCGCTCCGGCGCGATCGACGTGCCCACCCAAATGAACGACATCGGTCAGGCCGTCGGCGTCGACCCGGTGCAGTGGGTGCTCACCGGCGGGGAGGACCACGCCATCGTGGCGACCTTCCCGCCCGACGCGAAGCTGCCCGCCCGTTGGAAGGTCATCGGGGAGGTCCTGCACCCGTCCGCCGCCCCGCAGGTCACCGTGGACGGCGCCCCCTGGCACACCAAGAGCGGCTGGGACCACTTCGGAGGTACGGAATGACGGTCCGCGCCGCGCAGGCGCCGCCCCGCGTGCTGACCGTCGCCGGCTCGGACTCCGGCGGCGGCGCCGGCATCCAGGCCGACCTCAAGACGATGCTCGCGCTCGGCACCCACGGCATGAGCGTCATAGCGGCCGTCACCGCACAGAACTCGCTCGGCGTGCAGGGCTACTGGGAACTGCCCGCCGAAGCGGTGCGCGCCCAGTACCGCAGCGTCGTCGACGACATCGGCGTCCAGGCCGTGAAGACCGGGATGCTGGCGTCGGCGGAGTTGGTGGAGACCGTCGCCGAACTGCTCGCCGCGACCGAAGCGCCCGTCGTCGTCGACCCGGTCGGGGTCTCCAAGCACGGCGACCCGCTGCTCGCGACCGCCGCGCTGGACTCCGTACGCCACCGGCTGCTCCCGGTGGCGACGGTGGCCACCCCCAACCTGGACGAGGTGCGGCAGCTCACCGGCGTCGAGGCGCACGACGAGGACGGGATGCGGCGGGCCGCCGACGCGGTGCTCGGCTTCGGCCCGCGCTGGGCGCTGATCAAGGGCGGGCACCTCGCGGGCGACGCCCTGGACCTGCTCACGGACGGTGTCGACGAGCACTGGTTCCGCGCGCCGCGCCACGACAACCGCCACACCCACGGCACCGGCTGCACCCTGGCGTCCGCGATCGCGGCGGAGCTGGCGAAGGGGCGGGCCGTGCCGGACGCGGTGGCGACGGCGAAGGAGTACGTGACCGGCGCGATCGCGGCGGGCTTCCCGCTGGGCGGCGGGATCGGCCCGGTCCGGCACGCGTGGAAGCTGTCGACGTAGTACTGCCCGGGTGGTTGTGGGTACGGACCCGCACCCACAACCACCCGGGCACGGCAAAACAGCCGGCCCACCCGAGGGTGGACCGGCTGTCAAGGCAACCGCAGGGGCTGCGCTAGCGACCTGCGTCGGCGTTAGCGCGAGACCTTGCCGGCCTTGATGCACGAGGTGCAGACGTTGAGCCGCTTCGGCGTCCGACCGACCACGGCACGCACGCGCTGGATGTTCGGGTTCCAGCGACGAGACGTACGGCGGTGCGAGTGCGAAATGTTGTTGCCGAAGCCCGGCCCCTTGCCGCAGACGTCGCAGTTGGCAGCCACGGGTCACTCCAAAGACTTCAGATGCACGTACAGTGAATTCCGGCGTGCCGGAATCAATAACTGATCGGTGGCTTTGCCGGGGGAACGGCCTGATTTTCATCAGGCAACCGGAGCAGCATACAACGGCTGCGTTCCATAGACGAAACTACCACGACCCCTTCCGCGTCCGACCTGCCCGCAGCCGCGCCCGCCCCGGGGTCTACCCTGCGGTGCGAGCGCCGGGGAGACCCGCCGAACGAGCCCGACAGGGCGCCGCCCGATGGAACTCGATGGAGCCCGATGCAGGAGGCCGTCCAGGTGCCGCAGAACCAGCCGCCGCACGCCCTCGACGCCACGGCGGTACGGGCCTGGTGCGCCAAGGCGCTGGAAGCCCTCGGCCAGGAGCGCGAGGAGATCGACGCCATCAACGTCTACCCCGTCGCGGACGGGGACACGGGCACCAACCTGTATCTGACGGTGGAGTCCGCGGCGACGGCCGTGGAGGCGGTCTTCGCCGCCCACGAGGCGGCCCTGGCCCCCGCCGGCCCCGCCCCCGACCTGCCCACGGTCATCCGGTCGATGGCGCACGGGGCGCTGCTCGGCGCGCGCGGCAACTCCGGCACGATCCTGGCCCAGCTGCTGCGCGGGATGGCGGACCGGCTGGGCGACGGCGACCACCTGGCGAGCGCGCTGCGGCGGGCCGCCGAGCTGGCCCGCGAGGCGGTGGCGCACCCCGTGGAGGGCACCATCCTCACGGTCGCGTCCGCGGCGGCGGACGCCGCGGCGACGGCGCCCGCCGACGTCCGTAGCGCCGCCCGGGCCGCGTACGAAGGGGCGAGCGCGGCGCTGGCGGCGACCCCGGCCCAGCTCGCGGTGCTCGGACGGGCCGGTGTCGTGGACGCCGGCGGGCAAGGGCTCCTGGCGGTGCTCGGGGCGCTGCTGGAGGCCGTCACCGGCCAGGCGCCACCCGTACCCGCCCGCTCGCGGGCACCGCGGGGTCCCGTTCCCGCGCTGCCCGCGGACGCGTGCGCCGTCGGCGGCCCGGCCTTCGAAGTGATCTATCTCCTAGAGGCCGAGGACGCGGCGGTGGCCCGGCTGCGCAGCAGGCTGGACGCCCTCGGGGACTGTCTGGTCGTCGTCGGCGGCGACGGCCTGTGGAACGTCCACGTGCACGTGGACGACGCGGGCGCGGCGGTGGAGGCCGGTGTCGAAGCGGGCCGCCCGCACCGCATCCGCATCACCCACCTCACCACTCACGACGGCGCCACCGCCCACAGCGATGCGGCGCGGCTGACCGGGCGCGCGCTTGGGCGGGACGGCGTGGACCCCGCCGGCGTCGGTGCGGTGCCGGCGCCGGAGCGGGCGCAGCGGGCCGTCGTCGCCGTGGTGCCCGGCGCGGGGCTCGCCCGGCTGTGCGCCGACGCGGGCGCGACCGCCGTGCTCGCCCGCCCCGGCGAGCCACCGGCCAGCGGCGAACTGGTGGAGGCGATCCGCCGGGCGCACGCCCGCGAGGTCGTCCTGCTGCCGAACTCGGCCGAGCTGCGGCACACCGCCGCGGCCGCCGCCGAGCAGGCCCGCGGCGAAGGCGTACGCGTCGCCCTCGTCCCGACCCGGGCCGCCGTCCAGGGCATCGCGGCCCTCGCCGTCCACGAGCCGGGACGCCGCTTCGACGAGGACGTCGTGGCGATGACCGCCGCCGCGGGCGCCACCCGCTACGGCGAACTCGCCGTCGCCGAACACCGGTCCTGGACCACCGCGGGCGTCTGCCAGGCCGGCGACGTGCTCGGCCTGATCGACGGCGACGTGGCCGTCATCGGCGCCGACGTGACGAGCACCGCGACCGCCGTGCTCGACCGGATGCTCTCCGCGGGCGGGGAGCTGGTGACCCTGGTCCTCGCGGCCGACCTCCCCGACGGCCCGCAGCTCGCCGTCCGCCTGCAGCGCCACGTGCGCGAGCGGCACCTCGCGGTCGACACGGTCGTGTACGAGGGCGGGCCCGCCACCAGTCCGCTGCTGATCGGCGTGGAGTGAGCGCCGCCCGTCCACCCGCCCCGGGCCGCCGTCAGTGCTTTTGTCAGTGCCGTGGTGTGCAATGGACCCCGTGTCCGTCCTGAGCGAACCCCTCAAGAAGACCCTCGGCCCGGCGACCGCCAAAGTGCTCGGCGAGCAGCTCGGCCTGCACACGGTCGGTGACCTGCTGCACCACTACCCACGGCGGTACGAGGAGCGGGGCCAGCTCACCCACCTCTCCGACCTCCCCCTCGACGAGGAGGTGACCGTCGTCGCCCAGGTCGCCGACGCCCGGGTGCACACCTTCAACGGAGGGCGCGGCCAGCGGCTGGAGGTCACCATCACGGACGGCAGCGGCCGGCTCCAGTTGGTGTTCTTCGGCCGCGGAGTGCACAAGCCCCACAAGGAACTGCTGCCCGGCAGCCGCGCGATGTTCGCCGGCAAGGTCTCGGTGTTCAACCACCGGCTCCAGCTCGCCCACCCCTCGTACGCCAAGCTGGGCACGGCCGCCGACGGTCCGGACGGCTCCGAAGCCTCCGACGCGTCCGCGATCGAGTCCTGGGCCGGCGCGCTGATCCCGATCTACCCCGCCTGCAAGGGCATGGAGTCCTGGAAGGTCGCCAAGGCGGTGGACGCGGTGCTGCCGCGCGCCCGGGACGCGGTCGACCCGCTGCCCGACGTCCTGCGCGAGGGCCGCGGCTTCCCCTCGCTGCCGGAAGCACTGCTCAAGATCCACCGGCCGCACACCAAGGACGACGTCGAGGACGCCCGGGCCCGGCTGAAGTGGGACGAGGCGTTCGTGCTCCAGGTCGCCCTCGCCCGGCGCCGGCACGCGGACGCCCAACTGCCCGCCGTCGCCCGCCGACCCGTCGCGGGCGGGCTGCTGGACGCCTTCGACGCGAAGCTGCCGTTCACCCTCACCGACGGCCAGCGCAAGGTCACCGGCGAGATCTTCGACGACCTGGCGACCGAGCACCCCATGCACCGACTCCTCCAGGGCGAGGTCGGCTCGGGAAAGACCCTGGTCGCGCTGCGGGCCATGCTCGCGGTGGTGGACGCCGGCGGACAGGCCGCGATGCTCGCGCCCACCGAAGTGCTCGCCCAGCAGCACCACCGCTCCGTCGTCGAGATGATGGGCGAACTCGCCGAGGGCGGCATGCTGGGCGGCGCCGAGCAGGGCACCAAGGTCGTGCTGCTCACCGGCTCGATGGGGGCCGCTGCGCGCCGCGCCGCCCTGCTGGACCTGGTCACCGGCGAAGCCGGGATCGTGATCGGCACCCACGCCCTGATCGAGGACAAGGTCAAGTTCCACGACCTGGGCCTGGTCGTCGTCGACGAGCAGCACCGCTTCGGCGTCGAACAGCGCGACGCCCTGCGCTCCAAGGGCAAGCAGCCGCCGCACCTCCTGGTCATGACCGCCACCCCCATTCCCCGTACGGTCGCGATGACCGTCTTCGGCGACCTGGAGACCTCCGTACTCGACCAGCTCCCGGCCGGGCGCTCCCCGATCGCCAGCCACGTCGTGCCCGCCCGGGACAAGCCGCACTTCCTGGAGCGCGCCTGGGAGCGGATCCGCGAGGAGGTCGACAAGGGCCACCAGGCGTACGTGGTCTGCCCCCGCATCGGCGACGACGAGGACGCGACCGCGCAGAAGAAGAAGGCGGCCGAAGGGCCCCGGGGCGACGACGCGGAGAAGCGGCCCCCGCTCGCCGTGCTCGACGTCGCCGACCAGCTCTCCCGGGGCCCGCTGGCCGGACTCCGGATCGAAGTGCTGCACGGCCGGATGGCGCCGGACGACAAGGACGACGTGATGCGCCGCTTCTCCGCCGGCGAGGTCGACGTGCTCGTCGCCACCACCGTCATCGAGGTCGGAGTGAACGTCCCCAACGCCACCGCGATGGTGATCATGGACGCGGACCGGTTCGGCGTCTCCCAGCTCCACCAGCTCCGCGGCCGGGTGGGCCGCGGCTCCGCCCCCGGGCTGTGCCTGCTGGTCAGCGAGATGCCCGAGGCGAGCCCGGCCAGGGCCCGGCTCGGCGCCGTCGCCGCCACCCTCGACGGCTTCGAGCTGTCCCGCATCGACCTGGAGCAGCGCCGCGAGGGCGACGTCCTCGGCCAGGCCCAGTCCGGCGCCCGCTCCTCGCTGCGGGTGCTCGCCGTCATCGACGACGAGGAGATCATCGAGGCCGCCCGCCAAGAGGCCGTCGCGGTGGTCGAGGGCGATCCGGAGCTGGAGCGGCTGCCCGAGCTGCGCACCGCCTTGGACGCCCTTCTCGACCAGGAGCGGGAGCAATACCTCGACAAGGGCTGAGAGACTGATCGCACGGACCCGCCCCCGGGCCCGCGCCGATCGACGCACCCCGCGCTCGGCCGTTCGACCCCGAGGACTGAGATGACCCGCGTGATCGCCGGTGCCGCCGGCGGACGCCGCCTCGCCGTCCCGCCCGGCACCGGCACCCGCCCCACCTCCGACCGCGCGCGCGAAGGACTCTTCTCCACCTGGCAGTCGCTGCTCGGGACGCTGACCGGCATCCGGGTCGCCGATCTGTACGCCGGCTCCGGCGCGGTGGGTCTGGAGGCGCTGTCCCGGGGCGCCGCCCACGCCCTGCTCGTGGAGGCCGACGCCCGGGCCGCGCGCGTGGTCCGGGAGAACGTCCGGGTGCTCGGGCTGCCCGGCGCCGAAGTGCGCTCGGGCAGAGCGGAGCAAATCGTGACGGGTCCGGCGCCCGACGCCCCGTACGACGTCGTCTTCCTCGACCCCCCGTACGCCGTCACGGACGATGATCTTCGGGAGATCCTGCTCACACTCCGCACCCAGGGGTGGCTTGCTGAGGATGCGCTCGCCACCGTGGAACGCAGTACCAGAGGCGGCACCTTCGGCTGGCCACGGGGTTTCGAACCCCTGAGGTCCCGTCGCTACGGCGAGGGAACGTTTTGGTACGGTCGCGCCGCCTCCGTCAGCGACGAGGCAGCCCCATGTGAAGACGCCCCATGACCGGACCGGAGAGCGAGGGACTTCCAGTGCGCCGCGCAGTCTGTCCGGGGTCGTTCGACCCCATCACCAACGGACACCTCGACATCATCGCCCGCGCCTCCAAGCTGTACGACGTCGTCTACGTCGCGGTGATGATCAACAAGTCCAAGCAGGGACTGTTCACGGTCGACGAGCGGATGGACCTGATCCGCGAGGTCACCGCCGAGTACGAGAACGTCGTGGTGGAGTCCCACCACGGACTGTTGGTCGACTTCTGCAAGCAGCGGGACATCCCCGCCATCGTCAAGGGTCTGCGCGCCGTCAGCGACTTCGACTACGAGTTGCAGATGGCCCAGATGAACAACGGCCTGTCGGGCGTCGAGACCCTCTTCGTCCCGACCAACCCCACCTACAGCTTCCTCTCCTCCAGCCTGGTCAAGGAGGTCGCCGCCTGGGGCGGCGACGTCTCCCACCTGCTGCCGCCGGCCGTCCACGAGGCCCTGGTCAGGCGTCTCGCCGAGCGGTGAAACGCCTCGCGGCCCGCCCCGCTGGCCGTACAGTCGTGCCGTCCGTCTCGTAACAGCGCAGGAAGTGGCGAACCACGGTGGACGTGCACAAGAAGCTCGACGAGATCGTCGAGGCGGTCGGCAGCGCCCGGTCCCTGCCCATGTCGGCCTCGTGCGTGGTCAACCGCGCCGAACTGCTCGCCCTGCTGGACGAGGTGCGCCGGGCGCTGCCCGACTCCCTCGCCCGGGCCCAGGAGGTGCTGGGCGACCGCGACCGGCAGATCGCCGACGCGCACCAGGAGGCCCGGCGCATCATCGACGGCGCGCACGTCGAGCGGGGCTCGCTGATCGCCGACTCCCAGGTCGCCCGGCACTCCCAGGACGAGGCCGAACGCATCGTCGCCGGGGCCCGCCGGGAGGCGGAGGAGATCCGCGCCGAGGCCGACGAGTACGTGGACTCCAAACTCGCCAACTTCGAGGTCGTCCTCACCAAGACCATCGGCTCGGTGGACCGCGGCCGGGAGAAGCTGCTGGGCCGCGGGCCCGGCCTGGACGAGCAGGGGCTGCCGGAGGCCGACGCCCCCGAGCACTCCCCGGACCCGCAGGTGCTGATCGACCGGGCCGACGCGTACGTGGAGGCCAAGCTCGGCGCCTTCGAAGCGGTGCTCGGCAAGACGCTGGAGGCGGTGGGCCGCGGCCGGCTCAAGCTCCAGGGGCGCCCGACCGGCGACGGGCTCGGGGAGCACCTGGCGGCCCAGGGCGCGACCGGCGCACCCCGGCACGCGGCCGCCACCAGCGACGCCGACTACCTGGCCGGTCTCGCGGAACTTGCCGACCCGCTGGCCCCTTCGGAGCCCGAGCCGCAGGCGCCGGTGGCCCCGCCGTACCCGCTGCACGCCCCCGCCGTCCCGCAGCCCGCGGCGTACGCGGGCCAGGAGTCCTACCCGTACGTCGAGACCGGCGCCGGCCAGGACCCGTACGCCGGCTACGGCGGCCCCGTGGAGCCGTACGCCGAGCAGCCGCAGCCGTACGCGGCCCAGGGCCCCTACGCGTACCCCGATCCGGACCGCACGCCCCCGCAGCAGCCCGCCGCCCTGGACGAGACGAGCCTCTTCGACACCGGCATGATCGACGCGGCGCAACTGCGACGGTACGAACAGGGCCGCTGAGCCACCGGTCGTCCGGGGCCGGATTGGGCCGACGGCGCCCCGTCCAGTATCCTGGCTCTTCGGTCGCGCGTATCCTCGCGATCCCGGCTGCCCAGCACCCTCTCCGAGGGCGGTAGCCCCTCCTCCCTGACGCCCCGGCCCGGAGCGTCGGCACGACTCGAAAGCAGGAAGAGCCCTGAACGCCCGCCTCGACCACCGCAACCCCCTCGTGTTCGACACGCACGAGCTGGGCCGGCGTCCTGGTGCGCTCCAGCGGCTCACCCGCTCCGTGCCCGCGCCCAAGGACCTCGGCATCGAGGAGGTCGTCGGCGTCCCCGAGGGCGAGGCCGTCGAGCTGGACCTCCGCCTTGAGTCGGTCATGGAAGGGGTGCTCGTCACGGGCACCGCCCGTGCGTCGGCCGAGGGGGAGTGCGTAAGGTGTCTGGAGCCGCTGCGCCTCGATGTCGTCGCGGAGTTCCAGGAGATGTTCACGTACCCCGACGCCGACGACCGGAGCCGCGGCCGCGCCGCGGACGCCGGCGACGACGCCGAGGGCGAGGACATCGTCTTGCTCAAGGACGGCCTGTTCGACCTTGAGCCGGTGCTGCGTGACGCGGTGGTGCTCGCACTGCCGATGCAGCCGGTGTGCCGGGAGGACTGTGCCGGCCTCTGCACCCAGTGCGGGGTCCGGCTGGACGACGACCCGGACCACCACCACGACGCCCTCGACATCCGTTGGGCGGCACTGCAAGGACTCGCCGACACCATCAAGGACGGCGAGAAGGACAACATGGGCGGCGCCGGAGCTGGCGTCGACGAGAAGCAGGAGAAGTAGCCGTGGCTGTTCCGAAGCGGAAGATGTCGCGCAGCAACACGCGCCACCGCCGGTCGCAGTGGAAGGCTGCGGTCCCCACCCTGGTTGCGTGCGAGCGCTGCCAGGAGCCCAAGCTGCAGCACATCGCGTGCCCCAGCTGTGGCACCTACAACAAGCGCCAGGTCCTCGCGGTCTGAGCGGCTGGTGAGAGGCCCGATGTCTGAGCTGTCCAAGGCCGGCAAGTCGGCGGACAACGTCAATGCAGTCAACGCAGCCTCGTCCCACACGCTTCTGGAAGGGCGGCTCGGCTATCAGGTCGAGTCCGCCCTTCTGGTGCGTGCGCTGACCCATCGCTCGTACGCGTACGAGAACGGCGGTCTGCCCACCAACGAGCGGCTGGAGTTCCTCGGGGACTCCGTGCTCGGCCTGGTGGTCACCGACACCCTCTATCGCACCCACCCCGACCTGCCGGAAGGCCAACTGGCCAAGTTGCGGGCCGCGGTGGTGAACTCGCGTGCGCTGGCCGGTGTCGGCCGTGGTCTCGACCTCGGCTCCTTCATCCGGCTCGGCCGGGGCGAGGAAGGCACGGGCGGCAGGGACAAGGCATCCATCCTCGCCGACACCCTCGAAGCGGTGATCGGCGCGGTCTATCTCGACAAGGGGCTCGACGCGGCGTCCGAGCTGGTGCACCGGCTCTTCGACCCGCTGATCGAGAAGTCCTCGAACCTGGGCGCGGGCCTGGACTGGAAGACCAGTCTCCAGGAGCTGACCGCGGCCGAAGGGCTCGGAGTGCCGGAGTACCTGGTCACCGAGACGGGACCCGACCACGAGAAGACCTTCACTGCTGCTGCCCGCGTCGGTGGTGTCTCGTACGGCACCGGCACTGGCCGCAGCAAGAAGGAGGCGGAGCAGCAGGCCGCCGAGTCGGCCTGGCGGGAGATCCGCGCCGCCGCCGACCAGCGGGCCGCCGCCGCACGGACGGGGGCCGCCGAGCCCTCCGCCGCGGCTGCCGCACCGTCCACCGGGGAGTCGGATCAGGCCGCGCCGGCTTGAGTCCACGCGCTCCCCGCGCGCACGAGGCCATCGGGCCCCCTTCCGCCGCCGCGGGGAAGGGGGCCCGAGGTTCGTGGCCCGCGGCGAGCGGTACGCTGCGGGCGTTCCCACCCGGGGCCCGTCCTGCGGACCTGGACCCCCGGTGCGGCTGCGCATTCGTGAATCCGTGAATCCGTGAATCCTGTGAAGGAGGCCCGTGCCCGAGCTGCCCGAGGTCGAGGTCGTCCGCCGCGGACTCCAGCGATGGATCAGCGGCCGTACGATCGCCGAGGTGCGGGTGCTGCACCCGCGCGCCGTCCGACGCCATCCGGCCGGCGCCGAGGACTTCGCCGCCCGGCTGAACGGGCACAGCGTGGGCATCGTTCGCCGCCGGGGCAAGTACCTGTGGCTGCCGCTCGGCGCCACGGGCACCTCCGTCCTCGGCCACCTGGGGATGAGCGGGCAGCTGCTGGTCCAGCCCGAGGGCACGGCCGACGAGCGGCACCTGCGGGTCAGGGTCCGCTTCGACGACACCATCGGCACCGAGCTGCGCTTCGTCGACCAGCGCACCTTCGGCGGCCTCTCGCTGCACGAGAACACCCCGGACGGCATCCCCGACGTCATCGCGCACATCGCCCGCGACCCGCTCGACCCCGCCTTCGACGACGCGGCGTTCATCACCGCGCTGCGGCTGCGCCGCACCACGGTCAAGCGGGCGCTGCTGGACCAGACGCTGATCAGCGGGGTCGGCAACATTTACGCGGACGAGGCGCTGTGGCGCGCGAAGCTGCACTACGAGCGCCCGACGGCCTCGCTCACCCGCCCCCGCGCCGCCGAACTGCTCCAGCACGCGCGGGACGTGATGAACGCGGCCCTCGCGGAGGGCGGCACCAGCTTCGACAGCCTGTACGTGAACGTCAACGGCGAATCCGGCTACTTCGACCGGTCGTTGGACGCATACGGTCGCGAGGACGAGCCGTGCCGGCGGTGCGGCACCCCGATCCGGCGCCGCCCGTGGATGAACCGCTCCAGCTACTTCTGCCCGCGCTGCCAACGCCCGCCGAAGACGTGAGCCCGGCGGGCGCCCGGCGTCGTGACGCGCGGGCACCCGGCCGGGACGCAGGGGGTCAGAAACCGAAGTTCTGGGTCCACCAGGGGCCGCCGTCGCCCAGGTGCACTCCGACTCCGAGGGTCTTGTAGTCGCAGTTGAGGATGTTCGCGCGGTGTCCGTCGCTGTTCATCCAGGACTCCATCACCGCGGCGGCGTCCGCCTGGCCGCGGGCGATGTTCTCCGCGGCGAGGTTCTTCACCCCGGCCTGCTCGGCGCGGTCCCAGGGGGTGTCCCCGTCGGGGTCGGTGTGGCTGAAGAAGCCGCGCTTGGCCATGTCGCTGCTGAAGTTCCCGGCGAGCTTGGCGAGGGCGGCGTCGTACTGCACCGGGCTACAGCCCACCTTGGCGCGCTCCTGGTTCACCAGCGCCAGCACCTGCGACTCCAACTTCGTCTCGGAGGACGTCGCCGCGCGCGGCTGCGGGGTGGCGGAGTGCGCGGGGGAGGAGGACGCGGTGGACGGCGCGCTGCGCTGCGGGGCGGTCGTCTTCTTCTCCGCGGCCCCCGTCGCCCCGGCGGCCCCCGTGGACTTCTCGGGAGAACCGGGAGCGGAGGGCTTCGGCGCCTTGGCGCCCGGGGTCTCGGTGCCGGCCTTCGCGGACGGCTTGCCCGAGGGGGAGCCGCTCGGCGAGGTCGACGGCAGGTGCGGCGCGGTGGGGCCCGCGGCGGGCGGCTGGGTGGTGGGGCTGGCGCCCGAGTCGCCCTGGGTCTGCAACGTCGCCGGGCCGTCGGTGCGGATCGGCCCGCCGGGGGACTTGTCCCCGCCGACCGTCAGCACGTCACCGCCCGGCAGCAAACCGGATGCGACCGCAACGGCGCCCATGGCCACGGCGGCCGATGCACCGAGCAGGCCGGTGCGTACGGGGCGGCCCCTGCGCTTGGCCGGGCTTCGGTGACGTCCCATCTGGCTGTGCCTTCCTCGTGCCCAATTCCGACGGTCATGCGCACAGGGGCCGTCGCTCCGCCCCCTGGCCGAACTGATCGCTTACCGGTCGCCACCACGGCAAACCGATAGCGGGCTCACCCGAACGGGTGACGTCCATTGCGAGGGGACTGTACGCCATGGGTCACGGGACGGAAGTGTTTCGTGAGCAATCCGACGGCTACCGTGCAGCCATGAGTGATGCAGCACGACTCACCGCTTGGGTACGCGGTCGAGTACAGGGAGTGGGATTTCGCTGGTTCACCAGGGCAAATGCTTTGGAGATCGGGGGGCTCACCGGATTCGCCGTCAATCTCGACGACGGTCGTGTGCAGGTCGTGGCGGAAGGGTCGCGTGAGAATTGCCACCGATTGCTGGAGTGGCTGCGCTCCGGCGACACACCCGGACGTGTCGACGGAGTCACTGAGATCTGGGACACGCCGCGCGGCGGTTACGAGGGATTCGCGATCCGCTGAGCCGGGGCACCCGAACGGAGGTGCGGCGGAGTTGTCGCGGGCACCTGCCGAAAGCGGAAACGGCCTGGTGGTTGCCAAGAAAGACGTCTCGTGCCAGGCTGCGGCCGTAAGGATGATCTCCACGCCCCCGGGGCCCGGAGTAGAGGCCCCGCCGCGGCGTCCGCGGCCGTGCGCCGCCCGGCTCGCCCCCTCCTGCGGGGTGTGATCGTGTTGACCGTCAAACTTTTTGGTGAGACTCTGGAAGCCCCGCGCACCTTAGCTGTTTGGCAGTAGTAATCGCAGTTTCAGCAGAAGCACAACAGCACTGTCGAGCACCGCGGGTGCGAATCCCTCACGACCCACACCGCATCGGTCGGTCACTCAGTGTGGAGGACCATCCATCATGGCAAAGGCGCTTCTCGGTTACGTCGGCGGTACCGACCCGCGACTCCTCGCCGAGATGCGACGGCTCCAGCAGCGCGTCCAGGATCTCGAATCCGAGCTCGTACGGATCCAGTCCGAGAACGACGCGCTGAACGCTGCCGTCGCCCAGCACCCCCGAGAGTCGCTGCTGGACGGCATCGACATCGACGTACCCCAGGCGGAGCCCGCGCTCACCTGAGCACGGATCTGTCAGAGATCCATCGCACCAAGATATGCAAGGGACGCCTCGGCGTCCCTTCTTTCTTTACTGCTCCGCCCCCCATACCCGGAGGGCATGGCGGGCGGCCTTCACTCGAACCACTCGAATGCGCGATCTCACCCCTCATGACAGATGTGCCCTGCACCTTGAACGGTGAAACCGCACATGTCCACCGGCCGTCGTGAGGGTGTCGAGCGACCCGAAAGGTAGAGTCCGGCTGCGTGCACCTCAAGGCCCTGACCCTCCGCGGGTTCAAATCCTTCGCCTCCGCCACCACCCTGCGGTTCGAACCGGGCATCACCTGTGTGGTGGGCCCCAACGGCTCCGGCAAGTCCAACGTGGTGGACGCGCTGTCCTGGGTGATGGGCGAGCAAGGGGCCAAGTCGCTGCGCGGCGGGAAGATGGAGGACGTCATCTTCGCCGGCACCACCGGCCGGCCGCCGCTCGGCCGCGCAGAGGTGTCCCTGACCATCGACAACTCCGACGGCGCGCTCCCCATCGACTACGCCGAGGTCACCATCACGCGGATCATGTTCCGCAACGGCGGCAGCGAGTACCAGCTCAACGGTGACACCTGCCGGCTCCTCGACATCCAAGAGCTGCTCTCCGACTCCGGCATCGGCCGGGAGATGCACGTCATCGTGGGGCAGGGCCAACTCGACTCCGTCCTGCACGCCGACCCGATGGGGCGCCGCGCCTTCATCGAGGAGGCCGCCGGCGTCCTCAAGCACCGCAAGCGCAAGGAGAAGGCGCTGCGGAAGCTGGACGCGATGCAGGCCAACCTCGCCCGGGTGCAGGACCTCACCGACGAACTGCGCCGCCAGCTCAAGCCGCTGGGCCGACAGGCGGCCGTCGCCCGCCGCGCCGCCGTCATCCAGGCCGATCTGCGCGACGCCCGGCTGCGGCTGCTCGCCGACGACCTCGTACGGCTCCAGGAAGCGTTGCGCACCGAGATCGCCGACGAAGCCGCCCTGAAGGAGCGCAAGGACGGCGCCGAACGGGAACTGAAAGCCGCCCTCGCCCGGGAGGCCGAGTTGGAGGACGAGGTGCGGCGGCTCGCACCGCGCCTGGAGCGGGCCCAGCAGACCTGGTACGAACTCTCCCGGCTCGCCGAGCGGGTCCGCGGCACGATCTCGCTGGCCGACGCCCGCGTGAAGAGCGCCACCGACCGGCCCGCCGAGGAGCGCCGGGGACGCGACCCCGAGGACATGGAGCGCGAGGCGGCCCGCATCCGCGAGCAGGAGGCGGAGCTGGCGGCCGCGCTGGAGGCGGCCGAGCGCGCCCTGGAGGACACCGTCGCCCACCGCGCCGAACTGGAGCGCCAGCTCATCGCCGAGGAGCGCCGCCTCAAGGACGTCGCCCGGGCGATCGCCGACCGCCGCGAAGGGCTGGCCAGGCTCGGGGGCCAGGTCACCGCGGCCCGCGGCCGGGCCGCTTCCGCCCAGGCCGAGATCGAACGGCTGACCTCAGCGCGGGACGAGGCCAAGGAGCGCGCCGTCGCCGCCCAGGAGGAGTACGAACTGCTCCAGGCCGAGGTCGACGGCTTGGACGCGGACGACACCGAACTCGGCGAACGCCACGACGCCGCCCGCCGTGAACTCGCCGACGCGGAGAGCGCCCTGACCGCCGCCCGCGACGCCCTCACCGCGGCCGAACGGGATCGGGCCGCCGTCTCCGCCCGGCGCGACGCCCTCGCGCTGGGCCTGCGCCGCAAGGACGGCACCGGTGCGCTGCTGGCCGCGAAGGAACGGCTCGGCGGGCTGCTCGGCCCGGCGTCCGAGCTGCTGACCGTCACCCCCGGCTACGAAGTCCCCGTCGCTGCCGCACTGGGCGCAGCGGCGGACGCCGTCGCCGTCGCGAACACCGCCACCGCGGCCGAGGCCCTGCGGCTGCTGCGCAAGTCCGAAGCGGGACGCGCGTCGATACTGCTCGGCGGTGCCCCCGAGGACACACCGCAGGCAGGGGGCGACCCGGACCGGGGCGGCACCGCCCGCCATCCGCGCGTCGTCGACCTGGTCCGCGGACCGGACGAACTGATGCCCGCCGTGCGCCGTCTGGTGGGCGACACGGTGGTGGTCGGAACGCTGGAGGAAGCGCAGGACCTGGTCCACGCCCGGCCCTGGCTGACCGCGGTGACCGCCGACGGCGATCTGCTCGGGGCGCACTTCGCCCAGGGCGGCTCGGCCGGTGCGCCCAGCCTGTTGGAGGTGCAGGCGTCCGTCGACGAGGCGGCGGCCGAACTGACCGCGCTGGACGGACGCTGCGCGGAACTGTCCGCGGCCCAACACCGGGCGGCGGAGCGCCGGGCCGAGTGCGCCGCGCTCGTCGAGGACCTGGGGGAGCGGCGCCGCGCCGCCGACCGGGAGAAGTCCGCCGTCTCCGGTCGGCTCGGCCGGCTCTCCGGGCAGGCGCGCGCCGCCGCGGGGGAGGCCGAGCGCACGGACGCCGCCGTCGCCCGCGCCCAGGAAGCTTGGGAGCGCGCCCGCGAGGAGGCCGAAGAGCTGGCCGAACGGCTGGTCGCGGCCCAGGAGAGCGCCCCGCAGGGGCCGGAGGCGGACGAACCCGACACCCATGTGCGCGACCGGCTCGCCGCCGACGGCGCCAACGCCAGGCAGACCGAGATGGAGGCCCGTCTCCAGGTCCGTACCCACGAGGAGCGGGTGAAGGCCCTCGCCGGCCGGGCCGACTCCCTCGACCGGGGAGCGCGCGCCGAACGCGAGGCGCGGGCCCGGGCCGAACGCCGCCGGGCCCGACTGCGGCACGAAGCCGAGGTCGCCGCCGCGGTGGCGACCGGCGCCCGCACGCTGTTGGCCCACGTGGAGGTGTCGCTCGTACGGGCCGAGGCCGAGCGCACCGCCGCCGAAGCCGCGAAGGCGGAACGGGAACGGGAACTCGGCGCGGCCCGCACCCGGGGCCGCGACCTCAAGTCGGAACTCGACAAGCTCACCGACTCCGTCCACCGCGGCGAGGTGCTCGGCGCCGAGAAGCGGCTGCGGATCGAACAGTTGGAGACCCGGGCCCTGGAGGAGCTGGGGGTGGAGCCGGCGGGGCTGGTCGCCGAGTACGGCCCCGACCAGCCCGTACCCCCTTCGCCGCCGGCCGAGGGCGAGGAACTGCCCGAAGACCCCGCCCACCCCCGCAACCAGCCGACGCGTTTCGTCCGGGCCGAACAGGAAAAGCGCCTGAAAGCGGCCGAACGGGCGTATCAGCAACTCGGAAAGGTGAATCCGCTCGCCCTGGAGGAGTTCGCGGCCCTGGAGGAACGCCACAAGTTCCTCTCCGAACAGCTGGAGGACCTGAAGAAGACCAGGGCCGACCTGCTGAGGGTGGTGAAGGAGGTGGACGAACGCGTAGAACAGGTTTTCACGGAGGCGTACCGCGACACGGCCCGTGAGTTCGAAGGGGTCTTCTCCCGGCTCTTCCCGGGCGGAGAGGGGCGCTTGATCCTCACCGACCCCGACAACATGCTCACCACGGGCGTGGACGTGGAGGCCCGCCCCCCGGGCAAGAAGGTCAAGCGGCTCTCCCTGCTCTCCGGCGGCGAACGCTCGCTGACCGCGGTGGCGATGCTGGTGTCCATCTTCAAGGCGCGCCCCAGCCCCTTCTACGTGATGGACGAGGTCGAGGCGGCGCTCGACGACACCAACCTCCAGCGGCTGATCAGGATCATGCAGGAGCTCCAGGAGTCCTCGCAGCTGATCGTGATCACCCACCAGAAGCGCACGATGGAGGTCGCCGACGCGCTGTACGGCGTCTCCATGCAGGGCGACGGGGTCTCCAAGGTCATCAGCCAGCGGCTGCGCTGACCGGGGCCGCCGACGGCAGCCGGCCGGGGCGCGGACACCTCTTGATCGGTGACGGGTGCGCCATCTCGTAGGCAGCAACCCAAGTGGTGGGCCGCGGCGAGGTGTGCGCCACTTGAAACACTTCTCCGGAAGGGGCCGCACTCCTCCGGAGCCGGCCCCAGGAGACGACGTGACCAGCAGCGCGCAGCCACCGCCCCCCTCCGGGGCCCCGCCGGCCCACGCCCATGCCGAACACCTCGGGCACGTCGTCTTCATCACCGCGTCCGCGGCGATGGGCGGCTTCCTCTTCGGCTACGACAGCTCCGTCATCAACGGCGCCGTCGAGGCGATCCGCGATCGATACGCCATCGGCTCGGCCGAACTCGCCCAGGTCATCGCGATCGCGCTGATCGGCTGTGCCATCGGCGCCGCCACCGCGGGCCGCATCGCCGACCGCATCGGCCGGATCGCCTGCATGCGGATCGCCTCCGTCCTGTTCGCCGCCAGCGCCGTCGGCTCCGCCCTGCCCTTCGCGCTGTGGGACCTCGCGATGTGGCGCATCATCGGCGGCTTCGCCATCGGCATGGCCTCGGTGATCGGTCCTGCGTACATCGCGGAGGTCTCGCCGCCGGCCTACCGCGGGCGGCTGGCCTCCTTCCAGCAGGCGGCCATCGTGATCGGCATCGCCATCTCCCAGTTGGTGAACTTCGGCATCCTGCAACTCGCCGACGGCGAGCAGCGCGGGAAGATCGGCGGCCTGGAGGCGTGGCAGTGGATGCTGGGCGTGATGGTCATCCCGGCGCTGCTGTACGGCCTGCTCTCCTTCGCCATCCCCGAGTCGCCCCGCTACTTGCTGTCGGTGGGCAAGGTCGAGCGGGCGCGGAAGGTCCTCACCGAGGTCGAGGGCGAGCACGTCGACCTCGACGCCCGGGTGACCGAGATCGAACACGCGATGCGCCGGGAGCACAAGTCGACGTTCAGGGACTTGCTGGGCGGGCGCTTCGGCTTCCTGACCATCGTCTGGGTCGGCATCGGGCTGTCGGTCTTCCAACAGCTCGTCGGCATCAACGTGGCCTTCTACTACTCCACGACGCTGTGGCAGTCCGTCGGCATCGACCCGACCGGCTCCTTCTTCTACTCCTTCACCACCTCGATCGTGAACATCATCGGCACCGTGATCGCGATGGTCTTCGTCGACCGCATCGGTCGCAAGCCGCTCGCCCTCATCGGCTCCATCGGGATGGCGGTCGCCCTGGCCCTGGAGGCGTGGGCGTTCTCCGCGCCGCTGGTGAACGGCAAGCTGCCGAGCGTGGAGGGCACGGTGGCGCTGGTCGCCGCGCACGTCTTCGTGCTCTTCTTCGCCCTGTCCTGGGGCGTGGTGGTGTGGGTCCTCCTCGGCGAGATGTTCCCCAACAAGATCCGCGCGGCGGGGCTCGGCGTCGCGGCCTCCGCGCAGTGGCTCGCCAACTGGGCGATCACCGCGAGCTTCCCCAGCCTCTCGGAGTGGAACCTCTCGGCCACGTACATCATCTACGCCTGCTTCGCGGTGCTCTCCATCCCCTTCGTGGTCTTCTGCGTGAAGGAGACCAAGGGCAAACCGCTGGAGGAGATGGGCTGACCGCGCGCGGGGCCGCCGGGGCCGGTGGCCGTCGGCGTTGGTCGGTTGCCGTCGTCGGCGGTCAGTCGCGCTGGGGGAGCACCTTCTCGCACAGCAGCCGCAGTGAGCGCCAGCCCTCCTCCGGCGGCATGCCGCCGCACAGCGGGTGCAGGACGAGCACGTCGAGATCCAGCGCGGCGCACTCCTCGGGCGTCACCACCCGGTACACCCCCTCGGCGCGCAACTCCGCCGCCGTCGACGCGCGGGCGTGCACCGCGGAGCGGATATCCGCGCTCTGCCAGGAAGAGTACGTGCGCGCCTCGTGCAGGAAGTGCTCGCCGTACTGCGCCCAGGTACGGTCCGGGTCCTCCGACACGTGCAGCAGCGGGGTCTGGGGACCGGGCATCATCGTCCAGCCCTCGGTGCCGTGCCGGGCGCACTCCTCGGCGTAGTACGCGGCGAGTTCGGGCAGGTGGGCGCTGGGGTAGAAGGGCAGTCCCAGCCGAGCCGCCCGACGCGCCGCCGCCCGCGACGAGCCGCCGACGAACAGCGGCGGATGGGGCCGGCTGTACGGGCGGGGCGTCACCCGCACGGTCCGCCCCCGGTAGCGGAACGGCTCACCGGTCCACGCCGCCAGCAGCGTTTCCAACAGCTCGTCCTGGAGCCGCCCGCGCCCGTCCCAGTCCACGCCGAGCTGCTCGTACTCCGCACGGCGGTAGCCGATGCCGGCGACGGTGATCAGCCGCCCCCGGCCGACGAGGTCCAGCACGGCGATGTCCTCGGCCAGCCGCAACGGGTCGTACAGCGGTCCCAGCAGCGCGGAGACGGTCACCGCGATCCGCCGCGTCGCCCCGAGGGCCGCCCCGGCGAACGCGAGCGGCGACGGCATCCAGTTGTTCTCCGCGCCGTGGTGCTCCTCCGTCTGGACCGAGTCGACGCCGTGCTCATCGGCATAGACGGCCATGTCCACCGCCGCACGGTAACGGTCGGCGAGTTCGTCGGGCGTCGCCCCGGGAGCGACGAGATTGAAGCGGACCGTGGTGACGGCCATGGGAACGACTCCTCCGGCTGGGCGGGCGCCCGTACGGTAACTGACGCAGCGTCAGATGGGAATGGGGTGCCGTCCTTCAGCGGATCCGATGGACGGCTCTCCGGTCCCCTCCACTCTCGCAAGACCCTCGTATGACGACGCCCGACTAGAACTCGTCCGTCGTGTGCGGCAGCAGCGCCGTGCGCGACGCCGCGCCCAGCCGATCGGCTGCACCCGGGGTGTGCTCCGTGACCAATCCGGCCCTGACCAGCTCGGCCGGATCGTGACCGCCCAGATAGCACGCGGCCAGCTCCCGTACGTCCAACGTCAGGTCGGGCGCCTCCTCGGTGCGCACCACCCGTGCCGTGAGCCCCGCCCCTTCGGCCTGCTCCGATCCCGGCTCGACGGTCAGCCGGTACCGCCCCGCGTTCGCCTCGACGCCCGCGTCGGTCACCTCCAGCACCACGTCCACCGGCGCGGACCAGGTGCGCCCGGTCAGCGCGCCCGCCACGTCCACCAGCCGAAGCCACAGCGCCGGGAACTCCTGGCTCACCCGCACCTGGTCACGGTCGCCGGCGAAGCGCAGCAGCGGGTCGTCCAGCGGCCGCCCCCACGCCTTGACCCGGTCCACCAGGTCGACCGAGGCCACGTACCGCCACAGCGCCGCCGCGACCGCCGGCGACTGCGCCTCCAACTCCCGGACGTGCAGCGTCCCGCGTCCCTCGTCGTCGCTCTGGGTGCGGTAGAAGACGTAGCCGGCGGGCGGGGCGCCCGGGTCCCCGATCGTCACGACCCGCGGTGCGCTCAGGTCGTCGTCGTCCTCGTCGTCCCCGCGCAGGACGTGGGTGCGCCACCAGAAGTCGTCACGGGAGACCCGGCCCGCACGCTCCTCCCGCGCCCCGCGGTGCAGCGCCCCGATCACCTCGGGCGCCTCGTCCGGGTCCACCAGCCGCAGGGGGCGCTCGTCCGGTGCGATGCGCAGGTCCAACGGATGGTCGGCGTCGATCACGAGGCTGTACGACCGCGTCGCCGGGTCGAAGCCGAAGCGGCCGTAGATCCCGGCCTCCGACACCCACAGGGCCGCGAGCGGCTGCCCGGCGGCGGCGCACCGGCGCCACAGCTCGGCGATCATCCCGCTGAGCACCCCGCGGCGGCGGTGCGTCGGCGCCACCGAGACGAACGTCACGCCGGCGCACGCCAGCTCCCCGCCCGGCACGGACAACTGCATCCGGTGCGCCGCCAGCAGCCCGACGAGCTGGTCCCCTTCGTACCCGCCGATCAGATCGCAGTGCTCCAGGATCTCCCGGTGCGTCTTGCGCAGTTCTCCGTCGGCGTCCTTCTCCAGGAAGGCGAGGTAGTGCAGATCCAGGGCGCGGTCCAGGTGCGCATCCGGAATGGTCCGAAACTCCAAGACGGTCATGACCGGGACGCTAACCCGGCCCCGTCGGGCCCGTCATCCAGGTTTCCCGCAGTCCCGGCGGGGCGTGGCCGACCGGTCCGGGGCGGACGTGACCGATACTGGACCCGTTATGGAAATCCTGATCCTTGCCGTAGTCATCGCACTGGTCGCGGTCGCGGCGGTCAGCGGGCTCGTGGTCAGTGGCCGCAAGAAGAAGAAGCTGCCGCCGACCGCTCCGCCGACCGCCCCGACCATCACCGCTCCGCCCGCCGAGCCGCACGTCGGCGACGAGGCCGAGACCCCGCGGGACGAGCCGCGCCGCACCATCGAGGAGGTCGACCTCCCGACCGCGGACACGTCCGCCGGTACGGAGGTCGTCACCGAGGCGCCCGTCGAAGCCGCACCCGAGATCGAGATCCCGGAGCCCACCGCCGGCCGCCTCGTCCGGCTGCGGGCCCGGCTCGCCCGTTCACAGAACACGCTCGGCAAGGGGCTGCTCACCCTGCTGTCCCGTGAGCACCTCGACGAGGACACCTGGGAGGAGATCGAGGAGACCCTGCTCACCGCCGACGTCGGCGTCGCGCCCACCCAGGAGCTGGTGGAGCGGCTGCGCGAGCGCGTGAAGGTCCTGGGCACCCGGACCCCCGAAGAACTGCGCAACCTGCTCCGCGAGGAGTTGCTGACGCTCCTCGGCACCGACTTCGACCGCGAGGTCAAGACCGAGAGCGGCACGGACACCCCCGGCGTCGTGATGGTCGTCGGCGTCAACGGCACCGGCAAGACCACCACCACCGGCAAGCTCGCCCGCGTCCTCGTGGCGGACGGCCGCTCGGTCGTCCTCGGCGCCGCGGACACCTTCCGCGCCGCCGCCGCCGACCAGCTCCAGACCTGGGGCGAGCGGGTCGGCGCCCGTACCGTACGCGGCCCGGAGGGCGGCGACCCGGCGTCCATCGCCTTCGACGCCGTCAAGGAGGGCATCGCCGAGGGCGCCGACGTGGTGCTCATCGACACCGCGGGGCGACTGCACACCAAGACCGGCCTCATGGACGAACTCGGCAAGGTCAAGCGCGTCGTCGAGAAGCACGGCCCGCTGGACGAGGTGCTGCTGGTCCTCGACGCCACCACCGGTCAGAACGGGCTGGTCCAGGCGCGCGTCTTCGCGGAGGTCGTCGACATCACCGGCATCGTGCTGACCAAGCTGGACGGCACCGCCAAGGGCGGCATCGTCATCGCCGTACAGCGCGAGCTGGGCGTACCGGTGAAGCTCGTCGGGCTGGGCGAGGGGGCGGACGACCTCGCGCCCTTCGAGCCGGAGGCGTTCGTCGACGCGCTCATCGGCGACTGAGCGCACGGCCGAAACGCATCGCAACACAGGACAGCGCACCACATCGAACGACACACTGTGGAGTTGTGAAGAGGGGCCCGGCGCGCGGGGGGTGACGCGCCGGGCCCCTTTCGGCCGCTCGGACCCGTATCCGGACCCTGCGTCACGATCGAGCATGCCCCACGAACGGCTGGGCGACGGACCGATGGCAGATGTACGCCAAAGTTCCGAGCAGGAGCCGCGCTTCGGGCGGTGCCGCCGCGGTGTCCAGCGAAGGCGGTCGCAGCCAACTGGCCGGCCCGAGCCCCGCGTGGTCCGACGGCGGGGCGGTGATGTGGTCGCCGGGGCCCAGGCAGTGCAGGTCGAGGTCCGCGTCGTCCCAGCCCATCCGGTACAGGAGCTCCGGCAGCGCCGCCGCGGCCCCCGGGGCGACGAAGAACTGACAGCGTCCGTCCGGAGTCGCCGAGACCGGGCCGAGCGGGAGCCCCATCCGCTCCATCCGCACCAGTGCGCGACGGCCGGCCGGGGCGGCCACGTCGAGGACGTCGAAGGCGCGCCCCACCGGTAACAGCAGTGCAGCGCCGGGTAGTTGCGACCACACCCCGGTGACCTCGTCCAACGTCGCGCCCGCGAGGATCTCGGGGGCGAAGGGCAGCGGATGCGCCCCGGGCGCCGTGCACGTCGCGTCGCCGCAGGAGCACGAGCCGGACGCCGCCCGTGCTCCGGGCACCACCGCCCAGCCCCACAGGCCCGTGTACTCGGCCGCCGCCGTCACTGTGCACTCCGCCGTCCTGCTGCGGCGCCGAGAGCCGGACCGGACGGACCGGATGTCCCGGATCCCCCGGCTGCCGCCGATCGTGAAGCCCATGCCCCCTCCAACGGGTCGCATTCGCCGGTGGTTACGACCCGAAGTCTCCTCGTGACGCAGCGTCGCAGCCGGTGATGGTCCGGGGGCTTACCGAGGCGCGAGGGGGAGTGTGGGTGGCGGCGCACGCCTTTGTGCGCACCGTTCCGCCGTCTCCTGATCGTCGTGTGTCAAGTGAATCGCGCCTGGCGACGGGGGAGTTCATTCAAAGGGGTGGCGAATGGTGGCGTTTCTGGATTCCGGCTCGCGCGGCCGTGATCGTAGGATTACTTTCGGTGTGCGGACCCTGGAGTCGTGTGCGCCGTTGGGTATGCCGGAGGCAGGTCGCTCTCCCGCGCGGTCCCCCTTGTGGCGGTCTTGGCGGTGTTCCCGCCTCCACAGGGACGGCCCGGGCTCACGGCATCCCGGTCAGGGATCGTGCTTCGGTTTCACGGATGGGGGCCTACCAGTGGACGGCAGCGGAGCCGGAGCGAAGGCCGGTACCGGCAAGCGCCCGAACGAACGGCTGAGTTCCTGGTTCGTACGCAGCGGTTGGTCCAAGGGCGAGCTGGCCCGCCAGGTCAACCGCAGGGCCCGGCAGCTCGGCGCCCACCACATCAGCACCGACACCTCGCGGGTGCGCCGCTGGCTCGACGGCGAGCAGCCGCGCGAGCCGATCCCGCGCATCCTGTCCGAGCTGTTCTCCGAGCGCTTCGGCTCCGTCGTCGCCATCGAGGACCTGGGGCTGCGCACCGCCCACCAGTCGCCGTCCACCTCCGGCGTCGACCTGCCCTGGGCCGGACCCCAGACGGTGTCCCTGCTCAGCGAGTTCTCCCGCAGCGATCTGATGCTGGCGCGGCGCGGCTTCCTCGGGACCTCGCTCGGACTGGCCGCCGGCCCCGCCCTCATCGAGCCGATGCAGCGCTGGCTCGTCCCCACCCCCGGCGCCGACCAGCCCCCCCGCGCGGCCGTCGCCGGCACCGGCGCGGGGCAGCGCCCCGGCGGGCTGTCCGGGCCGGAGCTGGAGCTGCTGGAGTCCACCACCGTGATGTTCCGCCAGTGGGACGCGCAGTGCGGCGGGGGGCTGCGGCGCAAGGCCGTCGTCGGCCAGCTCCACGAGGTCACCGACCTCCTCCAGGAGTCCCATCCCGAGCCCACCGCGAAGCGGTTGTTCAACTGCGCCGGCGAACTCGCCGAGCTGGCCGGCTGGATGAGTTACGACGTGGGCCTCCAGCCCACCGCCCAGAAGTACTTCGTGCTCGCCCTGCACGCGGCCAAGGAGTCCGGCGACAAGCCCCTGGGCTCGTTCGTCCTCTCCTCCATGAGCCGTCAGATGATCCACCTGGGGCGGCCCGACGACGCACTCGAACTGATCCACCTCGCCCAGTACGGCAGCCGGGACTGCGCCACCGCACGCACCCAGTCGATGCTGTACGCGATGGAGGCCCGCGCCTACGCCAACATGGGCCAGCCCAGCAAGTGCAAGCGGGCGGTGCGGATGGCGGAGGACACCTTCGCGGACGCCGACCTCGACGGCGGCCCCGAGCCGGACTGGATCCGCTTCTTCTCCGAGGCCGAGCTGAACGCCGAGAACGCGCACTCGTACCGCGACCTCGCCTATGTGGCCGGCCGCAGCCCCACCTACGCCTCGCTAGCCGAGCCGGCGATGAGGCGCGCCGTCGAGCTCTTCGAGCACGACGCCGTGCACCAGCGCTCCTACGCACTGAACCTCATCGGCATGGCCACGGTCCACCTGCTGAAGCGGGAGCCCGAGCAGGCCACGGCGCTGGCCTCGCGCGCCCTCGACGTGGCCCGCAAGGTCCGCTCCGAGCGGGTCAACAACCGGTTGCGCAAGACGGTCGACACCGCCGCCCGCGACTACGGCGACGTGGCCGAGGTGGTCGACCTCACCGACAAGCTCACCGCCCAACTGCCCGAGACCGCGCAAGCCGTCTGACGGCGCCAGACCCCGGCCGCGACGCTCACCCCGAACCGCCCGACTCGGCTCCCCCGTGCCAAGTCAACCCGGGTGAACGCCGCGGCCGGTCCCATTCGTCGTAGCCCGTAGCCCGTAGCCCGTAGCCCGTAGCCCGTAGCCCATGGGCATGCCGCAGGCCGGCACGGACACGGCTCGTTCATGGCGGCGTAACACACCCGGCCCCTTCGTCACCGGCTCGAAACACCGTGCGGCACCGTCCGAAACCGCACTGCGTCAACCTCGTGCCCCATGACCGGCCCGCTGGGCCCGGTACCCACCGGCCCCACCGGAGCCCGCGGAGCCCCGCTCCGCAGGACCGCCCGCACGCGGCCGTACCAACACGAGGAGACGCCCATGCCCCCAGGCATCTCGACGCTAGCCGCGCAGACCCCGACGCTGTCCGCCGCCAACACCGGCTTCATGCTCATCTGCTCCGCCCTGGTGATGCTGATGACGCCCGGACTCGCCTTCTTCTACGGAGGCATGGTCCGGGTCAAGTCCACCCTCAACATGCTGATGATGAGCTTCATCAGCCTCGGCATCGTCACGGTGCTCTGGGTGCTCTACGGCTTCAGCCTGGCGTTCGGCACGGACTCCGGCTCCCTGATCGGATGGTCGTCCGACTACGTCGGACTGAGCGGACTGGGCCTGACCGAACTCTGGGACGGCTACACCATCCCGGTCTACGTCTTCGCCGTCTTCCAACTGATGTTCGCGGTCCTCACCCCGGCCCTGATCAGCGGTGCGCTCGCCGACCGCGTCAAGTTCACCGCCTGGGCCCTCTTCGTCGCCCTGTGGGCCACCGTCGTGTACTTCCCCGTGGCCCACTGGGTCTGGGGCTCCGGCGGCTGGCTCTTCGAGATGGGCGTCATCGACTTCGCCGGCGGCACCGCCGTCCACATCAACGCCGGCGCCGCGGCCCTCGGCGTCATCCTCGTCATCGGCAAGCGCGTCGGCTTCAAGAAGGACCCGATGCGGCCCCACAGCCTGCCGCTGGTGATGCTCGGCGCCGGGCTGCTCTGGTTCGGCTGGTTCGGCTTCAACGCCGGGTCCTGGCTCGGCAACGACGACGGCGTGGGCGCCGTCATGTTCCTGAACACCCAGGTCGCCACCGCCGCCGCGATGCTCGCCTGGCTGGCGTACGAGAAGGTCCGGCACGGCGCCTGCACCACCCTGGGCGCAGCGTCCGGCGCGGTCGCCGGCCTCGTCGCCATCACGCCCGCCGGCGGCTCCTGCTCCCCGCTCGGCGCCATCGCCATCGGAGCGATCGCCGGCGTCCTGTGCGCCATGGCCGTCGGACTGAAGTTCAAGTTCGGCTACGACGACTCCCTCGACGTCATCGGCGTCCACCTCGTCGGCGGCGTCGCCGGCTCCCTCCTGGTCGGCCTCTTCGCCACCGGAGGCGTCCAGTCCGACGCCAAGGGACTCTTCTACGGCGGCGGCTTCGAACAGCTCGGCAAGCAGACCGTCGGCGTCGTCGCCGTCCTCGCCTACTCGCTGCTCGTCTCGGCGGCCCTCGCCTTCGTCCTCGACAAGACCGTCGGCATGCGGGTGGACGAGGACGTCGAGGTCGCCGGCATCGACCGGCAGGAGCACGCGGAGACCGCGTACGACTTCAGCGGCGCGGGCGGCGGCACGCACAACCGCAGGACGACGCCCGCCGCAACGGAGGCGCAACCGGCCGCGGACCGCTTGGATGCGGACCGTACGGAACCAGGCCGTACGGACACCGACCGCGCCGAAGCCGGTCGCAACAAGAAGGTGGACGCATGAAGCTCATCACCGCCGTCGTGAAGCCGCACCGGCTCGACGAGATCAAAGAGGCCCTCCAGTCGTTCGGCGTGCACGGCCTGACCGTCACCGAGGCCAGCGGCTACGGCCGCCAGCGCGGCCACACCGAGGTCTACCGGGGCGCCGAGTACACCGTCGACCTGGTGCCCAAGGTCCGCATCGAAGTCCTGGTCGAGGACGACGACGCCGAACAGCTCATCGAAGTCGTCGTCAAGGCGGCCCGCACCGGCAAGATCGGTGACGGGAAGGTCTGGAGCGTCCCGGTCGACACGGCGGTGCGGGTGCGCACCGGCGAACGCGGCCCGGACGCCCTGTAGGCCCCGGACCCCCGTCGGGCCGACAGACCGGTTCCGGCGCCGGCGCCACCTCGGTGGAGCACCGGCGCCGGAACCGGGCGAGCGAGGAGGTACGAGGTCGTGCAGAGTCCAGGAACACCCACGACGGGCACCGACGGCCGGGACCGCACGGACCCGGCGGGCGACGGCGCCCCGACCCGCCCCGACGGCTACGCCGCGGCCCGGCTGCGGCTGCTCACCGGAACGGACCCGCTGGGCCCGCCGCGCCGCGCCGCGCTCGCCGGTCTGACCGACCAATGGCTGGCCGAACTGTTCGGCGCGGCCTGCCGGGCCACCGGCGTCGGCCGCGCGGCCCTGGTCGCCGTCGGCGGCTACGGCCGGGGCGAACTCTCCCCGCGCAGCGACCTCGACCTGCTGCTCCTGCACGACGGCAACGCGGGCGCCGGCGCCGTCGCCACCCTCGCAGACCGGATCTGGTACCCCGTGTGGGACCTGGGCATCGCGCTCGACCACTCCGTGCGCACCCCCGGCGAAGCCCGCACCACCGCCACCGACGACCTCAAGGTCCACCTCGGCCTGCTCGACGCCCGACCCGTCGCCGGAGACCTCGCACTGGTCGCCGCCCTGCGCACCGCCGTACTCGCCGACTGGCGCAACCGGGCCGCCAGACGCCTCCCCGAACTCGACGAGCTGTGCCGCGAGCGGGCCACGCGCCAAGGAGACCTCCGCTTCCTGCTCGAACCCGACCTCAAGGAGGCCCGCGGCGGGTTGCGCGACGCCACCGCCCTGCGCGCGGTCGCCGCCTCCTGGCTCGCCGACGCCCCCCGCGCCGGCCTCGCCGAAGCCCGCCGCGTCCTCCTCGACACCCGCGACGCCCTCCACCTCACCACCGGCCGCGCCACGGACCGCCTCGCCCTCCAGGAACAGGACCAGGTCGCCACCGAGCTGGCGCTCCTCGACGCCGACGCCCTGCTGCGCCGGGTGTACGAAGCGGCCGGCACGATCGCGTACGCCGCGGACGTGACGTGGCGCGAGGTGCACCGGGTGCTGCGGGCCAGGGCCCTGCGCCCCCGGCTGCGCACCCTGCTCACCGGGGGCGCCCGCCGGCCCGACCCCGAGCGCACCCCGCTCGCCGACGGCGTCGTCGAACAGGACGGCGAGGTCGTGCTCGCCCGCACCGCACGCCCCGAGAAGGACCCCGTCCTGCCGCTGCGCGCCGCGGCAGCCGCCGCCCAGTGCGGACTGCCGCTCTCCCCGCACGCCGTGCGCAGGCTCGCCGCAGCGCCGCCGCTGCCGGTCCCGTGGCCCGCCGAGGCCCGCGAGGAGTTCGTGACCCTCCTGGGGGCGGGGGAGCCGACCATCGCCGTCTGGGAGGCGTTGGAGGCCGAAGGGCTGATCAGCCGGCTGCTGCCGGACTGGGAGCGGGTGCGCTGCCGTCCCCAGCGCAATGCCGTGCACGTCTGGACCGTCGACCGCCACCTGGTGCAGACCGCGGTCCGGGCCGCCGCGCTGACCCGGCGGGTGGGCCGCCCCGACCTGCTGCTCGTCGCGGCTTTGCTGCACGACATCGGCAAGGGCTGGCCCGGGGACCACTGCGTCGCCGGCGAGACCATCGCCCGGGACGTGGTCGCTCGGATGGGGTTCGACCGGGCCGACGCGGCCCAGGTCGCCTCGCTCGTACGCCACCACCTGCTGCTCGTCAGCACCGCCACCCGGCGCGACCTGGACGACCCGGCGACCGTGCGCGCGGTCGCGAGCGCCGTACGGACCACGGGAACCCTGGAGTTGCTGCACGCGTTGAGCGAGGCGGACGCCCTCGCCACCGGCCCCGCCGCCTGGTCCGCGTGGCGCGCCTCACTCGTGGCCGATCTGACCGCACGGGTGGGAGCGGCACTGGAGGGTGCGCCCGTGGAGCCACCGCGCCCCCCGGTCCCGGGCGCGGAGCAGGAGCGCCTGGCGATCGAAGCCCTGCGCACCGGCGGCCCGACCCTCGCCCTGCACGCACCGCAGCAGCCGCGCGGGGAGGACGAAGAGGGGGCGGTCGAGCCCGTCGGGGTGGAGTTGGTCGTCGCCGTGCCCGAGCAGCCCGGGGTGCTGCCCGCCGTCGCCGGGGTGCTCGCCCTCCACCGGCTCACCGTCCGCGCCGCCGACCTGCGCGCGGTCGACCTGCCCGGTGCGGTGGGGCCGGACCCGGTCCTCGTACTGAACTGGCGCGTGGCCGCGGCGTACGGCTCCCTGCCGCAGGCCGCCCGGCTGCGGGCGGACCTCGTACGGGCCCTGGACGGCTCCCTGGACATCCGGGCGAAGCTGGCCGAGCGGGACGCGGCCCATCCGCGGCGCCGCGGGGTCCGCCCTCCGCCGCCCAAGGTCACCGTCGCCCCCGACGCCTCCCACCGGGCCACCGTGATCGAGGTGCGCGCCCCGGACGCCCCCGGGCTGCTGCACCGCATCGGCCACGCCCTGGAGGACGCGGGCGTCCGGGTCAGGAGCGCGCGCGTGAGCACGCTGGGCGCGAACGCCGTGGACGCCTTCTACGTCACCTCCGCCGACGGGGAGCCGCTGCCGGAGCCCACGGCGGCGACGCTGGCCCTGGGGCTCCAGGCCGCGTTGGAGGCCGCTCTGGGCACCTTCCCGGAGTGCGCCGGGGGGTGATCGGGGCGGACGGAGCGGGGCCCGCGCGGGCCTTCGGGAGCCCGGAGCGGCACGCATGTCCGCGCGGCCGGATACCCTGGAGGGCGATTTCCCCTTGCCCCCGACTCTGAGGACCGAAGAGCGCCGTGTTCGATACTCTCTCCGACCGCTTGGCGAACACCTTCAAGACCTTGCGGGGCAAGGGTCGTCTCAGCGAGGCGGACATCGACGGCGCGGCCCGCGAGATCCGCATCGCGCTGCTGGAGGCGGACGTCGCCCTCCCGGTCGTGCGGGCGTTCATCGCCAGCGTCAAGGAGCGGGCGCGCGGCGCCGAGGTCTCCAAGGCGCTGAACCCCTCGCAGCAGGTCATCAAGATCGTCAACGAGGAGCTGATCCAGATCCTCGGCGGCGAGACCCGCCGTCTGCGGTTCGCCAAGCAGCCCCCGACCGTGATCATGCTCGCCGGCCTCCAGGGCGCCGGAAAGACCACCCTCGCGGGCAAGCTGGGCCGCTGGCTCAAGGCCCAGGGCCACTCCCCGCTGCTGGTCGCCTGTGACCTCCAGCGCCCGAACGCGGTCAACCAGCTCTCCGTCGTCGCCGAGCGCGCCGGCGTCGCCGTCTACGCCCCCCAGCCGGGCAACGGCGTGGGCGACCCCGTCCAGGTGGCCAAGGACTCGATCGAGCACGCCCGGGCGAAGCAGTACGACGTGGTCGTGGTCGACACCGCCGGTCGCCTCGGCATCGACCAGGAGCTGATGCAGCAGGCCGCGGACATCCGCGACGCGGTCTCGCCGGACGAGATCCTCTTCGTCGTCGACGCCATGATCGGTCAGGACGCGGTCAACACCGCCGAGGCGTTCCGCGACGGCGTCGGCTTCGACGGCGTGGTGCTGTCCAAGCTGGACGGCGACGCCCGCGGTGGTGCCGCCCTCTCCATCGCCCACGTCACCGGCCGCCAGATCATGTTCGCCTCCAACGGCGAGAAGCTGGACGACTTCGACGCGTTCCACCCGGACCGCATGGCGTCCCGCATCCTCGGCATGGGCGACGTGCTCTCGCTGATCGAGAAGGCCGAGCAGACCTTCAGCCAGGAAGAGGCCGCCAAGATGGCCTCCAAGCTGGCGAGCAGCAAGGGCAAGGACTTCACCCTCGACGACTTCCTGGCCCAGATGGAGCAGGTCAGGAAGATGGGCTCGATCTCCAAGCTGCTGGGGATGCTGCCCGGCATGGCCCAGATGAAGGACCAGATCAACAGCATCGACGAGCGCGACGTGGACCGCACCGCCGCGATCATCAAGTCGATGACGCCCGCCGAGCGCGCCGAGCCGACGATCATCAACGGCTCGCGCCGGGCCCGTATCGCCCGGGGTTCGGGCGTCGAGGTCAGTGCGGTGAAGAGCCTGGTGGAGCGGTTCTTCGAGGCGCGGAAGATGATGTCGCGGATGGCCCAGGGCGGCGGGATGCCCGGCATGCCCGGCATCCCGGGCATGGGCGGCGGCCCCGGCCGGCAGAAGAAGCAGCAGAAGCAGGCCAAGGGCAAGCGCCGCAGCGGCAACCCGATGAAGCGCAAGGCCGATGAGCAGGCCGCCGCCGAGCGGCGCGAGCAGGCCGGGCAGGGCGGCGCCTTCGGGCTCCCCGCCGATGCCCAGGCCCAGGACTTCGAGCTCCCGGAGGAGTTCAAGAAGTTCATGCGCTGAGGCGCACCCGGCCGGGTCCGGACAGGACTGAGAACGGTGTCGACGGCCGCGTTCCGCGCGGATGCCGACACCGTTCTTCTCGCTTAACGTCCCGGTATGAGCAACCCTGTGCCACCGCGTCGGGCCCCCGACGACCCGTGGCGCTCCGAGGGGGCGCCCCCACCCCCGCCGCCCCGGAAGAAGATGCCCGGCGGCTGGTGGGGGCTCGTCCTGATGGCCGTCGTGGTCTACCTGATCACCAGCCTCGTCATCTCGCTGATCCGCTCGGGCACCAAGGAGCCCACGGTCTCCTACACGGAGTTCAACAAGCAGGTCACGGCGGGGAACATCGCGAAGATCTACTCCAAGGACGAGTCGATCGAGGGGGAGCTCAAGACGAAGGCGCCGCTGCCCGACGGCGACGGCGACTACACCAAGTTCATGACCCAGCGGCCGGCCTTCGCCACGGACGACCTGTGGGGCGAGCTCAGCCGGCAGAACGTCACCGTCACCGCCGAACCGGTCGTCGAGAAGACCAGCTTCTGGCCCAGCCTGCTGATCGCCTTCCTGCCGATGCTGCTGCTGATCGCGGTCTGGGTGTTCGCGGCCCGGCGGATGGGCGCCGCGCTCGGCGGCGGGGTGCTGGGCCGCAAGGAGCCGCCGAAGCCCGTCGCGCTGCTGCCGGGCAAGCGGACGACCTTCGCGGACGTCGCCGGCATCGACGAGGTGGAGGGGGAGCTGAACGACGTCGTCGATTTCCTGAAGAACCCCGACGCGTACCGCAGGATGGGTGCCCGGATGCCCGGCGGCGTGCTGCTGGCCGGCGCGCCAGGCACCGGCAAGACGCTGCTCGCCCGCGCGGTGGCCGGCGAGGCGGGGGTGCCGTTCTTCTCCGCGTCGGCGTCCGAGTTCATCGAGATGATCGTGGGCGTGGGCGCCGGACGGGTGCGGGAGCTGTTCTCGGAGGCCCGCAAGGTCGCCCCCGCGATCGTCTTCATCGACGAGATCGACACCATCGGCCGGGTCCGCGGCGGCGGCGCCGGCCTGGGCGGACACGACGAGCGGGAGCAGACGCTCAACCAGATCCTCACCGAGATGGACGGCTTCACCGGCTCCGAAGGCGTGGTCGTGCTCGCCGCCACCAACCGCGCCGACGTGCTCGACCCGGCGCTGACCAGGCCCGGCCGCTTCGACCGCGTCGTCCAGGTATCGCCCCCCGACCGCCCGGGGCGCGAGGCGATCTTGCGCATCCACACCCGGGAGATCCCGCTCGACGCCGACGTCGACCTCGCCCGGATCGCCGCGTCAACCCCCGGCATGACCGGCGCCGACCTGGCCAACCTGGCGAACGAGGCGGCGCTGATCGCGGTGAAGCGCAAGCAGACCGCGGTGACCCAGGCGGACCTGTTCAGCGCGCTGGAGAAGGTGCAGCTCGGTGCGGAACGGCCGCTGGTGCTGGCGCCGGACGAGCGCCGCCGCACGGCGTACCACGAGAGCGGCCACGCCCTGCTCGGCATGTTGCAACCCGGCGCCGACCCGGTCCGCAAGGTGACCATCGTGCCGCGCGGCCGGGCCCTCGGCGTCACGCTGTCCACGCCGGAGGCGGACAAGTACGCGTACACGGAGTCGTACCTGCGCGGCCGGATCATCGGCGCGCTGGGCGGGATGGCGGCCGAGCACGTCGTCTTCGAAGTGATCACCACCGGTGCGGAGAGCGACCTTGAGCAGGTCACCGCGCTCGCCCGGGGGATGGTCGGGCGCTGGGGGATGAGCGAGCGGGTGGGGCGGCTCACCGCGATCCCCCAGGACGCCCAGGTGCCGTACGGACTGTCGGCGGCCCCCGAGACGCTGGACTCCGTGGACCACGAGATGCGGCGGATCGTCGACGAGTGCTACGAGAGCGCCTGCAACCAGTTGCGGGAGAACCGGGACCGGTTGGACTCGCTGGCCGCGGCGCTGCTGGAGAACGAGACGCTGGACGAGGAGGCCGCGTACCGGGCGGCGGGCGTTCCGCGGCTGGCGAAGGGCGATGCCTGACCGGGCGGACCCGGCCCGTTCTCCCCGACGTGCCCGGTCCCGTCCGGAGTTGGCCGATCTTGTTCCCCCCCTCCGCCCGCGCGCGACGGTCCGCTTCGATACGGTGAGGGTGCCCCGTCGCGGGCGCCCACACCGTCCTGCCCACCGGGTGCTACGTACCACCTTGGTGCGAGCTGTGAGGCTTCTCCGCACATCGGCGTACCCGCCCTCGTCGGAACCCATCAACGTCAACTGACTGGTACGTGCAAAATATTTGAGATGCCCCGGAATGGAACCGTGGGCGCTTCCGGCTCGTTATCACGACGTGAGCACGACACCACCTGTTCTCGCCGCAGAGCTGGCACAGGCGTGGGCCGACATTCAGCGGCACCACCCTGAACTGCCAGATCTCGCCGCGCCAGAGTCCCTGATCGGAGAGTCGTCGTCCGCGTGCGGCGGTGAGCTCTCCTTCGAACGACTGCTCCACGAAGCAGTCCACGGCATCGCCGCCGCGCGAGGTGTCCGCGACACCTCCCGCGCCGGCCGCTACCACAACCGTCGATTCCTGGCCATCGCCGAGGAGATGGGCCTCGACCACGCCGAGGAGCCGCACCCCAGCAGCGGCTTCTCGCTGGTCGTGCTCAGCCCGGAGGCGAAGCGCCGCTACCGCCCCACGATCGAGAGACTGCAGCGCGCCCTGAAGGCGCACACCGTCGCCACGGCGTCCGACACCAAGCGCTCCTTCCGCGGACCGGCCGCCCGGCACGGCTCGTCGGGCGGGGGCGTCCGGGTGAAGGCCGTCTGCGACTGCGGTCGCAACGTCCGAGTCGTGCCGTCGGTCCTCGCCCAGGCGCCCATCGTCTGCGGCGGCTGCGGCAAGCCGTTCCGCATTCCCGAACCGGTCGCCGCGGCGAGCTGACCCCTCGGCCGGCCGCCTGACGGGGGCGGTGCAGGTCCGGGGGGAAGCGCGTCATCGGCGTGTGGCACAATGGCTAGCTGTACTCGACGGCCGCACAGGACCCCTCTCTCCTCCGGCTGACGCGTCCATCGGGCACCCGAGTACCGCAACCCCACGTGGCATCTCGTTGTGCCCAACCACGTCAAGACCAGGAGACACCACTTCCGTGGCAGTCAAGATCAAGCTGAAGCGTCTGGGCAAGATCCGTTCGCCTCACTACCGCATCGTCGTCGCCGACTCCCGCACCCGCCGTGACGGCCGGGCCATCGAGGAGATCGGTCTGTACCACCCGGTGCAGAACCCCTCGCGCATCGAGGTCAACTCGGAGCGCGCGCAGTACTGGCTGTCCGTCGGCGCCCAGCCGACCGAGCCGGTCCTCGCGATCCTGAAGCTCACCGGCGACTGGCAGAAGCACAAGGGCCTGCCGGCCCCGGCGCCGCTGCTGGTGGCCGAGCCGAAGGCCGACAAGCGCGCCGCGTTCGACGAGTTCGCCAAGTCCCTCGAGGGCGGCGAGCCCAAGGGCGAGGCGATCACCCAGAAGGCCAAGAAGTCCGACAAGAAGGCGGACGAGGCGGCCGACGCCGCTGACGCCGCCGAGTCCACCGAGGGCTGATCATGCTCGAAGAGGCCCTCGAACACCTCGTCAAGGGCATCGTCGACAACCCGGACGACGTGCAGGTCGCCTCGCGCAACCTGCGCCGCGGGCGGGTGCTGGAGGTCCGGGTGCACCCCGACGACCTCGGTAAGGTGATCGGCCGCAACGGCCGCACCGCGCGCGCCCTGCGCACCGTCGTGGGCGCCATCGGCGGCCGTGGCATCCGTGTCGACCTCGTCGACGTGGACCAGGTCCGCTGAGCAGTTGAACACCGGCTCGGGCCGGGGGAGGCCGTTCCGGCCGCCCCCGGCCCGACGTCGTATGGGCCCGGGAACGGCCCGGATTCCGGATACGGACCCCGTCGGTCCCCGAGCCTTCGGTGACGCATTCACCGACAATCGGTGACAATCGGTGACAGGAGACAGCGAAGTGCAGTTGGTAGTCGCCCGGGTCGGCCGCGCCCACGGCATCAGGGGCGAGGTCACCGTCGAGGTGCGCACGGACGAGCCTGAGGTCCGGCTGGGGCCCGGCGCCGTCCTGGCCACCGATCCGGCGAGCGCGGGTCCGCTGACGATCGCGGAGGGGCGGGTGCACAGCGGACGGCTGTTGCTGCGCTTCGCCGGCGTGAGCGACCGCAACGCCGCGGAGGCCCTCCGCAACGTCCTGCTGATCGCCGACGTGGACCCGGACGAGACCCCCGACGACCCCGACGAGTACTACGACCACCAACTCGTCGACCTCGACGTCGTCCTCGCCGACGGCACCGAGATCGGTCGGATCGCCGAGGTCAGCCACCTGCCGTCGCAGGACCTCTTCATCGTCGAGCGGCCGGACGGATCCGAGGTCCTGATCCCGTTCGTGGCGGAGATCGTCACCGCCGTCGACCTGGAGGCCCAGCGCGTCGTCGTCGCGCCGCCGCCTGGGCTCATCGACGACCGGGCGGAGATCGCCTCGGCCCGGGACGCGGACGCGTCGGGCGCCCCGGACGCTTCGGGTACGTCAGGGGACGCCAAGTAATGCGGCTCGACGTCGTCACGATCTTCCCCGAGTACCTGGAGCCGCTGAACGTCTCCCTGGTCGGCAAGGCCCGCGCCCGCGGCCAGCTCGACGTCCGCGTGCACGACCTGCGCCACTGGACGTACGACCGCCACAGCACGGTCGACGACACCCCCTACGGCGGCGGCCCCGGCATGGTCATGAAGACCGAGCCCTGGGGGGACGCGCTGGACTCGGCGATCGCCGACGGTTACGAGGCCGGGGCCCACGAACCCGTCCTGGTCGTCCCCACTCCCAGCGGCCGCCCCTTCACCCAAGAGGTCGCCGTCGCCCTCGCGCGTCAACCCTGGTTGATCTTCACCCCCGCCCGTTACGAGGGCATCGACCGCCGGGTCATGGACGAGTACGCCACCCGGATGCCCGTCCACGAGGTGTCCATCGGCGACTACGTCCTCGCGGGCGGCGAGGCGGCCGTCCTCGTCATCACCGAGGCGGTCGCCAGGCTGCTCCCCGGGGTCCTCGGGAACGCCGAGTCCCACCAGGACGACTCGTTCGCCCCCGGCGCCATGGCGAACCTCCTCGAAGGCCCGGTCTACACCAAGCCGCCGAGCTGGCGCGGGCACCCGGTGCCCGACGTGCTCACCAGCGGTCACCACGGCAAGATCGCGCGCTGGCGCAGGGACGAGGCGCTGCGGCGCACCGCCCGCAACCGCCCCGACCTCATCGAGCGCTGCGACCCGGCCGTCTTCGACCGCAAGGACCGCGAAGTCCTGTCCATCCTGGGCTGGGCCCCCGAGCCCGCCGGCCGATTTTGGCGCAGGCCCCAGGACGTGGAAGAATAGGCCGCTGCCGTCCGTCCGGCGCGCGCCCCTGCCGCAGGGGGACACGACGCCCGCCCCGACGGAACGGCCACCTGGAACTCACCCCTCTCCCGTTGATGACCTGTGGCATCGACGAAGAAAGCAGCCGACATGTCGCACGTGCTCGACGCCGTCAACGCCGCCTCGCTGCGGACCGACGTCCCCGCCTTCCGTCCCGGTGACACCGTGAACGTCCACGTTCGCGTCATCGAGGGCAACCGCTCCCGTATCCAGCAGTTCAAGGGTGTCGTCATCCGCCGCCAGGGCGCGGGCGTCAGCGAGACCTTCACCGTCCGCAAGGTCTCCTTCTCCGTCGGCGTCGAGCGCACCTTCCCGGTGCACAGCCCGATCTTCGAGAAGATCGAGCTCGTCACCCGTGGTGACGTCCGCCGCGCCAAGCTGTACTACCTCCGTGAGCTGCGCGGCAAGGCCGCGAAGATCAAGGAGAAGCGGGACAACTGATCCCGCGGCGCCACCGGCGCCCCTCGGTCCGCGGTCGGTTCGATCCGCGGACCGGGACGAGAAGGGGTCCACAGCCCGGGCGGCTAGGCTTCGCCCTTGATGGACACCGAATCGACACGTATGGAGCGCGACCGCTCTTCCGGCCCCGACGGTGGGGAACCCACCGCGGAGGCCCCCGCCACCGGGGTCACCCCCGACGGTGGGGCGGACCCCGAGAACGGGGCCGGGGAAGAGGGGTCGCGCTCTGCGCGTTCCGGGTGGACGTCCTGGCGCACGGCGGCCCTGCTGGGCGTCGTCTGCCTCGGCGTCACCCTGCTGATCAGTCGGTTTGTCGTACAGCCCTTCCACATCCCCAGCGACTCCATGGAGCCCACGCTGCGGACCGGGGACCGGGTGTTGGTCAACAAACTGGCGTACCGTTTCGATTCGGTGCCCGAACGCGGTGACCTGATCGTGTTCGACGGCACTGGCTCCTTCGTACGGGAAGGGGCGCAGGAGAACCCCGTCCAGGAGGCGACCCGGGGGGCGCTCGCGGCCCTGGGCCTCGCGGAGCCCGCGGAGACGGACTTCGTCAAGCGGGTCGTGGGCGTCGGCGGTGATCGGGTGGTCTGCTGCGACAAGGGAGGCAGGATCACGGTGAACGGCGCCGCGCTCGACGAGGGTTACCTGCACCCCGGCGACGACCCCTCCGAAGTCCCCTTCGACATCGTCGTCCCCGACGGCACCCTGTGGGTGATGGGGGACCACCGCTCGAACTCCCGGGACTCCCGCGACCACCTGGGTTCCCCCGGCGGCGGGATGGTGCCCGTGGAGAAGGTCATCGGGCGCGCCGACTGGATCGCCTGGCCGGTCGGCCGCTGGCAGTCCCTGGAGCGCACGGACGTCTTCGCGCGCGTGCCGGACGCGGGGGCGGTTCCGGCCACGGGGGCGTCCCCAAGCGGGCGGCCCCATGGGTAGGCGCGGGCGGCCGGCCGGCCACCGCGCCGAGGAGCCGCTGCCCACCGGGAGCAGACCGACGGACGGCGCCCAGGCGCTGCCGGGCCGGGCGGAGCGGCGCAAGCTGGCCCGCAAGGTCAAGCGCAGACGGCGCAGGTCCGCCCTCAAGGAGATCCCCCTCCTGATCGGTGTCGCGCTGGCGATCGCCCTGGTGCTCAAGACCTTCCTGGTGCAGGCGTTCGTGATCCCGTCGGGCTCGATGGAGCAGACGATCCGGATCGACGACCGGGTGCTGGTCGACAAGCTCACCCCGTGGTTCGGCGCGGAGCCCGAACGCGGCGAGGTCGTCGTCTTCAAGGACCCCGGCGGCTGGCTCGCGAACGAGCAGGTCGCACAGAAGAAGGACGACCCGGTCGGGATCAAGCAGATCAAGCAGGGGTTGACCTTCATCGGACTGCTGCCGTCCGAAGGAGAGCAGGACCTGATCAAGCGGGTCGTCGCGGTCGGCGGCGACACGGTCAAGTGCTGCGACCGCGACGGCCGTGTCACGGTCAACGGCGTGCCCCTGATCGAGTCGTACGTGAACGCGGGGAACGCGCCATCGGCGCAGAGCTTCGAGGTGAAGGTCCCGCCCGGGCGGATCTTCGTGATGGGGGACCACCGGGCGAACTCCGCGGACTCCCGTGCCCACCTCGACGAGGAGAACCAGGGGACGGTCTCCGTGGACGAGGTGGTGGGGCGGGCCGTCGTCATCGCCTGGCCCGTCAAGCACTGGACCAGGCTGGACGAGCCCGATACGTACGCCTCCGTGCCGAACGCGCGTCCGGGAGAGGGCGCGGCACTGGGTCCGTCGCATAGTCTGTCGTCCCAGGACCGGAAAGGAATGGTCCTCGTCCCAAACCTTGCGGAACTCTCGCTCGTTATCGGAGTGGTGGGTCTGTTTCTCCTCCGGAGGTTCCCGGGTTTCCGAGACAGACGGTTCGCGCAGAGTGAGGAGTGGATGTGGGGGACGTTGCGGTCGGCGCACGGTCCGGACAAGGACAGCCGGAAGACAGGCCCCAGGGCCCGACGGAGTCTTCCGCTTCGTCGGAGTCTGCGGCCTCGCCGACGTCTTCCGCGTCCGTGACGGACGCCACAGCGGGGCGCGCCGCGGACGCCGCCGGAGGCGACGGGGGTGCTTCCGGCGGCGCCGCCGGGGTGCCGGGACCGGCGTCCGGGGGTTCCGCCTTCGCCAAGCCTTCGGGGCCTCCCGGGGCCTCCGGGCCTTCTGGGACTTCCGGGGCGGACGGAGCGGGTGCCGCGGGCGCTTCCGGCGGGGACGCCTCGTCCGGTGACGGCTTCGGGGACGATGACGACGGCGACGGCGCGGGGAACACCCGACGCAAGGCGCAGCGGTCGTTCTGGAAGGAGTTGCCGATCCTGATCGGCATCGCCCTGGTCCTGGCGCTGATCATCAAGACCTTCCTGGTGCAGGCGTTCTCCATCCCCTCGGACTCCATGCAGAACACCCTCCAGCGCGGCGACCGGGTGCTGGTGGACAAGCTCACGCCCTGGTTCGGCTCCGAGCCCGAGCGCGGCGAGGTCGTCGTCTTCCACGACCCGGGCGGCTGGCTGGAAGGCGAGCCGACGCCCGAGCCGAACGCGGTGCAGAAGTTCCTCAGCTTCATCGGTCTGATGCCCTCGTCCGAGGAGAAGGACCTGATCAAGCGGACGATCGCGATCGGCGGCGACACCGTGGAGTGCAAGAAGGGCGGCCCGGTCAAGGTCAACGGGAAGCCGCTCGACGAGCCGTACGTCTTCCCCGGTGACACGCCCTGCGACGACCAGCCCTTCGGCCCGTTCAAGGTCCCCGACGACAAGATCTGGGTGATGGGCGACCACCGCTCCAACTCGCGTGACTCGCGGTACCACACCGCGGACGCGAACGGCGGGTTCGTGCCGGTCGACAAGGTCGTCGGCCGTGCCTTCGTGGTGGCCTGGCCGGTGAACCGCTGGTCGACCCTCCCGATCCCCGACACGTACGACCAGCCGGGCATCAACGACAAGGCGGCGTCCATCGTCACCTCGTCGGCACCGCTGGTCATGGGCGCCATGGGTGCCGTGCCGCTGGTGCTGTGGCGGCGACGGAGGCTGACCGCCGGGCATACCGCCCGGTAGGGTGCCGTCCCAGGTCACGGGTGCGCGGGCGGGCCGCGCACCGGCGGGGACCTTCGAGGTGGGGGCCTGGGATGGGAAAGGGAGCTTCGGAAGACGGCCACGGCCGGCTCGGCAGCGTGCTGTCGGGGCTGGTCGTGGCCGTCGGTTCTGTGCTCTTCCTCGGAGGTTTCGTCTGGGGAGCCGTGGTCTACCAGCCGTACACCGTGCCGACGGACTCGATGGCCCCGTCCGTGGACGTGGGGGACCGGGTGCTGGCGGAGCGGATCGACGGCGCCGAGGTGCGCCGCGGTGACGTGGTGGTCTTCCGGCAGAAGGAGTGGGGCGACATGCCGATGGTGAAGCGCGTCGTCGGGGTCGGGGGCGACACGGTCTCCTGCTGCGGTGCGGACGGCAAGCTGAGGGTGAACGGCCGGCCGATCGCGGAATCGTATCTTCGGGCGGACGGGCCTGCGTCGCCCACGCGCTTCAGCGCGACCGTCCCCGAGGGGCAGCTCTTCATGCTCGGCGACGACCGGACGGTGTCGCTGGACTCCCGGACCCACCTTCAGGACGCGGCGCAGGGTTCCGTGCCGCGCTCGGCGGTGGAGGCCCGGTTGGACGCGGTGGCGTGGCCGCTGCCCGGGGACTTCCTGGAGCGGCCCGAAGGGTTCGGGGCGCTGCCGGGCGGGACGTCCGAGACGGGGCCGGTGAAGCTGGTGCTGGCGTCCGTTGCGACCGGTGCCGTGCTGATCTTCGCGGGGGCGGCCTACGGGCCGCTGGCGCGGATGCGCGCACGTCGACGGCGGGGGAGCAGGAGTGGGGTGGCGGCCGATGTCGGGTGACGCGGGCGGCTCCGCGGACTCGGAGCGGGGCGGCGACTTCGGCGGGGAACTGCGGAAGGTCGCCCGGGTCGTGCTGCTCGACTCCCAGGACCGGATCTTGTTGATGCACGGGTACGAGCCGGACGACCCGGCCAGCAACTGGTGGTTCACCCCGGGCGGCGGGCTGGAGGAGGGCGAGACGCGGGCCGAGGCCGCCCTGCGCGAGCTGGCCGAGGAGACCGGCATCACCGAGGTGGACCTCGGCCCGGTGCTGTGGCGGCGCAGGTGCTCGTTCCCCTTCGACGGGCGCCGCTGGGAGCAGGACGAGTGGTACTTCCTGGCCCGCACCGACCAGACGGGCACGCAACCCCTCGGGCTGACGGAGCAGGAGCGGCGCAGCGTCACGGGGACGAGGTGGTGGACCTCCGCCGAACTGGCGTCGGCGCGTGAGACGGTGTACCCGACCAGGCTCGCCGAGCTGCTGCGCACGCTGCTCGACGAGGGTCCTCCGCCGGTGCCGGTGGTCTTGGCCCCCGAAATCGCCTAGGGGCGGGAGTGACTGGAGCACAATAGGGGGACGCACGGCTGAAGGGGAACATGCCATGAGCGCCGAGGACCTCGAAAAGTACGAGACCGAGATGGAGCTGAAGCTCTACCGGGAGTACCGGGACGTCGTCGGACTGTTCAAGTACGTGATCGAAACTGAGCGGCGCTTCTATCTCACCAATGACTACGAGATGCAGGTCCACTCGGTGCAGGGGGAGGTCTTCTTCGAGGTCTCGATGGCTGACGCCTGGGTCTGGGACATGTACCGCCCGGCCAGGTTCGTCAAGCAGGTCCGCGTCCTCACGTTCAAGGACGTGAATATTGAGGAGCTGAACAAGAGCGATCTCGAACTGCCGAGCGGCTGAGTCGGCGGGCGGGGAGCGGCGGACGTGGCCGGGAGCAGCGTGAGCGGCGGGCCGCGGAACCGCCCGTTCGGGTGACGGAGTTATTCACAAACATCTGCTCATCCACCAAGATCCACTTTTGTTGAGCGGTCGCGTCATCGTCGGTGCCAGGAGGTGGTGCCGAGATGAACGCGACCGGGGCACTGGGGAAGTACGGCGAGGAGCTGGCGGCGCGGCTGCTGGCGGAGTCCGGCATGCAGGTTCTCGCGAGGAACTGGCGGTACGGACGCGCGGGGGAGATCGACATCGTCGCCCGTGACGGCGACACCGTGGTGGTCTGCGAGGTCAAGACGCGTAGGGCGGGCCCCTTCGAGCACCCGATGGAGGCGATCACCCCGGCCAGGATGGCCCGGCTGAGGCGACTGGCCGAGGGCTGGCTCGAACGGCACGGGGAAGCGCCGCCGGGCGGGGTGCGGATCGACCTCGTGGGAGTGGTGGTCCCCCAGCGCGGCGCCCCCGTGGTGGAGCACGCCCGGGGGGTGTCGTGATGGCGTTCGCACGTGCGTGTTCGGTGGCGCTGGTCGGCGTCGAAGGCGTGGTGGTGGAGGTCCAGGCGGACCTGGAGCCGGGAGTGGCGGCGTTCACGCTGGTCGGTCTGCCGGACAAGAGCCTGGTGGAGAGCCGGGACCGGGTGCGGGCCGCGGTGGTGAACTCCGGCGCCGAATGGCCGCAGCGCAAGCTCACGGTGGGGTTGAGTCCGGCGTCCGTGCCCAAGGGCGGCAGCGGGTTCGACCTTGCGGTGGCCTGCGCCGTCCTCGGGGCGTCCGAGCGGGTGGACCCGCGCTCCATCACGGACCTGGTGCTCATCGGGGAGTTGGGCTTGGACGGCCGGGTGCGGCCGGTGCGCGGGGTGCTCCCTGCGGTGCTGGCCGCGGCCGAGGCCGGGTATCGCCAGGTAGTGGTCCCCGAGCAGACCGTCGGGGAGGCGTCGTTGGTGCCGGGCGTCTCGGTGCTCGGGGTGCGGAGCCTGCGCCAGTTGATCGCGGTGCTGAACGACGAGCCGGTGCCCGAGGAGGAGCCCGTTCCCGAAGGGCCGGATCCGATGCTGGCCGGGCTGATGGTGCCCGGGGCGGGGGTCGGCACCGGGCTTGCGACGGCGCCGGGCGAGGGACCGGACCTCGCGGACGTGGCCGGGCAGCGGATGGCCCGGCTGGCGTTGGAGGTGGCGGCCGCGGGCGGCCACCACCTGCTGTTGACCGGCCCGCCGGGTGCGGGCAAGACGATGCTCGCGGAGCGGCTGGTCGGCGTGCTGCCGGCGCTGACGCGGCAGGAGTCGCTGGAGGTCACCGCGGTGCACTCGGTCGCCGGCATCCTGCCACCCGGTCAGCCCCTGGTGAGCCGGCCGCCGTACTGCGCCCCGCACCACTCGGCCACCATGCCCTCGCTCGTCGGCGGCGGCAACGGTCTGCCGAGGCCGGGTGCGGTCTCCCTGGCCCATCGCGGCGTGCTCTTCCTGGACGAGGCGCCCGAGTTCGCCAGCAAGGTGCTGGACGCGCTGCGCCAGCCGCTGGAATCGGGGCATGTGGTGGTGGCCCGCAGCGGGGGCGTGGTTCGGCTCCCGGCACGGTTCCTGATGGTCCTCGCCGCGAACCCGTGCCCCTGTGGCCAGCACACCGCGCAGGGGGCGGGCTGTGAGTGCCCGCCCTCGGTGATCCGGCGGTATGCGGCCAGGATGTCCGGTCCCCTGCTCGACCGGGTCGACCTACGGGTCGAGGTCGAGCCGGTGCACCGAAGGGATCTGCTGGCGCAGGGCGGTCGTGGCGAGACGAGCGCACAGGTGGCCGAGCGGATCCGAACGGCCCGGGAGCGCACTGCCGCCCGGCTCGACGGCACGCCCTGGACGGTCAACGGCGAAGTGCCCGGCCATGAGTTGCGCACCCGCTGGCCCGTCGCGCCGGGCGCCCTCGCCGCGCCGGAGCGGGACTTGGAGCGCGGCCTGCTCACCGCTCGCGGCCTGGACCGGGTGCTGCGGGTCGCCTGGACGATCGCCGACCTGGCCGGCCGCGCCTGCCCCGGACCGCAGGACGTGGAACTGGCGCTGGAGTTGCGTACCGGAGTATCGCGCGGCGCTCCGCTGCCGGTCGGTGCGAGGGGTGCCTCATGAGGTGCGGTGGGACGCAAGCGCCGCGCGCCTGCGAGGCGGCAGGGCCGCTGGCTTCTGCGGGCTGCCGCTGCCGTCCGTGGTGGAGGCCCGGGCCTGGATCGGGGCAGGGGGTCGGCGTGCGATGACCGCCATCGAAGATCGGGAGCGCATCGCCCGTGCCGCGCTGACCAGGGTGATCGAGCCGGGGGACGAGAGCGGCGGCAGATGGCTCAGCCGGTTCGGGGCGGTGGGGCTGATGGACCGCCTCACCGCGGTGGAGGTCGATGAGGCGACGCTGCCCGGGGCGTCACAGCGGCGACTGGCGAGCTATCGGGCACGGGCGGCAGCTGCTGACCCACAGCGGGACCTGGAAGGGATCGCGGTGGCTGGCGGACGGTTCGTGTGCCCGGGCGACGGGGAGTGGCCGACCCAGCTCGACGACCTCGGGGGCGCCCGCCCCATCGGGCTCTGGGTGCGAGGCGGTGCCCATCTGCGGACCTGGGCGGTGCGCTCGGTCGCCGTCGTCGGCGCCCGGGCGTGCACGCCCTACGGCGCGCACGTGGCGGGCCTACTCGGCAGCGGGCTTGCGGAGCGGGGTTGGGTGGTGGTGTCGGGAGCGGCGTTCGGGATCGACGGGGCCGCCCATCGGGGCGTGCTCTCCGCGGGCGGCGCCACGGTGGCCGTACTGGCCTGCGGAGTGGACGTCGCCTATCCACCGGGCCATGCCGAGCTGATCCGCCGCATCGGGGAACAGGGCCTGGTCGTCGGGGAGTTACCGCCGGGGAACCATCCGACGCGCAGTCGCTTCATCCTGCGGAACAGAGTCATCGCCGCCCTCACTCGCGGCACGGTCGTGGTCGAGGCCGAGTACCGCAGCGGGGCGCTCGCCACCGCACGGCGCGCGGTCGAGTTGGGGCGACATGTGATGGGCGTTCCCGGCCCGGTCACCAGCGGGCTCTCCGCCGGTGTGCACGAACTGCTGCGGGGCGAGGGGGCGCTGGTCACCGACGCCGATGAAGTGGTCGAACTGGTCGGGGGGATGGGCGAGTTGGCGCCGGAGCGTTGGGGTGTCGACCGCCCGCGTGACGTCCTTGACCCCGTCAGCGCCTGCGTCCTCGAAGCCCTTCCCGCACGTGGGGAGGTCGACGCCGCGCGGCTCGCCCGTGACACCGGCACCCCGACCGATGAAACGCTCGGCAGGCTGTATGAACTGCACGCCTTGGGTTTCGTCGAACGACACGGTGGGAGCTGGCGATTGACGCGCCGGGCGCACGAGGGGTCGAACGCGCGGCGAGGCGGTTCTTGATTTGGAGCATTCGGGTGAAAAAGTGATGCGGGCGACCTTTGCGCTGTCCTCCGCCGCGCCGGAAGGACTGGCACGTGTACAGCCGACGACGGTTCGACGGCGCGGGTCACGGCCCGTACCGCGCACGGGGCCGCCACGGCCTTCGCCCACCGCGACCACGCAGTCACGCTACGCTCACATTCCCGCCCCAAGACACCCGCCCCTCGTCGAGTTCACCCGCACCGAGTCCCCCTCTTCAGCAGAACGGCTCAAGGCAACGCATGCCCCAGCACACCTCCGGGTCTGATCGCGCGGCAGTGCCATCCCCTGCCCGTGGCACCGCGCGGCCCCCCGCTCCCTCGTCGCTTGAGGAGTTGTGGCAGTCGTACAAGGCCACCGGGGACGAGCGGCTCCGCGAGCAGTTGATCCTGCACTACTCACCCCTGGTGAAGTACGTCGCGGGCCGGGTGAGCGTCGGGCTGCCGTCGAACGTGGAGCAGGCGGACTTCGTCTCGTCCGGAATCTTCGGACTCATCGACGCCATCGAGAAGTTCGACATCGAGCGGTCCATCAAGTTCGAGACGTACGCGATCACCCGCATCCGGGGCGCGATGATCGACGAACTGCGCGCCCTGGACTGGATTCCGCGCTCCGTGCGGCAGAAGGCGCGCGCCGTCGAGCGGGCGTACGCCACGCTGGAAGCGCAGTTGAGGCGCACGCCGACCGAGGGCGAAGTCGCCTCCGAGATGGACATCAGCATCGAGGAACTGCACTCCGTCTTCAGCCAGTTGTCCCTGGCGAACGTGGTCGCCCTGGAGGAGTTGCTGCACGTCGGCGGGGAGGGCGGCGACCGGCTCAGCCTGATGGACACCCTGGAGGACACCGCGGCGGACGACCCGGTCGAGGTGGCCGAGGACCGCGAACTGCGGCGACTGCTCGCCCGCGCCATCAACACGCTCCCCGAGCGCGAGAAGACCGTCGTCACCCTCTACTACTACGAGGGGCTGACGCTCGCGGAGATCGGCAACGTGCTCGGGGTCACCGAGAGCAGGGTCAGTCAGATCCACACGAAGTCGGTGCTCCAGCTACGGGCGAAACTTGCTGACGTGGGTCGTTGAGTCGGAAACGCCCCTGCCTCTTGCGCGGCATCCGTAAAGTGGAAGGGTGCCCAGGATTCGAGCGGCCTCCGTGGCCGAGCACCGGACCATGCAGCGCGGCGCCCTGCTCGACGCCGCGCGCTCCCTGCTGTCCGAGGGCGGCACGGAGGCATTGACCTTCCCCGCCCTCGCGGAACGCACCGGCTTGGCCAGGTCGTCCGTGTACGAGTACTTCCGTTCCCGCGCCGCCGTCGTCGAGGAACTGTGCGCGGTGGACTTCCCCGTCTGGGCGGCGGAGGTCGAGGCCGCCATGGAGCGGGCCGAGACGGCCGAGGGCAAGATCGAGGCGTACGTCCGCCGACAGCTCGACCTCGTCGGCGATCGCAGGCACCGGGCGGTGGTCGCGATCTCCGCGGGAGAGCTCGACGACGGGGCCCGGGAGAAGATCCGCGCGGCGCACGGCGGGCTGATCGCCATGATCGTCGAAGCGCTGGGGGAGCTGGGCCACGAGCAGCCCAGGCTCGCCGCGATGCTGCTCCAGGGGGTCGTCGACGCCGCGGTGCGACGCATCGAGCTCGGCGCGGCGGAGGAGCCCCAGGTGATCGCTGACGCGGCGGTCTCGATGGCGCTGCGGGGCGTCCGGGCCTGACGCCACGGGCCGCCCGGCGCCGTCGCCGGTCCGGCGTGCGTGCGGACCACCGCGGGCAGACGCCTGCGCGGCGGCGCAACGCTCGGTGCGCCAGCGCCGCCACAGCTCCCAGCACCACCCCGTGCAGCGCTCCGGCCCGCCCCGCGGCGGTCGGTGCCACGGCCGCAGTCGCCGGCGTCCCGATCAGTGGGAGCAGCCGGGACGGCGTGCGGCGCAGCATGTCGGCCGGCAGCAGCGAGAGCGGATCCAGATAGGTGGAGCCCCGTAGCAGCCCCCAGTGCAGACAGCCGGTCGCACAGTGCGACGGCCCCGCAGCGAGGCGCCCCACCACCTCGCCGGCGACCACCTCCGTCCCCACCGGCAGCAGTGCCTCGACCGGCTCGTACGTCACCCGCAGCGGCGGCTCCCCCGAATCGGCGAGGGCCAGCGACAGCACACCCCGACCGGCCACCCGCCCCGCGAACGAAACCCGCCCCGCGCCCACCGCCCGCACCCGGGCCCCGGGCGCGGCGGCCAGGTCCACGCCGCGATGCCCGGCCCCGTACGGCGACGAGGGCGGCTCCCAACCGCGGACGACCCGGGGACGAGCCGCCCCGGCCGGCCCCGCAGGCCCCACGGGCCAACTCCGCTGCGCCCGGCGCACCCCCTCCGGCGTCTCCCGCCCGCTCGGCGCCGCCCACCCGGCCACCCCCGCGAAGGCACCGGCCCACGCCGCAGTCCCGGCGAACTCGGGCCCGACGGCGAGCGCCGACGCCAGCGCGAGCAGCACCGCGACGACCGCCTTCCCGTACCGCTCCGGCACTCTGCGTTCCCTGTGACGACTCCTGTGACGACCCATGTGACGACGGTGCCCCACACCCCCGCTGTGTTGTGGATCATGGTCTGGATCTGTGGATAACGGGCTCGTTGTGGACAACGCCGTCACCCGACGGTGTCCGGGTCCCGTACACTTCTTCTGGCGATCCGGGCCACCGGGTCGACTTCGCACGCCCCGCCACCAGTCACCCGTCAGGGTCGGTGGCCGCGCCCCTCGGTCCCTCGCGGCAGGCGCGCCGGGGCGTCAGGACACAACCGAGAAATCAAGGAGATACGGCCATGGCCGTCGTCACGATGCGGGAGCTGCTGGAAAGCGGCGTCCACTTCGGTCACCAGACCCGTCGCTGGAACCCGAAGATGAAGCGCTTCATCTTCACCGAGCGCAACGGCATCTACATCATCGACCTGCTCCAGTCGCTGTCGTACATCGACCGCGCCTACGAGTTCGTCAAGGAGACCGTCGCGCACGGCGGCTCCATCATGTTCGTCGGCACCAAGAAGCAGGCCCAGGAGGCCATCGCCGAGCAGGCCGCGCGCGTGGGCATGCCCTACGTCAACCAGCGCTGGCTCGGCGGCATGCTGACCAACTTCTCCACCGTCTACAAGCGGCTGCAGCGCCTCAAGGAGCTGGAGCAGATCGACTTCGAGGACGTGGCCGCCTCCGGCCTGACCAAGAAGGAGCTCCTGGTCCTCTCCCGCGAGAAGGCCAAGCTGGAGAAGACCCTGGGCGGTATCCGCGAGATGCAGAAGGTGCCCAGCGCCGTCTGGATCGTGGACACCAAGAAGGAGCACATCGCGGTCGGCGAGGCCCGCAAGCTCAACATCCCGGTCGTCGCGATCCTCGACACCAACTGCGACCCGGACGAGGTCGACTACAAGATCCCCGGCAACGACGACGCGATCCGCTCCGTCACGCTGCTCACCCGCGTGATCGCCGACGCCGTCGCCGAGGGCCTCATCGCCCGCTCCGGCGTCGCCACCGGTGACTCCAAGCCGGGTGAGAAGGCCGCCGGCGAGCCGCTCGCCGAGTGGGAGCGCGACCTCCTCGAGGGCGAGAAGAAGGCCGACGACGCCGCCGAGGCCGAGAAGCCCGCTGAGGCTCCCGCCGCCGAGGCTGAGGCTGAGAAGCCGGCCGCGGACGCCGAGCAGGGCTGACACCGCCCGGCTGAGCCGTGCGGGTGGGGACGGCGGGGGACGGTGTCACGGACACCGCCCCCCGCCGCCCGCCCGTAGATTCCGTCACCGGATCGTCACCGGGTCCACGGACGATCTCCGGATCCGGTCTCGACTTCGATCGACTTCCGACTTTCGAGAAAAGACTCAAGGACATGGCGAACTACACCGCCGCTGACGTCAAGAAGCTCCGCGAGCTCACCGGCGCCGGCATGATGGACTGCAAGAAGGCGCTGGACGAGGCCGACGGCAACGTCGACAAGGCCGTCGAGCTGCTGCGCGTCAAGGGCCAGAAGGGCGTCGCCAAGCGCGAGGGCCGCAGCGCTGAGAACGGCGCCGTCGTCTCCCTCATCTCGGACGACAAGACCTCCGGCGTCCTGCTGGAGCTGAAGTGCGAGACGGACTTCGTCGCCAAGGGCGAGAAGTTCCTGGCCGTCGCCAACGCCCTGGCCGCGCACGTCGCCGCGACCTCCCCGGCCGACCTGGAGGCCCTGCTCGCCTCCGAGATCGAGGCCGGCAAGACCGTCCAGGCGTACGTCGACGAGGCCAACGCCAACCTCGGCGAGAAGATCGTCCTCGACCGCTTCGCGCAGTTCTCCGGTGCGTACGTCGGCGTCTACATGCACCGCACCATGCCGGACCTGCCGCCGCAGGTCGGCGTGCTGGTCGAGCTCAGCGCCGAGAACGCCGAGGTCGCCAAGGACGTCGCGCAGCACATCGCCGCCTTCTCGCCGAAGTACCTCACCCGTGAGGACGTCCCGGCCGAGGTCGTCGAGAACGAGCGCCGCGTCGCCGAGGCCACCTCGCGCGAGGAGGGCAAGCCCGAGGCCGCCCTGCCGAAGATCGTCGAGGGTCGCGTCAACGGCTTCTTCAAGGAGGTCACCCTCCTCGACCAGCCGTTCGCGAAGGACAACAAGAAGTCCGTCAAGAAGGTTCTCGACGAGGCCGGTGTCGAGCTGAAGCGCTTCGCGCGCATCCGCGTCGGCGCCTGATCAGCCACCCAGAGAACGCGAGTACTCGCGTACGCGGGCCGCGAGGACGGCTGCGCGGGTACGTCGAGTACGCGATCGATCCGGGAGCCCGCTAGGGTTTCCCACGCAGTCATCGGCCGCGTGGGCCCCGGGCGCCACCACCGCGCCCGGAGCGCCGGAACGACCGCAGATGTGACGAGGAGGCCATTGCCGACAGGGACACCAGTACCCGCGGCGATGGCCTTCCTCGTATGTGCACGAGGAGATCTCCATGAACCAGGGCGTGGACGCCAAACTGGCAGCCGGCGACAACACCGACCACGACGGGAAGCACGACGTGACCAAGCCCAACGCCAAGGCCGGTGCCGGACGCTTCATGCTGAAGCTCTCGGGAGAGGCGTTCTCCGGCGGCGGGGGCCTCGGGGTGGACCCCGACGTCGTGCACGCCATCGCCCGTGAGATCGCCGCGGTCGTCCGCAACGGCGCGCAGATCGCGATCGTCATCGGCGGCGGCAACTTCTTCCGCGGTGCGGAGCTCCAGGTCCGCGGCATGGACCGGGCCCGCTCCGACTACATGGGCATGCTCGGAACGGTGATGAACTGCCTCGCCCTCCAGGACTTCCTGGAGAAGGAGGGCATCGACTCGCGCGTCCAGACCGCCATCACCATGAGCCAGGTCGCGGAGCCCTACATCCCGCTGCGCGCCGTGCGCCACTTGGAGAAGGGACGCGTCGTCATCTTCGGCGCCGGCATGGGCATGCCGTACTTCTCCACCGACACCACCGCGGCCCAGCGCGCCCTGGAGATCGACGCCGAGGCCCTGTTGATGGGCAAGAACGGCGTGGACGGGGTGTACGACTCCGACCCCAGGACCAACCCGGCCGCGGTGAAGTACGACGCGCTCGACTACGGCGAGGTCATCACCAAGGACCTCAAGGTCGCCGACGCCACGGCCATCACCCTCTGCCGTGACAACGCCCTGCCGATCCTCGTCTTCGAGCTGTTGGCCGAGGGCAATATCGCGCGGGCCGTACGGGGTGAGAAGATCGGCACGCTCGTGAGCGACAAGGGCACCCGGTCCTGAACCGGGGGGCGTCCCGGGCGTCCGGGGAACGGATGCCCGAGGATGTCCTGGGATAGACAGAGCCCTGCCGGTCGGACACCGTGCAGGGAAGACGCGACACAGGTTCCGCCCGACCGGGCAGTTGTCAGCCGGGCCTACTCAAGACACGCAGGAGCAAGTGGTGATCGAAGAGACCCTCCTCGAGGCAGAGGAGAAAATGGAGAAGGCCGTCCTGGTCGCCAAGGATGACTTCGCCGCGATCCGCACCGGGCGTGCGCACCCGGCGATGTTCAACAAGATCGTGGCCGACTACTACGGTGCGCTGACCCCGATCAACCAGCTCGCCTCGTTCTCGGTGCCCGAGCCGCGGATGGCCGTGGTCACGCCGTTCGACAAGTCCGCGCTGCGCAACATCGAGCAGGCGATCCGCGACTCCGACCTCGGGGTCAACCCGAGCAACGACGGCAACATCATCCGTGTGGTGTTCCCGGAGTTGACCGAGGAGCGCCGCCGCGAGTACATCAAGGTCGCCAAGGGCAAGGCCGAGGACGCCAAGATCTCGATCCGCGCCGTGCGCCGCAAGGCCAAGGAGACCATCGACAAGTTCGTCAAGGACGGCGAGGTCGGCGAGGACGAGGGCCGTCGCGCCGAGAAGGAGCTCGACGACACCACCGCCAAGTACGTGGCGCAGGTCGACGAGCTGCTCAAGCACAAGGAAGCCGAGCTGCTCGAAGTCTGATGAACGACGCTTCCTGGGGGGCCCCGCAGAGGGCCGACTACACCGGAGGGTGGCGTCCGCACGACCAGGGTCCTGCCTCGGCGGGTCCCGCCTTCGATGGGCATGAGGCACAGCAGACTCGGCCCATGCCCATCGTGCCGGACTTCCCCGACGCAGGTAGAAACGCCAACGGCAACGGTCCCGGCGACCGCGACCACAGGGACGACGGCGAGCGGGAGTCGCCCCGGCTGAACGGTCCGCTGTTCCGTGACGAGGTCCCGCGGGAGCCGGCGCCGGGTGCCGGTGCGCAGCCGCCGGCACCCGAGTCGTCGCACAGACGCCGTATGGGCGGCCCGTCCGGTCAGAAGGACCGGGGCGGGCGCTCCGGGCACGAGCGACGTGCGGGTGCGGGCGGGGGTTCGTCAGCTCCCGGTACGGGGCCGACGGAGCCGGTCGCGTCCGCGGCGCAGCCGCCGCAGCAGCCCGGTCAGCCGGCAGCCCGGCACGGAGCCCGGCGCACGGGGGAGAGCGGTGTGAAGAAGCGTGCCGGCCGTGACCTGCGGGCGGCCATAGGGGTCGGCGTCGGCCTCGGTGCGGTGATCATCGCGTCGCTCTTCTTCGTCAAGGCGGTGTTCGTCGGCGTCGTCGTGGTCGCCGTCGTGGTCGGCCTGTGGGAGCTCACCTCCCGGCTGGCGGAGCGCAAGGAGATCAAGGCGCCGCTGGTGCCGCTCGCCGTCGGCGGCGCGGCGATGGTGGTCGCCGGGTACGTGCGCGGCGCGGAGGGCGCCTGGGTCGCCACGGCGCTCACGGCCCTCGCCGTGCTGGTGTGGCGGATGACGGAGCCGCCCGAGGGGTACCTGAAGGACGTCACGGCGGGGATCTTCGCCGTGTTCTACGTGCCGTTCCTGGCGACCTTCGTCGCCATGATGCTCACGGCCGACGACGGTGCCTGGCGGGTGTTCGCGTTCCTCCTCCTCACGGTGGTCAGCGACACCGGCGCGTACGCGGTCGGCTGGCGCTTCGGCAAGCGCAAGCTCGCTCCGCGGATCAGTCCCGGGAAGACCCGCGAGGGGCTGTTGGGCGCGGTGGGCTTCGCCATGGTGGCGGGCGCGCTGTGCATGCAGTTCATGATCGACGACGGCACCTGGTGGCAGGGTCTGCTGCTGGGCCTCGCGGTGGCGGTCAGCGCGACGCTGGGAGACCTCGGCGAGTCGATGATCAAGCGAGACCTCGGCATCAAGGACATGGGCACGCTGCTGCCGGGACACGGCGGCATCATGGACCGGTTGGACTCGTTGCTGCCGACGGCGCCCGTGGTCTGGTTGTTGTTCGTGGTGTTCGTAGGAAGCGGCTGACCTGCGGCTTCACGGTGAAGGGCTTGTTATCCACAGGATGGCGAGCCCTTCGTCGTATCTCTGCGACACTGGATGGACCATGCCCAAGCCCGGAGAACTCACATTCATCGCGCCTCGCGGAGCCAAGAAGCCCCCGAGGCACCTCGCCGACCTCTCGCCCGCCGAGCGGAAGGACGCCGTCGCCGCGATCGGCGAGAAGCCCTTCCGCGCCAAGCAGCTCTCGCAGCACTACTTCGCCCGGTACGCGCACGACCCGGCGCAGTGGACGGACATCCCGGCCGCCGCGCGGGAGAAGCTGGCCGCGGAGCTGCTGCCCGATCTGATGTCGGTGGTGCGGCACATCTCCTGCGACGAGGACACCACCCGCAAGACCCTGTGGCGGCTGCACGACGGGACGCTCGTCGAGTCCGTGCTGATGCGCTATCCCGACCGGGTGACGATGTGCATCTCCTCCCAGGCCGGCTGCGGGATGAACTGCCCGTTCTGCGCCACCGGGCAGGCCGGCCTCGACCGCAACCTGTCGACCGCGGAGATCGTGCACCAGATCGTGGACGGGATGCGGGCCCTGCGCGACGGCGAGGTCCCCGGCGGCCCCGCCCGGCTGTCGAACATCGTCTTCATGGGCATGGGCGAGCCGCTGGCGAACTACAAGCGGGTGGTCGGCGCGATCCGTCGGCTCACCGACCCCGAGCCCGACGGCCTCGGACTGTCCCAGCGCGGGATCACGGTCTCCACCGTCGGCCTGGTGCCGGCGATGCTCCGCTTCGCGGACGAGGGCTTCAAGTGCCGGCTCGCGTTGTCGCTGCACGCCCCGGACGACGAGCTGCGTGACACGCTCGTCCCGGTGAACACCCGCTGGAAGGTCCGCGAGGTCCTGGACGCCGCGTGGGAGTACGCGGAGAAGTCGGGCCGCCGCGTCTCCATCGAGTACGCGCTGATCCGTGACATCAACGACCAAGCGTGGCGCGGTGACCTGCTGGGACGGCTCCTGAAGGGCCGACGCGTCCATGTGAACCTGATTCCGCTGAACCCCACTCCGGGGTCGAAGTGGACGGCGTCGAGGCCGGAGGACGAGAAGGCGTTCGTGGCGGCGATCGCGGCGCACGGCGTTCCGGTCACGGTGCGGGACACCCGGGGTCAGGAGATCGACGGCGCGTGCGGACAGCTCGCGGCGTCCGAGCGCTGACGGCAGCTCCCTCAGTAGGTCCCTCAGCAGGGCGGGCCACGAGGCCGAGTTCGGATGTCGGGCCGCGGGCGCAGGACTCGGGGCGAGGGTGCGCACGGCCACCCACCCCTGCTGCCGTCCGCGGGTGACCTTGTAAGCTGACCCGTACATCTACATAAATCCGACAGGGGAGCGCCACAGCGCTGAGAGTGCGGTACCCATCAGACCGCAGACCCTCTGAACCTCGCCCAGGTCATTCTGGGTAGGAAGTTCGGTCACCACTCAAGCTGTTGCGCCCTGCCCGGGTCCACGACGGGACCGGGCCGGGCCGCGTCTCTTCCTGGCCACCCCCAGGAGGAATCCATCCGTGAGCAGTATCAGGAAGAAGACGGCCGCCGCGCTGGCCGCGGCGCTCGGCGTGAGCGTGCTCGCCGCCTGCGGCGGCGAGTCCTCCGGTGACTCCGGTGCCAAGGGCGGCGACGGCAAGGGCTCGAAGACGGTCACGCTGGTGAGCCACGATTCCTTCGCCGCCTCCGAGGCCGTGCTCAAGGAGTTCACCCGGCAGACCGGCTACACCGTCAAGGTCCTCAAGAGCGGGGACACCGCGGTCGCGCTCAACAAGGAGATCCTGACGAAGGGCTCTCCGCAGGGCGACGTGTTCTTCGGCGTCGACAACACCCTGCTGTCCCGGGCGCTCGACAACGGCGTCTTCACCCCGCACGAGGCCAAGGGCCTCGACCAGGTGCCGGCCACCGTGCAGCTCGACAAGGACAAGCACCGGGTCACCCCGATCGACACCGGCGACGTCTGCGTCAACTACGACAAGAAGTACTTCGCGGACAAGAAGCTCGCGCCGCCGCAGACCTTCGAGGACCTGGCCAAGCCCGAGTACAAGGACCTGCTGGTCGTGGAGAACGCGGCCACGTCCTCCCCGGGCCTGAGCTTCGTCCTCGGCACCGTCGCGCACTTCGGCGAGGACGGTTGGCAGGACTACTGGAAGCAGCTCAAGGGCAACGGCGTCAAGGTCGTCGACGGCTGGGAGCAGGCTTACAACGAGGAGTTCTCCGGGTCCGCCGGCGGAAAGAAGGCCAAGGCGGACCGGCCGCTGGTGGTTTCGTACGCCTCCAGCCCGCCGGTCGAGGTGCTGTTCGCCGAGCCGCAGCCGACCGAGGCGCCCACCGGCGTCGCCACCGGAACCTGCTTCCGACAGGTCGAGTTCGCGGGCCTGCTGAAGGGCGCGAAGAACGAGGCCGGCGGAAAGGCCCTGCTGGACTTCATGGTCTCCAAGACCTTCCAGGAGGACATGCCGCTGAACATGTTCGTCAACCCGGTGGTCAGCGGGGCGAAGCTGCCCGAGCTGTTCACCCGGCACGGCGCGGTGGTCGAGAAGCCGGCGACGCTGGCGCCCGACACCATTTCCAAGAACCGTGAGCAGTGGGTTCAGACGTGGTCCTCGCTCGTGGTGAAGTAGCCCGGCCCGCGGCGGGCCGCCGCGGCCGGGCGCCCCGCACGGGGAACGCGACGCGGCTCGCCCTGATGGCGCTGCCCGTCGCGTTCTTCGGCGTCTTCTTCGCGTACCCCGTGGCCGCGATCGTCGGCCGCGGGCTGCGGGACGGCGGTCGTTGGCAGTTCGGGCGCATCGGTGAGGTGCTGAGCCGCCCGGACGTCCTCGACGTGCTGTGGTTCACCACCTGGCAGGCGCTCGCGTCGACCGCGCTCACCCTGCTCGTCGCGCTGCCGGGAGCGTACGTCACGGCCCGCTACGACTTCCCGGGCAAGCGGCTGCTGCGGGCCGTGGTGACCGTGCCGTTCGTGCTGCCGACCGTCGTCGTCGGCACCGCCTTCCTCGCGCTGCTGGGCCGCGGCGGACTGCTCGACGAGACGTTCGGGATCCGGCTCGACACCACGGTGTGGGCGATCCTCCTCGCGCACGTCTTCTTCAACTACGCCGTGGTGGTGCGGACCGTGGGCGGCCTGTGGGCACAGCTCGACCCGCGTCAGGAGGAGGCGGCGCGGGTGCTGGGCGCCGGCCGCTTCGCCGCCTGGCGCACGGTCACGCTCCCGGCGCTCGCGCCGTCCCTGGCCGCCGCGGCGCTGATGGTCTTCCTCTTCACCTTCACCTCCTTCGGCGTGGTCCAGATCCTGGGCGGCCCCGGCTTCGCCACCTTGGAGGTGGAGATCTACCGGCAGACCGCGCAACTGTTGGACCTGCGCACGGCCGCCGTCCTGACCCTGGTGCAGTTCGCCGCCGTCGGCGCGGTATTGGGCGTGCACGCGTGGACGGTGCGGCGCCGGGAGGGCGCGCTGACGCTGGTGGACCCCACGTCCACCGCCCGCCGGCCGCACGGGGTGCGGCAGTGGGCGCTGCTCGGCGGGGTGCTGACCACGGTCGCCCTGCTGGTGCTGGTGCCGCTGGGGGTGCTGGTGGAACGGTCGCTGTCCACCCCCGACGGATACGGCTTCGACTACTACCGGGCGCTCGGCTCGCTGGACGCGAGCGGGGGCGCGTTCCTCGTACCACCGGTGCACGCCGTGGGGAACTCGCTGAAGTACGCGCTGGCCGCGACGGCGATCGCGGTCGTCGTGGGCGGGCTCGCGGCGGCGGCGCTGGCCCGTCGGCCCGGGCCGGAGGGCCGGGAGCGCGGGGCGGGGCGGCTGGTGCGCGGCTTCGACGCGCTGTTGATGTTGCCGCTCGGGGTCTCGGCGGTGACGGTGGGCTTCGGCTTCCTGATCACGCTCGACGAGCCGCCGTTGGACCTGCGGGCCTCGTGGATCCTGGTGCCGTTGGCGCAGGCGCTGGTCGGCGTGCCGTTCGTGGTGCGCACCATGCTGCCGGTGCTGCGCGCGGTCGACGGGCGGCTGCGGGAGGCGGCGGCGGTCCTCGGGGCCTCGCCGCTGCGGGTGTGGCGGGAGGTGGACCTGCCGTTGGTGCGGCGTGCCCTGCTGATCGCCGCGGGCTTCGCGTTCGCCGTGTCGCTCGGGGAGTTCGGCGCGACCGTCTTCATCGCCAGACCCGACAACCCGACGCTGCCGGTCGCCGTCGCCCGGCTGCTGGGACGGCCCGGCGAACTCAACTACGGGCAGGCGATGGCCCTGAGCACGATCCTGATGGTGGTGTGCGCGGGCGCGCTGCTGTTGTTGGAGCGGATCCGCCTGCGCACGACCAACGGCTCGACCGGGGAGTTCTGATGCTGGTACTCGACGACGTGACCGTACGCTTCGGGGTGCGGGCGGCGCTCGACGGGGTGGACCTGACGGTCGCCGACCGCGAGGTCGTCTGCGTCCTCGGGCCCAGCGGCAGCGGCAAGTCCACCTTGTTGCGGGTGGTCGCCGGGTTGCAGCGGGCGGATCGGGGGCGGGTGCTGCTCGCCGGCGCCGACCAGACGGACGTGCCGGTGCACCGGCGCGGCGTGGGCCTGATGTTCCAGGACCACCAACTCTTCCCCCAGCACGACGCGGGCGGCAACGTCTCCTTCGGGCTGCGGATGCGTGGTGACGGGCGGCAGGCGCGGGAGTTGCGGGTCGCGGAGCTGTTGGAACTCGTCGGCCTGCCCGGCGCCGAGCGGCGTGCGGTCGCTTCCCTCTCCGGGGGCGAGCAGCAGCGGGTCGCGCTGGCGCGGGCGTTGGCCCCCGAGCCGCGGCTGTTGATGCTCGACGAGCCGTTGGGCCAGCTCGACCGCGGGCTGCGGGAGCGGCTGGTGGTGGAGTTGCGGGCGCTCTTCGGGCGGCTGGGGACGACCGTGCTGGCGGTCACCCACGACCAGGGCGAGGCGTTCGCGCTCGCCGACCGCGTGGTGATCATGCGGGAGGGGCGCATCGCCCAGACGGGGGCGCCGCTGGAGGTGTGGCAGCGGCCCGCGGACGCCTTCGTGGCGCGGTTCCTCGGCTTCGACAACGTGGTCGCCGCCACCGTCAGCGGATCGGTGGCGACGACGGCGTGGGGGAAGCTGCCGCTGGCGGGCCCGGCCGGGGACGGCGAGCGCGAGGTGCTGGTGCGGCCGGCGGGGGTGCGGTTGACGGACGCGGAGGAGGGCCTGGGCTGCACGGTCGTGGCGCGGACCTTCCGGGGCGACCGGGTGGCCGTACGGCTGAGGCCGGCGACGGGCCCCGTGCTGGAGGCGGAGGTGCCGTTGCGGGACGCACCCGAGGAGCACGCCGAGGTGGGCGTCGTCTTCGCGCCGGAGGACGTGGTCGTACTGGGCTGAGGGCCCGGTGCCCCGTCCGACCGGACGGACGGGGCTTCGAGAAGGCAGGCCCTAACCCCGTAGCGGGGCCACGGCCAGGGCGGCGACCGCCCAGGTCAGCGGGGCGTACACGGCGAGCAGGATCAGCACCCGCAGGGCCGTGGCGGTGCGCAGGGTGTTCGCCGGGGTGCCCAGGCGCCGCAGTTCCTCGCGGGTGGTGGTGCGCAGGGCGCGCGCCTCGGCCGTGGAGACCAGGAGGGTGGCCGTCGAGCAGGCGATCACCAGGGTCGTGCCCAGGCCGGTGAGCGGTCCGAAGGGGCGGGCTCCGCTGTCGGACAGCATCCAGCCGGCGAGCACCGCGGCCGCGACGGCGCACAGCACGCCGATGGGGCGGCCGATCCGACGGGCCTCTTCCATCAGGACCCGGCCCGCGAGCAGCCGCAGCGCGTTGGGGCGCACCATTTGCAGCAGACGGCCGCAGAAGTGGGTGAGCGCGGGCCCTGCCACGGCGAGGCCCACCGCGGTGAGGGCCCAGCCCGTCAGCACGCCGGCCGGGTTCGAGCCGAACTCGCCCGGCAGCCGGGGCCCCTCCCCGGACTGGGCCCGGGCCGCGTACGTGCCGATCGCCAGGCCCGCGGCCGTCAGGGCGCAGCCCCACGGCAGCCCGCCGGGCGGGGCAGTGGGCGCCGGGGGCTCCTCGGGCGGGGCTTCGTCGTCGGCGGTGGCGCGGATGCGGGAGCGCAGTGCGAGGGCGACGGTGACCGTCGCCGCCAAGGGGACGACCGCCAGCAGGGTGAGCGCCGCAGCGAGCGGCAGCGACTCGTCCGCGGCCAGCAGTTCGGCGGCGGCGCCGTCGAACGGCAGACCCGTCAGATCGCCCCGTAGGTGCAGGAAGACCAGGAGGGCGAGCACGCTGCCGAGCGCGGCGGAGACGGCCGTGCCGGATGCGGCGAGGGCGGCGAGTTGGCCGGGGCCGAGCCCGGCGGCGGACAGGCCGCTGCGCGGCCGGGTGCTCGGGTCCGTACGGGCGACCGCGACCGCGAAGTGCACGGCGGCGGCGAGCGGGACCAGGCACCAGGAGAGTCGCAGCAGGGACGTCGAGGGGTCGTCCGGGTGGGCGAGCGCGTGGGTGAGGGCACTCAGCAGCAGGAAGCCGACCCCTGCCGATGCGGCTGCGACGAGCAGTCGGCGCAGCACGACCAGGGGGTGGGCGCCGCGGGCTAGACGGAGAGCGAGCACTCGGCCCGGCCTTCCGCTTCGGCGGTGACGGAGCCGGTGCGACGGCCGTCGACCAGGGGGAGGGTGCGGTCGGCGAGCGCCGCCACGTCCGGGTCGTAGCTGGCCAGCAGGACCGTGATGCGGTGGGAGCGGGCCGCCGCCAGCACCGTGCGCAGCAGTTGGGCTGCCTCGGCGCTGTGCAGCGGCGCCGTCGGCTCGTCGGCGAAGAGCACGGCGGGCTCGGCCACCAGGGCGCGGGCGGTGGCGGTGCGCTGGCGCTGGGCCTGGGTGAGGGCGTGCGGTCGGCGGCGGGCGACCTGGCCGACGTCGAGGCGGTCCAGCCACTCCAGGGCGGTGGTCTTGGCGGTCCGGTGGGGCACTCCGCGCAGCAGCAGCGGCAGGGCGGCGTTCTCCCAGGCCGTGAGCTCCGGTACGAGCGTGGGTTCGGCGCCGATCCAGGCGAAGTGCTCCCGGCGCAGCCGCTCGCGGTGGAGCGCGGGCAGGGTGTGGACGGGGGCGCCGTTGAACCACACTTCGCCCTCATCCGCGACGAGTTGTCCGGACAGGCAGCGCAGCAGCGTGGTCTTGCCGCAGCCGCGGGGGCCCTGCACGGACAGGATCTCGCCCTCCCGCACCCCGAGCGAGACGCCGACGAGTGCGGGGGAGCCCCGGTGGGCGTGGTGGAGCGAACGTGCCCAGAGCACGTCGTTGTCCGGCGGAGCCGCCATGGCGTACACCTCGGTTCTGATCAGATGCGTCGGCATAGATGCGTCGTCCCCCGGTCGTCCCCCGTATGGGGGAACGAGGTTCGGGGCTGATCGGTCACTGGGGGTCCTCCCAGGCCCGCGGGCGGGCAGGGGGAAGGCTAGGCAGCAGGATGCGGGGTGCCGGGAAACACGACGGCCCGGGTGCCTGCCATCCACTCGGATGGGTGCACCCGGGCCGTCGTGCGACTCGGTCGAAGGGCCGGTCAGGGGCCGGGCCTAATCGGCCGTCGCGCGGGCTCAGAGCTTGGTCCACGCCTCGGTGAGGACCGTGCGCAGCACGCCTTCGATCTCGTCGAACGTCGACTGGTCGGCGATCAGCGGCGGCGCGAGCTGGATGACCGGGTCGCCGCGGTCGTCGGCCCGGCAGTACAGACCGTTGTCGAAGAGGGCCTTGGAGAGGAAGCCGTAGAGCACGCGCTCCGTCTCCTCGTCCGTGAAGGTCTCCTTGGTGACCTTGTCCTTCACCAGCTCGATGCCGTAGAAGTAGCCGTTTCCACGGACGTCGCCGACTATCGGCAGGTCGTACAGCTTCTCCAGCGTGCCCTTGAAGGCGGCCTCGTTGTCGAGGACGTGCTTGTTCAGGCCCTCGCGCTCGAAGATGTCGAGGTTGGCGATGCCGACGGCCGCGGAGACCGGGTGGCCGCCGAAGGTGTAGCCGTGCAGGAAGGTGTTGTCGCCCTGGTAGAACGGCTCGGCGATGCGGTCCGAGACGATGCAGGCGCCGATCGGGGAGTAGCCGGACGTCATGCCCTTGGCGCAGGTGATCATGTCCGGGACGTAGCCGAACTTGTCGCAGGCGAAGGTCGTGCCGAGGCGGCCGAAGGCGCAGATGACCTCGTCGGAGACGAGCAGGACGTCGTACTGGTCGCAGATCTCGCGGACCCGCTGGAAGTAGCCGGGCGGGGGCGGGAAGCAGCCGCCGGCGTTCTGCACCGGCTCCAGGAAGACCGCGGCGACGGTCTCCGGGCCCTCGAAGAGGATCTGCTGCTCGATCTGGTCGGCGGCCCAGCGGCCGAACGCCTCGGGGTCGTCGCCGTGGATCGGGGCGCGGTAGATGTTGGTGTTCGGCACCTTGTGGGCACCGGGGACCAGCGGCTCGAAGGGGGCCTTGAGCGCGGGCAGACCGGTGATGGACAGGGCGCCCTGCGGGGTGCCGTGGTAGGCGACGGCGCGCGAGATGACCTTGTACTTGGTGTGCTGGCCGCGCAGCTTGAAGTACTGCTTGGCGAGCTTCCAGGCGGTCTCGACGGCCTCGCCGCCGCCGGTGGTGAAGAAGACCTTGTTGAGGTCGCCGGGGGCCTCGTGTGCCAGGCGCTCGGCCAGCTCGACGGCCTTGGGGTGGGCGTAGGACCACACCGGGAAGAAGGCCAGCTCCTGGGCCTGCTTGTAGGCGGTCTCGGCCAGCTCCACGCGGCCGTGACCGGCGTTCACCACGAAGAGGCCGGCGAGGCCGTCGATGTAGCGCTTGCCCTGGTCGTCGTAGATGTAGGTGCCCTCACCGCGGACGATGGTGGGGACGGGGGAGTTCTCGTACGACGACATGCGGGTGAAGTGCATCCACAGGTGGTCGTAGGCGGTCTTTGACAGGTCGCTGCGGTCCTTGCTCACGGCTATCGGGTTCCCCACATGTAGGTCTGCTTCTTGAGCTTGAGGTAGACGAAGCTCTCGGTGGACCGCACACCGGGGAGTGCACGAATCCGCTTGTTGATCACTTCGAGCAGGTGGTCGTCGTCCTCGCAGACGACTTCCACCATCAGGTCGAAGGAGCCCGCGGTCATCACCACGTACTCGCATTCGGCCATTGCGGTCAGGGCGTCCGCGACGGGGTCGAGGTCGCCCTCGACGCGGATGCCGACCATGGCCTGACGGCGGAAGCCCACGGTGAGCGGGTCCGTCACGGCGACGATCTGCATGACGCCCTGGTCGAGCAGCTTCTGCACGCGCTGGCGCACCGCCGCCTCCGACAGGCCCACGGCCTTGCCGATGGCGGCGTAAGGACGGCGTCCGTCCTCCTGGAGCTGTTCGATGATCGCTAGGGACACGGCGTCGATCGTCGGGGACTGAGCGTTCCCGGCGGTCCCGTTCCTGGAGTCTGCGCTTCGACTGGCCACAAATTCACCATGCACCGGGACTCCGCCGTCCCGCAAGCCCTTGGCGATGAAATTCGTCGTTGAGGAGCTCAATTCTCACTGAATCCGAAGGTGGCGTGGGTCAGGGCTGACGAAAGCGTCACTGCACGGTTAGGGTGGGGGCGAAGGCTTACCCGTGAGTTCGAGCGTCGTGACCTAGATCCACGACATCCGGCTCGACGCGAGGGCGGACCTTCACCCACACCACGGAGAACAGCCGTCAGACAGGAGGGGTGGCAACAGTGACCACCGAGCTGCGTCGTCTGCGCAACTACATCAACGGGGAGTTCCGGGACGCCGCCGACGGGCGGACGATCGACGTCATCAACCCGGCCACCGGCGAGGCGTACGCCACGTCGCCGCTCTCCGGTCAGGCTGACGTCGACGCGGCCATGGATGCTGCCGAGGCCGCCTTCCCGGCCTGGCGGGACACCACCCCGGCCGAGCGCCAGAAGGTACTGCTCAAGATCGCGGACGCGTTCGAGGAGCGGGCCGAGGACCTGATCGCCGCCGAATCGGAGAACACCGGCAAGCCGCTGGACCTGGTGCGCACCGAAGAGGTGCCGCCGATGGTGGACCAGATCCGCTTCTTCGCGGGCGCCGCGCGGATGCTGGAAGGCCGCTCCGCCGGCGAGTACATGGACGGCTTCACCTCCATCATCCGCCGGGAGCCGGTGGGCGTCTGCGCGCAGGTCGCCCCCTGGAACTACCCGATGATGATGGCCGTGTGGAAGTTCGCCCCGGCGCTCGCCGCGGGCAACACGGTCGTCCTGAAGCCGTCGGACACCACGCCCGCGTCCACCCTGCTGATCGCCGAGATCATCGGTGCGATCGTGCCCAAGGGCGTCTTCAACGTCATCTGCGGCGACCGCGAGACCGGGCGCGCGATGGTGGAGCACCCGACGCCCGCGATGGCCTCCATCACCGGCTCCGTGCGCGCCGGCATGCAGGTCGCGGCCTCCGCCGCCAAGGACGTCAAGCGCGTCCACCTGGAGCTCGGCGGCAAGGCGCCGGTCGTCGTCTTCGAGGACACCGACATCGAGAAGGCCGTCGCGGGGATCGCCGAGGCCGGCTACTTCAACGCCGGTCAGGACTGTACGGCCGCCACGCGCGTGCTCGTCCACGAGTCCATCCACGACGAGTTCGTCGCCGCGCTCGCCAAGGTCGCGTCCGAGACGAAGACCGGTGCGCCGGACGAGGCGGACGTGGCCTTCGGCCCGCTGAACAACGCCAACCAGCTCACGCAGGTCTCCGGCTTCATCGACCGGCTGCCCGCGCACGCCAAGGTCGAGGCGGGCGGTCAGCGCGTCGGCGACAAGGGCTACTTCTACGCCGCGACCGTGGTCTCCGGCCTCAAGCAGGACGACGAGATCATCCAGAACGAGGTCTTCGGCCCGGTCATCACCGTGCAGTCCTTCACGGACGAGGCGCAGGCGCTGACGTACGCCAACGACGTCGAGTACGCCCTGGCGTCCTCGGTGTGGACCAAGGACCACGCTCGGGCGATGCGGATGTCCAAGGCGCTGGACTTCGGCTGCGTCTGGATCAACACCCACATCCCGCTGGTCGCGGAGATGCCGCACGGCGGCTTCAAGAAGTCCGGCTACGGCAAGGACCTGTCGGCCTACGGCTTCGACGACTACACGCGCATCAAGCACGTGATGACGTCGCTCGAAGGCTGAGCCGCGAGCTCCACGCGATGACCGCCCGAGGGGCGCGGACGCTTCGTCCGCGCCCCTCGCGCCGTCCCGGCGCCGCAGACGGGGCGGGACTTTCCGGATACTCCCTAGGGGCGGCCGAAGGTTGCTACCGCCAGGGCGCCAGCGACCTGGTTCGTGTCCCGTGCCTTGGCGTTCGTCGCATTGACGCTGTAGACCAGGGTGCGGGAAAGGTCGCGGGTCGCCGCCATGGCGGTGTTGTAGCCGTACCGCCCGCCCGTCTTGCCCCAGACCTCACGTCCGCCCAACTGCTGCACCGACAGCCCGACGCTGAAGGCGGCCGGGGCGCCGGTCTGTCGGTCGGGTACTGCGGGGAGGGTGAACATCTCCTCCAGCAGGGGGCCGCGGACCACCCGGCCCTGGAACAGGGCGGTGATGAACCGCTCCAGGTCGGCGGTGGTGGAGATCAGATCGCCCGCCGCCCAACTGTCCGTCGGATCCCATCGCGTCACGTCCCTCAGTTCGGTGGCCGTGCCGTCGCCCGTCTTCAGCGACTGATAACCGCGGTTGTGCGGGCCGCGTATGTGGACCTCCCCTGCCGGCAGATAGCTGTCGCGCAGGCCGAGCGGCCTCAGGATCCGCCGGGTGACCTGTGCTTCGTACGAGTCGCCGGTGATGCGCTCGATCAGCAGGCCCGCGATCGTGTACCCCATGTTGTGGTAGCGCTGGCAACTGCCGGGACGGAACTCCGGGGGGCGGGCGGTCGCGCTGCGGACCAGGTCCCGCGGGTCGTGGCGGTCGAACCGGTGGGCGTACGCCTCCTCCGGGGTGGCGCCCGGGAGGCCGGCGGCGGGGATGCCGTGGGTGTGGTTGAGCAACTGCCGTACGGTGACGGCTCCGTACGCCGGGGGAATCAACTCGGGCAGATAGGAACGGGCGGCGGCGTCCAAGGAGACCTTGCCCTCCGCGGCGAGTTGGAGGACCACCGCCGCCACGAACACCTTCGTCGTCGACCCGGCCCGGAAGCGGCCGTCGGGCAGGGCCGGTCGACCGCTGCGCAGATCGCGCACGCCCGAACTGCCCCGCCAACTGCCGTCGCCCCCGACGCGGACCAGCGCGGCGGTCGTGTGCGGCGCGGGCAGGCCGGCGATCGCCGCGGAGAGCGCGGCGCCGTTCGGCGGGGTGTGCGGGTTCGTACGCGAAGCCGACGCCGTGCCCGCGGCTGAATCCGTGAGAGCGGCTGCGCCGGGCGCGGGGCGACACGGCGGAGGCGCCGCGACGGCCGACGCCGCGGGCAAGACGGCCGACGAACCCCCCACCACCGCCAGGACCATCGCGGTCGCGATGACCGCACGGCGCGCGCCGCTGAGACCGTAACCACTGCTGATCATGATGCACTCCCCGGAAGACGGGATCGAAGACGGGATCGAAGACGGGATCGAAGACGGGATCGAAGGCGAGAACGGACGAACTCCGTCACCCCTCCATCCTGTTGACCGACGTCCGCCCGCGGATCCCCGTCATGAGCGATCTTTCCGACCCCGTTCCCTCGCTCGCCCGAGGGAGCTGACCCGAGGCCGACTCACCCGGCCGGGGGAGACGCCACGTCCCGTGCGCTTCCCGGCGCGATCAGCCCCGACTCGTACGCCCAGATCACCGCCTGGATCCGGTCCCGCAACCCCAGCTTCGCGAGCACGTTCCCCACGTGCGTCTTCACCGTGTGGTCACTGACCATCATCGTCCGGGCGATCTCCGCGTTCGACAGCCCCCGCGCCACCAGTAGCAGCGTCTCGCGCTCGCGCGCCGTCAGCCCGTGAACCAGCAGATCGGGACGGGGCGCCCGCGGCGCGCGCGTGTACGCCTCGACCAGCCGACGCGCCACGGACGGCGCCAGCAGCGCCTCGCCCCGACGCACCACCCGCACCGCGTGCACCAGGTCGTCCCGCCGCACGTCCTTCAGGAGGAACCCGCTGGCGCCGGCGTGCAGTGCCTCGTACACGTACTCGTCGGAGTCGAACGTCGTGAGCATCACCGCGCGGCAGTCGCTCCCCGCCGCGATCCGACGGCACGCCTCGATGCCGTCCACGACCGGCATCCGGATGTCCAACAGCACCACGTCGGGCCGCAGTTCGCGGACGGCCGCCACCGCAGCGGCGCCGTCGCCCGCCTCCGCCACGACCTCGATGTCCGGCTGGGCGTCGAGGATCATCGCGAACCCGCTGCGCACCAACTCCTGGTCGTCGGCGACCACCACCCGGATCGTCACCGGGCCACCTCCTCCTCCGCCGCGGAGCCCGGAAGCTCCATCCGCACCTCGAAGCCCTGGCCCCCGGGGCCCGCCCCCGTGTACGCCGTCCCGCCGTGCGCCGCCGCGCGCTCGCGCACGCCGACCAGCCCGAGCCCACCGCCCGCGCCCCCGCCCGCGGAACTGCCACCACCTGGTCCGCACCCGTCGTCCACGACCCGTACCGTCACCGTCTCGCCCACGGTCAGCCTGACCTCGACCGCACCGGCCCCGGCGTGCCTGACCACGTTCGTCAGCGCCTCCTGCACCACCCGGTGGACCGTCGCCGCCACCGTCGGCGCGAGCCCGGCCACCGGTCCCTCGGCCGTGTACGAGACCGCGAGCCCGCTCTCCCGGACCCGATCCAGCAAGGCGGGCAGCGCCTCAGCGCTCCCTTCGGACTCCTCCCGCAACACGCCCAACATGCTGCGCAACTGCACCATCGCGTCGCGCCCCGCCTCCGATATCGCGTCGAACGCCGCCTCGGCGCGCTCCGGCGCGGTGCGCACCGCGACCGGGCCGGCCTCCGCCTGGACCACCATCAGGCTCACGGCGTGCGAGAGGACGTCGTGCATCTCCCGGGCGATCCGTGCCCGCTCCCGGGCGGCGGCCTGCTCCGCCTCGATGCGGTTGGCCCGTTCCAACTGCGCCGCCCGGTCCTCCACGGCCGCGAGGTACGCCTGCCGGGTGTCCGTGAGCCGCCCGAGCACGTACGCGGCGCCGAACACGAAGAGCGAGAAGAGGAGTTCCCGTGCGTCGCCGGTGCGCCACAGCACCGAGCCGATGACGACCGCGGCCGTCGCCACCGCGGTCGTCAGCCGCTTGCGGGGCGGGGACAGCGCGGCGACGGTGTAGAGGGCGAGCAGCCCGGCGTACGGCAGCGGCTGACCGGGCCCGTCGGCCAGGCCGCCGTACAGGCCGGCGGCCAGCAGCACGGCCGCGAGGACGGTCACCGGGGCCCGGCGCCGCCACGCCAGCGGGACGGCGCCCGTCAGCGTGAACAGATACGCGGACCAGGTCGCGGCCGGCAGCTCCGGGGCGCGCGGGACCACGAACGGGATCGTCGTCGCCGCCATCACCAGCAGCGTCAGGCCGACGTCCGCACCTCGGAAGGCACTACGGAAACCACGTGGCCGCACCGTCCGTCCGTCCGTCGGCTACGGCTTGCGGGCCACCGCGCCGAACTGTGCCACCAGCGGCGGCTCGGCGGCGGCCGCGTCGGGACGCCAGCGGGAGCAGGAGACGACGCCCGGCTCCAGGACCTCCAGGCCGTCCAGGAACGAGGCGACCTCCGCGCCGGTGCGCGCGGTGATCGGCGGGGTCGCGTTCTCGTTCCAGAACGCCATGGCGTCCGCGTTCCCCTCGCCGCCCAACTCCAGCGTGGGGTGCGTCAGCACCAGGAAGCTCCCCGACGGCACGGCGTCCATGAGGGTGCGGACGATGCCCCGGGCGCGGTCGGTGTCCATGATGAAGTTCAGGATCCCGAGCATGATCACGGCGACCGGTTCCCGCAGGTCGAGCGGGGGCGCGACGGCCGAGACGATCGCCTCGGGGGCGTGCGCGTCCGCGTCCAGGTACTCCGTGCGGCCCTCGGGCGAGGAGGTGAGCAGGGCGCGGGCGTGCGCCAGCACGATGGGGTCGTTGTCCACGTAGACGACCTTCGACTCCGGCGCGATGCGCTGGGCCACCTCGTGCGTGTTCTCGGCGGTGGGCAGGCCCGTCCCGATGTCCAGGAACTGCCGTACGCCCGCCTCCGCGGTCAGGTACGTCACCGCGCGGCCCAGGAACGCGCGGTCGGCGCGGGCGACTTCGCCGATGCTCGGGTACAGGTCCGTGACGTGGTCGCCGACGGCCCGGTCCACCGGGTAGTTGTCCTTGCCGCCCAACCAGTGGTTCCACACGCGGGCGTTGTGCGCCACGTCGGTGCGGATCCTGTCGTTGCTCATCGGGGCTCCTCGACGTCGCGGACCGGTGCGCGCGCCGGTGCGTGGACCGGCGCGCCGACCGGTGTGCCGGCCGGTGCTTCGAACATCATGCCGGACGTGATCGCCCAACACGATCACGCGTCACGGCGCGCGAGGCCCGCGGTTCCGCGGCCCGGCACCGCGGCCGGGTCGAGCACGGAACGGAGCGTGCCGATCCGGTTGGTGGTGATGGAGTCGACGCCCGCTTCGACGAGCCGGCGCATCGTGCGCCGGGTGTCCGCGGTCCACGCGGAGACCAACAGGCCGTCCCGGTGCACCCGCTCCGCGAGCGCCTTGTTGACCAGCCCGAAGCGGAAGTTGAGCGTCCGGGGGCGCACGGCGTCGAGCAGGGCGGGGCGGGGCGGGGCCGACGTGGTCCAGGTGAGGGCGATCTCCGCGGCCGGGTCGGCGGCGCGCACCGCGAGCATGGTCGCGGGCCCGGCGCAGTAGTACGCCCGCTCCGCCGCGCCGCACTCGTGGACGGTGCCCACCACCGTGCGCACCGACTCCCCGGTCGCCCCCGGCAGGTCGACCATCACGCGGCGGTCCGCCAGCAGCGCCAACGCCCGCTCCAAGGTGGGCACCCCACCTGCGGTGACCTCCGTCAGTTCGGCGTGCGTGAGTTCCTTGACGGGCCGGTCGTGCCGCCACATCCGCTTCAGCGTGGCGTCGTGCAGGAGCACGGGCACGCCGTCCGCGGTCAGCCGTACGTCGATCTCCACGGCGTCCGCGCCGCGGGCGACGGCCGAGCTGAGCGAGGGCAGCGTGTTCTCGCGCACGAGGTACGGGTCGCCCCGGTGCGCGACGGCGGTGACGTGTCGCATGGGGGCATTGTCGCGGGTGCGCACGATCCCGTACGGCGGCGGGGCGGCCCTTGCTGCGGTGGCGTTCCGGTACCGCGCTGACGTTCCCGTACTGCGCTACCGCTCTCGTACGGCGATGACGCTCCCGATCGACGCCCATGAGCGATGCCCGCGATCAACGCCCGCGATCAACGTCCGCGGACGACGGCGGGGCGCGCCCCGCCGTCGTCCGCGCACTCACTCACGCCCGGGTGAGCCACTCCGTCGTGTACGCGTCGATCTCCTGCGCCAGCCGGGACTTGCCGGGCGCGTCCAGGAAGCTCGCCTGGACCGCGTTCTTGGCGAGCTCCGCGACTCCGCGCTCGTCGAGCTCCAGCAGCCGCGCGGCCACCGCGTACTCGTTGTTCAGGTCCGTGCCGAACATCGGCGGGTCGTCGCTGTTCACGGTGACCAGGACGCCGGCCGCCACCATCTCCTTGATGGGGTGGGCGTCGAGGTCGGCGACGGCCTGGGTGGCGATGTTCGAGGTGGGGCAGACCTCCAGCGGGATCCGGTGCTCGGCCAGGTGCGCCACGAGCGCGGGGTCCTGCACGGCGCTGGTGCCGTGGCCGATGCGCTCGGCGCGCAGATGCGTGAGCGCGTCCCAGATCGTCTGCGGCCCGGTGGTCTCGCCGGCGTGCGGCACGGACCGCAGCCCGGCCGCGATCGCACGGTCGAAGTACGGCTTGAACTGCTCCCGCGGCACCCCGATCTCGGGGCCGCCGAGCCCGAAGGAGACCAGGCCCTCGGGGCGCAGGTCCACCGCGAGCCGGGTGGTCACCTCGGCGGACTCCAGGCCGGCCTCGCCGGGGATGTCGAAGCACCAGCGCAGCACGACGCCGAACTCGGCCTCGGCGGCCTTGCGGGCGTCCTCGATGGCGTCCATGAACGCGCGCTCGTCGATGCCGCGGCGGACCGAGCTGTACGGGGTGATCGTCAGCTCCGCGTAGCGGACGTTCTGCCGGGCCATGTCCCGGGCGACTTCGAAGGTCAGCAGCCGTACGTCCTCGGGGGTGCGGATCAGGTCCACGACCGAGAGGTATATGTCGATGAAGTGGGCGAAGTCGGTGAAGGTGAAGAACTCGGCCAGGGCCTGCGGGTCGGCGGGGACCTTGGAGTCCGGGTGCCGCGCGGCCAACTCGGCGACGATGCGCGGCGACGCGGATCCCACGTGGTGGACGTGGAGCTCGGCCTTGGGGAGGCCCGCGATGAACGGGGTGAGGTCGGCCATCGGGATTCCTTCTCGTGTGATCGGCTGATCGGCCCCGAGACGAGGGGCCCGATCATCGTAGGGGCTCGGGTGGTCGGGCCGGCGAACGCCGTAGCATGGCCGGACCACGATCGGGGGGAGAACTTCCATGTCACAACCGAATGACGGGGCCGAGCCCCGCGACCGCGACCCATGGGCGCCGCCGGAGAGCAGCGCGGCCCGTGACGCGGCGCAGCGCGTCGGCCTGACGAAGGAGCCGGCCGGCGCCGCGGCGCCGAGCGGGCCCGAGGCACCGGCCGGGGCCGGGGCTCCGCCCGTGCACTCCATGCCGACGATGACCTCCGTGCCCGGCGACGGAGCCGCACCTCCGCCGCCCACCGCGCCCGGCGGCCCGACGCAGCCGCCGTCGTACGGCTACCCCGGAGCCGGAGCGGCAGGCGGCCCCGCCGGCTTCGCCCAACCGAACCCGGGCCCCGGTGGTCCCAACCCCGGTGCCCAGGCGTACGGCGCCTTCACCCCCGGCGCCGCGAACCCGGGCTACCCCGGTTACCCGGGCTACCAGGCGTACCCGCAGGGCGGCTGGCAACTGCCCCGCGAGCCGCAGAACGGCATGGGCATCGCCGCGATGGTGCTCGGCATCTGCTCGCTGGCGACCTTCTACATCTACGGGATCTTCGGCTTCGTCCTCGGTGTGATCGCGGTCATCCTCGGCGTCATCGGCCGCCGGCGGGCGGGCAGGGGCGAGGCGAACAACCCCGGTCAGGCGCTCGCGGGCATCATCACCGGCGCCATCGGCATCGTGCTCGGCGCGGCCTTCCTCGCCTTCCTGATCTGGCTGGTGTCGACCGACTTCACCGACGACTCGGACCAGGACACCATCACCGAAGTCACCGACGACACGTACTCCCTGTCGCTCGTCCTCGACCAGGAGCCGATCGCCCCCTTCCAGGCGACCGCCGGGAGCCGCTGAGCCGCACCAACGCCCTCCCCCCGCTAGCTCTGCGCGCCCGTGGTCCCCCGACCGCGGGCGCGCAACTCTTCCCGGGCCTCCATCAGCGCGAAGCCGAGCAGATTCAAGCCGCGCCAACGCTCCGGATCCCCGGCCCGCTCGTCGTCCGCCGCCAGTCCGATGCCCCATATGCGGTCCATCGGGCTCGCCTCCACCAGGACCCGATCGCCCGTCCCCAGCAGGAAGTCGCGCAGGTCCGGGTGGTGGGCGAACTTGTGCACGTTGCCCGTGCGGACGATTCCGGAGCGCTCCCGCCGCCAGACCGCCTCGTCGAAGCCGCGCACCAGACCGCCGGCGCGCTTCGCCTCCGCCGGATGCACCGCGTCCAGCGCCATCCGCTCGGCCTGCGGGTCCTCGAACAGGCGCGCCTTCTCCGCCATCATCCAGTGCTCCGCGGTGGCGTAGCGCACGCCGTCGACCGCGAAGGGTGACGGCCACCACTGGCTCAGGCAACTCGCGCCCACCCGGCCGTCGGGGCGCGGGGCGGCGCCCCAGAAGAACACGTACTTCCGCCGCTCACCACGTCTGACCTGCTGGATCAGCTCTTCTCTGGACATGCATGCGAGTGTCGCAGCTGCCACTGACATTCCGTATCGGTATTTGCCCGCCGACGCGACACTTGGTCGACCGAATCCGTTGCGTAATCAAAAGGCAACTACGGAATCACTTGTTGGCGAACTGTCGCTCTGCCAGGATCGGCACTCACTTACCGCTCGTTCCACATTCAATCGGTGAATGCGCGGACGGCGGCGGACCGCGGCGTGCAATTGCACGTCCACGACGGCATTTCATGCGACGGCTTTCGGGCCGGGACTACGGAGAGCGTCATGGGGAACCGATTCCCAGTGCTGGACCGCTTCGCGGACGGCGCGCAGTACGTCGGAGGACAGCTGCGGCCCGGCAGCTCGGGACGTACGCAGGACGTCGTCGACCCGGCGAGCGGCGACACCGTCCACCGCTACGAACTGGCCGGGACCGACGACGTGGACGCGGCCGTCGCCGCGGCGCGCGCGGCGCTGCCCGGGTGGGCGGGGGCGACGCCCGGCGAACGCTCCGACGCACTGCACCGCTTCGCCGCCGTCCTCGCCGAACGGGCCGGCGACTTCGCCCGGGTCGAGTCCCTCCAGTGCGGTAAGCCGATCAAGTTGTCGACCGAGTTCGACGTGCCCGGCACCGTCGACAACACCGCCTTCTTCGCCGGCGCCGCCCGCCACCTCCAAGGCCAGTCGGCCGGTGAGTACAGCGCCGACCACACCTCCTACGTGCGCCGGGAGCCGATCGGCGTCGTCGGCTCCATCGCACCCTGGAACTACCCGCTCCAGATGGCCGCCTGGAAGGTCCTCCCGGCGATCGCGGCGGGCAACACGATCGTGCTGAAGCCGGCCGAGATCACCCCGCTGACCTCGCTGATGTTCGCCCGGGCGGCCACGGACGCGGGCATTCCGGCCGGGGTCGTCAACGTGGTGTCCGGCGCCGGCAAGGACGTCGGCGAACACCTGGTGAGCCATCCCGACGTGGCGATGACCTCCTTCACCGGCTCCACCGCCGTCGGTCGGCGGGTCGCGGAGCTCGCCACCGCCTCGGTGAAGCGGCTCCACCTCGAACTCGGCGGCAAGGCCCCCTTCGTCGTCTTCGACGACGCCGACCCGGAGGCCGCGATCCAGGGCGCCGTCGCCGGCTCGCTGATCAACTCGGGGCAGGACTGCACCGCCGCCACCCGGGTGTACGTCCAGCGCGCCCTGTACGAACAGGTGCGCGACGGCATCGCGGACGCGATGGCGACCGTGCGCGTCGGCGACCCCTTCGACCCCTGCACCGACCTCGGCCCGCTGGTCTCGCACGCCCAGCGCGACCGCGTCGCGGGCTTCGTGGAGCGGGCCAGGGCGTACGCCACCGTGGTCACCGGGGGAGCGGCACCGCAGAACGACGGCGCGTACTACCTGCCGACGCTGATCGCCGACGCGCCGCAGGAGAGCGAGGTCGTCCAGGCCGAGATCTTCGGACCGGTGCTGACGATCCTGCCGTTCGACTCCGACGACGAGGGCATCGCGCTTGCCAACGACACCCCGTACGGCCTCGCGGCCTCCGCCTGGACCCGCGACGTGTACCGGGCCGGGCGCGCCACCCGCGAGATCCGGTCCGGGTGCGTCTGGATCAACGACCACATTCCGATCATCAGCGAGATGCCGCACGGCGGTTATCGGGCATCGGGCTTCGGAAAAGACATGTCCACGTACTCGTTCGAGGAATACACGCAGGTCAAGCACGTCATGTACGACAACACCGCGGTGGTCCGCAAGGACTGGCACCGCACGGTCTTCGGGGACAGATAACCGGGCCGCCGTCGGCGGCGCACGCACTGCGAAAGGGCACAGCGCATGGACCACCACGAGCCCGACGGCCCGTCCGCCGTGGAGCTGGCCGCGATACGCCGCAGCCTGACCAACGGCCGGGGCGCCCTGTCCCGACGGACCGCGCTGCGCGCCTTCGGCGTCGGGGCGCTCACCGTCGGCGGCGGCGCCGCCCTGAGCGGCTGCGGCATCCCGCCCGCCAAGCGGGAGGGCGGGGCCGCGGCCGCCGACGACCACTCGGAGAAGGAGAAGCAGGTCGTCTTCTCCAACTGGACCGAGTACATGGACATCAGCGAGGACAACAAGAGCCGGCCGACCCTCGCCGAGTTCACCAAGCGCACCGGGATCAAGGTCAAGTACACCGAGGACATCAACGACAACGTCGAGTTCTTCGGCAAGATCCAGCCGCAGTTGGCCGCCGGCCAGGACGCCGGACGGGACCTGATCAACGTCACCGACTGGCTGGCCGCCCGGATGATCCGGCTGGGCTGGGTGCAGAAGCTGGACGCCGCCCTGCTGCCGAACGCCTACGCCAACCTCGCCCCGCAGTTCCGCCGGCCCGACTGGGACCCCGGCCGCGCCTACTCCTACCCCTGGACCGGGATCTCCACCGTCATCGCCTACAACGCGAAGGCGACCGGCGGGAAGAAGGTCGACTCGGTCAGCCAACTGCTGGACGACCCCTCGCTGAAGGGGCGCGTCGGCTTCCTCACCGAGATGCGCGACACCGTCGGGATGACCCTGCTCGACCTGGGGAAGACGCCCGGGCGGTTCACGGACGCGGACTACGACGAGGCGATCGGCCGGCTCCAGAAGGGCGTCGACAAGAAGCAGATCCGACGCTTCCACGGCAACGACTACACCTCGGACCTGTCCAAGGGGGACCTCGCGGCCTGTCTCGCCTGGGCCGGCGACGTCATCCAGCTCCAGGCCGACAACCCGGACATCCGGTACGCGATCCCCGCCCCCGGGTACATCACGTCCTCGGACAACCTGCTGGTGCCGGCGCAGGCCAGGCACCAGCGCAACGCCACCCGGCTGATCGACTACTACTACGAACGCCCGGTGGCCGCCCGGCTCGCCGCGTACATCAACTACGTCTGTCCGGTGGAGGGCGTCGCCGAGGAGCTCGCCAAGATCGACCCCGAGCTGGCGGGCAACACCCTGATCGTCCCGGACAAGGCGATGGCGGCGAAGTCGCACGCCTTCCGCTCGCTCAGCAGCGAGGAGGAGAAGGCGTACGAGGAGAAGTTCGCCAAGCTCATCGGCGCCTGACCCGCTCCCGTAACGGCCCTGCTCCCGTAACGGCACCGCTCCGGCAGAAGCCCCGCTCCGGCGGAAGCCCGCCCCGGTCCGGCCCGCTCCAGCCCGGCCCTCGCCCGGCGCCTTGGCCCCGGCCCTCGCCCGATCCTCCTTCGAGCTCCTGCTCCCGACCCCTGGGACCGCGACCCATGACAGACACCTCAGCCAGCGGCGACGTCCGCCTCACCGGGATCAGCAAGACCTACGGCTCCTTCACCGCCGTCCACCCGCTGGACCTCACCGTCCCCCAAGGCTCCTTCTTCGCCCTGCTCGGCGCCTCCGGCTGCGGCAAGACCACCACCCTGCGGATGATCGCCGGCCTGGAGGACCCCACCACGGGCACCGTGCTGCTCGGCGACCGGGACGTCACCGACCTGCCGCCGCACAAGCGCCCGGTGAACACCGTCTTCCAGAGCTACGCCCTCTTCCCGCACCTGACCATCCACGAGAACGTCGCCTTCGGGCTGCGCCGCCGCGGCATCCGCTCGGTCAAGAAGCAGGTCGGCGAGATGTTGGAGCTCGTCCAGCTCGGCGACCTCGCCCAGCGCAAGCCGCACCAGCTCTCCGGCGGCCAGCAGCAGCGCGTCGCGGTCGCCCGGGCGCTCATCAACCACCCCCAGGTGCTGCTCCTGGACGAGCCGCTGGGCGCCCTCGACCTCAAGCTGCGCCGCCAGATGCAACTGGAGCTCAAGCGCATCCAGACCGAGGTCGGCATCACCTTCGTGCACGTCACCCACGACCAGGAGGAGGCCATGACGATGGCCGACACCGTCGCGGTGATGAGCGGCGGCCGGGTCGAGCAGCTCGGCGCCCCCGCCGAGCTGTACGAGACCCCGCGGACCACCTTCGTCGCCAACTTCCTCGGCACCTCGAACCTGATCGAGGCGAAGGTCACGGCCGTCGGCGGGGGAGAGGTCGAGGTCACCGCGGGCGGCGCCGAACTGCGGCTGCCCGCGGACCGCTGTGCCACCGCGCCCGCCGTCGGCGGCCGGCTGCTGATCGGCGTACGGCCCGAGAAGATCTCCCTCGCGCACGCCGACGACGCCCCCGGCTCCACTGCTGCGAGGAATCGTTTCACCGGAACGATCGCCGCGGCCAGCTTCATCGGCGTCTCCACCCAGTACGTCATCGACAGCCCCGGCTGCGGCGAACTCCAGGTGTACGTGCAGAACATCGAGCGCGACCCCCGCCTCGTCCCCGGCGCCGACGTCGTCCTGGACTGGAACCCCGCGCACACCTTCGGCCTGGACGCCGCCCAGGACATCGCGGCCGGCGTCGCGGACGGCGCGGCGGAGGCGGCATGAGCACCGCCACCGCGACCCCGCGGGAAGGGGCGGCGGGCCCGGCCGAACCGGGCGTCCCGCGCAAGCCGTCGGTGCGCCGCAAGCTGGTGCCGTACTGGCTGCTGCTCCCCGGCATCCTGTGGCTCGTCGTCTTCTTCGCCCTGCCGCTGGTCTACCAGGCGTCGACGTCCGTCCAGACCGGCTCCCTCGAAGAGGGCTTCACCGTCACCTGGCACTTCGCCACCTACTGGGACGCGCTGATCGAGTACTGGCCGCACTTCGTGCGCTCGGTGCTCTACGCCGGCACCGCCACCCTGCTGTGCCTGCTGCTCGGCTATCCGCTGGCGTACCTGATCGCCTTCAAGGCCGGCCGCTGGCGCAACCTGCTCCTCGTCCTCGTCATCGCGCCCTTCTTCACCAGCTTCCTGATCCGCACGCTGGCCTGGAAGACCATCCTCGCCGACGGCGGTCCGGTGGTGGAGGTGCTCGGCACGGTCGGCTTCCTGGACGTCACCAACTGGCTCGGGATGACCGACGGGAACCGGGTGCTCGCCACCCCGCTCGCGGTCGTCACCGGTCTGACGTACAACTTCCTGCCGTTCATGATCCTGCCGCTGTACACCTCGCTGGAGCGGATCGACCCGCGGCTGCACGAGGCCGCCGGGGACCTGTACGCCTCCCCGTCGACCACCTTCCGCAAGGTGACCTTCCCGCTCTCCCTGCCGGGGGTCGTCTCCGGCACGCTGCTGACCTTCATCCCGGCCAGCGGCGACTACGTCAACGCCGAGCTGCTCGGCTCGACCGACACCAAGATGGTCGGCAACGTCATCCAGTCGCAGTTCCTCCGGGTGCTCGACTACCCCACCGCCGCCGCGTTGTCGTTCCTTCTGATGGCCGTTGTGCTGATCATGGTCTCGGTCTACATCCGGCGCGCCGGAACGGAGGATCTGCTGTGATGACCGCATCCAAGTCGCTCGGCGGCTGGCTCCGGCGCAACGTCGTCGTCATCGCCGGACTGCTCACCCTCGGGTATCTGATCCTGCCCAACCTCGTCGTGATGGTGTTCTCGTTCAACAAGCCGGCGGGGAAGTTCAACTACACCTGGCGGGAGTTCTCCACCGACGCCTGGCAGGACCCGTGCGGCGTGGCCGACCTGTGCGGCTCGCTCGGCCTCTCGCTGCGGATCGCGTTCTTCGCCACCCTCGGCGCCACCGTGCTCGGCACGATGATCGCCTTCGCGCTGGTGCGGTACCGCTTCACGGCGCGCGGCGCGGTCAACGCGCTGATCTTCCTGCCGATGGCGATGCCCGAAGTCGTGATGGCCGCGTCGCTGCTGACTCTCTTCCTCAACCTCGGCGCCGAGCTGGGGCCGACGACCGTCCTGATCGCCCACACCATGTTCTGCCTCAGCTTCGTCGTCGTCGCGGTCAAGGCGCGGGTGCTGTCGATGGACCCGCGGCTGGAGGAGGCGGCGCGCGACCTGTACGCCGGGCCGGTGCAGACCTTCCTACGGGTGACGCTGCCGATCGCCGCGCCCGGCATCGCGGCCGGCGCGCTGCTCGCCTTCGCCCTCTCCTTCGACGACTTCATCATCACCAACTTCAACTCGGGCAACACCGTCACCTTCCCCATGTTCGTCTGGGGCTCGGCACAGCGCGGCACGCCCGTTCAGATCAACGTCATCGGCACGGCCATGTTCGCCCTCGCCGTGCTGATCGTCGTGGCCGGACAGCTCGTCAGCAACCGGCGCAGGAAAACCGCGTGACCAGCCCGAAACCCGTACCACCGCGCCCGCCCGGACCTCCGGGCGGGCACCGCTAAGGAGTGGAAACCATGGCCCCAGCAGCCATGAACGTCGCCCCGTCCCTCGCCGACGCCCGGCCCGTCTCCTTCTGGCTGGACGATCCGGCCAGGCCCGCCGCCCTCCCCGCGCTGACCGGGGACGAACACTGCGACCTGCTGGTCGTCGGCGGCGGCTACAGCGGGCTGTGGACCGCGCTGCTGGCCAAGGAGCGCGACCCCGAGTGGGACGTGGTGCTGATCGAGGGCCACGAGGTGGGCTGGGCGGCGTCGGGCCGCAACGGCGGCTTCTGCGCCGCCTCCCTCACCCACGGCCTCGGCAACGGCGTCGCCCGCTGGCCCGAGGAGATCACCACCCTGGAGGAGCTCGGCGCCCGGAACCTGGACGCCATCGAGGAGACGGTCGAGAAGTACGGCCTCGACTGCGACTTCGAGCGCACCGGCGCCATCGACGTCGCCACCGAGCCCTACCAGGTCGCCGGTCTCGCCGAGGAGTACGAGCAGGCCCGCGCGCTGGGGCTGGACGGGCTGGAACTGCTGGACCGGGACGCCGTGCGCGCCGAGGTGGACTCCCCGCTCTTCCTCGGCGGGCTCTGGGACCGCCGCGGCACCGCCATGCTGCACCCGGCCAAACTGGCGTGGGGCCTGAAGCGGGCCTGCGTCGACGCGGGCGTGCGGATCTACGAGAACACCGCCGGCCTCCAACTCGCCCCCGCCCGCCCCGGGCCCCGGATGGCCGTCCGCACCTCCTACGGCCGGATCTTCGCCCGGCACGTGGCGCTCGGCACCAACGTCTTCCCGTCGCTGGTCAAGCGGGTGCGCCCGTACACCGTCCCGGTGTACGACTACGCCCTGACGACCGAGCCGCTGACCGACGAACAGCTCGCCTCGGTCGGCTGGCGCGGCCGGCAGGGGCTCGGCGACGTCGCCAACCAGTTCCACTACTTCCGGATCACCGCCGACCGGCGCATCCTGTGGGGCGGCTACGACGCGATCTACCCCTTCGGCGGCCGGGTCAGCGCCGAGCTGGACCACCGGCCCGAGACGTACCTGAAGCTGGCCCAACACTTCTTCCGGTACTTCCCGCAGCTCGAAGGGGTGCGCTTCAGCCACGCCTGGGGCGGGGCCATCGACACCTGCTCCCGCTTCTCCGCCTTCTTCGGCACCGCGCACGAGGGCCGGGTGGCGTACGCGGCCGGCTACACCGGCCTGGGGGTGGGCGCCACCCGGTTCGGCGCCGAGGTGATGCTCGACCTGCTGGCCGGGCGGCGGACCGAGCGCACGGAGCTGGAGATGGTGCGGACCAAGCCCCTGCCCTTTCCGCCGGAGCCGATCGCCTGGGCCGGGATCGGGCTCACCAAGTGGTCGCTGGCGCGGGCCGACGCCGACGGCGGGCAGCGCAACCTCTGGCTGCGCACGATGGACCGGCTCGGCCTCGGTTTCGACAGCTGACCGCGCCGGCCCCGGGGCGCGTCCGCGCCTTCTTGCGCCTTGGGACGGGGCCGCCGCAGCCCCTGCGGGTGCGTTGGTCTCAGCGGCTCACCACCGGACCGCAGGCGCCGGTGCTGCGTACCCACCACGGTGCTGCCGCGCCCCCAGACAGCTGGGCAGTTCGGCGTGACGCAGTTCACTACCGATTGGTAGCCGGAACTCGCGTCATAGTTGGGCCGCCGGCCCCTCTCCCTCGTGACGGCACGTCACGTGGACATGAGGGAGGCAGCGAAATGACAGGTTCGGGAGCCAAGACCGCGGTGGAGTGGCTGGTGTCGGTGGCGCCGGACCCCGACGCCGCCCGCTGGGAGTGGGAGCGCAACCCGCTGGGGGTCGCCCTGCTGCCGGCGGGCCGGCGCTGGGACGTACTGATCGTCCCCGGGGACCTCGGGTACCCCACGCTCGACGTCCTGCGACGGCTCGTCGACCGGCCCGGGCCGGTCCTCACCGACTTCGGCGCCGCCCGGATGGGCTTCTTCGTGCCCCCGGGCACGGCTTCGCGCTGGGTCGGCACCGGGGTCCGCAGCGCCGGCCGGGGCACCTGGATCGTCGTCCCGTACCCCGGTCGGGTCGGCGGCGGCGGGGTCCGCTGGCTCGTCGCCCCCGACGGCTCGGGCACCCTGTCCGACCCGGCGCTGCTGGAGTTGGCGATGCACGAGGCCGCCGCGAGCCTGACCCGCCGGCAAGGGCCGCCGACGGGGGAGAACGGGGTGGGGTGATGGCCAGACCCCCGGGGGAGGGGAGCGGGCGGCGCGGTCGCACGTGCCACAGGTCTTGACAACCGTATTGGTCTGGACCAAATTGTGCCTCCCCGCTCCGCTTCCATCCCCCCACCTCTTGGAGGCAGTTGTGGTACGCACCAGAACGCGCCGAACCAGAGAACGCCTCAGCACCCTGCTCGCCGTCACCGCGGCGACCGCACTCACCCTGACCGGCCTCGTCGCCACCACCACCGACGCCCGGGCGGCCGACGCCGAACTCGCCGTCAACGGCGGCTTCGAGGCCGGCCTGACCGGCTGGAGCTGCTCGGGCGGCAGCGGCGCAGCCGTCAGCACCCCGGTCCGCACCGGCACGTCCGCGCTCAAGGCCACCCCCAGCGGCGGCGACAACGCCCGGTGCAGCCAGACCGTCACCGTCCAACCCAACTCCGCGTACACGCTCAGCGGTTGGGTCCAGGGCGGGTACGCCTACCTCGGCGTGACCGGCACCGGCACCACCGACACCGCCACCTGGACGCCCTCCGCGCCCAGTTGGCAGAAGCTGAGCACGACCTTCCGCACCGGCGCGAACACCACCTCGGTCACCCTCTACACCCACGGCTGGTACGGCACCCCCGCCTACCACGCCGACGACGTCTCCCTCTTCGGGCCCGGCGGCGGACCCGTCACGATCCCGGCCGCCCCCACCGGCCTCGCCGCGGGCTCGCCCGGCTCCACCTCCGTACCGCTGAACTGGAGCGCCGTGCCCGGCGCCACCGACTACCACGTCTACCGGGGCGCCGACCGGGTCCTGTCGACCACCGGCACCTCCGCGACCGTGACCGGCCTCGCGCCGTCCACCCCGTACTCCTTCCAGGTCACCGCCAGCAACAGCGCCGGCGAGTCACCCAAGTCGGCCGCGGTCGCCGCCACCACGACCAGCGGCGGAGGCGGTGACGGGGGCCTGCCGCCGCACGCCCTCGTCGGCTATCTGCACACCAGCTTCGCCAACGGCTCCGGCTACACCCGCCTCGCCGACGTCCCCGACTCCTGGGACGTGATCAACCTGGCCTTCGGCGAGCCGACCTCCGTCACCTCGGGCGACATCCGCTTCAGCCTCTGCCCGGCGACCGAGTGCCCGAACGTCGAGTCCGTCGCCGACTTCAAGGCCGCGATCAAGGCGAAGCAGGCCGCCGGCAAGAAGGTCCTGATCTCCATCGGCGGCCAGAACGGGCAGGTCCAACTGGCCTCCACGGGCGCCCGGGACGCCTTCGTCAGCTCCGTGTCGCGGATCATCGACGAGTACGGGCTCGACGGCCTCGACATCGACTTCGAGGGGCACTCGCTCTCCCTGAACACCGGCGACACCGACTTCCGGTCCCCGACCACCCCGGTGATCGTCAACCTGATCTCGGCGGTCAAGACCCTCAAGGCGAAGTACGGCGCGAAGTTCGTGCTCACCATGGCGCCGGAGACCTTCTTCGTCCAGCTCGGCTACCAGTTCTACGGATCGGGGCCCTGGGGCGGTCAGGACCCGCGCGCCGGCTCGTACCTGCCGGTCATCCACGCCCTGCGGGACGACCTGACCCTGCTCCACGTCCAGCACTACAACTCCGGCCCGATCATGGGCCTGGACAACCAGTACCACACCATGGGGAGCGCGGACTTCCACATCTCCATGACGGACATGATGCTCACCGGCTTCCCGGTGGCCGGCAACACCGCGCGGATGTTCCCGCCGCTGCGGCCCGAGCAGGTGGCCATCGGCATGCCGGCCTCCACGCAGGCGGGCAACGGCCACACCGCTCCGGCCGAGGTCACCAAGACGCTCGACTGCCTGACGAAGAAGGTCAACTGCGGTTCGTACCAGACGCACGGCACCTGGCCGGCGCTGCGCGGACTGATGTCCTGGTCGATCAACTGGGACCGCTTCAACCAGTTCGAGTTCTCCCGGAACTTCGACGCCTACCGCTGGAGCTGAGGCCGACAGCGGCCGGCGAGCAGAGCACCGCACAGCAGCCAACTGCCGAGCACGTCCAGCGGCCAGTGATAGCCGCGCAGCACCAGACCGATGCCCGTCGCCAGGGTCAGGACCAGGGCGGCGGGCATCGCCCAGCGCCGGGCGTGCCCCAGCAGCAGTGCGGCGCCGCCGTAGGCGACCAGCGCGGTCGCCGCGTGACCCGACGGGAAGTAGCCGGTGGCCTCGGTGAGCGGCCCCGGCCGGTCCGTGAGCGCCTTGAGGGGCACCACCAGCGCCGGTACGGCCGCCATCGCGAGCACCGCGCACAGGGCGTCGGCGCGGCGCTCCTTGCCGCCCCGCCACAGCACGTACGCCACCGCCGCGGCCAGCACCGGCAGGGCCACGCCCATGTTGCCCAGGTCGGCCAGGAGCTCGGTGAGCGGACGCGGCCCGCGGCCGACGACCGCCGACTCCACGCGCTCGTCCAGCGCACGCAGCGGTCCGTCGACGACGACTTGCCAGGTCACGACCGCGAAGAGGAAGAGCAGCCCCAGGGCGGCATACAGCCGTGCGCGGGGGTCGGAAAAGACGGATGCCGGCTGCCTCGGAACAGGGGGGACAGTTCCGAAACAGCCGGCTGGATCGGGCTGCCGCGCGCCCCGGGGGGTTTGGGGCGGGCGGCCATCCGATCCGTGAGGAGTTCCGGAGCCCGAAGCTCCGGTGCTGTGCGCAAGGGCACGACCAAGGCAGGGCTGGGGAGGCTCTGACTTGGGGTCGCCCGCAGAGTTCTGCGGGCGGGGTGTTTCTCTCATCTGCGAAAACCGTACGGCAGGGGCCAGGGCGGCGGACAGTCGGACCGCCATCCCGCCACGACTTCTTCACAGGCCCTGACGGTTGGGCAGACGGCCCCCGCGAACGGATGCGCGGAGGCCGTTTCCGGTCGGTGGACAAGCCCTGGAACGGACCGTTTTCGGCCCTTCCCGGGCCCGTTCGGGCCGGGTCCCGCTCAGATGGCGGAGAACGCCTGCTCGATGATGTCCAGGCCCTCGTTCAGCAGGTCCTCGCCGATCACCAGCGGCGGCAGGAAGCGCAGCACGTTGCCGTAGGTGCCGCAGGTGAGCACCAGCAGACCCTCGGCGTGGCACGCCTTGGCGAGCGCCGCAGCGGCGGCGGCGTCCGGCTCCTTGGTGCCGCGGTCCTTCACCAGCTCGATGGCGATCATGGCGCCCCGGCCGCGGATGTCGCCGATGGCGTCGAACTTCTCCGCCATCGCCGCCAGCCGGCCCTTCATGACCTCCTCGATGCGCCGGGCCTTGCCGTTGAGGTCCAGCTCCTTCATCGTCTCGATCGAGCCCAGCGCACCGGCGCAGGCGACCGGGTTGCCGCCGTAGGTGCCGCCGAGGCCGCCCGAGTGCGCCGCGTCCATGATCTCGGCGCGGCCCGTCACGGCGGCGAGCGGCAGCCCGCCGGCGATGCCCTTGGCGGTGGTGATCAGGTCCGGGACGATGCCCTCGTCCTCGCAGGCGAACCACTGACCGGTGCGGCAGAAGCCGGACTGGATCTCGTCCGCGACGAAGACGATGCCGTTCTCCTTGGCGAACTGCGCGATCGCCGGCAGGAAGCCCTTCGCGGGCTCGATGAAGCCGCCCTCGCCGAGCACCGGCTCGATGATGATCGCGGCGACGTTGTCGGCCCCGATCTGCTTGCTGATCTGGTCGATGGCCTGCGCGGACGCCTCGGCGCCGGCGTTCTCGGCCCCGGTCGGCCAGCGGTAGCCGTACGCCACCGGTACCCGGTACACCTCGGGCGCGAACGGGCCGAAGCCCTGCTTGTACGGCATGTTCTTCGAGGTCAGCGCCATCGTGAGGTTGGTGCGGCCGTGGTAGCCGTGGTCGAACACCACGACCGCCTGGCGCTTGGTGTAGGCGCGGGCGATCTTCACGGCGTTCTCGACGGCCTCGGCGCCGGAGTTGAAGAGCGCCGACTTCTTGGCGTGGTCGCCCGGGGTCAGCTCGGAGAGCGCCTCGGCGACCTCCACGTACCCCTCGTAGGGCGTGACCATGAAACAGGTGTGGGTGAAGTCGGCGAGCTGCGCCGACGCCCGGCGCACCACGGCCTCGGCGCTGGCGCCGACGCTGGTCACGGCGATGCCGGAGCCGAAGTCGATCAGACGGTTCCCGTCGACGTCCTCGATGATGCCGCCGCCGGCGCGGGCGGTGAAGACGGGCAGCACGGAGCCCACGCCCGCGGCGACCGCGGCCGTGCGGCGGGCCTGGAGCTCCACCGACTTCGGTCCGGGGATGGCGGTGACGATGCGGCGTTCCTGCGGGATCGCGGTCATGGGGGCTCCTGGGGACGGGGTTGGACGGTTCCTCATCGGCAGGTTAGGCGCGGGACGGGGGCACGGGCATGCGCCGATCGGGAGTGTTGGGGGCCGGCTCCTTGTCCGTGCCGGACATAGGCCGTACGGACGCACTAGATTGGCCGTGCACAAGAGGCGGGCCTGGCTGGTCAGGGGGCAGCGGTTCAGATGGAGAAGGATTCCGCGGGTACGTTCGACGCTTTCGGCGCGGGCGGCGCGCACCCCGCACCACCGGTGCCGCCCCCGCCCGTACCGCAGGGCCCCCCGCCCCTTCCGCCGGCGCCGCCGCAGGTCCCCGCGGGGGCCGTGCCCCGGCCCGCGGGCGAGTGGGCCGACGCGCCCGCGGCCCGCCCCGCCGTACCGGCCGTGCCCGGTCACGCGCCGGTGACCCGCCCCGCCGTCGTCGACTGGCTGCGCACGCCGCGCCCGCCGGCCGGTCCGGGCGTGTGGCGGCTGGGCCACGTGCCCCGCCCGGACGAGGAGCCCGACCTGGTTCCCGGCCGCCAGCTCTTCAGCGGGGCGCTGATCGCCTTCCTGGCGGGGTGGCTGCTGTGGTCCCTGCTCTGGAACGGGTACCTGGAGGGGTGGTGGATCTTCGTCGACAACTGGTGGCTGTTGCCGATGGAGTGGCTCGTCCCCGACTCCTGGAAGGTGGCGACGCACCCCCGGTTCGAGCTGTTCGTGGCCGTCACGTACCTCTACTACGGCCTGGTCATCGCCCTCATCTCGGTCGGCATGGGACGGGTGGGCAACTGGTCCGAGGTGTGGCAGCGCTTCGGCGTCCCGCTGTGGCCGCTGTTCGTCGTCGTGCCGAGCGTCTGGCGCGACATGCCGCGCGCCACGACCTGGCTCACCTGGGCGTCGAACCTCTACTACGTCCTGCTGGTGGCGTCCGTCGTGGCCGCGGTCGGCTGCGCCGGCCGGTGGCCCGCGGTGCGGCGCCGGCTGCCGGGCCGGCCGGCCGAGCCCGCCGCCCCCGAGCCCGAGGTCGACCCCGCCACCTGGCCCGAACTGCGCGGCGCCGGGCTCGGCGAGAGCGCCGAGCGGCTGACGGACGCGGCCCGCAGCGGTGCGCTCGGGGACGTGGACTACGCCCGCATCCGCCGGGCCTGGCAGCAGGTCGGCGCCCGCCCGGACCGGCTGGCGGCCTTCACCGAGACCGTACGCACCCACGGCCCCGCCGCCTGCGCCCACCCCTCCGGCCTGCGCGACCTCCCGGTGCGCAGCGCCCTCCACGACCTGGCGACCGGACAGGTGCGGATCGGGACGGCCGTCGACAGCGTGCGCAATCCCTACCCCCGCCGCACCACCGGCGTCGCGCTCGACCCCGCCCTGCTCGGCACGTCCCTGCTCGCCGTCGGGCCCTCCGGCTCCGGCAAGAGCGTGCGCCTGGTGCGGCCCGTGGTGGAGTCGTTGTGCCTGCTCGCGCTCGCCGGCCGCAGCGCCGTCGTCGCGGTCACCGCGCACGGCTCGGGGGTCGCGCCCGACGACGCCTTCGACCTCGTCATCGGCGTCGGGCGGCCCGAGGCCAGCCACGACCTGGACCTGTACGGCGGCGCGGACGACCCCGACGAGGCCGCCCGCACCCTCGCCGAAGCCCTGGTCGGCGATCTCGCGGTGACCCTCCCCGGCGGCGACAGCAGGCGCGCCGCGACCGCCCTCGCCCAGCTCATCGGCCCCTTCCGCTGCGTCCACGGCCGCTTCCCGGCCGTTCCCGAGCTGCGCGAACTGCTCGGCGGCACCCCGGCCGCGCTCGACGCGCTGCGCACCGCGCTCCAGACGCAGGCGGGGCCCGCGGCGGCCGCGCAGCTCAGGGAGTTGGACGCCCGGGAGCGACAGGCGGCGCGCGCGGACGACGTCGGGGTGCTGCTCGCGGAGCGGGTCGCCTTCCTCGACCGCCCCGCCTTCACGGACTTCTTCCGCACCGACGGCGGCGGCCGGCAGTTCTCGCTGCGGGCCATCGAGCACCCGCTACGGGTCCGCATCGACCTGCCGGAGCGCGGACACGCCGAGGCGTCGCGGATCGTGGCCCGGCTGGTGCTCGCCCAGTTCACGGAGGCGGCCCTGGCCCGCTCCGACCGCTCCCTGTTCGCCGCGCTCGTCCTGGACGACGCGGCGTACACCGTGACCGGCGACGCGGTCCGCGCCGTCCAGCGGCTGCGCTCGGCCAACGCGGGCGTCGTCCTCGCGCTGCGCACCCTGGAGGACGTGCCGGAGCCGTTGCGGGGACCGCTGCTGGGCGCGGTGGGGTGCCGGATGGCGTTCTCCGGCCTCGCGCCGTGGGACGGCAACCGCTTCGCGGAGACCTGGGGCACCGAGTGGGTGCAGACCCGGGACGTCACCAACCGTCAGATCATCTCCGACGAGCCGCTGACCAAGGCGCTGCACATGATGCGCCGGCTGGTCACCGGGCGGGCGACCACCGCCGAGGCGGTCACCGTGCGGGAGGTGGAACGGGCCCGCTGGTCGGCGTCCGACCTGGCGCACCAGGTGCCGGCGGGGCACGCGGTGCTGTCCCTGACGACCGTGCGCGGGGAGCACTCGCCGCCGGTCCTGGTCGACCTGCGGACCTGACGGCCGGCGCCCGCCGGGGGGCGCCGCCGCCCGGCCGGGACTGCTACGAGCTGGCAGAATCGAGCCAGGCCGTTCATACGGGACGGCGTGTTCCCACCCGCTCCGTCCGGTCTCCGGTGCACCGTCCGAAGGGACCACGGTCCATGCCCCCCACCCTCGCCAGCCTCGCCCAGCACTCCGCGCTCAAGCTCACCGTGCGCGCCGGCGAGGACCAACTGGAGCGACCGGTGCGCTGGGCGCACGTCAGTGAGCTGGCCGACCCCGTCCCGTACCTGGAAGGCGGCGAGCTGCTGCTCGTCACCGCCATCACCCTCCCCGTCGACGACCGGGAGGCCATGCGCCGATACGTCCGTCGGCTCAGCGGCGCGGGCGTCGTCGGGCTCGGCTTCGGCGTCGGCGTGCACCACGAAGACGTCCCCGAAGCGCTGCTGGCGGCGGCCCGCGAGGCGGACTTCCCGCTGCTGGCCGTGCCCCGCCGCACGCCCTTCCTCGCCATCAGCAAGGCGGTGTCGGCGGCCATCGCGGCCGACCAGTACCGCGCCGTGACCGCGGGCTTCGAGGCCCAGCGGGAGCTGACGCGCGCCGCGCTCGCCGAAGGCCCGGGCGCGGTGGTGGCCAAGCTCGCCGGGTACGTCGACGGCTGGGCCGCGCTGTACGACGCGTCCGGCGCGGTCGTCACCGCGTCGCCGGGGTGGGCGGCGCGCCGGGCGGCCAAGCTCGCCGTCGAGGTGGAGCGGATGCGGGAGCGGGCCGCGCCCGCCGGCGCCGTCGTCGCGGACACCGGCACCGGGGACGACCGGGTCGAGATCCAGTCGCTGGGCACCGGGCGCCGGGTCAGGGGAGCGCTCGCGGTGGGCACCGGAGCGCCGCTGGGCACCGCCGAGCGGTACGCGGTGCACTCCGCCGTCGCCCTGCTGACCCTCGCCACCGAGCGCTCCCGCTCGCTCCAGCGGGCCGAACAGCGGCTCGGCGCCGCGGTGTTGCGGATGCTGCTCGCCGGCGCCCCCGAGCACGCCCGCTCGGTCGCCGGCGAGCTGTACGGGACGCTGCTCGACGCCCCCTTCCGGCTGCTGGTCGTCGAGCCGGCGGACGGGCGGGGCGCGGCCGTCGGCGAACTCGTCGAGACGCTGGAGACGGCGGCGTCGCGGGCCGGCGAGCCCGTGCTGGTCGTGGCGGAGCCGACGGACGCACCGGAGGGCGCCGAAGGGGGCGGGGACGTCGGCCGGCTGGTGGTGCTCGCCGTCGACGGGGGGGCGGTGCTGGCCGCCTGCCGCGCCGCGTACACGGGTCGGGAGGTCGAGGACACCGACGGCCCGGCCCTCTTCGCGGGGCTGTCCTCCCCGGCCGGCCCGGCACAGGCGGCCGGTGCCCAACAGCAGGCCGAGCAGGCGCTGTCGGTGGCCCGGCGCCGCGGCCGCGCGCTCGTCGAGCACGGGGAGCTGGCCGCCGACTCGGTCCTCCCGCTGCTCGCCGACGACGCCGTGCGCGCCTTCGCTGACGGACTGCTGCGCCCGCTGTACGAGCACGACGCGACGGGCCGCGGCGACCTCGTCGCCTCCCTGCGCGCCTGGCTGTCGCGGCACGGCCAGTGGGACGCCGCCGCAGCCGACCTGGGGGTGCACCGGCACACGCTGCGCTACCGGATGCGGCGGGTGGAGGAGATCCTGGGGCGCTCGCTGGACGACCCGGACGTCCGCATGGAGCTGTGGCTGGCGCTGAAGACGACGGCGGGCCCCGCCCCCCGGTAGCCCGCCCTTCCCGGAACGGACTCCCAGGTCGACGACCGATAGCCGCCAGCCGTGCCCGAACGCGGGCAAATATCTTGGCAGCCGGGCTTGTCAGTACCTAAAGTCTCGTCGTTGCTGACGTCCGACGAGGGCCGGCCGGGTAGAAGTCCGGTCCCGTCCGGGTAGTTTCGAGAAGGATCAGATGACCCGTCCCGCCTCCTCCGTCACGGGCACCCCACAGACCCCGCAGACCCCCGCCGCCGCGTCGGGCGGCGCCCCCGCCCGTCGGATCTCCGGCGCCGTCTGGGCCGCGCTCGCCATCGTGTACGTCGTCTGGGGCTCCACCTACCTCGGCATCGCGATCACCGTCGAGACGATGCCGCCCTTCCTCTCCGCCGGCGCCCGCTTCGCCCTCGCCGGCCTGCTGCTCGCCGCCATCGTCGCCTGGCGCCAGGGCCCGGCCGCCCTCAAGGTCACCAGGGCCCAACTCGCCTCCGCCGCAACCGTCGGACTGCTCCTCCTGCTCGGCGGCAACAGCCTCGTCGTCCTCGCCGAGACCGCCATCCCCTCCGGCCTCGCCGCCCTCCTCGTCGCCATCGTGCCCGCCTGGGTCGTCGTGCTGCGCCGGGCGACCGGGGAGCGCCCGGGCGCCGGCGCGTACGCCGGCGTCGCCATCGGCCTCGCGGGCCTGGCGGTCCTCACCCTTCCCGGCCTCAGCGGCGACGTGCGCCTGTGGGGCGTGCTGATCGTCATCGGCGCCACGGTGAGCTGGTCCGTGGGCTCCTTCGTCTCCTCCCGGATACCCATGCCGGCGAACCCGTTCGCCGCCAGCGCGTACGAGATGGTCGCCGGCGGCATCGGCTGCGCCCTGGTGGGCCTGGGGCGCGGCGAACACCTCGACTTCGCCCTCTCCGAGGTCTCCACCCGCTCCTGGGTCGCCCTCGCCTACCTGGTCGTCTTCGGCTCCCTCGTCGCCTTCACCGCGTACGCCTGGCTGCTGCACTCCGCCCCGCTCTCGCTGGTGGCGACGTACGCGTACGTCAACCCGGTGGTCGCCGTACTGCTCGGCGCCCTCGTCCTGAGCGAGCCGGTGACCTGGCCGATCGCGCTCGGCGGCGGGATCGTGGTGGCCGCGGTCTGCCTGATCGTGAGCACCGAACGCCGCGGTTGAGCCGCCGCCGCCGGCTCCCGAGGGGCCCCACCCGCCAAAGCGTCGCGTACCGCACGCCGACCACTCCACCTCGGACAAACCCCCTATGCTCCCCGCGCACCTACCGTGGGAGCACGCACGCGCCACCTCTACCTCGGAAGGGTCGGGACATGACTTCCACCCACGCCTTCTGGCTCGCCGGTCGCCAGGCCACCGGCGAGACCACGTTCGACGTCACCAACTCGTGGGACGGACGCCTCGTCGGCACGGTCTCGGTGCCCACCGATGCGCAGGTCGAGGAGGCCGTCGCCGCAGCGCACGCGGTGCGGGACGAGTTCGCCGCCACCCCGGCGCACGTCCGCGCCGCCGCGCTCGACCACGTATCGCGCCGGCTCGCCGAGCGCACCGAGGAGATCGCCGCGCTGATCTCCGCCGAGAACGGCAAGCCGATCAAGTGGGCCCGCGGCGAGGTCGGCCGGGCGGTCTCGGTGTTCCGCTTCGCGGCCGAGGAGGCCCGGCGCTACAACGGCGGCGAGGCCCAGCGCCTGGACACCGACGCCGGCGGCGTCGGCCGCCTCGCGCTCACCCGCCGCGTCCCGAGGGGCGTCGTCCTCGGCATCGCGCCCTTCAACTTCCCGCTGAACCTCAGCGCGCACAAGGTCGCCCCGGCCATCGCCGTCGGCGCCCCGATCATCCTCAAGCCCGCGCCGGCCACCCCCATCTCCTCCCTGGTCCTCGGCGAACTGCTGGCCGAGACGGACCTGCCGGCCGGCTCCTGGTCCGTGCTGACGGTTCCCAACGACCGCATGCCCGCCCTCGTCCAGGACGAGCGGCTGCCGGTGATCTCCTTCACCGGCTCCGGCCCGGTCGGCTACGCGATCATGGAGTCGGTCCCGCGCAAGCACACCACCCTGGAACTGGGCGGCAACGGCGCCGCCGTCGTCCTCGGCGACTGGTCCAGCGAGGCCGACCTGGACTGGGCGGCGAGCCGGATGGCCACCTTCTCCAACTACCAGGGCGGCCAGTCCTGCATCTCCGTCCAGCGGGTGATCGCGGACGCCGCCGTGTACGACCGGCTGCTGCCCAAGCTCGTCGCGGCGGTCGAGGCGCAGGTCACCGGTGACCCCTCCGACGAGGCCACCGACGTCGGCCCGCTGGTCAGCGAGGACGCCGCCCGACGCGTCGAGTCCTGGGTGGACGAGGCCGTCGCCGCGGGCGCAGCCCTGCTCACCGGCGGCAAGCGCGACGGCGCCAGCTACGCGCCGACCGTGCTCGCGGACGTCCCCGCGGACGTCACCCTCGCCAGCGAGGAGGTCTTCGGACCGGTGCTGACCGTCACCAAGGTGGACGGCGAGGCCGCGGCCTTCGCCGCCGTCAACGACTCCAAGTACGGCCTCCAGGCCGGCGTCTTCACCCACGACGTCCAGACCGCCTTCCGCGCCCACCGCGCGCTGGAGGTGGGCGGCGTGATCATCGGCGACGTACCCTCGTACCGCGCCGACCAGATGCCGTACGGCGGGGCCAAGCAGTCCGGCGTCGGACGCGAGGGCGTCGCCTACGCGATGGACGACTACACCTACGAGCGCGTGCTGGTCCTGACCGGTCTCGCCCTCTGACCCTCGGTCCCCACCGGACCGGACGGCCGGAGCCCTACTGTGCGGGGGCTCCGGCCGTCGTCCGTTCCCGCGGCCCGGTGCGTACCTCCACCGGCGCCGGAGAGATGGTGCCGCCGCCTACCATCGGGTAGTACCAGATGAGGAGAACCGGTCGGCGGCCGCACCCCGGCCGCCCGAACGTCCGCAACCCAACCGCGGCGAGGTGGACCTCATGACCGCACCACTGGAGAAGGACCGACCCCCCAGGGTCACCGAGCGCGAGGCCCGGCAGGTCGCCGAAGCCGCTCGGGAACAGGACTGGCGCAAGCCGAGCTTCGCCAAGGAGCTCTTCCTCGGCCGCTTCCGGCTCGACCTGATCCACCCGCACCCCCTGCCGTCCGGCGAGGACGTCCGACGCGGCGAGGAGTTCCTCTCCCGGCTCCGCGCGTTCTGCGCGACCGAGGTCGACGGCGCCCTGATCGAGCGCGAGGCCCGCATCCCCGACGAGGTCGTCCGCGGCCTCAAGGAACTCGGCGCGCTCGGCATGAAGATCGACCCCAAGTACGGCGGCCTCGGCCTCACCCAGGTCTACTACAACAAGGCCCTGATGCTGATCGGCTCCGTCAGCCCGGCGATCGGGGCGCTGCTCTCGGCGCACCAGTCCATCGGCGTGCCGCAGCCGCTGAAGCTCTTCGGCACCCAGGAGCAGAAGGACGCCTTCCTGCCCCGGCTCGCCCGCACCGACATCTCCGCGTTCCTGCTGACCGAACCGGACGTGGGCTCGGACCCGGCGCGGCTGGCCACCACCGCCGTGCCCGACGGCGACGACTACGTCATCGACGGCGTCAAGCTGTGGACCACCAACGGCGTCGTCGCCGACCTGCTCGTCGTGATGGCCCGCGTCCCCGCCTCCGAAGGGCACAAGGGCGGCATCACCGCCTTCGTCGTCGAGGCGAACAGCGAGGGCGTCACCGTCGAGCACCGCAACGCCTTCATGGGCCTGCGCGGCCTGGAGAACGGCGTCACCCGCTTCCACCGGGTCCGGGTCCCGGCCGCGCACCGCATCGGCCCCGAAGGCGCCGGCCTCAAGATCGCGCTCACCACCCTGAACACGGGCCGGCTCTCGCTGCCCGCGATGTGCGTCGGCGCCGGCAAGTGGAGCCTGAAGATCGCCCGCGAGTGGGCCGCCGTGCGCGAGCAGTGGGGCCGGCCGGTCGCCCGCCACGAGGCCGTCGGCGCCAAGATCTCCTTCATCGCCGCCACCACCTTCGCCCTGGAGGCCGTGGTCGACCTCGCCTCCCAGATGGCCGACGAGGACCGCAACGACATCCGCATCGAAGCGGCCCTCGCCAAGCTCTACGGCTCCGAGATGGCCTGGCTGATGGCCGACGAACTCGTCCAGATCCGCGGCGGACGGGGCTACGAGACGGCCGCCTCGCTGGCCGAGCGCGGCGAACGGGCCGTCGCCGCCGAGCAGCTGCTCCGCGACCTGCGCATCAACCGGATCTTCGAGGGCTCCACCGAGATCATGCACCTGCTGATCGCCCGGGAGGCCGTCGACGCCCACCTCAAGGTCGCCGGCGACCTGATCGACCCGGACAAGTCCCTGGGCGACAAGGCGAAGGCAGGCGCCCAGGCCGGCGCGTTCTACGCGCGCTGGCTGCCGAAGTTGATGGCGGGACCCGGCCGGCTCCCCGGCTCGTACCAGGAGTTCCACCCCACCGGCCACGCCGACCTCGCCACCCACCTGCGGTACGTGGAGCGCGCCTCCCGCCGGCTCGCCCGCGCCACCTTCCTCGGCATGGCGCGCTGGCAGGGCCGGATGGAGACGAAACAGGGCTTCCTCGGCCGGATCGTGGACATCGGGGCCGAACTGTTCGCCATGAGCGCCGCGTGCGTGCGCGCGGAGCTGCTGCGCGCCGGCGAGGGCCACGGCCGGGAGGCGTACCAGCTCGCGGACGCCTTCTGCCGGCAGTCCCGGATCCGGGTGGAAGAACTCTTCGACCGGCTCTGGCGCAACACCGACGACCTGGACCGCAAGGTCGTCGCCAAGGTGCTCTCCGGTGCGTACGCCTGGCTGGAGGAGGGCGTCCTCGACCCCAGCGGCGACGGGCCCTGGATCGCGGACGCGGCTCCCGGCCCCGCCGAGCGGGAGAACGTCCACCGGCCGATCCGCTGAGCCCGACCGGCCGGGCACCCCGCGTGCGGCACCGGTGCCGCACGCGGGGTGCCGCGGCGGGGACGCGCTGCACCATCCGGCCGCGTTTGGGGATCCCCCGGCGCCCCGGGCGTGGCGGGCGGACACAATGGGGGGATGAGCGACCGCCCATCCCCCCTTGCCGATCCGCACGTCGTCTTCGCCCCGGACACGGGCACGGGCCCCCGGGACGTCGTCGTCCTCGGCTCCACCGGCTCCATCGGCACCCAGGCCATCGACCTCGTGCTGCGCAACCCCGACCGGTTCCGCGTCACCGCGCTGTCCGCCGCGGGCACCCGGGCCGAACTGCTGGCCGAGCAGGCGCACCGGCTGCGGGTGGCGACGGTCGCCGTGGCCCGCGAGGACACCGTGCCCGCGCTGCGCGAGGCGCTCGCCGCCCGGTACGGGACCGAGCCGCAGCCCGAGGTCCTGGCCGGCCCGGACGCCGCCACCGACCTCGCCGCCTCCGACTGCCACACCGTCCTCAACGGCATCACGGGCTCCATCGGCCTCGCCCCGACCCTCGCCGCGCTCCGCGCCGGTCGCACCCTCGCCCTCGCCAACAAGGAATCGCTCATCGTCGGCGGCCCGCTGGTGCGGGAACTGGCCGCGCTCGGGCAGATCATCCCGGTGGACTCCGAGCACGCCGCCCTCTTCCAGGCCCTCGCCGCCGGCACCCGCGCCGACGTGCGCAAGCTCGTCGTCACCGCGTCCGGCGGCCCCTTCCGCGGCCGTACGCGCGCGGAGCTCGCCGACGTCACCCCCACCGACGCCCTCGCCCACCCCACCTGGGCCATGGGCCCGGTGATCACGGTCAACAGCGCCACCCTGGTCAACAAGGGCCTGGAGGTGATCGAGGCCCATCTGCTGTACGACATCCCGTTCGACCGCATCGAGGTCGTCGTCCACCCGCAGTCCTACGTCCACTCGATGGTGGAGTTCACGGACGGCTCCACCGTCGCCCAGGCCACCCCGCCCGACATGCGCGGCCCCATCGCCATCGGCCTCGGCTGGCCCGAGCGCATCCCGGACGCGGCCCCCGCATTCGACTGGACCACCGCCTCCACCTGGGAGTTCTTCCCCCTCGACACGGTCGCCTTCCCCTCCGTCTCGCTCGCCCGGCACGTGGGCGAACTGGGCGGCACGGCCCCCGCGGTCTTCAACGCGGCGAACGAGGAGTGCGTTGACGCATTCCTGGCCGGCGGGCTGCCGTTCAACGGAATCATGGATACGGTCACGGATGTCGTCGCCGAACACGGCACCCCCGCCGGGGGAACCCTCCTCACGGTCGACGACGTTCTGGAGGCGGAGACCTGGGCGCGGGCCCGGGCCCGTGAACTGGCGGCGAAGGCCACCGCGGAGGCGCGCGCATGACGATGTTGTTGACGGTGCTGGGCATCGTGATGTTCGCCGTCGGGCTGCTGTTCTCCATCGCCTGGCACGAACTGGGCCACTTCACCACCGCCCGGATGTTCGGCATCCGCGTGCCGCAGTTCATGGTCGGCTTCGGCCCGACCCTGTGGTCCCGGAAGAAGGGCGAGACGGAGTACGGCATCAAGGCCATCCCGCTCGGCGGCTACATCCGCATGATCGGGATGTTCCCGCCCGGCGTGGACGGCCGGATCGAGGCCCGCTCCACCTCGCCCTGGCGCGGCATGATCGAGGACGCGCGTTCGGCGGCGTACGAGGAGTTGGAGCCCGGCGACGAGCACCGGCTCTTCTACACGCGACGGCCGTGGAAGCGGCTCATCGTGATGTTCGCCGGGCCGTTCATGAACCTGGTCCTCGCCGTGGCGATCTTCCTCGGGGTGGCGATGAGCTTCGGCTTCTCCACCCAGACCACCGAGGTCGCCGGCGTCCAGCAGTGCGTGATCGCCCAGAGCGACAACCGGGACACCTGCGTCGCGAGCGACCCGGTCTCGCCGGCCAAGGCGGCCGGGCTCCAGGAGGGCGACAAGATCGTCGCCTTCGACGGCAAGCCCGTCGAGGACTGGTCCACCCTCTCCGACCGCATCCGCGACACCATCGGCCCCGCCACCCTCACCGTCGACCGCGGCGGCCAGGAAGTCGTCCTGAACGCCAAGCTCGAAAAGAACATGGTGGCCAAGAAGGACGCGGACGGCGAGGTCGTGCCCGGGGAGTTCGTCCCCGCCGGCTACCTCGGCTTCGCCGCCAGGACCGAGATCCTGCCGCTCTCCTTCACCGACTCCGTCGACCGCATGGGCGGCATGATCGAGAACGGCGTGGAGTCGATGGTCGCGCTGCCGTCCAAGGTCCCCGACCTGTGGAACGCGGCCTTCGGCGAGGGCGAGCGCAAGGAGGACTCCCCGGTCGGCGTCGTCGGCGCGGCCCGCATCAGCGGCGAGGTCATGACCTTGGACGCGCCCGCGCAGAACCTCTTCGCGATGTTCCTGATGCTGCTCGCGGGCTTCAACCTCTCGCTGTTCCTCTTCAACATGCTGCCGCTGCTGCCGCTGGACGGCGGGCACATGGCGGGTGCGCTGTGGGAGTCGCTGCGGCGCAAGGTGGCCCGGCTCTTCCGCCGGCCCGACCCCGGCCCCTTCGACGTGGCCAAGTTGATGCCGGTCGCGTACGTGGTCGCCGGCGTCTTCATCTGCTTCACCCTGCTCGTCCTCGTCGCCGACATCGTCAACCCCGTCAAGATCACTTAGTACGGGCCCGTCGGCACGGTCCGTGTCCGCGCGACCACGCGGACCGGACACGCTACGGCGACCGGGCGCACATGTGCTCGGTCGCCGTGACAATTGCGCACGGTTCGGGCGTGCGATGTGCTCCCTGTAACCCCTGTGACGTAATCTCGAAAACCGGAGCCCGCCGATTTCCGGGGCCACGATCCACACCTTGGGGTTGCACAGCAGATGACCGCGATTTCTCTCGGTATGCCGTCCGTTCCGACCAAGCTCGCCGACCGCCGCGTCAGCCGCAAGATCCAGGTCGGCTCCGTGGCGGTGGGCGGCGACGCCCCCGTGTCGGTCCAGTCCATGACCACCACGCGGACCTCCGACATCGGGGCCACGCTCCAGCAGATCGCGGAGCTCACCGCCTCCGGCTGCCAGATCGTGCGGGTCGCCTGCCCGACGCAGGACGACGCGGACGCGCTCGCCACCATCGCGCGCAAGTCGCAGATCCCGGTGATCGCCGACATCCACTTCCAGCCCAAGTACGTCTTCGCCGCCATCGACGCCGGCTGCGCCGCGGTCCGCGTCAACCCCGGCAACATCAAGCAGTTCGACGACAAGGTCAAGGAGATCGCGGCGGCGGCGTCCGCCTCCGCCACCCCGATCCGCATCGGCGTGAACGCCGGCTCCCTGGACCGCCGCCTGCTGGAGAAGTACGGCAAGGCCACCCCCGAAGCCCTCGTCGAGTCGGCGCTGTGGGAGGCGTCCCTCTTCGAGGAGCACGGCTTCACCGACATCAAGATCTCCGTGAAGCACAACGACCCCGTCGTGATGGTGAACGCCTACCGCCAACTCGCCGCCCAGTGCGACTACCCGCTGCACCTCGGCGTCACCGAAGCGGGCCCCGCCTTCCAGGGCACGATCAAGTCCGCCGTCGCCTTCGGCGCGCTGCTGAGCGAGGGCATCGGCGACACCATCCGGGTCTCCCTCTCCGCGCCGCCCGCCGAAGAGGTCAAGGTCGGCATCCAGATCCTGGAGTCGCTCAACCTCCGCCAGCGCCGGCTGGAGATCGTCTCCTGCCCGTCCTGCGGCCGGGCGCAGGTCGACGTCTACAAGCTCGCGGACGAGGTCACCGCCGGCCTGGAGGGCATGGAGGTCCCGCTGCGCGTCGCCGTGATGGGCTGCGTGGTGAACGGCCCCGGCGAGGCCCGCGAGGCCGACCTCGGCGTCGCGTCCGGCAACGGCAAGGGCCAGATCTTCGTCAAGGGCGAGGTCATCAAGACCGTCCCCGAGTCGAAGATCGTGGAGACCCTCATCGACGAGGCGATGAAGATCGCCGAGCAGATGGAGAAGGACGGCGTCGCCTCCGGCGAGCCCTCCGTCTCGATCGGCGTCTGACGCCTCCGCCCGCGCCGTACGGACCCCCGGCCCCCTCGTTCCCGGGAACGAGGGGGCCGTATCCATCGCTCGGCACCCGGCACGGACGCCGGGTACAGTGCGGAGATCAGCAGACCGTACGGTGAGGCCCCCCACGTGTTGACGCAGACCACCACCCGGGTCCTCGAACCCGGCGACCTCGGCGCCGCGCTCGCGGTGCTGGAGAGCGAGCCCGTGGCGAATGCTTTCGTCACCTCCCGGGTCCAGGTCGCCGGGCTCGACCCCTGGCGCCTCGGCGGCGAGATGTGGGGCTGGTACGCGGACGGAAGGCTCCGCTCGCTCTGCTACTCCGGCGCCAACCTGGTGCCGGTCTGCGCCACCCCCGAGGCCGTGCGCGCCTTCGCCGACCGGGCCCGCAGGACCGGCCGCCGCTGCTCCTCGATCGTCGGCCCGGCCGAGCCCACCGCCCAGCTGTGGCGGCTGCTGGAGCCGAGCTGGGGCCCCGCCCGGGACGTGCGCCCCCGCCAGCCGCTGATGGTGGCCGACGGCCCCTCCGCCGACGTCGAGCCCGACCCGTACGTACGGCGCATCCGCAAGGACGAGATGGACGTGATCATGCCCGCGTGCGTGGCCATGTTCACCGAGGAGGTCGGCGTCTCGCCCATGGCCGGCGACGGCGGACTGCTCTACCAGGCCCGGGTCGCCGAACTCGTCGGCTCCGGCCGCTCCTTCGCCCGGATCGAGGACGGCCGGGTCGTCTTCAAGGCCGAGATCGGCGCCGCCACCACCCAGGCGTGCCAGATCCAGGGCGTCTGGGTGGACCCCGAGTTCCGCGGCCGACGCCTCTCCGAGGTCGGCATGGCCGCCGTGCTGCGCTACGCCCTCGCCGACGTCGCGCCCGTCGTGAGCCTCTACGTCAACGACTACAACACCCCCGCCCGGGCCTCCTACCGCCGCGTCGGCTTCCGCGAGGTGGGCGCGTTCATGAGCGTCCTGTTCTGAACCGCCCCGCCCCGTGCTCCGCGGCGCGGACCGGCCGTTCGGGGCCGGCGCCCCGGCCAGTAGGGTGCGCCCATGGCATCAGTCCCCGGCGGCCCGGCCCAGTTCCCCCACGTCACGGTCGCCACCGTCGACCTCGCCTCCCGGCTCGACGAAGCGCTCATGGTGCAGGCCCTCGCCTTCGGCCTCACCCAGGGCGAGATCGACGTACGGCGCCACATCGTCCACCGCCACCTCCAGCAGCCGGGCGCCCGCGCGCTCGGCGCGCTCACCGACACCGACCGCCTCGTCGGCTTCGTCTACGGGATGCCCAACGACCGCAGCCACTGGTGGTCCACCGTCGTCGAACCCCATCTGCGCCGCACCGGCACCGAGGAGTGGCTCGACGACGCGTTCGTCATCACCGAACTGCACGTCCACCCCCGCTTCCAGGGGCGCGGCATCGGCCGCGCGCTGATCACCACGATCACCGACGCCGCCGTCGAGCCCCGGTCCATCCTCTCCGCCATCGACACCGAGTCCCCCGCCCGCGGCCTGTACCGGAGCCTGGGTTACGCCGACCTCGCCCGCCAGGTCCACTTCCCGAGCGCCCCCCGCCCCTACGCCGTGATGGGCGCCCCGCTGCCGCTGCTGCGCGGCAACTGATTACCGCCCCCCGCCGCCAGGGGGCTAACCTCCTGCACACCACCTTCAGGTTCTTCACGCAGGAGATTCCCCATGGCAGCCCAGGTCCAGCGCATGTCCCGTCTGATGGTCAAGACACTGCGCGACGACCCGGCGGACGCGGAGACGCTCAGCCACAAGCTGCTGGTCCGCGCCGGTTACGTACGCCGCAACGCGGCCGGCATCTGGTCCTGGCTGCCGCTGGGCAAGCAGGTGCTGGAGAACATCACCCGCGTGGTGCGCGAGGAGATGGACGCCATCGGCGCCCAGGAGGTGACGCTGCCCGCGCTGCTGCCCAAGGAGCCGTACGAGGCGTCCGGCCGCTGGGACGAGTACGGCGCCGAGCTGTTCCGCCTCAAGGACCGCAAGGGCGGGGACTACCTCCTCGGCCCCACCCACGAGGAGATCTTCACCCTCCTCGTCAAGGACCAGTGCACGTCCTACAAGGACCTGCCGGTGATCCTCTACCAGATCCAGACGAAGTACCGCGACGAGGCCCGCCCCCGGTCGGGCATCCTGCGCAGCCGCGAGTTCCTGATGAAGGACTCGTACTCCTTCGACACCACGGACGAGGGTCTGGCGCAGTCGTACGCGCTGCACCGCGAGGCGTACATCCGGATCTTCGAGCGGCTGGGCCTGGACCACCGGATCGTCTCCGCCGTCTCCGGCGCCATGGGCGGCTCGGCGTCCGAGGAGTTCCTGGCGCCCGCCGCGGCCGGCGAGGACACCTTCGCCGACTGCCCCGCCTGCGACTACGCGGCGAACACCGAGGCCGTCACCTTCACCGCCGGGGTCGCCCCGGCCGGGGAGGTCGGCGCCGTCGAGGAGCTGGACACCCCCGACACCCCCACCATCGAGACCCTGGCCGCGCACCTGGGCGTGCCCGCGTCCGCCACCTTGAAGAACCTCCTCGTCAAGGTCGACGGCGAGATCGTCGCGGTCGGCGTCCCCGGTGACCGCGAGGTCGACCTGGGCAAGCTCGGCGACCACTTCGCCCCCGCCGAGGTGGAGCTGGTCACCGCCGAGGACTTCACCGGCCGCCCCGACCTGGTCCGCGGCTACGTCGGCCCGCAGGGCCTGGACAAGGTGCGCTACCTCGCCGACCCGCGGGTGGCCGCCGGCACCGCCTGGATCACCGGCGCCAACAAGGAGGGCGTGCACGCGAAGAACGTGGTCGTCGGCCGGGACTTCGAGGTCGACGCCTACCTCGACGTGGTCGTCGTCGAGGAGGGCGACCCCTGCCCCAAGTGCGGCACCGGCCTGAAGCTGGACCGCGCCATCGAGATCGGCCACATCTTCCAGCTCGGCCGCAAGTACGCCGACGCCTTCCAGCTCGACGTCCTCGGCCAGAACGGCAAGCCCGAGCGCGTCACCATGGGGTCGTACGGCGTGGGCGTCTCGCGCGCCGTGGCCGCCCTCGCCGAGCAGACCGCCGACGAGCAGGGCCTGTGCTGGCCCACCGAGATCGCCCCCGCGGACGTCCACGTCGTCGCCGCCGGCAAGGCCCTGCAGACGGAGTTCGCCCTCACGGCCGCCGAGCAGCTCGCCGCCGCCGGCCTGCGCGTCCTGGTCGACGAGCGCCCCGGCGTCTCGCCCGGCGTCAAGTTCACCGACGCCGAGCTGATCGGCGTCCCGAAGATCCTGGTCGCGGGCCGTCGCTCCGGCGACGGGATCGTCGAACTGAAGGACCGCCGCACCGGCGAGCGCGAGGAACTGCCGCTGGCGGAGGCCGTCGCCAAGCTCAGCGCCTCCTGACGCACCGCCCGCCCGGACGCTCCGAAGGCCGCGCCCCCGTTGAGGGGACGCGGCCTTCGCGACGTCACGGGGACCGCGCGCCCCGGCCGGTCACAGCCAGGACGCGAACTCCAACAGCCCTTCGCCCTGCTGCCGGCGGCCCGCCCGCACCGCCCGGAGCGCCGACTCCACCGCCCTGAACAGCGTCCAGCCGCGCAGCCGGTCCGCGTCCAGGTCCAAGGAGTCCGCCAGCTTGTTCACCCGGCGCCGCGCCGCGGACGCCCCGGACGCGGCGGCCACCAGGTCCTCCGCCCGGTCGCGGGCCAGCCGCGCCAGGTCGTAGGCGCGCTCGCCGACCAGCGGCTCGGGCCCCACCGTCAGCCAGGGCGCCCGCTCACCGGCCAGCACCTTGCCCTGCCGGAACCGGCCGTGCAGCACGAAGCTGTCGTCCTCGGGCGCCGAGCCCACCAACTCGTCCCGCGCGCTCAGCGCCGCCGACACCAACGGCTCGTCCCCGGCGTCCGCCCGCAACAGCCCGGCCCGCGCCTCCGTCCGCTCGGCGACGGACTCGAAACCGTGCCCGGCCGGCGGCGGCACCCACAGGCGCCGCACCGTCCCGGCCGCCTCCAACAGCGCCTTCGCCTCCGGCAGCGACCGCAGGGACACCTCGGGACGCAGCCGCTCCAGCACCGTCCCCCCGTCGACGGCGCCCAGCACCCGCACCGCCCCGAAGCCGTCCCACAGCTCCAGCGCCGCCCGCTCCAGATCGGGGGCCGCGGACGGCGGCGCCAGCTTCAACGCGGCGGGCGTCCCGTCGGCGAGCCGCACCAGGAGCACCAGCCCCCTGCGCCCACCGGGGACCACGACCCGTTCGACGTCCAGCCGAGCCCGGGCCGCGGTCTCCTCGACGAGCTCCGCCAGCCCCTCCAGCCAAGCCCCGTCACCCTCGCCGCCGCGCTCGCCGAGCGCCCGCACCAGACGTCCAGGCGCTTGCAGATCCATGCGTACGCGACTTCCTCTCACTCCACTCGACACCGGCACGCCGCCCCGCGGACGCGGTCCGCCAGGTGGTCAGCCCCGGGGCGCCCGCTCGACGAGCCCAGGAAAGGCTACGCCGCTGCCGCGCCAGCGCACCGCGCGCACGGCGGCCTCGCGCAGCGCCACCGCCGCCTCCTGCCGCAGCCGCCCCTCCGCGGCCCGTACGAGGTCCGAGCACGCCCCCGCCACCCGGTCCTCCAGATGCGCCGCCAGCAGCAGGACGGCGGCGGCGTCGGTCACGGGGAACGGCAGCGCGTACCCGGGCGCGGCGGTGACCGGCGCGCCGCCGAGGTCGCGCACGGTGCGGGCGAGGGCGTCGCGCCGGGCCCGGTGGGCGGCGTACGCGGCCCGGGCCTCCGCCTCCCGCCCGGCGTCCACCCGCGCGCCGACCACGCCGTAGCCGTACACCGCCGCGTGCTGGGCGGCGAGCGCCGCCTGCACCGCGGCCAGCAGCTCCTGCGGGTCCGGTGCGTCCGCGGGCTCCCGGGCGTTCACCGGGCACCGCCGGCGGCGGGCGCCGTCAGCAAGTACGCGTGGGCGGCGCCGGCCGCGGCGACCGAGGCCAGCAGCCGCGCCAGCTCGGGCCGGGCGCCGCCGATGGCCGCGGTCAGCGCGTCGGAGGTGCGGCGCTCCGCCGCCGCCAGCTCCTTGAGCGCCGCTGCGGGCTCGACGGCGACCGGGCGCGAGCCGGCCGCCCGCGCCGTCCCGCCCAACGCCGAGGCGTGCGCGGCGACGGAGGTGCGCAGCGCGGTGAGCCGGGCGGCCAACGTCGGATGGGCCGCGATCACCGCGTCGTACTGGTCCCGCAGCGCCCCGCTGGCGGCGGCCAACCGTTTCCTCACGGCGGCATCGGTCGCTTCCGCCCCTTCGGGCGCTGCCCCCGCGCCCTGCGCGCTGGAGCGCGCGCCCGGCTCGGACCGCTCGCCCGAGCAGCCCGACAACACTCCCGCAGCCGCGGCGCCGGCCACCGCGCCCGTCACCAGCAGGGCCCGTCTTCGTGTCGTTCCGGTGCGCCCCACGGGTGTCTCCCTCGACATCTCGGTGATCATCGCCGCAGGCGAGCGTACCCGCGGGTCCCCCTGCGGTGGACGGCAACACCCTGCGGGACCGGATAGGCTGTGGGCTGACGTTGTCCAGACGTCCATCAGACACGCGACGAGCACAGCGTTCCCACAACAGCACACGCGGCCGAGGAGTCACCCGGATGAGCACCACCCAGAGCGAGAGGCTGCGCGGGCTGCTGGAGCCGCTCGTGCGCGCCGCTGGACTGGACCTCGAAGAGGTCGAGGTGGGCCGGGCGGGCCGTCGCCGGCAGCTCAGGATCACCGTCGACTCCGACGAGGGCCCCACCCTGGACGCGTGCGCGGAGCTGAGCCGCGAGATCTCCCAGAAGCTCGACGAGAGCGATGCCATGGGCGACGAGGAGTACACCCTCGAAGTCAGCTCGCCCGGCGCCGACCGCCCCCTGACGGAGCACCGCCACTACGTGCGCGCCGCCGGCCGGCTGGTGAAGTTCCAGCTGCACGACGGCGGGGAACTCGTCGCCCGGGTGCTCGTCGTCGACGGCGACGGGGTCGACGTCGAGGTGCCCGGGGTCAAGGGCCGCAAGCCCACCGCCCGTCGACTCGCCTTCGACGAGGTCGCGAAGGCCCGCGTGGAGATCGAGTTCAACCGCAAGGACAAGAAGGAAGAGGAGGCGTAGCCGTGGACATCGACGTAAAGCTCCTGAAGGGCTTGGCACAGGAGAAGGAGATCCCCTTCGACCTCCTGGTCGAGGCGATCGAGTCGGCCCTCCTCATCGCGTACCACCGCACCCCGGACAGCCGCCGGCACGCACGGGTGGTGATCAGCCGGGACTCCGGGCACGTGACCGTGTGGGCCAAGGAGGACCCCGCGGACGTGCCCGAGGGCAAGGAGCCCAAGGAGTTCGACGACACCCCCACCGACTTCGGGCGGATCGCGGCGACCACCGCCCGCCAGGTGATCCAGCAGCGGCTGCGGGACGCGGAGAACGACGCCACCCTCGGCGAGTACGCCCGGCGCGAGGGCGACATCGTCTCCGGCCAGGTGCAGCAGGGCAAGGACCCCAAGAACGTCCTGGTCAAGCTGGACGACAAGCTGGAGGCGATCCTGCCCGTGCAGGAGCAGGTGCCCGGCGAGACGTACGACCACGGGCTGCGGCTGCGCACCTACGTCGTCCGGGTTGCCAAGGGGGTGCGCGGCCCGTCCGTGACCCTCTCGCGCACCCATCCGAACCTGGTCAAGAAGCTCTTCGAGCTGGAGGTCCCGGAGATCGCGGACGGCAGCGTCGAGATCGCGGCGATCGCCCGGGAGGCCGGCCACCGCACCAAGATCGCGGTGCGCCCCACCCGCGCCGGGCTGAACGCCAAGGGCGCGTGCATCGGTCAGATGGGCGGCCGGGTGCGCAGCGTGATGAGCGAGCTGAACGGCGAGAAGATCGACATCGTCGACTGGTCGGACGACCCGGCCGAGATGGTGGCGAACGCGCTCTCCCCGGCCCGGGTGAGCAAGGTGGAGGTCGTCGACCTCGCCGCCCGCTCCGCCCGGGTGACCGTCCCCGACTACCAGCTCTCGCTGGCCATCGGCAAGGAAGGGCAGAACGCCCGGCTGGCCGCCCGGCTGACCGGCTGGCGCATCGACATCCGCCCGGACACCGAGCAGGGCGAAGGCGAGCGGGAGCCGGGACCGGCCGCCGACTGAGCCGGCCGCCGACCGGCCTCGGAGCGGACCGCCTCGCGGCGCTCCGCCGCGGGGCGCGGTCGGTCAAGACAGTCGATCAAGACATATGGGTGTTCGATTTTTGCCCCAAAGGGGTGAGGTCGCTACGGGGAGGTAGACTTAACCGTGTCTGGCCGGACGGACGTCGGCGTATGCCCTGAACGCACCTGTGTGGGCTGCCGGAGTCGGACGGCCAAGAGCGATCTGCTGCGCATCGTGAGGGTCGGGGGCGAGTGCGTCCCCGACGATCGCGGTACGCTGCCCGGCCGGGGTGCGTATGTACACCCCGCCGTGGTCTGTCTTGATCTGGCGGTCCGCCGCCGGGCGTTCCCCCGGGCCTTGCGGGCCGAGGGTCCGCTCGACACGACTGCCGTACGGCAGTACGTGCACGAGGCGGAACGGGCGGCGGAGCAGGATGTGTAAGAAGAAGTACGGCACGGATTCCCGTGCGGTCAGGTACCTCGCGAGTCGGAAGTAGGTCGAGATTGCGATGAGCACTCGATGAGTACGCGATGAGTACGCCCATGAAGTAGCGACGGTCCGGCGGTAACCGGACCTAAAAGGAGCGAAGTGGCTAAGGTCCGGGTATACGAACTCGCCAAGGAGTTCGGTGTGGAGAGCAAGGTCGTCATGGCCAAGCTCCAGGAACTCGGTGAATTCGTCCGTTCGGCGTCCTCGACGATCGAGGCGCCGGTCGTGCGCAAGTTGACTGACGCATTGCAGGGGTCCGGCCAGAGCGCCGGCAAGACCGCTGCCAAGCCCGGCGCGCCCCGCAAGGCAGCGCCGTCCCCCGCCCCCCGTCCGGGTGGCCCCACCCCCGGCGCGCCGACTCCGGCCGCGCCCCGTCCCGCCGCGCCCAAGCCCGGCGCGCAGGCTCCCAAGCCTGCCGCGTCCGAGGCGCCCAGCGGCACCCCCTCCAGCGCGCCGACCCCGGGCCCGCGTCCGGGTCCGCGGCCCGCTCCGGCACGGCCCGCTCCGGCGGCCCCCGTCGCCGCGGAGTTCTCCGCTCCGGCGCCGGCCCAGCCCGCCGCCCCGCAGGCGCCGCGCCCGGCCGCTCCCGGCCCGCGCCCCGGCGCCCGTCCGGGTCCGTCGGGCGGTCAGCGCGACGGCGGCCGCGGTGAGCGCGGCGACCGCGGCGACCGTCCCGGGCGTCCCGCGCCCGGCCAGGGCGGTCCCCGCCCCGGCGGCAACCGTCCGGCCGGTCCCCGTCCGGGCAACAACCCCTTCACGTCCGGTGGCTCCACCGGCATGGCGCGCCCGCAGGCGCCCCGTCCCGGCGCCCCCCGTCCGGGTGGCCCCGGTGCCGGTGCTCCGCGTCCGCAGGGCGGCCCCGGCGGCGCCCCGCGTCCGCAGGGCCAGGGCGGTCCCCGTCCCACGCCCGGCGCGATGCCGCGTCCGCAGGCGCCCCGTCCCGGCGGCGGCCCCGGCGGTAACCGTCCGAACCCGGGCATGATGCCGCAGCGTCCCGCTGCCGGCCCCCGTCCCGGCGGTGGCCCCGGCGGTCGCGGCCCCGGTGCCGGCGGTCGTCCCGGCGGTGCCGGTGGCGGCGGCGGTCGTCCCGGCTTCGCCGGTCGTCCCGGCGGTCCCGGTGGCGGCGGCGGTCGTCCCGGTGGTGGCGGCGGCTTCGGCGGTCGTCCCGGTGGCGGCGGTCCCGGTGGCGGTGGCGGCGGCTTCGGCGGTCGTCCCGGCTTCGGTGGACGTCCCGGCGGCCCCGGTGGCCGCGGTGGCACGCAGGGCGCCTTCGGTCGCCCCGGCGGCCCGGCCCGTCGCGGTCGCAAGTCGAAGCGGCAGCGGCGCCAGGAGTACGAGGCCATGCAGGCCCCGTCGGTCGGCGGCGTGATGCTGCCCCGCGGCGGCGGCGAGACCATTCGCCTGTCGCGCGGTGCCTCCCTCACCGACTTCGCCGAGAAGATCAACGCCAACCCGGCGTCCCTGGTCGCGGTCATGATGAACCTCGGCGAGATGGTCACTGCCACGCAGTCCGTCTCCGACGAGACGCTCCATCTGCTCGGCGGCGAGATGAACTACATCGTTCAGATCGTCAGCCCGGAGGAGGAGGACCGGGAGCTCCTGGAGTCCTTCGACATCGAGTTCGGCGAGGACGAGGGCGGCGACGAGGCCCTGGTCTCCCGTCCGCCGGTGGTCACCGTCATGGGCCACGTCGACCACGGAAAGACCCGTCTGCTCGACGCGATCCGCAAGACCAACGTGGTCGCGGGCGAGGCCGGTGGCATCACCCAGCACATCGGTGCCTACCAGGTCGCGACCGAGGTCAACGGCGACGAGCGCAAGATCACCTTCATCGACACCCCCGGTCACGAGGCGTTCACCGCCATGCGTGCCCGCGGTGCCAAGTCGACCGACATCGCGATCCTCGTGGTGGCGGCCAACGACGGCGTCATGCCGCAGACGATCGAGGCGCTGAACCACGCCAAGGCGGCCGACGTGCCGATCGTGGTCGCGGTCAACAAGATCGACGTCGAGGGTGCCGACCCGACCAAGGTCCGCGGTCAGCTGACCGAGTTCGGCCTGGTCGCCGAGGAGTACGGCGGCGACACCATGTTCGTCGACATCTCCGCCAAGCAGGGCCTGCACATCGAGGAACTGCTGGAGGCCGTGGTCCTCACCGCGGACGCCTCGCTCGACCTGCGGGCCAACCCGGAGCAGGACGCGCAGGGCATCGCGATCGAGTCCCACCTCGACCGCGGTCGTGGCGCCGTCTCGACCGTCCTGGTCCAGCGCGGCACCCTCCGCATCGGCGACACGATGGTCGTGGGCGACGCCTACGGTCGCGTCCGGGCCATGCTCGACGACAAGGGCGAGAACGTGACGGAGGCCGGTCCCTCGACCCCGGTCCTCGTCCTCGGCCTCACCAACGTCCCGGGCGCCGGCGACAACTTCCTCGTCGTCGACGAGGACCGCACGGCCCGGCAGATCGCCGAGAAGCGCGCCGCCCGTGAGCGGAACGCCGCGTTCGCCAAGCGCACCCGCCGGGTGTCCCTGGAGGACCTGGACAAGGTGCTCAAGGCCGGCCTCGTGCAGGACCTCAACATCATCATCAAGGGTGACGCGTCCGGTTCGGTGGAGGCTCTCGAGTCCTCGCTGCTCCAGCTGGACGTCGGCGAAGAGGTCGACATCCGCGTCCTCCACCGTGGTGTGGGTGCCGTCACCGAGTCGGACATCGACCTGGCGATGGGCTCCGACGCCATCGTCATCGGCTTCAACGTCCGCGCGGCCGGCCGTGCCGCGCAGATGGCGGAGCGCGAGGGCGTCGACGTCCGGTACTACTCGGTGATCTACCAGGCCATCGAGGAGATCGAGGCGGCCCTCAAGGGCATGCTCAAGCCGGAGTACGAAGAGGTCGAGCTGGGCACGGCGGAGATCCGCGAGGTCTTCCGCTCGTCCAAGCTGGGCAACATCGCGGGTGTCCTCATCCGCTCCGGCGAGGTCAAGCGGAACACCAAGGCCCGCCTCCTGCGGGACGGCAAGGTCATCGCGGAGAACCTCAACATCGAGGGCCTGCGCCGCTTCAAGGACGACGTCACCGAGATCCGCGAAGGCTTCGAGGGCGGTATCAACCTCGGAAACTTCAACGACATCAAGGTCGACGACGTCATCGCGACCTACGAGATGCGCGAGAAGCCGCGCGTCTGACGCGCGGAGTGCGTACCGGCCGGCCGTACGTCGGCCGGTACGCGACCGAACGTGCGTGCGGTCGGCCGGGGCGGGTCTGCGGAGTGATTTTCCGTCGATCCGCCCCGGCCGCCGCGTGTACGGTTCTGCTGTTCTGCCGAAACGACGGCAGACGCACCTGAACCCGAACCGGCGGGACATCCGGATGCATCCATGTATGTGGGGACCCTGTCCTTCGACCTGCTCCTCGGCGACGTACGGTCGTTGAAGGAGAAGCGTTCCGTGGTCCGCCCGATCGTCGCCGAGCTCCAACGGAAATTCGTGGTGAGCGCGGCGGAGACCGGTGAGCAGGACCTCTACCGCCGGGTCGAGATCGGCCTGGCCGTGGTGTCCGGCGACGCGGGCCACCTCAGGGACGTGCTCGACCGGTGCGAACGCTTCGTCGCCGGCCGGCCGGAGGTGGAGCTGCTGTCCGTTCGACGCAGGTTCCACAGTGACGAAGACTGAAGCGATGGCAAGGCAAGCAGGTAAGAAGGAGAAGAACCAGTGGCCGACAACGCGCGGGCGAGGAAACTGGCCGACCTCATCAGGGAAGTGGTCGCCGAGAAGCTACAGCGCGGCATCAAGGACCCGCGGCTCGGCTCCCACGTGACCATCACCGACACCCGGGTCACCGGGGACCTGCGGGAGGCCACGGTCTTCTACACGGTCTACGGGGACGACGAGGACCGGGCCAACGCCGCCGCCGGCCTGCAGAGCGCCAAGGGCGTGCTGCGCAGCGCGGTCGGGGCCGCGGCCGGCACCAAGTTCACCCCGACCCTGAGCTTCGTGGCGGACGCGCTCCCCGAGAACGCCCGGACCATCGAGGACCTGCTGGACCGGGCGCGGGCCTCCGACGCCCGGGTGCGCGAGGAGTCCTCCGGCGCCAAGTACGCGGCCGGGGCCGACCCGTACCGCAAGCCCGAGGACGCCGACGGCGGGGACTCCGACGAAGCGGCTTCCGCCAACGGTGAGGACAGCACCTCCGGATGACCCAGCACACCCCAGTGCCCGACGGCCTCGTCATCGTCGACAAGCCGTCGGGCTTCACTTCGCACGACGTCGTGGCCAAGATGCGCGGCATCGCCCGGACCCGCCGGGTGGGCCACGCCGGCACCCTCGACCCGATGGCCACGGGGGTGCTCGTGCTCGGCGTCGAGCGGGCCACCAAGCTGCTCGGCCACCTCGCGCTCACGGAGAAGGAGTACCTGGGCACCGTACGCCTCGGTCAGTCGACCGTGACGGACGACGCCGAGGGCGAGATCACGGCCTCCGCGGACGCCTCCGGGATCGCCCGCGAGGCGATCGACGCCGGTGTGGCGGCCCTGACCGGCGCCATCATGCAGGTGCCGTCGAAGGTCAGCGCCATCAAGATCGACGGCAAGCGGTCCTACGCCCGGGTGCGCGGCGGCGAGGACTTCGAGATCCCGGCCCGCCCGGTCACGGTCTCCTCCTTCCGCGTCTACGACGTGCGCGAGGCGGTCGCCGAGGACGGCACCCCCGTCCTGGACCTCGTCGTCTCCGTGGTCTGCTCGTCGGGGACCTACATCCGGGCCCTGGCCCGGGACCTCGGCGCGGGGCTCGGCGTCGGCGGTCACCTCACGGCGCTGCGGCGCACCCGCGTGGGGCCCTACGGCATCGACGCGGCGCGCACCCTGGACCAGCTCCAGCAGGAGCTGACCGTGATGCCCGTCGCACAGGCGGCGTCGGCAGCGTTCGAGCGCTGGGACGTGGACGAGCGCCGGGCCCGGCTGCTCACCAACGGCGTACGCCTCGACATGCCGGCCTTCGACCGGTCGCCCGTGGCCGTCTTCGGCCCCGGTGACCGGCTGCTGGCACTCGTCGAGGACCAGAAGGGCAAGGCCAAGAGCCTCGCCGTCTTCGGCTGACCCGCCGGCCCGCGCCCGCAGGTCACGGGCCGATGCGGATCGGCGGGCGGGGGCATGGCAGTCTTAGAGCTGCGAATACTGGTCGGGAACACATGAAGTTCGGCGAGGAGCGGTCACAGTGCAGCGCTGGCGCGGCTTGGAGGACATCCCCCAGGACTGGGGACGCAGCGTCGTCACCATCGGCTCCTACGACGGGGTGCACCGGGGTCACCAGCTGATCATCGGGCGGGCGGTGGAGCGGGCGCGGGAGCTGTCCGTGCCGTCCGTCGTGGTCACCTTCGACCCGCACCCCAGCGAAGTGGTGCGCCCCGGCAGTCATCCGCCGTTGCTCGCGCCGCACCACCGCCGGGCGGAGCTGATGGCCGAGCTGGGCGTCGACGCGGTGCTCATCCTGCCCTTCACCGCGGAGTTCTCGAAGCTCTCGCCGGCGGACTTCATCGTGAAGGTCCTCGTCGACAAGTTGCACGCCCGCGCGGTCGTGGAGGGGCCGAACTTCCGCTTCGGCCACAAGGCCGCGGGCAACGTGGCGTACCTGGCGGAGCTGGGGGCCACGTACGACTACGACGTGGAGGTGATCGACCTCCACGTCAGCGGCGAGGCCGGCGGCGGGGAGCCGTTCTCCTCCACGCTGGCGCGCCGGCTGGTCGCGGCGGGCGACGTCGAGGGCGCGGGGGAGATCCTGGGCCGCCCCCACCGGGTGGAGGGCGTCGTGGTGCGCGGTGCGCAGCGCGGGCGCGAGTTGGGCTACCCCACGGCGAACGTGGAGACGCTGCCGCACACCGCGGTCCCCGCGGACGGGGTGTACGCGGGCTGGCTGACGGCGGCCGGCGAGCGCATGCCGGCGGCGATCTCCGTCGGGACGAACCCGCAGTTCGACGGGACCGCGCGCAGCGTCGAGGCGTACGCGATCGACCGGGTCGACCTCGATCTGTACGGGCTGCACGCGGCCGTGGAGTTCCTGGCGTACGTCCGTCCGATGCAGAAGTTCGCCTCGGTGGAGGACCTGCTGGATGCGATGGCGCGGGACGTCAAGAAGTGCCGCGAGCTGACAGCGGCGCCGTAGGTTGTGTGCGGGTGGACGTACTCGCCGTTTCCCTGCGGATGCGTTGGTCTCTGCGGCCCGTCTGTGGCTTCTCGCGCAGTTCCGCCCTCCATGCCCTCTGGGCATGGAGGGCGGAACTGCGCGAGCAACCCTCCACCGGGCCGCAGACGCCGTAACACAGCTCGCCGCACGGCGGGACCGCGTCGGCCGAGGCTATAGATGGCAGGCCACCGCGGTGTCGGGGCGCAGCAGGGGGTCGCGGGTGCGGCAGGCGGACGCGACGCCCGCCCGTTCCGCCTCGCCCGACGCCAGCGCCGGGCAGCGCAGGTGGAAGCGGCAGCCGGGCGGGATGCGCGTGGGGTCGGGCGGCTCTCCCGTCAGCACCGTCGGCGGCGTCGGGGAGTTGGGGAGCACCGACATCAGGGCCCGGGTGTAGGGGTGCCGGGGCGCGGTGAGGACCGTGTCGACCGGGCCCTCCTCCACGATGCGCCCCAGGTACATCACCGCGACCCGGTCCGCGACGTTCCAGGCGAGCCCCAGGTCGTGGGTGACGACGAGGGCGGAGAGCCCGAGGTCGTCCCGCAGCCGCAGCAGCAGCGCCAGGATCTCCCCGCGCACGGACGCGTCCAGCGAGGCGACGGGCTCGTCCGCGACGATCAGTTCCGGGTCCAGCACCAGCGCGCCGGCGATGACGACGCGTTGGCGCTGGCCGCCGGAAAGCTCGTGCGGATAGCGCAGGAAGAACCGTTCCGGCGGACGTAGACCGGCGCGGGCCAACGCCCGGCCGACCGCTTCGCGCTCGTCGCCGCGGTGGCCGTGGATGCGCAGGCCCTCCGCGACCGCGTCGTACACGGTGTGCCGCGGGTTGAGGGAGCCGCTGGGGTCCTGGAGGACGAGTTGCACGCGGCGGCGGTACGCGCGCAGGGCGGCGGTGGAGTACTCCAGGGGCCGGCCGGCGAAGCTGACCCGGCCGGACGTGGGCGGCACCAGCCCCAGCAGCGTTCTCGCGAGGGTCGTCTTGCCGCAGCCCGACTCACCGACGAGGGCGACGATCTCACCGGTCCCCACCGCGAGGTCGACCCCGTCGACGGCGCGGGCCGCCGGTCGACCGCGCCGTGGCGGGAAGGTGACGTGGAGCCCGTCGGCGTGGAGCAGGGGAGCGGACGTGGTCACGCGGGGCCGCCTTTCGCATGGACGCAGGCCGCCCGGTGGTCGACGACGCCGGTCAGCACCGGGTCGTCGGTCGTGCAGCCGGGCAGCGACACGGGACAGCGCGGGTGGAAGGCACAGCCGGGAGGCAGGGCGGCGGGGTCCGGGGGATCGCCGGGCAGTCCGCGCGGCGCCCGGCGCGACGCGGGGTCCCCGACGCGGGGGAACGCGGCCGCCAGCGCCTGCCCGTAGGGGTGGCGGGCCGCGGTGTGGACCGCGCCCGCCGGGCCCTCCTCGACGACCCGCCCCGCGTACATCACCGCCAGCCGGTCGCAGGTCTCGGCGAGCACGGCCAGGTCGTGGCTGATCATCAGCAGGCCGATGTCCTGGTCGGCGACGAGCTGTTCGACCAGGCGCAGGATCTGCGCCTGGATCATCACGTCGAGCGCGGTGGTCGGCTCGTCGGCGACGATCAACTCGGGGTCGCAGGCGAGCGCCATGGCGATCATCACGCGTTGGCGCTGACCGCCGGAGAGCTCGTGCGGATACGCGCGGGCGCGCGCCGCGGGCAGCCCCACCTGGCGCAGCAACTCCGCGACGCGTTCCCGGGCCTGCGCCGGGGTGGCCCGCTGGTGCAGCAGGATCGGTTCCGCGATCTGGTCGCCGACGCGGTGCACGGCGTTCAGGGAGTGCATCGCGCCCTGGAAGACGAGGGAGGCCCCCGCCCAGCGGACCGCGCGCAGCCGGCCCCAGCGCATGGTGAGCACGTCCTCGCCGTCGAGGAGGATCCGGCCGGTGATCCGGGCCGACGGGGGCAGCAGCCGCAGCAGCGCCAGCGCCAGGGTCGACTTGCCGCACCCCGACTCCCCGGCGACGCCCAGCTTCCGTCCCCGGGCCAGGTCGAGGTCGACGCCGCGGACGGCGGGCACCGCGTCGGGCCCGGAGCCGTACGTCACGTGCAGGTCGCGCACCTGGAGCAGCGGCCGGGTCATCACCGCACCCCCAGCTTCGGGTTGAGGACCCGCTCCACGGCCCGGCCGCAGAGCGTGAACGCCAGCGCCACCAGGGCGATCGCCAGCCCCGGCGGAGCCAGGTACCACCAGTGGCCGGAGGAGACCGCGCCCGCCTCCCGGGCGTCCTGGAGCATGCCGCCCCAGGAGACGACCGAGGGGTCGCCGAGCCCGAGGAAGGCGAGGGTGGCCTCGGTGAGGATGGCGGTGGAGATGCCGAGGGTGGTCTGCGCCAGCACCAGCGGCATCACGTTGGGCATCACGTGCCGGCTCATGACGTGGCCGTGTCCGCCGCCGAGCGCCTGTGCGCGTTCGATGTACGGGCGGGACTCGACCGCGATGGTCTGTGCCCGCACCAGCCGGGCCGTGGTGGGCCAACTGGTCACCCCGATCGCGAGGACCACGGTCCACACGCTGCGGGACAGCACCGTCGCCAGCACGATCGCCAGCACCAGCGCCGGCATCACCAGGAACCAGTCCGTGACCCGCATCAGCACGGTGGAGAACCAGCCGCCGTAGTGCCCCGCGACGATGCCGACCAGGGTGCCGATCGCCACCGACAGGGCCGCCGCCAGCAGCCCCACGGTCAGCGAGATCCGCGCCCCCCACACCAGCAGCCCCAGCAGGGAGCGGCCGAACTGGTCCGTACCCAGCGGGAACTCGGCGCTCGGCGACTCCAGCGGCCCGCCCGGCGCCCGGGTCACGCTCCGTACGTCACCGTCGACCAGCAGCGGCGCCGCGAGCGCGACCACGGCGATCAGCCCCAGCACGCCGAGGCCGAACAGCCCGGCCCGATGGGTGCGGTACGAGCGCCAGAAGCGGCCCGCGGACGCCCGGCGACGGGCCCGGGACAGGGACGCGGTGCTCATCGGGCCACCCGGGGGTCGAGCAGCGGATACACCAGGTCGGCCAGGAGGTTCATCACGATCATGGCTCCCGCGAAGACGACGAACAGCCCTTGCACCAGCGGTAGGTCCGGGACGCTGAGCGCCTGGTAGAACAGCCCGCCGAGCCCGGGCCAGGAGAAGACGGTCTCCACCAGGATCGATCCGGCCGCCACATGGCCCAGATTGATGAAGACCATGGTCACGGTGGGCAGCAGCGCGTTCGGCACCGCATGGCGGCGGCGCACCGCGGCGTCCCGCAGCCCCTTCGCCCGCGCCGTCGTCAGATAGTCCCCGCCCATCTCGTCGAGCAGCGAGGCCCGCATCACCAGCAGCGTCTGCGCGTATCCGACCGCGACCAGGGTCAGCACCGGCAGCACCATGTGGTGGGCCACGTCCAGCACGTACGCCAGCCCCGTCTCGTCACCGGACTCCATGCCGCCGGTCGGGAACAGTCCGGGGACCGGGCCGATGCCCACGGAGAAGGTGATGATCAGCAGCAGCCCCAGCCAGAAGGACGGCACCGACCACAGGGTGAGCGCCAGCCCCGTGTTCACCCGGTCGCCGAGCCCGCCGTGCCGCCACGCCGAGCGGGTGCCCAGCCAGAGCCCGAGCGCCGAGTAGAGCACCACGGCCACCCCGGTCAGCAGCAGCGTCGCCGGCACCTTCTCGGCGATCAGCTCCCCGACGGGCGCCCGGAACTGGTACGACGTACCGAAGTCACCGGTGAGCGCCGCCGCGCAGTAGTCCGTGAACTGCCGCCACAGCGGCTGGTCGAGCCCGAACTGTCGACGCAGCTCCGCCAACTGCTCGGCCGACGTCGGCCGGCCGTGCGTCATGGTCTTCACCGGGTCGCCCGGGACGATCCGGAACAGGAAGAAGCTGGTCACCAGGACCGCGAGCAGGGAGACCAGCGCCCCGCCCACCTTCTGCGCCGTGTAGGGCAGGTACGCGCGGACCGCCGGGCCCGCGCCGCGCCGCTCCCGTGCGGCGACCGGCTCCCGCGGGGCGGCTTCGGCCGGCGGCGGGGGCGACGACGTCGATGGCGAGGTGGAGGTCATGGCTATTCACGGTCTTCCACGGTGGCGCGACGCCGTACCGCGACCAGTCCGGCGACCGCGGCGACCAGCACCGCGAGGGCACCGGCCCCGATCGCCAGCGCGGTCCGGGAGCCGTCGTCCGAGCCGCCGTCGCCGGATCCGTCGGCGGGGACCGCCGACCACCAGCTCCAGTAGCCGTCCTGGCCCCAGATGTTCCCCGCGGCCTCGGGCATCGTCGTGATGGACGAGATCTGGTCGGTACGGTACGCCTCGACCGCGTTCGGATACGCGAGGACGTTCATGTAGCCCGTGTCGTACAGCCGGGACTGGAGCTGCTTCACCAGATCGGCCCGCTTCGCCGGGTCGTACTCCGCGCTCTGGCGGGCGTACAGCTCGTCGAACTGCCGGTCGCAGATGAAGTTGTCCGTCGAACCGGTGTCCGCGGGGGTCGCGGGCAGCGCCGCGCAGGTGTGGATGGACAGCACGAGGTCCGGGTCCGGGCTGACGGACCAGCCGTCGAAGGCGAGGTCGTAGTCGCCCTTGAGCCAGGGGTCGGAGACGTTGTCGAGGCAGTCGATCCGCAGCCCGATGCCGAGCGCGCCCCACCACTCCTGGAGGTACTTGCCGACCGCCTTGTCGTTGGGGTCGGTGGCGTGGCACAGGATCCTGAAGGACAGCGGACGGCCGTCCTTGCCGAGCCGCTTGCCCCCGCGGGCCTTGCGGTACCCCGCGCCGTCCAGCAGGGCCGCCGCCTTCGCGGGGTCGTAGTCGATCCGCTGCGCCGCGGAGGGCCGCCAGAAGTACGGGCCGAAGCGCGGCGGCAGATAGCCCTGGCCCTCCACGGCGTGCCCGCGGAAGACCCGCTCGACGAGGGTCCTGCGGTCCGTGGCGTGGAAGAGGGCCTTGCGCACGGCCGGGTCGAGGAGCGCCGGGTGGCCGTTGCCGAAGGTCTTGCCGTCCCGGGAACGGGCGCCCGGGTTGGTGGCGAGGGCGAAGAACCGACGGCCGGGGGCGTCGTTCACCGCGACGTCCGGCGCGCTCTTGAGGGAGGCGGCCTGGGCGGGGGTGAGGCCCTGGACGAAGGACACCTCGCCCTTGCGCAGCGCGGCGACGGCCGCGTCACCGTCCTTGTAGTACTTGAGCAGCAGCTCGTCGACCTTCGGCGCACCGCGCCAGAAGTTCTTGTTCGCCTTCAGCCGGATGTACCGGTCGACCTTGAAGTCCGTGATGACGAAGGGGCCGTTGCCGACGAGGGGGAACCGCTCGTCGTTGTTGAAGGCCGAGAAGTCGTCGACCCCCTCCCAGACGTGCTTGGGCAGGATCGGGACGTCCAGGGCGGTCATCGTGGCCTGGGGCTTCTTCAGCTCGATGACCAAGGTGGTCGGGTCGGGCGCGGTCACCTTGCGGAAGTTGGCGGTGAAGGCGCCGTTCGCGGTCGCCGCCTTGGGGTCCGACATCATCGTGTTGAAGGTCCAGGCGGCGTCCTCGGCGGTCGCGGGCCGGCCGTCGGACCAGCGGGAGTCACCGCGGACGGTGAAGGTCCAGGTCAGCTTGGAGGGGGAGGCGCTCCACGCGGTGGCGAAGCCCGGGACGGTCCGCCCGTCCTTCACGTCGTAATTCGTCAGGTACTCGTACGCCAGTCGGTGGACGCTGGTGGAGACCAGGCGCTGGGCCAGGAAGGGGCTGAGGGAGTCCACGCTCTGCGACACCGCGATGGTGAGGACCTTCGGGGCCCGGTCCGCGGACCGGGCGTGGGCGGCCGGGGGCACCGCCGCCAGCAGGGCGCTGACGGTGCATAAGGCCAGCAGGGAGCGGGTGCGGGTGCGGGTCGAGAGCCGTGGGGCGGGTGGTGTCGCCGGGGGCGACGGGACCTTGATGACCATGGGCATGACCTCGCGTCAGCGCTCACGGGGAGCGGGCGGGCTGATGGGAGCAGTGGCCAACGGGTGGAGCGTGGTTGTACCAGCGGTGCTCCAGTCCCGTCAACGCCAGATTGACACCCCGCCTGGGCTGCGAGAACAGACCGAGGGCCCGCACCGTCGTAGCGGTGCGGGCCCTCATTGGTCCAGTCCTGTGTCGCCCTACTGCTGAGGGGCTGGCGGTGCCTGCGGGGGCAGTTGCGGCCAGCCTGGGGGCGGCGCCTGACCGGATGCGTCGGGCTGCGCCGCATCACCGGAAATCGGCGGCTGACCCGGCTGACCCGGGTGTGGCTGCTGCCCCGGCTGCGCTGCCGGCGGCTGCTGGGGCCAGCCCTGCGGCTGGGGCGGCGGAGCCTGGTGCGCCTGGGGCGGTGCCTGCGGTGGATAGGGCTGCTGGGGCGGTTGACCACCGTACGGCTGGGGCTGACCGCCCTGCGGATACGGTTGCTGGCCGCCGTACGGCTGGCCGGGGTAGCCGCCCGGAGCCGGCTGCTGGGGGTGGCCCGGCATCGGCGGCGCCATGGTTGGCGGGGGGTTTCCGTTCGCGGTCCACAGCCCCTGCTGCTGCTGGGCCCGGGCGAAGTCCTCGGCGATCAGCGCGGAGAGGTTGAAGTACGCCTCGCGCGTCTTGGGTCGCATCATGTCCAGGTCGACCTCCGCACCGGCGGCGAGGTGCTCGTCGAACGGCACCACGACCACGCCGCGGCAGCGCGTCTGGAAGTGCGCCACGATGTCCTCGACCTTGATCATCTTGCCGGTCTCGCGCACCCCGGAGATCACCGTCACGGAGCGCTGCACCAGCTCCGCGTACCCGTGGGCGGAGAGCCAGTCGAGCGTGGTGGACGCGCTGCTCGCACCGTCGACGGACGGGGTCGAGATGATGATCAGCTGGTCCGCGAGGTCCAGCACGCCGCGCATCGCGCTGTAGAGCAGCCCGGTCCCGGAGTCGGTGAGGATGATCGGGTACTGCCGGCCGAGGACCTCGATGGCCCGGCGGTAGTCCTCGTCGTTGAAGGTCGTGGAGACGGCCGGGTCCACGTCGTTGGCGATGATCTCCAGCCCGGAGGGCGCCTGCGAGGTGAAACGGCGGATGTCCATGTACGAGTGCAGGTACGGGATCGCCTGGACCAGGTCGCGGATGGTCGCTCCGGTCTCGCGCCGCACCCGGCGCCCGAGCGTGCCGGCGTCCGGGTTGGCGTCGATCGCCAGGATCTTGTCCTGCCGCTCGGTCGCCAGCGTCGACCCCAGCGCGGTCGTCGTGGTCGTCTTGCCGACGCCGCCCTTGAGGCTGATGACCGCGATCCGGTAGCAGGACAGCACCGGCGTACGGATCAGCTCCAGCTTGCGCTGCCGCTCGGCCTCCTCCTTCTTGCCGCCCAGCTTGAACCGGGACGACGCCGAGGGATTGCGGCTCGACTTGGCCTTCTGCCGGGTGTTGCGCAGCAGGCGGTCGGAGGAGAGCTCGACGGCGGCGGTGTAGCCGAGGGGGGCGCCCGGAACGGAGCGCTCGCGCTGGTCGTGGGTGACCGGCGTGGGCCAGGCCGTGCCGGACCGCGGGTCGACGGGCGGCTGCTGACCCTGCTCCGGCCCCGGCTGCGCGGGGTGCGGCTGCTGGGGCTGCTGGGGCGGCTGTGCGGGCTGCGGGAATCCGTAGCCGCTCTGCTGCGGCACCGGCGGCGCGCTGGCCTGGGGGACGGCCGGCGGCAGCGGGGCCGACGGCGGCTGCACGTCGGGCTGTGGCTGCGGCGGCTGGACCGGGGGGTACGCGTACCCGGGCTGGTGGCCCTGGGCGTCCGGTGCGGGCTGGGCGTACGGCTGCTGCGACGCGGCCGGCACGGCGGGCGGCTGAGGCGCCACGGGCGCTGCCGGGGGCGGTGCGACCTGCGGGGCCTGGTGCGGGAAGCCGTAACCGCCCTGCTGGTCGGCCGGCGGCTGCTGATGCGGCGGCTGCGCGGGGGGCGGGAATCCGTACCCCGGCTGTTGGTCGGCCGGCGGCTGCGGGGGCCCGGCGTGCGGCGCGGCGGGCAGCGGGGGAGGCGCGGACTGGTCGGACGTCTGCGGCGACACCGGCCACTGGGGCGCGGACGCGGGGGCGGCCGGCTGGAACGCGGGCGGCAGCGGCAGCGGCGAGCCCTGCGCGGGCGACCAGTGCGGCGCGGCGCCCGATGCGGCGTCAGACGCGGCGTCGGCCGGGGCGGGCACCGGCGGGACGGCGGGCGGAGCGACCGGCGGCGGAGGCGCGACGGACGGGGCCGCCGCGTCGTGCGGGGCGTCGACGCCGTCGTGACCCTCCTCGGGAGCGGCGTCGACAGCGGCGCCGGCGTCCGGGGTGGAGGCGGCAGCGTCGCCGGCGTCCCGGGTCGCGTCCGACGCGTCATCCGCACCGGTGCCTGACGGAGCGTCGGACGCCGCGGCGTCGGCTGCTTCCTCGGCCCGACGGGCAGCGGCGTCGCGCTCCGCGATCTCGCGCTTCAAGGCGGCGGGGGAGAAGCGCATGGTGGCGCCGCTCTCCACGTCACCGCCGCCGAACGGCTCGGCGGCGGGAGCCGGCCGTTCGGGGGCAGGGTCGGGGGCAGGTTCCGACGGCTCCTCGCCCATCGACGGCGGGACCTGCGACTGCGCCTGGGCCGGTTCCTGCTGCTGGGGCGGGGCGGACGGTGCAGGGGCGTTCGACGCAGGGGCGTTCGGCGTCCACTGCGGCTGGAAGCCGCCGTCCGAAGGGAGTCCCGGCACGGCGACCGGCGGGCCGTTCGGCGGGGGCGGCGGCGGGGTGTCGCCGCTGTCCCCCGACGCGTTCTGCGTGTACCAGGCCGGCGGGGTGTAGTCGATGGTGAACTCACCCGTCATCTCGGCGGGATCCGCGTCGGACTCGTCGGCGGGAAGGTCCCATCCCCCGCGGATCCCGTCCCGATCGCTGTTCACTGTGCCTCCTGGTGTGGTCGAGCACCCTGGGTGCCGTTGCGGGGTGGGGGGCGACCGCTGTGTCCCGGCCGGCCCGCCCCGTCGTGCCGCGGCGGGGTGCTCGCGGGTTCGATCCGCCGCTTCTTACCACCCTAAACGCCAACGACGACAGGCCGGCAGGCCCGAGCGCGCTCCGGCCGACGCACCGCAGGCCACTCGGGGATCCCGGGCGGGCGGCAGGTGGCGAGGGACACGGAAGGCGACCGGGCAAAGCGGTACAACTCCCCGGTAAACGCTGGCTCGATCCGTGGCCGTGAACACCCGGCGAACACCGCCCAACAATCCGGTCTCGGTGTCGTGAGCACTTCGTGCGCCCGCCGGCGGCGCGCGCCGGGCGCACGACCACCGCGCACCGCCCGCGCGTTCGCTCCGCCGTACCCGGCCGCGCGGCACGGCACCACTGCGGGAGCGCGGCAGGGCTTCAGCGTCTTGGCGCTTCAGCGCAGGTCGAACTCCCCGTCCCGAGCGCCGAGCACGAACGCCCGCCACTCAGCCTCCGTGTACCTCAGCACCGTGTCCGGGTCCAACGACGAACGCATCGCCACCGCGCCGCCCGGCAGATGGGCGATTTCGACGCGCTCCTCGTCCTCGCTCGTACCCGGTGCGCTCACCCACTCGACGCCGGAGATGTCGAGGGCGTACAGCTCGTCCTTCTCCTTCTCGCTCCCCACCGGTCACGCTCCCCTTCGTCGTCACGGCCGGCACGGCCGCGTCACGTCATACGTCTTACGCGACGGATTTTACGGACACCGGCCCCACCGCCCGGGGCGAGATCACGGAAGATCCCCGTGAACTCCCGCCGTACTCCCCGCCTGCTTCACGCCGACGGAGCGCAACGGGAACGCATGTGCCATCGAACGGACGTCGGTGTCGAAAGCCCGTACGTACCGGGTGCCGGGCCCGCGTCCGTACTGCCACGCCATGCCGGACTCCGGTCAACGACGTCCACGGTCACGACGCCCATGGCCAACGACGCCCACGGACAGCCAACGACGGGCACGTCCAGCGGAGTCCGCGGTCGGCAGCGTCCGCGTCAGTCCATGCGCCGGGCGACGCCCAGCAACCCCGCCTCGGCGTCCGTACCGCTGGTCATCACCCAGTGCCGTTCCCGGCCGGCGACCCACAGGGTCACCCCGTCCGCCAGCGTCGGCAGGGCACCGCGCTCCGCCTCCGAAAGCCCGAGGATCTCGCCGATCTGCTCGGCCTCCTGGGGCGAGACCCGCTGGACGCCGACGAGCGTCGCGGCCCGCAACAACCGGGGCGCCACCGGACTCAGATACGGCAGCAGCGTCAACACCGACTGCCAGGGCGCCGAGACGACCCGCCCGCGCGGCGGACGCATGCCGCAGTCCCGGATCACCACGACCGGGCTGCCGACCGTCGCGCCCATCGGCGGCACCCGGCCCACCTCGTACAGCGTGATGCAGTCCAGCCCCGCGCCCGCGGCCTGCGCGAGCCCGGTCCACGCCTGGGCGCGCCCGGTCTCCACGGCCACCCGGGCGCCCGTGCCCGCCGCCCGCAGCGCCATCACCTGCGCCGTCCACAACCCGCCGATGAGCACAACGTCGTACGGCGTCGAACGGTGGAAGCCCACCATCAGCGGACGGCTCTCGGTGTCCTCGCCGATCACCACGCCGTCGTCACCGACGGGCAGCGACAGCGCGCCGAGGTGGTCGGCCGCCACCGTGTGCCCCGGATGGCGCGGACCGACGAGCCGGCGCACCGCTCCCATCACTCCGCTCACCGGGCACCTCCCAGCGGCAGCGTGGCGAACGCCCCGGGCAATTGCTCCCGGTCCAACCGGACGAGACCGACCTTCGCGGTCCGCGCGTGCTGCTCCAACGTCCTGCGCACCCCGATCAACTCCGTGTCCGAACCGCCCGTCACCCGGACGTGGCCGGCCAGGGACAACGCTCCCTGACGCTCGCCCCGCCGCACCGTGACGCTGAAGGTCGTCGCGTACGCGGGCGCGGCCGTCAGCAGCGACACCACCTTCGGCAGCGGCGCCGCCCCGCGCCCCAACTCCGGCCAGCGGCCCACCGCGTACGTGGTGTGCCAGCGGTCGTCACAGCGCCACACCCGCGCCGTCTCCGCCGTCCGCTGCAGCGGCGTCGCGTCCGGCCGACTCGCCCGGACGGCCAGCCGCGGACTCGCACAGACGGCCGTGGCGAGCGTGGAGTTCAGCTCCTGCTGGTCCAGCACCACGGCCTGGAAACCGGCGCCGGCGACCCGGCTCGCGATGTGGTCGGCGACCCGGACGAGACAGCGCTGGGCACCCTGGACGCCACCACCGCGCGCCTCCACGGCCTCCCGGCACAGCTCCGGATTCAGCTTCACCGCGACCCACGTCATCCGCAGCGCGGGTGCGCCGGTGCGCTCCTGGAGCGGGGCGTACGACAGCCGGGCGACCGACTGCTGCGGCAGGTGCGGTGCCGGCGCGGAACGCACCTGCTGCACCAACTGCACCGACTCCAGCACGATGTCGTCGACCTCCAGCGCCCCGCCGAGGAGGGTCAGCGGCAGCGAGCGGGCGCCGAAGGCGGGCCGCAGCGCGGCGCCGCTCGCCTCGACCCGGACCACCGCGGTGAGGAACGTGCCGTCGCCCAGCATGCCGACCGTGCGCCGGTTCTTGTCGACGTACGGATGCGGGCGAAGCTCCGGGACGCCCTCCACCACCGGCGCGATCGACGGGTCGGTCTCCGCCGGCGCCGGGCCGGCGATCCGCTTGCGCGCCCGCAGCGCCAACGCCGTCGCCATCCAGTCCTGGACGGCCTGGCCGCGGCGGCGGATGAAGGCCAACAGCACCAGCACGCACGCCACGGCGACGGCGGGGATCAGCCACAGCCCGCCGAGCACCGCACCGACGGCGGCGATGCCGAGGGCGATCTCGACGAGCGCGAGTTGACGCAACTGGAGCGGACCGACCCGGCTCGTACGGGACAGCGGGCGCAGGGTCGTCTTCGCGGGCGCGGGCGCCGGCCCGCGCGATCCGCCGCTGCCCCGGCCGCCCTGTGGTGCACGAGTGCCCCGGGCCCCCCGGGGCTCCCGGGAGGAGCTACGACCCCGATCGCCGCGCGCGCCCTGCGCGCGTCGTTCGGGCGTTCGCCCATTTCGCGCGCGCGTCCCCGTTGCCATCGCCGCGATGCCCCCTCGTGTCCGTAATTCCCAGAATTCCTAATTTCCACTGGGTGTTGACAGGCCGATCACCCTACCTGAGCGGTGCGTGACCGGCTTCAGCAGGCATAGTAGGGGCCGATACGGCGGCAGGCCGATTCGATGAACAGGGGAGCCTGGCCGCGAAGCGGGGAGAGGGACAGCGGACAGATGGCATCACGTCGGGACGAACTCAACGCCTACACCTTCGCCAAACGGCGGTTGGTGGCGCAGTTCCTCCAGCCCAACGCCACCGGCTCGGAGGAGGGCGCACCGCGCCCGCTGCGGGCCGTGGTGCCCGGAGCCATCATCGGGGTGGTGATCCTCGCCGGGTTCGGGGCCTGGGGAATGTTCAAGCCCGTGGCGCCCAAGGGCTGGGACAAGCCCGGTGAGAACGTCATCGTCGCCAGCAAGTCCACCACCCGATATGTGGTGCTGGAGACGGACGGAAAGAAGCAACTCCATCCCGTTCTCAACATGGCCTCCGCAAAACTTCTCCTGAATCTCGACAGGGGGAAGGTGATCAACGTCTCCGAGTCCGTCCTCGACAGCGGGAAAATCCCGCACGGCGTCACCGTGGGAATTCCCTACGCCCCCGACCGGCTCCCGAAGGCGAAGGACGCCGGCACCGCCAAGCGGTGGGCCGTGTGCGAACGCCCCGGCGAGGGCCGGGCGACGACGCAGAAGGCGGCCTTCGTGCTCGCCGACCGGGAGAAGGGCAAGGTCGACGGCGACAACCGCCTCACCGGCGGCGAACTCCTCTACGTCGAGGCCGCGGGCGTCGAGTACGTCGTGGACGCGAACGGCACGAAGTACGCCCTCAAGGAGGGCGACGACCTGGTGCGCCAACTCGTCGTCGGGCAGAACCGCACTCCCCAGAAGGTCTCCAAGGAGTGGGTGGACACCCTGCACGACGGCCAGGCGATCAGCATGCCGACGATCCCCGGCACCCCCGGAGACGACGCCGACGTCTCCGGTCTGGAGTCCGGCCTCGGCAAGGTCGGCATGATCCTCCAGGCGACGGACGGCACCAAGGAACAGCAGTACGTCGTCCTCAAGGACCGGGTGGCCCCGATCTCCGACTTCATGGCCAAGCTGCTCATCAACAGCAAGCCCCTGAAGGACCTCGACCAGAACGGGAAGGCCCGCAAGGTCAGCGCCTCCGAGTTCCAGGCGGGCGAGCGGTTCGGCGACGACAGGAAGTGGCCCCAGAGCGCACCCGTCGCGGTGAACGACCCGAGTGCGGGCGAGGGCAAGCGCAACGCCGTGTGCAGCGTGCTGCGCGACGTCGACCGGGACAAGGGCACCACCACGCTGAGCACCTGGGCGGGCAACGACTTCCCGGCCCAGCTGCCGATCGGGTCGAGCAGCGCGTACGTCACCCCCGGATCGGGGCTGCTGTTCCGCCAGTTCCAGGGCCAGGGCACGGACGTCGGACTCCTCTTCCTCGTCACCGACACCGGACTGCGCTACGCCATGCAGTCCAACAGCGACAGCGCGAGCGCCGACCCCGGCGCCGGCTCCGACGAGGAGAAGAAGCAGCAGTTGGAGGCCCAGACCCAACTCGCCCAGCGACAGCTCGGGTACAAGGACGTGCGGCCGGTACCGGTGCCCAAGGCGTGGACCGAGTTCCTGCCGAGGGGGCCGCGGCTGTCCATCGGTGACGCGAACCAACCCCAGGGATCCTGAGGCGGTCGGCAGATGACCCACTCCACCACCACCACCACCGTCACCGCCTTCGCCGCGGGGCGCGGCCGCCGAGTCGCCGTGGTGACCGCGGCCACCGCGCTCGCCGTGATCGGCCTGCCGATCGCCCCGGCCGCCGCCGACACCACCCAGTGCGACCCCTCCAAGCAGTACCGGGGCGTCCCCTGGTCGCTCCAGCGCGTCATGCTGGAGGAACTGTGGAAGCAGTCCACCGGGGCGGGGGTGAAGGTCGCCGTCATCGACACCGGCGTCGACATCAAACACCCGCAGCTCAAAGCCGCGGTCGACGCCAAGAGCGGTGCGAACCTGCTGCCCAAGAAGAACAAGAAGGGCGAGGAACTCGACCGCGGCAACGCCGACGGCACGGACGACTCCGTCGGGCACGGCACCAAGGTCGCCGGCATCATCGCCGCCCGCAAGGTCGACGGCACCGGCTTCGTCGGCCTCGCACCCGACTCGAAGATCATCCCCATCAAGCAGAACGACTCCGACGGGAACGGCAGCGCGGGAACCCTCGCCGACGCCATCGATCACGCCGTGGACAAGGGCGCCGGCGTCATCAACATCTCCCAGGACACCGCCAACGCCGTGGAACCGGACCCCGCGCTGAAGCAGGCCGTCAACCGCGCCCTGGCCGAGGACGTCGTGGTCGTCGCCTCCGCGGGCAACGACGGCGCCGGCGGCAACAGGAAGAAGACGTATCCCGCGTCGTTCCCCGGCGTCCTCGCCGTCGCCGCCTCCGACCGCAACAACGAACGCGCCCCCTTCTCGCAGTCCGGCGACTTCGTCGGCATTGCGGCGCCCGGCGTGGACATGGTCAGCACGGTCCCCGGCAAGGGCCACTGCGCGGACAACGGCACCAGCTTCTCGGCGCCGTACGTCGCCGGCATCGCCGCCCTCATCAAGGCGAAGCACCCGACGTGGACCCCGCAGCAGATCGTCGCCCAGATGCAGCAGACCGCGGAGCGCGCCACCGCGGGCCACGACTCGCTCGTCGGCTGGGGCGTGGTCGACCCCCTGCGCGCCCTCACCGAGGACGAGGAGCCGATCGAGGAGCCCACCGAGGGCGGCGGACTCACCCAGGCCGAGGGCCCGACTCCGGTCAAGCACGACCTGGGCGAGACGGCGGCCGAGCGCAACGCCCGCCTCGCCACGTACGTGGTGATCGGTGGCGGCGTCCTCGTCGCGGCGGTCGCGGGCGGCGCGGTGGCGGTGCGTGACGCACGGCGGCGGGCGAGCCGGGTGGCCGGGGGCTGAGGGGTCGGGGAGGCGCTCCGGCCCCTTTGAGGGGAACGCTTTGGGGAGAAACCGAGGAGAGAACGCCCGCAAAGAGACGTCGGTGAAGCGGACATGATGAGATGGTTGACGCAACCGCGTGCGGACGTGGCGACGCCCGCTCCACGGGCCGGTGGACGAGTGGCGAGCGAGCGAACGAGTCACCGAGTGACCGATTCGACAGCCGAGCCCGGCGACCCGGGCCTTCCTGGGCGGGCCCCCGGAAGTCGGATGACGTGTATGTCACTTGGGGCTTGTCATAGCCAGTAGCTAAAGTGGTATGCGGCCTGGAAGATGGCCGATTCGCCACGCTTGCGACGTGGTGCAGCTGGATCAACGGGGAGGAACGGGCATCGTGGGCATCGTGGGTTATCCAACCGACGGCGGGGTCCGAGGGCAGAGCCATGGCTGACCTTGTCAAAGGGATCGCCGCACTCAGTAGTTTCCAACGCAAGGTGAACGTCATCCTCGCGGACCTGAACAAGGGCGCGGGCGGCAAGACGGCGATCTCCGAGCAGAGGGTCCCGCGCGGTGCCCTCAGCGGGGGCAACGCGCCGTTCGCCGAGGCGGATGGTCTCTTCACGCAGTACAACCGCGTCCAGCAGGCGCTCACCGACCTCTCCCGGGACCTCGGGTTGCAGATCGAGGCGCTGAACATCGCGGTGCACGCGGCGGACGTGGGGACGGACAACGTGGACGAGGAGCGGCGCGTTCGCTTCGCCGAGATCCAGACAGCGCTTGTGAAGAGCGATCTGGACAAGTCCGCTCAGCAGCCTCAGGCGCCGAAGACCGTCCAGGACAAGTCCTCTGACTCCGGGTGGTCTTGACATGACCGAACAAGAGAAGGACACCAAGCCGCTGACGCCTGAGGAGCAGGAGAAGCAGGACCTCGCCCAGGCGCAGGCGCAGAACGTCTTCACCGACGTCACCCGCGTGGTCGGTTCCATCTTCGGCGGCAACGGGCCGCACGCCCGTACCGACTTCGAGGGACACGACCTCAACGTCATGGTCGACCTGGTGGAGAACGCCAAGCCGGTCGACCTCGAAAACGCGGGCGAGAGCCTCCGCAAGGCACGCGACGACCTCAAGAAGGCCGGCCGTGAGCTTGAGGCCGAGATCGGAAGGGTCCACTGGGAGGGCGAGAGCGCCGAGGCGTTCCGCGAGTTCGGCAAGGCGCTTGCGGCTCACGCTGACGGACTGGGCACCTTCGCCGGCATCGCGGGGACGCAGATCACGGCCGCGGGCATGGGCCTGGCCTCGGTGCGCAGTTCGATGCCGCCGCGGGACACGCGCCTGGTGAGGCACGACGTGCGGAAGATGCCGATGCCTCAGCAGGTTGACACCAACCCTGACTACGTAGCGGCGAAGAAGGTCGAGCAGGATCGCCAAGAGGCCATCAACCAGATGAACCGACTGGCGTCGTACTACGCGGTGTCGGAACAGACGTTGGCGAATCAGGATCCGCCGAAGTTCGAGAAGATTCTCCAGGCTGATGTTCCGCGGCCCCGGGGGAAGGAGTTCCTGCCCCCTTCAAGCACGAGTAGATCCACCAAACCGGGCACGGCCTCTGTCCAGCCGGCGCGGAAGTACGGTGACGAGTCGCAGCCGAGGAGTGACCGACCAACTGAGATCCCCGGAATGCCTCCGTCGGCCAACGTGGAGCGTGACCCGGCAACGGTGATCGACAGCGTGGCACCACCGGCCGTTTCCCCTTCGACGAACCTCAACAGTGCACCACCCGTGACTCCCGTGGCCCCGGTGGCACCACCCACCGGGCCGACGGGCACTCCGCCCGTTGCTCCGATCTCGCCCGTCGGTCCCGTGACCGGGCCAGTGACGGCCAAGACCGGGGGACCGGTGCCGACGTCCCCCGTCGTCTCGAAAGCCACGGGTGGCCCTGGGAAGACGGGTGGCGCGCCTCCGTTCACAGCCACCGGGCAGCCTGGAGTGCCGGGACGCCCGAGCATCACCGGCAACCCCACCACGGCCACGCCGTCGACCAACGGTCCGGTTGGACGGCCCTCGGGCCCGATGACAGCCGGCCCTTCCTCCTCCCAGGGACCCGTTGGACGCCCCAGCGGCCCTGGTGCGGGTGGTCCGTACACCGGGAATCAGCAGTCGATGACCGGTCGTCCGAACACGGCCGGTGGTCCCATGCAGGGCCAGCCTGCGACCGGTCGCACCGGCGGCGGGACGCGCCAGGGGCAGGGCATCGTCGGTGGCACGCCACAGCGGACCACCGGCAGCCCCTCAGGGTCCCGGGTGCCCAAGGGCACGGTCATCGGTGCCGAAGGCCCCGGAGCGACTAGGGCAACGCAAGGGCGCCCGGGACAGTCCGGTGTGGTCGGCGCCAACCCGATGGGGAACGCCAACCGGCCCACCGGACGGGGAACGCCGAGCGTGAACGGAGTCGTGGGAGCCCCGCGCCAGCAGGGCGGAGTCAACCCCCGACCTGGGAAGAGCGGATTCACGACTGGTGGATCCGGGCTCGTCGGCGGACGTCCGGGACAGAAGCGTTCCGACAAGGAATCGGACGACAACGAGTCCACGCGCCCGGACTACCTGACAGAAGACGAAGAGACGTGGACGGACCGGCGGCGCGACACGACGCCGCCGGTCATCGAGTAGGCACACGGAAGGCTCGGAAGCCAGGATGACGGCAGGAATGTTCCAGGCGCGGCAGTCGGGCACGCCCCGAGCCCTGCGGCGAGGTTTGCTGTGCTCGCTGGCCGCGGTCTTTATGTGGGCCGGTACCGTTCCCACGATGGCACCGGCTGCCGTGGCTGCGCCTGGACAGCCCAAGCAGTGGCACCTGGACGCCATGGGGGCCGAGGATATTTGGAAAGTCTCCACCGGCAAAGGTGTCAAGATCGCCGTTATCGACACAGGAGTGAATTCTTCAACTCCCACTCTGCAGGGGCAGGTACTCAAGGGCCTTGACGCCTCCGGAGCCAAGGGCGACGAGACCGACGACTACGACGGCCACGGCACCACAATGGCTGAGCTGATCGCCGGTACAGGGAAGGGCGGCGGTATCCGAGGTCTCGCCCCTGGTGCCCAGCTGGTTCCCATGCGGATTTCTGACACGGACCTGCAGAACAGGGAGAAGACGAATGCCCAGGACACTGTCGACGCCATTAGAGCCGCGGCCGACAGCGACGTGAAGATCATCAGCATGTCGTTCGGCAGTGACTACTCCTCTCGGGAGGAGCGTGCTGCGGCGGAGTACGCAGCGAAGAAGGGCAAGCTGTTCTTCGCCGCAGCCGGCAACAATGCCAAGGAAGGCAACAAGCCTCAGTTCCCGGCTGCCTATCCGGACGTGGTGGGGGTTGCCTCGGCCGATAGCAAGGGCACTGTTGCCGAGTACTCCCAGCACGGTGACAACGTCGACATCACCGCGCCCGGAAGGGGCATGCCGCGCTGGTGCGACACGTCGTTCAAGTCCTACTGTGACGGCGACGGTGGAACCAGTTCCGCCACGGCGATCGCCTCTGCCGCTGCAGCCCTCGTCTGGTCGGCTCACCCCGACTGGACCGGCAACCAGGTTCTCCGTGCCCTCATCGACACCGCAGGGCGCGACTGGGCCAAGGACACCCGCAGCACCTACCTCGGGCACGGGCTGATCCGCCCGCGGCAGATTCTCGTCGACGGGAAGGGCGACCCCGGTGCTCCGGACGTCAGCCCCTTGACGAACCAGAAGACGGGCGGTGCTCCCGCGTCCACCGCGCCGTCTGCACCAGCCTCGTCACAACCGCCGAAGGGCGATTCTCAGGACGGGGCTGTCGTGGCAGGCTCCAGCAAGAACAAGAGTGAGGACGGCGGCAGTTCGACCGGACTCATCATCGGCGGAATCGCGGCCGTGGTCGTCGTTGCGGGAGGGGCCTTCTTCCTCCTGCGCCGTCGCGCCGCATAGCCGCGTACCGCCCCACGCACCACCAAGTACCACCTCAGTTCAACAAAAGGAAAGGAATACGGGGACATGGCAGGAGTCCAGAAGGTTGGAGATCAGAGTCTCAAGGATTTCCAGGACGAAATCTCCCGGCAGTTCGATGACATCAAGGGGCAGGTGCAGCAGCTCCAGGGCGTGATCGACAGCCTGGAGGGCCGCTGGAAGGGCATCGGCGCCGGTGCCTTCGACGGGAAGCAGGCGGAGATCAACCAGGGCATGGTGCGCATCGCCAAGCTGCTGGCGGACTTCCAGGAAGCGATCGCGGTCACCCGCACCACCGCGGCCGGCACGGATGAGGACGTGCGCGCCTCGATGCAGAGCGTCGACGCCTCGGCGGGCGCGGGCGGCTCGGGCGGCGGTGGGGGAGCTCCCACGTCGAAGCTCGCCGCGTACTGAGTCGTACGTCCGCTTCGGCTACGGCTCGGCACGCGTACGGCAGATCACCCCGCAGACCCCAGTTTTTCCGCAGCTAGTTGGAGGACCCCATGTCCGATCCCGGCCTCATGCTCGTCACGTACGCCTCGCTTGAGGAGGCCGCGAGCACCATCGACAAGCAGGCCAAGCGCCTCGACGACACCCTGGAAGCGCTGCAGACGAAGATCCGTAGCGTCTCCAGCACCTTCGAGGGTGAGGCGAAGACCGCCGCTGACGGCGCGCACAAGAAGTGGGACGCGGAGACGCGTCAGATCCACAACGCGCTGAAGGGCATCTCCCGCGCGGTCCGCGACGCGGGCCCGGCGTACCAGGCGGGCGACAAGAAGGCCGCTGGCAACTTCTAGTCGGTCTTTGCGCACAATCAAAACAGAACAGCAACAGGGTGGGCATGCGCGGGAGATGCCCACCCTGTTGTGTTTTGATCGTGAATCAGGTCGTTCTACCTTTGCTCGTACATTCGCTTGACTCGGTCATGCCTTTTCCGTAGGCGGTCACAAGGTTTTTCATGTCTTCTTTTGTGCCCTCATCTTCGTAGGTGATGATGTAGGCGAAGAGCTGCCATGTTTTGTATTCGCTTCTTGCGGGATTCGGGCAGGCTGCTTTAGTGATGCCTCCTTTTTTCGTGTAACCGAATGTTCCCTCCGGGTTCACGTCCTTATTGCGGTCAAGCTCCATGAGGGCCGGCGCGGCATCGAAAATGGTGTTTTCCTTCAGCCGCCAGTCGTAGTGGGCTGCGAGAACTGGTTCGTCGTCGATGAATACACGGCAGGTGCTCTGGTTGTATTCAGATTTCCACAGCTTGGTGCGGAGTTTCTTTCCTGGAGGGAGGACGGCTGTGAGGATTTCGGGTGGGACAGCCGCGCCGCAGAGTGTCGTGGGGACTGTGTACGACTTCTTTGATGGCTCATCCGAAGAGCAGCCGGATAGTGCGAGGCCGAGGGCGGTGATCGTTGCGATGGTGGCCTTCGCGGATGCGAGCCGGGAAGATGCTCTGGCTGCAGCGTGGGTTGGCGACGTTCGAGGAGCTAGGTGATTCATGGCTGGATCTCCGTGGTCAAGTCGTCGGCCATTTCTGTGGCACCAGCATCTGCCTCGCGAAAAACGGAGTTGGTCCCTTTGAATGCCCAGTCCTGTACTTGGTCTTGATAGGTTGCGTCGTGTGCCCTCGCCGCTGTTTCAGCAGCCGCGGTATTTCTCCCCGCGTTTTGAAGGCGCGTCGGTCTTGGACTGCTTGAAGATTCCCTCCAGCGTCTCTGAGGGTGAGGAGAAGGTCGCTGCTGGCGGCGCGTGCAAGATGTGGGGTGCGGGACGCGTCAGATCCACAACGCGCTGAAGGGCATCTCCCGCGCGGTCCGCGACGCGGGCCCGGCGTACCAGGCGGGCGACAAGAAGGCCGCTGGCAACTTCTAGTCGGTCTTTGCGCACAATCAAAACAGAACAGCAACAGGGTGGGCATGCGCGGGAGATGCCCACCCTGTTGTGTTTTGATCGTGAATCAGGTCGTTCTGCCCTTGCTCGTGCATTCGCTTGACTCGGTCATGCCTTTTCCGTAGGCAGTCACGAGGTTTTTCATGTCTTCTTTTGTGCCCTCATCTTTGTAGGTGGTGATGTAGACGAAGAGCTGCCATGTTTTGTATTCGCTTCTTGCGGGATTGGGGCAGGCTGCTTTAGTGACGCCTCCCTTTTCCGTATAACCGAGCGTCCTCTCCGGGTTCACGTCCTTTTTGCGGTCAAGCCCCGTGAGGGACGGTGCGGTATCGAAAATGGTGCGTTCTTTCCGCTGCCAGTCGTACTGGGCTACGAGAACTGGCTCGTTGTCGATGAATACACGGCAGGTGCTCTGGTTGTATCCAGATGTCCACGGCTTGGTGTGGAGTTTCTTTCCTGGGGGGAGGACGGCTGTGAGGAGGTCGGGTGGGACAGCTGCACCGCAGAGTGTTGTGGGGACGGTGTACAACTTCTTTGGCTTTGGCGGCTCATCCGAAGAGCAGCCGGATAGTGCGAGGCTGAGGGTGGTGATCGTTGCGATGGTGGCCTTCGCGGATGCGGGCCGGGAAGATGCTCTGGCTGCAGCGTGGGTTGGCGACGTTCGAGGAGCTAGGTGATTCATGGCTGGATCTCCGTGGTCAAGTCGTCGGCCATTTCTGTGGCACCAGCATCTGCCTCGCGAAAAACGGAGTTGGTCCCTTTGAATGCCCAGTCCTGTACTTGGTCTTGATAGGTTGCGTCGTGTGCCCTCGCCGCTGTTTCAGCAGCCGCGGTATTTATCCCCGCGTTTTGAAGGCGCGTCGGTCTTGGACTGCTTGAAGATTCCCTCCAGCGTCTCTGAGGGTGAGGAGAAGGTCGCTGCTGGCGGCGCGTGCAAGATGTGGGGTGCGGGACGCGTCAGATTCACAACGCGCTGAAGGGTATCTCCCGCGCGGTCCGCGACGCGGGCCCGGCGTACCAGGCGGGCGACAAGAAGGCCGCTGGCAACTTCTAGTCGGTCTTTGCGTACAATCAAAACAGAACAGCAACAGGGTGGGCATGCGCGGGAGATGCCCACCCTGTTGTGTTTTGATCGTGAATCAGGTCGTTCTACTCTTGCTCGCGCATTCGCTTGACTCGGTCATGCCTTTGCCGTACGCAGCCACGAGGTTCTTCACGTCTTCTTTTGTTCCGTCGTTGTCATAGGCGATGATGTAGGCGAAGAGCTGCCATGTCTTGTATTTGCTTTCAGAGGGATTGGGGCACGCTACTCTAGTGACGCCTCCTTTTTCCGTGTAGCCGAATGTTCCCTCTGGGTTCACGTCCTTCTCGGCGTCAAGCCTCAGTAGGGGCGCCGTGGCATCGAATACGGTGCGCTCCTTCAGCATCCAGTCGTAGTGGGCTGCGAGAACCGGCTCGTCGTCGATGAATACGCGGCAGGTGCTCTGCAGGTATCCGGTTTTCGTCAACTCGGTGCGGAGTTCCTTTCCGGGAGGGAGGACGGCTGTGAGGATTTCGGGTGGGACAGCCGCGCCACAGAGTGTCGTGGGGGCGGTGTACGACTTCTTCCGTGGCTCATCCGAAGAGCAAGCGGATAGTGCGAGGCCGAGGATGGTGATCGCCGCTATGGTGGCCTTCGCGGATGTAAACCGAGATGATGCTCTGGCTGCAGAGTGGGTTGGCGACGTTCGAGGAACTAGGTGCTTCATGGCTGGATCTCCGTGGTCAAGTCGTCGGCCATGTGCTGGGCGCCCGCAGAAGCCTCGGTGAAACCGGACTTGGTTGCTACCAAAATCCACTCCCGGACTTGATCCTGGTAGGTCGCATCGTGGGCCCCTGCTGCTATTTCAGCAGCCGCCTGAACATGAGCGACCGAGTTTTGCTGGCTCACTGCCCACAGATCCGCGGCCTCTTTCCCTGCATTCTGAAGCGCGTCCGTCTCGGACTGCTTGAAGATTCCCTCCAGCACCACGCTGCCGACGGTGCTCGCCACGCCACCCGCGATCGCGCCGCCTACGGGGGTTGCGATGAAGCTGACGCCGACGCCCACGCCCGTGCCGATCGCGCCCGACCAGATGTTCTTCTGCTGGTCGATCGAGTCGGTGAAGGCGGCCACTTCTTGTGCGGCCGCTCCTGTCACGGCCTCCTGGCGACCGATGGCCAGGGTTCCGTTGATGTGGCCGGTCTGGTGGGCGATGGCCTCGATGGTGTCCTTGGGTGGGTGGGGGAAGCGGCGGTCCTCCGGGAGGTTGGGGTTCAGGTGGTAGTCCATGAGATCGGCCGTGTACCTGGCCTGGCCGACCTCCACCGCCGCGTACGCCTCCGGGGACTGGCCGATCGTGACCAGGAACCGGGTGGAGTGCTGCTGGCCGAGTTCGATGGCTGCCCCAGCGATGGGGAGCAGCTGGTTCGTGTTGCCCAGCCCCTCGCCGCGTAGGGACCGGTTGATGTCCGGCAGGTACTCCGACGTGATCTGCCCGATGCTGTCGCCCATGTACATGTGGTCCGTGAACCGTTCCGGCTCATCGGAGATGGACTCGACCAGGCTCTTCATCAGGGCGGCCTGCTGTGGAGTGTGCTGGGGAGTGTCCGGGGTCGGGAGTTCGCCGGCGGGGTGGCCCGTGAGGGCCGACTCCAGGGCCTCGGCCATGTAGTCGCGGCCGGTCTTGGCGTCGTTCTCGCCTTCGCCGGGGCCCTCGGGCCAGTCGCGCTCCTCGAAGAAGTACTGGAAGTTGCTGAGTTCCTGCTTGCCGTCGTCGTCGGTGGTGAACGGTTCGCCGAAGAAGTCCGTCGCGGCCCCGGGGTTGTTGGCGAGCGCCTTCAGGAAGCCCGTCATGGGGTCCGAGCCCGAGTCGGTGCCGGTGCGGTTGAGGAGCGGGTCCGCGGCCATGTGCTGCCATCCCATGGGGACGTGGCTGCCGTTGTCGCTCAGCTTCTTCTCGGTCCTGACGAGCTCGGCGCCGTACTCCCCGAGGAAGCGGTCGTCGTAGTCGCCCCAGCGCATCAGGTTGCTCATCACCTGGGCGCCCATGACGTGGGTATCCCGGTTCAGCGGCTGGCCGGCGAGGTCGACCATCTCGCGCTTCCAAGTCGTCATAGCGAGGGCGTCGCCGTGCGAAGCGGTGGCCAGGGTGATGCCGAGGTGCTTCTGCAGGTCGTCGAGGTCGTCGGCGCGACGGCTGGTGAGTTCCATGTTCCGCTGCGGATCGTTCAACCCGGCCCAGAAGTCCAGGGTCCCCTTGGGGCCGAGAACGGTGGCGAAGCGCTCCGCGAAGAGTTCGTCGGTGCCGTACTTCTTCAGGCCCGCGTTGATGGCGTCGAAGTCCTCGACGGACATGTCCGCGGGCTTCTTCCTCGCCAGCGCCGCGAGCCGGTCGGCTTCCTTGAGCGCGTTCGCTCCCGCGTCCCGGTCGGCGTACCGGGCGCCGGAGAAGCCGTGGTCGGTCTGGTCGACGAGGGCCTTGAGGACCCGGGCTGCGCTCGTGTCGCTCTCGGTGGCCCTGTCGAGGATGGCCTGGATCTCGTCGCGGAGGGTCGTGGCGTCATCGGGAGAGCCGGCGGGGACATCGGTCCCCTTCGCCGCTCGATCGGGATGGACGACCTTGGTGACGGTGAAACCGCCGTCGGCGGTCGAGGCCACCGTGAGGTTCTTGCTGCTGGCGCGCTCCAGCGCGGCCTTGAGCTGACCCTGGAAAGTCTGCAGCTCACCACGTGTGTCCCGCAGGATGTTGCGGATGGAGGTGGCTTGGGCGTTGGCGTCGGAGAACTCCCCCGCCGTCTTGCCGATGAACTGACGTGACACCTTCGCGTTCACACCGGACCAGTTCGCCTTGTTGGCCCGGGTGCGGAGCCCCTTGTCGGCGCTGTCCGCCAACTCTTCCAGGCTCTTGACGACCTTCGACCAGTCGTCCACCGCGTTGTTGAGCGACTCGAAGTTGAATGTGCGTAAGGAATCGAATTCCAAGGGTGGCTCCACTGCCTTCTGTGCGTCCAACCGTCTGTCCGGCGATCGGTCCGTCGAGCAGTGCCAGGCTGCTCGTCGCCGTGCGGGCGCGGACCTGGAAATGGCCTACGTCTTCTTCTTGCCCGCGGGGGCGTACGACTCGTCGAACCCCCGATCCAGCATCGCGATGCTGCTCATGTTGCGCTTGATGTGCTCGTCGTCGTCCTTGTGCGTCTTCTTCGTGAAGTCCATGTGGTTCGAGATGTGCGCACAGGCGTCCATGAGCGTGCCGAGCTGCTTGTCCCAGCGGGCGGCCACGTGCCTGAGCGCCCCGCCCAGCGCGAAGGACTTGGCCACCAGGTCGTCCGCCGCCCGGCCGGTGCTGCGCGCGATCGGCGTCCGCGCCTCCGGCCAGAGGCGGTCGTAGAGCTTGAACGCGTGGTCGCCGACCGCCGCGAGGTCGGTCTGGGACGCCCGGAGAACGCCCTGACCGCCACTCGAACCGCCCCCTTCTCCCGGCGGTAACCCGTTCAGCTGCATCTGCTGGTTGCCGCGGTCCGCGGCCGTCGCCTTCAACTGGTCCCACTCTTCCCACGCCATGCCCGACTTCTCCCTCGGCACCTTCACCCGACAGCTTCGCCAAACGAGCTCGCCAAAAAAGGGGTTGGGGCGGTGCCTGAGCACCGCCCCAACCCGTGCTGCGTACGCTCAGCCCAGATGCTCCGGCATGAGACCGGTCTGCACCAAGGGGTTCCCCCGCTGACGCGACACGAAGATGCCCCGACCCGCCGGCATCGGCCGCATCCGCACCCCGCCGAGGATGTCGCCCTCCGTCGGGTCACCCGACAGCAGCACCCCCTGCGCGCCCAGCTCCATCATCCGCTGCATGAACGGCTCGTACGAGGCGCGACTCGCGCCCGCCGCGCTCCGCGCGATGATGAACCGGACTCCGACGTCGCGCGCGAACGGCAGTTGCTCCGTCAGCCTGCTGAGCGGATTGCCGCTGGAGGTGGACACCAGGTCGTAGTCGTCGACCACCACGTACACCGACGGACCCCGCCACCAGCTGCGGTCCCGCAACTGCTGGGCGGTGACGTCCGCCGACGGCGTCCGCCGCTGCATCAGGTCCGCCAGCGCGTCGACGTGGTGCTCCATGTTGTTGGACATGGGGACGTACTCCGCCAGGTGCGTGGCGGGGGTGGCGTCCAGCAGCGCACGGCGGTTGTCGATGACGAAGAACTTCGCCGAATCCCCGTCGTACCGCTCGGTCAGCTGCTTGATGAGCAGCCGCAGCATGTTCGACTTGCCCGTTTCGCTGTCCCCGAACACCAGGAAGAACGGGTCGCGCTCGAAGTTGACGAAGACCGGCTCCAGGTTGTTCTCGTCGATGGCGAAGGCGACGCCGCGCTGCGGGTTCGCTTGGCCGTTGGGCAGGTTCTCCGCCGGCAGTTCGCGCGGCAGCAGCCGTACGCCCGGCGCGCCGGGCGCCGTCCAGTGGCGGGTGACCTCCTGGGCCATCGCGGACGTCGCCTCCGACAGGTCGGTGTCGGACGTGATGCCGTCGATCCGCGGCACCGCCGCCATGAAGTGCAGCTTCTCCGGGGTCAGACCGCGCCCCGGCACCCCCGTCGGCACGTTCGCCGCGACCTTGCGGTCCAGCTCGGAGTCCATCGTGTCACCGAGCCGCAGCTCCAGCCGGTTCATCAGGAGGTCCTTCAGATTGGCCCGGACCTCCATCGAACGGCCGGCGGCGATGACGAGGTGGATGCCGTAGCCCAGCCCGCGCGCCGCGATGTCCAGCACCGCCGGCTCCAGGCTCTCGTAGTCGGTGCGGAAGTTGCCCCAACCGTCGATCACCAGGAAGACGTCGCCCCACGGCTGGTCCACCACCGAGATGTCGCCGCGCGCCCGCATGGAGCGGAAGGAGGCGATCGAGTCGATGCCGGCGCTGCGGAAGTACTCCTCGCGCCGGCTGAGGATGCCGTACACCTCGGCGACCGTGCGCCGTACCCGCTCCGGGTCGAGCCGGGACGCGATGCCGCCGACGTGCGGCAGCCCCGCGACCGCCGACATGCCGCCGCCACCGAAGTCCAGCCCGTAGAACTGGACCTCGTGCGGGGTGTGGGTGAGGGCGAACGCCGAGATCAGCGTGCGCAGCAGGGTGGACTTGCCGGACTGCGGGGCGCCGATGATCTGCATGTGTCCCGCGGCGCCGGAGAAGTCCCGGTACAGCGTGTCGCGACGCTGCTCGAACGGCTTGTCGACGACGCCCAGCGGGACGACGAGCCGGCCCGCGCCCTCGTACCCGGGCTGGGTGAGCCCGCGCCCCTCGACGTTCGCCAGACCGGGGACGACCTCGTCCAGCGGCGGCGGGTTGTCCAGCGGCGGCAGCCACACCTGGTGCGCCTCCACGCCGCGCCCCTCCAACCGGCGCACGATCACGTCGAGCACCGAGTCGGCGAGCGCGTCGTCCTCCTGCGTCCGGGCGTCCGGTACGGCGGGGCGCGCGGTGGGCTGGACGTAGCGCACCGGCACCGGCGCGGCCGTGAACGCCACCGGCCGACGGTCCACCGGCAGCGGTCCGCCGGCGGTGACGGTCCGGCTGCCGGCCTCGCGGTACACGCCGGAGACGTACGCCGCCTTGAACCGCACCATCTCGTCCGTGCCGAACTTCAGATAGCCGGAGCCGGGGACGTTCGGCAGCGTGTACGCGTCGGGCACGCCGATCGCGGCCCGCGACTCCGCCGCGGAGAAGGTCCGCAGACCGATGCGGTACGAGAGGTACGTCTCCAGGCCGCGCAGCCGCCCTTCCTCCAGGCGCTGCGAGGCCAGCAGCAGGTGCACGCCGAGGGACCGGCCGATCCGGCCGATCTGCACGAACATCTCGATGAAGTCCGGCATCGCGGTCAGCAGCTCGCTGAACTCGTCGATGACCAGGACGAGCGAGGGGATCGGCTGGAGCGGGGCGCCCGCGGCGCGCGCCTTCTCGTAGTCGTGGATGTTGGCGTAGTTGCCGGCGTCGCGCAGCATCTCCTGTCGGCGGTTCAGCTCGCCGCGGATGGAGTCGCCCATCCGGTCCACCAGCGTCAGGTCGTCCGCCAGGTTGGTGATCACGGCGGCGACGTGCGGCATCTGGGACATGCCGGCGAAGGTCGCACCGCCCTTGAAGTCCGCGAGGACGAAGTTCAAGGTCTCCGACGAGTGGGTGACCGCCAGGCCCAGCACGAGGGTGCGCAGCAGCTCCGACTTTCCGGAACCGGTCGCTCCCACGCACAGTCCGTGCGGACCCATGCCCTCCTGCGCCGCCTCCTTCAGGTCTAGCATCACGGGCACGCCGTCCTCGCCGACGCCGATCGGGACGCGCAGCCGCTCCGACTGGGAGCGGGGCCGCCAGGTCCGGCTGACGTCGACGGACGCCGCGTCGCCCAGGTTCAGCAGGTCGGTGAAGTCGAGGTTGGCGAGCAGCGGTTCGTCGTCGTCCCCGCCGGTGCCCATCCGCAGCGGCGCGAGCTGGCGCGCCAGGGCCTCCGCGGCCTCCACGCTCAGCAGGTCCGGCAGCCCGTCGTACACCAGGCCGTGCCCGGACTCCAGCCGCAGCGCCTCGGGCTGCACGACCACCGACAGGCCGCCGCGCTGGCCGGTGACCTCACCCGGGACGACCTCGATGACCGTGACGCCCTGGAGTCCTTCGGGGGACGCCAGCGGCGAGGTCGGCGACACCGACTGGCCGTCCAGGACGACGACCACGTGCGGCTGGTCGAGCAGCGGCTGTCCGCCGCTCTGGAAGCGCGGCCGGCCGTCGAGCCGGCCCAGCAGCAGGTCGTCGAGGTCGCGCGCGTCGGAGGTGATCAGCCGTCGGCTGCCCGCGCCGTCGCCCTCGCCCGGCGCCTGGACGTGCGGCAGCCACTTCGCCCACTCCCAGTGCTCGGCCGAATCCCGCCCGGTGGCGATGACGACGACCAGGTCGTCGGGGGAGTGCAGGGACGCCAGCGAAGCCACCAAGGAGCGCGCCGTGGAGCGTGCGGAGTCCGGGCGCCCGCTGACCGTCACGTGATAGAAGGCCCGCAGGGACACCGCCATCGGCAGCCCGTCGAGGGTGCTGTGCGCGGTCAGGAACTGCCGCATGGCGCTCGCCGTCAGCGGCTCCAACTCGTCGACCGGCGCGGTCTCGGGTGCCACGATCGGGGTCGCGAGCTGCTGTACGCCCAGCCCGATGCGCACCTGGCCGAAGTCGGCGTCGCCGACGCGCCGCTCCCACACCCGGCTGCCCTCGGCGACCAGCGCCCACAGCTGCTCGGGCGACGGGTGGAGGTAGTACTGCGCGTCCCGCTGGAGCCGGGCCGTGCGCTGCACCTGACGCCGGGTCTGGTTGAGGTACTTCAGATAGTCGCGCCGCAGGTCGGCCAGTTCGCCCTGGGTGCCGCGCCGGTACCGGACCAGCATGGCGATCGCCATGGCGACCGTCGACGCGATCATCACCATGCCCATGATCCGCATGATCGGATTCGGGGTCATGAAGAAGAACACGACCGATCCGCCCATGCCCAGCATCGGCAGCAACTGCATGAGCGCGCCCTCCTGCTGCCCGCGGGGCAGTTCCGGAGGGGGTTGCAGTTGCAGGTGCTCGCTCGGCACCTCCGAAGGCAGGGCCCGTGGTGGGCGCTTGACGACGATCTGACTCACAAGCTCACCAATTCCCTCGCCGGGCGGATAAGTTCCTTTCGGCGCCCCCGTGGCGACGGCTTCCACCCGCGGTCAGGGATCCTACTTGCGCCCGCCCCCGCCGGTGGGCGGTAGGGTGACGAGATGCGGGGGCACAGCCGCGAACTGCCGCGAACAGCCGTGGTGAACGGGGTGCGAACGGGGCGGTCGGGCGGGACGATGCGAAGTCGTCACGCCGAACTGACCGTACTGACCGCTAAATGCCCCGGACGAAATGAATTCGGGTCGAGTGTCTGAATTCAGGTCGTTCGGGAGCGGTGCAAAGCCGGACCTTTGGTACGGAGCTGCGGCGCGGGGGTCGTATGCAGGTGAAGTGTGAAGCCTCTGTATGAAGTCGGTGTGCGCACTGACAATGCGCGCGATCACCCCGTACCAACGACCCGTACCCATGTCGACGCCGTACGCGGCGCCGACCCCGCGCGGGCGATCACCCCGTGCGGACGGTCCGGCCGTACGACCGGCCACGTCCGGGCGTGCGGCACGCGCGAGCCGGTGCAGGTGAAGAACACGAGGGGATGCAGCAGGTGAGTATGACGGCCTCAGCGGCGGCGCACGGACCCGGTTCCCCGGGACCCGTGACCCCGTCCAGCAGTGGAACCGGCTTCTGCCGGGTGACGGTCGTCGCGCCGGACGGACGCGTCGACGTCGCCCTGCCCGAGGACATCGCCATCGCGGACCTCTACCCGGAGATCCTGCGACTGTCCGGACAGAGCCCCGAGCCCGGCGCCCCCGTCGGCTACCACCTCGTACGCCGCGACGGCACCGTCCTCGACAGCGCCCGCTCCCTGGGCGTCCAGCGCATCCTCGACGGCGAACTGCTGTCGCTGCGCCCCTTCGCCGAGTCGCTGCCCCCGGCCGTCTTCGACGACGTCTCCGACGCGGTCGCCTCCGCGGTCGCCAAGGACCGCACGCTGTGGAGCGACGGCCTGATGCGCGGCGCGGGCCTCTTCGGCGGCTCCGTGCTGCTGCTCCTGCTCGCCTTCGTGCTGTGGACCTCCGACCCGCGCAACGAGATGCACGGGCTGTCCGGCGTCCTCGCCGGTGTCATGGCCGTGCTCCTGCTCGCGCTCGCCTGCGTGCGCGCCCGGGTCTACGACGACCGCGCGTCCGCCGTCGCCCTCGGCGTCGGCGCCATGGCGAACGCCGCGATCGGCGGCACCGGACTGCTGCCGCCCGCCGACGGCGAAGGCGTCGGCAAGCTCCAGTTCCTGCTGGCCTGCGCCGCGGTGCTGCTCTTCGCCGTGATCCTCACGATCGTCGCCCCCGGCGGCGACGGCCCCTTCGTCGCCTTCGTCTTCGCCGCCACCATCGGCGTGATCGCCACCTTCGTCGCGATCCTCCAGAAGCTGACCCCGGTCGAGACCGCCGCGATGTGCTCCCCGCTCGCCGTCGGCGCCCTCGCCTTCCTGCCGGGCCTGTCCACCCGCTTCGCCCGCCTCCCCATCGGCTTCGACCCGCCGCGCACCACCGTCGGCGACTACGGCACCGACCCCGAGCCCGCCGGCCCGGTCGACGGCGAGCGCATCGCCGCCAAGGCCCGCCGCGGCCACGAGCTCCTCGTCGGCCTCGTCGGCGGCTGCGCCCTGGTCGCCGCCGGCTCCGCCGTGGTCCTCGGCTTCTCCAGCAACGTGTGGGGCCAGCTCCTCGCCCTCGCCACCGGCGTCGCCATGCTGATGCGCGCCCACCTCTTCCGCTACACCGCGCAGGTCGGCTGCGCCCTCGCCGCCGGCCTCGCCTCCCTGGTCGCCCTCGGCCTCGGCCTGGCGATCAACCCGCCGATCGAGCTGATGGCGGACGCGCTCCGCGGCGACACCACCGCACTGGACATCCGTACGGTCTGGCTCGCCGCGGCCGTCGCCGGCGTCGCCGCGGTGATCACCGCCATCGGCCTCATCGTGCCCGGCAAGGGCGTCACCCCCTTCTGGGGCCGCTTCCTGGAGATCGCGGAGACCTTCGTCCTGCTGACCCTGCTGCCCCTGTGCCTCGCGGTCTTCGACGTCTACCACTCGATCCGCGCCCTGACCTCGTAACCCCCTGGCAGCTCACCGTCATCGGCCCCCTGACCAGCGCAAAGGTCAGGGGGCCGAATTGCGGGGCGGGCAGCTCCGAGGGGCTGGTACGCTGTGTGACGGCCGTTTGTGTACGCGTTCCCGGACTCGACCGGACCCCGCACCCCGGGGACCGGCCTCCTGGGAACAGCGCCCATCGGACCTTCGCCTCCGAGTCACGGAAGCCCTCCTGAGAACACGCCAGGGGCACTCGAAGGCGCTTCGAACATCACATGAGGAGTACCGAGTGTCTCTCGACGCCGCCGTCAAGAAGCAGATCATGACCGAGTTCGGCACCAAGGAGGGCGACACCGGTTCCCCCGAGGTCCAGGTCGCGCTGCTCTCCCGCCGCATCTCGGACCTGACCGAGCACCTGAAGACCCACAAGCACGACCACCACTCCCGCCGTGGTCTGCTGATCCTCGTCGGCCAGCGCCGCCGCCTGCTGCAGTACCTGGCCAAGAAGGACATCCAGCGCTTCCGTACGCTGGTCGACCGCCTCGGCATCCGCCGCGGTGCGGCCGGCGGCGCCAAGTAAGACGCCGTGAAGGGGAGCGGTTCCCGCCCTAGGGGACCGCTCCTCTTCGTTATACGGCCCGCACCCGGCACGCACGTCGGAGTGCGGATCGCACACCGCGCGCGGCGACCGATTCGCCGTACGTGCCCGCTGTGCGTGCGCGACCAGCCACCCGGCCTTTAGTCTGGTCGCACAACAACAGACAGAAGACGTGAGAAGGCCGACTCGCCGACGCCGGTCCTCGGTAGTGGCGCCCGGGACTCGAACCCCGGGTGCTTCGATCGAAGACCGGCCCCGTACGAGCGCTTCTCCACCCGTCCCCCCGCCACACGGGCCCGGGGACGAAAAGACGACAACGTAACGAAACGTAACGGAGAACACGCTAGTGGAGAACGAGACCCACTACGCCGAGGCCGTCATTGACAACGGCACCTTCGGCACCCGCACCATCCGCTTCGAGACGGGCCGCCTCGCCCGCCAGGCCGCCGGCTCCGCCGTCGCCTACCTGGACGACGACACCATGGTGCTGTCGGCCACCACGGCCTCCAAGAAGCCCAAGGACCAGCTGGACTTCTTCCCGCTGACCGTCGACGTCGAAGAGCGGATGTACGCCGCCGGCAAGATCCCCGGCTCCTTCTTCCGCCGCGAAGGCCGGCCCTCCGAGGACGCGATCCTCACCTGCCGCCTGATCGACCGCCCGCTGCGCCCCTCCTTCAAGAAGGGCCTGCGCAACGAGATCCAGATCGTCGAGACGGTCATGGCGCTCAACCCCGACCACCTCTACGACGTGGTCGCCATCAACGCCGCCTCCTGCTCCACGCAGCTCGCCGGCCTGCCCTTCTCCGGCCCCATCGGCGGCACCCGCGTCGCCCTGATCAAGGGCCAGTGGGTCGCCTTCCCGACGCACACCGAGCTTGAGGACGCCGTCTTCGACATGGTCGTCGCCGGTCGCGTCCTGGAGGACGGCGACGTCGCGATCATGATGGTCGAGGCCGAGGCCACCGAGCGCACCATCGAGCTGGTCAAGGGCGGTGCCGAGGCCCCGACCGAGGAGATCGTCGCCGCCGGCCTGGAGGCCGCCAAGCCCTTCATCAAGGTCCTGTGCAAGGCCCAGTCGGACCTCGCCGCCAAGGCCGCCAAGCCCGAGGGCGAGTTCCCCGTCTTCCTCGACTACGAGGACGACGTCCTGGACGCCCTGACCGCCGCCGTCAAGGGCGAGCTGGCCCAGGCGCTCACCATCGCGGGCAAGCAGGAGCGCGAAGAGGAGCTGGACCGCATCAAGGCGGTCGCCGCCGAGAAGCTGCTCCCGCAGTTCGAAGGCCGCGAGAAGGAGATCTCCGCCGCCTACCGCTCCCTGACCAAGTCCCTGGTGCGCGAGCGCGTCATCAAGGACAAGGTCCGCATCGACGGCCGCGGCGTCACCGACATCCGCACCCTGGCCGCCGAGGTCGAGGCCATCCCGCGGGTGCACGGCTCCGCCCTGTTCGAGCGCGGCGAGACCCAGATCCTGGGCGTCACCACCCTCAACATGCTCCGCATGGAGCAGCAGCTGGACACCCTCTCCCCGGTGACCCGCAAGCGCTACATGCACAACTACAACTTCCCGCCGTACTCCGTCGGCGAGACGGGCCGCGTCGGCTCCCCCAAGCGCCGCGAGATCGGCCACGGGGCGCTCGCCGAGCGCGCGATCGCGCCGGTGCTCCCGAGCCGCGAGGACTTCCCGTACGCGATCCGTCAGGTCTCCGAGGCCCTCGGCTCCAACGGCTCCACCTCGATGGGCTCCGTCTGCGCCTCCACCATGTCGCTGCTGAACGCCGGTGTGCCGCTGCGGGCCCCCGTCGCCGGCATCGCCATGGGCCTGATCTCCCAGGAGATCGACGGCCAGACGCACTACGTCACCCTCACCGACATCCTCGGTGCGGAGGACGCCTTCGGCGACATGGACTTCAAGGTCGCCGGCACGAAGGAGTTCGTCACCGCCCTCCAGCTCGACACCAAGCTGGACGGCATCCCGGCCTCCGTCCTGGCCGCGGCCCTCAAGCAGGCCCGCGACGCCCGCCTCCACATCCTCGACGTGATGATGGAAGCGATCGACACCCCGGACGAGATGTCCCCCAACGCCCCGCGGATCATCACCGTCAAGATCCCCGTGGACAAGATCGGCGAGGTCATCGGCCCCAAGGGCAAGATGATCAACCAGATCCAGGAGGACACCGGCGCCGAGATCACCATCGAGGACGACGGCACGATCTACATCGGTGCCGCCGACGGCCCGGCCGCCGAGGCCGCCCGCGCCACCATCAACGGCATCGCCAACCCGACGATGCCCGAGGTCGGCGAGCGCTACCTGGGCACGGTCGTCAAGACCACCACCTTCGGCGCCTTCGTCTCGCTGCTCCCCGGCAAGGACGGACTGCTGCACATCTCGCAGATCCGCAAGCTCGCCGGCGGCAAGCGGGTGGAGAACGTCGAGGACGTCCTCGGCGTCGGCGCCAAGGTCCAGGTCGAGATCGCCGAGATCGACTCCCGCGGCAAGCTCTCCCTCATCCCCGTGATCGAGGGCGAGGACGGCGACGACGCGGCGGACAAGAAGGACGACGCTGCCAAGTGACGTCGCGCGGCTTCAAGGCGACGGCCCGCACCTCCGAGGAGGTGCGGGCCGTCGCCCGTACCCAAACGCTCCTCAAGGGCGAGAACGGCATCGGCACCGTCCGCCGCACCACCCTCCCCGGCGGTCTGCGGATCGTCACCGAAACCCTGCCGTCGGTGCGCTCCGCCACCTTCGGCATCTGGGCGCACGTCGGCTCCCGGGACGAGACGCCGTCACTCAACGGCGCCACGCACTACCTGGAGCACCTCCTCTTCAAGGGCACCCAACGGCGGTCCGCCCTCGACATCTCCTCGGCGATCGACGCGGTCGGCGGCGAGATGAACGCCTTCACGGCGAAGGAGTACACCTGCTACTACGCCCGGGTGCTCGACACCGACCTGCCGCTCGCCATCGACGTGGTCTGCGACATGCTCACCGGCTCGCTGATCCTCCAGGAGGACGTGGACGCCGAACGCGGCGTGATCCTCGAAGAGATCGCGATGACGGAGGACGACCCCGGCGACTGCGTGCACGACCTCTTCGCGCAGACCATGTTCGGTGACACCCCGCTCGGCCGCCCCGTCCTCGGCACGGTCGACACCGTCAACGCGCTCACCGCGGAGCGGGTCCGCCGCTTCTACCGCAAGCACTACGACCCCACCCACCTGGTGGTCGCCGCCGCGGGCAACGTCGACCACGCCGCCGTGGTGCGCCAGGTCCGCCGCGCCTTCGAGAAGGCCGGCGCCCTGACCCGTACGGACGCGGCCCCGCTCGCCCCGCGCGACGGCCGGCGCAGCCTGCGCACGGCCGGCCGGGTGGACCTGCAGAGCCGCAGGACGGAGCAGGCGCACGTGGTCCTCGGCATGCCGGGCCTCGCCCGCACCGACGACCGCCGCTGGGCCCTCGGCGTACTGAACACGGCACTCGGCGGCGGCATGTCCTCCCGGCTCTTCCAGGAGGTCCGGGAGAAGCGCGGCCTCGCCTACAGCGTGTACTCGTACACCTCGGGCTTCGCCGACTGCGGCCTCTTCGGCGTCTACGCCGGCTGCCGCCCGAGCCAGGTCCACGACGTCCTCAAGATCTGCCGGGACGAACTGGACCGGGTGGCCGGCGAGGGGCTGACCGACGACGAGATCGGCCGCGCCATCGGCCAGCTCTCCGGCTCCACGGTGCTGGGCCTGGAGGACACCGGCGCGCTGATGAACCGTATCGGCAAGAGCGAGCTGTGCTGGGGCGCCCAGATGTCCGTCGACGAGATGCTGGCCCGGATAGCCGCCGTCACCCCCGACGACGTACGGGCCGTGGCCGCGGACGTCCTGGGGCACCGCCCGTCGCTGGCGGTCATCGGCCCGCTCAAGGACCGCCAGGCCGACCGCCTCCACGAGACGGTCTCCTAGACACCTCGACCCCGTCCCCGTAGGCACCGGAGGAAAGAGAAAGATGAGCAAGCTGCGCGTGGCGGTCATCGGCGCCAAGGGCCGGATCGGCTCGGAGGCCGTACGGGCCGTGGAGTCCGCCGAGGACCTGGACCTGGTCGCCGCCCTCGGGCGCGGCGACCGGCTGGAGACCCTGGTGGAGTCCGGCGCCCAGGTCGCGGTCGAGCTGACCAACCCCGCGGCCGTCCAGGACAACCTGGACTTCTGCGTGAGCCACGGCATCCACGCCGTCGTCGGCACCACCGGCTGGACCGAGGACCGCCTCGCACGGCTGCGCACCGCGCTCGACGGCTCCCCCGGCACCGGTGTGCTCATCGCGCCGAACTTCTCCATCGGCGCCGTCCTCACCATGAAGTTCGCCCAGCAGGCGGCGCGCTGGTTCGACTCCGTCGAGGTCGTCGAACTGCACCACCCGCACAAGGCGGACGCCCCCAGCGGCACCGCCACCCGCACCGCCCAGCTGATCGCCGCCGCGCGGGCGGAGGCCGGACTCGGCCCGCAGCCGGACGCCACCGAGACCGCCCTCGACGGAGCCCGCGGCGCCGACGTCGACGGCGTCCCGGTGCACGCCGTACGCCTGCGGGGGCTCCTCGCCCACCAGGAAGTACTGCTCGGCGGCGAGGGGGAGACCCTCACCATCCGGCACGACTCGCTGCACCACAGCAGCTTCATGCCCGGCATCCTGCTCGGCGTCCGTCGAGTCGTCTCCACGCCCGGTCTCACGGTCGGCCTGGAGAACTTCCTCGACCTCGACTGACCGTCCGATCCCCGTCCCGGCCCCCGACGAGACCGACATGCGCGCGAAAATCACGTACTTCATCACGGCAGCCGCCCTGGCCGTCTACTTCGTCCTGGTCGGCAGCCGCGGCGTCCTGCTCATCCAGCAGGGCACCCTGCTCACGGTCGCCTTCGGCGTCGCCGTGCTGATGCTGCCCGTCATCGGGGTGTGGTTCCTCTGGAAGAACACCCGGTTCGTCACCCGGGCCAACCGCCTGGCCGCCGAACTCGACGCCGAAGGCGGCCTGCCGGTCGACGACCTCGCCCGCACCCCCAGCGGACGGATCGACCGGGACGCGGCGGACGAGGTGTTCGCCCGGCGCCGCGCCGAGACCGAGGACTCGCCGAACGACTGGCGCTGCTGGTTCCGGCTCGCGGTGGCGTACCACGACGCCCGGGACACCCCGCGGGCGCGCAAGGCGATGCAACGCGCGATCGCCCTGCACGAGGCAGCCCGTACGAGCAGTTAGGTCCCCGGACACGAGGAAGGGACGGACCCCAGGGGTCCGTCCCTTCCTCGTCTCGGGTCCGTTCAGGGGGTTTCCGTCCGGTACTCCGCTCCCCACGCCTCGACCGTGTCCGCCGCGCGCTCGAACGCCTCCACCCGGGACAGGAAGTCCGCGTTGTGGTCCGTCAGCAGCGCCAGAGGCTCGCCCTGCCCCTTCCGGCCCAGCAGCAGCGCCTGCCCCTGGACCGTACGCGGCAGTCCCAGCCAGCGCACCGGCTGCTGGACCGTGCGCACCCCGGTCACCTGGCTCCACGGCAGCGTCGTGGTGGCGAAGAAGCCCACCCTGCGCAGCCCGTGCCGGCTCACCCACACCCCGGCCCTCAGCAGTCTCAGGGCCAGCGCGATCACCACCAGCCCCAGGGCCAGGCAGAGCCCGGCGCCGGACATCGCACCGGCGAACGCGATGATCATGGCGGCGAGCATCACGAAGCTCGCCAGCAACAGGAGCACCGCCGCCGCGCCCACCCGCCAGGGCCCCGGCCGGTACGGCCGACGCCACTGGTCGTGGTCGTCGAAGGGCAATGCGATGTCGTCGGAATCCTCCGCGTTGGCGTCGAACGCGCGGTCGGCCGTCAAGAAGGGCAGGGGCACGACTGTTCCTCACTCACCAGCACACTCGGATGGGGGCTGTGACGGGTGAGGCTACCGAGGCGTCCAGCGCCCTACCACCCCAGGGGGGCCGTACGGGTCAGCGCCGCTCCGCGGCCTCGTTCTGCTGGGAGTGCGCCGGGCTCTCGGGCGACTCCAGCGCCGGCAGGCCGAAGAGCAGCGAGCCGACCAGCCCGGCCACGATCAGCAGCCCGGTCACCGTACGACCGGTGAGCTGCGAGGCGGTGGCGCGTTCACGCGGCGGGGGCGTGACGTTGCTGCGGAAGCTCTCGGACTCGGCGACGAACGAGAACGGGACGGCTTCCCGCCGGCGGAACATCAGACCACTCTCCTTGGTGTGTGCGGTGCGGTGCGGTGCGCGTGCAGTGACGGTGTGCCGGCGTCGGGTCGATGACGCCGCGGGGGCCGTTGTGACGCCCTCACCCCTACAGACGCACGAAACGGCGATTCGGTGCCCGATTTCGACGAATCAACCGAAGAAGGGCGCGGGGAGGGGTGGACTAAGGTGGTTGCCGCCCCCGCCCAGCCCCAGGTGAAAGGACCTTCACTGGTGACCGACACCCCCACCGACCCCGCTGCCCCGACCTTCCGGGGCGACGTCACCGTGGAGTTGGTGAAGCACAGCGCCGCCGACTCCGACGTGCTGTGGGCCGCCCGCGTCTCCACGGCCGGCGAGCAGTCCCTCGACGAGCTCAGCAAGGACCCCGAGCGGTCCAAGGGGCTCATCAACTACCTGATGCGCGACCGACACGGCAGCCCCTTCGAGCACAACTCGATGACCTTCTTCATCAGCGCCCCGATCTTCGTCTTCCGCGAGTTCATGCGGCACCGCGTGGGTTGGTCGTACAACGAGGAGTCGGGCCGCTACCGGGAGCTCCAGCCCGTCTTCTACGTGCCCGCCCAGGACCGCAAGCTGGTCCAGGAGGGCCGCCCCGGCAAGTACGTCTTCATCGACGGCAGCCCGGAGCAGCACAAGGTCGTCAGCGACGCCATGGTGGACTCCTACCGGCGCTCGTACGAGACGTACCAGGAGATGCTGGACGCCGGCATCGCCCGCGAGGTCGCCCGTTCGGTCCTGCCGGTCGGACTCTTCTCGTCGATGTACGCGACCTGCAACGCCCGCTCCCTGATGCACTTCCTCGGGCTGCGCACCCAGCACGAGAACGCGAAGGTGCCGTCCTTCCCGCAGCGCGAGATCGAGATGGTCGGCGAGCGGATGGAAGAGCACTGGGCCCGGCTGATGCCGCTGACCCATGCCGCGTTCAACAAGAACGGCCGGATCGCACCCTGACGCCCGGCGGCGAGAACGGCGCCCACACGCCGAGAGACGCCCGAAGGAGTCCCTCAGTCGAGGCACTCAGCGGTACAGATGTACGGATTACCCGGGTGAAGTGTCCGCATTGCAGTGTTTCGTGAACTTCATCTAGGCTGATCAAACGGACCCGGCACTGCTTGAACCCCCGAGCAGGCAGTGCCGGGCTCCGTGTAGCACGGCGTACGTCACGTCCCCTCAAGGGCCACACCGCACTGAGCAGCGAGTAGCGTGTAACCCATGGCTCCGATCCCCACTCCGCAGACCCCCTTCGGGCGGGTCCTCACCGCCATGATCACGCCGTTCACCCCGGACGGCGGCCTTGACGTCGACGGCGCCCAGCGTCTGGCGGCCCACCTGGTGGACGCCGGCAACGACGGCCTGATCATCAACGGCACCACGGGCGAGTCGCCCACCACCAGCGACGCGGAGAAAGACCAGCTCGTCCGGGCGGTACTGGAGGCCGTCGGGGACCGGGCGCGGATCGTCGCAGGCATCGGCACCAACGACACCCGACACAGCGTCGAGCTCGCTCGCGCAGCCGAACGCGCCGGCGCGCACGGCCTGCTGGCCGTCACGCCGTACTACAACAAGCCCCCTCAGGAGGGCCTGTTCCAGCACTTCTCGGCCATCGCCGACGCCACGGAACTCCCGGTGATGCTCTACGACATCCCCGGTCGCAGCGGCGTCCCGATCGACACCGAGACCATCGTCCGGCTCGCGGAACACCCGCGGATCGTCGCCAACAAGGACGCCAAGGGCGACCTCGGCCGTGCCAGCTGGGCCATCGCCCGCTCCGGCCTGGCCTGGTACTCCGGCGACGACATGCTGAACCTGCCGCTGCTGTCCGTGGGTGCCGTCGGCTTCGTCTCCGTCGTCGGTCACGTGGTCACCCCGGAGCTGCGCGCCCTGATCGACGCCCACACCAGCGGCGACGTCCAGAAGGCCACCGAGATCCACCAGCGGCTGCTGCCGGTCTTCACCGGCATGTTCCGCACCCAGGGCGTCATCACCACCAAGGCCGCGCTCGCCCTCCAGGGCTTGCCCGCCGGCCCGCTGCGACTGCCCCTCGTCGAGCTGAGCCCTCAGGAGACGGCCCAGCTCAAGGCCGACCTCGCGGCCGGCGGCGTCCAGCTCTGACCCCAGACATGGCACGACCTGACAACTGAATAAGCGAACGAAACCAGATCCAGCCGGCCGACCTCCGTCGCGCCGGCCACGGACTTCAGCACATGCACGAATGTCATGTACGCCACGTGCCCGAGCGGCAGGTGGCGTACATGGTGAGGAGAGTCTTTTGAGTCATCCGCATCCCGAACTCGGCCTGCCGCCGAAGCTCCCGAAGGGGGGACTGCGCGTCACCCCCCTCGGTGGCCTCGGTGAAATCGGCCGGAACATGACGGTCTTCGAGTACGACGGCCGACTGCTCATCGTCGACTGCGGCGTCCTCTTCCCCGAAGAGGAGCAGCCCGGCATCGACCTGATCCTTCCGGACTTCACCACCATCCGGGACCGCCTCGACGACGTCGAGGGCATCGTGCTCACGCACGGCCACGAGGACCACATCGGCGGCGTCCCCTACCTGCTCCGGCTCAAGCCGGACATCCCCCTGATCGGCTCCAAGCTCACCCTCGCCCTGATCGAGGCGAAGCTCCAGGAGCACCGCATCCGTCCGTACACCCTCGAAGTCGTCGAGGGGCAGCGCGAACGCATCGGCCCCTTCGACTGCGAGTTCATCGCGGTCAACCACTCCATCCCGGACGCGTTGGCCGTCGCCATCCGCACCCCCGCGGGCATGGTGGTGCACACGGGCGACTTCAAGATGGACCAGCTCCCGCTGGACCGCAGGCTCACCGACCTGCACGCCTTCGCCCGACTCAGCGAGGAGGGCATCGACCTCCTGCTGTCGGACTCCACGAACGCGGAGGTCCCGGGCTTCGTCCCGCCCGAGCGCGACATCTCCAACGTGCTGCGCCAGGTCTTCGCCAGCGCACAGAAGCGCATCATCGTCGCGAGCTTCGCCAGCCACGTGCACCGGATCCAGCAGATCCTGGACGCGGCCCACGAGTACGGCAGGCGTGTCGCGTTCGTCGGGCGCTCGATGGTCCGGAACATGGGCATCGCCCGTGACCTGGGCTACCTCCGGGTCCCGGCCGGACTCGTCGTCGACGTCAAGACCCTCGACGACCTGCCGGACGACGAGGTCGTCCTCGTCTGTACGGGCTCACAGGGCGAGCCGATGGCCGCGCTCTCCCGGATGGCCAACCGAGACCACCAGATCCGGATCGTCCAGGGCGACACGGTGATCCTGGCGTCCTCGCTCATCCCGGGCAATGAGAACGCGGTGTACCGCGTGATCAACGGCCTGACCCGATGGGGCGCGAACGTGGTCCACAAGGGCAACGCCAAGGTCCACGTCTCCGGCCACGCCTCCGCCGGCGAGCTGCTGTACTTCTACAACATCTGCCGGCCGAAGAACCTGATGCCGGTGCACGGCGAATGGCGCCATCTGCGGGCCAACGCCGAGCTGGGCGCCCTCACCGGCGTCCCGAAGGACCACATCGTCATCGCCGAGGACGGCGTGGTCGTCGACCTGGTCGACGGCAAGGCCAGGATCGTCGGCAAGGTCCAGGCGGGTTACGTGTACGTGGACGGCCTCTCGGTCGGCGACGTCACCGAGTCCTCCCTCAAGGACCGCCGCATCCTGGGCGACGAGGGCTTCATCTCCGTCTTCGTCGTGGTGGACTCCACCACCGGCAAGGTCGTCGGCGGCCCGCACGTGCAGGCCCGCGGCTCCGGCATCGACGACTCGATCTTCGGCGACGTCATCCCGAAGATCGAGGAGGCGATCGGCCGGTCCGCCTCCGACGGCGTCGCCGAGCCGCACCAACTCCAGCAGTTGGTGCGTCGGACGGTGGGCAAGTGGGTGTCCGACACCTACCGCCGCCGCCCGATGATCCTCCCGGTCGTCATCGAGGTCTGACCTCCTGACGTCGTACTTCATGGAGCGGGGCGCCTGGATTTGCATCCGGGCGCCCCGCTCCAGTACGTTTACGGCTCCGCCTCGCAGGGAACCCGACGCACTCGTGCGTCTGGGCAAACACCCCGAACGAGGGCCGGAATTCCGACTCAGAATCTTCTGATAAAGTCGGATCAAGCCGAAAGGCAAAAGGCCACTCCAATCGGCCGCCTGATTGAAAGCCAAGTCCGGAAACGGGCCGGGAAAAAGATCTGGTAAGGTTGGAAACGCAAGACCGAAGGGAAAAGCCCGGAGGGTCCTGAGAGGGACTCGAAGGAAGCGTCCGTTCCTTGAGAACTCAACAGCGTGCCAAAAGTC